>CAVSAP010000006.1:0-177500 GCA_963726055.1 uncultured Chloroflexia bacterium
GCTCTGCGGGGACGACGCCATACGAACCTCCCTCTCTCATCCCCCCAACCGCAGTGTTGCGGCCTGATGCATCGTATGCACGGTAATCAAGAGGGGAAGAGGTCAATTTCGCCCTGGAGTCCGTGCAGGAGGGGAGTTACATGAGCGCCGATTCGACAGCGCCACCGTGGACTGACATCAGCGTGCCGATCGGGCCCGGCACGCCGATCTTCGAGGGAGATCCGGCGTACCGGATCGAGCTGGCGATGTCGATCGCCGGCGGGGCGGTCTGTAACGTCAGCCGTCTCGAGCTCGGCGCTCACACGGGGACACATCTCGACGCGCCGAGCCACTTCATCGAGGGCGCCCCGGCGAGCGAGTCGATCCCGCTCGACGCGTGCATCGGGCCCGCCTGGGTCGTCGATGCAACGGGGCTGACGCGGACGATCGGCGCCGCCGACATCGCCGGCCTCGACATCCCGGCCGGCGAGACGCGCCTCCTCTTCAAGACGCCGAACTCGGACCTCTGGGGCGCCAGCGGCTTCCAGTCCGGCTTCATCGCGCTCGACGCGGGGGCCGCCGCGCAACTTGTCGAACGCGGCATCGTGCTCGTCGGAATCGACTACCTGTCGATCGCCCCGTTCGGCGATCCGGTGGCGACCCATCGGACGCTGCTGGCCGCCGCCGTGGTGATCCTCGAGGGCATCGACCTGCGCGACGTCGCGCCCGGGCCCGTCGACCTGCTCTGTCTGCCGATCCGGCTCGTCGGCAGCGACGGCGTCTCCGCCCGCGCCCTTGTCCGCCCGCGGTGACGGCTCACGACGCCTCGACCGGGACGATGCGGGCCCTCGCGGTCATTCCGGGCAAGCCTGACTCGCTCCACCTCCGCGAGGTCCCCCGGCCTCGTGTCGACGAGATTCCCGACGGCCGCGGCGTCCTCGTCAGGGTCATCCGCGTCGGCGTCGACGGGACGGACCGGGAGATCGTCGAGGCACTCTTCGGCAGTGCACCGGAGGGCAGTGATCACCTGATCATCGGACACGAGAGCCTCGGTCGGGTCGTCGAGGTGGGTCCGAACGTCCCGCCGTCCCTTCGGCCCGGCGCGCTGGTCGTCGCCACCGTTCGGCGACCGGGCCACTCGATCTACGACCAGATCGGCATGCAGGACATGACGACAGACGATGCCTATGAGCGCGGCATCAGGCTCCTCCACGGCTACCTCGCGGAGTATTACGTCGACGACCCGGCGTACCTTGTCCCGCTGCCCGACTCGCTGGAGCCGGTCGGGGTCCTGCTCGAGCCGCTCAGCATCGCCGAGAAGGGGATTCGCCAGGCCATCGAGATCCAGCGACGGCTTCGGATCTGGCGCCCGGCGCGGGCGGCCGTGCTCGGGGCGGGGACGATCGGGCTGCTGACGGCGCTCGCCCTGCGGATGCGCGGGCTGGACGTGGCGGTGTATTCGCGGCGCCAGTCCCCGTACCGCAACAGCGACCTGCTGGAGGCCATCGGTGCGCGCTACCTGAGCTCGGCCGACACCACGCTGCCGCAGCTCGCCGAGGCGGCCGGTCCGTTCGATCTCATCTTCGACGCGAGCGGCTTCAGCCCGCTCGCATTCGGGGCGGCCGAGATCCTCGCCAAGAACGGAGTCCTCGTCCTGGCGAGCGTGACCGGAGGCGACCACACGGCTGAGCTTCCGACGGACCACATCAACCAGGGCTTCGTCCTCGGCAACAAGGTGATGGTCGGGACCGTGAATGCCCACCGCGACGACTTCGTCGAGGGCGTCGAGGATCTCCTCCGATGCGAGGCGTTCCATCCGGGCTGGCTCGGCCGGCTGATCACGACGCGGGTGGCAGGCCTCGAGCATCACGACGAGATGCTCCGCCACCTGCGCGACGACAAGGACGCGATCAAGATCGTCGTCGAGGTGGCCTGACGTTGACCGTCACGACGTCATTCGCCGCGAGCACCGCGCTGATGCGCCCGTGGTCCGCCAGCCGGACCAAGGAGCGGTGGAGCCGGCGAGATCGGGCCGAATCGGGTGCGTCGTCCGCCCGTTGGTCCGCCAGCCGGACCACCGGGCCGCTGAGGCGGCCGTTTCGTCCCCAGCTGGGGCGCTCCTCCGCCCGTTGGTCCGCCAGCCGGACCAAGTAGCGGTGGAGCCGGCGAGATCGGGCCGAGTGGGACCTCCTCCGCCGTTGGTCCGCCAGCCGGACCAAGCGGGGCCGAAGAGAGAGCGCGGCGGTGTTGACCTGAAGATCGTTGGACGCGCAAGATCGCGGCCGCACAGAGAGGGATAGGTGCTCCAATGGTCCAGGTAATTCGTCGCGTCGGAATCGCGATTGGGTCGTTCGTTATGGCCTCGTTGGTGGTGTCGCTCTTCGGGATGTTCGGGACTGCGCTGCTCTCGGCCGGCCTTCCGTTCGATTGGCTCGGTTACGGGGGTGCATTCACGGGGATCGTCACATTCGTCCTGGGTGCCCTGATCTACGAGGACATCATGCGACGAGAGCGCCCCGCAGCCGTCAGCCGGGAGGCTGAACCAGAATCGGGTCATCCCGTCGCGCGACTCCGCGCCGACGGCGCCGCCGGCCGCCTCCACGATCTGACGGACGATCGCGAGCCCGATCCCCGCGCCGCCACTCCCCCGGTCGCGCGACTTGTCGACCCGGTAGAAACGCTCGAACACGTGCGGCAGGTCCGCCGCGGGGATGCCGTCGCCTGAGTTCGCGACGGAGACGAGGACGTCCGCCGGCCGCCGCTCCGCCCGGATCAGGACCCGGCCCCCGCGAGGTGTGTACCGAACGGCGTTCTGGAGGAGGTTGCCGACGACCTGGGAGAGCTGATCCGGGTCGCCACGGGCGGGCAGCGTGTCGGGCAGCTCGACGGTCAGCTCGAGGCCGGCGGCGCCCGCGGCAGGCCGGGCGAGGTCGACGGCCGTGCGGATCGTCGACACCAGGTCGAGATCGACGGGGACTGCGCCGGCGCCGGCGTCACCCGCCGCGAGGGTATCGAGCGACCGCGACAGACGGACGAGCCGCTCCGCCTCGTCCCAGAGCGACTCGAACGTCGCCCGCTCCGGCTCGATGACGCCGTCGCGGAGGGCCTCGAGGTAGCCCTGCAGGTTCGTCAGCGGCGTCCGCAGCTCGTGCGCGGCGTTCGCGATGAACTCACGACGCATCCGCTCCTGCTCCTCCAACGCGGCGGCCATCTGGTTGAACGAGTCCGACAGACTGACGATCTCCTCGGGCCCCCGGCGCGGGATCCGCGCGGCGTAGTCGCCTTCGGCGATTCGTCGCGCAGCCGCGCCGATCTCCCGGAGCGGGCGAGCCAGCCGCGCCCCGAGGATGCCGGCGACGACCACCGCGACGATCACGGCGAACACAGACGTCGCGACGATCACCCAGCCGACGCTGTCCTGGAACATCGCCTGGCTCGATTCAGCGCTCTCGCCGTGGTCGGTCATGAGGTCGGCGAAACTCTGGCCGCCGATCACCATGACCCCGACCGCCAGGATCGCGATCGCGAGTCCGGCCACGACGAGGGCGGCCAGCGCGATCCTGGCGGCGATGCCGCCGGGCCGCCGCGTCACTCGGGGCCGCCCTCGGCCGGTGGCGCGGCGCGATAGCCGACGCCTCGCACCGTCGCGACGTAGCGCGGCCGCTCCGCGTCGTCGCCGAGCTTGTCGCGCAGCCGGCCGATGTGGACGTCGACTGTCCGGTCGAGGACCTCGGCCTCGTCCTGGCCGTAGACCGCGTCGAGCAGCTGATCGCGGGTCAGCACCCGACCGTCCGCTTCGAGAAGCGCGACGAGGAGCCGGAACTCGACGGAGGTGAGGGGCACGAGGCGACTCGCGATCCGGACCTCGTGGCGTTCTTGATCGATGACAAGGTCGCCGTGGCTGATCGGCGCCCGGGACCGCTCGTCGCCGGCGCGCCCGCCGCCGGTCCGCTCGAGGATGCGCTGGACGCGAAGGACGAGCTCGGCGGGCGAGAACGGCTTCGGGAGGTAGTCGTCGGCGCCGGCGCCCAGGCCGGTGATCCGATCGTCGGTCAGGCCTCGCGCCGACAGGATGATGACGGGCGTCTGGTTGGTCCGGCGCACGGCCCGCAGGACCGCGAGGCCGTCGACCTCGGGCAGCATGATGTCGAGGATCACCAGGGCTGGCGACTCGTCGGCGATCGCGGACAGCGCTTGCCGCCCGTCGGTCGCCTCGATCACCCGATGTCCGGCGCGCTCGAGATACATCCGGACCAGGCGGACGATCTTCACGTCGTCGTCCACGACCAGGATCGGTCGGTCCGTCAGCTTGGTCGTTGACTGGGCCGCGGTCGGCTGGCTCATCATCTGCATCGTAGGCGCCTCGAATGTCGGCTGCCGCAAGGCCCAACGGTCGGCTATTTCGATGACCGGCCGATGACGGCGGGCCGAGCGCGACGCGGACGGCCCGTGTACGGTCGCAGGGTGAGCGGCCCCCGACCCACTTCGGCGAGTCTCGGGGAGGTTTTCAGCGCGGCGCTTCGCCTCGGTCTGACCTCGTTCGGCGGCCCGATCGCCCACATCGGCTATTTCCGTCGCGAATACGTCGAGCGGCGCCGCTGGTTCGACGATCGCGCCTTCGCCGACCTCCTCGCGCTGTGCCAGTCATTGCCCGGGCCCGCGAGCAGCCAGCTCGGGATCGCGATCGGGGCGAGACAGGCAGGGATGCTCGGCGCGATTGCCTCGTGGATCGGGTTCACGTTGCCGTCGGCGATCGCGCTCGTCCTCTTCGGACTGCTCAGCGCGTCTGCCGACCTGTCGACGGCCGGCTGGCTCCACGGCCTGAAGCTCGCGGCGGTCGCGGTCGTCGCCCAGGCCGTCTATCTCCTGGCGCGATCCCTGACTCCCGACTGGCCGAGGCGGGCGCTGGCACTGATCGGCATGGCGATCGCGCTCGCCTGGGCGACACCGTTCTCGCAGCTCGTGATCATCGTCGGCGGGGCCTTCGTCGGGTGGCTGGCCCTTCGTGCACCGCCTGTCGCCGCCGACGAGGATGCCGCCGATGCGGCAAAGAACCGGGCGATCGGGCGACGGGTCGGCGCCGTGGCCCTGGCCCTCTTCTTCGTGCTGCTCCTCGGATTGCCGATCCTGCGAGCCGCCACAGGTGCCCAGGGAGTCGCGATGGTCGAGACGTTCTATCGGACCGGCTCGCTCGTCTTCGGCGGCGGGCACGTCGTGCTCCCGTTGCTCCACGCCGGTGTCGTCGACCCGGGCTGGGTGAGCGAGGACAGCTTCCTGGCCGGCTACGGGGCGGCGCAGGCGGTGCCAGGGCCACTCTTCTCGTTCGCGGCGTATCTCGGAGCGGTCTCGGTGCCGCCGCTCGGCGGTTGGACGGGGGCCGCGGTTGCCCTCGTCTCGATCTACCTGCCGTCGTTCCTCCTGATCTTCGGCGTCCTGCCGTACTGGGACCGACTTCGCCAATCGGCGGGATTCCGGCGGGCGCTCGTCGGAACGAACGCCGCGGTCGTCGGCCTTCTGGCGGCCGCGCTCTACACGCCGATCTGGACGGGCGCGATCGAATCAGGCACGGACGTCGTCATCGCGGTTGCGGCGCTGGGGTTGCTCGTCGTGGGGCGCGTGCCCCCGATCGCGGTCGTCGTTCTGTGTGCGGTTGCGGGACAGCTCATTCGCCCCTGACCAGCGAGTCGAGGAGCGATCACGCGTCGTCGCCGAGCGCGTCGGCGATCTCGTTGAGCGTCGGGACCACCGCCGCTGCCCCGGCACCTTCGAGAGCGCCCGGGTCGACAGCGGAACCGGCGAAGACCCCGATCGCGATCATGCCGGCGGCGACGGCCGAGACCATGTCCCACGTGGAGTCGCCGACATACCAGCAGCGCGCGGGCACGACGTCGACCTCCTTCGCGGCGAGGAGCAGGAGATCCGGCTCGGGTTTCGCGTGCTCGACGTGGCTGGCGTCGACGATCGTCGGCTCACTCGGAAGCCCGAGTGCGGCGACAGACGCGGTGACCTGCTCCTTGCGGCTCGATGTCGCGATGGCCCAGACGATGCCTCGCTTCTCGATCGCCTCGACGACCCGTCGCACCCCGGTCAGTGGCCGCGGCGAGCTGTTCAGCTTCTCGTAGATCTCGCCGGATCGTCGGTCGATCTCCTCTGATCGATGCTCGTCGATCGGCCGGCCGGCAAGGGCCGCGATCTCGCGGGCGAGGCGCTTCCCATCGAGGCCGATGAGCGGCGCGAGCTGGTCGCGGGTCGTCGGCAGGTCGGCCTCGGCGAGGGCCTCGAGCCAGGCCGCGATCCGTGTCGCGACCGTGTCGACGAGGGTCCCGTCGAGGTCGAAGAGGACGGCATCGGGGATCGGCAGATGGTCGATGGCCGTTGGCATGACGCCACCGTACCGTGTCGGCGAGTGGCCGCGCACCACGACCGCGACGACGATCGTGCTCGTCAACCTCGTCTGGCTCGAAGACCCAGAAAGAGTGGGATCTCCGCTGCCGCCAGCCTGCCGGCTCGACTCCCGCCGGCCCGCCGCTCATCCACGGAGTCGGGCAGCTCGAGCATGGCATCGATCGAGAAGCCCACCGCCGAGAGCCCGTTGACGTAGGTCGAGATCGGGCGGTGGTAGGAGCGCGTCGGCGGGCGGTTGCCGAGCGCCTTCATTGGCACCTCCATGGGCGAGAGGTATGCGTCGACGCGGCGAAAAACGAGCTTGCGCCCGTCGTCGAAGCCCCAGCCGGCGTGGCGCGGCTGCCGGAATGCAGGATGAGTCATGACGATCACCACCCGACCGTGCCGTGCAAGCGCCCAGTCAATCGACGAGAAGATCGGCTCGAGCGGGTTCATGTCCTGGATGCTCAGGAGGAAGACGGCCGCTCCAAACTGGCCGGCGCGCAACCCCGACACTTCACGGAGGTTCCGGGCGTCGCCGACCAGGAACCGACCATTCCGGCCATGACGCCGTCGCGCGATCTCGATCAGGCGGGGACTGGCGTCGACCCCCGTGTAGCTGGCCCCGAGGCGGGCGACATGTGGAGCAAGGACGCCCTGCCCCGCACCAACCTCGAGGATTGCCTCACCTGGTCGCGGGTCCAACAGGGCGAGGGCAGCAGGGATTGCCAGCGCCTGGTGGTATCGGCTGCCCTCGGCGCCGACCCAGCCGTCGTACCAGCGAGCGACCCGCTCCCAGCTGGTCTCAGATGCCTGCCCGCGTCCGCGGGAACGACGCGCGTTCCCGGACACGGAGGAAGATCCCAGTCATGTGCACCACCCGTTGCGTGGAGTCGACGATTGTATCGGAGCAGGTGGGGTGGCCTATGGGGCTCGAACCCATAACCTTCGGATCCACATTCCGATGCTCTGCCATTGAGCTAAGGCCACCGCGGATCGCCTCGACGGCCGTGGCCGTGAGCGCGCCGAAGTCTACCCCAACCGCCTGGGGTGGCGGCAGAAGCCGCGCACCGATGCTAGTTCGGGGACAGGGTCGAGGCACCTGGCGTGCTCGGCGCTGTGCCGGTGACCGTACCGCGCGGGATCCAGCCCGTCAGGCCGCTCGGCGTTCGGACGTTCAGGTGTCCCTCCTGGGAGCCGATGATCTCGATCTCGTCGCCGCGCTCGAGGCGTGCCACCGTCGGTTGAGCATCGTCCGGCGACTCTCCCATCTGGACGCCCCGATACGAGACGAAGACACGCTCGACACCCTTGGCCGGTCGCTTCGTGAAGGCGCTCGCCGCCACACCCGCGGCACCCGACGGCTGGCCGGCCTTCCGGCCACGCGTCCGACGCCGCGGCTCCGAGCTCTTGCTCGCGATCACAGCAGCGGGCGGATCCGCGGCGCTCGCCAGCTGGATGGGCGCGATGACGGGTGGGACCACGGGGGTCGGCGACTCGAGGACGAACGTCGCGAGCGACGGGGCATCCTCGCGCCTGCGTCTGACGAGGAACAGGAAGAGGAGGATCCCCCCGACCGTCGTCCCGAGCCAGGCGAAGAACGGCCCCGAGACCGAGCTGAATCCGAAGTCGGGCAGACCGAGACGGAATCCGTCGTTTCCGCCGTTCCCGTCGTTTCCGCCGCTCCCGCCGCTCCCGCCGCCACGCCCCGTGGCTCCGCCTCCGCCGCCGCCGGACCCGCCCGAGCGAGTGGCCGGGCCGCCCGCCAGGGCGGTCGTGACCGTCGCGGTTGGGGAGGGGTTCGTCCCGGGCGCGGTCGGCGTCGCCGTCGGGGCGACGGTCGGAGGAGCAGTCGGGGCCGGTGTGATCACCGCGGGCTGCGGGGTGGCCGTAGCCGCGGGCGCCGGCGGCTGGTCGGTCGGAGCGGCCGTCGGGCGGGGCGTCGGCCGCGGGGTCGGCCTGGGTGTCGCAGCTGGGGGCTGTGCCGTCGGCTTGGGCGTGGGCTTCGGCGTCGGCTTGGGCGTGGGCGGCGGTGTTGGCGCCGGGGTCGGCGGTGCCGTGGGTGCGGGGGTCGGTGGTGGCGTCGGCGCGGGCGTTGGTGGTGGAGTCGGCGGCGGGGTCGGGGCGGTGACCGTGACCCGTTCAGGCTCGACGCGGATGTGGTCGCAGGTCTGACCGTTGTTGTAGGTGGCTCGGAACCAGTAGCGCGTGATTGCCGGCGGGCAGCGTGCGTGATCCGGTGAACGTCACGCCGCCATCCCAATCACTCCCCGAGGCGGTCAGGTTCGTCCAGCCGCCGGCGATGTTGCAGCCGAACCGACTGCGGCGCGTCGTTGTCCTCGTCCTCGAAGTCGACAGAGAAATGGAACGTTGTCGCCGTGGTTCCCGACCCCGGACTGGCCGTTCCGTTCTCGATGGTTACGGGCCCGCAGGTCCGCGCGAGAGCCGGCGTGGCCGAGAAGCCGACGAGGGACGCGAGCAACAAACCCGAGAGCGCGATCGCGCCCGCGAGCCGGATTCGTGGCTGCCCCTGTCGGTCGATGCGCTTCCCCTTGTGAACGGCGGCGTTACGCGGACGCTATGCGCGCGGCGTGCCTCCGTCATTGGGCCCAACGTCGTTGAGGCCCGGTACCTTCGTCACGGTCACAGGGCGGACCAAATGCCGTACACAGGTAGTCCATCCATCCAACCGTTTGAGACCATGCGCGAGAACCCTCCCGATCTACGACCAGCACACCGCGACCCCCGTTCCGCGGCCATCCGCGGGCGGTTGATCCGCATCCTCGTTGTCGAGTTCGCGGTACTCATGGCCGTAGCCGCAGTGGAGGGGTTCTGGCCCGGCCGGGGTCCAGGTACGGACGCAGCGCTTGGCTTCCTCGTCGTCTGTTCGATCGTCGTCCCGCTCGCGATGGCCGGCTTCTCGCGATCGATCCTCCGCGATGTCGACCAGCTCGAGGAGGAGCGCAGCCGGCTGCTCGAGCTCTACGGCCAGGCCCGCCTTGACGCACTGATCGACGGCTTGACCGGACTGGGCAATCACCGCGCATTCCAGGACGAACTGGCTCGTCAGATCAGCCAGGCGGCGCGCCAGAACACCGCACTCGCCCTTCTCCTCGTCGATGTCGACGATCTCAAGAAGGTCAACGACGGTCGTGGACATGCCGCCGGCGACGAGCTGCTGGAAGCCGTCGGACGGATCGCCGCGACATCGCTTCGCCGCTACGACCGGGCGTTCCGCATCGGCGGCGACGAGTTCGCCATTCTCCTGCCGGGTGCCGATATCGGGCGTGGTCTCGCGGCGGCCCGCCACATCCTTGCCAGCGCCCTCAACGGTGGTGACCCGACTCGACCGATGAAGGGGTTCTCCCTGTCGATCGGTGTCGCGGCATTCCCACTGCCGAGCACGGACGGCCAGCTGCTCTATCGACACGCGGACGCGGCGCTCTACTGGTGCAAGCGCCACGGCCGAACCAACGCGGTTGCCTACGACCCGGGCCGTCACGGCGCGGCCGACGACGACACATCAACCGCCGACCTTTCGCTGGCACTCGAGGCCATCCTTGCGCAGCGTTCGCTCCGACCCGTCTACCAGCCGATCTTCTCGCTCACGACCGGCGAACCGATCGGCTACGAGGGCCTCGTTCGGCCGACAGACGGCGCCCCGATCGCCGACGCCGGGAGCCTCTTTGCCGCGGCCGAGCGGGCCGACCGGACGGTCGAGCTCGACATGGCCTGTCTGCAGATCGTCGCCGATGGAGTCGGCCAGCTCGAGCCGGACACGTACCTCAGCGTCAATCTCTCTCCCCGGACGTTGGAGTCCGACCAGTTCCACCCGGTCGAGCTGACGGCCGTCTTCCAGCGACGCGGCATCATGCCCCACCAGATCGTCATCGAGCTGACCGAGCGCGAGGCGGTCCAGGACCTCGACCAGCTACGCCGCAACGCGGCCGCCTGTCGACGGGCGGGGATGCGCCTGGCCGCAGACGATGTGGGCTCCGGCAACGCCGGCCTCCGCCTCCTCAGCGAGATTCATTTCGACATCCTCAAGGTCGACCTGTCGCTGGTCCAGGGCGGCCTCCTCCACGATCCGTCGCACGCCGTGCTGCGGGCCCTGCAGGAGCTCGGGACCCGCTGGCAGGCGACGCTCGTCGCGGAGGGCGTCGAGACGCCCGAGCAGCTGGCGGCGATCCGCGAGCTCGGTTTCGCCGCGGGCCAGGGCTACCTGCTGGGCCGGCCGACCCGCGAGCGCCACGTCGACAAGCTCGACTTCACCACGCTTCTCCCGACGGGCCTGTTCAGCCGGATCATCGACGCGAAGGCCGCGGCGTTCGACGCCTGGATCGTCCCCGCGGACCCCAAGCCGAAGGCGGTCAAGGCGAAGGCGCAATCGAAGCCCACGGCGCGCCGCCGGCGGGTCGCCGCCTCGCTGCCAGCCGAGTTGAGGGACGCCACTCCCGTCGGCCGCCCTTAGCCGCCCGCCCGGCGCCCGAGGTACAAGCCAGATACCACCGTACGTAGTGACTGTCGCTCGCTTGAGGCCGTGCCGGCCGAGAATCGCGCCAAATCACTGCTCTTTCTCGCCAAACACCACCCGGGATGGTGGCTGGCGCCAACCGAGCGCGACACGTGGGACAGTCACCACACGGGGTGGTATCTGGCGCCACCTTGGCCCGGCGACCCGGATCAGCGCCCCCTTGACCCGCGCGGTCATCGCCGCTACCGTGGCAGGCAACTGAATAGCTCTTATCAAGAGTGGCGGAGGGACCGGCCCTGTGAAGCCCGACAACCTACCGGCGGTGACGCCGGCAAGGTGCCAAATCCGGGCAGGTCCTCCTGCGAGATAAGGGATTGAAGACCCTTCCTCTCCAGGAAGGGTCTTGTGGTTTCGGCGTCACTCTCATCCCTTCCCGGCAGGCGTCCTGTGAGGCGTCCCGGACGGAGACAACCGATGACGATCGAGACGCCGACCCTGGGCCCGCCAACCACAACGCCGGCCGCCACCGCCGCCCACGCCCCCGGTGCGTCGCATGTCCTCGGGATGCGTTGTCGGGCCTGCGGCAGGCCGGAGGAGATCGGCCCGAACTACGTCTGTGCCGGCTGTTTCGGACCGCTCGAGATCGTCTACGACCCAGCCGTTGCCCGCCGGACGCTGACGCGCGAGGCGATCGCGGCGCGGCCGCCCGGCATCTGGCGTTATCTCGAGCTGCTGCCGGTCTCGGCCGTGCCGGCTCGCGGACTTGCCGTCGGTTCGACGGCCCTCGTGCCCGCCGGGCGGCTCGGCAGCGAGCTCGGCGTCGAACGCCTCTGGCTCAAGGACGACACCCGGAACCCGACGCTCAGCTTCAAGGACCGGGTCGTCGCCGTTGCCGCCGCGCGGGCCGTCGAGTTCGGCTTCGACACCCTCGCCTGCGCCTCAACGGGCAACCTCGCCGGGGCGACCGCAGCGGCCGCCGCCGCGCTCGGCCTGCGGGCGTTCGTCTTCGTCCCGTCGGACCTGGAGCCCGCCAAGGTCGACCACGCCCTCGGCTATGACGCGACCGTCGTCCGCGTCGACGGCACGTACGACGACATCAATCGGCTCAGCCTCGAGATCGCCGACGAAGAGGGCTGGGCCTTCGTGAACGTCAACCTCCGCCCGTTCTACTCGGAGGGGAGCAAGACGCTCGCGTTCGAGATCGCCGAGCAGCTCGGCTGGCGTCTGCCGGACGTCCTCGTCTCGCCGATCGCGTCGGGCTCCCTCTTCACGAAGGTCGCCAAGGGCTTTGATGAGCTCATCTCGGTCGGCCTGGTCGAGGCCAAGGAGGTCCGGTTCGTCGGCGGCCAGCCGGCCGGCTGCGCGCCGGTCGCAACGGCGTTCGCCGCCGGGACCGACCAGATCGATCCGGTCCGGCGTCCGGACACGATCGTCCGGTCGCTCGCGATCGGCAGCCCGGCCGACGGGCCGTACGCCCTCGACCTGGTCCGTCGAACGGGCGGCTCGATCGAGGCGATCCCGGACACGGATACCGCAGCTGCCATCCGCCGGCTCGCCGCGACCGAGGGGATCTTCGTCGAGACCGCCGGTGGGGTGACCGTCTCGGCAGTCGAGGCGGCCCGCCGACGCGGCGTGATCCGCGAGGGCGACGAGGTCGTCGCGCTCCTGACCGGCAATGGCGTGAAGACGCCCGACGCACGCCGCTTCGGCGCCGACGAGGAGAGCGTCCCGGCCCCGATCGCCGCAACGTACGAGGCCTTCGCCGCCCAGTACGGCGGCTGAGCGGCCCTCAGGCGGCGGCGAACGCCCCGCGTCCGGCGGGCGTGAGTGCCCGCCACATGTCGAGGGCCCACTGCCAGTCGGCCGAGTTGTCGAACACGATCCGGACCGCCGCACCGCGGCCGCGCACGGCCGAGAAGCCCTCGAGAACGCCAACCTCGACTCCAGAGGTTGCATCGGTCGAGAGCCGTGCCCGCCCGACGAGCTCGCCGGCGCGGTGGACGAGCGCGTCACGGCCGAGATCCGGCGACACCTGCCCGAGGAACTCCTCTGCGCTCATCGGGCCCGCGGCGGAGCCGGTCTCCGTCGCAGCCAGCGTGATCGATCGGCCCGGCTCGCCGCCCCACCACTCGTCCTCGTTCCGTCGTTCTGCGAACGAGCCCGGGATCTCGAGCTCCCAGCCCTCGTGGACGATCCGGACCGGGTCGCGTCGGTAGCCGATGAGCGGGCCGGCCGGAGTTCGCGCGGCGCGGGTCTCGACCTGGCGGGTCATCGCGTCAGCGGTGCCGTGGATGCTCGTGAGCTCCTTCCACTCCCGCCACGGGTAGGGGAGCGACGGGTCGAGCGGAAAGGCACGCGACAGGAGGCGGAGGACCTCCTCCTGGATGAGCCGCTCAGGCACGTCGGCGGGCACGCGCCACCGGACGTCGGTCCACATGAGACAGAGAGCGCGGTTGAGGAGACAGTGGCCGTCCGTCGCGTCCGCCCACCACGGCGTGATCTCGGCGGCGTGCCGGGAATTGGCCAGGGCGGCGTCAAGCCAGGCGTCGTCGCGCGGTCCGAGGCTCGTGGCGATGGCGCCTTCGAACGTGAAGCGGACGTCGGTCGGCGTCCCGAGATGGATCCCGCCGACACCCCGGCGGCGGGCCTCGCGCGCCCCGATGAGTCCGGCACCCAGCCAGGTCATGTACGACTGCTCGGCCTTGGCACGCTCGCCGACCGCGGCGATGTCCGACGCATCCTGCGCGTCGCCCGCCGTCGCCCAGACGATCTCGTGCTCGAGCGCGATCCGCTGGATGAGCCGGCTCACGAATGTCTGGTAGCCGGGTCCGACGGGAATCAGCCGGGCTGAGACGGCGACATCGCCATCGTCCGATGCGGAGATCGAGAACTCTTCCGCAGCCGGATGAAGCCCGACGAGCAGCTCCCGACTACCGGTCGATGACGTCCGCGTTCGGGTCGAGCGGACGAGATCCGGGTATGCGAGTCGCAGCCACGTCTCGATCTCGGCGATCAGCCGGTCGGCCGGAGGCTGGCGGGGGATGAGGCCGCGCCTCGATGCGCGGCCGGCGACGGTCAGCGTCAGCGGTGTCATGGGACCTCATGGAGATCAGGCCCTGACGATAGCGGCGCGGGAACCGCTCGGGGATCAACGATTCGTACCGGTCACGCCGCCCAACAGTCCAGTCGGGGTGGTCGTACTGGGACCGATCGGACCAGTCGAGTCCACTGCGGTGGATTGGGGTGGAGATCGTGGTACCGCTGGCCCGGCCGCGCGGGACCATCGCGCCCCGTACCCGCGGCGACCCACCGCCTACGGTCAACGGGACACCGGATTTCCCTTCCCGGCGACCCGCACGAGACCGTCCGTCGATGACTTTCGCTTCCCAAGCCCTGCCGATCCAGGCGCCGTCCGACCGTCGTCGAATGCCCGCCGCCTCGCGGCGGTTCTCGGTCATGGTGGCCCTGGCGTTCGCGATCTCCGCGATCGGCCCGCTCGCGGCCCCGGCGCCGACGGATGCCTGGAGCTCCGGTCAGTTCAGCTCGTCGTCCGAGAAGCAGCTCGTGGCCCTCACGAACCAGTCCAGGGCGGCGGCAGGCCTCAGGGCGCTGAGGGTCGACTCGACCCTCACCGCGATCGCACGCTCGCGGAGCAAGGACATGATCGTCCGCAACTACTTCAGCCATAGCATCCCGCCGAGCGGCAAGCAGGTCTTCTCGATCCTCGACTCGAAGCGCTACTGCTACGCGGTCGCCGGCGAGAACATCGGCTGGAACACGTACCCGGACAATTCGTCGACGAAGACCATCCACAACATGTTCATGAACTCGTCCGGCCACCGGGCGAACATCATGGGCAAGCGCTGGGACGTCGTCGGCATCGGCGCCTACAAGGGCTCCAGCGGCAAGAAGATGTGGACCGTCCTGTTCGCCGACAAGTGCGGATCGTCGGGTGGCACGGCACCGAAGCCCAAGCCAAATCCGAATCCCACAGGGAAGGTGGTTCCCAAGCCAAGGGCCACTCCCAGGCCGACACCGAAGCCGACGCCGGTCCCGACGCCCGTCAGGACGATGCCGCCAGAGCCCACCGATCCGATCGGACTCGGCTTCGGGAGCGGAAACCGGACCGGCGAGGGCGCCGGCGGTCGCCGGAACGACGCGCCGCTGCGCAGCAATTCGGCGATCCGCCGGTGCCGTCCCAGGAAGCCTCCGGGTCGTCGATCCGGTGACGCCGCCGGGGCTGGTCGAGACGATCGTGGGCGACGTGACGGGGTTCTTCCTCGGCGGCTGATTGCCTTCGCCATTCGTGATCGCCGGCGCGGCTACACTGCCGGAAATGCCGCCGATCCTTGAGGCGCACAACCTCACCAAGCGATACCGGCTCGGTGCGATGACCGTCGATGCGCTTCGCGGCGTGTCGCTCGCGGTGGCGCAGGGCGAGTTCGTCGCGCTGATGGGGCCCTCCGGCTCCGGCAAGAGCACGCTCCTCCACCTGCTCGGCGGTCTCGACCGGCCGACGTCGGGCGAGGTGACCCTCGAGGGCAAGTCGATCAGCCAGCTCTCGGATGACGACGCGACCCGCCTCCGTCGCGATCGGACCGGCTTCGTCTTCCAGTCGTTCAACCTCATCCCGCTCCTGGACGTCACCGAGAACGTCGCACTCCCCTTCACGATCGCCGGGCATGACACGAAGAACGGCGAGCTCGTCGAACGGATCCGCGACGTCATCGCCCTCGTCGACCTCGCGGGCAAGGAGCACCACAAGCCGGACGAGCTGTCAGCCGGCGAGCAGCAACGGGTCGCCGTCGCCCGTGCCCTTGTCACCCGGCCCGCCCTCCTGTTCGCCGACGAGCCGACCGGCAACCTCGACTACACGACCGGCACGGAGATCCTCCACGCGCTCTGGCGGTCGTGCGTCGAGCGGCACCAGACGGTCGTCCTCGTCACCCACGACTCGAAGGCCGCGGCCTACGCCGATCGGGTCCTGGTCATCTCGGACGGGAAGATCGGCGACGAGATCGATCTCGGGCCGGCGGGAGGTCCACGACGCGACGCCGCTGATCACACGGCTCGCGGAGCTGGGGTTGTAGGCAATGGGCGGTCTGGCGTCGCTCGCATGGAGGAGCCTCGGGGCCCGCCGCGGCCGGACCGGGTTGTCCATCATCGGGATCGCCCTCGGGGTCGGGGTCCTGTTCGCCTCGCTCACAACAGACGCCGGGATCGACGCATCGATTGACCGGACCGTCCGCGACCTGGTCGGCCGGGCGGACCTGCGGGTGGCCGCGTTCGGGGACCCGGGCCTGTCAGAGGAAAGCCTCGCCGCGATCCGGGTGGCGCCCGGCGTCAGCGTCGCGGCGCCGGTGCTCGAGCGGCGGACCTACCTCGAAGCCGACCTGGACGACCCGAACGTGTTGCCGAACCCGGTGACGATCCTCGGCGTCGATCCGGTCCTCGAGGCGCGGGTCCGCGACCTGCCGCTGGCCGCCGGTGCCGCGCTTCCAGGGGCGGAGGCGTTCGCCGTTCTCGTGACCGAGCGGCTCGCCGCCGAAAACGCGCTGACGGTCGGCTCGGACCTGACGTTCCAGGCCGGGCCCGAAGGGCCGGTCTCTCTCGAGGTCGTCGGGATCGTCGAGGGGGACGGGCCGTTCGTCGGATCGGGTGGTCGGACGGTCATCGTCCCGTTGCGGACCGCGCAGCGGTTGCTCGGTGAGGAGGGCGTCAGTCGTGTCGACATCGTCGCCGGCGAGGGCGCGTCGCCACTCGAGGTCAGCCAGGCTCTCGAGGTAGCGCTGACCGCGGAGCCGTACGTGCTGTCGTCGCCGAGCGATCTGGCCGCCTCGCTCCGCGCCTCGACGGCCGACTTCCGCTCGACGACCGCGCTCATCGCGGCGGTCGCCCTCTTCGTCGGCGCGTTCCTGATCTTCAACACGCTGTCGATGACCGTCACCGAGCGCGTCCGAGAGCTGGGCCTGCTGCGAGCTGCCGGAGCGACTCGCCGGCAGGTCGGATGGTTCGTCATGATCCAGGCCGTACTCCTCGGGATCGCAGGATCGATCGTCGGCCTTGCCGCCGGCATCGGCCTCGCCGAGCTTGTCGCCGTCTACGTCCGAACGATCGGCTCGATCCCCTTCGAGCGGGCTGGGCTCTCCGCGGCGTCGGTGCTCCCGGCGATCGCGATCGGGCTGCTCGTCACCCTCGCGGCATCGCTCGGGCCGGCGCGGCGGGCCGGCTCCATTCCACCTGTCGAGGCGCTCACCGCGCGCCTCGACCCGCCGACCGCCAAGCGGGCGAGGCTCCGCTGGCTCGTCGGAGTGTTCGTCGCGGTCGGCATCGCCGGGTTGTTCGTCTGGCCGCGCGACGGGGGCGCCGGAGGACTCGTTCGGGCCGGCGTGGTCTACATCCTGCTGCTCGCTGTCGTCCTCGCATCACCGTTCGTCCTCGGGGCGCTGGCGCGAGTCGCCGGCCTGCCATTCGCGGCGCTGTTCCGGCTCGAGGAGCGGCTCGCCCGGGCGGCGCTTGCCCGGGACCGGAGCCGGACGGCCCTGACGGTCGGGGCGCTTACGGCCAGCCTCGCGATGATCGTGGCGATTGGCGGGATTGCCGGCCAGTCGCGGTCGGCCGCCGGCGCCTGGCTCGCCGAGGTTGTCCCCGGCGACGCCGTCGTGACGTCGATCCGCCCGATCGACCTGGTCGAGGAGTCGGCGACGGTCGAGGAGCTCGCGGCGGTGGACGGCGTCGAACGGGTGAGCCCGATCGCGACGTTCGAGGTCGCCCATGAAGGCGTCCGGACCGACGCGGCTGCCGTGATTGGCAAAGACCTGCTCGAGGATGGGCGGCTGCGGATCGCCTTCGGCGACCGTGACATCGCACTTGCCGGGCTCGATGCGGGCGGAACGGCGATCCTGCCGCGCGCGCTCGCCGACCGCCTGCGCCTCCCGGTCGGCGGCGCCTTCTCGATCGCCCTCGGTGGAGGCCGGGCGCTCGACCTGCGGGTCGCGGCGATCGCCGAGCGGACGCTCCCGGGCCGGGCGGGCGAGGCGGTCCTCATCGGCTGGAAGGACGCGACGGAGTCGCTCGGCGTCGCCGGCGCCGACGCGTTCGCGATCCGCTACCTGCCCGGCCGCGAGGCGGACGCTCAGCCGAGGCTCGAGGAGACCGCCCGAAGCCTCGCCCTCCAACCGAACCCGCTCGACCGCGTCGCCGGCGCGGTCGACGCCGCGCTCGGACGCGTCTTCGGGCTGTTCGACGCGCTCGCGATCGTGGCCGTCGTCGTCGCGATGCTCGGGATCGTCAACACCCTCACGATGAATGTCCTCGAACGTGTCCGCGAGATCGGGGTGCTCCGCGCGGCCGGGATGACGACCCGCCAGGTGCGGCGGACCGTCGTCGTCGAGGCAGGCATCCTGGGCGTCGCCGGGTCGATTCTGGGGATCCTGACCGGCGTCCTCGCCGGGGCGGCGATGGTCGCCATCGCGGGCGGCGACGCGGCGCTCGGGTTCGGGCTGCCGTGGCGCTCGATCGGTCTGGCGGCGGTCCTCGGGATCGGCCTGTCGGTTGTCGCGGCGTGGTATCCGGCTCGCCTCGCGAGCCGCCTTGTCATCGTCCGGGCAGTCCAGCACGAGTAGACCGGGTGGTAGACTCGCGCCGTCGCGAGGATCCGCAGCAACCTTCTGCCCAAGTCGGAGCCGCCAATCGGATGACGATCGTCCACCCGCGGATGAGCCGCGTCCCGCTCGACCAGCGGGGAATCACGCTCGCCGACTTCCTCGTCCCGATCCGCCTCGGAGAGCGCGTCGGGAGCCGCGTCCGGCACATCGTCCTGATCGTGGCCGGCGCCCTGCTGATCGCGCTGTGCGCACAGCTCACGATCGTCCAGACCGGCCAGACGATCCCGCTGATCGCCGACTTCCGGATCCAGCTGGTGTCATCGCCGGTCCCGATCACCGGCCAGACCTTCGCGGTCCTCCTCGTCGGTGGCGCGCTCGGCCTGCGGCGGGGCGTCCTGTCCGTCGGCCTGTACCTGGCCCTCGGGCTCCTGCTGCCGTTCTACTCGGCTGGATCGTCCGGCCTCGACACGTTCGTGTCGCGCGACGCTAGCGGAACGTTCGTCTTCGGGGCGACCGGGGGCTACCTGATCGGGTTCCTCCTGGCCGCGGCCGTCACGGGCCGCCTTGCGGAACTCGGCTGGGACAGGCACATCCTCGGGGCGATCGCCGCGATGTTCCTCGGAAACGTTGCCATCTATCTCGTCGGCGTTCCGTGGCTGGCGATGGCGCTGCCGGCCCAGTACGACGGGATCCGCCTCGAGACCGCGATTGCTTTCGGGCTGACCCCGTTCATCATCATCGACGGGATCAAGCTGCTCCTCGCGGCGGTGAGCTTCCGGGCGGGGTGGTGGGTCGTCGGGCGGCGGTCGGGCGAGCGCTGAGATCCGGCCCGGGCTAGGGAGCGTCGGCCAGGGCGGCGTGCAGGCTTCGATACGAATCGCGCAGGAGCCTGGCGACTTCCGGCCAGTACGCCGTCCCGCGACCCGTGCCTCCGTCCGGATCCTCGGCAGCGCCCCGATCCCTGACCTCCGCGGCGAGGCCGCGCAGGCGACCGGCCTCCTGGACGCGTTCGGGCGGGATCGCGTACAGCGCGGCGTACGTGGCGGTGATCGCGTCACCGGCGGCCTCGCCGGCGGCAAGGCCGATCTCGCGGCGGACTACCCACCAGCGAAGCTCGTTCCGGGCGACGGCTCCCACGTCGACGTCGTCCGGCAGCCCGAGGAGCCGGTAGCCGCGGGCGATGTCCGGGCCGAATTGCTCGTACTCGCCGGACGACCGGGCGAACCCGACGGCCGCCTTCGTCAGGAGGAGGCTGGCCGCGAGGGCTCGCGGCCATGACGCATGAGCCTGCTCGTGCAACCCTTTGACGAGCAGCCCGAACAGCCGCGCCGGCTGGCGCCGGTAGTAGGCCTTCCACATCCCCGTCTCGAGCGCCGCGAGGCGATCGGGATCGAAATCGGAGCCCCAGCGTCCCATGGTTGTCTCTTCGCAGCTCCAGGTTGATCGGATGAAACCGCCCGACATCGAGGGACTGTACGGCCCCGACAGCGAGGCGTGGCGGCTGAACCGCGAGGCGATGCTGCTGTTGGGAGCCGGCCCGCGGGCGCTGCTCCTCCAGCTTGCCCACCCGCTCGTCGCTGCCGGGGTCGAGGAGCACAGCGACTTCCGCGCCGATCCGTGGCGCAGACTCCAGGCCACGCTCCGGAGCTACCTGGCGATCGTCTACGGGACGACGACGGCGGCACGAGCGGAGATTCGGCGCCTGAACGGGCTCCACCGATCGATCGCCGGGGCCGGCTACACCGCCCGTGATCCGGACCTGTCGCTGTGGGTCCACGCGACCCTCGTCGACACGACGATGGCCGCGTACGACGCCTGGATCGAGCCGCTGCCGCGCGATCGACGGGCGCGCTATTACGCGGAGACGCTACCGATCGGGCGGGCGTTCGGCGTCCCGGAGGATCGCCTGCCGGTCGACCTCGATGCGTTCGAGCGATACGTCGCCTCGATGCTGGCACCGTCCGGCCCGGTCCGGGTCTCGGCGGTCGCCCGGGAGTTGGCCGACGCGGTTCTCCACCCGCCGCTCGGGCCCGTCGTGCCGGCGCTCGGGTGGGTGCCGGCGCCGTTGTATTCGTGGACGTTGTGGCCGTCCATCGGCTTGCTGCCGACGTCAGTCCGGGCCGACTACGGCTTCCGGTGGGGACCGCTCGAACGGACCGTGTCGAGCTGGCTCGTCACGTCGTGGCGCGCGTGGCGGCCGTTGTTGCCCGCCTCGTTCCGGCAGATGCCGCAGGCCCTCGTCGCCGATCGCCGTCTCGACCGACCCTGAGTCGAGGCACCGCCGCCTGATCCTCCGATTCCGAACGTCGGGCGAAATCACTTCCAGTTCAACGCGATCCTCCGGATTCGGAGTCCGGAATCGGAGAAGCCAGAGGGCGCGGGAGTGACTTCCAGCGGCGTTCGATCTCGGACGATCGCGACGTCGCGAAGCGCGCCGCGCGCGGCTAGTACAGCCGCGGGAACCGCGGGCGGAACCGCGGTACCAGGTCGAGCGACGTGTGGTCGTCGAGCGTGTCGAGGAGCGTCTTCGTCGGCGCCAGCTTGAAGCGGTTCTCTGCGACGTAGGCGCGCATCCCGCGCCAGAACGCCGTGTAGCCCATCCGTCGTGCGAATGTCGTGGAGGAAGTTGCCGCCCTGGATGTAGACGACCTCGTAGTAGCAGGCAGACGAGTAGCTGTAGATCGACAGGTCGAGCCGGGCCGTCGAACAGCGCGAGGCGCGGCGCTGGCCAAGGACGTAGCGGGCCAGGTAGTCGGTGACGGCCTCGTCGGTGAACGGCTCCGCCGCCTGGTCGTTGCCGACGATCCCGAAGAACCACTGGTGGCCCGTCTCGTGATGCACGAGGTACGACAGATTCGCGCTCCCGACGCCGGTCGGGATCCACGTCAGGCCGGGGGCCTCCATCCCGTATCCGCCGGCGGTCTGCGCCAGGTTGTAGGTCCTGTACGGGTACGGCCCGACGAGCGGCTCCATCTTCGTGAACGCCTTCTTGGCAGCCGCCAGGATGGCGGACCCCGGCCCGCCGGGCCGGTAGTAGACGCGGATCACGTTGTCGCCGACGGTCGATGAGATCGTCCTGTAGTCGGGAGCCGCGGCAAAGACGAAGTCGCGGACGTTCCGGGCCTCGAACGTCTGCCTCAGGCCGCTCGCGGAGACGCGCTCGCCGGTCGTCGCGTACACGAGTGCGCGGTTGCTCGTGATCGCGACGCGGACGCGGGGGGTATTCGGCGTGACGAATGGATCGCCGTGATTCGGTCGGTTGAAGGCCGTCCGTTTGCTCACCCACGGAATCCAGCGGTACGCATCGACGATGCCGTTCGCCCGGGTGAACAGCCAATTCGAGCCGCTGGTCGTGCTGCGAAGCGTTGCCGCGTATCGAACCCGCACCTGGACCGACTGGCCGGCAGCAAGGATCCCGCCGAGCGGGACCACGATCGTCTGGTCGTCGACCGTCGCGTTGACCGCCGTGCCGGCGACGGTGACGGTCCTGAGCTTCATCCCACCGAGCCGGGCGGCGATCGTGTTCAGCTCGAGCCGGTCGATGGGTCCGCCCGAGTCGTTTCGGACGGTCATGATCGAGTCGACAGTGAAGGCGCGGCTATCGAAGTTGAGCGTGAGCACGACGTCGTATTCCGCGGTCAGGGCGAGGCTCGTCCGGTTGACCGCGCCGGGAGTGACGCCTCCGAATCCCTGGACGATCGGCGCTCGGCTCGGCACGGCCGTGACCGCCTGGGCGGCCGTTGTCGCCACGGGCTCGGGCACGACGGACGGCGCGGGCGCCGGACACGGATGCGGCAGGCGCAGAGCCGCCGGCGCAGGAGCCGCCGGCGCAGGGGCCGCTGGTGCCGTGGCCGCCAGGACGGGTACGACGACGATGGCGATCAGCGCAGCGGCAGTCACGACGTAGGCGAGGCGGCGGATGCGAGGCATCGCGTCGATCCTACGGCGGCACGGCCGAACCGTCGACCGGCCGAACGTCGCGGTCAGAGGGGGACGATGCGCGAGGCGCTGCACGGGGACGATGCGTAGACTTATCCCATGACCGTTCCGTCGCTTGAGCCGGTCACCACGGAGGCGGCCCGCAGCCGGTTCCTGGACGCCGTTCGCGCGACGCTGCCCGCGATGCGGCTCCTCGACGAGGAGTCGGAGCGCGAGAGCTACCGGAACGACGAAACCGCCTACCTCAAGGCCGGGCTACCGCTGGCCGTCGCCCTGCCGACCGAGACCGCCGAGGTCGCCACGCTCGTCCGGCTCGCGGCGGAGCATCGGATCCCGATCGTGCCGCGCGGAGCCGGGAGCGGCCTGAGCGGCGGCGCCGCGGGGATCGAGGGCGGCCTGACGATCGCGCTGACGAAAATGGACGCGGTCCTCGAGATCGACCGGGAGAACCTCGTCGTCGTGACCCAGCCCGGCATCCTCAACGCCGAGCTGAAGAAGCGCGTCGCGGCCGAGGGGCTGTTCTACGCCCCCGACCCGGCCAGCTACGAGATCTGTTCGATCGGGGGGAACCTGGGCACGAACGCTGGCGGCCTGTGCTGCGTGAAGTACGGCCAGACGCGCGATTCCGTGCTCGGGCTGGAGGTCGTCCTCGCCGATGGCCGGGTGATCCGGACCGGCGGCAAGTACATCAAGAACGTCGCCGGATACGCGCTCACCCACCTGTTCGTCGGGTCGCAGGGGACACTCGGGATCATCACCGAGGCGACGCTTCGGCTCCGGGTCGCGCCACCACCGCGGACGACGATGCTCGCGTTCTTCCCGACCCTCGATGGCGCGGGCGATGCCGTCGCCCGGATCGTCGCCGCCGGCATCGACATGGTGACGCTCGAGCTGCTCGACCGGCCGTCAATCGCCGCCGTCGACGACGCGTTCAATCTCGGGCTCGATCGCGAGGCGGAGGCGATGCTCCTCGTCGAATCGGACCGCCCGGAGGCGGCTGCGATCGCCGAGCTCGACGCCGCGGTGGCGGCCTGTGAGGCAGCGGGTGCGACGAGCACGATGCGGGCCGCCGACGCAACGGAGGCCGACTGGTTGCGGCAGGCGCGGCGGCTGGCCCTCCGCGCCCTTGAGAAGCAGGGGATCGTCCGGATGGAGGACGTCGGCGTCCCACGCAGCCGCGTCCCGGACCTGCTCCGCGCGATCGACGCGATCGGGAAACGGCATGGCGTCAAGGTCGCGACGTTCGGCCACGCCGGGGACGGCAACCTCCACCCGAACTTCATCTTCGACCACGGCGACCCACGGGCGGAGGAACTGACGGATCTCGCCCGGGCGGATCTCTATCGGGCGGCGATCGCGCTCGGCGGGACGGTCACTGCCGAGCACGGGATCGGGCTGGCCCGGCGGGACGTGCTCGTCGAGCAGGTCGGTGCCGACGTCGTCGATGTCATGCGCTCCATCAAGGCCGCCCTCGATCCGCTTGGCATCCTGAATCCCGGCCGGGTGATCTGAGGGCATAACGGCTTCCCGGATTCATCCGTCGACGACGGCCGGCCGAATCAACCGACTATGAACCGATCAAGGGGCGCGATCGGCGCCGTGACTCTCTGCCTGCTCCTGGTCGCGTGCGACCTTGGTGCCGCGAGGCCGTCCGCTCTGCCGTTGCCGAGTCCAACGACCTCGCCGACGACGCCCCCGTCTCCAATCGCGGCGCCGACAGCCGCCACCGGGACCCTCGCCGAAATCGCTGCGCTTCGGGACCGCGTGGCGGCCGACCCCGACGACCCCGAGGCACTCCGCGACCTCGGCCTGGCATTGCTCCAGCGGGTCCGCGAAACGGCCGATCCGTCGCTCTACGACCAGGCGGAGGAGGCGCTCGACCGTGCGCTACAGCTCGCGCCTGACGACCCGCTGGTCCTCGTCGGGCTCGGTGGTCTCCAGCTCGGGCGGCACCAGTTCGCCGACGCGCTCGAAACGGCCCAGAAGACCCTCGAGCGGTCGCCATCGCTGGCCCCGGCGAAGGCCATCGAAGTTGACGCGCTCATCGAGCTCGGCCGTTACGACGAGGCCGTCGAGGCGACCCAGGAGCTGCTCGGGATGCGGGTCGACCTCACGTCACTCGCCCGGGTCTCGTACCTGCAGGAGCTCAACGGCAACCTCGACGGCGCGGTCACGGCGATGCGACAGGCGGCCGAGGCACCGGCCTTAGCCGCCGAGAACACGGCCTACGTCACGACGCTCCTCGGCAACCTGCTCGTCTACACGGGGAAGACCGACGAGGCTGCCGCTGCCTACGAGTCGGCCCTCGCGATCGTGCCCGACCACGCGGCGGCGATTGGTGGCATCGGCCGTCTCGCTGTCGGGCGGGGCGATCTCGTCGAAGCCGCCCGCCAGTTCGAGAAGGCGGCCGCGATCCTGCCGCTGCCCGAATACGTCATCGCCCTGGGCGAGACCCACGAAGCGGCTGGCGATCCAGCCGCCGCCATGCTGAGCTACGACCTCGCGCGAGCAGAGACCGCCCTGTTCGAAGCGGCCGGCGTCGATGTCGACCTCGAGCTTGCCCTGTTCGAGGCGGATCACGGCGACCCGTCGACGGCGCTCAGGCTTGCCGAGCAGTCCTACGCGACGCGCCAGACAGTGCGCACGGCCGACGCCCTGGCGTGGGCTTCCCATCGCGCGGGTCGCGATGACGAGGCTGCGCGGCTGTCGGCGGAGGCGCTGCGACTCGGCAGCCGGGACCCGCTCCTGCTCTATCACGCCGGGATGATCGCCCTCGCCACCGGCGATGAGGCCACGGCCCGACGACACCTGACGGACGCGCTGGCCATCGATCCGGGGTTCTCACCGACGGGCGCAGCGGCCGCGCGGGCGGCCCTTGCCGCGCTCGGTTGATCCATCTGCATCGGTGGCGCGAACAACCGGACAGCCGCTCGTTGTTGGTCGCGACACGCCGGGCGAGCCCCAGACAGTGCAGGCGCCCTGAGCCTGTCCCACCACTTACCCACCGGGGAGAAAAATCGTGTCAACCCGTTCGAAGGCCGCTGCCCTGACCGGCGCGCTGCTCATCGCAGCGACATCGGTCGGCGGTGTCCTTGCATCCAGTCACCGGGAGGCGCCGCTGATCGCCGGCGACCCGACCGCGGACAACACGGACCTCTACGCGTTCGTGAGCCCGGACAAGCCCAACACCCTGACGATCATCGCCAACTACATCCCGCTCGAGGAGCCGGCGGGTGGTCCGAACTTCTTTCCGTTCGACCCGGCCGTCCGCTACGAGATCCACATCGACAACAACGGCGATGGCAAGCCCGACACCACCTACACGTGGCGCTTCAAGACGAACGCCAAGTCGACGAACTTCGCCGGCATCCCGACGTTCCTGTACAACGACGGGCCCGTCACGACCCTGACCGACGAGAACCTTCTCGCTCCGCAGACCTACATCGTCCAGAAGAACGGGACGAACATCGCGACGAAGGTCAGGACCGCGCCCGCCAACATCGGCCCCCGCTCCAACCCCAACTACGGGATGCTGAGCAAGCAGGCCGTTGCGTCGCTCGCCGACGGGACGAGGCTCTTCGCCGGACAGCGCGACGACGCGTTCTTCGTCGACCTCGGCTCGATCTTCGATCTGGCCGGACTCCGACCGTTCAACGCCCTCCACGCGATTCCGCGGACCGCTGCTCCCGGCGTCGACGGCGTGGGCGGGTTCAACACGAACTCGATCGCCATCCAGGTTCCGATCCAGCAGCTGACCAAGGATCACGCCCTGCCGACCGATGCGAACGATCCGGACGCCGTCCTCGGCGTGTGGGCCGCCGCGAGCCGGCAGAAGAACCGGACCCTCAATGCCGACGGAACCATGACCGCCAGCGGCCCATGGGTCCAGGTTTCGCGTCTGGGCAATCCCCTCATCAACGAGGTGATCATCCCGCGCGAGAAGAAGGACTACTGGAACAGCCAGAAGCCGTCTGCCGATCAGCAGTTCCGCACCTACTACCGGAATCCCGAGATCACGGCCGTCGCCAACGCGCTCTACGGCGCCCTCGACGACCCGGCGACCTCGGGTCGCGGAGACCTCGAGGCCATCCTCCTGGAAGGCATCAACATTCCGGACTCGGCGACCGTGCCGGGCGGTCTCCAGTTCACCAGGACCGGCCCCAAGGAGGCCGACATGCTCCGGGTGAACACCGGCATCAAGCCAAACGCGCAAGGTGCCTGCGTCTTCGGCGCCCCCAGTGATGGCCCGAGCCGTCTCGGTGCCATCGCCGGCGACCTCTGCGGGTTCCCGAACGGCCGTCGCCTTCTCGACGACGTCGTGGACATCGAGCTCCGGGCCCTCGTCGAGGGCTACGGGCCGACGCTCAACCTCGTCCTCGGCGTTCCCAACCGCTCACCGAACAACCTGCTCGGCGACGGTGTCGACGCCAACGATGGCTCGTTCCTCAGCGTATTCCCGTACATCGGAACGCCAAGCAATGGCTACAACCACACCCACCACCAGCGCGGGCCTGCCCTGAGCTGACATCTGAGTTGGGGGGACGACAACGGCCCGGGCACCGCCCGGGCCGTTTGGATTCACCTTGCACGACCGGCTGCACATCTGTATCGTGCAAGTGTGCCACGCGACATCGAGCAACTCATCGAGGCGAGCCGGCTCTACTACGAGCTCGGCGAGACGCAGTCGCGCGTCGCGGAGCTGCTCGGCGTGACCCGTCCGCAGGTTTCCCGGATCCTCAAGCGGGCGCGCGCCGAGGGGATCGTCGAGATCCGGATCATCGACCGCACCGCCGAGGCATCTCCCGCGGCCGACGAGCTCCGCAATCGGTTCGGCCTCCAGGCCGTCCATCTCGCGCCAAGCCTCCGGGGCCCCGAAGACATCGAACGACGGATGATCGGCCGGCTCGGCGCCGAGGTCCTGCGTGCGACGATCCGCCAGGGAGCGGTTGTCGGGATCGGCGACGGCTCGTCGATCTCCGCTGTCGCCGACGCACTCGACGAGCCCCCTGTCGAGACCGGGGCGACGGTCGTCCCGCTCTGCGGCGGCTACTGGTTCACCGGACCTGCGCGCGAGCCGTTCCGGCGGGTCGCGGACGGAATCGGCGGGACCGCCCAGGGCCTCCTCGCTCCTGGGATCGTCGACGACCCGGCGACCAGGCAATCGCTCTACGCCCACGCAGGCATCCGCCGGATCATCGATCTCTGGGATCGCCTCGATGTGGCCGCGTTCGGAATCGGCGGGCCCGCGTGGGGCGAGGCCGCATTCGGCAAGGCAGTCTGCCGCCAGCTCGATGACGCCCGGGCCGTCGGCGAGCTCCTGATCGCGCCCTTTGACATCGACGGGCGCTTCGTGAACAGCGACCTGCGGAAGCGAACGATCGCCTTCGATGCCCGCAGGCTCGATCGGCTGCCCGTCCGGATCGCGATTGCCGGTGGCACAGCCAAGGTCCGACCGATCCTCGGGGCGCTCCGCTCGGGTGCGGCGACGGTGCTCGTCTCCGACGTGCGGACGGCGTCGGCGGTTCTCGAGCTCGATCGGGCCGGGGCGGCGGCGTGAGTCGTCTGAACCCGGCCGGTGGAGAGGCCGCGATCCTCGGGATCGACCTCGGGACGACCGAGGTGAAGGTCGGCCTCGTCACGATCGACGGCCGGCTGCTCGGGCTCTCCCGGGCCGGCTACCGAACAGACACCGAGGCGGCAAGCGGGCGGGCGGAGCAGGATCCCGAGGCCTGGTGGGGTGCCCTGACGACGGCCGTCCGCCACCTCACCGCGTCGAGCCCGGCCGATATCCTCGCGGTCGCGATCGATGGCCACGGCCCGACGCTCGTCAGCGTCGACGAGCGCGGCCGGCCGACCCGGCCGGCGATCATCTGGCAGGACTCTCGGGCGACGGCCGAGGCGGCCGAGCTGTCGCGCGCGACCGGGCTCGAGGGCTGGTCGCTCGCGGGACTCCCGGCGGCCCTCTGGGTCGAGCGTCACGAGCCCGAGGTCGCGGGGGCGACCCGCTGGTACCTCGCGACGTGGGACTTCCTCGGGTTCCGGCTGACCGGCCGGGCGGCGACGAGTCTCCTCGACGGCCAGCCCTTCCCGAATGCCGGCGAGCTGGAGGCCGCCGGAATCCCGGCCGAGAGGATCCCTCCGTCGATCCGGGCCGGCGATGTCCTCGGCGAGGTGTCGATCGAGGCAGCCGACCAGCTCGGGATCGGCCCCTCGATCCCGGTCGTTGCCGGGATCGTCGACGCGTGGGCGAGCTTCCACGGCGCGGGGATGACCGCCCGCGGCGACGCGATCGACGTCGGCGGGGCGGCCGGCGGATTCGGTGTCTACTGGGACGAGCCGGTCCGCGTGCCCGGGTCCTTCGTCACGATCGCGCCGCTGCCCGGGCTGTTCAGCGTGGGCGGGGCGATGGCGGCGACCGGCCGCGCGATCGATTGGTTCCGGACCGAGATCGTCGGGGGCATCGACTCCACCGAAGCGCTGATCGAGGAAGCCGCCGCGACCCAGCCCGGCGCCGGCGGCGCGCTGTTCCTCCCGTACCTCGCCGGCGAGCGATCTCCGATCTGGGACCCGACGGCTCGCGGCGCGTTCGTCGGGCTGACCCTCGATCATCGGCGCGGTCACTTCGCCCGGGCGATCCTCGAGGCGTCCGCGTTTGCGATCCGCCATGTCGCCGAGCCGATCATCGCCGCGGGCGTCCACGTCGACGAGATGCGCGTCTGCGGGGGACCGGCCCGGAGCGAGACGTGGAACCAGGTGAAGGCAGACGTCACCGGTTTCACGGTCGGCGTTCCGGCCGTCCTCGAGACCGCGGTTGTCGGAGCGGCCATCCTCGGGGCGACCGGGATCGGGGCGTACCCGGCCGTGCCGGCCGCCATCCGCGGCATGACCCGGGTGGCCCACCGGCTCGAGCCGAATCCCGACAACCGGGATCTCTACGACGCGGCCTTCGCTGCCTACGTCCGGCTCCATCCCGCGATCTCGCCGATCGTGGGCGGCCTGGTGTCGGCCGTGGGGGCGACGCCGATGACAACCGGCGGCCAGCTCGTCGCGACCGACATCGGGGTCCGTTTCCAGGCCCCGGGCGGCGTCGCCGTCCAGGCGCTCGAGGGGTTCAGCCTGACCGTGGAACGAGGCGAGGTCGTCGCCATCATCGGGCCGAACGGGTGCGGCAAGAGCACGTTCCTGCGGGTCGCCGCCGGGCTGCTCCGCCCGGAGCGCGGCGCCGTCAGCCTCGACAAGCTGCCGATCGTCGGACCTGATCCGCGCGTCGGACTCGTCTTCCAGGAGCCGCGTCTGTTGCCGTGGCGATCGGTCGCCGGCAACGTCACATACCCCCTGGAGCTGGCCGGCTGGCCGCGCGCGCGCCAGGAGGAGCGGCTCGCGGCGCTGCTCGATCTCGTCGGGCTGAGCGAGTCGGTGAGCGCGCGGCCGAGCCAGCTCTCGGGCGGGATGCGCCAGCGCGCGGCGATCGCCCGGGCCCTTGCGCTCGAGCCGGAAGTGCTGCTCCTCGACGAGCCGTTCAGCGCCCTCGATGCGCTCACCCGCGAGCGGCTCAATCTCGAGCTGCTGGAGCTGTGGGAGCGGACGGCGGCGACGATCCTGATCGTCACCCACAGCATCCCCGAAGCGATCCTCCTCGCGGACCGGGTCGTCGTCATGACCCCGCGACCGGGCCGCGTCGCCGCGATCGTCCCGATCCGGGCCCAGCGGCCGCGCTCCCTCGACATCCTCGACGAGGCGATCGTCTCGAGCGCCGCCGCCGAGATCCGCGCCCATCTTGAGCTCGCGGGGGAGGCGGCATGAGCCGCAACGCCGTCGGGTCGGTCGCGATCTCGTTTGCCGCCTTCGTCATCGCGTGGAAGGCCGTCGTCGTGGTCGGCAACTACCCGACATTCATCCTGCCGCCGCCGGAACTGGTCGCGGAGCGGTTCGTTCAGGCCTGGCTTGGCGGCCTGATGACCCCGCACGCGCTGGCAACGCTCACCGAGATCGCGCTCGGCTTCGCCGTAGGTGCCGTGGCGGGCCTCGCCATCGGCTACGGCCTTGCTCGCTCGGTCCTGGTCGAGCGCCTCGTTTCGCCCTACATCGTCGCCGCCCAGGCGACGCCGATCCTGGCCCTCGCCCCGCTCCTCGTCCTGTGGTTTGGCGCGGGGCTGGCGAGCAAGGTCGTGATCTGCGCGCTGATCGTCTTCTTCCCGATCGCCGTCTCGACGATGGTCGGGATCCGATCGGTCGACGCCGGGCCTGCTCGAGATGGCCCGCAGCTTCCGCGCCACCCGTCGCCAGGTCCTGCTGACCCTCGAGATCCCAGCCGCGCTGCCGTCGATCCTCGGCGGGATGCGGGTCGGGGTGACGCTCGCGGTCGTCGGCGCGATCGTCGGCGAGTGGGCCGGCGCCCGGGAGGGCCTCGGGGTCCTCGTAAACCTCGCCCGCGGCAGCCTGTTCGACATCCCGTTGATGTTCGCGACGCTCGTCACGATCGCCCTGCTCGGGATCGTTCTCTACCTCGTCGTCGTCGTCCTCGAGCGCCGTCTCGTCGGCGTCCGCTAACTCGTCCTGGAGGTCACATGCGCTCCTATCGTCTCGGCTCCGCCATCAGTCTCATCGCGATGGTCGCTGTTGCCGGATGCGGACCCGGCACCTGCGTCGGCGCCTGCGTCGGCGCCCGCCGTCCCGTTGACGGTCGGGCTCGGCTACATCCCGAGCGTCCAGTTCGCCCAGTTCTACCTCGCCCTGCAGGCGGGCTACTACGCCGAGGAGGGGCTCGCGGTCACGTTCGAGAACAAGATCGACCCGGACCTCGTGGCGCTCGTCGGCCAGGGGGCGCTCGATCTCGGGATGTCGGACGGCACGAGCGTCATTCCGGCCGTCAGCCAGGGAATCCCGATCCGCTACCTCGCGACGGTCTACGGCCAGTTCCCGTCGATCGTGTTCGGCAAGGAATCGACCGGGATCACGTCCGCCGCCGACCTCGACGGCAAGAAGATCGGGATTCCCGGCCGCTTCGGCTCGTCGTGGATCATGCTCCAGGGGCTGCTCAAGTCGGCCGGCCTCACGACGAACGATGTCGAGATCGTGGAGTACTCCGATTTCGGCCAGGGGGTCGCGGTCTCCCAGGGGGCTGTCGACGCGGCGACCGGCTTCGCAAATAACGAGCCGGTCCAGCTCGAGCGCACCGGGACGCCGGCGGTCGTTCTCCACATCGACGAGATCACGCCGCTGCCGGGACCCGGGCTGATCGCGGCTGCGACGACGATCGACGCGAAGCACGACGCGATCGCAGGCTTCGTGCGGGCGACGCTCCGGGCGATGACGGACATCGTCGCGGACCCGTCGAAGGGCGTCGACGCCGCGATTGCCGCTGAGCCGACGCTCGGCCAGGACCGCGACCTCCAGGCGGCGATCCTCGCGGCGACGATCGAGGTCTGGCAGCGGCCCGGGACGACCGCCGGCGAAGGCCTGGGGTCGATCGACCGCGAGGGCTGGCAGGCGTCGATCGAGTTCATGACGGAACTCAAGCTCGTTCCGAATCCGGTGACGGTCGATGACCTCGTCGTCGAGGACTTCGTCAACGCACCCTGAGCCACTCGGGCAATGCCGGCGGTCCGCGGCGCTACCATCGCTCGATGGGAGTGAGCTACGGCTGGCGCGGGGAATTCACGAACAGCGAGGTCAATGCGCTTCATGCCGAGGGCTTCGGACACCGGGTCCTCGACGACGACTGGAGGGGCCAGGTCGAACGGCATAGCCTCGGGTGGGTCTGCGCCCGGGACGGCGACGAGCTCGTTGGATTCGTGAACGTCCCGTGGGACGGTGCGATCCATGCCTTCATCCTGGATACGCTCGTGGCAGCCAAGGCTCGCCGGAGGGGGATCGGCACCAGGATGATCGAGCTGGCGGTCGAGGAGGCTCGCGCGGCCGGCTGCGAGTGGCTGCATGTCGATTTCGACGACGAGCTCAGCGCGTTCTACTACGAGGCCTGTGGATTTGTGCCGGCCCCGGCAGGGTTGATCGCGCTCTAAGGCGCAGGCGGCGCGGCGCGGGGAGGCCTCGGCCTGTCCGCGAGTCGGGCCGCCTCTATCATCGGATCATGCCCAGTGCCGGACTTCCGGATCGGCCGCCGTTCACGATCCGCGCACGGATCCTGTCGCCGCTGGCCACAGGCGGCGTGGCCCATGAGCCGGACGGGGTCGTGGCGGTCGATGCCGCCGGAATTCTCACGTTTGTCGGCGCTGCGGGCGCCGCCCCACCGGATCTGGTCGCCGGCGCGGCCGACCTGCGCCCGTGGGTCGTCATGCCCGGTCTCGTCGACACCCACGCCCACCTGCCGCAGCTCCCGAACGCGGGCCTTGGATTCGCGCTTGACCTGCTCACCTGGCTCGACCAGCTGACGTTTCCGACCGAGCGCTCGTGGGCCGATCCCGCGCTCGCCATGCACCTCGCGCCGGCGATCTTCCGCGCGTTCGCTGCTGCCGGGACGACGACCGTGCTGGCTTACGGCGTCGTCTACGAGGCGGCGATGGAAGCCGCGTTCCGAGCGGCCGAGGCCCACGGCATCCGGGCGATCCTCGGCAAGGTGATGATGGACCGGGTGACCTACGACCCGACGATCGAGCTCGGGACAATCCTCGATCGGAGCCTCCGCGAAGCCGCCGACCTGATCGCGCGCTGGCACGGAGCGGCGGACGGGCGGCTGGGTTACGCGGTCACGCCGCGGTTCGCGGTCTCCTGCACGGCCGAGATGCTGCAGGAATCCGCGTCGCTCGCGCGATCGACCGGGACGTGGTGGCAGAGCCACGTGTCCGAGGACCCCGGCGAGATCGCCGAGGTCGCCCGGCTGTTTCCCGAGGCGCTGGACTATCTCGACGTCTACGATCGGGCGGGCGCGCTGGGCGAGCGCTCGGTCCTCGCCCACGCAATTCACCTGTCGGATCGGGAGCTCGCCCGGATCGTGGAGACGGGGACGCGGGTGTCGCACTGCCCGGCATCGAACCTGTTCATCGGGGCGGGGATCATGCCGCTCGGGCGCTGGCTCGAGGCGGGGGTCGTCGTCGGGCTGGGGTCCGACGTGTCCGGCGGCCCGGATCCTTCCCTCTTCTCGGTGATGCGCGCCGGCGCATATGCGCAGATGGCGCGTCGATCCCTGGCCGGCGAAGCGCGAGCTCCGCTGGGACCGCTCGACTGGCTCCGGCTCGGCACGATCGACGGAGCGCGGGCGCTGGGACTCGACGATCGAATCGGGTCGATCGAGGTAGGAAAGGAGGCGGATGTGATCGTCGTCGATCCGGCGCTGACGGCCCCTCTCCGAGGAGTTGGCGGTGCCGAGCCCGACCCCGCCGACGCGGCGTTGCTCGAGGACCCGGCCGCGCTCGTCAGCCGGCTGATCTTTCGGGCCCACCCGGACATGGTTCGCGGCGCCTGGGTTCGCGGCCGCCGATTGGAGGGACCATCGTGATCGACGCACGGTTCGGCCATGTCAACGTCATCGCTCGGGACTGGCGGCGACTGGAGGAGTTCTACCGCGAGGTGTTCGGGATGGAGATCGTCCCGCCGCTCCGCGACTACCGCGGGCCGGACGTGGAGGCGGGCACGGGAGTCGTCGGCGCCGCGTTTCGCGGAGCGCATCTCCGCCTGCCGGGCCTCGGCCCGGACGGCCCGACGCTCGAGATCTACCAGTACGAGTCAGGGCCGGACGGGGGGATCCAGGCGGCGAACCGGCCCGGCTACCAGCACATCGCCTTCGCCGTGCCCGATGTGCCCGCGGCCCGCGAGGCCGTTTTCGCGGCGGGCGGCGGGGAGGTCGGGTCGGTCGTGACCGTCACGACGGCCGACGGCCGGCGCGTGACATGGACCTATGTGACGGACCCCGAGGGCAACTACGTCGAGCTCCAGGCGTGGTCGGAGCCGGTCACAGGATGACGATGCCGCTCCCTCCGGGGTCACGACCAGCGTCGAGAGCGCTGGCGAGACGGTGCGCGTCCCGAGCGGCAGCAGCTGTCGCAAACCAGGGCGGATCGTTGCGAAGCGCCGCTGCGGTTCGCGCGGGTGTCCGACACCAGGAGGATGAGGTGACCGACGGGATCGTCTCGGAGTTTCAGGGCGAGCCGCCGCTCCAGGGCCTGGCCGTCGGCGATCCTCGTCTCCGCCTCGACCCGAGCCCGCCAGCGGTCCGATGGCGCGCCGCCGATCTCCGCGTCCCACGCCCGGAGGTCGCCATCGATCGGGAGTGGCACTTCCGTGCGCCAGCGGAGCGATGGGTGGAGCCGCGAGCGAAGCCGCTCGAGAAGCGCAAGCTGCGCCCGGTCGCGGATCGGATCGCCGGCCGGATAGGCGCGGATCGCGAGGTCAAGGCCGACGAACCGCGCACCACGCCCCCAGAACTCCGTCATCGGACATGCGATCCGAGCTCGCCACGCTCGAATCGGCCAGAGCTGGCTGTGCGACGCGCCCGACGCGGCCGCGATCTCGCGCAGACTCAGGCCCGCGGCGACGCGGGCGAGTCGGTGCGTCGTTCGCCGACTCGGCGGACGCGCTCCCGGCAGTCGCCTTCGTCCGCGATCGGCCGGGCGTTCGCGCGTTCCCATCGCCGGATCAGTGTCGCACGGCCTTCACCGCCGGCTTACCTGCGCGATTGTCACGCCTAGCCGGTCCAAGCGACGCGGCCGAGACGGACCGAGTGCATCGCCCGTGACGCGCCGTCTCCTCCGCCGGTGTCACGCCTGCCGGACAACGGAGCGGACTGAACGGGCCTCCGTCGGCCTGGCCACGCCGCGTTCCGTCGCCCGTTGTCACGGCAGCCGGTACCGACGCGGGCCAACGGGCAGGCGAGGACGCCGATGAGCACGTCGACATCCTCATCACGGGCGGCACGATCGTCGACGGATCGGGGGCTCCGGGGCGGGCTGGCACGGTCCTCGTCGAGGGCGATCGGCTGCGGGTCCTGGACGGGACCGGCGACGGGCGCCACGGAGTCAACGCCGCGCCGCCCGAACGATCGACGCCACCGGCAAGGTCGTGGCACCGGGCTTCATCGACCTCCACTCCCACTCCGGGTTGATGATCCTCGCCGAGCCGACCCACGACCCGAAGGTCCGCCAGGGCATCACGACCGAGGTGATCGGCGTCGACGGCAACAGCTATGCGCCGTTCGCGAGCCGCGAGGACCTCGACGCCTTCGTCCATCTCAACGCGGGCCTCGACGGCCGTCCGGACATCGCCTACGACTGGGACACCGTCGCTGCCTACCTCGGCCGGTTCGATCGACAGGTCAGCGTCAACATCGCGTACCTCATCGGCAACTCGGCGCTGCGAATCGGCGCGATCGGGTGGGACGACGAACCGGCCACGGAACGGACGACCAACCGCATGGCGGCGATGCTCCGCGAGGGAATGGCGGAAGGCGCGTTCGGGATCAGCTCAGGGCTCGACTACCCGCCCGGCAGCTACGCCACGACCGGCGAGCTGGCCGATCTCAGCCGCGAGGCTGCGAAGGGCGGCGGGTTCTATCACACCCACGTCCGGTACGCGCTCGGCGACCGCTTCCTCGACCCGTTTCGCGAGGCGATCGAGATCGGGCGGCGCGGCGAGGCTCCGGCCCACATCACCCACTTCTACCACCGCAAGACGTTCCCCGGCACGCCGGACCAGATGCTCGATCTCGTCGACGACGCCCGCGCGGAGGGCCTCGACGTCACGTTCGACGCCTACCCGGCGGAATGGGCGAGCACCCGGCTCCTCATCCTCATCCCGACCTGGGTCCAGGCCGGCGGCCCGACCAGGACGAAGGAGCGCCTCGCCGAGCGCGGCACGCGGGACCGGATCCGACGCGACCTCCAGGAGCGCGGCGTCCTGTTCGCCGGCGCCGGCGGCCTCCGGGACATCCGGATCGGCTACCTCCACCGGCCGGAGAACCTCCAATGGGAGGGTCGGACGCTCGGCGAGCTGATCGATGCCACCGGCAACGACCCCGTCGACACGCTCTGCGATCTCCTGATCGATGAGGACCTCAGCCCGAACGAGGTGACTCCCGGTCCGCACATCGATGGCATCCGCCGCTTCCTGCGCCACTCGATCGGGATGGTCGGGACCGACTCAACGTTCGTCGGCGCGAAGCCGAGCCCACGAACCTACGGGAGCTTCCCCCGGATCCTCGGCCAGTTCGTCCGGGACGAGGCGCTCCTGGGCCTGGAGGAGGCGATCCGGCGCATGACGTCGGCGCCGGCCGCCCGGCTCGGCCTGCGGCACCGCGGCGCGATCAGGGATGGCGCCGTCGCGGACCTGGTGGTTTTCGACCCGGCGACCGTCCGCAGCAACGCGACGTACGAGGAGCCGCGGCGCTATCCGGACGGGATCGAGACGGTGATCGTCAACGGGGTGCTCGTCGTCGACGAGGGAGCGCACACGGGTCAGACGCCCGGCCGGGCACTCCACCGCGCCCGAGACTGAACAGGGTGGCGGGCCCGCGTCACCGATTCAGGTGGCGGAAGGCCCAGGTTCAGGCGCGGCGTCGGGAACCAGGTCCGGTCGCTCGCGTTGCCGCTGGCGCTCCTCGTTGAGCCGGCGCTCGGCGGTCTGGATCGCAACCTCGACGGGCTGGTTGGCCCCGATCTGCGCCCAGCCGATCGATAGCCGGAGCGCGACCGCGCCCGACTCGAGCCAGATGTCGCAGGCCTCCCGCGCCCGCTCCACGTAGTTGATCGCCCGGATCTCGTCGGTCTCGGGGAGCAGCGCGCCAAACCGCGCCTGCCCGATTCGGGCGACGTTGTCGGATGCTCGAGCCTGGCGGCGCATCGTCGTCGCGATCGGCGGGATCAACCGGTCGACGGCTTCCGGCCCCAGTCGCTCGGCAAGGCGGTCGATGCCGGCGACCTCGACGAGGACCACCGTGGCCGAACGGCCGTAGCGATCGACGCGGGCGCCTTCTTCGGCCAGCCACTTCGACCACGCCGGGGCAAGATCCAGCCCGGTCACGGGATCGGTGGCCAGGGGCCTCGCGGGCTCGGCGGGTCCCGACGCCGCAGCAACCGTTCGACCTGCGAATGCTGAAGCGGATCCGCCGGCCATCGGCCGCCCCGGATCGAGGCCGCCAGGAGCCAGGACTCCCGGCCCCACGGCTTGTCCCGTTCGGACGACCGGGACCACCAGCTCGTCCACGTCACTGCGGCGCCGTCGGATTCGCGGGCCGACGATCAGGCCGATCGCGAAGACGAGGCTGCTCAACGTCAGGACGAGGAGGACAGCGACGATCAGTTCTTGCGTGGACATCGATGAGTGCTCCGATTTCGCGGCGACCCGCATGATCCTTCGACGATAGAGGCTCCGAAGTCCCATGACTATTGTCCTGAGAGCCGAGGTACTAGTACTCGTTGCAGGCCGACACCGCGGTGGATGGGATAGGCGGAGATCCGTGCAGACGGCGGTGGTGAGCGGAGCTCCAGAGTACGGACCGAAGGTGTGGGGAGGTGCGGTGCCGTTCGGTGTCCGCGCGCCGGGCCTGCCTTGAGACCTCAGCCGAACGACCGGTCTCGGTGCTATCGTCACGGCCAAGGAGGGTCGACCCGAACGGCATGACGATCCGGACACCGCCTGGCCGGACCACCACCCCGGTCGCACCTCGGCGGAGCGCGGAAGATGCGCTCGTCGTCCGCCCGGGCGAGATCGCTCCCGGTCGCGCGCGCCCGGCGGCACCGCTGCGCCGCGAGGGCCCTGACAAGCTCACCGGCGCGGCAAAGTACGCCGACGACCTCGTCTTTCCCGGCGCCTGGTTCGGCGCGACGATCCGATCAACCGACGCCCATGCCCGGTTCGTCGCCTTCGACCTCGACCCCGCGTTCGACTGGTCGAAGGTCGCCGTCGTCACCGCGGCGGATATCCCGGGCGACAACATCGTGAGCCTCATCACCGACGACCAGCCGGTCCTCGTCCCGGTCGGTGGCGAGATCCAGCACCACGCCGAGCCGCTCGTCCTGCTGGCGGCCGCCGACCGCGAGACACTCCGCGCCGCGCGCCGCCGCGTGACCGTCCGGACCGAACACCTGCCGCCGGTCTTCGACCCGCTCGTCAGCGACCACGTCTTCGCTCACTACGAGATCGCTGCCGGCGACCTCGACGCGGGCTTCGCGCGGGCCGACGTCGTCCTCGAGGGCACCTACCGGGTCGGCCACCAGGAGCAGCTCTACATCGAGAACAACGCGATGATCGCGGTTCCTCGCGAGGACGGCGGCGTCGCCGTCCACGGCTCGCTCCAGTGCCCGTACTACATCCACAAGGCGCTGAAGCGGTCGCTCCGGCTCAACGACACGCAGGCCCAGGTCGTCCAGGCCGAGACCGGCGGTGGGTTCGGCGGCAAGGAGGAGTACCCGTCGATCATCGCGCTCCACGCCGCCCTGCTCGCCCGCAAGACCGGCAAGCCGGTACGGATGATTTACGACCGGCACGAGGATCTCTCGGCGACGACCAAGCGCCACCCGGCAGTGGTCACCCACCGGACCGGGGCGATGCATGACGGGACGCTCGTCGCCCAGGACATCGAGATCGTCATGGACGGCGGCGCCTACTGCACGCTGACGCCGGTCGTCCTGAGCCGTGGAGCGATCCACTCCGGCGGACCCTACCGCTGCCCGAATGTTCGGATCCGCGCCCGCGCGACGAGGACCAACACGCCCCCGAACGGCGCGTTCCGCGGGTTCGGGGCGCCGCAGGTGGAGTTCGCGGCGGAGCTCCATATCGACCGCCTCGCCGAGACCCTCGGCATCGGCCCGCTCGAGATCCGCCGCCGGAACCTCTACCTGGTCGGGGACACGACGCCGACCGGCCAGGTCCTCCGCGACAGCGTTGCGGCGTCCGAGGTGTTGGAGCGGGCAGCCGAAGCGGCCGAATTCGAGGGCGTCCGCGCGAGGACGACGGTTGCCCGAGCACGCCGGGGAGGCTCGGGCCATGTGCCCACGTCGGCGCTGCGGACGGGCCGCGATCGGACCGCATCCGGAATCGGGATCGCCCTGGCCTGGCATGGCGCCGGCTTCACCGGCTCGGGCGAGGTAAAGATCGGGTCGGTCGCCGCGATCGAGCTCGCCGCCGATGGCCGGATCCGGATCCTGACCGGCTCGACGGAGATGGGGCAGGGGACGAAGACGATCTTCCCGCAGCTCGTGGCCGCGGAACTCGGCCTCGCCTACGAGGACGTCGAGATCGCGCCGCAGGACACCGCGATCGTGCCCGACTCGGGTCCGACGGTCGCCAGCCGGACGGCGATGGTCGTCGGCGGGATGCTGATCAAGGCCGCCCGACGGCTGCGCACCGAGGTCGAGACGCGCAACGGGGGCCGTGCGTTCTCGGCCGTCTATCGCGACGACGCGGCGACCCACGGCACGACGCGCATCGACCAGCGCTTCGAGCCGTACCCAGGCATCCATTTCGACGATGCCACCTACCACGGCGACGCCTATCCGGCCTTCGGCTGGGCGGCCTGTGTCGCGTCGGTCGAGGTCGATCTCGATAGCGGCGAGGTGACGGTCCGGGACGTCGTCGCGGCCGACGACATCGGCCGGGTGATCCACCACACGCTCGCGGAAGGGCAGGTCGAAGGCGGAACGCTCCAGGCGATCGGCTACGCGACGATCGAGGAGATCAAGCTGCGCGACGGGCGCTACCTGAACGACCGGCTTGCGACATACATCATCCCGACGTCGCTCGACGCGCCACGGATCACCTCGATCCTCGTCGAAGCGCCGTTCGAGGGCGCGCCGCACGGCGCCAAGGGGGTCGGCGAGCTGCCGATGGACGTCGGGGCGCCGGCGGTCGTGGCGGCGATTCACGACGCAACCGGTGCGTGGATCCACGATCTGCCCGCCAGCCCGGAGCGGATCCTCGCGGCGATGGGCGTGACGCCCCCGACCGAGGCTCCGGGCGGGCTCCCCGCGAGCGACGCGGCCGCGGATGCGAAGGCGACGGATTCTGCCATCGAGGCGCCGATCGAGGATGGAACGGATCCTCGTCCTGATGCCCGGACGGATCCCCAACCGCTGCGCGGCCCGCAGCCCGATGGCGACGAGCCACGCGACCCGTCACGGAACAAGCCGCGGTGACAGCGCTTCGCTTCAGCGTCAATGGCGATCCGGTCGAGGTCGAGGCGCCGGGGATGCGGCGCCTTCTCGACGTCCTGCGCGAGGATCTCGGCCTGACCGGGACGAAGGAGGGTTGCGGGGAAGGGGAGTGCGGCGCGTGCACGGTGCTCCTCGATGGCGCGGTCGTCGACTCCTGCCTCGTGCCCATCTGCCAGGTGGACGGGGCGGAGGTTCGGACAGTCGAGGGCCTGGTCGTCGGCGGGGCCGCGTCGGTGTCGGCCGCGGCCGGGAACGGGCCATCGGCCGTCGCCCTCGATCCGCTCCAGCAGGCCTTCCTCGATGCGGGCGGCGCCCAATGCGGCATCTGCACCCCGGGAATGCTGATGGCCGCCCGGGCCTACCTCGACGATGGCGGCGGCCCGGACGAGGACGCCATCCGCGAGGCGATTGCCGGCAACCTGTGCCGCTGCACCGGCTATACGAAGATCATCGACGCGATCGCGATCGCAGCAGGAGGCGACCGATGACGAACGGACGGACGCCCGCCGACGACGACTCGGCCACACCGGTCGCCGTCGAGCCGGGAGACAGGCCCCCCGAGGAAGACCGGCCACCGACGGACGCCGACTACGACGCCGACTACGGCGTAGCCTTCAGCCCGCGTCAGGTCGCCGGAGGGTTCGCGATCGTCGCGGCACTCCTCGCGCTCATCGTTGGCGTCCGCCGCCGTCGAAGGAAGCGCTGACCGATGCCCGTCGAGCCGCCGATCGAGACGCCGCGCTCGCTCGCCGAGGCGTACACGCTCCTGGCCACCGCCGCGGCTGCGGCGGCCGCGGACGAGGACGTCCCGCCGCTCACGCCGATTGCCGGTGGCACGGATGTGATGGTCCGGATCACCGGCGAGATCGGCGAGCCGCCCGCGAGGATGCTCGACCTGTGGCGGCTCTACGAGCTTCGCGGGATCTCGTCGGATGGCGGTGCGATCAGCATCGGCGCGCTGACGACGTACACGGAGATCCGTCGCTCCGCGCCGTGTCGCGAGCATCTCCCGGCGCTCGTCGAGGCCGCGGCGACGATCGGGGCCGCCCAGATCCAGAATCGCGGCACGCTCGGCGGCAACATCGCCAACGCATCGCCGGCCGGCGACACGCTGCCCGTCCTGCTGGCCCTCGACGCCGAGATCGTCGTCGGCGGGCCGCGCGGCGAGCGGACGATCCCCGCCACCGACTTCTGGGTGGCGTATCGACGGACCGCGCTCGCGCCCGACGAGCTGATCCTCCGGATCCTGATCCCGGTCGCCGGCGGCCGCGAGGCGCGCTTCCGAAAGATCGGGACGCGGCGAGCCCAGGCGATCAGCAAGGTCGTCCTCGCCCTCTCCTGGCGGGACGACGGTCGATCGCGTGCCTGGCATGACGTCCGTGTCGCCCTCGGGTCTGTTGCCGACCGGCCGATCCGCGCCGCCGGCGCCGAGGCCGCGCTCGAGGGCCAGCTGCCGACCCCGGAAGCCGCCGATGCGGCCGCGGAAGCCCTGGCCGGCGAGATCACCCCGATCGACGACGTCCGCTCGACGGCCGACTACCGCCGGACCGTGGCGGCGCGTGTCCTCCATCGGCTCATCCGGGATGCGGGCGGCTGGTGAGATCGGTCAAACCGGGCGGCTAGCCGATGAAACATGGGAGGGTTGGAACACGATGCTCACGTTGATCCAGGCCAACACGATCGTCGAGCACGCCTTTACTAAGGCGGTCGAGGACGGTATTCCGCCCCTCGGCGTCGTCGTCCTCGATGCAGCAGGCAACATCGTGTCGGCGCAACGGCAGGATGGGGCGAGCATGTTCCGCCTGGATGTCGCCCAGGGCAAGGCATGGGGTGCCGCGGCGATGGGCGTCTCCAGCCGAGCATTGGCACAACGCGCGAAGGACAATCCCAATTTCTTCGTCGCCCTGGCGTCCACCGCCCACGGGAAGCTGTTGCCGCAGCCCGGTGCCGTGTTGATCCGAGATTCCGACGGGCGCATCATCGGTGCCGCAGGCGCGAGTGGCGGGACCGGTGACCAGGACGAGGCCTGCTGCATCCACGGAATCAAGCGAGCCGGACTACGCACCGACGACGAGGGCTGACATGAGCGTGACACGAGAGGCATCGCCGACCGGGATCGAGGTCACCGACGCGACCATCCCCGGTGCCGCCGAGATCCTCACCCCCGAAGCTCTTGCCTTCGTCGCCGACTTGCAGCGGCGATTCGGACGGGAGCGCGTCTCCCTCCTGCGGGCCCGCGAGGACCGCCAGGCCGAACTCGACGCGGGCGCCCTGCCGGACTTCCCGGCTGCGACCGCCGACGTCCGGGCGGCCGAATGGACCGTCGCCCCTGCCCCGGCGGATCTCGACGATCGGCGGGTCGAGATCACGGGCCCGGCCGAGCCGAAGATGATGATCAACGCGCTGAACTCGGGTGCCCGCGTCTTCATGGCCGACCTCGAGGACTCGCTCTCGCCGACCTGGGCGAATGTCGTCGGCGGGCAGGCGGCGCTGCGCGCCGCCGTGCGGCGCGAGCTGGCGTTCGACAGCCCGGAGGGCAAGGCCTATCGGCTGAACGAGCGGCTCGCGACGCTCGTCGTCCGGCCCCGCGGCTGGCATCTCGTGGAGCGTCACGTCCTCGTCGATGGCGTGCCCATCTCGGCCAGCCTGTTCGATTTCGGGCTGTACTTCTTCCACAACGCCGCGGAATCACTCAGCCGTGGCACTGGACCCTACTTCTACCTGGCGAAGCTGGAGGGTCGTGCCGAGGCCCGCCTCTGGAACGAGGTCTTCCTCCATGCCGAGGGGAGTCTCGGGATCCCGCGCGGCTCGATCCGGGCGACGGTACTCATCGAGACGATCCTCGCCGCCTTCGAGATGGACGAGATCCTCCATGAGCTCCGCGAGCACGCCGCCGGCCTGAATGCCGGGCGCTGGGACTACCTGTTCAGCTGCATCAAGAAGTTCCGAGGGCCGGCCACGACCGTCCTCCCGGAGCGGAGCCAGCTGACGATGACCCAGCCGTTCATGCGTGCCTACACCGAGCTGCTCGTGCGGACGTGTCACCGTCGCGGCGCCCATGCGATCGGCGGGATGGCCGCCTTCATCCCGTCGCGACGAGACGCCGAGGTGAACGCCACGGCGATGGCCAAGGTCGGCGATGACAAACGGCGGGAGTCGGGCGACGGCTTCGACGGGACATGGGTCGCCCACCCGGATCTCGTCCCGCTCGCAACGCAGATCTTCGACGGCGTCCTGGGGGCCGCACCGCACCAGAAGCATCGCCTGCGCGAGGAGGTCGCCGTCACCGCGGAGCAGCTCCGTGATCTCCGGGTACCCGGCGGGACCGTGACCGAGGCGGGCTACCGCCTGAACGTCAGCGTTGCCATCCAGTACCTCGCGGCGTGGCTCGACGGCAACGGCGCGGCGGCGATCAACAACCTGATGGAGGACGCCGCGACCGCCGAGATCTGCCGCTCCCAACTCTGGCAATGGCGGTCGACGGGCACCCGCCTCGACGACGGGCGCGAAGCCTCGGCCGAGCTCTACCGGGCAGTCCGGGACGAGGAGCTCGAGCGCCTTGGCGGCCCTTCGGACGAGCGCGTTGCCGAGGCGGCCGGCCTCCTTGATCGGCTCGTCCTCGACGCCGAGTTCGCCGAGTTCCTCACGCTCCGGGCGTACTCGGCGCTCGACTGACGCGGCGGGATCGCCGGGGTGCGTCAGGCGTCGACACTGCCCCGTTCGACGAACGTTCCAGCCCCTCGCCCGCCGACGAAGGCGCCATCAGTGATCACTGCCTGGCCGCGGACGAAGACCGAGCGAACGGCGCCTGAGACCTCGAGGCCCTCGTACGGGGTGTAGTCGCTCGTGTGGTGAAGGTCTTCCGCGCGGATCGTCCGCCGGGCCGCCGGGTCGAAGAGCACGAGATCGGCGTCGCGACCGGCCTCGATCGCTCCCTTTCGTCCGAGACCGAACAACCTGGCCGGCGTCGTGGCGAGCAGGTCGACCATCCGCTCGATCGTGAGTCGACCCTTCGCGATTCCGCCATCGAAGACGGTCGCGAGGAGCGTCTCGATCCCGGGCGCCCCGTTCGAGATCCGGTCGAACGAGACGCCGTTCGCCGCGTCGCCCTTCTCGACCGCGAGGCTGTCGGGCACGTGGTCGGTTGCGACGAGATCGAGACGGCCGTCGGCGAGGCCCGCCCACAGTGCGTCGCGGTCGGCGGCCGGACGGAGGGGCGGCGAGATGAGGCAGCGGGCGCACGTGAGTGGATCCGGTTCCTCGTACCGCTCGTCAGTCAGCGTCAGATAGTGCGGGCAGGTCTCGGCGTAGGCACGGACGCCGGAGTTCTTGGCCTCCGCGACGTACTTCATGGCCGCCGCACAGGACAGGTGGACGACGTGGACGGGCGCGTCGGCCGCCCGGGCGAACGCCATCGCCCGGTGGGTCGCCACGGCCTCCGCTTCCGGTGAGCGCGTAGTAGCGTGGTAGCGTGGTGATACGTCACCACGCTGAAGCGCGGCCGCGACGGCAGCGTCGATGAGAACAGGGTCCTCGCAGTGGACCTCGAGCATCCCGCCGCGCTCGCCCAGCGTCCGCATCGCCGCGAAGATCGCTGCATCGCCGAGGCGGAAGTCGAAGACCATGAAGGCCTTCGCCGTCGGCACGCCGGCATCGACCATCGCCGGCAGCTCCGCGACGGGGTCGTCCATCCCGCCGAGGATCGTCGGGCTGAGCGCGAAGTCGACCGCGGAATCGGACGCGGTCATCCGCCGGAACTCGTCGACGCCGGCCAGGATCGAGCGATGGGCCGCGGGCGACGATCCGGTTCCAGGGTTGTTGAACGCGAGGAACGTCGTCGTCCCACCGAAGGCGGCGGCAACAGAGTCCTGGAAGAACCGGTCCGGCTCGTCGTCGCTCGCGACGCGCGTGTGCGTGTGGACATCGACGCAGCCAGGGAGGACGAGCAAGCCTGTCGCGTCGACCACACGTCGAGACGTGTCGGCCAGCCTGCCCACATCTGTCCCCACCGCCTCGATCCGGCCACCTTGAACCGCGACATCGACCGCGAGCGACCCGCTCGCGGTCACGACCGTTCCGCCCCGTATGACCAGGTCCGTCACGAGGTCGTAACCGCTCCCTCAGTCGCTGCCGCCGCCGCCCCCACCCCCGCCGTCGCCGCCACCGCTGCTGCCACCACCTGAGTCGCCTCCACCGTGACCGCCCGAGTCCCCGCCATGGTCGTGTCCGTGGTCGTGGCCGTGCCCCGGTCCGTGCTCGTGGTCGTGATCGCCGTCTCCCGTGGTCGAACCTGCGGTCGAGCCTGAGTCGGATCCCGACCCCCGCCGCGAACCACCGTTGCGCACTGCGACCACGGCGACCACGGCCGCGACGGCCAGGGCCGCGGCCCCGATGACAACGAACAGAAAGCCCAGCTCCATCGGTCAGCCCTCCCGAATCGAGATGTCCTGGGCGCCTTCCCAGAGGCAGCGTCGCCCCATCTCACGCAGCCGATCGGCCCAGCCCTCGTCCGGCTCAACGGTCGCGAAGTGATTGGCGGCGAGCTGGCCCACCTTCGACGCCGTCGTGCAACCGCCGTACGGAAAGAAGATCTCGCACTCGCTGATGCCGCCGGGATAGATCGCGAGCTGGCCCGGGCCCGGATGCGAGGTGTGGTTCTCGTAGTCGAGGCCGGGCCGGAAGTCGCCGAACGGAATCCAGGTCGCCTCCCCGGTCCAGCGGCAGTGGATGAGCTTGGCCTCGAGCGGAAGGAGCAGCCGGATCGCCGCGACCGTTTGCGGGGCGGCCGGCTCCCAGTGGGCGGTAAAGTTGAGGTCGCCGACACGGATCTGCAGATCAGCCATGAGCGGAGGATAGCGTTGGCCGAGACCCCCGGACAGCCGACGATCTCGACCCACGTCCTCGATACCGAGCGCGGGATGCCGGCCGAGGGCGTCCGCGTCACGCTCTATCGGCTCGATGTCGCCGCCGCGCCGATCCGGATGACGCAGGTCCTGACGGACTCCGATGGCCGCGTCCGCGACCTCCTTGAACGACCGTTGACCGCGGGGGAGTACCGGTTGGAGTTCGAGCTCGGAAGCGAGGATGCCCCGTTCTTCCGGCGACTCACCGTCGACCTGTCGATCGTCGATGTCGGGAGGAGCTATCACGTCCCGCTGCTGCTCGCGCCGTACTCGATGACGACATACCGCGGCAGCTGATGGAGATCGCCGCCCTGGACACCCTGCCGCAGGCCGACTTCGTCGCGGCCGTCGCGCCGCTGTTCGAGGGCGCGCCGCGGTTCCTGGGCCGGCTCGCCTCGGCGCGGCCGTTCCGGACCGCCGACGAGATGTTCGAGCGCGCGGAAGCGATCGCGATGTCGATGCCGGAGGACGAACAGATCGAGCTGATCGACGCGCATCCGCGGCTCGGCGCACCGCCGGCGTCGGTCTCCGAGATGTCGTTCCGCGAGCAGGGCTACGACCGCGAGACGACCGAGGCGATCGCCGACCTCGATCGATTGAACCGCGCGTACGAAGCCGAGTTCGGGTTCCGGTTCTGCGTCTTCGTCGCCGGGCGGTCACGGGCGGAGCTCGTCCCGGTCATCGAGGCCGCGCTCGCGGCGGACCGGCAATCGGAGATCCGGCGGGCACTCGCCGATGTCGTCGCGATCGCCCGCGACCGCCACCGCGCCACCGCCGGCGCCAGGCACGGAGGGAGCCGCGTGACCGACTCGGAGTCCCGGTCAGAGCTCGGCGCCAATCGCTATGGCAAGTCCGCGATCCGCCTCGTCAAGATCGTCCGTGGAGCCGACCGCCACGCGATCCGCGACCTGACGGTCGCGATCTCGCTCGAGGGTGATTTCGAGAGCTCGTACGTCGACGGTGACAACACCCTCGTCGTCGCGACCGACACGATGAAGAACACCGTCTATGCGTTCGCCCGCGAGCACCTGACCGGCTCGGCCGAGGCGTTCGGGGCGGTGCTCGCTCGCCACTTCGTGGCCGTTCCGCAGGTCGAGCGGACGACGGTCTCGATCGAGGAGCACGCCTGGCGACCGATCGGCGACGCGCCCGACGCCTTCTCGCGGGATCGGTCGTCGACGCGGACGGCGGTCGTTGCCGCCACACGCGACGGCCTGACGGTGGACGCGGGGATCGCGGACATCACGCTGATGAAAACCGGGAAGTCGGCGTTCGCGGGGTTCCCGCGCGACGAGTTCACGACGCTGCCCGACACGCACGACCGGATCATGGCGACGAAGCTCACCGCGACCTGGCGATACGGCGGCGAGACGGACTTCGATGCATCGTTCGAGGCAGTGAGGCGAACGCTCCTCGAGGTATTCGCCGCCCACGAGAGCGCGTCGGTCCAGCACTCGATCTGGATCGTCGGCCGGGCGATCATCGATCGCCACCCGGAGGTCGCCGAGGTCACCATGACCCTGCCGAACCTCCACCACTGGCTGGCGGATCTCTCGCCCTTCGGCCAACCGAACGACCGCGAGATCTTCATCGCGACCACCGAGCCGCACGGGTTGATCCAGGCAACGGTGCGACGAGGGGAGTAGCCGGCGCGCGCGCGATCGCCCGGCGGACGGAACTGCTCCGAATACGAACGCCGCGCCAACTCACTTCTGTTCCGCGCCATCCTCGGATTCCGGAGTCCGAATCCGGAGGATCGGGCGGGGGAGAGGTGGTTGTGCGCGGCGTTCGATTTCGGAGGATCGTGCTCGGGGCGGTTGGTGTCGTCCGACCGTGACACGCTAGCTGTCACGACCGCCCGCGACGATCCGTGGCATGGAAGCACGAATTGTCCAGCTCCCGACCAGCGAGGTCCGCGTCGAACACGACCGGATCGTCATCGAGCACCTCGTCGTCCGGGATGCGGTTCTCGCCGCCCTCCTCGCGGAGCGACCGGTCGAGGATCGGCCGGACTTCGTCGAACGGGCGCTGAAAGTTGGACTGCTTGCGCTCCAGGACGCGGGCGTGACGGTCAACGTCGACGTCGTCCGGACGGAATTCGAGAAGCTCATCCGCGAATCGGAGCAGGTCAACATCCGGGCGGCGGAGGCGCTGGACCAGACGCTTCGATCCAACTTCGCGGACGGTGACGGGCGCCTGCCGCGGACACTGGAGCGGTTCCTCGGCGACAAGGGCGCCCTTCGTGCTTACGTGAGCGAGCTGTTCGACGAGACGAAACGCGACAGTGCGATCGGCCGGATGCGAACGCTCCTCGGCACGTATTTCGACGGCGACGCCTCGAAGCTCGCGCTCCTGCTCGACCCCACCCGCCAGAACTCGCCAATGCACCAGTTCCGGGTCGAGGTTTCGCGCGGATTCGAGCAATTGAACGAGCGGCTGACGGCGATCGAAGCTGCTGCGGCCGCACGGGGTGCCGAGCGGGCCAGGTCGACGGCAAAGGGGGCGGATTTCGAGGATCTCCTCGAGGCGATGCTCGCCGACCTGGCCCGTGGATCCGGTGACCTGCTCGACCGGACAGGCGCCGAGGCCGGCGACACCCTGCGTTCCAAGAAGGGCGACTTCGTCGTCACGCTGAATCCGGCTCAGACGGCCGGCGCCGAGCTGCGGATCGTCGTCGAGGCCAAGGACCGGGCGATGTCGGGTCGGGCGATGCGCGACGAGCTCCGTGAGGCCAAGGAAAACCGGACGGCCGCAGTCGCGCTCGTCGTGTTCAGTCCGGCGCACGCCCCGGCCGGGATCGCCCCGTTCGATGTCCGCGGCGGCGATGTCTACTGCGTCATCGACCCGGCGGATCCGGAGCCCGCCACGCTCGAGGCGGCCGTCCGCCTGGCGCGGCTTCTTGCCCTCGCCAGTCTCCGCGAGCAGGCGACGGAGATCGACGGCGAAGCGATCCGGGCCGCGCTCACGGCGGTCCGTGCGGAGCTCGACGCGATCAAGGGCATCAAGGCGACGCTCACCTCGATCGCGACGAGCACGGCCAGCGTCCAGGCGTGTCTCGATCGGCTCCGCGAGGCGATCATTGCCCGCATCGCCGAAGCCGAGGCGGAAATCCGGCTCGCTCGGTAGCCCGACGGAGGCAGGTGGGTGGTCCGATCGGGTCTGGTGTGGTTAGGACTGGTTTCCCATCTCCCACAGGGACCACCGGGGCCTAGGTTCGGTCAGGACTTGCCACTAGGCTTAGGGTAGAGCGGAGGGGTGCCGTCACGGCCGCGCCACCGCGCCTCCGTCAAGCCCCATCGAGCCGGAGTCCACGCATGCGCCGCCACGTTGCCACGTTCGTGGCCGCTGCCCTCATCCTGTCCCTTGCCGGGCCCGCGGTTGCCGCCGATCCACAACCCGTCGCCTCCCTGGCGCCGGAAGTGACGCCGGCGCCCGAAGTCACCCCAACGCCCGAGCCATCGGCCTCGCCAGAGGCGACTCCCGCACCCGAGCTCACGCCACCGCCCGAGCCGTCCGCGGAGGCCTCGCCCGATCCAACCGTCGCACCCGAGCCGGTGCCGGATCCGTCACCGGTTGCCGTTGCGCCGTCGGATAGCGCGGACCCGACCGGTCGCTGGATCGTCGTATACCGGAACGGCACGAACGTCGCCGTCGCAAGCGAACGCAACGCAGCACGCGTGGGATTCACAGCCGACCGAACGTTCAGCCACGCGTTCCGCGGGCTGGCCGCCCGGCTCTCCCCGGCACAGGTCAAGGCCCTGCGCGCCGATCCGGCGGTCCTCGCCGTCGTCCCGGACGAGAAGATCGAGCTTGCCGCGCAATCCATTCCGACGGGCATCAACCGCGTCGACGGGCGTCTGTCCGCCGCGGCGAAGATCGATGGGGTCGATGAGCGCGTGGATGCCGACGTCGCGATCGTTGACACGGGAATCGACCCGAATGCCGATCTGACCGTCGCGGGCGGCTACAACTGCTCCACCTCGGACCGCGCGCTCTGGCGCGACGTCCACGGCCACGGCACGCACGTCGCCGGGATCGCCGGCTCCAGAGACAACCGGACGGGCGTCGTCGGCGTCGCACCCGGCGTTCGGGTCTGGGCCGTGAAGATTCTCAATGACAGCGGTTCGGGGCTCCTTTCCTGGTATGCCTGCGGGCTCGACTGGATCGCGTCGCAGCGTGACCCTGCTGACTCTTCCCGACCGCGATTCGAATCGGTCAACATGAGCGTCACCAAGTGGGGGGAGGACGATGGCGCGTGCGGCGCGGAAAACGACGACATCCTCCATGCCGCGATCTGCCGGTTGGTCTCGAGTGGCGTCACAGTCGTGGCCGCGGCCGCGAACGACAGCGGCAGTGCCGCAGCCCGGGTGCCGGCCGCCTACAACGAAGTGATCACGGTGTCGGCGCTGGCCGACACGGACGGCAAGTCGGGTGGGGCCGGCGGCCCCCTCTGCTTCTCCTGGGGCTCGTACGACGACGACGACTCGTTCGCGAACTTCAGCAACTACGGATCTGACGTCGACCTCATCGCCCCGGGCAAGTGCATCTGGTCATCCGTGCCGGGCGGCTACGGCTACATGTCCGGCACGTCGATGGCGGCGCCGCACGTGGCCGGGGCAGCGGCCCTCCTCAAGGCGAGCCGGCCGCAGCTGACGCCGGCCGAGGTCAAGGAAGCGCTCCAGTACCTCGGAAACCTCAACTGGAAGCTCACGAGTGATCCGGACCCGACCCACGAGAAGCTCCTCAACGTGTCAAAGCTCGGGGTACGCGGCGACTTCAGCGTTGCGGTCGGGCCAACGGTGACGGTCTCAGGGTCGGGCGGCACGGCCATCTTCCCCGTGACCGTGACACGGTCGGCGACCTCATTCGAGCGAATCGTCCTGCGGGCCGACGCCCTGCCGGCTGGAGTCGGGGCCTCATTCAGCACCCCGAGCCTCTACGGCTTCAACGGCACGTCCGCCACGATGACCGTTGCCGTCCCCGCCGGCTATCCCGTGGGCGCCCACCAGGTCAGGGTCGTCGGATCAGAGCATGGCCTCGAGCGGTTCGCGATCGCAACGGTCGTGGTCGGTGGCGATGCGCCGGTCGCGTCGCCGCCGACCGTCGATGCGATGCCGCGGGCCGCGATCGGGGCGACCACCGTTCCTGCCCGCGTCGTCTGGCCGGCGGCCGTCGACCCATCCAATCCGATCGGCGGCTACGAGATCCGGGCAAGCGTCGACGGCGGCGCCTGGGGACCGGCGACCGCCCTCGGGCCGACGACCCGGATCCTCGGCGCGACGCAGGCGTTCGGCCACGGCTACCGCTACCAGGTCCGGGCCCGCGATGTGGGCGGGATCTGGAGTGAGTGGGCGACCGGCAACAGCTACACGGCCGGGCTCGTCGAGGACGCCTCGAAATCGGTCGTCTACAGGGGCTCGTGGGTCCGGATCCTCTACCCGCATGCATCCGGCGGCAACCTCCACTACGCGGTTGCGAGCGGGGCGAGCGCGAAGCTGACGTTCAACGGCCGCGCCGTCGGCTTCATCGCACCGGTCGGCCCGACCCGCGGCTCGGCCAGGATCTACTGGGATGGGAAATACCGCACGACGATCAGCTTCAAGGCGCCGAAGGGCTCGAGCCGGCTCGTGATGTACTCGATCGGCTCGGCGACGCTCGGCTCGCACACGCTGGAGATCAGGCTCGTCGGCAACGGCCGGGTCGACGTCGACGCGTTCGTCACCTTCCGTTGACAACCGGCGGCGACCCCGCCATGCGGGTTGGTTGCCAGTCCACGCTATAGTCACGTCCGGCCGGTCGTACGAGAGGAGACGCCGTGGCGCGCTCAATGTGGAAGGGAGCGATCCAGTTCGGGCTGGTGACGATCCCCGTCAAGCTCTATGTCGCGACGGAATCGAGCTACCAGGTCCGTTTCAACATGCTCCACGAGAAGGACCTCTCGCGGATCCAGATGAAGACCTTCTGCCCGGTCGACGACGAGGTGATCTCGCGGACCGACACGGTCAAGGGCTACGAGTACGCGCCGGACCAGTACGTCGTCATCACCGATGAGGATCTCGAGAAGGTGCCGCTCAAGACGGTCCGGACGATCGAGATCGAGCAGTTCACCAAGGCCGAGCGCGACGACACGAACACCCGCTTCGTCAAGCAGGCCTATTACGTCGAGCCGGACAAGATCGGCCGCAAGGCGTTCTACCTGCTGAAGTCGGTCCTCGCAGAGGAGGACCTGACGGCGATCTGCAAGGTCGTGATCAAGGATCGGGAGGCCCTCGCCTCGCTCGACCCGTTCGCCGACACGATGCTCCTGACGACCCTCCACTGGCCCGACGAGATCCGCTCCACGAAGGAGCTCGACCTGCCCGAGGAGGAGCCCGACTTCAAGCCGGCGGAGCTGGCGATGGCCAAGCAGCTCGTCTCCGCGATGACCGGCGAGTTCGAGCCCGGGAAATACAAGGACGAATACCGGGACGCCCTCATGCAGGTCATCGAGGCGAAGATCGAGGGCCACGCGCCGGTCGTCCAGGAGCCGGTCGAGGAGAGCGGGAACCTCATCGACCTCATGGCTGCCCTGGAAGCGTCGGTCAAGGCAACGAAGGAAGCTCGCGATTCGGACGCCCCGGTGTCCGTCGCCGACGCGAAGGCGAAGAAGGAGCGCGCGGGGGGATCGTCCGGCAACGGGAAGGCACCAGCCGAGAAGAAGCCCGCCGCCCGCCGCGCCGCCAAGGCCGACGATAGCGACGAGGAGCCCGCCGCTGCTTCAGGCAGCCGAACCAGGCGCCGCAAGAGCGCCTGACGGGCAACACGAACGCCCAGCGTTCATTCGGACGATCGGGGGCTCTCCATTCCGCCAATGTGCACGCCTCAGCCGCTGATTGGAACGCCCAGCGGTCGACCTGACGACGGAAGCGGGTTGATCGGCCCAATCGAGGCGCCTCGTTCGCCCGTAGGAACGCCCGGCGTTCAAGGGTCGGGAGACGCGAGGCGTGACCCGGCTGCGGCCCGGCCGTCCCCGGCATGAGCCCGACAAAACGCCGGGCAGGTGCCGCCGACCGCCAATCGACAGCCAGACCGAGAGGTGCCGCTCGAGCGGTACTGGCAGAAGCGCGACTTCTCGAAGACACCCGAGCCGGCCGGGAAGCGGGCCCCGACCCCAGCGCTCGGTGGCAAGGGCGGTCGGTTCGTCGTCCAGCGCCACCGCGCGACACGACTCCACTACGACTTCCGGCTCGAGGTCGACGGCGTCCTTGCCAGCTGGGCCATCCCGAAGGGCCCGATTCTCGACCCGAAGGTCCGCCGGATGGCGGTCCACGTCGAAGACCACCCGATCGAGTACTTCGACTTCGAGGGGGTCATCCCGAAGGCGCAGTACGGCGCCGGGGACGTCATCGTCTGGGACTGGGGAACGTACGACCCGGAGGAGGAGACGCCGGATCCGAAGGGGGCGATCGATGACGGGGAGCTGAAGTTCGAGCTCCACGGCCAGAAGCTCAACGGCCGGTTCACGCTCGTCCGGACCAGTCGCCGGCCCGGCTCGGCACCGACGACGGCCTTCGAGGACGACTCGGAGCAGTGGCTCCTGATCAAGAAGCGGGATGCCGCCTCAATCGAGGGCTGGGACACGGAGGCGCACCCGCAGTCCGTCAAGACCGGCCGGACCAACGACGAGGTCAAGGCGGAACGCAATGCCCTGTGGGTCAGCGACATGCCGGCCGCGACCGCCGAGATCGACCTCGCCGGCGCGGTCGAGGCGCCGCTGCCCGGGTTCGTCCCGCCGATGCTCGCCACGCTCGGATCGACGCCCTTCAGCGATCCGGACTGGCTGTTCGAGATCAAGTGGGACGGCTATCGGCTCCAGGCAATCGTCGACGACGGCAAGGTCAGGACGTACACGCGCAAGGGACTCGATGGCTCCACGTACTTTCCGGGCCTCCTGAGCTCGCCGGCGAGCTGGATCACGGCCGGCCAGGCGATCATCGACGGCGAGGTCGTCGCCCTCGACGAGAACGGCGCCCCCGACTTCGGATTGCTCCAGGAGGGGATCAGCAATCTCCGTGCCGGGACCAGGTCCGCGTCGGCGGGCTCGGGGACCAAGGCGACCCTCGTCTACCAGGCCTTCGACCTGCTCTACCTCGACGGACGTGCCTTGCTCAACGTCCCGCTCGAGGATCGCAAGCGACTTCTCAAGTCGGTGCTCCGCACGAGCGGACGCGTCCGATTCGCCTCGCACGTCGAGGCCGACGGGCTGGCCTTCCACGAGGCGGCCAAGGGCCGCCAGCTGGAAGGGATCGTCGCCAAGCTCCGTCGCTCGCGATATGAGTCGGGCCGCCGCTCGCCAGCCTGGCTGAAGATCAAGATCCGCCCGGAACAGGAGCTCGTCGTTGGTGGCTACACGCCGGGCGAGGGGAACGCGAAGGACCTCGGGGCGGTGGCCGTTGGCGTCTACGAGGGCGACCAGCTGCGGTTCGCGGGCAAGGTCGGCTCCGGGTTCACGACGCGGACCCGGAAGGAGCTCCGCGGGCGGCTGGAGAAGCTCGAGACGGAGACGGCCCCCTTCGATCCCGCGCCGGAGCGAAAGGGCGAGCTGCGAAACGTCGTCTGGGTCAAGCCCGAGCTCGTCATTCGAGCGGAGCTCGGAGGATGGACAAGAGAGGGTTACGTGCGCCAGACGGCATTCAAGGGCGTCGATGAAGGCCACGATGCGAAGTCCGTGATCCGGGAGCGACCGGGCGTGACGAAGGAGCTGGCGGCGAAGGCGGAGGCGGAGATGAGCGCGTCCGATCGGAAGGGTGCAACGATGACCAAACGCAGCACGAGGCCGGCCGCGCCGGCCGCCGCGACCGATCGCCAGTCTGCGGCGGCGACACCCGAGGAGCTCGAGGCCCTCGCCCGGATTCCGAAGGAAGGACTCTGGTCGGTCGGCGGCCGCGAGCTCAAGCTGACGAATCTCGACAAGGTCCTGTTCCCGCCGATGGAGGGCTCGAAGGAGCCACCGGTCACGAAGCGCGAGCTCATCGCCTACTTCGGCCGCATCGCGCCGGCCCTGCTGCCGCACCTCGCCGACCGGCCGCTCAACCTGCAGCGATTCCCGAATGGCGTCGGCGGACCGGGCTTCTGGCAGAAGGACATCCCGGCCACCGCGCCGTCGTGGCTGCGCCGCTGGAAGGAGGTCGGCGTCGGTGACCGCGACGCGAACATGCATCTGATTGCGGACGAGGTCGCGACACTCTGCTGGCTGGGCAACCAGGCGGCATTCGAGGTCCATGCATGGACCGGGAAGATCGACGCGCCGGATGAACCCACGTTCGCACTAGTCGATATCGATCCAGGCGAGAAGACGACGTGGGAGGAAACGCTCGAGATCGCGCGCCTGTACCGGGCCGCGTTCGAGCATCTCGGGCTCCGCGCCTACCCGAAACTGACAGGCAAACGAGGCATCCAGGCCTGGCTGCCGATCGTCCGCAAGTACAGCTACGAGGAGACGAGCGCCTGGGTCGAGAACCTGTCGCGGGCCGTGGGGGCGCTCGTGCCGGACCTCGTGTCCTGGGAGTGGGCTGTGTCGAAGCGGAAGGGCAGGGCCCGTCTCGACTACACCCAGAACACGTTCATCAAGACGCTCGTGGCACCGTATGCGGTCCGGCCCGCGCCGGGCGCCCCGGTCTCGGCGCCGATTGCCTGGTCGGAGCTCGACGACGCGAACCTCCGCCCGAACTCGTTCACGATCCGGAACGTCGTCGAACGTGTGGCCGAGCTCGGTGATCTGTTCGCCGGGGCCCAGACCGACGCGCAGGAGCTGCCGAAGCTTCGCTGACCACCGGGTTCGCCCTCAGCCGACCTCGATTCGGTCAACCCACTTCACCCAGTCGAGGCCGCGTCGGTCGGGCACGACGAGTCGGATCGGCGCGCCGTTGCCGGCCGGCAGCGGCTGTCCGGCGACGCCTGTTGCGAGGATGCACTGGCGGGCTTCAGCGATCGGTAGCGTCGTCGACCATCCCGTGACTGATCGGATGGCCACCTCGCGAGCGGTGGCCGAAGGGCGGGCCGCCGCGAGTACCGCTGCCAGCGGGATCCCGCGCCAGCCGGTCTCGAGCGCCCAGCCGGACGTGCAGTCGAGGATCGCCGTCAGGTCCACTTCGCCGAGACCGCGGAGATCCGTCAGGGTCCACGCGCCGGGCGTGGCAACGAGGCCGTCGAGCCGGACGATCCATGCTCCCTGGTCGATCGACGGTGTCGGTTCGCCGAAGAAGGTCGTGACCGGGGGGATCCCGCCGGACGGGAGCATGCGCGAGCCGGTGAATCGTCGCTCGCCGCCCCGCCAGCGGTCCGCGGCATTGGCCAGCCCGAACGCCGTCACTCCGATCGCCGCGAGGCCGGCGCCGGCAAGGACCGATCGCCGCGACAACCTCGTCGTGGCGTGCTGGACCGTCCGCCGGCCGGGCCGCAGCAGGCGCCAGCGACGGGGGAGGAGGTGGACGACGACGAGCGGCACCAGCAGCAGGCCGATCCATGCGTGCAGCGTCAGCACCGTCCAGGTTCCGATTGTCAGAATCCCGCCCCCGGCCACCCAGGCGAACCCGCCGGCGAGGGCGGCGGAGGCCATCAAGGCGATGACGATCCCGAGGGCCAGCCGGGCCGCCCGACCCGATCGCGCCGCCCGCGGCACGGATCGACGGAGCTTCAGCACGATCGCCGCCGCGAGCGACCCGCCAAGGATCCCATGGAGCACGAAGACCCAGGCCGTGTCTGGCGACCCGGCGCGGAGCGACAGGAGCCCGGTCGCGGCCAGCGCGACGACGAGGACAGCGAGGATGCGGTCCAGCGTCGCGCTCGTCATGGCACGGCGTGTCCCGTTACCGCGTCACCGCCAGGCGCGAACGTCGCCGGTCCTGAACGGTGCCTGGAAATAGCCGAGGAGCGGCTCACCCGTCGATTGATCGAGGCCGGTCGGTCGGAGCGCTTCGTCCAGGTGGAGGGTCGCCGTGACGGCGTCGTTGTCGGGCCAGTTCGGGTCGTACAGCCGGAGCGTCACCCCCCGCCCGTCCTCGGCGTAGGCGTAGGCGATCACCTGGTGATTGCCGGTCAACTTGAACGGGTTCTTGCCGGCGACGCGGATCAGGCCGAGCATCGCCAGCCGTCCCTCGTCGATCTCGCGCCGGACCTTCGGCCACTCGTCCTCGAACGTCGCCTTTGCCCGGTCGCTGCCGAACAGCGACCCGAATGCCGAACGGGCATAGAAGCGGATCGGCACCCGGAACCAGTCCAGCGACTGGACCTGGCGACGGACGATCGACTTGAATCGGGGCGATCCGTTGGCCGGTGGCTCGCGGTCGGGCGGCACCGCGATTCCGCTCTCGAACAGGTCGCGGACCGTGAAGGCCATCCCCCCGCAAAGCCCGGCAGAGGCATCGCCGACGCCGATCAGGCGCGGGTCCAGCGGACCGATGCGGACCGTCGGCCCGGGCGGATAGCGGTTCGCGAAGTGCAGGCCATGGCGGCTCGGCAGGAAGTTCGGGACGCTGTTCTCGCTCATGGCAGACAGAATAAACGCCTGTCGTGTGGGATCTGTCTCGCGAATCGCGCCCTAGGCCTCGGACTCCAGCCACTCTTTGACGGCGGCCGCGGCGGCTGGCGCCTCGGCCTCGATCCGGGACCGAGCCATCCCTTCCACGAATCGGAGCATGCCGCCGAGCACGATCGTCGTTCCAAGGGCGACCCGGCAAGATGCCTCGGTGAGCGGCGTGACGACGACTCGGGCGGTGACGTCCGCCGGCCCCGCCTTGGCAGTCAGCCCGATCACCTCCGGCCGCACGAACTCGGTGATCGTGCCGGCCGCTTCCGTCCGCTGGCCGCCGGCAACGGCCACGACTCGAACCTTGCTGCCGACGTCGATGGGCCCCGGCGACGTCAGCGTCGCCTCGACGATCGCCGGTTGCCAGCGGGGCAGGTCCTCTATTCGCGTCAGCCGCTCGAAAACCTCGGCGGCGCCTCGATCGACGTCGATCTCTCGGTCGACGCGGATCACGGACCCGCTGCGCCGGCCGGCTTGACGACGGTGATTCGGACCAGGCCGGGAGATACGCCGGCGATCGCCAGCGAGCCCGTTTCCGGGGTGACGACGTCGAGCAGCAGGAGGTATTCGCCGGGAGTCCTGGGTGCGTTGAGCTTCAACTTGACCACAGCAGACTTGCCGGGTCCGAGGCCGGCCGGCAGCGATACCGAAGCGTCCGCGATGGCGTCGCCGGGCTGCCCTGAGAGGTTGACCCAGCGCGCGACGAGGGTCGCCTTTCGGGCGGGCTCGTTCTCGGCCTTGCTGACGGGATGGGCGACGGCTGCTTTGCCCCATGCCGCCGCTCCGAAATTCGTCACCCCGACACGGAACATGAACTCACGGCCGAGGGCAGCTTCGACGGCCGCGGGCGCGTTATACCGGGCGGACACAGGCCCCGTGACCCGGACGATCAGGGCGGGCATGAGGTCCTGGGTGGCTGCGTCGAAGGCGACTCCGTCGGCGCCATGGATCGTGCCGACGAGCCGGTAGAGACCTGGCGTCGTCGGCACCACGACGGGCACGGCGATGCTGTTCTTCGTCCGGGTGGCGGCGACGGGAGCCACGACGGCGCCAATGACCTCCGGGGTCACGAGACCGGACCCGGACGGCGATGGTTCGGCCGACGGTGCCGGGCTCGCTTCGGGTCCCGGGCTCGCCGGGGGAGCCGGCGACGCGGGCGCGGCCGGGACGGTCGTCGCAGGGCCTTCAAGCGGGTCCCAGCGAACGCCGACCATGAGTCCCTTTGGCAGCTCCGAGGGATCGTTTGTCGCAACGTTGAACGTGAAGCTGGTCGTTGCGCCGGCGGTCGGGGGCGTCGCCAGGTCCGGAGCGTCGAATTCCATGCCGAGTCCGGCGAGCGTGGGCTCGAGGGCCGGAAGATCAGGTCCGCCCGGCATCCGCACGGCGCCGGCGAGCGTCTTCGACGAGGCGAGGCCGTCTCGCATCACGATGGACCGGTAGAAGCCGGAGGTGGGTCGATCGGGGTCCATCTGGGCCGTGTAACCGGGGCTGCGCAGGCTGTCGAAGCGGAGCAGGTTGCCGTGGTACGTGGGCGCACTGCGCCAGATGCGATTGATCGAGCTCTTGCCGGCGAGGATCGACCGGACGTAGTACGTCGGGCCCATGTGACCCTCGGCGATGACGGCCGATGCGCCGGCCTTGATAAAGCCCGCCGCGTAGTTGTCGACCCGCTGCTGACCGACCTCGAGCGAGCCCTCCGGCAGGCCTGGCTCGGAGTTGCCGCTCGCGTAGCACAGGTGGCTGAAGACGACGACGGCGTCCTTCGCAAGCGTGATCTCGCCCGCGATCCGCGCCTCGCCGAAGTACTGGTGGGTGTCCCCCGCCCCGGCGTTGGGGTTGAGCCCCAGTCCGTTCTGCGTCGACGGCGTGAGCGAGTCGCGATACCGGCTGGGCCAGCCGTTGCCGTGTCCCATGTAGACGACGATCGACGCGCCGTTCAGCGCCTTCTTGACCGCCGGCCAGGTGGCGTCAGGGGAAAAGACGCGGACGACGTTCGGGGTGAACCTGAGCGCTTCCTTCGCGGCCTCGTTGCCGAGTCGCCGGTAATTGTCCGTCGCTGCGCCGGCCGGGCCGACGATGATCGCGACCTTCGGGGCGGGCCGCGTCGCGGCCAACGTCGGACCGACCGGTCCGATGGCCATCAACGCCAGGACTCCGACGAGAACGACGACCGAGGCGCGCTTCATCGACAGAGAGTTCTCCCTCAGGTCCGAAGAAGGTACTGCAGGCGGTTGGCGATGACCATACCCGAGCCCCGTTATCCACCCGTTATCTGAGGTGAAGAATCCTTGGTGGTGCGTCCTGTCGACACCGCGGCACGCTCGAGTGGGTCACTTGGTCTTCTTCGGACGCTTCTGGATCGTTCCGCCGCGCAGGTCGAAATGCATCATGTCCTTCTCGACGCGGTAGACGCCACCCCAGAGCAGCTTCGCCCCGACGAGCGCCTCGACGAGATCGCGGTTGAGGTCCATGTAGCCGAGCTGCTCGGGCTTGGTGTGATGCTGGAAGTCCCAGTGCTTGATGACGTCGCGATCGGTCGTCATGCGGGTCTTCCACCAGTCGAGGTCGTGGTCCTCGCCCTTTCCTTTCCGCAACTTCACCTTGTCCGCGACCGCCTGCGAGTTCACGTCCTTCGCAAGCGTCAGGTAGTCCGCGAGTGCCTGCGACGCACGCTTGTGGATGTCGAATACTTTCAGGCTCTCCGCGACCGTCTCGCGATTCTTCTTTGCTGGCACGAGATCCTTCTCGACGTCCAACGCGTCGCCATGCATGAGAAACATCGCCCGCTCGATGATCCGGGGGGACCGGTTCTCCGCGAACTCGGCGAGTTTCTCCTTCGTGAGCGGCCGCTTCTTCGTCGACTTCGGCTTCATGTTGCCCACGAACGGGTTCGTGTCGTGATTGATGTCCACCGCGAGGCCGAAGCAGTGGTAGCTCGGCAGGCCGCCACCGGTGGCCTTCTTCGGTGTGCGGACGCCCGAGATGTCGTAGACGCCGAGCAGCTTGCCGAGCTCGTCGGGCGTTTTGCCGTATTTCGCGACGAGCGCCCGCTCCGCGTTCACCAGGGCGGCATGGAGCTCCGAGTGAACGCCTGACACGTTGCCGCCACTGGCCCGGATCTTCTTCCCGAGGAACGTCGCGTTCGGGACGATTCCGCCGAACCACTCCTCGACGGTCTTTCCGTTTTCCACGATCGTCGCGGCGATCGCCTCACGGTCCTCGATGTCGCCTTCGGTCGTCGCCTGGGTCAAGGCGGCCGCAATCAACTCCTTCCGGCGTGCATCCGACATCTTCGAGACACCCTCGCCGGAGCGCGGCGGGCCGGTCGCGACCGACGTGACGGGCGTTGGCGTCGGGGTTGGCGTCGGTGTCGGCGTACCGATCGTGGGCGTCGGCGTGCCTGTGGTCGGGTCGACGACATCGGCCGGCGTCGCCATGGTGCCTCCGGTCGGCAGACGGCGTGTCCCGCAGTTGGGCGAGAGCCGGTGCCGCGAAGTCGCGCCGGAGCGTCCGCCACTCGGCCTTCAGATCATCGCGATCGGCAGCGATCTGCTCGCCTTCGAGCTCACGGTGGACGATGTCGAACAGCGCGTCCGTCAGATCGACGTCGTCGTTGACGCCGGCCATCGCGAAGACCGTTGCGGCGACCTTGAGCGGTTCGCCGGTCAGCAGGAGCATCGGCAGCAGGGCGGTGATGGTCGGATTGCCGACGCCGGCTCGGTCGAGTGCCGCCACGATCTCCGTGGCCCCGAACGACGTCGTAGCGATCGCGGTTCCCGATCTCGATCCTGTGCCGCTCGTAGGCGTCGGCTCGATGGACGCACCCTTCGGTTTTGGAGTCGGTTTCGGGGGCTTCGGCTTGATCTTCGGTTTCGCCGGTCCCTTCTTGGTCGGCGGCTTGGCCCGCCTCGGACGCGTCCACGTCGTGGTGCCGGAGGTGACGAGCTTGGACTTCGCCTGCGGGTTGTCGAGGGCGACGAGCGCATCCGTCAGCGGACCAGCAAATGGATCGTCGCCGAGGCCGCGAACGACCGTCTCGTGACCGGTGCCGGTGAGCGGCTGCACCTTGAACCGGGCGCGGACCGCGGCCAGGTCGCCTCCCAGGTCCTTGCCGTGCTTCGCGAACCAGGCGTCGAGGATGCCCGCGAGCCGCTCGTAGTTCGTCTCGTAACCCCTGCGCTTCCGCTTCGGGTCGAACTTCCCGCCCGAGTAGTCGGAGTAGTAGGCACGAAGGCGCGGGCACGCATCGATGGCCTTCGCCCGGTCAGCCGGGGACGGGGGAGGCGCCGTGGCGGCCAGGACCTTTCTGACCGCCTCGAGATGACGCGTTGCCCAGTTGCCGACGATCGCCGGTGCGTCGAATTTGCCGACGTGATGGATCGCCTCGAACAGGATGACCTCCGCCGGCTCCTTGCCGGCTCCCGCGCCGAGAGCGGGCATGATCACGTTGCCGCCGCCGCTATGGCCCGAGAGCACGAGCCGGCCGAGCCCGGGGGCCGTCGTGACGACGTTGCCCTTCGCATCCTTGAACTCGTTGACCGCCGTGACCTTGCCGAGCACTTCCTTGATGTACGGCTCGATGGGAACCTTGCCGAACTGGCTCTCACCGACGCCCTGGGGCAGGATCGCGACGAGCTGTGTGCCCGCGGCCTGGAGCTGTGCCTCGATCCGGTCCTGGTCGACGTCGCGGACGGTTGCGTCCGGCCCGCTGTGCTGCCGCCAGCCGGCATGCGGGTCGACGGCACGGTGGGTCCAGCCATGGAAGTGGAGCATGACGTCCACCGAAGTGCCGACCTTCATGCCGGTCGGGATGAGGACGATCGCCCGGTGCTCGGCGGACTCGATCGTCTTCTTGCGCTCGTCCCCGACAAACGCGGTGCCGCCCCCGAGCTTCAGGCCCTCGATCGGGACCCGGCGGATCTTGTCGACGTCCCTGGCCTTGACGTTCCAGCCCTGGCCGCTCGTGTCGGCGCCCGTCCAGCCCGCCGTGTCCCGCTGGGCGTGAGCGCTGGCGAGGATCGACGCAACCGCGAGATTGCCGGCAGTTGCCTGCAGGTCGAAGACGTCGTTCAACGGCCCGCGGTCGGGCGTCGCGACCGGCGCCCGCAGCGGCGCGACTGGCGTGCGCAGCGGCGCGACCGGTCGAGGACCCGCCGTCCCCGGGTACCGCAGTCGGGCCCAGTTCATCGTCCCGCCCACGGTCGGCACGTGGCTATGTCACGTCAAGAACCGATCGGGCAGATTTGGGCCGCCTGCATGCGGCGCGCGAGGAACGTCAGGCTGCGGCGCCGGTGTCAGCCGGCGAGGTGTCGCGGAAGACGAACCTGGGCAGGTCGGACTCCTGCACACCGCGCGGACGGGCGGGCATGGTCGGGCTGGCGAGCAGATCGGCGAGCGAGCTGGTTGAGCCGGCGCCGAGCCACGCACCGAGCACGATGACGAGCGCGAAGCCGGCGATGACGCCGATGGTCAAGATGTCGAACACGATCAGGTCTCCTCTGTAGGCGAGACCGCCATCCTCGAGGTCGTGGCCGTCGCGGGACACCGATCGCGGTCGAGTCCACGAATGGACGAACGACGACGATCGACGGGGCGCAAGCGCCGCGCGGGACCGCCATTCGTGACCAACCCTAACCTTTACGTTAACGGCAAGGTGTGATAGAATCGGGGGGTGAGTCATCTAGATGTCCCGACCGAACCGTTCGTTCCGCTGCTCAAAATCCAGGAAGTCGCCGCCGATGTCGGACTGACGGCGCGGACGATCCGCTACTACGAGGAGCTCGGCCTGCTCAAGCCGGCCGCTCGTTCCGAGGGCTCGTATCGGCTCTATGACGCCGACGACCTGGAGCGCCTGCGCTTCATCAAGGGCCTCCGCGACGACGCCGGGTTCAGCCTGACCGAGATCGGCCAGCTCCTGGAGGATGAGGAGGCACGTGCCCGCAACCGCGAGCGATTCCGATCGACCGCGGACCCGGACGAGCGACGGGCACTGATCGACGACGCGGTCGCGCGCGTCGATCGCCAGGTGGCGAGCCTGCGCCTGAAGATCGGTCGCCTCGAGGAGATGGTGGGCGAGGCCAAGGCGCGGCGAGTCCATCTCGAGATGCATCGCGCAGAGATCGACGCCGGCCTCGAGCCGGTCCCCCACACCCACGATCGGCGTCGATGACGATTCGGTTCCACGGGGTCCGCGCGTTCCGCCACCGCAACTACCGGCTGTTCTTCACGGGGCAGCTCGTCTCCCTGGTCGGCACATGGATGCAGCAGGTCGCCCAGGCCTGGCTCATCCTCCAGCTGACACACGACCCGCTCTGGCTCGGTCTCGTCGCGGTCGCCCAGTTCGGCCCGATCATCGTGTTCGGCCTGTTCGGCGGGGTCATTGCCGACCAGCTTCCAAAGCGCAAGACACTGCTCGCGACACAGACCGTGTCGATGATCCTCGCGTTTGCCCTGTTCGGCCTGACGGTCACCGGCGTCGTCGAGGTCTGGCACGTCATGGTGCTCGCCGCGCTCCTCGGCACGACGAACGCGATCGACATGCCGACTCGACAGGCATTCGCGGTCGAGATGGTCGGGCGCGAGGACGTCACCAATGCGGTTGGGCTCAACGCGGCCGTCTTCAACGCGTCGCGGATCGTCGGGCCGGCGATCGCCGGCTTGTTGATCGGCGCATTCGACATCTCGATCGCGTTCCTCATCAACGGCGTCAGCTATCTCGCCGCCATCGCGGCCTACCTCGTGATGCGCGACGCGGACCTCCGTTCGACTGAGCCGATTGCTCGCCCGACGTCGGTCCGGGGTGTGTTCGAGAGCCTGGCCGAGGGCGCTCGCTATGTCCGCCACACCCCACTCGTGTTGCTCGCGGTCACGGTCGTCGGGCTGTCGGCGACGTTCGGCATGAACTTCCAGGTCCTCGTGCCGCCGCTCGCGGACGACATCCTCAACGTCGGTCCATCCGGCTTCGGATTCCTGATGGCCGCATCGGGGGTCGGGTCGACGATCGCAGCGCTCAGCGTCGCCTTCAGGCGACGCGTCGGCCCGGCCGCCATCGTCCTGGGATCCATCGCCCTCGGCCTGGGTTCGATCGTCCTCGCCGTCTCGACGTCCTTCGCCCTCTCGCTGGTCGCGATGTTCATCGTCGGCGCCGGCGGGATTGCGATGGCCGTCACAGCGAACACCACGATCCAGATGGCCGTTCCCGACCAGCTTCGCGGCCGGGTGATGAGCTTCTACACGACGGTCTTCGCGGGATCCGTCCCGGCCGGCGGGCTGCTGATGGGCTGGATCGCGTCAGCCTGGAGCGTGCCCGCGGCGCTGATGGTCGGCGCGCTCGTGACCCTCGCGATCGGCATCGCGTCGACGTTCTGGCTGCGAAGCATCCGCCGCGCCGATCGCGTTCTTCGCCCCGTGCCGGATCGCGTCGCCGCGGGCGCGTCCGGCGAAACGCCGCTCACGGTTGCGCGGCGGCGCTAGGCGTCAGACCAGGGTCGCGACCTCGTCGCTGAACCGCTCTGCGGCGGCCGACATCGCCTGGGGAGTTGGATCGGCGAAGAAGAGGGCCAGGTGCTCGACGCCGAGTTCGGCGAACTTGCGGACCTCGGCGGCGATCGCTTCCGGAGTGCCGCGCATCGCGTAGTAGCGGTCGGTCGCCTTGTCGAACTCGACCCGGACCCGCGCGGACAGCGCGGGCATCGGCCGGCCGGCGTCTTCGGCCGCGGCGCGGATGATCGGGACGCGCTTCGCGAATGCCTCCGGGCCGCTGGCCGATGAGTGATAGCCGTCGCCCAACTTGCCGGCCCGGACCAGCGCAGCCTCGGCTCGTCCGCCGATCAGGATCGGCAGCGAGGCGCCCTGCGGCGGCAGCGGCGCGAACATGAAGTCGTCGATCGAATGGAACCGCCCGACGAACGGCTCGGCCGAACCCGACCAGAGATGTCGCCAGAGCGCGATCGTTTCGTTGAGATACGCGCCGCGGACGTGGAATCGATCGGCCTCGTCGAGATTCGCGAATTCCCTCCGGTTCCAGCCCACGCCGACACCGGCAATGAGCCGGCCACCGCTGAGCGCATCGAGCGTCGCGAGCTCCTTGGCGAGGACGACCGCATTCCGCTGGGGGACGACGATGACGCTCGTCCCGATCCGCAGCCCCGGGTGCCGTGCCGCGACCCAGGCAAGCGTGAGGATCGCGTCGTAGTTCGTCCGATAGTCGGCGGCGTCACGGCCACGGTCGACGAGGACATGATCGGTGGTCCACACGGTCTCCCAGCCGAGTCGTTCGGCGACGTCGGCGGCGGCCTCGATCGCGTCCGGGCTGGCGATGTCGGTGAAGTTCGGGAGGCACAGGCCGTAGCGCATGCGCTGATCGTAGCGGGGAGGACGTCTCCGAACCGAAACCATTGACATACGTCCAGTCCGGCGGCGACGAACGACCGGTCGCAGCGACCGACCCGCGTCGGCTGTCCCGACGCGGAACGCGACCCTACGGTGGAGCCGACCACGCCACGCGACGACCACCGAAGGAGCCCCAATGGCCGCCGTCTTTCCCGCCCAGTCCGACCCCTCCGACCTCGACCTCGACGCCTTTGGCGCGACCCTCTCGGGCACGCTGATCCGACCGGACAGCGCCGAGTACGACGAGGCCCGCAGGATCGTCAGCACGCTCGCCGACCGCAATCCTGTCGTGATCGTCCGCGCGGCAGACGCGGCCGACGTCGCCCGGACAGTCACCTTCGCGGCCGAGACGGGCCTCGAGCTGGCCGTCCGCGCCGGCGGCCACAGCATCGCCGGCCACAGCACCAACGACGGGATCATGCTCGACCTGTCGGCGATGAAGGGTCTTCACATCGACCCGGATCGGCGCCTGGCCTGGGCCCAGCCGGGCCTGACGGCGATGGAGTACACGGTGGCGGCCGCGGCCCACGGGCTCGCGACCCCGTTCGGCGACACGGGCACGGTCGGGATCGCCGGGCTGACACTCGGCGGCGGCATCGGCTGGCTCGTCCGCAAGTACGGCCTGACGATCGACAACCTCGTTTCGGTCGAGGTCGTGACGGCCGACGGCCGGATCGTGACCGCCAGTGAGGATCGCCACGCCGACCTGTTCTGGGCGATCCGGGGCGGCGGCGGCAACTTCGGCGTCGTCACTCGCTTCCAGTTCCGGCTCGTCCCGGTCGGCATGACATTCAGCGGCGCGCTCTTCCTCCCGCTCACGCGCGACGTGCTGCGCGGCCTCATCCCGCTTGCCGCCTCGGCGCCGGAGGAGCTGACGACGATCTCGTTCGTCATGGGTGTCCCGCCACTTCCGTTCGTGCCCGAGGAGCACCACTTCAAGCCGGCGGTCATGGTGATGTTCGTTCACGCGAGCGACGACATCGCGGCGGGCCAGGCGGCGCTCGAGCCGTTCCGGGCCCTCGCCACGCCACTGGCCGAAGCTGCCTTCCCGATGCCGTATCCGGGCATCTACGACTTCACGGCCGAGGGCGGCAAGCCGCACGCCGCGGTCGTCCGGTCGCTGTTCGCCGACGGGCTCGACGACGATGCGATCGACACGATCCTCGCGCGGATGTCCGCTCCGAGCTCGCCGATGGCGGCGACCCAGATCCGGGTGCTCGGCGGTGCGATGGCCCGCGTGCCGGCCGGAGCCACGGCGTTCGCCCACCGCGACGCCGAGGTGATGATCGCGCTGCTGACGCTCTTCGAGGATCCAGCCGAACTGCCGGTTCACGAGGCCTGGACTGAGGAATACTTCGCCGCGCTGGCACCGTCGGCGCGCGGGGTCTACTCGAACTTCCTTGCAGCGGAGGGCGAGGCCCGGATCCGCGAGGCCTATCCGGCGGCGACGTACGAGCGCCTCGCGGATATCAAGGGCCACTACGACCCGTCCAACTTGTTTCGGATGAACCAGAACATTCGCCCGGCCAATCGCCACCAGGGCGCCATGAGGGAGGGCCGCGCAGAAATCAGCTAGCGCGCCCAGGCTCATTGCACTCAGCGGCCTCCTGCGGCAAATCGCCCGCCGGAGGCCGCTTCGATTTCTGACGCGTTCGGCGTTGCCCGAAGGGGCGTCGACTCTGCCCGAAGGATTGCCTCTGGTAGGCGGCTCCCCGGACACGCTTGCCGCGATCATCCATGGGACATGGAGCGCGTGCACGGACCGGCCGATCGCCGACCAGGGCACCCCAACTCGCCAATCGACGAACCCGTCGTCGCCCCGATGACGGAACGTGCCGCGCCCGGGTGCGTTCGAGCCGTTGCGCCTCCTGCGTGCGGATCTCCTGGCGCTCGGCCGGAGCGCCGGCAATCGGGCGGTGACCGGCCTCGTGACGCAGGCGTCGCGGGCAGCCCCGCCGGTGCGGTCCGTCGCCCTCCAGCGCCAGAGCATCGAAGAGGACGACCCGCTTGGCTCGGCCGGAGGCGGCGGTGGCGGCGGAGGCGGCAGCGGCGGCGGAGCAACGCGCACGGCCGCGCTCGCCCCGGCCCCACCTGGGGGCGGGACGTTCACGGAGTTCCTGGAACCGGAATTCGGCGGTCCCGCAGCGAAGCCGGAAACGGCTCGCCCGACGCTTCGGAAGGGGTCGCGCGGCCCGTCGGTCGTCGAGCTCCAGGGTCGCCTCAACGACCGTGGCGCCGATCCAGCACTCGAGACGGACGGGATCTTCGGGAAGCTGACCAAGGCCGCCGTCATGTCGTACCAATCGAAGAACGGCCTCGACCCGGACGGGGTCGTCGGGCCACTCACGTGGGCCGCGCTGACCGGCAGCCAACCCGACATTCCGCCCGACGTCGATCCACTGGCCGGCCTGCCAGTCGAGGTCCTCGGCCACGGCGCATCCGACGCGGCCGTCGCTGCTGCCCGGATCGCGGCCATCGAGCTGTTCGGCGACATGCGCGACCCGAACCGAGCCCAGCTCCTCACGACCAAGGTCGCTCTCGACGTGATCCCGCACGACAAGCAACTGACGGATCTTCCGGAGTACGCCCACCTCAAGGGGACGAAGACCTTCGACGGGCGGGTCTGGGACACCGTTCGCGGAATCGGGGCCGACATCGACGGAGTCCACCGTTTCTCCGTTGCCGAGGAGGACCTCGTCTCCGTTCCAGGAAAGGCGGCGACCTACGGCACCGGGTTCCTGGCGGCCCACGAGGGCGCCCATGCCCTTCAGGCCAGCAGCCTGACGGCCGCCCAGATCAAGACGTTGACGACGCTCTACACGACCCGTCTCGCAGCGAGCGGCGCCATCACGCCGACGACGCCCGCGTCGGACAAGACGGCGATGTGGCTGAATCCTGCCTGGTACTCCGCCGCGAACAAGGAGGAGTATTTCGCGAACTCCGTGGCCGCCTATCTCGGTCACCCCTACTCGAACAGCGACGCAGATCAGCTGGTGTACAACAAGAGCTGGTTGCAGACGAACGACCCGCCGATGTACGCGCTCATCGAGTCGATCTACACGCATGTGGGGCCAGTTCCATGACAGCCGAGACCCCGCGCCACATCCTCGTCTACCGCGACGACCGCCAGGTCCTCGACCTGTGGGGCAGGCCAGGCGCGCTCGTGAGCCTGTCGGGGCCCCCGCCGATCCCGGGCTCTGAGCCGGTCACCCATCCCTTCGCGAGCGCGACGTTCCTGACACCGGAGACCGAGGGCGAGCTCGGTGAGCACCTCCGATACGCCGACACGCTGGACGAGTTCCTCGACGATATTCGGAAGCACGGCTACCGGGTAGAGGAGGCGCCGACGCCAGGTCCTCGCGCCGACTAATCGACACCGCCCTGGGCTAATCGACACCGCCCTGGGCGATGCCGTTGGTTGCATATTCACATTGGGCGGCGAACGGAAACGGCGTTCGCGACGGTATCGGGCAGCCCCGAGACGCCCTAAGACGCCCCAGATACGCCCTAGGACCCCCAAAGACGCCGCGAATCGCCCGAGATGCAGCCAACGGCATCAGCCAGGGCGGCGGTGAATTCCGGCGCCCCGGCGATCGGCGTCGAAGCGATCGGCGTCGAAGCGCTCGGCCTCGCGGTGCCCTTCCGCCTACCATTCCCGCATGCCAAATCGCCTCGCCAACGAGACGAGCCCGTACCTGCTCCAGCACGCCCACAACCCGGTCGACTGGTATGCCTGGGGACCGGAGGCACTCGAGCGTGCGAAGCGGGAGAACAAGCCGATCTTCCTGTCCATCGGCTATGCCGCCTGCCACTGGTGCCATGTGATGGAGCGGGAAAGCTTCGAGGACGTGGCCACGGCCGAGGACCTGAACCGGGACTTCGTCGCGGTGAAGGTCGATCGCGAGGAGCGGCCGGACCTCGACCAGGTCTACATGGGAGCGGTCCAGGCGCTGACCGGCCAGGGTGGCTGGCCGATGAGCGTCTTCCTGACGCCCGATGGCAAGCCGTTCTACGGTGGCACCTATTTCCCGCCACAGCCGGCCCATGGGATGCCGGCATTCCGCCAGGTGCTCGCCGGAGTGGCTCGCGCCTGGCGGGACGAGCCGCTCGAGGTTGTCGCGGCGGGCACGCGACTCGTGGATGCCCTGGTCAGGCAGCAGGCGGGCCAGGCCACGGACGGCGCTCCTGCGCCCAGTCGCTCGCTCCTCGACGCGGCAACGGCCGCGATCGAGGCAAGCTTCGATGCGCGAAACGGCGGCTGGGGGACCGCCCCGAAGTTTCCGCAGCCGATGACGATCGAGTACCTGCTCCGGCGCGCGGCCACAACCGGCGATCAGCGTCCGCTCGCGATCGCGCGGCGCAGCCTCGACGCGATGGCCGACGGCGGGATCCACGATCAGCTCGGCGGCGGCTTTCACCGCTATGCCACCGACGCGATCTGGCTCGTCCCCCACTTCGAGCAGATGCTCTACGACAATGCCCAGCTCGCCCGCACCTACACCCACGCGTTCGCGCTGACCGGGTGATCCTCGGTACGGCGACGTCGCGGCCGGGACCCTCGACTACATGATTCGTGAGCTGAGGCGGGAGGACGGGACGTTCGCCGCGAGCCAGGACGCCGATACGGACGGTGTCGAGGGGGCGACGTTCACCTGGACCGCGGAGGAAATTCGCGACGCCCTGGGTGGCGACGCCGCGGCGTTCATCGAGGCCTACGGCATCACCGAGCACGGGAACTGGGAGCACACGAACATCCTGTCGCGGGTCGTCCCGCCGAGTGGTGACCCGGGCGCCGAGGCGCGGCTCGCTGTCTCCCGAGCGACACTCCTCGAGCGACGCGGCAGCCGCCCACAGCCGGCCCGCGACGACAAGGCACTCGCCGCGTGGAATGGGCTCGCGATCGGCGCGCTGGCCGACGGAGCCCGCTGGCTTCCGGGAGGCGAGGGGTATCTCGCGGCCGCGGTCCAGGCCGCGGAGGCGATCGTCGCCGGGCTGCTCAGGCCCGATGGCCGTCTCGGCCGGTCGTGGAAGGACGATCGCGCGACCGGCGAGGGTGTGCTCGAGGACTACGCTCACCTCGCGGACGGTCTCCTCGCGCTGTACGAGGCGTCTTCCGAGGAGCGCTGGTTCACGACGGCCCGATCGCTGGCCGACACGATCCTCGATCGGTTCCCCGATCCCGACGGCGGCTTCTTCGACACGGCGGACGATCACGAGACACTCGTCACCCGCCCGAAGGACGTCCAGGACAACGCGGTTCCGGCCGGCAGCTCGATGGCGGCATCGGTCATGCTCCGTCTCGCATCGCTGACCGGCGAGGCGCGCTACACGGGCGCCGCCGAACGCGCGATCGGAACCGTGACGCCGTATCTCGCCAGCTATCCGACGGGCTTCGCGAACTGGCTGTCCGCCGCCCACCTCGCGGTCGAGGGAATCGACGAGCTGGCGATCGTCGGCGACCCTTCTGACGCTGCCACGCTTGCGCTCGCGGCCGTTGCCTCCGACGGCTTCCGCCCGAACGTCGTCCTCGCCGTCGCGGCCGACCCAGGGGTCTCGGTCGTCCCGCTCCTCGCCGGGCGGACCCTCGTGGACGGCCGCCCCACCGCGTATCTCTGTCGCGGCTTCGCGTGCCGCCTGCCGGTCACCGACCCGGCCGCGCTGCGCGAGCAACTGACGGCTGGCGCCACGTCGGCGACCCGTTGACCGACGTTACGATTCGACTCCTCGCGCCCGAAGACGACCTCGCCGCCATCGGCGAGCTGACGGTCGCCGCCTACCTCACGAACCGGGGCGACACCGACGTTGCCTACCACGCCGAGCTCCGCGACGTCGCCGGCCGGGCGAGGTCCTGCCCCGTCCTCGTCGCCGCCGACGGCGACACCGGTGCGATCGTCGGAACCGTCACGTACGTCCCCGGACCGGACAACCCGTATGCCGACGTCGAGCGCGGCGACGAGGCCGGCTTCCGGATGCTGGCCGTGGCCCCGAGCGCGATGGGTCGCGGAATCGGCCGCGCGCTGGCCGACTCCTGTGTCGAGCGGGCTCGCGCCGCGGGTCGGGGCGGGATCGCGATCGTCACCCGTCCGATGGCCACCGCCGCTCACGCGCTCTACGACTCGATGGGCTTCACCCGCGACCCCGAGCGCGACTGGGAATTCGAGCCGGGCGAGTGGCTCTGGGCATTCGTCCTGCGGTTCCCGAACGCGGTGTCGATCGAGTTGCGGGACGTGACGGACGGCGACCTGCCGATCTTCTTCCGGCATCAGTCGGACCCTGAGGCGACGGCGATGGCGGCCTTCCGAGCGAGGAACGACGCTGACTTCCGGGCCCACTGGACGAAGATCCGGGCCGACCCGACCACGGTGATTCGGACGATCCTGGCCGACGGGGATGTCGCGGGCAACATCGTCAGCTGGGAGGGGGACGGGGAGCGGGACATCGGGTACTGGATCGGCAAGCCGTTCTGGGGCCGCGGGATCGCGACGAGGGCGCTGGCGATGTTCCTGCGCGAGGTCACGACCCGGCCCATGTACGCCCACGTCGCGCGGCACAATGTCGCGTCTCGTCGGGTGCTTGCGAAGTGCGGGTTCGTGGAGATCGGCGGGGACGCGGAAGAGCTCGTGCTCCGCCTGGATGGCGGCTAAGAGGGGCGGACGACGACGCCGAAACCGACTCCTAACGACCGATCGATCGCCGAGCCCAGGGCGGCGGCGACCGTCGTCCTCCTGCGACCAGGATCGGCCGCGCCGGAGGTGCTCCTGACTCAACGGCCGGCCTCGATGGCGTTCGCCGGCGACCTCTACGTGTTCCCCGGCGGGCGGGTGGATGCCGGCGACGCCGATCCGCGGGCCATCGAGCGTTCTGTGCTCGGTCCTTCGGACGCGGCGGCCTCGATGGGCGGTGTCATCGAGCCCGGCGCCGCGATCGCGAGCCACGTCGCGGCGCTGCGCGAACTGTTCGAGGAGGCGGGCGTCCTGCTGGCGGAGCCCTTGCCCGCGCCTGACCGTCTCGAGGCGGCTCGCCGCTCGCTCCTGCGCGGCGAGGCCTCCATCGCCGACGTCGCGGATGAGCTGGGGCTGCGGCTCCGGACGGACCTGCTCGCACCGATCGGGCATTGGACGACGCCGCCGGTCATGCCGCGCCGCTTCGACACGCGGTTCTTCGCGGCCGAGCTGCCCGACGGAGCCGAAGCGAGCTTCGAGATCGACGAGGTCATCGCGCACCGCTGGCTCACGGCATCCGACGCCCTCGACGCGATGGCCGACGGCGTGATCGGGATGTGGGTGCCGACGAGCGCGACCCTCCAGCAGCTGATGCACGTCTCAGGTCTCGCGGAGATCCGCGAGCGGATTGTCCCGGGTCCGGTCGCCGCGCCGCGCGTCATCGACGAGGGGTCGGGAGTCTCCCGAGTCGTGGTGTCCGGCGCCGGTGCGGTGCCGGGCCAGACCGTCAACGCCTATCTCGTCGGCCGGCGTCGGATCGTCCTCGTCGATCCAGGGGATCCATCCGACGCAGCGGCGGACGCGTTCCTCGGTACCGCAGCGGCGATGGGCGGCGCGATCGTCGCGATCGCGTTGACGCACGTCGATCCGGATCACGCCGCCGGCGCCGAGGGGATCGCGCTGCGGCTCGGCGTGCCGATCCTGGTCGGCCCGGGCGGCGGACGGCCCCTCCCATTCACGGTCCGCGAGGTCGCCGAGGGCGAGCGCATCACCGACGGCGACATCGGAATGGAGGTGATCGCGACCCCGGGCCTGCGCCCCGATCACGTGGCGTATGCCATCGATGCCGATCGCGGCTCGGAAGCCGTCATCGTCGGCGACCTGATCGGCCCGCGGGCGGATCGGGCCGTGTTCGGCCCGGTGGACGAGCCGGCCCGCTCGGCGTCGCTGGATCGCCTCACGGCACGACGTCCCGGCCGGCTTCTTCCGGGCCATGGAGAGCCATTCGCGCTCGAGGGGATCTAGCTCAGTCGGGGAGCGACGCCCCCAGGTTCCGCAGGTAGTTGATGGCCTCGTCGACTTCCGTCCGCGGCGCGTAGGGACCGGGCATCAGGAAGCACGGCCGGCCCGCCAGGGCGACCCCGTGGAGCTGGCCCCATTTCTCGTCCAGCCGTCGGGCGGCGGCGATCTCGGCAGCGCGCTTGTAGACGAAGACGATTGCCGCCGGTCGCCAGATCGCGACCTTCTGCCAGAGCGGGCCGACGCCGGCGGTGAGTGCCGCGTCGGAGGCCTCGTCGCGAGCGGTCGGCGACTTGAGGAGATCCGTGATCCCGTGGCCGGCAGCGACGAGCGCATCGTCGGCCGCGTCAAGCTCGGTGTCCGACGGCAGGATCGTCGCCGCGATCAGGCGCCGCCAGAACGTGCGCCCGAGCTTGCCCTGGTGGTAGTGGCCGGCCTCGACGCTGACCGGTGACGGATTGAGCCCGACGAACAGGAGGCGGCCGCGCAGCGGCGGCAGGTCGGCCAGCGTCTCGACCGCCCGCCCGGCAACATCGATCGTCTCCCGATGCGGTCCGGCCGCCGGCCGCTCGATCTGGACCTCGCTGCCCCTCGGCGGGTGTCCGTTCATTGTTGGGCCCCCGTCAGCCGGTAGCCGAGCCCGTACTCGGTTGCGATGTAGGACTCGCCGGGCGCCACCGCGTCGAGCTTCATCCGGAGATTTCGAATCGTCATCCGAAGGAGGTGGACGTCGGCGTCGTAGCCCGAGCCCCAGACGGCCGCGAGGACCTGCCGATGGGCGACGAGCTGACCGGCGTGCTCGACGAGATACGAGAGCAGACGGAACTCCGTCGGCGTCAGGCGGACGTCATCGCCGCGCAGCCGCGCTCGATGATCATCGAGGTCGACGACCAGGTCGCGGTGCTGCAGCCGCCTTGGTCGCTCAGGTGATGGCGTCGACGCCCGACGGAGGGCCGCCTCGACCCGGGCGAGGAGCTCGGGGAAGCTGAGGGGCTTCGTGATGTAGTCGTCGGCGCCGAGCTTGAGACCGCGGACCTTGTCCGCCTCCGAGCTCCGAGCCGTGACCATGAGAATCGGGACCCGGCTGAACTCGCGGATCCGCTCGATGACCTGCCAGCCATCGAGACCGGGCAGCGCGACGTCGAGGATGACGAGGTCGGGATGGTCATCGTAGAAGCGGCGAAGGGCGTCGTTGCCCGTCGAGGCAACCACCGGCCGGTAACCCGCCTTCGCCATCCACAGCTCGAGCAGCGAGGCGAACTCCGGTTCGTCCTCGACAATGAGGATCCGCTCAGCCACGCACGAACTCCTGAACCGCGACGAGTGGCAGGCTGAACGAGACCCGCGTTCCTGGCAGCCCGTCGGGCCGATCGCCGAGCCAGAGCCGGCCGCCATGCGCCTCGACGAGCCGCCGGCAGATATAGAGCCCGAGACCGGTTCCGGGAATACGCGACTCCCGGACGTTCCACGCCCGGTGGAACGGCTCGAGGACGAGGCTCCGCTCGGCGTCCGGGATGCCGACACCCTCGTCGTCGACTGTGGCCACCAGCCACTCGCCGTCGACCGCTGCGCGCAACACGACCGGCGAGCCGTCCGGGGCGTACTTGAGGGCGTTACCGACGAGGTTCTCGAGCACGCGCCCGATCCGCCCGGCGTCGACGTCGATCGGCGGCAGGTCCGGCGGCAGGTCGACCATGAGGCGGGCGTCGTCGCCCGACAGCGCGAGATCCCCACCGAGCCGTGCTGCGAGGGCGGTAAACGCGACCGGGGTGCGCTCGAGGATGAGCGGATCTGCGTCAAGGTGTGTCACGTCGAGGATCTGGTCGACGAGCGATCCAAGACGGGTCGTCAGCTGCTGGATCCGTTCGACGTAGTCGCGCTGCTGGGCAGGGTCGAGGTCGAACTGCAGGACTGTCTCCGCGTATCCGCGGACAAGGGCCAGCGGTGTTCGCAACTCGTGACTGACCGTCGCCACGAAACCCTCGCGGAGCCGCTCGAGGGCGCGGACCGCAGTAATGTCGCGGAGGATGGCTGTCGCCCGGATCGCTCCGCCGGGCTCCGATGGAGCGCGCGAGTAGCCGCCCGCGACTCGGATCGGGCCTGCGACCGGCGACTGGATCGCCGATTCGCGATAGCCGATCGGTACGCCGGATCGGATCACCTCGGCAAGCGGGCACTGCTCCTCGCCGTGCCCCCCGGCGGCGGCACAGCCGAGAACCTCCGCGCAGGTCTGCCCGATCGCGGACGCGGCATCGATCTCGAGCGTCCGCTCTCCCGCCGGATTGAGCCTGACAACGCGTCGTGCTTCGTCGACCTGGAGGATGACGTCGGTCGCGCCGTCGACAACGGCGCTGAGCTCATGCCTCTCCCGCTCGAGGGCTTCCCGCAGCCGCGCCCCGCTGAACGCGACGGCGAGTTCGTGGCGGGCAAGCTGGGCGACGCGTAGCCCATCTGCGTCCAGCTCACCGCCGGTCCGGTCCGGCTTCGCGAGGGCGAGGAGCGTCGCCGGCGGTTCTTCGCCAAGCACGACGAGGTGCAGGCCGCGCTCCTCGGTGATGCGCCGGGCATCCGCGACATCGGCCAGGCGCTCGGGCGGCGGCTCGTCGTGGACGCCCGTCGCCGCAATCAGGGCCAGCTCCTCGCGGCCGGTCTCGCCCAGCCAGAGGGCGCCGGCGCTGGCACCTGACAACCGAACGAGCTCGACGATCACCGCCTGACCGAGCTCGACCGGCGATCCACCCGAGGCGATCAGCTGGCTGAGCTGGTACTGGGCGAACAGCGCATCGGCCTCGCGCTGGGCCTGGTCGAAGGCGTGGCGATGGTCACCCTCGAGGGCATCGATTCGTGTCCGGAGGCGGCCGACCTCCCCAGCGTCAGCCATGTCGGCGCCCGGATCCGTCATCGCTTCGCCAGGGCGAGAAGGAGAATGAAGCACGAGACGGCGCCGGGGTCGAGATGCCCGATCGACCGATCGCCCAGCCTCAGGGCAAGCCCTCGCCGCGCGACGAGCGGGCGCGTCGAGCGCATGCCGGCCCGCGCTGCTGCCAATGCGGCCGACTGCGCGTCACGTGCCGACGCTCCCGCCTGTATCGTCATTGCGAAGGCATCCGCCGCCGGCCCGAGCGTGTCCAGGATCGTCTTGTCGCCGATCGCGCACCGGCCGCGGCGAGCCAAGCCTGTGGCCGCGGCCTGGAGCATCTCGCCGATGAGTAGCGGATCGACGGATTCCGTGTCGCCCGCGCGAAACCCAGCCTCGATGAACGCGGTCCCGTAGAGCGGTCCTGACGCGCCCCCGACCGTCGCCACCAGGCGGTACCCAACCGCGCGCATGAGGTCTCCTGGACGCGTGTCCGGGGGGAGGTCGGCGAGTAGCTCCTCGACCGCCCTGAAGCCGGTCGACAGGTTGTCGCCGTGGTCGCCGTCACCGAGGACCGAGTCGAGCCTGGTGAGGGCGGCGGCGTGCCGGTCGACGGCCTGCCGAGCACGCCGGAGCCCGTCCCGAAGGTCCGCGGCATCGATTGCGACGGGCGCGGCGGCGACCGAGGCGACCCGCGACGAGGGCGATGGTGACGGAACGGACACTAAGGGCCCCTGGTGGTTTCGGATCGGCCGAGTGTAGACAGCGGGCGACGCACCGAGCAATTGACGGAACGACTCCGAATGGCATCCTGAGCGGATCCAACGCGTATCGAAACGCTTCCTTGCTTTCTTCTTGATGACTGGCCGCCCAGGATCGGTGACCTCACCCGAAGAAGGCGAAAGGAGGGACGGTTGATCGGTCTCGTTCTCGTCACGCACAGCGCGCTGATTGCGGAAGGGCTGCGTGACATGGTCGCCCAGGTGGCGGGCGCGGAGGTTCCGGTGGCTCCGGCCGGCGGGACAGACGACGGACGGCTCGGGACCAGCGCTCCCCGAATCGCCGCCGCGATCCGCTCGACGCTCGACGCGGGTGCGGACGGGACGCTCATCCTGCTGGACCTGGGCAGCGCTGCCCTCAGCCTCGAGCTGGCCCTCGAGGAATTCACCGACGACGAACGGGCGCGGCTCCGGGTGAGCGAAGCCCCACTCGTCGAGGGCGCGGTGCTCGCCGCCGTCCAGGCAAGCGCCGGCGCGTCCCTCGACGAGGTCGCCGATGCGGCCGCCGGTGCTTCCTCGATGCCAAAGATGCCGCGGGAATGACGATGGCAGAGCTGCGCCTGACCGTTCTCGATCCAGCGGGGCTCCATGCCCGCCCGGCCGCCCAGGTTGTCCGGACCGCCGGCCGGTTCCAGAGCCAGATCACGATCCGTGTCGGCGACCGGACGGCCGACGTGAAGAGCCTTATCGCCCTGCTCGGCCTGACGATCCGTCCGGGAGCCGAGATCACCCTGACCGCCGATGGTCCCGATGGTGAAGCCGCGCTTGCGGCCCTCCTCGGCGAGCTCGGCGCCGCCGTCGAGCCGTCGCCCAGCGACGCCGAAGTGACCTGAAGGAGGAATTCCCACGTGTCCGCATCACCCACGTTGCCCCAGAAGCTGACCGCTGAGGCGATCGGAACCGCGATCCTCGTGTTCATCGGAGCGGGCTCCGTGCCGCTCACGGTGTTCCTGACCGGCAGCAACCCGTTCGGCAGCGCCGAGCTGTCGACCATCTCGTTCGCCTTCGCCTTCGCGATCTTCGCGGCGGTCTACTCGGTCGGCCACATCAGCGGCTGCCACATCAACCCAGCGGTGACGATCGCACTCTTCGCGACGCGCAAGATCGACTCGACGACGGCCGTGACGTACATCGGGGCCCAGCTCGCGGGCGCGTTCATCGGCGCCGGGCTGACCCTCATCATCCTGAGCGGGAACGACCCGCAGACCCTGGGGCTCGGCGCAGTCTCGGTCAACGCCAATGCCGGCAACTTCGTCGGACTCGCCGCCGAGATCATCGGGACGGCGATCCTCGTCTTCACGGTCTTCGGCGCCGCCGTCGACGGTCGTGCGCCTGCCGGTTTCGCCGGCGTCGTCATCGGCTTCATCGTCTACGGGATCATCATCCTCGTCGGCCCGATCACCGGAGCCGCGTTGAACCCTGCTCGACAGATCGGCCCAGAGGTCCTTGGCGGGGTCATCGGCGCGACGACGCACTTCGACCAGCTGTGGGTCTACATCGCCGGCCCGATCGGAGGCGGCCTGCTCGGGGCGTTCGCCTACGAATTCGTCGGCCACCGCCGCCCCGCGACCGTACCAGGCGCCGCCGTCGCAGACCTTGCTCATGCGGACGCCTGATAGGACAATCGACCAACCAACGTAAGGAGAGGAGGTCATCATGGCCGCGAATGCACCCACCCGAATGAAGAAGCTCATCAACAAGGTGGAGGACCTGGTACCGGAGAGCCTGGCCGGCCTCCAGGCAGCCCATCCGGACCTCGTCAAGATCGACACCACGAACAACGTCGTCCTGCGCGTTGGCGGCCCGAAGAAGGGCAAGGTCGGCCTGGTCTCCGGTGGCGGCTCGGGCCACGAGCCGATGCACGGAGGCTTCGTCGGGCTCGGGATGCTCGACGCGGCCTGTGCAGGCAATGTCTTCACGTCGCCGGTTCCTGACCAGATGGAGGCCGCGACCCGCGCCGTCGATGGCGGAGCCGGCGTCCTCCACATCGTCAAGAACTACACCGGAGACATCCTGAACTTCGAGATGGCAGCCGAGCTCGTCACGGGCGAGATCGAGGTCGCGTCGGTCGTGACGAATGACGACGTGGCGGTCCAGGACTCGCTATACACGGCCGGCCGGCGCGGCGTGGGCGTAACCGTCCTCGTCGAGAAGATCGCCGGTGCTCATGCCGAAGAGGGCGGCTCGCTGGCGGACGTCACCGCGACCGCAACCAAGGTCAACGGCCAGGGCCGCTCGATGGGCCTCGCCCTGACCAGCTGCATCGTGCCGGCGGCCGGCACGCCGACGTTCGAGCTCGGCGACGACGAAGTCGAGGTCGGGATCGGAATCCACGGTGAGCCGGGTCGGCGGCGGGAGAAGCTCGCGTCGATCGACGATATGTCCGAGTGGCTCGTCTCGCCGATCGTGTCCGATCTTGGGCTCAGTCGGGGCGACACCGTCCTCGCGTTCGTCAACGGCATGGGCGGAACCCCGCTCATCGAGCTGTACGGCGCCTTCAACAGCGTCAACAAGATCCTGGGCGGCCAGGGAATCTCGATCGGCCGAAGCCTCGTCGGCAACTACATCACGAGCCTGGAGATGGCCGGCTTCTCGGTCACGCTCCTCAAGCTCGATGATGACCTGACTCGGCTGTGGGACGCACCGGTCCACACGCCCGCGCTGCGCTGGCGCGTCTGAGGCACCGGTGGGAGGCGACTCGCCTCCGAGCAACAGGAACGGCGACTGCCGGGCGGGCCTTCAGCCCGGCCCGGCAGGTCGCGTCAAACACCGCTGGACTTGGGAGCTCACACGATGCATGACGGGCTCGTCGCCTGGTTGCGCGCCACCGCCGCTCGCATTCACGAGGAGGCGCCCGCCCTGACCAAGCTGGACCAGGCGATCGGCGACGGCGATCACGGCATCAACATGGACCGCGGATTCGCGGCGATCGTCGCGATGCTCGACGCACGGGAGGCGCCGGCCGCGGACACGACCGATGCCGCCGCCACGGCCGACCTGCTTCGCCAGGCCGGCCGAACACTCATCAGCACGGTCGGTGGCGCGTCCGGTCCGCTCTACGGCACCGCCTTCCTCCGCGGCGCCGGCGCCCTTGCGGGCGAGCACCCCTCGACCGCGGCGGCGTTCGTCGCTGCGCTCGAGGCCGCGACCAATGGCATCGCCGGCCTCGGGAAGGCGGCCGAGGGAGAAAAGACGATGCTCGACGCCCTGTTCCCGGCGTCCCGTGCCGCGCGCGAGGCGCTCGACGGCGGGGCCGATCTTGCGGCCGTCGTCGCGTCGGCCCGCGACGCCGCCGATGCCGGCGTGGCGGCAACGATTCCGATGCTGGCCACGAAGGGCCGGGCGTCGTATCTCGGCGACCGGAGCATCGGCCACCAGGATCCCGGCGCGACTTCGTCGGCGCTCCTGCTGGGCGTCCTCGTGACGACCGTGGCGTCGGGCTGACCGAGGCAGCGATGTCGCGGGCAACCCTCGTCGGCCGACCGGGATCCGCCGGCGTGGGCGTCGGCCGGTTGCTCTGGCTGCCCCCGTCTGCACCGGCCGTGACTCCCATCTCGGCGGCCCTCGGAGCCGGCACCGGGAGCCCGGATTCGGAGAAGCTGCGGCTGCAGGAAGCCCTGACCGCGGCTGCCGCCGAGCTGTCAGCCCTCGCCTCGGAGACGGCGAGCCGGGCAGGCGACGAGATCGGGGCGATCTTCGAGGCGCAGGCGATGTTCGCGGCCGATCCCGGGATCGTCGAGCCCGCAATGGCCGCCATCGACGCGGGCGCGTCGGCCGCCGAGGCGATCGACCGCATCACGGCCGAGCAGGCGGACGTGCTCGCCGGGGCCGACGACGAATACTTTCGCGAGCGCGCTGCGGACCTGCGGGATGTCGGGAGGCGCGTCGTCGACGAGCTGCTTGGGCGTGAGCGGCCGGACTTCCATCATCGTGACGGCTCGCCTGCGGTTGTCGCCTCGGACGATCTCGATCCATCGGTGGTGGCCGTCATCCGCCCGGAACTGGTCGCCGGTATCGCCCTCGCCGGAGGAGCCCCCAGCGGGCACGCCGCGATCGTCGCGCGCGCGCTCGGGATCCCGCTCGTCCTCGGCCTCGGCCCGGCGCTCGATGCGAGGCTCGACGGCGTGGACGTCGCGGTCGATGGAAGCGGCGGCCGGCTCCTGGTAACGCCGACCGAAGCGGATATCGAATCGCTCGTGGCGGCCTCGACGACCGAGCCCAGTGCCGCGGTACCGGCGACAGACGACGCGGCGATTCCGGTCACGCTCGAGGCCAATGTGGGCTCGGTCCGCGAGGCGGAAGCGGCGGCTGCGGCGGGCGCGGCCGGGATCGGCCTCGTCCGGACGGAGTTGCTCTTCCTCGGCCGGTCGGCGCCGCCGGGCCTCGACGAGCAGCGCGGGCTCTATCGCCGAATCGCTGCGGCGCTGCCGGGCCGGCCGGTCGTCTTCAGGACACTCGACATCGGCGGCGACAAGCCCGCCTCCTACCTGCCGGCCGATCCGGAGATGAACCCGGCCCTCGGCGTCCGCGGCCTTCGGCTTGGGCTCAGCCATCCCGAGCTGCTCGAGACGCAGCTTCGGGCGCTCCTGGAGGCGGACCCGGCCTCGCCGCTTCGTCTCCTGCTGCCGATGGTGGCCACCGTCGACGAGGTCGCAGCTGCCCGTCAGGCGATCGACGGCGCGGCTGCGGTCTCGCGCCGGGCAGGCGCGGCGGTCGCGGACGACGTTCGGCTCGGAATCATGGTCGAGATCCCGTCGGTCGCCATCCTCGCCGACGCCTTCGCCCCGGTCGTCGACTTTTTCAGCATCGGGACGAACGATCTCGTCCAGTACACGCTCGCCGCCGATCGGACGAACCACGCACTCGCCGAGCTCGCGACGCCGCTCCAGCCGGCCGTCCTCCGCCTGGTCCGGTTCGTCACCGACGCGGCGCGGCCATACGGCAGGCCTGTCGCGGTCTGCGGCGAGGCTGCGGCGGACCCGCTCGCCGCCGCGCTGTTCGTCGGGCTCGGCGTCGACGAGCTGAGCGTCGCGCCCGGCTCGCTCGCCGGCCTCCGTGCGTCACTGGCAGGCATCGACGTCGAGGCCTGCCGCGAGGCGGCCTCGCGGGCGACTGCGGCAACGAACGTCGAAGAGGTCAGGCAGATCGCGGCGGGCCTCGTCGGACGGGCGATGTCGACTGCCGGCTCGCCGGCCGCGTAGTCAGGGGGCGTCGGGCGTTTCCGGCTTGTCCGGATCGGCCGAATCGATCTCGCGGCGAGCTTCCTTGACACCGCGACCCAGTGCCTGTCCGAGCTTCGGCAGCGTCTTCGGTCCTCGCCAGACGAGGACCACGCCGAGGATCACGATCAGGATGAGCAGCAGGTCGGGCATGCGCGGATGGTACTCGCTCTCAGCCGGGGGGCCGGAGCGCGACCGGGATGACGAGCCGCAGCGACGTGTGCGTGTCGGAGAACGAGGCGACCTTGTTGTCGACGAGGCCGCTCGCCTGCGCAGCCTTCAGGATGTCGGCGTACCGAAGCGTCGCCGCGCGTCCCTTCCTGGAGACCACCCAGATCGCACCGTTCGGACGGATCCGCGTGCGCAGGCCGCCGAGTCGGGCCAAGTCGGCGTGGCTGTCGGCGGCAAGGAACACGAGATCGGTGTCGGCAAGGGGCGGCCCGTCGGTGACGTCGTCCGTCCGCTCGGCCAGTAGCTCGCCGAACCAGCCGCCCTGGTCGACCGGACCGACGATCGCGACACGCATCCCCGCCCGCACGCCGAGCTTGTCGATCAGGGGTGTCGAGTACGTTTTCTCCACCCGCCTATCGTGCCACCCCGGTAACGTTGAACGATGGCCCCGACGCCGCTGCTCGTCTTCGGTCCGCGATCGCTGACGTACGACTTCGGGCCGTCACACCCGCTGACGCCCCGACGGTTCGGCCCGGGGATCGACCTGCTGCGCGAGGTCGGGGCGGAACCCGGTCTCGCGCCGGAGCCGGCCTCCGACGAGGAGCTGCTCCTGTGCCACACCGCCCGCTACATCGCGACGGTCAGGCGCCTCTCGGAGCTGGACAACGATCCGTGGGGCGAGCCCGAGGCCGGGATCGGGCCCGGCGATGATCCGCCGTTCCACGGCATGCACGACGCCGCCGCGGCCGTCGCCGGCGGGTCGATCCGGGCCATCGAGGCGATCCTGCGCGGCGACGTCGTCCACGCGTTCCACCCTGGCGGCGGGCTCCACCACGCGATGCCGTCGCGGGCGGCGGGGTTCTGCATCTACAACGACCCGGCACTGGCGATCGCCAGGGCCAGGCTGGACGGTCTCCGCGTCCTGTACGTCGATCTCGACGTCCACCACGGTGACGGCGTCGAGGCGATTCATCGCGACGATCCGGGCGTCCTGACGTTCTCGATTCACGAGAGCGGCCGGTACCTTTTTCCAGGGACCGGAGCGGTCGAGGATGTCGCGGACGGCTCGGCGGCCGGCACGGTCGTCAACGTCCCCCTCGAGCCAGGGACCGGTGAGCGTGCCTGGCTCTCCGCCGTCGAAACGCTGCTGCCGGAACTCGCGAGTGCCTTCCGCCCCGACATCGTCGTCAGCCAGCACGGCTGCGATACCCACGCCTGGGATCCGCTCGCTCATCTGAACGTGACGACGACGGCGATGGGTGCTGCCGCCCGGGTCGTCGACGCGGTTGCCCACGGCTGGGCGGATGGCCGCTGGCTCTCGACCGGCGGCGGCGGCTACGGTGTCTACCGCGTCGTGCCCCGCGCCTGGAGCCTTGTCTGGCTCACCGCCGCCCACCGCGATGTTCCGGACCGGATTTCGGCGGAATGGCGGGCTCGTTGGTCCGACGAGGCAGCCCGATACGGCGATCGGTCTCTGCCGGAGCGGTTCGACGATCCGCCGAACGCCGGCCTGCCGTTCGACGCGGCCCAGCAGGCCGCCGAGGCACGCTCCCTCGCCACCATCGAATTGGCCGGGCGGCGCGCCCTCTCAGCACTCAACGGCGACGCAGACGACCAATAAGACGGAACCGAACATCTGGTCGAAATTCGGTCGTCGGCCTATACTTTTCATTCCGTGGTCATCGCATCTCCAGCAGCCGACCCACTCGCCCCGTTCAGCCCCGCCGTCCGGGCCTGGTTCGAGGCGACATTCGAGGCGCCGACCCAGGCTCAGGCCGAGGGCTGGGCCGCGATTTCGGCCGGTCACCACACGCTCATTCATGCGCCGACCGGCAGCGGCAAGACCCTCGCGGCCTTCCTGTGGACGCTCGACCGCCTCGCCGCGACGCCTCGCCCGGCGCCGACCCGCGAACGACCCGGAACGGTCCGAGTCCTCTACATCTCGCCGCTCAAGGCCCTCACCTACGACGTCGAGCGGAACCTCCGGGCACCACTGGCGGGGATCGGCCTGGCCGCCGCCCGGCTCGGCGAACCGGCGCCGGACATCACCGTCGCCTCGCGCACCGGCGATACGCCGGCGGAGGACCGTCGGAATCTCGCCCGCCGGCCGCCTGACATCCTCATCACGACGCCCGAGTCGTTCTACCTGCTGCTGACGAGCCAGGCCCGCGACATCCTCCGCGGCGTCGAACACGTGATCGTCGACGAGGTTCACGCGATCGCCGGCTCGAAGCGCGGCGCCCACCTCGCCCTCAGCCTGGAGCGGCTGGAGCATCTCATCGCCTCGAGCCAGGGCGAGGGGAACGACCGCGGCGAGAGCAGACCGCCGCAGCGAATCGGCCTGTCGGCGACCCAGCGGCCGCTCGAGACGATCGCCCGGTTCCTCGGCGGTGCAGGGCCGGATCGCGCGGTGGCCGTCGTGGACGCCGGTGCCCGCAAGCCTCTTGAGCTCCAGGTCGTCGTGCCGATCGAGGACATGACCGCGCCCGGCGAGATCCTGCCACTCGACCAGCAGCCCGGCGGCCCGGCGACCAACCCGGAGGCGAGGACCAGCATCTGGCCGGCGATCCACCCCGCGATCCTGCAGCTGGTGCGCGAGCATCGCAGCACGATCATCTTCACGAACAGCCGCCGTCTCGCCGAGCGGCTCGCCCAGCGCCTCAACGACCTTGCCGGCGAGGAGCTCGTCCGGGCCCACCACGGATCGATCGCCCGGGAGCAACGAGTCGCGATCGAGGAGGAGCTCAAGGCCGGCCGCGTGCCGGCCATCGTCGCGACGAGCAGCCTCGAGCTCGGGATCGACATGGGCGCGGTCGATCTCGTCATCCAGGTCGAGAGCCCGACGAGCGTCGCCCGGGGCCTCCAGCGGGTCGGGCGGGCCGGCCACCAGGTCGGGGCGCCGTCGAAGGGCGTCATCTTTCCCAAGTACCGGGGCGATCTCCTGGAAGCGGCGGTTGTCGCCAAGGGCATGCACGACGGCTCGATCGAGACGACGACGCTGCCGCGCAACCCGCTCGACGTCCTCGCCCAGCAGCTGGTCGCAATGACCGTGATGGATCGCTGGACCGTCGACGAGATCCTCGCAGCGGTGACCCGTGCGACGCCGTACGAGACCCTCAGCCGCGAGGTCCTCGAAGGCGTTCTCGGGATGCTCGCGGGCGCCTATCCGTCGGACGAGTTCGCGGAGCTGAAGCCGCGTGTCACGTGGGACCGCGTCACCGACGTCGTCGAGGGCCGTCGCGACGCGAGGGTCGTCGCGGTTACCAGCGGCGGCACGATCCCGGACCGCGGGCTGTACGGCGTGTTCATGGTCGGCGAGGCAGGGACACCCGGTCGCCGGGTCGGCGAGCTCGACGAGGAGATGGTCTACGAGAGTCGTGCCGGTGAGGTGATCACGCTCGGCGCGTCGAGCTGGCGGATCGAGGAGATCAGCCACGACCGGGTCACTGTCTCGCCCGCGCCGGGTGTGCCGGGCAAGTTGCCCTTCTGGCACGGCGACGCCGTCGGGCGGCCGATCGAGCTTGGCCGGGCACTCGGGGCGTTCGTCCGCGAGGCCGAGGCCGACATCGCGCGCGGACCCCGCGGCCGACAGGCGGCGGTCGACCGGCTTCGGGCCGACCACGACCTCGACGAGCTCGCTGCGGAGAACCTCATCGCCTACCTCGAGGACGAGCGCGAGATCGTCGGCGCCCTGCCGACCGACCGGCGGATCGTGGTCGAACGGTTCCGCGACGAACTCGGCGACTGGCGGCTCGTTCTGCTGACCCCGTTCGGCGGCCGCGTCCATGCACCATGGTCGCTCGCCCTGGAGTCGCGGATCGGCGAGAAGCTCGGGACTGAGGTCCAGACGATCTGGTCGGACGACGGGATCGCGATCCGGCTGCCAGACATCGAAATGCCGTTCGAGGCCATCGAGCCGCTCCTCTTCCCGGAACCAGACGAGCTCGAGGAGCTCGTCGTGGGCCAGGTCGCGAGCAGCGCACTCTTCGCCTCGCGCTTCCGCGAGAATGCAGCGCGGGCCCTGCTCCTGCCACGACGCCGGCCCGGGACACGGACACCGCTCTGGCAGCAGCGCCAGCGGGCCGCCGATCTTCTCGCGGTCGCCTCGCGCTACGGGAGCTTCCCGATCCTCGTCGAGACGTACCGCGAGGTGCTTTCGGACGTCTTCGATCTGCCGGCGTTACGCGAGGTGCTCGGCGGGGTGGCGAGTCGCGAGATCGCCGTCCACCGTGTCGAGACACTGCGTGCGAGCCCGTTCGCGAGCTCGCTCCTCTTCGACTACGTCGCCGCGTTCATGTACGACGGGGACGCGCCGCTCGCCGAGCGCCGGGCGGGCGCGCTCACCCTGGATCGTGACCTCCTCCGGGAGCTCCTCGGCCAGGAGGAGCTGCGGGAGTTGCTCGACCCCGACGCGCTGGCCGACCTCGAGTTGAGCCTCCAGGCCCTGACCGATGACCGCCGAGCGACGACCGCGGACCAGGTCCACGACCTCCTCCGGCGGCTCGGCGACCTGTCGGCAGATGAGCTGGCGGCGCGGAGCGAGGGCGGGGCCGCCGCCGGTGATGCATGGCTCACGGAGCTGGTCGCGTCGCGGCGCGCGGTGCCGGCCCGGATCGCCGGGGATGATCGCTGGATCGCGATCGAGGACGTCGCTCGCTACCGCGATGGCGTCGGGGTCTCGCCGCCGACCGGCGTGCCCGAGGCGTTCCTCGCCCCTGCCACGGCCGCGCTCGACGGCCTGCTCGCCCGCTTCGCCAGGACTCACGGCCCGTTCCTGACACCCGATCCGGCACACCGCTGGGGCCTGCCCGTCGCGGCCGTCGAGAGTGCCCTCGAGCGACTCCTCGAGGCCGGGACGATCCTCCGCGGCGAGTTCCGGCCGGGCGGGGCTGAGCGCGAATGGATCGATCCGGACGTCCTGCGGATCCTCCGTCGCCGGTCCCTCGCGCGGCTTCGGCGCGAGGTCGAGCCGGTCGACCCGGCGGCGCTCGGTCGGTTCCTGCCCGCGTGGCATGGAGTCGCGGCCGTTGGCGAGGCGCCACCGGCCTTGCGACCCGTCGCCGCCCTGGAGCGACTGGCAGAGGTCGTCGATCAGCTCGCCGGCCTTGCGATCCCCGCCTCGGTGCTGGAGCGCGACGTCCTGCCTGCCCGGATCCCCGGCTACCAGCCGCGCCTCCTCGATGAGCTGGGCGCGATGGGCGAAGTTGCGTGGGTCGGGCGGGGGAGTCTCGGCCGGGATGATGGGCGGATCGCGCTCTACCGGCCGGGTCGCGAGATCCTCCGTCCCGCCGGCCGCCCGGACGGCGTCGACCCACCCGCCACTCCCCGCCACGAGGCGATCCGCACGCACCTGCGCCGGCGGGGCGCCTCGTTCTATCGGGAATTGTTCGCAGCCGCCGGCGGCGGATCCGATCGGGACGTCCTCGATGCGCTCTGGGATCTTGTCTGGGCCGGCGAGGTCACGAACGATACGTTCGCCCCGCTGCGGGCACTCCGCTGGAAGCGCCCCGCCCGCGACGCGCGACGCCGGCCCGGACGGCTGACCTCGCTCGGTCCGCCGGAGGCAGCCGGCCGCTGGTCGCTCGTCGAGCCCGACGATCCGTCGGAAGCATCCACCGGGGCCCCCGACATCACGCGGCGCCCGACCCCGACAGAGCGCCTTCACGCCCTCAGCCTCGCCTTGCTCGACAGGCACGGAATCGTGACCCGGGAAGCCGTCGCAGCCGAAGGGGTCGAGGGGGGATTCTCGGCCGTCTACCCGGTGCTGCGCGCGCTCGAGGAAGCCGGACGGATTCGCCGCGGCTACTTCGTGGATGGACTCGGGGCCGCCCAGTTTGCGCAGGCAGGTGCGCTCGAACGCCTCCGCGGGCTGCGCGAGCCGGCCCGCTCCCCGGCGGAGCGGGGCGTCCATCTGATGGCCGCAGCGGATCCGGCCAATCCGTACGGCGCGGCAATTCCCTGGCCCCGTCGCGGCGAGGGGGATCGGCGGCCCCTCCAGCGTGCAGCCGGGGCATACGTGGTGCTCGTTGACGGCGTTGCCGTGCTGTACCTGGAACGCGGAGGCGGAACGCTGCAGACGCTGCCGGCGGCGGACGACCCGGATATTGCCGAGTCGGCGCTCCAATCTCTGGCCGGACTGCTCCAGGATCGCCGGGTTCGCGAGCTGATCATCACGAAGGTCGACGGGCTGCCGGTCGGCGAATCAGCGTTTCGCGACCTGTTGATCGGAGCGGGCTTCAGTCCCGCCTACCGCGGACTGACGCTGCGCGCCTCGCACTGAGCACGACCGGTGCCCGAGGGCGACACGCTCTTCCGGACCGCCGCGGGGCTCCGGCCCCATCTCGTCGGCCGGACCGTGACGGCCGCCCGGGCGCGACGGCCGGGTCCCCAGGTGGAGCGGATCGTCGGGACCACGATCGAGGCGGTCGAGTCGCAGGGCAAGAACCTGCTCATCCGGTTCGACAACGGGCTCGAGCTCCGGACCCACCTCCGGATGAACGGCTCATGGCACCGCTACCGCCCGGGCGAGCGGTGGCGACGTCCCGAAGCGCGAGCCCGCCTCGTCATCGAGGTGCCCGGCGCCGTCGCCGTCTGCTTCGACGCGCCGGTTGTCGAGCTGTTCGAGCAGCGAGCGGAGGCCGTCCACCCGGCGATCTCGACGCTCGGGCCGGACCTCCTCGATCCGGGGTTCGATGACGTGGCCGCCGACGAGACGCTCCGCCGATTGAGGGATCCGGCGCGGGCGGGGCTGACGATCTCGGAAGCCCTGCTGGACCAGCGCGCGCTCGCCGGCATCGGCAACATCTGGCGGAACGAGACGCTCTTCGCGGAGCGGACGGACCCGTTCGCGACGGTGGCAAGCCTCGACGACGATCATCTCCGTCGACTCGTTTCGACCGCCCGACGCCTGCTCTCGGACAGCGCCTCACTGGCACCCGGTCGCCAGCGCTTCCGGGTCTATCGGCAGGCAGGGCGGCCGTGCCCGCGATGTGGCACGCAGATTCAATCGCGCCCGCTCGCGGCCGAGCTGCCTCGGACGACCTACTGGTGCCCGCGCTGCCAGACGGCGAAGGAGGCTTGATGACGGCGATCGGGGTCAGGTGCGAGGGCTCACCCGATGATGGCTGGGTCTGCGAGGTGACCGTCCACGACGGCGAGCGCGAGGTCTCGCGGCATCACGTCCGCGTCGCGGCGGCCGACCTTCCCCGACTCGCACCTGGCGCGATCGACCCAGAGTCGCTCGTGGAGGCGTCGTTCGTGTTCCTCCTCGAGCGCGAACCACCGCAGTCGATCCTCCGGTCGTTCGACCTCACCGACATCGGCCGGTATTTCCCGGAGTACGACGCGGAGATCACGACGCCGGACATGAGGGCCGCGAGGCCAACGCCACGTATGATCTGGCGCGATGTGCGAGCACTATGTCGCCCGAGCGGCGGACCCGTTCCGCCTCGACGAGCTCTGGCCGTTCACGGAGCGACTCGAGCGGTACGGGATTGCCGGGTTCAGCTGGGGCGCAGCCTGGATCGCGTCCGATGGCGGGATCGAATCCCACCGCGACACGTGCGCCTTCCTTGACGACCCGGCGCGCGGGCGGATCGGGGCGGTCGAGACCACCGCGGCGCTCGTCCACCTGCGGCGGCCGTCGAAGCTCTCGACGCTCGGGCTGGCCGATACGCAGCCGTTTGACGACCCTTCCGGCCGATTCTCGTTCAGTCACAACGGCGACTTTCGCAAGGTGGGTGCCTGGCGCGCCCGGTACCGGGCCGCCGGGAGAATTCACGGCCGGGCGGATACGGAGGTCGGCGCGCGCTGGCTCGAGGATGCCTGGGATGGAGGGATCGGGCCGATCACGGTCCTGTCGACCCTGCACGAGACGTTCGGCGGCCAGGCAAACCTCTCGCTCCTGACCGCCGACGGCGGCGTGAGGGCTTACGCCGGCAACACCGAGAACCCGGTCTTCACGTTCCGCCTCGGGCGGATCGGTCTCGCGAGCACCGGGATCTACTCGCTCGATCGAAGCATCTTCCGATTTGCCGCGCCGGATGCCACCGAGCGGAAGCTCGTCCGCGTCGGCGCCACCGTCATGCTGAATCGTCACGGCGGCGCCGTTTACGCGTCGTAGCATGCGTATCGCCGGGATGGAGGCACGCATGACTGACACCGCGATGCCAGCCGCGCCGGGCGCGGCAACCGATGCCGGAGGGCGTCCGACCCTCGCATTGCCGACGAGCGCCCTCGTCCGCATCTCGCTGTTCTGGCTGGGTCTGACGTCGATCGACGCCGTCGTTACGGCCGCCGTCCAGGCGCGGATCGCGTTCGACGGCCTCGCGGAACCGGGCACGGAGGGCACGGCGCTTGCCTTTGTCGGGGCCGCTGCTTTCGTGTTCGCGATCGTGGTCCAGCCCACGGTCGGTTCGATCAGCGACTACGCATCGACTCGATGGGGTCGACGGAAGCCATTCATCGTGTTCGGCGCTGTGTTCGATGCCGTGTTCCTGATCGGGATCGCGACCGCGAACTCGCTCGTCGCGCTCGCTGCGCTCGTCGCGCTCCTTGCCTTGAGCACGAACATCGCGCGCGGCCCGTTCCAGGGGTATGTCCCGGATCTGGTCCCGGACCCGCAGGTGGGTCAGGCGAGCGCGATGGTCGGGCTGATGCAGGTCCTGGGCAACGTCGTGGGATTTGCCCTTGCGGCGATCGCGACGAGCCGCGGCAATGTCGGAGTCGCAATCCTCGCGATCGCGGTCATCGAGTTCGTGACGATGCTGAGCGTCGTCATCGGCGTCCCGAACGGTCCCGCTCCAAAGCCACGGGAGGGTCGATCATGGCTGACGATCGCGGCTCAGACGTGGGGCCTTGACATTCTCCAGGAGCGCAGCTACCTCTGGCTGCTCGCCTCGCGCCTCTTCATCCTCATGGGCGGGGCAGCCGTGCTCAACTTCGTCTTTCTCTATCTCAAGCAGAGCCAGGGGCTGACGGAGGAGCAGTCGGGCGAGGCGTTTCTCCTCATGCTCGGGGCTGCGACCGTTGTCAGCATCCTGTCGATCATCCCAGCGTCACGACTCTCGGACCGGGTTGGTCGAAAGCCGGTGATCTACGTCTGCACGGCGCTCGGGGCCGCAGGAGTCCTGACGATCGCCGTGGCTCCGAATGTCCCCGTGGCGGCTGTCGGCGCAGCGATCTTCGGCGCCTCCCAGGGAATCTTCCTGGCGGTCGATTGGGCGCTGATGACCGACATCATCCCGAAGGCATCGTCGGGCCGCTACATGGGGCTCTCGAATGTCGTCACTGCGTCCTCGACGACGATCGCCGTCATCATTGGCGGGCTTCTCATCGACGCAGTCAACCGAAGCGCCGGCAGCGGGGCAGGTCCGCGGGTCGAACTTCTTTTCGGCCTGGCGTACTACGTCATCGGGGCGTTCCTGCTTCGCCCGGTCGTTGAACCGATGCGCCATCGGGCGCAGGCAGCGGTCGCCTGACCGCCTCCTACGCGCCGAGCCCCAGGTAGTCGCGCAGCCGGCGTCCTAGTCCCACGGGCGGTCGTGCCTTGAACCGGTTGAATGCTGCGGCCCAGTTCGACGGGCGCAGCCACGAGAACGGATCGGGTCGTCGCCAGAGCATTGGCACGAGCGCCCAGAGGAACACCAGATAGTCGAGACGGAGCGGGCGGGTTCCGAACCCGAACAGCGCCTGGAGCTGGAGGATCGTCAACGGCAGGGTTGCGAGGCTCAGGAGCGCCGACGCTCCCAGGAAGACGAGACCCCACAGCCGCGCCCGTGGGGCGAGGACCGGCAGGAACAGCACCGGCGCCCATTTCATCCACGCCGCCACGGACCAGAGCAGGCCGGCCACGACCGGACCGGTGAACTGGGCCCCCCACAGGAGCAGGGCAAGCAGGAGGTTGATGTTGCCGGTGTCGAGGTTCGCCCCGAACGGGAAGCCAAGCAGCAGGACGAGGATGGCCGTCTCGAGCGGGCGCTGCCGGTAGGCCCAATGGATCGTCCAGAGGAGAAGGAGAATCGTTCCGCCGCGCCAGACGAACCAGGCGACATCCCACGGCAGCAGCGCCCACGGTGCGAAGAGCGGCAGCATCCATGGCGCGTAGACATACGGGAGAAATGGACCCGTGGGGTTGTACGGGTCGCCGCCGTTGAGCCAGATCCGGACGCCGGCCCAGTAGGCCCGGGCATCGGCGCCGGCCGGTTCCCCGCGTCCGACGATGCCCGCGGCAAGGAGCCCGAACGTCACGATGAGCAGCGCCATGGCAAGGAGTCGCCGGCGGTCGTGCAGCCGCGACCATTCGCGGCGAAGCTCCCGGCGATGGATGTCGAGGCGGCGCCGAGTCGGCTCGTCGAGGCGGCGCCGTAGCCGGCCCAACGGCCCCAGAGCCCCGGCCTGCGCTCCGCCGGCGACCAGATCGGATGCGCCCTCTCTCGTCATCGCCCGGGTATTCTCCCACGCCGGTTTTTTTCGCCCGTCTCCGCCTCATGGTTTCGGGGCGCGCATTGGGTTGCGGCGCCGTCCGCTATCCTCTCGCGATGGGCCGAAGCGCGAGTCGAGCGACCTTGTGACCGACGGGACCGTCATCATCATCGGCGGGGCCGAGGACAAGGTCCGGGATCGGGTGATCCTCAATCGGTTTGTCATGCTCGCCGGCGGACGGGACGCCACGATCGCGGTCGTTTCGACCGCCAGCAGCCTCGGTGCCGAGGCCGGCCGGCGCTACAGCCAGGTCTTCTCCGAGCTCGGCGTCGCCGCGGTCCGTCCGCTCCACGCTGTCACCAGGCCACAGGCGAACGACGAGACCGCGGCGCTGGCCGTGCGCGACGCGACGGGCGTATTCCTGACCGGTGGCAACCAGCTCCGGCTCGCCTCGACGATCGGCGGGACGCGTCTCGCGGACGCGATTCTCGAGCGGTTCCGCGGCGGTGCCGTGGTCGCCGGAACCTCGGCAGGGGCATCGGCGATGTCGTCCCACATGATCGCGTTCGGGGCGTCCGGCGCCACGCCGAAGCATCGGATGGCGCAGATTGCGGCCGGTCTCGGGATGCTGCCCGGCGTGATCATCGACCAGCACTTCCAGCAGCGGAACCGGCTCGGGCGACTGCTGTCGCTGATTGCCCAGAACCCGTCGCTCCTTGGACTTGGCGTCGACGAGGACACGGCGGGCGTCGTCGGACCCGACCACATCATGGAAGTGATCGGGCGCGGAAGCATCACCGTCGTCGATGGCTCGGCCTCGGAGACAGATGCCTGGGAGGTCCACGGCCACAAGCCGCTGATGATCAGCGGTGTTGTGCTGCATTCGCTGCCCGCCGGCTACCGGTTCGATCTGCGACGCCGCCACCGGCTGGCAACGCCAACCCTGCACGCGATCCAGGGCGGGGGAGAAGCCGCGTCGACGTAAGCCGCGGCCCCCGGCCGGAAATTCATTACCCCTCCAGGCGATGCCGTTGGGTGCATACCCTGCGACCACCGCCCCTCGACCACCGCCCCTCGACCACCGCTGATGCAACCAACGGCATCGCCGGAGAACGGGAGTGATTCCGGGGGCAGCGTGGACGCCGAGCTTGAGACCTCACCATGGCGGGCCGGGACGAACGACGGGTACACTCGGGGCCGGCGAACGGCCGGGCAGGAGCAGGAGGGCTCCGTGGCGCAAGCGGCACCGAAACCTCGAGCCGGGAAGGCGAAGAAGACCGCTACCGCGGCGACTGACGCCGCCACGAGCGCTGGCGCCTCAAACCGCCGTGCCTCCGACAGGACCGGCGCAACACGCCCCGAACCCACCCTCAAGATCATCGAGACCCGCATCCTCCGCGGCCCGAACTACTGGGCCCGTGAGCCGGTCGTCCGGATGGTCGTCGACCTCGGCGTGCTCGAGGACTTCCCGTCGAACAAGATCCCGGGCTTCACCGACGCCCTTACCGGGCTGTTGCCGAGCCTCGAGGACCATGCCTGCAGCCTCGGGCGGCGGGGTGGCTTCATCACGAGGCTCCGCGACGGGACCTGGGCCGGCCACATCGCGGAACATGTCGCACTCGAACTCCAGAACCTGGCCGGCACGGACGTCCGCCACGGCAAGACCCGGAGCACGGGTGAGCACGGCCGCTACAACGTCATCTTCGAATTCCGCGAGGAGAACGTCGGGATCGAGGCTGGCAAGGTTGCCGTCGCCCTCGTCAACCACCTCGTCGCGCCGAACGATCCGTCGGTCGCGATCGACTTCATGGCCGAGCTCGAGCGGCTCATCCTGCTCGCCGAGCGGCAGGCGTTCGGCCCGTCGACGCAGGCGATCCTCGACGAGGCGGCCAGCCGCGACATCCCGTTCATCCGGCTCGACCGCCACTCGCTAGTCCAGCTCGGCCAGGGCGTCCATCAGCAGCGGATCCGAGCGACGATGACGTCCCGGACGTCCGGCATCGCGGTCGACATCGCGTCCGACAAGGCGCTGACGAACCGGTTGCTCGACTCGGCCGGCCTGCCCGTACCTCGCAGCGCGGTCGTCCGGACGGAGGACGAGGCCGTCGCCGCGGCAACCCGGCTCGGCTTCCCGTGCGTCGTCAAGCCGCTCGACGGCAATCACGGACGGGGCGTCCACCTCGATCTGAGATCGGAGGAGGCGGTTCGTGCCGCTGTCGGCGGAGCGCTGGCGGAAAGCCGGTCCGGCGACCTCGTCGTCGAGTCGTACGTCGCAGGCAATGACTACCGCTGCCTTGTCATCGGCGGCAAGGTCGCAGCGATCGCCGAGCGCATGCCAGCAAGCGTCGTCGGCGACGACGAGCACACCGTCCGCCAGCTCGTCGAGATCGCGAACCAGGACCCCCGGCGCGGCATCGGCCACGAGAAGGTCCTGACGAGGATCAGGCTCGACGCGGCCGCGGAGGAGCTCGTGCGCGCCCAGGGCTTCGGGCTGGACGATCGGCCGCCGAAGGACACCCGCGTCAAGCTCGCTCTGACCGGCAACATGTCGACTGGCGGGACCTCGATCGACCGGACGATCGAAGCCCATCCGGACAACATCGAGATTGCCGAGACGGCCGCCCAGATCGTGGGGCTGGACGTGGCCGGGATCGACTTCATCTGTCCCGACATCGCCACCCCGGTCCGCGAGACCGGCGGCGCGATCGTGGAGGTCAATGCGGCGCCGGGCTTCCGGATGCATACCCACCCGACCGAGGGCGAACCGCAATACGTGGCCAAGCCGGTCATCGACGGCCTCTTCCCGCCCGGCAGCTCGTCGCGGATCCCGATCGTCGCGGTGACCGGCACGAACGGCAAGACGACGACCGTCCGGATGATCAGCCACATCATGAAGCTGATGGGCCGTCGAGTCGGCATGACCTCGACCGACGGCATCGTCATCGACGGACGGCTGACGAAGAAGGGCGACATGTCGGGCCCGAAGTCGGCCCAGATGGTCCTCCAGAACCCGAAGGTCGACACCGCCGTTTTCGAGGTCGCCCGTGGCGGGATCCTGCGCGAGGGCCTCGGCTACGACCGGAACGATGTCGCCGTCGTGACGAACGTCTCCGGCGACCATCTCGGGCTGGGCGGGATCGACTCACTCGGGCAGCTGGCGAACGTCAAGGCGGTCATCGTCGAATCGGTTCCGCGGTCCGGGACCGCCGTGCTGAACGCCGACGACTCGCACGTCTACCGGATGGGCCGCCACTGTGCCGGGCGCGTCGTCCTGTTCAGCATGTCGACCGAGAAGGGCGAGGACGGCTTCGACCGGGTCGATGGACACACGTCGCGTGGCAACGCGGCGTTCACGCTCGAGCGAACCCCCGAGGGGGAGCTGATCGTCCTCAAGCACGGCCCGCGGAAGATGCCTGTGCTCTACACCCACCTCATCCCGGCGACCTTCGGCGGCAAGGCGCGGATGAACGTCGCGAATGCCCTCGCGGCAGCGGCGGCGGCCTGGGCGACGGGCGCCCACCTTCATGACATCCGGCAGGGGTTGCGGACCTTCTCGACGTCGTTCTTCCAGGCACCGGGGCGGCTCAACCTGCTCGACGTCGGCGGGATCCGGGTCGTCATCGACTATTGCCACAACGTCGACGGAATGCGCCAGCTGGCCGACTTCGTCGAGCGGATGATGGCCGAGCCGATCTCGCGGGCCGGCCGGGTCGCGGCGAGGCCCGCCGGTGATGGCCGGAACGGAGGACCCGGGCCGCGGCACGGCCGGGCGATCGGGGTGATCGGGATCCCCGGCGATCGGCGTGACGACGACCAGCGGCAATACGGCGCGATTGCCGCCTCGGCGTTCGACGAGATCATCGTTCGCGAGGACAAGAACCTGCGTGGTCGCGCGGCCGGGGAGTCGGCCGGCCACGTCATCGAAGGGGTCCGGGACGCCCGTGTCCGCGGCGCCTCGCGTGCATCGAGGACCGAGAAGATTCTCGAGGAGACGGCCGCTGTGAGGACGGCGCTGCGACGGGCGGCGCCGGGCGATCTCGTCGTCTGCTGCGTCGACGACGCGATCGGGGTCTACCGGGCGGCAATGGCTGCCGCCGGCTCATCGCGCGGTGCCACCGCCTTCGCCGACCCCGGCGAGCTCGAGGCGCCCGAGGGATGAGCCGTTCCGGGACGCCGCGATACGTCCCGGAGGACTCGCTCCGGAGCCCTCGCTTCATCGGCCCGTCCACGTTCGCCCGACTGCCCTACGTCCGCACGCTCGAGGACGTCGATCTCGCGATCGTCGGGGTCCCCTTCGATACCGGCGTGACGTATCGGGTGGGAGGACGGTTCGGCCCCAACGCCGTCCGCGCCGCCAGCGTCATGCTCCGGCCGTATAACGCCAACCTCGAGGTGAAGCCCTTCGACATCCTGTCGTGCGTCGACTACGGCGACGTCGCGATCATCCCCGGCTACACCGAACGGAGCTACGAGGCGATCGAAACGGCGGTGGCCCCGATCGTCGAGGCGGGGGTCGTGCCGCTCCTGATCGGCGGGGACCACGCCTGCACGCTGCCGCACCTCCGGGCGACCCGCTCCCGCGGCCCGGTGGCGGTCATCGACTTCGACTCGCATACCGACGCCTGGGACAGCTATTTCGGCGAGAAGTACAACCACGGCACGTGGATGCGGCGGGCCATCGAGGAGGGGCTCGTCGACGTCGCCCATTCGATCGAGGTGGGACTCCGGGGTTCCGTCTACGAGGCGACCGACTGGAGCGGGCTGCGCGACGAGCTCGGCCTCGAGTACCTGACGACCGAGGACGTCCTCGCCCTTGGGCCAGATGAGACCGCCGCTCGGATCCGGGAGCGCGTCGGCGAGGCAACGGCGTTCATCAGCTTCGACATCGACGTCGTCGATCCGGCGTTCGCGCCCGGGACCGGGACGCCCGAGCCCGGCGGGCCGTCCGCCCACGATGCGCTCGCGATCGTCCGCCGCCTGACCGGGATCGACTTCGTCGGGTTCGACGTGGTCGAGGTCATCCCGGCCTACGATCCGGCCGGCCAGACTGCCTTCCTCGCGGCCAATCTCGCCTACGAGATGCTGTCCCTGGTTGCGTTGCGCCGGTCGGATCACTAGTCGCCGCGCATGCCGCGCCCATTGTTCCGGGTTGCGCGGCGGACTACGATGCGTCGGTCGCGGCGGAGGAGCTGTCGACAGGGCCGCGTCGCGGCCGAGAGGAGGACCGAGCATGCGTCGCTTGATAGCGATTCCCGCGGTCGTCGCGGTCATCTCCCTGGTCGCCGGCTGCACGGGCGGCGGTGCCGCCACTGGATCGGCCTCGGCGCCGTCCGCCGTGGCGCCGTCGTCGGCGGCCTCCCCCGGAGCAAGTGCCAGCAGCGACACGGCCTCTGCAGCCTGCAATCCGCCCCGGCAGGAGGGCGTGACGCTCACATTCGTTTCGTTCGGCGGCGCCTACCAGGAGGCTCAGCGCAAGGCGTGGCTCGAGCCGTACACCGCGTTGACCGGCGTCCAGTTCCAGGAGGACGAGGGCTCCGACGAACGCGACGATCAAGACGCAGGTCGAAGCGGGTCAGGTGACGTGGGACGTCGTCGACGTCGGCAACGACTTCGGGCTCGAGGCGAATTCCGCTCTTCTTGAAGAGCTGGACTACTCGCTGATCCCCGAGGCCGAGGTCAACAAGGATCTGGGCCCGAGCAAGTGGCGCGTCCCGGACATCACCTACGGCGTCGTCCTTGCCTACAACACCGAGAAGACGGCCGGCAAAGTGCCCGAAGGCTGGGCCGACTACTTCGATACGACGAAGATCCCCGGCAAGCGCGGCGTGTGGGACTACTCGGAGGGCGGGATCTTCGAGATCGCGCTCCTCGCCGACGGTGTCAAGCCCGCGGATCTCTACCCGCTCGATCTCCCGCGGGCAACGAAGAAGCTCGACACGATCAAGGACGACCTCGTGTTCTGGAAGACGGGCGCCGAGTCCCAGGAGCTGATCGGCTCCGGCGAGGTCGCAATGACCCTCATCTGGAACGGGCGCGGTTGGAGCGCCAAAAACACGGACAAGAAGCCGGTCGAGATGCAGTGGAACCAGCAGATCGTCACGGCCGACTATCTCGTCGTGCCGAAGGGCTCGCCGAACAAGGACGCGGCAATGAAGTTCATCGCCTACACGATCTGCGCGGACAACAACGCGAAGCCGTCCCAGTACATCCCGTACGGGCCGACGAACATCAACGCCAAGCCAGCCCCCGACAAGGTGGCCGACCTGTCGGTCTCAAACGCCGACGAGAACTCCGCCTACTTCGACGACGAGTGGCTCGTGAACAACTTCGACGCCGTCGACAAGGCCTACCAGGACTGGAAGAGCCAGTAGTCGTCAGACCCGCCGGGATCGCTGACCCCGTGGAGGGGATCGAACGGCCGGGCCGCCCGCGCGGCCCGGCCCGCGAGCGATGGGCTGTGCTCGTCGTGCCCGCTCTGGTGTTCCTGGTCGTGTTCTTCGTCGCACCGCTCGTCATGATGAGCTTGCGATCGGTCACCGATCCGCCTGACGCCGGTCTTTCGAATTACATCGGGTTCTTCGAGGGGAACGCGAACCTCCGGGCACTGCGGACCACGTTCTGGATCGCGTTCATCTCGACGCTCGCGTGCCTCCTGATCGGCTACCCGTACGCCTACCTCATGACGATCGTGCCGGGCCGAGTCGCTGGCATCCTGCTGATCGCCGTGCTCCTGCCGTTCTGGTCCAGCCTGCTCGTGCAGGACGTTCGCATGGCAGGTGATCCTGCGTGACACCGGGATCGTCAACACGTTCCTGCTGGACCTCGGGAGTCATCTCCGAACCGCTGACACTGATCCGCACCACGAGTGGCGTGATCCTCGGGATGACCCACATTCTGCTTGCCGTTCATGGTCTTGCCGATCTTCGCGGTCATGCGGCGGATCGACCCGGAGTTCGGTCGTGCGGCAGCCAACCTCGGGGCGGCACCTGCAACCGCGTTCCTGCGAATCTTCGTCCCGCTGAGCCTGCCGGGCGTGCTCGCCGGCTCACTCCTCGTCTTCGTGCTCGCCCTCGGCTTCTACATCACGCCGGCACTGCTCGGCGGGCCGCGTGACCAGATGATCAGCCAGCTGATCGTCGAGGAGGTCCAGACGGCGCTCGACTGGGGCTCTGCAAGCGCAATGGCGGTCCTGCTGATGGCGATCACGCTCGTCGTCCTCTTCATTGCGTCCCGGTTCGTCCACCTGCGCGACGTGTTCGGCAGCGCCCTCGAGGATTGAGATGACCGAATCGTGGCGTCAGCCCCGGCGGTTGCTCATGGCGGCGCTCGGCGTCCTGACTGTCTTCTACCTGCTCGCCCCGACGCTCGTCATCGTCCCGATGAGCTTCACAGAGGCGAGCATCATGAGCTTCCCGCCGGAGGGGTTCTCCCTCCAGTGGTACGAGCAGATGTTCACGGATCGACAGTGGTCGTCCGGGATGGTGAACAGCATCCAGGTCGCCGTCCTTGCCACGATCCTGGCAACCGCGCTGGGAACCCTGGCCGCGCTCGGCCTGGCCCGTGGACGTTTTCCAGGTCGGGCTGCCGCGAACGCCATCGTGCTGACCCCGTTGATCGTGCCGGTCGTGATCATCGCCATCGGGATGTTCTCCCTGTTCGTCCAGTGGCGGATCAGCGGCTCGCTCATCGGCCTGGTCATCGCCCACACGGCGCTCGCGATGCCGTTCGTGATCGTCAGCGTCGGCGCGAGCCTGCGGACGATGGACCGGAACCTCGAGCTGGCCGCCGCCAATCTCGGGGCGGACCCGCGCCGGACCTTCCTCCGGATCACGCTGCCGATCATCCTGCCGGGGGTTCTGACCGGCGCGATCTTCTCGTTCATCACGTCCTGGGACGAGGTCGTGGTGGCGATCTTCCTGACCTCGGCCAGGTTCAGGACCCTCCCGGTCGAGATGTGGGAGCAGGTCCGCCAGGTCGTCGACCCGACCGTTGCGGCGGTCTCGACGACGCTCCTGGTGGTGACCACCGTGCTGCTGTTGCTGTTGCTCGTGGTTCGCCGCCAGGCTCCAGCCTGATGACGGCGACCACGACCCCGAAGCCCGCCCGCAGCGGGGCCGCAGAACCGCCCGCGCTGATTCTCCGAGACCTCCGGAAGCTGTTCGGAGCCGCGATCGCGGTCGACGGTGTCGACCTGGAGGTTCGTCGCGGCGAGTTCGTGACCCTCCTTGGACCATCGGGCTCCGGGAAGACGACGACCCTTCGGATGGTCGCCGGTTTCATGGCGCCGACGAGCGGCTCGATCGAGATCGACGGCAGCGACATGACCCGGGTCCCACCGCATCGTCGCGACGTGGGCATGGTCTTCCAGAACTACGCCCTGTTCCCGCACATGACCGCCGCCCAGAACATCGCGTTTCCGCTCCAGATGCGGGGGAAGGCCCGCCACGAGATCCAGCGGCGCGTTGCGGATGCCCTGAAGCTCGTCAAGCTGGCGGACTACGGCGATCGTTACCCGCGGCAGCTGTCGGGCGGCCAGCAGCAACGCGTCGCGCTGGCGAGGGCGGTGGTGTTCGAGCCACGGCTGTTGCTCATGGATGAGCCCCTCGGCGCGCTCGATCGGAAGCTCCGTGAAGCCCTGCAGCTCGAGATCCTCCACGTCAGTCGGGCACTGGAGGCAACCGTTCTGTACGTGACCCACGATCAGGAAGAGGCGCTCGTGATGAGTGACCGGATCGCGATCTTCAGTGCCGGCCGGATCGAGCAGCTCGGAAGCGGCGAAGACCTCTACGACCGCCCGGTGTCCCTGTTCGTCGCCGACTTCATCGGTGAGTCGAACATCCTGAGAGGACGGTACGAACGCGACGGCACAACGGGTGGTTGGATCAGTCGCGGTCCGTGGCGCTGGCGGGTCGGGACGGCGTCAGCCCAGCGGGCCGGACTCGACAGCGGCGCAGCCGCCGCGCTCGTGATTCGGCCGGAGCGAATTCGAATCATCGGCGGCGCCGAGGAGATCCCGTCCGGCGCGAATGCCGTTGAAGCGGCGGTCGCCGACGTGCTCTACCTGGGTTCGGATCGGAAGTACGGGCTGGCCCTGCCCGACGGCCAGCGCGCCGCGGTTCGCGAGCAGCGCGAGGGCGGCGAGATCCATTGGCAGAGCGGCGACTCGGTCCGGCTGACCTGGTCGGTCGACGACGGCGTCCTCGTCGCCGACCCCGCAGGGTGAGGCTGCGTCAGGCCTGTCGGGGGGTGTTCGCGCTGACGGTCCGGATGATCCAGACGATCTCGAGGGTCGCGATGATGATGAGGGCGATGCCGACCGCGGTCTCCATGTGAGCGCTCCTCCATCCCGGATCCGTGGTCGGTGGCCCGACCTGGGCCGGATCATGCGGCCAGCACCGGCGGAAATCAATGGCGGCGTGGACGCTCCTGGAGGCGGGGCACGAGCGATGTCAGTTCGCTGGCGACGTCGATGGGCCGCGCCCCGAGCGAGCCGAGCAGCCGGTACACGTCGTCCCGCTCCTCGTGGCACAGCAGCACGATGACGCGCGGACGGCCCTTGGAGTCGGCCAGCTCCGCCTTGAGCGCCACCGTCTCCGACTCGTAGATCGGGACGTCGGCCGTCGACTTGCCGGCCGCCCGCACGCCGGCGAGGAGTTCGCCGACGACGGATTCTCGTGACCGTCCGCGGAGGTACTTCAGCGTCTCCTTGATCACGACTCGCTGGGCCCGAGTCGCGGCGATCCGGGCAATCCCACGCAGGGTGTCGTCCGGCCGGTCGCCCGCGGTCCCGACGATCGCGGTGATCGGCGCCGCTCGGCCCGCGGCGCCGCCGGCGATGCCCTCCGCGACGTCGAGGACCGCGGCGACGCCGGCCTCGTTGTGGGCGAAGTCGACGATGACGATCCGGGCGCCGAGCCGGTAGAGGTTCAACCGTCCCGGTGACCAGTCCGAGGTCGGCCGGAACTCGACGAGGCCGTCGGCGACCTCCGCGACCGACGCCCCGAGGCCCCGCGCCGCCCCGGCCGCAGCGAGTGCGTTCGCGACGTTGTGGCGGGCGATTCCGCCGATCGTGATCGGGATCCGGGCGACCTCGACCACGCGCGTCTCGGCCTTGGGCGCAAGCTCGACGAGCCAGCCATCCCGCACGACATACCCGCGTCCACCCGCCGCCACGTTCCGCCTGACCGCGGCCGAGCCGCCGGAAACGAGCGAGAACATGGCGACGTGGCTCCGGACCCGCCGGGCCATCCCGGCCACGAAGCGGTCGTCGGCGTTGAGGACCGTCCAGCCGTCCGGCTTCGTGATTCGGGCCACTGTCGACTTCACCTCGGCCAGCTCTGGCAGCGTGTGGATCCCCTGGAGGTCGAGATGGTCGGACGTGACGTTCGTCACGACGCTGACCTCGTTCGACTCGTAGCCCATTCCACGGAGGACGAGGCCGCCCCGGGCCGTCTCGAGGACGGCGACGTCGAGGTCGGAGCGGTCCAGGATCTGGAGCGCTCCTCCCGGCCCGGTCCAGTCGCCGGCTTCGACGAGCCGCTCGTTGACGAGGACTCCATCCGACGTCGTCGTGCCGACCCGCCGGCCGGCCTTGACGAGGATGTGGGTGATCAGCCGGGTGACCGTGCTCTTGCCGTTCGTCCCGGTGATCGAGACAACAGGGATCTTGCGGGCGGCATCGCGAATCCACGTCGGCGGGGTTGCGCGTGCCTCGCTGATCCGGGCCTGCCAGCGGGCGAGGAGGCGCTCCTGCGCACCGGTCAGCCGTGCCCGTCGCACGGGCGACACGTCTCGCTCGGCGAGGGAGAGGGCGGCCTCCGCGATCGTGTGGGCTCGCTCCGCTCCGACCCACGGGAACGTGACGATCCAGTGGCCGGGATCCGAGGAGCGATGGACGGTGACGCCGCCGCGGCCCTCGCCGTGCTCTGATCGGAGGCGCCGCGTCCAGTCGACGATCGCCTCGACCTGTCCGGCCCACGCCCGCCGGGGCACTTTCGCGGCCAGGTGGACGAGGGCGTGGCGGCCGGGTGCACGCTGGCCGTACCAGGTCCGACGTCGGCCGATCGCGACCTCGATCTTGACCACCGGCTCGAGCCGGTAGACATTCGGTCCCTCGAGCAGTCGGATCTCGACCTGGCGCACAGTCCGGCGAGGATAGCAAGCGGCAGGCCTCGTAGACTGGCCCAATGGAGACGATCGCCGCGCCGGGCGCCGGTGTCACGGCTGACGAGCTGGCGGCCATCGCGTCGGCCATCCGCGCACTGGAGCCGGCCTACCTCGTCGATCTCGAGCGCCTTGTCAACATCGACTGCGGCAGCTACACGCCGGCCGGTGTCGAGGAGGTCGCGGCGTTCGTCGTCGATTACCTCGAGGGTCTCGGCGCGCAGGTCGTCCGCCACCCGGATCCGGACGGCCGGCTGGGGCCGACGATCGTCGGGACCTTCCTCGGGACCGCCGCAGCGGGTCCGCGTGTCCTCTTGATCGGCCACATGGACACCGTGTTCGATCCGGGCACCACCGCCGAACGGCCGTTTCGGGTCGAGGACGGGATGGCGTACGGGCCCGGCGTCACGGACATGAAGTCCGGTCTCCTGACGGGTCTCTACGGCCTCCGGGTGGTCCTCGATCAGACGCGCGGCAGCCTGCCGTTCGAGCGGATCGACTTCGTCGCCAACCCGGACGAGGAGATCGGCTCGCCGGCGTCGACGGTCCATATCACGGCGCTGGCCCCGGACGCGGATGCCTGCTTCGTCCTCGAGTGTGCCCGGGCCAACGGCGACATCGTGTCGGCGCGGAAGGGGACCCTGGATCTCGTCATCACGATCCACGGCCGGGCGGCCCACGCCGGCGTCGAGCCGGAGAAGGGGCGGAGCGCGATCCTCGAGGCGTCCCGGCTGATCCGCGCCCTGCACGGGCTGAACGGGCGCTGGCCGGGCGTCACGGTCAATGTCGGCGTCGTGACCGGCGGGACACGGCCGAACGTCGTCGCCGAGCGATGCGTCCTGGAGGTCGACGTCCGGGCGAGCGATTCCGCCAGCCAGGACGAGGCCGAGGCGACCATCCGCTCGCTGGCCGCCGCGACGGAGGTTCCAGATACGCGCGTGGACGTCGAACGACGAGCCCGTCACCGCCCGCTGGAGAAGCTCGAACGATCGGGTCGGCTCGTCGACCACGCCGTGGCGATTGCCGGGCGGCTCGGCTTCGACGTCAGGGACACCGCGACCGGTGGGGCGTCGGACGCAAACACGACGTCAGGGCTCGGCGTTCCGACCCTCGACGGCCTCGGCCCGGTCGGGGGCAACGACCACTCGCCGGCCGAATACCTCGAGATCGGCTCCATCGTCCCTCGCACGGCGCTGTTCGCGGGGCTGCTCCTCGCGGTCGCCCGCGATGCGACGTTTCGGGAGCGACGTGGCTGACGGCCGCGGCGGTGCCTCCGCCCCGACTCGCCGGAGGATCTCGTCGGGCGGCCCGTGGGAAGCATCGGCCGGGTACAGCCGAGCAATCGTCGTCGGCGAGACGTGCCTGGTCTCCGGGACGACCGATGCCGGCCCCGGCGGCCGATCGCTCCATCCAGGAGACGCCGGCGCCCAGGCCAGGGCCGCGTGGGCGATCGTGGAGGGCGCGCTGGTGGAAGCCGGCTTCTCGCTCAATGACGTGGTCCGGACCCGAATGTATGTCGTCTCGATCGACGACGCGCCGGCTGTCGCGGCCGTCCACGGCGAGCTGTTCGGCAACATCCGGCCGGCGTCGACCCTCGTCCAGGTCGCGGGCCTCATCGAGCCGTCGCTCCTGGTCGAGGTCGAGGCAGACGCGCGTCGGGCCTGAGCCGGGCCTCGCCGTCGCCCGCCGCCTCAGCCGAGGCCGGCCAGCCGGCCGACCACGGCGATCGCCACCGCGGTCACGAGCCCGAGGAAGAGGTTGCGGCGCCAGGCGACGACGGCCAGGCACGCGCCCACCGCTAGCCACTCGAGCCCGAAGTGGAACGTCGGCCCAGCGTCAGTCGTGACGACCATCACCGCGACCGCGGCAAGGGCTGCCAGGACCGCGGGACCGACGAGCTGGAGATACTCGAAGGCGCGCCGGGGCATCCGATCGATGCCGGGTGCGAGCAGGCCGAGCGCTCGCGACGGATAGGTCACCGCCAGCATCAGGACGGCAAGGAGGACGAGGTCGGTCGTCATCGTTCGGCCCCGGGCGGCCGTGGCTCCTTCGCCTCCGGTTCGTCGGCATGGACGCGCGTCCCAGGCATCGAGTAGCGCTCCGCGGACGGTGTGGTCCCGAGCGGCGCCGTCTCGGCGGCGGCGGTAGCCGGCACCAGCAGACCGATCACCGGACCGATGACCCCGCCGGCGATGATCCCGACCGACGTTCCGGCGATCAGCGCGACGACGACGCCCACGGCGGCCCCGCTGACCGCTGCGACGATTTCGCGCCGGCCGGTGATCAGCCCGACCGCGAGGCCGATCATCGCGGCCGGAAAGATCACGTCGATCCCGAGCTGCTCTGGCTCCGGGATGGACCCGCCGACCAGGACCCCGGCGAGGCTGGAGATGTTCCACGGGATGAACGTGACGACGACGCCGGCAAACCAATAGCCCCACATGTCCCCCCGGCCGATCCGCCGGAAATAGCTCATCGAGAGGGCGAATGCCTCATCGGTCAGGAGGTGCGCGGCCACCGCTCGCTTGACGAACGGCCGGTCCTTGAGCCACGGCGCCAGGGCAGCCGAGTAGAGGAGGTGCCGGGCGTTGAGGAGCGCCGTAAGGAGCACCACGCCCGGCCAGGGGAGCCCTCCCGCGACATAGCCGACGGCGGCGAACTGCGCCGCCCCGGCGAAGGCAAGCGTGCTCATGGCGATGACCTCGACCGGCGAGAAACCGGCGTCACGGGCTGCCAATCCGTAGACGAAGCCAAATCCGAGCGCGCCTACGACAATTCCGAGACCGTCGAGGGCGAGCTGCCGTCGGGCGGCGGGGACGTCGACCGCGTCCGGCCCCTCCGCGGGGGCGCCGTTGCCGGCGTCCTGCGAATCAGCCATCGGCCGGCCTCAGCGGAGGAACGTCTTGCCGCAGGTCCCGTCGCAGACCACGAACAGGGCGTGCTTCTCACGCGAGTAACCGGCGACGTGAAGGAGACCTGGGCAGCCCTGCGTCGGGCACTTCCAGACCCACCAGCGGTCGTTCTCGTCGAGCGGAGACGTCTCAGCGGCCAGGGTCTCGGCGAGGCCCTCGCGGGCCGAAACCAGCGTGGCGATGCCGGCGGCGCGTTCCGCCTCGGACTCGCTCGTGTACGGATAGTTCTGGGCGACGTTCGAGGACACGACGCGCTCCCGCAGCTGGAGTGAGGGACCGGTGGCGGCGTCGTGTGAGCGCAGCCCGCCACCGGTGAGGTAGAGGATAACTCGTCGGCTGTCGCGCAGGAACGACCAGGGCTGCGTTGGGCGCTGCGCTCCTCGCTTGCGGGCGTTTGAGCCCGCGCGCGCTTGAAACCAAGCACGCGCTTCGCGCTCCGGTGCTCGCGCCCGCCTTGCCCTGGCCGCCCCTCCGCGACGATCGCAGACCGGATCGCTACAGACCGCTACCAGACGGCGGGCAGGCCGGCGGTTCGCGGGTCCGTTGCTGCGGCGAGCGAGCCGCCCGCCGCGGGACCGCCGTCGATGAGCTCGATCGCATGGGCATGTCCGAGGCGGGAGTCGAACGGGTCCGTCCGGGTGACCGGATGGCCGAGCCGCTCGAGTGACTCGAGGACACCGTCCGCGAAACGAGGCTCCGCCCGAACCTCGACCGGTGGCGCAAAATGCTCGTTCGGCTCGACGAACCAGCGCGGCGCCGCGACCGCGGTCGCGACGTCGAGGCCGCCGTCCACGAACGCCGACACGATCTGGGCGTGGATCTGCGGCTGGGCGTCGCCGCCCATCGACCCGGTCACGATCCACGGGCCGTCAGCGCCGCGGAACAGCATCCCGGGCAGCAGTGTGTGGAGTGTCCGCTTGCCCGGCTCAAGGACGTTCGGGTGTGTCGGGTCGAGGCTGAAGTAGGAGCCCCGGTTCTGGTAGTGAATCCCGGTCCCGGGATCGACCACGCCGGAGCCGAAACCCATGTAGTTGGACTCGATGAGGCTGACCGCATTGCCCTGACCGTCGACGGCGGCGAGGAACGCGGTACCGCCACCGCTCGGGACGGTCGCAGCGGCGGGCGACGAGGCCCGTGCGGGGTCGATCCTGGCCGCGAGCCGTGCGGCGTGCTCCTTCGAGACGAGCCGATCAACGGGGATGTCGCGGAAGCCGGGGTCGGTCAGCTCGGCGTCGCGGTCCGCCATCGCGAGCTTCGACGCCTCGATCCCGAGATGGACCCAGCGCGAGTCGGCCACGCCGGCCGGGCCGAATGCGGCAGGCGGCGGCGGCTCGAAGTGCTCGAGCACGTTGACGATCTCCAGCGCGATCAGCCCGGACGAGTTCGGGGGATGCGTCGTGATGCGGACACCGCGGTAGTCGGTCGCGATCGGATCGCCCCAGGTCGACGTGTGCGCGGCAAAGTCCCCGGTCGTCAGCGACGACCCGGCCGTGCTCAGCCCGCGGGCCTGGCGTGCCGCGACGTCGCCGTCGTAGAAGTCGTCGAGTCCTGACTGGGCCAATCGCTCGAGCGTTCGTGCCAGGGCCGGCAGCCGAACGATTTCGCCGGGGCGCCACGGGCGGCCATGCGGCCGGAACACCTGGACGAACCCCGAGCCCGGCCCGATCGCCGCATCCACCCGCTCCGTGGTGACCTCCACCGCCCGGATGAAGCCATCCCACGCCGGGAAGCCGTCTGCCGCGAGCTCGATCGCCGGAGCGAGGATCGCCGACAGCGAGAGCCGTCCGAACCGGGCGTGGGCATCCGACCAGGAACGGACGGCGCCGGGGACGGTGATCGTCAGTGGGCCGAGCAGTGGCAGGCGCGCGTGTCCGGCGGCCCGGATCGCCGCGGGGTCTGCGGCCGCGCCCGATCTGCCTGAGCCGTTCAGGGCGTACTGGCGGCGTTCGCCCGCGTCCCAGATGAGCCAGAACGCATCGCCGCCGACGCCGCAGAACTGCGGCCCCACGACCGCCAGCGCCGCGTTCGCGGCGATTGCGGCATCGACCGCGGATCCGCCCGCCCGCAGGATCCCGAGACCAGCCTCGGTGGCGAGATGGTGCGGCGCGACCACGGCTCCTCGCGCTCCGCGGGCAACCGGCACCGGGACGGGGTCGGCGCCACGCTCCGGCTCGTTCAGCGCTCGCGAGGAATCGGTCAAGGCGTTGCCTCGGCGTCGTCGAACGATGCGGGCTGCGACGGCCCGCCGACGTAGTGCTCCTGGCGGCGGAGCTGGGCGAGCGGGATCAGCGCGATCAGCAGGAGTCCGAACGTCGCGATCAGGAGCCCGTCGATCCCGCGCCACTCAGCGGCGACGCCGCCGATCAGGCTGCCGACGATCTGGCCCACCGCGAGGAAGACGCTGTACAGGCCCATGATCGCGCCGCGGTCGGTCGGGAACCGCTCGGAGATGTCCGCCAGGAGACCGAGTGCCGCCGGGGTCGCACCGGCCAGCAGGAATAGCCCGAACGCCGCAGCCAACGCTCCGATCAGCGGCACGACGAACGGCAGCCCAGCGCCGTGATTGATCGCGACCGCCCCCGCGACGAGAATCCCGCCGCCGACGATGCCATAGAGGATGATCGTCGTCCGACGGAGGTTCTTGAACCGGTTGCCCCAGTAGAGCAATCCCACACCGAAGACGACTCCGACGATCACTGCCGTCAGGGAGATCGCGACGGGCGTGAACCCCTGGTGGAGGAACTGGTCCGGAAAATTCGGGTTGGGCGCGGAGAACTGGAAGATCGACTGGCTGAACCAGAGGCCGATCGAGGCGTTGACGGCGATCCAGGTCGGGGCGAGGAGCCAGACGTGGGAGGTTCGGAGGAGCGCGCCGTATCGCCTCAGATCCATGCGCGAGGCGCGCGTCGCGGCCGTTGCTGCCCGCTCCTCGCGATCGCGATCCTCGACACCGAACCGATAGATGAGGAACGAGACGCCGTAGACGATCGCGTTCAGGAAGAAGGCGACGGGGCCGAATGCCGCGAACAGGAGCGGCGCCGTCGCGAAGCCGACCCCGAATCCGGCAAGCGTCGCGCCTTCGAAGCGGGCGGCGGCTTTGCCCCGTAGCACCTCGCTGGTCGCGGTGGCGAGCGCGATGTAGCCGAGGATCGATGGGACGCTAGCGGCGGTCGACGCTCCCTCGAGAATTCGGGTTCCACCGAGGACGTAGAGGTTCGTCGTGAGCCCGGTGAGAATCACCGCGATCGCTCCGAACGCCGGCCCATACAACATCACCCGGTGATGGCCAAGGCGGTCCGAGAGCACACCGAAGAACGGCGACAGGACGAGCTCTGCGAGGTAGAACGTCGCGTGAAGGAGCGCGAGGGTCGTCGCGTGCGACCACCGGTCCGCCATGCTCCGGCAGCTTCGCGAGGTAAACGGCGAGCATCGCCCCTGTGAGGCCGGTCGAGAAACGGAGCGTGAAGGTGCCGGCCATCACGGCCCACAACGATCGGTCCATTACGGAAAGCGTAGCGGCTTCGCACGTCGGCGGCCGCACAGGCCACACGGCTCGTGCCGGCGACATGTCGAGGCGGACTTCCGCCGGATGACGGGGCGATTATCATCCGTCGAACAGAGGGGGCTTGAGGAGGAAGCCGTGGCCAACGTCGCCTTCGTGACCGATTCGGCGTCGGATCTCGATCCTGCCGTCGCAAAGGCCGCCGGAATCCGGATCGTCCCCTTGTCCGTCACGTTCGGTTCCGAGTCGTTCCGGGCCGGCGTCGACCTCTCCACTGACGAATTCTGGGAGCGCATGACGGCACCCAATGCGCCATTCCCCAAGACCGCTGCGTCGAGCCCCGGTGAGTTCAAGGCGGTCTATGACGAGGCGTTCGCGGACGGCGCCGACGCGATCGTCTCGATCCACGTGTCGGGCAAGCTCTCGGGCTCGATCAAAAGCGCAGAGGTGGCGGCTGGGCTGCTCCCGGATCGTGAAATCCACATCGTCGACTCGCAGGGAGCGTCGATGGCGGAGGGCATCCTCGCCTTCGTCGGCCTGGAGATGGCGAAGGTCGGGGTCTCGGCCACCGAGATCGCCCGGGTCCTCAACGATCGCGCCTCCGACCTGCGGATGTACGTCTCGCTCGAGACGCTCGAGTACCTGAAACGGGGCGGGCGGATCAGTGGCGCCCGGGCGGCGATCGGGACACTGCTCTCGGTCCGGCCGATCATCGCCGTCGAGGACGGCGTCGTCGACACGGCCGACAAGCCGCGGACGCGGGCGAAGTCGCGAGAGCGTTGCATCGAGCTGATCTGCGCGCGCCCGATCGAGCGTCTCGCGCTCCTCCACACGATGGCGCCCGACATCGTCGAGTTCAGTGAGGAGGTCATTCGGCGCTCCGGCGTGGACCCGTCGACGGTGTCGGTCTCGATCGTCGGAGCGTCTGTCGGGCCTCACCTCGGCCCGGGCTGCGTCGGCGCGGCGGTGCTCTACAAGCGGTAGCCCTTCGGCGCGGAGTCCACGATTGCCGCTGGCGGCCCCTGCCCCGGCCTAAATTCGACGTCCCTGCGCCCTCGACACCGCGGCCGCGCTGGGCGCCTCCGCCGCCAGCCGTTAGGGTCCTGTCACACCTAGTACTAATGGTTGCGGGACGGTTGCAGCAACGTTGCGATACGGTGAACAGACGAGGACCGGTCAGGACCAACCCCGCTATACTTCCCGCTAACTTCGAACCCGCGCGACGCGTCAGCGCGACGCCTCTTGCGCTCCGTGGGGCCGTCCGGGAGACGACCCGCAGCACCCGAGCCGGTCCCGTTCTGCGAACCGCGAATCTCGGACGGAGGATCACCTCGAATCATGACGACCGAGCACGTTGCCGCGCTGATCAACCCGTGGGAGGTTGCCCAGCAGCAGTTCGACCTCGCGGCCGAGCGCCTCAATCTCGACCCCGGCCTCCGGCGCGTCCTGCGCGAACCGCGCCGCGAGTTGACCGTCCATTTCCCGGTCAAGATGGACGACGGATCGGTCCAGGTCTACACGGGCTATCGCATCCAGCACAACCTCGGACGAGGTCCGGCGAAGGGCGGCATCCGGTACCACCAGGACGTCAGCCTCGACGAAGTCAAGGCCCTGGCGATGTGGATGACCTGGAAGTGCGCCGTCGTGGGAATCCCGTACGGCGGCGGCAAGGGCGGCGTCATCGTCGACCCGAAGAAGCTCAGCCAGAAGGAGCTTGAGGCGCTCACCCGCCGCTTCTTCACCGAGATCGAGGTCCTCATCGGCCCGGAGAAGGACATCCCGGCCCCGGACGTCAACACGAACGCCCAGATCATGGCCTGGATGATGGACACCTATTCGATGCACGCGGGCTACACGGTCCCGGGCGTCGTCACCGGCAAGCCGATCAGCCTAGGTGGCTCAGAGGGCCGCAACGAGGCAACCGCCCGTGGCACGGTCTTCTGCGTGGTGGAGGCGGCCCGGGAGATCGGGATGGACATCACGACGGCGCGGGTATCGATCCAGGGCTACGGCAACGCCGGCTCGATCGCGGCCCGGTTGATCTCCGACGAGGGTGCCACGGTCGTCGCCGTGTCCGATTCGACCGGGGGCATCTACAACCGCGACGGCCTCGACATCGGGCGCGTCAATGGCTGGAAGAAGGAGCATGGCACCGTCCAGGGCTTCCCGGGCGCGCAGGACATCAGCAATGCAGCCGTCCTCGAAGTCGACTGCGACGTCCTGATCCCCGCCGCGCTCGAGAACCAGATCACCGCCCGGAATGCACCGAACATCAAGGCCCGCATCGTCGCCGAGGCCGCCAACGGACCGACGACCCCCGACGCCGATCAGCAGATGTTCCAGCGCGGCGTCTTCATGATCCCGGACATCCTGTGCAACGCCGGCGGCGTCACGGTCAGCTACTTCGAGTGGGTCCAGGATCTCAATCGTGACCACTGGAGCGAGGCTGTCGTCAACGCCAAGCTCAAGGAGATCATGGTCAAGGCGTTCCACGAGACGCTGACCATCGCCCGTCGCGACGAGATCGACATGCGTACGGCCGCCTACCTGCTGGCGGTCCAGCGTGTCGCCGACGCGACCTCGCTGCGCGGCCTCTACCCGTAAGAGTCGACCTCGCGGCCGCCCCGCCGCGCTGCGCGGAAAATCGGTTGCTGCCCAAGCGATGCCGTTGGTTGCAAATCGTCCGGGATTCGCGGTCTTCGCGGGTTGTCGGGCGTTCCGAAGACCGGACGGGACGCATCCACCCGCAAGCTTCGTGATCGTGACAGCCACGCCGAGGGATCGGCGAGCCGACGGCATCGCGAAGGGACAGGTTGAATATTCGACGCCTTCCGTGGCGGAGTGATCAGACCGGAGCCGCGTGATGCCGAGTGCTACCATCCGCCGCATGCTCGATCACGAAGAGAAGTTCCTGTTCAAGGAGGAGATCCTCCACCTGGCCAACGCCGTGGCCGAGCCGGGGATTCTCGATAACGTCGAGGACCTGCTGACGGACGTCATCACCAGCCCGCGCTTCGACAGCGAGGTGTTCACCCTCGAGCGCAGTCTCCAGGTGATGCTCGGGCCGCGAGCGGGAACGACCCTTGTCGGGCTGCTGACGGTCGCCCCGGAGGTGTTCGACGAGGTGTCGGAGGTCAGGATCCCCTCCGAGGTCCACGAGCGCCTCGTCGCGTGGCGTGCCCGGTTCGGTCTGGCGATCGACAACGCCCTGAACTTCCTCAACAACCCGGACGGGATCCAGGGCCACAACTTCGCGACCCAGGTCGCCCATGTCGAGGAGCGTCGCGTTCTCCAGGGCCGCCTGACGCTCGTCCGCTACAACAACGAGCCCCAGTTCTTCGTCGCCGACGCGAGTGTCTTCCTCGGACTCGTCTCCGACATCATGGAACGGCTCGGACCGTACCTGGAGCCCGACGCGATCGATGCCGAGACGGTCGGTCGCCTCAAGGACGCGATCGCGCTGATCGAGCGCAAGACGACAGCTCGCGGCTAGTGCGGCAGCTCTACCTGGCCGCCACGGGGCAGAACCGCGGCAAGACAACGGCGGCGCTCGGGCTGCTCGACGGGTTCGTTCAGTCGGGACTGCATACCGGGTTCTTCAAGCCGGTCGGCCAGCGAACGGTCATCGAGGACGGCGTGCCGGCCGACGAGGATGCGGTGCTGATGAAGGTCGTGTACGACCTGCCCGAGTCCTACCCGGACATGAGTCCGGTCCACATCCCGCGCGGATTCACGAAGTCGTACATTGCCGGGCAGGTCGTCGAGGACCTTGGGGCGACGATCCTGGCGGCCCACGCGACGTTCGCGGACCACGAGATGCTCCTCATCGAGGGGACCGGCCATGCCGGCGTCGGGGCTGTCATCGGCCTGTCGAACGCGGTCGTGGCCTCGATGCTCGGCACCCCGGCGCTGATCATCAGTGAGGGCGGCGTCGGCCGTCCGATCGACGAGATCGTCCTCAATGCCTCGCTCTTCGCCGCCCACGGTGTCGAGGTCGCCGGGGCGATCGTCAACAAGGTCGACCTCGACTCCCAGCCCGGCATCGCCACGGTCCTCGAGCGCGGCCTTGCCCGACACGGCATTCCGCTCCTCGGCGTGCTCCCGGTCCGACCGATCCTCTCCAACCCGACGCTCGCGATGATCCTCGAAGGCGTCCGCGGCGAGACGATTCATCCTGGGCCGGATCTGGACCGGGTGATCGACGGCGTCGCAATCGGCGCGATGGAGGCCGGACACATGCTCGAGCGTGTCGGTCCGGGCACCCTCGTCATCGTGCCGGGCGATCGCGAGGATGTGATCCTCACCCTGACGAAGGCTCATTTCGCACTGCGGCTGAGGACCGCCAACGCGAAGGCGGCCGCCCGGATCGCCGCTGTCGCCGCGGAGGCGTCGAACGAGCGTGCCGCCTCGGTCGCCGGTCACGAAGGTGCCGCGATCGGGCTCGTCCTGACCGGCGGTTACCGACCGCGGGCGTCCGTGCTCGACGCGATCCGCGAGGCCGACATCTTCGCGACGCTCGTCGCCGAGGACACGTACGTCGTCGCGTCGGAGGTCCACGACCTGCTCGTCAAGACACACGCCGCGGATCGCGAGAAGATCGAGCTGATCAAGGCCCTCGTCGCCGACCACCTGGACATCGACCGGATCCTCGCGGTCGCGCGTGAGCCGGCGATCCCTGCCTGAGGCCCGTTACTCGATCGGCTCGTTGTCGATGAGGCGGGTCTCGCCGAATCGAACGGCGAGCGACAGGAGCGCCGGGCCGGCGACCTGGTCGAGCTCGGCGAGCGTCGTCCCGTCGGCAACCGAGACATAGTCGGGCTGGGCCAGCGGCTCCTCGGCGAGCGTCTCGCGCATGGCTGCCCGGAGGCGCTCTGCTGATCGCTCGCCTTCCGTCCACCGCGCCTCCGCGGCCAACAAGGCGCGCCGCAGGACGGGAGCGGCCGCCCGCTGATCCGACGAGAGGTGAACGTTCCGAGAGGAGAGCGCGAGGCCGTCCGGCTCGCGGACCGTCGGGCAGGCGATGACCTCCGTCGGGATCGCGAGGTCCCGCGCCATGTGGCGGATGACCATCACCTGCTGGGCGTCCTTCTGGCCGAAGTAGGCCCGGTCCGCCCCGACGAGGTCGAACAGGATCGCGACGACGGTTGCTACCCCGTCGAAGTGGCCCGGACGAGCCGCTCCCTCGAGCGGACCGGCAACCGCCCCGACGGAGACGACCGTGTCGAAGCCCGGAAGGTAGATCTCCTCGACCGGCGGCGCGAACACGAAGTCGATGCCCGCTTCTTCGACAATCGCCAGGTCCCGCGCCTCGTCGCGAGGGTATCGCTGATAGTCAGCGGCATCGTTGAACTGGCGAGGGTTGACGAAGATCGTCACGATCGTCGTCGCGTTCTCGCTCCTCGCCTGCTGCATCAGCGACCGATGCCCGTCGTGGAGCCACCCCATCGTCGGCACGAGCCCGAGCGGCCGCGGGACGTCGCGGAGTGCGTCGCGCAACTCCGCCCTGGTGCGCAGGAGCTTCAACGAACCGCGGTGAGTCTCAAAGGTCGCGATCGAGCGGGATGCCGCCGACCGGAATATCGGATGCGCCGCCGCCGGCCGAGGCGTCGAGCCTCGACTTCCCGAGGACCTCATCGAGGACGCTGTCGTCCATCCGGACGGTCTGCTCGGGCCCGGGGAACGTGCCGGCCACGACGTCGGCCGCGTATGCGCGCACCGCCTCGAGGATCGTCTCGCGCAGGTTGGCGTACGGCTTCGCGTGCTTCGGTCGCCACGCCTCGATGCCGAGCAGGTCGGTGATGATCTGGACCTGGCCGCTGCACCCCGGACCGGCGCCGATCCCGATCGTCGGGATCCGCAGGCGTTCGGTGATCGCGGCCGCGAGCTGCTCGGGGACGAGCTCGAGGACCACCGAGAACGCACCCGCTTCCTGCACTGCCAGGGCATCGTGGAGCAGCGCCCTGGCCTGCTCGCTGCTCTTGCCCTGGACCCGGAACTTGCCGATCGCATTCGCCGACTGGGGAGTGAGCCCGATATGACCCATGACCGGGATCCCGGCCTTGACGAGCGTCTCGATCACGCGGGCGCTTCGCACGCCGCCCTCGACCTTGACGGCCTGGACCTGGGCGTCATGGATGAACCGGCCGGCGTTTCGGAGGGCATCTTCCGGCGTCGCGTAGGACAGGAAGGGCATGTCGCCGACCACGAGCGCCCGCCGCGCGCCGCGGGTCACCGCCGCGGAATGGTGGAGCATGTCCTCCATCGACACGCTGAGCTCGTTGTCGTAGCCGAGCATTGCCCGGCCGAGCGAGTCGCCGACGAGCAGCAACTGGATCCCTGCCTCGTCGAGAAGCTTGGCCGTCGGATAGTCGTAGGCGGTCAGCATCGCGATCCGCTCGCCGTCCGCGTAGATCCTGCCGATGTCACTGACCGTGAGGCGACGGACCGCATCGGGGGTGGGGGAGGGCGTGGCGCTCATCGGCCGATCTCCTGTCGCATTGGTTCAGTCTGCGCGGCAGCATCGCGCTCGTCCAGCACGCGCACAACGCGGTCGAGGAGGAGGTCGGCGACCGCCCGTTTCGGGAGGAGCGGGAGCGGCTGCTCGCTGCCGTCGGCGGCGAGGATCGTCACCCGGTTCGTGTCGGTCCCGAAGCCGGAGCCGGCCTCCGAGACGTCGTTGGCGACGAGGAGATCGACCCCCTTTCGACGGAGCTTGTCCGCAGCCCGCTCGAGCGAGCCGGTTTCGGCGGCGAAGCCGACGAGGATCGGACGCCGGGCGCGGGCGTCGGGTGAGCCGGCCGCCGCGGCCGCGCCGGCCAGGATGTCCTCGGTCGGCTCGAGATCGATCGTCAGGCCCTTGTCGCGGCTCAGCTTTGTCGTGGCAACCCTGGCGGGCCGGAAGTCGGCCACGGCCGCGGCCATGACGAGCACGTCCGATGCGGCCAGGATGTCGTAGACCGCGTCCCGCATCTCCGCCGTCGTCTCGACCCGGACGATCTCCGCGTCGCCCGGCAGCGGGGCGGTCACGTGGCCGACGATAAGCGTGACGCGCGCACCGCGCTCGAGGGCGGCCTCCGCGATGGCAACCCCCATTTTCCCGGTCGAGCGGTTCCCGATGAACCGGACCGGGTCGATCGGCTCAGCGGTACCGCCGGCGGTGACCAGGACATGCCGCCCGCTGAGGTCCGCCTCGCGCGGCGGCTCGATCCGGGGTGGCCTGGCACCCGGGTCCGGAGCGCGGACCGGTCGACCTTCGACCGCCCTGACGACTGCCTCGACGATCAACGGCAGCTCCGCCAGTCGCCCGACACCGACCTGCCCGGAGGCCAGGGGTCCGGTGTCCGGGTCGACGATCGCGTAGCCGAAGTCGTCCCGCAGCCGGCGGACGTTCTCCCGGGTCGCTGGATGCGACCACATCTCGCCGTCCATCGCCGGCGCCACGACAACGGGCGCGCCGGAGGCGAGAACGGTCGCCGTGACCGTGTCGCCGGCGAGGCCGTTGGCCATCGCCCCGAGCCAGTGCGCCGTCGCCGGGGCAACGACGATCGCGTCGGCGGTGTCGGCAATGACGATATGGCCGATCCTGCCGTCCGGCAGGAGGGCGAGGACGTCGGACTCCGTCGCGTGCCGGCTCAGCGCCTCGAAGGTGAGCGGGGCGACGAAGCGGGTGGCCGAAGGTGAGAGCAGGACGACGACCTCCGCCTCCTCCGCCTGCAGGAGCCGCAGGAGCTCGATCGACTTGTAGGCAGCGATCGAGCCCGTCACCCCGAGGGCGACAAGACGGCCGGCGAGACGGCCGGTCATCGGAGGAGGCCAAGCTCGAGGGGCTCCCCGCCGCTCACCTCGGCATGGAGGATCGCCAGACCCTTGAGCGTCAGGTCGGGATCGATCGCATCGATTCCCTCGATCGCCCGTGCCCACGGTTCGGCCGAGAGGCCACCGGTCAGGATCGCCTTGACGTCAGACGGCGCGATGCCGGTCGCGTCGGCGAGCTCACGTCGGACGCGGGCGAGCAGTCCGGACGCGAGTGCCTGGTAGCCAAAGATCGTGCCCGATTGCATCGCGCTGACGGTGTCTCGGCCGATCGCCCGATCCGGCGTCCTGAGCTCGATCCGGGGCAACTTCGCCGTCCGGGCGGCGAGCGCATCGAGGCCGAGCTCGAGGCCAGGGGCGATCGCACCGCCGACGTACGCGCCGTCGGCGGCCACACAGTCGAGCGTGGTCGCCGTCCCAAAATCGACGACGACAGCGGGCGTCCCGTGAAGCCGGGCGGCCGCCAACGCGTTGACGAGCCGGTCAGCACCGGCTTCCTGTGGACGATCCGTTCGAATCGCGAGGGGCACGGTGCCCGCCGAGGCGACGACGAGCGGTCGCTCCCGTCGGGCCGCGATCGTCTCGATGGCCGTCGTCAGGTTCGGGACGACGGACGCGCAGGCGATCGCCGAGACGTCGGCGAAGGACGCATCGTCGAGCCGGAGGAGGCCATCGAGGAGGAGTTCGAGCTCGTCGGCGCTTGCCCGCGGGCCCGTCATGGCACGGCGAGTCGCGCTCAGGGCTCCGGCCTTGAACAGCCCGATCGTGATGTTCGTGTTTCCGATATCGACGGCGAGCAGCATGGCCGGATCATACGCGGGGTGCCGGTGTCGCTCGGCGGTGGGCCGATCGGCGCTGGCCGAGCCGGGATCTCAGCTCACGGCGCCTGGCCGGGCAGAACGCAGTTGAACCCCCGGTCGAGGACCCGCACGGTCGAGCCGCTCGACGGGATCCGGATGCGTGACCAGTTGCAGTTGTTGCGGTGCCGGATCTCCTGGAACTGGAACAGCGGATCCACGGTCAGCTTGAGGAGGTAGTCGCCGGCCTTCAGCCCGCTGACGTCGATCCACTGGCGGGGCAGCGTCGAGCCGTACTTGTCGCCCCAGCCGACGCTGATCCCGTTCTTGATGAACAGCGACGCCCGGGTGCCGCACCCGGCCGAGGAGTACTGCTTGGTTCGCGGCGCCCGCGGCAGCGAGAGCCGGTACGCGTTGGTGTCGAAGAAGCAGAAGCCGACCTTGGCGTCACTTCGAAGCGCCGGCCCCTTGCCGCTGAGCGCGTACAGCTCGTAGTGGGCAATGTCCCGGACGTGCCAGTGGCTGTGGCCGTCGCCCGAGTAGCGGGCGGTCCCGGCCGTGTCGAGCACGCGATAGCCGCCGGCGTTGTTGTAGATCCGCTGGTTGACCCGCATCCGGGACTGGCCGGCAAGGCGCGACGATCGCGTCTCGAACGGTCCATCGCCCACGTTGACGATCATCGACGTGAACCGCAGCCGGCGCGCGCCGCTGTCGGTCGTCTGGATCCTCAGCCCGCTCGGGTAGGCCATCGCGAGATCGGGCAGCCGGTCCACCGGAGCGGCGGCGGCGCCGATCGTCGCCGGCAGGCCGCCGACGATGCACGTCGCGGCGAGGACGGCGGCGGCGAGGAGCCTGACCGGGCGGCGGGTGGAATCGGGACGAACGATGATCCAGCTCCTCGGGTTGGGAGTCGAGGCGTCGGGGCGAGGCGTTCGGAGGGCTGGCGGACCTGGGGATCCGCGCTGCCGGAGCCTGTGGCTCGACAGCCACTGTACCATTGCCCGGCACCCCCTTCCTTGACGGCTATACCGCCAGGTCAGGAAACGGAGGAGCGGAACCCGCCCTAGGAGAAGTCGTGCAAGCACGCCATGCGCCGATCACCGCCCGCGCCGTCGTACTGGGACTGGTCCTCGTGACCGTCCTCGGCAGCCAGCTCGCGCTGGCCGGAGATCCGGAGGGGGAGATCGCGACGGATCGTGCGTCCGCCGAGCCGGTGGTGGCCGGCATCCCGAACGCATTCGTCCCGGCCAACATCAACCTGTCGTTCACGCGAATCGCCCGCGGCCTGTCGAGCCCCGTCTTCATCACCCATTCAGGTGACAACAACGGCCGCCTGTTCGTCGTCGAGCAGACTGGTCGGATCCGGGTCATCCGCAAGGGGGTCCTGCAGTCGGCTCCGTTCCTCGACCTGCGCTCAAAGATCTCGACCGGCGGGGAGCGCGGCCTCCTGGGGCTGGCGTTCCACCCCGATTACAGCTGGAACCGCAAGTTCTACGTCTACTACACCGACAAGTCCGGGACGATCGTGATCGCCCAGTACCTCCGTTCGTCGACGAACGCGAGCCTGGCGGTCAGTTCGAGCGCGAAGACCGTTCTCAAGATCTCGCATCCGGCATCGAACCATAACGGCGGCACGCTCGCCTTCGGCCCCGACCGCTACCTCTACGCGGGCATCGGTGACGGGGGCGGCTCCGGCGATGCGAGCAACAACGCCCAGAATGTCGGCCGGCTGCTCGGGAAGATTCTCCGGATCAATATCGATACCGGGCACCCGTACGCGATCCCGCCGACGAACCCGTACGTCGGCCAGACCGGCCATGACCTCGTCTGGTCGTTTGGTCTCCGCAACCCGTGGAAGTTCTCGTTCGATCGCCAGACCGGCGACCTGTGGATCGGCGACGTCGGCCAGAACCGCTTCGAGGAAGTCAACCGATCGACGGCTCCGAACGCCGGCAGGGCCGTCAACTACGGTTGGCGGGTCCTCGAGGGCAGGACATGCTTCAACCCGTCCAGCGGGTGCAGCACCTCCGGCAAGACGATGCCACTCGCGGTCTATGGCCACAACCTTGGCTGCTCGGTGACCGGGGGCTACGTCTATCGCGGAAGCACCTACCCGGACCTCGTCGGGGTCTACCTGTTCGGCGACTACTGCTCAGGCCGGATCTGGGGCGTCGACGCCGCCGGCTCGGGCAATCAGACCCCCGTCCTCCTCAGGGACACGGCGACAAATCTCAGCTCGTTTGGTCAGGACCAGGCAGGCAACCTCTACATCGTCGATCACGGCGGCGAGATCTGGTTGGTCAAGGACGTCTAAGCCGCGAATCGGAACCGAATAGCGCTGCTCCGACCCGCTCGAATCGGACTTCCGCCGCCACTGGGCTGCGGTACCATTCGAGCGGTCGGACTGCCCCCTCGCGCCAGGAGCCTGCCTCGTGTCGAGCGCCACGCCCGCGAAGTTCTTCGTCAACCAGGGCGTCGTCACGAGTCGTGCCGACATGCAGAACCTGCTCCGGCCGACCCTCAAGCAGACCGTTTCGTACCGCTTCCTGCGCGGTCGCGATCTCATCTCGCACGGCACCGGCTGGGTTGAGCGGATCGTGTTCGATGAGCCCGAGACGTCGACCTATTTCACGCCGATCGCGATCACGCTGAACATCGACTCGTTCGAGCACCTCGAGTTCGAGACGCGATCGGACCAGCTGCTGGTCTACACGCTTGTCCAGGGCGATGAGCGGGTCGTCATCGAGTACGCGCCGATGACGCCCGCCGACGACGACACTCGCAACGCAGCGCGTCAGCTCGAATTCGACACGAGCGGTTTTGTCCAGATGGAGCTGCTCGGCCTAGACGCCCGCGAAGTCGAGTAGCGAGTCCGGGGCCGGCGAGGGAGGCCGGTCAGGTGTGAGGGGGGAGAGGGAGGCCCGCCGCTTCGGTGCGGCAACGGCCCGGCGACGTGGCGCGGTCCGAGCCCGCGTGTGGTTCCGGCGCGCCCGGGAGTGGAGGGTCTGATCGGCGTGGAAGCGATCGCTTCGTACTTCAAGTTCTCCGAGCGCGGGACCACCCTCGCGACGGAGACCAGGGCAGGCCTGACCACGTTCATGGTCATGGCCTACATCCTGTTCCTGAACCCGGCCATCCTGGCGAACATGTTTGGGCCTCCGGGCTCGCCGGAAGCCGCGGCATTCATCCCGGCCGCGTCCGCGGCAACCGCGCTCGTCGCGGGCGTCCTGACGATCGCGATGGGGATCGTCGCCAATGCCCCGCTCGCGTTGGCAGCCGGCCTCGGAATCAATGCCGCCGTTGCCTTCGGGCTCGTCCTGACGAACGGCCTGTCACCGGCCGGAGCGATGGGCGTCATCGTCCTCGAGGGCCTCGCCGTCACCCTCCTTGTCATCGTTGGCTTGCGCGAGGCGATCATGCGGGCCGTCCCCTTGTCGCTCAAGCGGGCGATCGGCGTTGGGATCGGCCTGTTCATCCTGTTCATCGGCTTCATCGACGCCGGGATCATCGTCAAGACCGGCGGCACGTCCGCGGAGAATCCGGTCCCGGTCCAGTTCGTCTTCCCGACCGAGCCGGCCCACTTCGTGTTCTGGCTCGGCCTGCTGATCACGGTCGCCCTGTGGGCCCGGAAGGTGCCGGCGGCCCTGCTGATCAGCATCCTCGTCACGACGGTCGTCGCCATCGCCGTCGGGATCCAGCCGTTGCCGGCGACGTTCACGGCGACGCCGAGCTTCTCGACCCTCGGGGCGTTCGACCTGACGAACGTCTTCACTGTCCTGGGAACCCTCGCCGCGGTCCTGACGATCTTCAGCTTCATGCTGACTGACTTCTTCGACACGATGGGAACGGCCACCGCGATCAGCGAACAGGCCGGCCTGACCGACGAAGAGGGCCAACCCGAGAACGTCGGCAGGATCCTGCTCGTCGACTCGGTCGCAGCCGCTGCCGGCGGCGCTGCCGGGATCAGCTCCAATACCAGCTACATCGAAAGCGCCGCGGGCGTCGCCGAAGGTGGCCGGACCGGCTTCACCTCCATCGTGACCGGACTGCTCTTCCTGGCCGCGATCCTCCTGACCCCGCTCGCGGTCCTCGTCCCATACGTCGCCACCGGGCCGGTCCTTGTCTTCGTCGGCTACCTGATGGTGAGCCTCGTGAAGGACATCGACTTCAGCGACATCGAGGAGGGCTTCCCGGCCCTGCTCGGGATCATCCTCATGCCCCTGACGTTCAGCATCACGGTCGGGATCGGCGCGGCATTCGTCGCCCACGTGGTCATCAAGGTGGTAATGGGCAAGATCGGTGAGGTCCATCCGCTCCTGTGGGTGGTTGCCATTGCGTTCCTCATCTACTTCCTGCAGAACTGGATCAACTCCTACATCTGACGGGGCGTCTCACACGATGGAGCCGGCGTCCTGGAGGGCGCCGGCAGCCATTCCTGTACCATCGGCCGCAATGTTCGAACGGACCGCGTTGCCATCGGGGCCGCGCGTCATCAGTGCCCGGCTTCCCGGCGCGCGTTCGGTCTCCATTGCGGCATACGTCCTCGCGGGCTCGCGCCTCGAGACCCCCGCGGAGGCCGGCGTCGCGCATTTCATGGAGCACATCACGTTCAAGGGCACGGCCCGATTCCCCTCGACGAGGGCGATCTCCGAGGCAATCGAGGGCGTCGGTGGCTCATTCAACGCGGCCACCGACCGCGAATCCACCGTCTACTGGGTGCGCGTCCCGCGGCGCGAGGCAACGCGGGCGATGGATGTGCTCGGCGAGCTCATCGTCCGGCCCCGACTGGCCGACGACGAGATCGAGGGCGAGCGAGCCGTGATCGTCGAGGAGATCCGGTCGTATCTCGACGACCCGGCGGAATACGCCCAGATCCTGTTCCAGCAGGCGATGTTCGGCGACGGTCCGCTCGGCCGCGAGATCTGCGGCGACGAGGCCGGGGTCCAGTCCCTGCCCGCGGCCACGATCCGCGACTTCTGGCGGACGATGTACCGGCCCGCGAACACCGTCGTCGCGCTTGCCGGGGACGTTGGTCACGACGAGGCCCTGGCCCTTGCGGGCAGCGCTTTCGGAACGGGAAACGGCGCGATCCCGGGCTACGCCGCCGCGCCTACGCTGCCGGCCGGGAAGCGCTTCCTGTTCGGTGCGCGCCGCGACGCGTCGCAGGCGCAGGTCGTGCTCGGCGTCCCGGGGCTGCGCCGGGATCATCCTGATGCCTGGACGCTGTCCGTCCTCAACGCCGTCCTTGGCGATGGGATGTCGAGCCGGCTCTTCCTGTCGGTTCGCGAGGAGCTGGGTCTGGCCTACGACGTCTCGTCCGGCCTGGTCGACTACGCGGATGCCGGCGCATTCGAGATCTCTGCTGGAGTCGATCCCGATCGCCTGCCGGCGGCCCTCGACGCGATCCTCGCCGAGCTGGTCAGGCTGCGTGATGAGCCGGTCCCGGCCGACGAGCTCGACAAGGCGAAGGCGTACCTGTCGGGTGGCCTCGAGCTGCGGATGGACGAGACGCGCCACCTCGCTTCGTGGATCGGCGGCCAGGAGGCACTCCACGACCGGGTCCTCACGCTCGAGGAGGCGCTGGCCGCAGTGGCCGCAGTGGACGCCCCGGAAATCGGCCGCCTGGCGGGCGAGCTCTTCCGGGACGAGGGGCTGAGGCTGGCGGTCGTCGCGCCGGCCCGGTACGCGCGCGGCCTCGAACGCCGGCTTCACCTGCCGGCATGACGATCGCCGAGAAGCCAGTGGAACGGGATCAGGACGAACGGGCGGCCGACCTCGTTCTCGCCCGACTTCACCTCCGGCTGGGCTCCTTCGGGCTGGCCCGTGCCGAGCTCGAGACGATGGCCGGGCGTAACGGGCTCGACGATGACGGGATCCGGGACCTGGCCGAGGTCCGCTGGCGGACGGGCGATCTGGCAGGTGCGGGTGATGCCGCCGCAGCCTACCTCGAGAGCCAGCCGGACGACGTCCTCGCCCTCATGATCGCGGCCGAGATGCAGGCCAAACTCGGCCGTCCCGGGGAGGCGCGGCGGTTGGCCGGCCGGGCCCTGGCCGGCAGCCCCGGACCGATCGACGCCCTCTTCTCTGGAATGCCGCGCAGTTCCGTCTGGCCCGTCGACACGGGCGGGCCCGTCGAGCCTGCCGGAACGCTCTTCGCCGACCTCGCCGCGCAGGCCACCTCGTGGGCCGTGAGCGGACCAGACGATGGCGACGTTTCGAATCGGTTTGCGGAGGCGGAGGCCGCCGAACGGGACTCCCTGCCGCCAGAGCCGGTCGGTCCGGGCCTGTGGGAGGCGCATGAGAACACGATCGCCCAGGATCTCCCGGACCCCGCCGAGCTGCTCGCCCGGGGGCGGGCCGCGCTCATTGCCGATCGGCCCGGGCAGGCGGCTGCCGGACTCGCCCTGGCGCTCCGCGCCGAACCGGCCCTCGCCCCGGCGGTCCTCGATCTGATCGCCGGTCGGCCCGAGCCCGTCCTGGCCCTCGTTCGCGGCGACGCCAATCGCATCGTCGGCCATGAAGCCGAGGCGATGCGTGACTACGCGGCAGCGGTCGCCGCGATGAGCCTCGAACGACGCTCCGACGAGCGGCTTCCGTTGCCTGAGCCGCCCGAGGGTGACGACCAACCCGTGAAACCCGACCAGCCGATCGATCCCAAGGAGCAGTCGTGAACGAACGCAGCCTGGTCCTCATCAAGCCGGACGGCGTCCAGCGGCTTCTCGTCGGACGGATCCTCGCCCGGTTCGAGGAGCGCGGCCTCAAACTCATCGGCCTCAAGCTCGTCGCGGTCGATCGCGATCTGGCCGAGCGCCACTACGCGGTCCATCGAGAGAAGCCATTCTTCGCCGGGCTCGTGGAGTTCATCACCTCGAGCCCGCTCGTCGCCGCGGCCTTCGAGGGCCCGAACGCCATTGCCGTCATCCGCTCGATGGTCGGCGCGACCCGCCCGCACGAGGCGGCTCCGGGCACGATCCGCGGCGACTTCGCCCTCGAGACGGCGCAGAACCTCGTCCACGCCTCGGACGGCGCCGAGACCGCCGCGACGGAGCTCGCGCTCTGGTTCGGGCCGGGCGAGCTCATCGAGTACGAGCGAGAGATCGACCGCTGGGCGCTCGCGCCGGAAGAGTAGGCCCCTCGCCGCCACGCCGCGACCGCATCCGGCCAAACATTCACCCAGGGATTGCTAGGTCAGTTCCAACCCCCTCTGTGTGGGATGGCCCCGCGGAATTCGTCGCCCGCAGCTAACGCGCGTGCGTACGTGGCTGCGATGGACCGCCGATCAGGCCGATGAGTCTCTGGATGAATAGTTGGCCAGAAAGGCGGGAAGCTCAGGGTGAGGAAGTGGCCTCGACCGACGGGCTCGAGGCCGGCGACCCGGTTTCCTCGGGCGACCCCGTTGCGTCCGGTGTAGCGGTCTCTTCAGGCACGACGGTCTCCTCGGGCGCGAGGGTCTCTTCAGGCGGTGCGGATCCGTCGACCGGCGGCTCGTTGCCGGTCGGCCCCGACTGGTCGCCGGGGACGGCCCGCGCGGCCTCCGGTACGCCGAGTCCGCCCGACGCGACGCCGATGGCCAGTCCCGACAGGGCGAGCACGAGCAGGCCGGCGAGGAGGACCCGGTTCGCGCGAAGGGCGGCCGGGATGATCCACGCGACATCGAATGCCGCGCTCAGGAAGTGGCTTATTCGCTCGAACGCCCGCTCCGTGCCACTTCGCCCGACCACGGGTCGGGCCGGCATCGGCGCGGGCCACCGCGGCCGCTCGCCTGCACCGTGCAGCACTGCCTCCGACGGACGTCCGAGCCCGACCACGAACAGCCGACCGAACACGACGACCTGGGCGAGCGCACCGACCGTGACGACGAAGGCGAACGGACCGTCGAGCGTCAAGTTGATCAGTCCAGAGCGCGCCTGCCAGGCGACGAACCCGGGCCAGCCGACCGCGGCGATCGTGATCAGGCCCAGGGCAATGCCGAGGATCGGAGCCTTGACGACCCAGCCGCTGAGCTCCGTGATCCGCCGCGTTCCGAACGCCCCCCGCATGGCGACCGCCCAGGCCGCGAATGCGCTGCACACGATGACGAAGACGATGATCCACGTCCGGGCGGGCTCCCAGGCCCTCGGATCGAGCGCTGCCATGCCGAGGATCGCGATGCCGGCGTCCGAGATGATCGTGTAGCCGACAACGTGCTCGAGGTCGTCCTGGATCAAGGCTGCCAGCGTTCCGAGGACGACGCTCACGGCACCGACCGACACGATCAGCGCCCGCTCGAGGCTCAGCGGCAGCAGCAGCGGCGCCACGGACTGATCGGTCCAGGCGAAGGCGACGACTGCGAAGGCCGCCGGGCTCCACGCCATGAGCATCGGCAGCGTGATCTCCGGGGCGGCATCCGCGAGCCGCGCCGCCCAGAAGTGGAACGGGATCGCACCGAACCGGATCGCGACCGCGACGGCAAATCCGAGGTACGCCAGGCCGAAGACCGCGGGCTCGGCCGCGAGCTCCTCCAGCGGCCGGCCGATCCACGCTGCGGCCAGGATCGCGAGGACACCCGCAATCGCGAGGGCCCGCAGCTCGCGGGCGGCCACCACGACACCCGACGCGGTGGCCGGCGGCACGACCGTCACCAGGATGCCGAGCAGGCCGCCGGCGGTCGCGGCGATGACGGCGATCCGTGCGTCGGGCAGGGCGAGCGCCAGTCCCGCCGCGCCGATCCCGCCGAGGAGGACGCCCGGCGCGTGGCGGTGGGACGTCGTCGCCAGTCCGAGAACAGCGAGGACGAGCGAAACGATCGATCCGAGGAGCACGAACAGCCGGAGATAGGCGGAGCCGACCAGCTCGCCCCCGCCGACGGCGAGGCTATCGTCCGGCCTGATCGTCGCGGCAGCGACGGCGGCGGCAGCCAGCCCGACGATCCCGATCGCCGTCGAGAGCCCCCAGTTCCGGCGAGTGAGGATTGAGGCGGCCCCGGCTCCGAATGTGATGACGAGGAACGGGAGGATCGTCACGGGCGAATGTGCCGGCCGTCGGAAACGACCCGGGGCGCCTCGTCGCTCACGACCAGGCCGGCGACCGCGGCTCGGGCGCCGAGGATCACGACCCCGACAGCGCCGCCCAGGCCAACGACGAGCCCGCTCGTCACGAGCTGCTCCAGCTCCGACGGCGTGCCCCCGATCCCCTCGCGGACGAGCAGCCCGCCGACGAACAGCAGGATCGCTCCGACACCGAGTCGGAAGACGTCACGGCTCGACACGATCGGCGAGGCCGCCAGGACGCCGACCGCGAATCCTGCGGCCTGAGCCTCTGCCTGTCCCGCTCCGGGTGCCCCGAGACCGTGCGTCCCGAAGCCGATGACCGCCGCGGCCGCCGCCGCAAGGGCCTCGACCGGCCAGCCGAGGCGCGATCCGCTCGTCGGCTCATCGAGGTTTCGGATCGCGACGGCGATGAGGCGGCACGCGAGGAACGCCGACGCGAGGCGTGCGGCGATCGGCAGCGGCCCCGGCAGCGGGTCGGCGATGAGCGATGCGGCCAGCAGCGCAACCAGCAGACCGAGCAGCGCCGCCCGGGTCTCGCGAGCCGATACCGCGACGACCGCCCCCGCCACGACGACGCAGGCCAGGCCCGCGAGCGCGAGGTTCACGGCGCCGGCGATTGAAGCTCCGGGTGATTCGGCGTCGGCAGGATCGTAAGGGTGTCGAGCGGCCAGTACCGAAGCCAGGCGCGCCCGATCACCTTGTCGACCGCCACGGTGCCGAACTCCCGCGAGTCCGCCGAGCTCTTGCGGTGGTCGCCCATCAGGAACAGCTCGCCGTCGGGCACGACCCACTCCTCGATCTGGAGCGGATCCTCCGTGTCCTGCGGCAGGCCGTCAGCCTCCTTGAAGACGTACGGCTCGACGAGCTCGATGTCATTGACGAATGCCTTGCCGTCGCGGATCTCGATGGTGTCGCCGCCGACGCCGATGATCCGCTTGATGTACGGCGTGCCGTCGGCCTGAGACCAGACCTCCGGCGGTGTGAACACGACGATGTCACCGCGCTTGTACGTGTCGAAGCGCGGCGTCAGCTTGTCGACCAGGACGTACTGATCCGGCTCCAGCGTGGTCTCCATCGACTGCTGGCGGATCTGGTACGGCTGGGCGACAAAGGTCTGGATGACAAAGAAGATGATGAGCGTCAATACGAGGGTTTCGACGATCTCGAAGAGACACCCAAGTGCGGGTCGTCTGGTCACAAGTCCGGCAGTATAGGTGGTGGTGACCCCGACCGCCGCCCGGCCCGAATGGGGCCGGATCCGGTGGGCCGCGGCCACCGGAGGACGTCGTCCGTGGCTGCATATCCGCGCCGGCCACCGTGTTTGACCCGGTGGATTCCGCCTTGATACACTCGCCCGCGGCCTGAAAACTCCCATCGCCCGCGAGCAGGCCGGCCAGCCCAAGGCCATCGACCGAACCGTGTCGTACACCGTGCGCGACCGTGCCCCTGACCGACGCCAGATGTGGAGGACCCGCAGACCCCAATGACGGCCGACACGCTCCAGCTGATCATCCTGCCGGCGGGCATCATCGCCGTGCTCTTCGCCCTCTACCTCGCCCGGGACGTGCTGGCGCGCGACACCGGCACGAAGGAGATGGAGGACGTGGCCGGCACAATCTTCGAGGGCGCCGTGGCCTTCATCCGGCGCCAGTACACGACGATCTTCCTGCTGGCGGTCGTCGGGGCGTTCGTCATCGGCGGCGTGATCACGCTCGTCGAGACGCCGGAGGTCGCCGACGTTCCCGCTCTCGCCGGCCTGCCGATCGGGATCATGACTGCCTTCGCGTTCTTCGTCGGCGCGCTGTGCTCGATGGCCTCCGGGATCATCGGGATGTACATCAGCGTCAAGTCGAACGTGCGAACGGCCTCCGCAGCCCGCCGCAGCCTCGTCGAGGCAGTCCAGGTCGCGATGCGCGGCGGGGCGGTTTCGGGCTTCCTCGTCGTCGCGCTGTCGCTCCTGGGCGTGTGGGCCATCTTCACGCTCTATTCCACCGTCGTCGGCAACGTGACCGTCAAGGAAGCGCCGTTCCTCATCGTCGGCTTCGGTTTCGGGGCCTCGTTCGTCGCCCTCTTCGCCCAGCTCGGCGGCGGGATCTACACGAAGGCCGCCGACGTCGGTTCGGACCTCGTCGGCAAGGTCGAGAAGGGCATCCCCGAAGACGATCCGCGCAACGCCGGCGTCGTCGCGGACCTCGTCGGCGATAACGTCGGCGACTGCGCCGGCCGCGGCGCGGACCTCTTCGAGTCGACGGCGGCCGAGAACATCGGCGCGATGATCCTCGGCGTCGCTGTCTTCACGATCGCTTCCGCGGCCGGCTGGCCGAACCCCGAGGCATGGATCTTCTTCCCGCTCGTCGTCCGCGCGTTCGGGCTCCTCTCGACGATCGTCGCGATCTTCTTCGTCCGCGGCAGGGAAGACGAAGACCCGATGAACATGCTGAACCGCGGCTACTGGGTCACGACCCTGCTGTCGGTTGTCGGGCTCGCGATCACGACGGCCGTGATGATGAACACGAACGGCGGGACCGGCGAGGCATTCGGGCTCCCGACCTGGGTCTACTTCTTCTTCGCCGGCGTCGTCGGCCTCGCGACGAGCGTCGCGTTCGTCTACATCACCCAGTTCTACACGGCGGGCTCCTACCGGCCCGTCCGCGAAATCGCCGAGGCGTCCAAGACCGGACCTGCGACGAACATCATCAGCGGGACGGCGGTCGGATTCGAGACGACGCTCGTGACCGCGGTGACGATCAGCATCGCCCTCTTCGTCAGCTTCTGGCTCGGCGACCAGGCGGGCCTCATCGGCGAGGACGGCCGCAACGTCGGCGGCATCTTCGGGACCGCGGTCGCGACGATGGGCATGCTCATGACGACGGCCTACATCCTCGCGATGGACACCTTCGGCCCGATCACCGACAACGCCGGCGGGATCGCCGAGTTCAGCCGCGCCGAGGCCGGCGCCCGCGAGATCACCGACCGGCTCGACGCCGTCGGCAACACGACGAAGGCCCTGACCAAGGGCTACGCGATCGCGTCGGCTTCGCTCGCCGCGTTCCTCCTCTTCAGCGCCTACATCGACAAGGTCAACGTCATCCAGGGCCGGCGAATAGAGGCAGGCGTGCCCGGCGCGCAGCTCCTCGAGTCGGTCAACCTGGCCAACGTCAACGTGTTCATCGCCGCCCTCATCGCGGCGATGCTCGTGTACTTCTTCAGCTCGCTGGCCATCCGCGCCGTCGGCACGACGGCCCAGACGATCATCGTCGAGGTCCGTCGTCAGTTCCGCGAGATGCCCGGGATCATGGACTACACCCAGCGCCCGGATTACGCCCGCGTCGTCGACATCACCACCAAGGCGGCCCTGCGCGAGATGATCGCTCCGGGGCTCGTCGCCGTCGCCACGCCGATCCTCGTCGGCCTGCTACTCGGCTACGAGGCCGTCGCCGGCATGCTCATGGTCGGAACGATCTCCGGCGTCCTGCTCGCGACCGTCCTCAATAACGGTGGCGGCGCCTGGGACAACGCCAAGAAGTACATCGAGTCGGGGCAGCTCAAGGACGACGAGGGCAATGTCCTCGGCAAGGGCTCTGATGCCCACGCGGCCGCCGTCGTCGGCGACACCGTTGGCGACCCGTTCAAGGACACCGCGGGCCCGTCACTCCACGTCCTGGTAAAGCTGCTGGCGACCATCACCCTCGTCCTCGCACCGCTGTTCATCCGGTAGTCGGCTCGTCAGCGCGGCACTGGATTTCCTGCCGAAGCCGCTGAATGGACACCTTCGCTCAAGCGATCGTGATGGGGATCGTCCAGGGACTCACGGAGTTCCTGCCGGTGTCGTCGTCTGGCCATCTCATCATCGTTCCGGCCCTGGCGGGCTGGGACGATCCGTTCATCACGTCGCTGGCGTTCAGCGTGATGCTCCACATCGGGACGCTGGTCGCTCTTCTCGCCTACTTCCGCGCGGACTGGTTGCGGTTGATCCCGGCCGGCCTGGCGGCGATCCGCTACCGCTCGTTCGACGGCGACTCCGACCGCCGGCTCGCCTGGCTCATCGTCCTCGCGACGGTGCCTGCCCTCATCGTCGGCGTCCTGCTCAATGACCTCGTCGAACAGCGCTTCCGGGAGGTTGGTCTCGTCGTCCTCATGCTGGTCGTCGGAGCCGGCATCCTGTGGATCGCCGATCGCGCAGGATCGCGTCGTCTCCTCCCTGTCGACCTGACATTCCCGAAGGCGGTGGGGATTGGCGTCGCCCAGGCGCTCGCCCTCGTACCGGGAATCAGCCGGTCCGGGATCTCCATCTCCGCCGGGCTGTTCGTCGGACTGGATCGGGAGTCGGCGGCGCGCTTCTCCTTCCTGATGGCGACGCCGATCACCGCTGCTGCGATTCTCTACGAGGGGTTCAAGCTTGCGAGCGGTGAGTCCGGGCTGGTGGTCGACCTTGGACCGCTCCTCGCCGGGATGGTGGCGGCGCTCGTCTCCGGGTTCTTCGCGATCACGGTCCTGCTGCGCTACCTTCGGACCAATTCGATGGACATCTTCGTCGCCTACCGGCTGATCCTGGCGGCGATCGTCCTCGTGGTCTGGCTCGGCTGAGGGCCAGCAAATGGAAGTCATGAAGCAGCTCCGCCAGCGCGCGATCCGGGACCTCGTCGACCAGCGCCCCATCCGGACGCAGCAGGAGCTTGCCGGGGCACTCCGCGAGCGAGGATTCCGCACCACGCAGGCGACGATCAGCCGAGACGTCGCCGAGCTCGGGCTCATCAAGGTCAGCCGCGAGGGGACGCAGGCGTACGCCCTGCCACCGCGGCTGATCGAGGCGGAGACGTCCGGCGAGGATCGACTCCGGAAGCTCCTCGCCGACCTGCCTGTCGAGTTCCACGAGGCCGGCCTGCTGCTCGTCGTCAGAACGCTGCCGGGCTCGGCCCACGCGATCGCGGCGGCCCTCGATCGCGCGCGCTGGCCGGAGGTTGCGGGCTCGATCGCCGGCGACGACACGCTGTTCGTCGCGTTCCCGGATCGTGGCTCGCTGCAGAGGATCAAGCGCCGGCTCGTCCGCCTGGCGGAGTAGCCTTCCATCCGCAGTGTCGGATCGTCGACGCTATCGGCGAAGCGCGCCACAGGCGATCCGGCTGCGCAACATCGCCAGGCCATCGCCTGATCCGGGATGACGAAATTGCCGCGGATTTCGTGAGTTGGACCCAACCGATCGACCTGCCACTGCGTCGAGTCATGCATCAGGGCCACGTCTGCCCCATGACATGGATGCAAGATGCTGTTCGCACAACGCCTTGCGAGAAAACGTCGAGCCGCCGCCGCCGTCGGCTTCGTCCAGCGGGCGAGTCGGGGCGACGTAGCGGCCTTCGATGGATCGTCGCGTCGCGGATCGGCGCCGCGTCCGCCTCGCCCGCGCGATCGTGGACAGCCCGGCCGACGCCGAGGACGTGGTCCAGGAGGCATTCGTGTCCGCCTGGCGCGCACTGCCCCGGCTTCGCGAGCCGGAGAAGTTCGACGCGTGGTTCGGGCGGATCCTCGTCAACACGGCCCGTTGCATGTTCGACGCCGCGGCTCGGTCCGGCCGATCTCGATCGACCGCCAGCACGTCGGCGCCGACGGGTCAGAGAACCGGGCGCCGGGTCGGAACGACCCCGCGCTCGAGGGGTCGACTCCAGGGACAGCCCTCAGTCGAGCCATCGAGCGGCTGATCGTCGACCAGAGAACGATCCTCGCCCTGCACCACCTCGAGGACCGCCCCGTCACGGAGTCGCCGGCGTGCTCGGGATCCCGGTCGGGACCGCGAAGTGGCGATTGCACGCAGCGCGCCAGGCACTCGAGCGCGCCCTGGAGACCGAGCGATGAACTGACCACCGACTCACTGACGCCCGAGATCCGGGCCGCGTTTCGAGGCTCGCGCGACGGGCTCGCCGGGCCCCGAGCTCGCCGAGAGCATCGCGGCCTCAACCCGCCGAGCACGCCAGCAGTCGCGCCTCACGCTCCTGCCCGGCGGACTCGGCCATAACACCCAGCGCCTCCTGTGGGCAGCGGCCATCTCCGCGACCTCGCTCGCGCTAGTGGGCGGTCTGCTCTCGCCGGCCGGCAGAACGACAACCAGACGAGCGTGATTCCGACCGCGACGCCGAGCTCGGCGCCGGTTCCTTCGACGGACCCGTCGCCCTCGAGCGAACCCAGCATGTCGCCCGCAACTCGACGCCCTCGGTCGCGCCGACCGAAGTCCCGGAATCGTCACCGGATCCCGAATCTGGCCATGGACGTTACCGCAGTGCACGCTCGTCGGCGACCTGCGTGTCCGGAGTCTCCCGACAGTCGGCGAGTCGTCGGAGCGCCTCGAACCACTCCTGCCCGCCAACGCGCGAATCCTCATCATCGAGGGTCCCGTGGCCGCGGACGGCGTACAGCTGGTATCACGTGCTGCCATACGACTCGACGTATCCGAGGGGCTGGGTGGCGGGCGCGAGCCGGGAGCTCGAGCCCTGGATCGCGGAAGACGAAACCGAGTGCCCGGAGCTCCCGCTTGATGCTGGCCGAGCTGACGGCACTGGCGCCGTTCGGTGGATTGGGCTGCTTCGGCGGGCAGGAGATCCAGCTCACGGGCGACGTCGTCTGCGAGATCGCGGATGTCGATCGCTCGATCGGAGGGCCGTCGTGGCTCGCGCATGACCACTACTGCACGCTGGACCTGGGCGACACGACGACGGAGATCCTCGACGGCGGCCTGGGGCTCGGCACGTCAGGCGGTGGCATCGACGAAGAAGGGTTCCCAATGACCTGGTTGGGAGCCACCATCACCGGCCACTTCGACGACCCGGAGTCGAGCACCTGCACGTATGGGCTCGAGGAGCAGCCTGCTCCGGATCCGGCCGAGGTCACTGCGACCTGTCGGGCTATGTTCGTCGCAACGAAGATCGAATAGCATCGATCGACTGGACAAGAGCGGCGGGCGCCTCGGCTCCCACCCTCGTCCCTCTTTTTGACACTCTGAGCGTCTCGCGCTAGGCTATCGGCCGGTCGAACTTCAGGCGCGCGAGAACCACGCGCGGAGCCTGGAGTTCTTTCCTTTATCTCGACCCTCCGACCGTCGTATTCGACGACCGGTGCCCAGCCAAATCGGGGGCGAATTCCGATGAACAACAAGCCGACGTACCTCTCCAAGGAAGGCCTTGCGAAGCTTCGCGCTGAACTCGAGCAGATGACGAGCGTGAAGCGCCCGGAGGTCGCCCAGCGGATCCACGACGCGAAGGAGCACGGCGACCTGTCCGAGAACGCCGAGTACGAGGACGCCAAGAACGAGCAGGCGTTCGTCGAAGGCCGGATCCAGACGCTCCAGGCGCTGATCAAGAACGCGACGATCATCGACGAGAACCACTCGACCGATCACGTCCAGATCGGTTCGACCGTGGCCGTCGAGAGCGACGACGGCAAGGAGTCGTTCACGATCGTCGGGTCGACCGAGGCCAAGCCGACCGAAGGACGGATCTCGAACGAGAGCCCCGTCGGTCGTGCGTTGCTCGGCAAGAAGAAGGGCGAGAAGGTCCTCGTCAAGGTCCCCGCAGGCGACTTCACCTACAAGATCACCAGCATCAGCTAAGTCGCGGCGACGCGGCTCGCGCCACAGCCGAAGGTCGCGCCCGCGAGGCTTGCGCTCATGGACTGGGCAGACGAACTCGCCGCAGAGCGTCAGCGGACCGCAGGTCGTCAACGACTCCAAGACGCCGTCGGGCACTGTCCACGTTGGCAGCCTCCGCGGGCCGGTGATCCTCGACACGATCTGGCGAGCGCTGCGTGCCCGCGGGCTTGAAGCACACCTTCTGTACGGCGTCGACGACTACGACCCGATGGATGCACAGGCTCGGCTGACTCCCGATGCCGTCGAGCGCGAGATGGGTCGACCGCTCTTCCAGGTGCCCGACCCCGTGCGGCGACTGCCACGCGTCGTACGCCCGCCACTTCGCGGACGTCTTCATCGACACATTCAGCGGGCTCGGAATCCATCCCGAGCGGTACTACTGGATGAGCGAGATCTACCCGACCGGGCAGATGGACCCCTACATCCGGACGGCCCTCGACCGCGCGGCGCTCGTCCGCGACATCTACCGTCGGGTCGCCAACGTCCAGCATCCGGACGCGTGGCATCCGCTCAGCGTCATCTGCGAGAACTGCGGCAAGATCGGCACGACGATCGTGACCGGCTGGGATGGCGAGCAGGTGACCTACGAGTGCCGCGAGCAGCTCGTCACCTGGGCCCGCGGTTGCGGCCATTCCGGCCGGACGAGCCCGTTCGGCGGGCGAGGCAAGCTGCCCTGGAACCTCGAGTGGGCGGCTCAATGGTCGCTCCTCGGCGTGACGATCGAGCCGTGTGGCAAGGACCTCGCGACCGCCGGCGGCTCACGCGATCGCTCCGATGCGATCGCCCGCGAGGTCTTCGAGCGCGAACCGCCGCTCAACGTCCCGTACGAGTTCATCAACATCGGCGGCAAGAAGATGTCGACGTCGAAGGGACGCGGCGCCGCCGCCCATGAGATCGTCGAGGTGATCCTGCCGGAGCAGCTCCGCTTCTTCTTCCTCCGCCCGAAGCCGAACCACGCGGTCGATTTCGACCCTGATGGGACCGACGCGATTCCCCGGCTCTACGACGAGTTCGACCGCTTCGCCGCGGCAACCGCCGGCCGCGAGGTCAAGGGCGAGATCGCGCCGGGCTACGAGGCGACGTTCCGCTACTCGCTCCTCGACCCGGACGCCGACGTCTCCGCCGAGGCCGCCCTCTTCCGGCCGGCATTCGCCCATCTTGCCCTGCTGGTCCAGATCCCCAACGTCGACGTCGCCGCGCGCGTCGAGGCAGAGAAGGGGAGTCCGCTCACGGAACGCGAGCGCCAGATCCTCGACGAGCGGATCCGCGTGGCGCGGCGCTGGCTCGAGGTCTACGCCCCCGAACGGGCCCGCCTCGCGATCCGCCGTGACGCGTTGCCGGAGGAGGCCGCGGCGCTCGACGACGACCAGCGCGCCTACCTGGCCGCGGTTGCCGGCGCTGTCGACGCGAGGCGGCCGGAGTCGGGGGATGCGTGGCAGGACGTGATCTTCGCGACGGCGACGGAACGAGGCATCGAGCCACGGGCCGCGTTCACCGCTCTCTACCTCGCATTCCTCGGCCGGACGAACGGACCGCGGGCCGGCTGGCTGCTCGCGAGTCTGGATCGCGAATTCGTCATCGCGCGGCTCCGCGAAGCAGCCGCGACTGCCGTCGGGGGTGCGGCATGAGCGTCGGGCTGCAGCGTCTCCGCGACGACGCCGACGCGATCAGGAAGGGCGCGATCGACAAGGGCGAGGACCCAGCCGTCATCGACCGGGCGCTTGAGCTGGACACGCGTCGGCGGGCGCTCCTCGGTGAGGGCGATCAGCTCAAGGCCGAACGAAATGCCGCGTCCAAGCAGATTGGCGAGGCGATCAAGGCCGGCGCCTCACCAAACGGGCCTGAGGTGGCCGATCTCAAGGCGGCCTCCACGGCCGCCGGCGAACGAATTGCCGCCGTCGACGCCGAGCTCGCGACCGTCGAGGCCGAGGTCGACGACCTCCTCCTCCGCATCCCCAACCCGGCCGACCCGGACGTCCCGATCGGTGGCGAAGAGGCGAACGTCACGGTCCGAACGTGGGGCGAGCAGCTTCCCGTCGAGCAGCCGCACGAGGGTGAGGTCGGCGCGGATGCGCCCGCCAGACGGCGCGACCTGGACGCGGAAGCCGCACTGGGAGCTCGGCGAGGCGCTCGACATCATCGACAACGCCCGCGGCGCGAAGATCGCGGGCTCGGGCTTCCCGGTCTACAAGGGCGCGGGCTCGGCGCTTCAGCGTGCGCTGATCAACTGGTTCCTCGATGTCCACACCCGCGAGAACGACATGACCGAGATCTGGCCGCCGGCCGTCGTCAACACCGCGTCGGCGACCGGCACCGGCCAGATCCCCGACAAGGAAGACCAGATGTACGTCGTCACCCGCGACGAGCTCTACCTGGTCCCGACGGCCGAGGTTCCGGTCACGAACCTGCACCGCGACGAGATCCTGGACGCCGCGGCCCTGCCGATCCGCTACGCCGCGTACTCGCCCTGCTTCCGGCGAGAGGCCGGCGCGGCCGGCAAGGACACCCGCGGCATCCTCCGAGTGCACCAGTTCGACAAGGTCGAGATGGTCCTCTTCGAGCGGCCCGGCGAGTCCGAGGCCGCCCTCGAGTGGATGACCGAGCGGGCGGAGATCCTCCTCCAGCGCCTCGGGCTTGCCTATCGCGTGCTGCTCATGGCGACCCGCGACATGGGGTTCACCCAGGCGAAGAAGTACGACCTCGAGGTCTGGGCGCCGGGTGTCGAGCGCTGGCTGGAGGTCAGCTCCTGCTCGAACTTCCGCGACTTCCAGGCGCGCCGCATGGCAATCCGATACCGGCCGGAGCCCGGTGCCAAGCCGGAGCTCGTTCACACCCTCAACGGGTCCGGCCTGGCCCTGGCGCGGGTGGTCGCCGCGATCCTCGAGACATACCAGCAACCCGACGGCAGCATCGGGGTCCCGGAGGTCCTTCGACCCTACCTCGGCCGCGATACGATCGGTGGATGACGACCCCGTCCGATCCGGCGCCGCAGACGCCACCGCCGCCCGCGCCGGAGCCGCAGGCCTCGCCGCCAAGGTATTGGGAGCCGCCGAAGGAGGAACCTGGACCCGCGCCTGGGGTCAGGTTCGCCAGCTATGGCCCTCGGCTCGTCGCCTACGTCATCGACGGGTTGATCGTCGGCCTCGTCTTCTTCGTGATCTTCATCGTGTTCGGGGGAGTCCTTCTCGCCAGGGGCGGGTTCTCGGACTTCCGGGAGCTGACGCCAGAGGATGTCCGCACCGGCAACATCCCGCCCGGCATGGTCGCCGCGTTCGCCGGATTCGGGATTGTGTCCCTTGCCGGCCTCCTCGTGACACTCGCCTACTTCCCGTACTTCTGGGCGCGGAGCGGGCAGACGCCCGGCATGCGGCCCTTCGGGCTCTACGTCGTCCGCGACGCTGACGGTGGAAAGATCTCGATCGGCCAGGCGATCCTCAGATTGATCGGAATGTGGGTGTCAGCGGCCGCGCTCTATATCGGCTTCATCTGGGTCTTCGTCGACCCGCGCCGCCGCGGCTGGCACGACCTGATCGCCGGCACGGTCGTCATCGAACGCACGCAGCGCGGATGACGTCCCAGTCAACGACCTGGGCTAGCCCCGCTGGTATCCTCCGCCGCGGAGAGGTGGCAGAGCGGTCGAATGCGGCGGTCTTGAAAACCGTTGATCGAAAGATCCGTGGGTTCGAATCCCACCCTCTCCGCCACAACGGGATCGAGATTGGACGGCGTGCGCGACGAGTAGGCGGCGGGCTGGACGGCGCGCCCGACGAGTCGACGGCAGGAGACGTCAGCGCGCGGGTGCGAGAGCCAGGGCCTCCGACATCGCCTGAAGGTGGGCCGGGGTGTTCCCGCAGCAACCGCCGATGATCCGGGCCCCTGCTGCGCGGAAGTCGAGCGCGGCCTCGGCCATCGTCGCCGGGTCGGCCCGATAGACGGCCTGCAGGTCGACCAACTCAGGAATCCCGGCGTTCGACTTCGCGACGAGCGTCACGTCCGGAGCGGCCGCCCGCATCCGCTCGATGACCGGCAGCAGCTCGTCCGGGCCGTTGCCGCAGTTGCCGCCGATCGCATCGACACCCCATGCCGCGAGCGACGTGACCGCCTGCTCCGGTGAGACGCCCATCATCGTGTGGCCGCGGGTGTCGAACGTCATCGTGGCGATCACGGGGATTCCGGCCGACACCTGGCGGACGCCCTGGATCGCCGCCCGGATCTCCGACAGGTGGGACATCGTTTCGATCCAGATGACGTCGACGCCGCCGGCGATGAGCGCCGCCGCCTGCTCGGCGAACACCTCGACCGCCTCCTCGTCGGACAGGGTTCCGAGCGGCGCCATGATCTCGCCCGTCGGCCCGATGTCCCCGGCGACGAGGGCGCGGCCGCCCGCCGCGTCGACCTCGGACCGCAGGAGGATCGCCGCAGTCCTGTTCAGCTCGCCGACCCGCTCGTGGAGGCCGTGGAGCCGGAGCCGGAGGCGATTGCCGCCGAACGTGTTCGTCATGACGATCCGGGAGCCGGCCTCGAGATAGCCGCGGTGGATCCGGCGGACGACCTCCGGCTGGCTGACGTTCCAGACCTCCGGCGGGTCGCCGAACTGGAGGCCGGCAGCGAAGAGCATCGTCCCCATCGCTCCGTCGGCGAGGATCGGGCCGCCCTCGTCGAGCAGCGCCCGCCAGCGGGCGTTGGCCGGACCTGGCTCGGCCCGGTCAAGGCCGACGATCGGGCCATCCGACGGCGAACTGGCCGCGGCCGCCGCGGCGTCTGCGGCGCGCGAGCCCGCAGCCGGTGGACGCCGGGAGCGGTGGCGGGCGCCGGTCTCGGAGCCCTCGCTCATCAGCGGCTCATCGAGCGGTACCGACGCGTCCCCAGCGGCGCGAAGACCGCGATGAACACGAAGACCCAGATGATCGTCACGAGGGCGGGGTTGGTCGAGGCGAGGCTGTCGGAGACGGGCGGGCTGGGGTTGCCCCACATCTCGCGGAGCGCCGCGGTCAGCGTGCTCGTCGGATTCCATTCGGCGATGGGCTGGAGCCACGTCGGCAGCGTCGATGCCGGGACGAACACGTTCGAGATGAAGGTGATCGGAAAGAGGACGGTGAAGATCACCTGCTGGGCAACCTCGACCGTCGGCACATTCAGACCGAGCCAGACTCCGAGCCAGGCCATCCCGTAGGCGAAGAACAGCAGGAGGGCAAAACCGGCGACGAGGGACGTAAGCGTCTCGACCCGCCAGCCGACGACGAAGCCGGTCGCCATCAGGACGACGAGGATCCCGGCGTTGTAGATGACGTCGGAGAAGGTCCGCCCCGTCAGGACGGCTGAGCGCGACATCGGCAGCGAGCGGAAGCGATCGATGATCCCCTTGTTGACGTCGTCGGTCATCCCGATCGCCGTCGTCGCCGCGGCGAAGACGATCGTCTGGGCGAAGATCCCGGGCATCAGGAAGGACGTGTAGTCGCCGCCACCGGGGATCGCGATGGCGCCGCCGAACACGAAGACGAAGAGCAGCACGAACATGATCGACTGGAGGATGGCGAAGATCGCCAGCTCGGGGATCCGGGGAATTCGCTTGAGGTTGCGCCAGCCGATCAGGAATCCGTCTGCGATCGCCTGGCCGATGACGCCGCGCGGCGCGGTGGTGGACGGGGCGGTCATGCGGTCCTCCGAAGGGTCTCTGCCTCGTCGGCCAGCTCCTCGGCGGTCGCGTGACCGGTCAGGGCCAGGAAGACGTCGTCGAGCGTCGGCCGGCGGAGGGCAATGTCATCGATGTGGATGCCGGCCTCGTCGAGGTCGCGGACGATCTGGACGAGCGTCTGGGCGCCGCCGTGGGCCGGGACCATGAGCTTGCGGGTGTGCTCGTCGAGGGTCGGCTCCTCGCCGGCGTCGCGGGCCAGCAGCTCGCGCGCCTTGTCGATCGCCACTCGATCGTGGATGACGACCTCGATCCGCTCGCCACCGACCTGAGACTTCAGCTCGTCGGCCGTGCCCTTGGCGATGATCTTGCCGCGGTCGACGACCGCGATCGTGTCGGCCAGCTCGTCCGCCTCCTCGAGGTACTGGGTCGTGAGGAGGAGCGTCACGCCCTCCCGGACGAGGCCCCTGATCACCTCCCACATCCCGAGCCGGCTGCGGGGGTCGAGACCGGTCGTCGGCTCGTCCAGGATGAGCAGCCGCGGACGCCCGATGAGGGCGCTGGCGAGGTCGAGTCGCCGCCGCATCCCGCCCGAGTAGGTCTTGACGACGCGATCGCGGGCGTCGACCAGTTCGAACTGCTCGAGCAGCTCGTCGGCGCGCCGTTTCGCCTCGGGCGAGGACAGCTGGTAGAGACGGCCGAACAGCCACAGGTTTTCGCTGCCGGTGAGGTTCTCATCGACGGCTGCGTATTGGCCTGACAGGCCGATGACCTTCCGGATTGCGTCCGGATCGCGCATCACGTCGTACCCGGCGACGGTGGCATGGCCGGAATCGGGCTTGAGGAGGGTCGCCAGGATCCGGACGGCCGTCGTCTTGCCTGCGCCGTTCGGCCCGAGCAGGCCGACTACCGTGCCCTGGGGGACTACGAGGTCGAACCCGTCAAGGGCGCGGACCTCGCTCTTGCGCGATCGATAGATCTTGACGAGGCCTTCGGCCGTGATTGCATCCATGTGGGCCCCCCTCGCGTGCTCTGTCGGGCAGATCGATGGTGTCGCACGGGCACCGCGAGAACGGGCGCTCCTCAGGACGAATCAACCGACGTAGGGACGAGATTCTACCAGCGAACGACCTCCCGCCGCAGCCGTGGCCGCCTGGCACCGCCAAATGGGGTACCTCGCGAGCCGGACCATTCACCCATAGGGCTCTGGTCCACCTGTCCATACGCTCGGACCCTACCGGGACCCTGAACCCGAGGTGGATGGACCTTGTTCGGATCACAGCGGCGGACGCGCCGCCCGCTGCTGCTCATTCTCGTCTTCGGCGTGTTCCTGGCGATCATCGGGATCACCGCGACCGCCCAGTCGTTCATGGTCTCGCTGCACTTCTCCACCGGCACGCTGAACACGATCGTGGCCAGCGATTCCGCGACGGTCCGTGCGGTCCTCAACCAGTCCGTCGCGCTGCGCTATCTCGACCCGGCGGTCGGGCCCACCGAGTCGGAGCGCGCTGCACTCGAGACACAGCTCGCGGCGCTCACCCGCCCGAACGAGATCCTCCGTGTGGAACTCCGCCGCCTGGACGGGACGATCGTCGCCGCGAGTCAGCCCGGGCTGGCCGGCATCACGATGGACGCGGGTGGGGCTGCAGCGGGTGCCGCGTCGGGCGAAATGAGCGTGGAAATCCTGCCGGCGGCGGACGCTGGTGCGGCGCCCGGGGGCTTCGCGACGCCGACGATCCTCCGCGAGTACATGCCGATCAGCACAGACGGCACGGTGCGGGCCGTTGTCGGGATCTGGCGGGACGCCGTCCCGGTTCTCGACCAGCTGGAAAAGGTCCGACGGGACGTCGTGGCGGTCACCCTCAGCGCGGCGCTCGTCGCGGCGGTCTTCCTCTTCCTGATCTTCCGCGCGGCGCAGGGTCGGCTGACCCGCCAGACAGCCGCCCTCGTCGAGGCCACCCGGCTCGATCCCCTGACTGAGACCCTCAACCACGGGGCGTTGGTGGCGCACCTGGCCGTAGAGATCGAGCGGGCCAGGTCGACCGGAACGCTCCTGGGCGTCGTCCTCATCGACATCGACAACTTCCGGTTGCTCAACGACAACCACGGCCACCGCGCGGGCGACCAGGCGCTCCTTGCCGTCGTCGACGAACTTCGGCGACAGCTGCCGGCGTCGATCGTCATGGGTCGCTACGGCCCCGACGAGTTCCTGCTCGTGGCACCGGCCGAGGCCGTCGTCGAGATGGAGCCCGCCGTCGAACGGCTGCGTACCGCCCTCGCGGACCTGAGCCTCCAATTCGAGGCGACGGAGCGACTGCCGGTGACGGTCAGTGCCGGGCTCTGCACGTACCCGGAGCACGGGTCGTCGGTCACGGTCCTGCTGGCAGCGGCGGCGAGGACGCTCGAGGAGGCGAAGGCGTCCGGCGGCGACACGGTTCGGGTGGCGGGTGCCGGCGAGATGGAAGTGCCGACGTCCGGGTTCGACATCCTCCACGGCCTCGTCCTTGCCGTCGACACGAAGGACCGCTACACGAAGCGTCACTCCGAGGACGTCGCTCGCTACGGTGTGTTCCTCGCTCGCCGACTCGGCCTCGATCCGGAGTTCATCAACTCGATCCACCTCGCGGGGATGCTCCACGACATCGGCAAGATCGGCATCCCCGATCCCATCCTCCGCAAGCCCGGCAAGCTGACCGCGGCCGAGTACGCGATCGTCAAACAGCATGTCGCCCTCGGCGACATGATCGTCCGCGACGTCCCCGACATCGAGATCGTCCGAGCCGGAATTCGCCACCACCACGAGCGGTGGGACGGCGACGGATATCTCGACCGGCTCGAGGGCGAGGGGATCCCGCTGATCGCCCGCATTCTCGCCGTCGGCGACGCGTTCTCGGCGATGACGACGACCCGCCCGTACCGCAAGGCACTCGATCTCCGGGAGGCGCTGACCAGGCTGGAGGATGCTTCGGGCACGCAACTGGACGAGAACCTCGTCCGGGTGTTCGTCGAGGGCATCGAGACCGCGGCCGACGCGCCGCTGCCGGGGGCCGACGTGCCCGCGGCGGCACTCTGGACGCCAAGGCGCGTCGCATGACACGCCGGCGTTCGCCGTTCGGGCGGCGCCTCGCGGTTGTCCTTGGTGCGTTGGCGCTCGCGTCGGCCTCGACGATCGTTGGGCTGGCACCGGCGTCGTGGACGCCGCATGCAGACGCCGCGCTGTTGCCCATCGCCATCCCCGACGCGTACACCGTGAAACACGACCGGCCAACGACGGTGCCGCCGCCGGGCGTGCTCGGCAACGATCTGGATCTCCTCGGTGGCGCGACGGCGATTCAAGACCGCCGACCCGACTCACGGGAGCGTCAACCTGAGGTCGAACGGTGGCTTCACCTACACAGCCAGATGACGGCTATCGTCGGGACAGACGTATTTCGGTATCGCCCAAGCGGCCTCCTCGGCCTCGGGACGACGGTCACGATCACGATCACGAACGCGGCTCCGACCGCCGCCAACAATTCCTACACCGCCACGACCGGGATGCCGCTCGTCGTTTCAGCGCCGGGAGTCATGGGCAACGATCAGGATGCCGACGGCGACAGCCTGACCGCCGAGCTGCTCGACGGCGGCGGCAACGGATCGTTGGATCTCAACTCGAACGGCTCGTTCACGTACACGTCGGGCGGATCGTTCACCGGCAACCGGACCTTCACCTATCGGGTCACCGAGGGTCTGGCCTGGTCGGCACCCGCGCTCGTCACGATCAACGTCAGGGCACCATCGGCCACGCCGACGCCAACCCCCGCGCCAACACCAACGCCGACACCACGCCGACCCCGACGCCCGCCCCGACGCTCCCGCTGCCCACGCTGCCGCTCCCGACCCTGCCCCTGCCGACGCTGCCGCTCCCCACCCTTCCGCTCCCGACACTGCCGGGCGCGACGCCAACCCCCACGCCGGCACCTGGCGCGAGTGGACTGCCCGGCGCGAGCCCGACCCCACTCCTTCGTCCTCCGCGTCGGCAACAGCGCCGCCGTCCTCGAGTTCGGATCCGGGAAGTTCGACCGACCCCGGCTCGACGCCTCCCCCGGGCAGTGAGCCATCGCCACCCGCTGGATCCGGCCCCGGTAGCACGACACCTGGCGGCGGGGGGTACTTCGTCGGCAGCACCGGGCTTGGTCCGATCGACGGCCTCGGCGGGATCGATCTCGTCGGCTTCGACGCCATGCTCGAGTGGGCCGTCCCTGCCCTCGTGCTGGGTATTCCGGGTCTCCTCCTGCTCATCGCGGTGCTCGGACAGGCCGCAGCGGGCCTGCTCTGGCTTCCATTCGCTCGCCGCTGGCTCGGCGGGTTCGGGTTCCGCCGCAGGCGCCGATCGGCCCCCGCCGCGCTGCGCTAGGCGCTCGACGGCGGGCTACCGTGGAGCCATGAGCTCCGGCCCGCCACCCCCCGGCCTGTGCGATTCGTGCCGTCATGCTCGCCGGATCACGTCCGCCCGCGGCTCCGTGTTCCTCCTTTGCGGCCTGTCGAAGACGGACCCACGATTTCCGCGCTACCCGCGGCTCCCGGTTCTCGCCTGCAGCGGCTACGAGCAACAACCTCTGCGCGACCTTGACGCACCGGATCGCGAACCCTAGACTCCGCGGACATCGCGAAGAACGGGCAATGAACGGGACGAGTACCCGTCGCGCGTCGGCAGAGAGATCCGGTGGCTGGTGGAAACCGGAGCGGCGACGGCGGTGAATGGACCCGGGAGCCTCCGGACCGAACCTCGGCGGGTTGCCGTCGCGCAGTAGGCTCCGGCGCAGAGCGCCAGCGTTACAGGGCAGCGCCGATCGGCGGATACTCCGCCCGTCGGTCACCAAAGTGCGGCATCGCCGAATGAGGGTGGCACCGCGGAAGGCACGACCTTTCGTCCCTGGACGAACGGTCGTTGTTGATTCCCGGGCGCGGACGGGCCGCGCGGAGGCCACGACATGACGACAATCGATCCGCTCAGCCTGGCGCAGGCGAAGCGGCTCTCGGCCAACGCCGACACGCTGCTGCTCCGCGCCACGCGGCCCGCCGACCTCGAGACCCCGATCGGGGCGTTTCTCCGGCTCGACGACGGGTCGACGCCGGCCTACCTCCTCGAATCGGTCGAGGGGGGCGAGCGGCTCGGGCGGTACAGCTTTCTCGGCGTTGGTCCGCGGCGCCTCCTCGAGGTCCGCGACGGCATCGCCCGGACGCTCACGAGGCCGGTCACGGTCAGCGAGTACTCGCCCGACCTTCCGGTCGACACGAGCGCCGCGCCGGACCCGCTCGACGCGATCCGCCGGTTCGTGCCGCGCCGCCGCGTCGAGCCGACCGAGGGGATGCCGCGCTTCACCGGCGGCGGCGTCGGCGCCCTCTCCTACGACGCGGTCTCCGTGTTCGAGCCGAGCGTTCCGCTGCCGGAGCACGACCCGGTCGGCACCCCGACCGCCGCGTTCATCGAGACCGATCTCGTCCTCGTCTTCGATCACCTCACCCACACGCTGTCCGCGATCGCGTCGCTTCACACGGAGACGCCGGACCTCGAGGGACGCTATCGGATCGCCGAGGCGGCGATCTTCGAAGCCCTGGAACGGACCGCCCGCCCGAGCGCCGTCGAGATGGGCGCCACGGCCGCACGCCAGCCGGCCACCGCGGCCATCCGCGATGACCGGGTCGACACGAGCCTCGGGCGCGAGGCCTACGTCCACGCGGTCCAGGTCGCGAAGGACGCGATCGCGGCCGGCGAGGCGATCCAGGTCGTCCTCGCCCGACGCCAGTCGTTCGACCTTCCGGCGGATCCGGCAACGGGTCAGCCCATCGACGGGATCGGCCTCTACCGCGCGTTGCGGCGCGTCAATCCGAGCCCATACCTCTTCTTCGTTCGGACGCCGTCGTTCGAGGTCGTCGGGGCGAGCCCGGAGCTGCTCCTCCAGGTCGAAGGGGACAAGCTGACGACCCACCCGATCGCCGGGACGCGACCGCGTGGCGCAACCGACGCGGACGACCGGATCCTCTCCGAGCAGCTCCAGCGCGACCCGAAGGAGCGGGCGGAGCACATCATGCTCGTCGACCTCGGCCGGAACGACCTGGGGCGGGTTTCGAGGGCCGGCACCGTGACCGTCAGCAAGTACATGGAGGTCGAGCGCTACAGCCACGTCCTCCACCTCGTGTCGCACGTCGAGGGTCGCCTCAAGCCGGAGCTCGACGCCCTCGACGCGCTGCGGGCGGTCTTTCCCGCCGGCACCCTGTCCGGCGCCCCGAAGGTCCGAGCGATGCAGCTCATCGCGGCGGCCGAGGGCGAGCGCCGCGGCCTGTACGGCGGCGCCGTCGGCTACCTCGGCTACGACGGCAATCTCGACACCGCGATCACGATCCGGAGCGCCGTCCTGCGCGCGGGCCAGGCTCACGTTCACACCGGGGCGGGGATCGTCGCCGCGAGCGTTCCGGAGCGCGAGTTCGAGGAGACCGAGCACAAGGCCGCGGCCCTTCGTCGCGCCATCGAGCTGGCCGCCGGGGCCGGCGACACCTCCCGGCCGGCGGGAGAGGACGATCCTGGGGCGGTCTCGGCGGCCGAGCCGACCGTCGTGGGGCGGCCATGATTCTCGTCGTCGACAACTACGATTCGTTCACGTTCAACCTCGTCCAGGCGCTCCAGGCAGCCGGGGCGGAAGTCCGGGTGGTCCGCAACGACGCGATCGACCGGGCCGGAGTCGAGGCGCTGGCCGCCGACGCCGACGCGGACCTGCGGGGGATCGTCATCTCGCCCGGGCCGGGCGACCCGACATCGGCCGGGGTGTCCGTCGCGACGATCGAGGTCGCCCGCGACCGGGAGATCCCGCTGCTCGGCGTGTGCCTCGGGATGCAGTCGATGGCGGTCGCGTTCGGCGCCTCGATCGTCCGGGCCCCGACGCTCGTCCACGGCGAGGCGTCGGAGGTGACGCATGACGGCGCCGGGCTGCTCGCCGGCATGCCGCCGTCGTTCATGGCTGCTCGATACCACTCCCTCGCGGTCGACGTCGCGACGCTCCCGCCGGAACTCCGTGTCACGGCGATGAGTGAGGTCGACCGCGTCGTGATGGGGATCCGTCACGTCTCGCTGCCGCTCGAGGGCGTCCAGTTCCACCCGGAGTCCGTGCTCACGCCCGAGGGTCCGCATCTCCTCGCGAACTTCCTCAGGCAGGCCGGCGAGGGCGAGGCATCGCGGCTCGACGCGGCATCCGGCTCGTTCGCCACGGCGGGTCTCGCGGAAACTGTCCCGTGAGCGACCAGGTCCGCTCGGCGCTCGCCGCCGTCATCGACGGGCGGATCCTGTCGATGGACGAGGCCCGTTCGGCGATGGGCTCCGTCATGGACGGCGAGGCCACCCCGGCCCAACTCGCTGCCCTGCTCGTGGCCCTCCGGATGCGCGGCGAAACCGTCGAGGAGCTGGCTGGCTTCGCCGCGGCGATGCGGGAACGAGTGGTCCAGGTCGACGCTCCGGTCGGGGCGATCGACGTCGTCGGAACCGGCGGTGACGGCAGCGGCACCTTCAACATCTCGACGACCGCCGCCCTCGTGGTCGCCGCTGCGGGCGTTCCCGTGGCGAAGCACGGCAACCGGGCGATCACGTCGGCTTCGGGCTCGGCCGACGTCCTTGATGCTCTCGGGGTCCGGATCGACCATGACGCCGGCTCGGCCGGGATGTCCCTCCGCGAGACGGGCTTCGCGTTCCTCTTCGCGCCGGGCTTCCACCCGGCGATGAAGCACGCGGGCCCGACCCGTCGAGAGATCGGCGTCCGGACGGCGTTCAACCTGCTCGGCCCGCTCACGAATCCGGCCGGGACGACGCGCCAGCTCCTGGGCGTAGGTGATGCGAGCGCGGCCGAGCGGATCGCCGAGGTGGCCCGGCTCCTCGGCACGGAGCGGACGTTCGTCATCCACGGCGATGGAGTCGACGAACTGCCGCTCGATGGTTCGGGAGTCCTCTTCGACGTGACCCCGGTCGGGGTGGAGCGGCGGACGGTCGATGCCGCGGCGCTCGGCCTGCGGCGGGCGTCGACCGCGAAGCTCGCCGGTGGATCGGCCGCCGACAACGCCCGGATCACCGAGTCCGTACTTCGAGGCGAGCCAGGTGCAAGGCGCGACGTCGTGCTCCTGAACGCGGGAGCCGCGCTGCTCGTCGCTGGGGCGGTCGTGTCGCTGGAAGCCGGGATCGACCGGGCCGGGCTGACGATCGACGCCGGGCTCGGGTCGGAGCTGCTCGAGCGATTACGAACGGAACGGCGCGCCGCGGAGACGTCCCGCGCCGAGGCCGAAGGAGCCCCGGCGTGACGATTCTCGAGCGGCCGGCGCGAGCGGATCCGGAAGCCATCGTGGACGCACCACGCCGCCGTGGCAAGCGGAACATCGTCAGGGAGATCGCCGAGCGACGGCGCACCGACGTCCGCGACGAGATGGCCCGCCTCAGCCTCGACGATCACCTGGCGATCGCCGCCGCGACGCTGCCACCGCGGCCGATCCTGGACCAACTCGCGGCCCCGGGCCTTCACGTGATCGCCGAGATCAAGCGGCGCTCGCCGTCGGCCGGCGAGATCGCCGACGCCGACGAGGACATCGTCGCCAGGGCCCGGGCCTACGAGGCGGGTGGCGCGGTCGCGATCTCGGTGCTCTGCGAGCCCCACTGGTTCGGCGGATCGGTCGATGACCTGCGCGCGGTCCGAGCGGCAGTCTCGATCCCCGTCCTGGCCAAGGAGTTCGTCGTCGAACCGATCCAGCTTCCCCATCTCCGGGCGGCTGGTGCGGACCTGGTCCTCCTCCTGGCCGTCCTGCATCCCGCGAAGCGCCTTTCGCGGCTCGTCGAGCGGGCGCTGGAGATCGGCCTCGAGCCGCTCGTCGAGGCCCACGACGAGAAGGAGCTCGAGCGCGCGCTCGCGACCCCGGCCCGGATCATCGGCCTCAACAACCGCGACCTGCGGACGCTCGACGTCGACACCGAGCGCGCGATCCGTCTCCGTCCACTGGTCCCGGACGATCGGATCGTCGTCGGCGAGTCCGGTGTCCGCGACGCGGCAACGGTCGCTGCATGGCGAGCGGTCGGGTTCGACGCGGCGCTCGTCGGCGAGGCGCTCGTCCGTTCGGCCGACCCTGCCGCCGCCGTCCGGACGTTCGTATCGGCCGGTCGTGTGCCGGCGGATCCCGCCAACCAGGCGGCAGTGCCCTTCGTCAAGATCTGCGGTGTCACCGACGCCGACGGGATCCTGGCCGCCGTCCGCGCCGGAGCCGACGCGATCGGGCTGAACCTCGTGCCGGGGACGCCGCGCGCGTTGTCGTTGCCCGAGGCGATCGAGCTGCGGCGGGTCGCCCGGGCACTCTCGCCGGCCGGTCGCATCCCGACGATCGTCGCGGTCACCGCGGATCTCGCGGCCCACGCGATCGCCGACATCGTCGCTGCCCTCGACCCCGACGCGGTCCAGCTGTCCGGGGCTGAGCCCCCCGAGTCGATCGCCGCGATCGGGCGTCCCGCCTGGAAGGTCCTCCATCTGCCGGCGGCCGAACCCGAGGAGGTCACCGCGGCCGCGGCTCCGATCGTCGGCCTCGGTCGCGAATACCTCGCGGCCGGAGCCGAGCGGCTGCTCCTCGACACCGCCGGCGGCCGGCATCCGGGTGGAACCGGGACCCGCGCCGCTCCGTCGCTGGCTGCCGCAGTTGCCCGGGAGATCCCGGTGATCCTCGCCGGCGGCCTTACTCCGTCGACCGTCGCGGAGGCGATCCGCGGGACGCCCGCGATCGGCGTGGATGTCGCGTCCGGCGTGGAGCGGCCGCGCGAAGCCGACGTGCGCCCGAGCAAGGACCCGCTGAAGGTCGCTGTGTTCGTCAAGCGCGCCCGGGCGGCGCGTATCGATCGACCGAACCTGGCCGTTCGGCCGACGCCGACCCACCCGGGCCTCCTGGAGGCGGATGAGCACGGCCGCTGGGGCGTCGAGCGCGACTTCGGTGGGCGATACGTGCCCGAAACGCTGATGTCGGCGCTGCGCCAGCTCGAGGACGCCTATGCGGGTCTGCGCCACGATCCGCGCTTCTGGGGCGACCTTCGCGAGCTGCTCCAACGATATGCCGGCCGGCCGACGGCGCTGTACCGCGCCGACGGGCTCGCGTACGAGGCGCTGGAGCGGGCGATCGCCATCGACGGTCCAGCACGCCTGCCCCACCGCCTCCGGGTCCACCTCAAGCGCGAGGATCTCGCCCATACCGGCGCCCACAAGATCAACAACGCTCTCGGCCAGGCCCTTCTCACTCGACGGCTCGGGAAGACCCGTGTCATCGCCGAGACGGGGGCCGGCCAGCACGGCGTCGCGACGGCGACCGCCTGCGCGCTTCTCGGCCTGCCGTGCGTCGTCTACATGGGCGCGGAGGACATCGAACGCCAGCAGCCGAACGTGCTCAGGATGCGGGCACTCGGCACCGAGGTTCGACCGGTGACGTCCGGGAGCGCGACGCTCAAGGACGCGATCAACGAGGCGATGCGGGACTGGGTGACGAACGTCGAGACGACCCATTACGTGCTCGGATCCGCGATGGGCCCGCACCCGTATCCGACGATCGTCCGCGACCTGCAGCGGCGGATCGGCGACGAGGCGGCCGCCCAGGTCGTCGAGGTCGAGGGCCGCCTGCCGGACCTCGCGCTGGCCTGCGTCGGTGGCGGCTCGAACGCGATCGGACTGCTTGATCGGTTCATCGGCGAGCCGACCGTCCGGATCGCGGTCGCCGAGGCCGCCGGTGACGGCGTTGCGACGGGCAGACACGCCGCTGCGCTCGCGGGCGGCACGCCCGGGATCCTCCATGGCGCGCGGTCGATGATGCTCCAGGACCAGGACGGACAGGTGACCGAGGCCCATTCGGCGTCGGCGGGCCTCGACTACCCGGGTGTCGGGCCCCAGATCGCGGCACTCGCCGCCGCGGGCCGGCTCGAGATCTCCGCTGCCACTGACGACGAGGCCTTCGAGGGAATGCGCTGGCTGGCCAGGACCGAAGGCATCCTGCCGGCGCTCGAGTCGGCGCACGCGCTTGCCACGTTGCCCCGGATCCTGGCCGGCAGGGAAGGTGCGGCATCCGACTGGCCGGAGGAGGCGGTCGTCCTCATCGGGCTGTCCGGACGCGGCGACAAGGACCTCGCGACGTTCGGCCGATGGCACGACGCGCACGAGGCGCACGAGTCGTGATCCCGGCGCCAGTTTTCGCCTCGCGCACGTACGCGACCAATCCGGGTCCGGAGTGGTCGTTCCTTTTCGGTGGGCGAACAGGATCGACCGATTTCGGGTCAAATCGGTCGCCCGTTCGCTGCCACGCGAACAGCAGCGACGCAATCGACTCGGGTTTGTGTCCGATACGTGCGTCACACGAAAATCCGGGAATGACAGTCGCGTCAGCCGCGCCGGTCGCCGACCCGACCGGAACGAACGACACGGCCGGAGCCCGGCGAATCGCGGGCGCCTTCGCCACCGCCCACGCCGCCGGCCGCGCTGCCCTCATTCCGTACGTCGTCGCCGGCTACCCGGACCGCGAGACGAGTTTCCGAGCCGCGCTCGCCGCGATCGATGCGGGCGCCGATCTCCTCGAGCTCGGCCTGCCGTACTCCGACCCGCTGGCCGACGGCGCGACCCTCCAGCGAGCGTCCGGCGTCGCGCTCGCGAACGGCGCGACGCTCGACGGGAGCCTCGACCTCATCGAGCGAATCGCCGCCGCGCGACCCGCGATCCCGCTCGTGCCGATGGGCTACGCCAACCAGTTCATCGGCGGCGGGGATGGGCGGGAGTCCGCGCGCCGGCTGTCAGGCGCCGGCGTGGCCGGAGTCATCGTCGCCGATCTGACCCCCGACGAAGGCGGGCCGTTCGAATCGGTGGCCCGCGAGCACGGCATTGCGGTTGTCTACCTCGTGGCACCGACGACCCCCGCTCGCCCGTCGAGCCGAGATCGCCAGGCGGAGCGGCGGGTTCCTGTACTGCGTCTCGCTCGTCGGGGTCACCGGTGCGAGGACCACGTTGCCGTCGACGGTTGGGCGGCTCGTTCGCGACGTCGTTGCGGCCTCGCCCGTGCCGGTAGGGGTCGGGTTCGGGGTCAGCAAGCCCGCGCACGCGCGGGCGCTCGCCCGTGCCGGAGCCGGTGGCGTCGTCGTCGCATCGGCGCTGGTCGACGCGCTCGGTCCGGACGGCGTCGACATCGAGCGGATGGCCAAGCTCGTCGGCGACCTTGCGGCAGCGACGGGCCGATGACCGTCCGATGACCCGCAAGAAGATCGCAGTCTCGATCGAGGCCGCTCCGAAGAAGTCATTTGCCACCGCCGTCGACTGGCCCGGATGGAGCCGATCGGGCAAGACGGAGGAGCTTGCGATCGAGGCGCTCGTGGCGTACTCCGATCGCTATGCGGCGGTAGCGCGGCTGGCAGGGGAGGCGTTCCCCGACGCCGCCGACTTCGACGTCAACATCGTCGAGCGTAACGCCGGCGGCGGCGGAACCGAGTTCGGTGTCCCGAGCCGGGTAACCAAGCAGGACGAACGCCGGGTAACGGCCGCCCAGGCAGATCGGCTCTCGCGCCTTGTCGAGGCGGCCTGGCAGACATTCGACACCGTGGCGGCCGCGGCGCCCGAGGAGCTCCGCAAGGGCCCGCGCGGGGGCGGGCGGAACACGTCGAAAATGATTGGCCACGTTGTCGAAGCCGATGCCGCGTACGCCCGTGAGATCGGCGAGAAGGTCCAGCCGCCCGACCCGGCGGACCAACCCGCGATCTCGGCGATGCGGGCCGCCGTGCTGGCTGTCCTGCGTGAACCGTCAGACGGCTCGCCCATCGCGGGTCGCAGGTGGACCCCTCGCTACGCCGCCCACCGGATCGCGTGGCACGCCCTCGACCATGCCTGGGAGATCGAGGACAAGAGCAGGCCGGAGCCCTAGCGATCTCCCGCTGGATCGGCCATCCCGCCGATGCTATCGTCGCGTCGTGCTCATCCGGATGACCGACGGCCAGGTGGTCGATCGCCGCGCGGCCTCCGCGGCTGGGTCGGTGCGAGCTAGGCAACCTGCCGAAAACCAGGCGAGTCCGACGGTCGCGAGAATCCTCGAGCTTCAGCGGACCGCCGGCAACCGAGCAGTCACCAGTTCCCTCGAATCGTCACGCCGTTCGCCGGCCGTCCAGCGGCTCGACTGGGAGGACGCGGTCGACTTCCTCCAGTGGACGAACCCACTCACCATCGGCAACAAGGCACTCCGCGAGCTCACCGGCGCGAGCTCAACATGTGGGGAGCCGCCGAACAGGCGGTCCGATCTCGGCCTCGAAGATCTCGATCCCGGAAGGGCACGTCACCACGCTCAAGGAGTACGCCAGATACAACCCTGCTGACGGCGAAAAACTCCTGAACGCCCTCAATCAAGGGCCGTCGCATTACACCGGCGGGCTGCTCCTCGGCGGCAACAAGAAGGCGGCGGCGATCACGTTTGGGAATTCCGTTTTCTACGGCGAGGCGCCAGACGAGGGGACCTTCGTCCACGAGATGGTCCACGTGAACCAGTACCACAAGCTCGGCCGCAAGGCGTTCGTCCTCTCGTACTTCGGGCTGAGCATCGCCACGATTGCCTGGCGGGCCATCAGGGGCCAGCCAATAGAGTTCATGGAAAGCAGCCCGCACGAGGCGGAGGCCTACAACCTGGAGAAGCGCTTCGCCGCGTGGTTCGCGAGCAAGGGAACGTAGGCGCCAATCGTCTCGCGGACGGACTGCAACTAGGGCTTGTCGCGTGCCCGATCCCGGGCTTCGAGGGCTCGGGTCGCGGCGATGAGCCGGCGGTAGATCACGAGGAGATCTGCCTGGGGAATCGGGCCGGTGTTCGCCATCGTCACCCGGAGCAGGACCTCCCGCTCGCGCTCGACGTCGCGCACGGCTCGTCGCCCCGCGGCCGCCTTCTCCCGCCCGACCTCGCGGCCCAGCTCGGCTCGTTCAGTCAGGAGCGCGACGATCCGTCGATCGAGCGCGTCGATCCGGCGCCGCAGCCGGCGCAGCTCGGGCGTCTCGTCCAGCCGTCGCTCAGCCACCGGGAACCTCGGCGAAATGGCGGGCGATCGCCTCGAGGGCGAGGAGGTAGCCGCGCTTGCCCTGCCCCACGATCGACTCGACGGCGACGTCGCGCAGGAAATTGACCTGGCGGAACGCCTCGCGCGTTGACGGGTCGGACAGGTGGACCTCCCAGAATGGACGCTGGATGGCGAGCAGCGCGTCGCGAAGCGCGACCGACGTGTGGGTCAGCCCACCGGCGTTGACGATCGACGCATCGAAGTCGCGCGCGTGCAGCCGGTCGATCAGCGCCCCTTCGTGGTTGGACTGGAAGAAATCGACGTCCAGCCCGAGCTCCGTCGCGCGCCCGGCGATTTCGGTGTGGATGTCGTCGAGCGAGTCGTGGCCATAGATCTCCGGCTCCCGCGTCCCGACGAGGTTGAGATTCGGGCCCTGGAGGACGAGGACGCGGGTCACGGTCGAACCACCGAGCCGGCCGCGGACTCGGCCAGCAACCCTGCCGCCACGCGCTCCACGAGATCGCCCGGAACGTCGGAGCGCACCTCGTAGCCAACCGCCGCGGGCAGCACCCAGCGCAGCGCCCCGTTGGCATGCTTCTTGTCGTTGGCCAACGTCCCCATCACCGCGTCGAGAGCGTAAGGCAGTGGCGCCGTCGCGAGTCCGAGGCTGGTCAGGACGCTTCTCGATCCGAGCCGCGCGCCCTGCCGGGGTGACGCCGAGCTCCACGCCGATCCTCGTCGCGGCGCGCAGACCGACCGCGACCGCCTCGCCATGGAGCAGTTCGCCGAAGCCGCCCGCGGCCTCAACCGCGTGGCCAAGCGAGTGCCCGAGATTGAGCGAGATCCGGCCCGTGTCACCGCCCTGCTCCCGCTCATCGGCGGTGATGACGACGACCTTCGCCCAGGCCGCCCGCTCGATCACCTCCGCGACGGCCCCCGATTCGAAGGCAACCTCGCCGCCGCGCGCGATCGCATCGCCGTGGGATTCGAGGAGCTCGAATAGACGCTCGTCGCCGAGGGCCGCCATCTTCACCGCCTCCCCGAGCGCGGCCCGCCGCTGGCGATCGGGAAGTGATCGGACCAGATCGACGTCGATGATGACCGCAACCGGCTGGTGGAACGCTCCGACGAGGTTCTTGCCCTCCGGCAGGTCAACTCCCGTCTTGCCGCCGATGGAGGAATCGATCTGGGCGACCAGCGTGGTCGGGACGTGGATGAGCGGAACGCCCCTGAGCCAGGTCGCGGCAAGGAAGCCCGCCGCGTCGCCGAGCGCGCCGCCTCCGATCGCAACGATCGGCTCGCCGCGCTCCGCCCGGAGGCGGGCAAGCTGCCGCGCAGCGTCCTCGATGACCGCCAGGCGCTTGGCCGCCTCGCCCCCCGGCACCATGACTCGCTCTGTCGGCAGGCCGTCGGCGCCGAGGCGCGCGGCGATGGCTTCGCCGGAAGCCATCCACGCACCGGGTTCGGAGACGATGATCGCGCGTCGGGCACCGGCGCGGCGGAGCGCCGTGCCGAGCTCGGTTGCGGCGATGCCCTCGCCGAGGACGATGGCGCCGCTCGCGGTCTCGGCCCGCAGGAGAACGGTGCCGGCGCCGTCGCGGGCGTTCGGGCCGAGCCTCGCCGCGGCCGCCGCGATCTCGTCGGCCTGATCGACGAGCGTCCCAACCTCCAACGCGCTGTTGAGCCGGTGGCCCGCGGCGTAGAACCGCTCGCGGTCACGGGCAAGGCTGCGAATCGAGCCGATCGGGTCGCGCCCGGAGACGAGTGGTCGGACGTTCGGGCTGCGTCTGAGCCGCTGTGCGAGGACCTCTGGCCGGCCGTCGAACCAGATCGGGAGACGACCGCGGTAGAGGGCCCAGCGGTTTCGCGGGTCGACGACGGCCCCGCCACCGGTGGCGACGACGCGACGAATGGCGGGCTGCGGATCGGCCGCTCCGAGCTCGGCGACTGCGGTTCGCTCCATCGCCCGGAAGAACGCCTCGCCCTCGTTCGCGAAGATCTCCGGGATCTTCCGACCGGCCGCCCGCTCGATCGCATCATCGAGATCGATGAAGGAGGCGCCGTGTCGATGGGCGAGCCGTCGTCCGACGGCGCTCTTGCCGCTGCCCGGGAGGCCGACGAGCACGACGTCCATCGAGCTAGTCGTCCCCGCCGGAGCCCGACTCGCCGCCGCCTTCGGCATCACTGGGGCGCGCCTCGCCGGCGGCCGTCGCGACCGCGATCGGGCGCGAGATTCGCTCGCGGTACCGCTCGAGGTTGTCCGTCGTTTCCGCCATCGAGTCGCCGCCGAACTTGTCGAGCATCGCGTCGGCCAGGGTGAGCATCACCATCGCCTCGCCGACGACGCCGGCTGCCGGCACGACGCTGATGTCCGATCGCTCGTAGTGGGCCTTCTCGACGGCCTCGCCCGACAACAGGTCCGCCGACGGCAGCGGTTTGGCGAGCGTCGAGATCGGCTTGACCGCACCGCGGACGACGAGCGGCTCGCCGTTCGTCACGCCGCCGGTCAGCCCGCCGGCGTTGTTCGTCCGGTGAATCCAGCGGCCACCCTCGCCGCGTCCCTCGATGATGTCGTGGACGGCCGACCCGAACCGCCGGGTCTGCTCGAACCCGAGCCCGAACTCGACCCCCTTCACGATGTTGATGCTCATCACGGCCGCCGCGAGGGCACCGTCGAGCCTCCTGTCCCACTGGACGTACGAGCCCAGGCCGATCGGCAGCCCATGGGCGACCACCTCGAACACGCCACCGATCGTGTCGCCGTTCGACCGGGCCTCGTCGATCCGCGCCATCATCGCCGTCTCCGCGTCCGCGTCCGGGCAGCGGAGCGGCGAGGCGTCCGCCTCGTCGCGCGGCCGCGTTGCCCGGGCAGGATCCACCGCGACGCCACCCACCTCGGCGGTGAAGGACCAGACCTCCACCCCCAGTTCGCGGAGGAACGCGCGGGCAACCCCGCCGGCGGCAACCCGGGCGGCCGTCTCACGCGCGGACGCCCGTTCGAGGACGTTTCGAACGTCGCGGAAGCCGTACTTCAGCGCGCCAGCCAGGTCGGCATGACCGGGCCTGACGCGGGTCACCGGCGTCGCCCGCTTGTTGCCGTCCGCCTCGGCCGCCGCGAGCTCCGCGGCTTCGTCGGCGCTGAGCGCCTCGACCTGCATCACGCGCGTCCAGTTCTCCCAGTCGCGGTTGGCGACGAGCAGGAGGATCGGGGAGCCCAGCGTCGTCCCGTGCCGAACGCCCGCGACGATCTCCGCCCGATCGTGCTCGATCGCCTGGCGCGCGCCGCGACCGTACCCGCGCTGCCGCCGGGCGAGATCGACCGCGAGCACGTCGCCGGACAGTGCGAGCCCGGCCGGGATGCCCTCGAGCGTCACCCCGAGCGTTGGTCCGTGCGACTCGCCGGCGGTCAGGAAGCGAAGGCGGCCCACGATCTCGGCCCGCCGATCAGTCCGAGGCGGCGGCCCCGCTCGGCTCGCCCTCCGCCGGCGGCCCGGCCGTGCCATCGTCTCCGGCTGGTTCGCCTTCCGCAGATCGGAGACCGGCGGCTCGGGCCTCGTGGAGCTTTTGCTGCATGAGCTCGAGCGGCGCCGGCTTCCCGGTCCAGAGCGTGAACGCCGCTGCGCCCTGGTGGAGCAGCATCAGCTCACCGTCGAGGACCGTGGCGCCGGCCGCCTCCGCCTCCCGGAGGAAGCGCGTCCGGTTGTAGATCAGGTCGAGCACGAGGAGTTCCGGCGGGAGAAGCTCGCCCGGGATCGGCGACTCGTCGTTGGTGAGCCCGATCGACGTCGCGTTGACGAGCACCTTCGTCTTGGCCAGCTCGGCCTCGATGATCGATTCGTGCCAGGGCATCGCCCGCAGCTCCATGTGGGCGGCACTCCGACCGAAGTGCTTGACGAGGGCCTCGGCCCGATGGAGGTGGCGGTTGAACACGATGATTCGGAGGTACCCCTCGGTGATCAGGCCGTGGACGACCGCCCTCGCGCCGCCTCCGGCCCCGAGGACGACAGCGTGGCGCGGCATCTTCTGTTTCCCGACGAGCTTGTCGAGCGCAACGCGGAACCCGGGCACGTCGGTGTTGTGCCCGACGAGGCGCTTGCCCTCCTTCGTGATCGTGTTGACCGCACCGGTGATGTGGGCGTCTTCGGTGAGCCGGTCGACAAGCGGGACCATCCGCTCCTTGTGGGGGATCGTCACGTTTGCGCCGAGGAAGTCGTCGGTCCGCAGCTCAGCGACCGCGTCGGCGAGGCCGATCGGTGGGCGGTCCCACAGCTCGTACGTCGCGTCCACGCCCTGGTCGTCGAAGGCGGCCTGCTGCATCGCCCCCGACAAGGAGTGCGCGACGGGATGGCCGATGAGCACGACTCGCTTCGTCATGCTGACACCCTCTCGAGCTCTGCGAAGAATCCCGGGTACGAGATCGCGGCGCTGCCGGGTCGGTGGACGCTCGTCTCGCCGCGCGCCAGGAGGCCGGCGATCGCGAACGTCATCGCGAGCCGGTGATCGTCGAGGCTGTCGGTGGCGGTGCCGGTCAAACGCGCCCCGCCGTGGATCGTCAGGTCGTCGCCATCGACGTCGACGCGCGCGCCGAGGGCCCGGAGCCCTTCGGCGATGCCCGCGATTCGATCGGATTCCTTGTGGCGCAGCTCGCCCGCGCCCCGAATGATCGTCATCCCCGACGCCTGTGAGGCTGCCAGGCAGAGGATCGGGATCTCGTCGATCGCGGCAGCGACATCGGCCGGCCCGAGATTGATGCCACGCAGTTCGCTCGATCGGATCGTGAGGTCCGCAACCGGCTCGCCGATGCCGTCGTCTGCGGCGGGGTGGCCGTGGCCGTCGACCGGTCGCTCCTCGATGACGGCACCCATCGCCAGTAGGAGGTCGATGACGGCCCGTCGGCTCGGGTTGACCCCAACCGAACGAATTGTCAGCTCGGCGTCCGGGTGGATCGCCGCGGCGACGAGCCAGAACGCGGCCGCCGAGACATCGCCCGGAACCCGTTCGCTCACCGCATTCACGGAAGATCCTCCTTCAAGACTGACCGCTAACGCGCCACCGGCCCCACCGTCCTCGGTCGCGACGGGAACGCCCCGCGCCCGCAGCATCCGTTCCGTGTGATCACGGGTGGCAACCGCCTCGCGAACCGTCGTCCGCCCCTCCGCTCGGAGACCCGCGAGGAGGATCGCCGACTTGACCTGAGCGCTCGGCACCGGCGTCGAGACGTCCACCGCGCGAAGTGGGGTGCGACCGACCACGGTCACCGGTGGGAGGGAGTCGTCCGCTCGGGCGTGGAGAACCGCACCCATCATGCGCAGTGGTTCGATGATACGAGCGACCGGTCGGCGGCGCAATGAATCGTCGCCGTCGAGCACGCTTCGGAAGGGCAGCCCGGCGAGAATCCCCGCGAACAGCCGGAGGCTCGTCCCCGAGTTGCCACAATCCAGGTCGTTGACGGGCTCGCGTAATCCGTCGACGCCTGGAGAAACGACCCGATAGCTCGCGTTGCCGGTTTCGTCGTCGAAGCGCTCCACGGAAGCGCCAAGCGCGGCACAGACCGCGGCCGTCGACCGGACGTCCGCTCCGTCGCCCGCGCCCGCGATCCGGCTCTCCCCGGCCGCCAGCGTCGCGAGCATCAGTGCCCGGTGGCTGATCGACTTGTCGCCGGGCACCCTGAGCTCGCCGCGCAGGCGGCCCGCCTGTCGGATGACGGCGACGTCCGGGCTCGACACGGCGGTCAATGCTTCCCGAGCCCGTCGGATGCTCCGGATCCGCCGATGCCGAGGGCCGCAGCGCTGAGAACCGGGTCGTCATGGAGCGAGCGAACGTGCTCGTGGACCGGCACAAGCGTCTTCATGAGCTCGCGGAACTGGTCGAGGGTCAACTGCTGCTCCGCGTCCGACAGCGCCTCGTCCGGGCGTGGATGGACCTCGACCATCACCCCGTCCGCCCCGACGGCCACTCCGCCGATCGCCAGCGGCTTGACGAGCCAGCGCTTTCCGGTGGCGTGCGACGGGTCGACGATGACCGGCAGGTGCGTCAGGTGGTGGAGCAGCGGCACGGCCGACAGGTCCATCGTGTTCCGCGTATAGGTCTCGAAGGTTCGGATGCCGCGCTCGCAGAGGATGACGTTCGGGTTGCCGGAGCTGACGACGTACTCGGCCGCCATGAGCCATTCCTCGACGGTCGCACCGTAGCCCCGTTTCAGCATCACCGGCCGAGCGACGCGCCCGACGGCGGTGAGGAGCGAGTAGTTCTGCATGTTCCGGGTGCCGATCTGGAGGATGTCGGCGTACTCGGCGACGATGTCGACCTGGTTCGGCTCCATCACCTCGGTGATGACCGGCAGGCCCGTCCGCTCGCGTGCCTCGGCGAGGTAGCGAAGCGCCTCGACACCGAGCCCCTGAAATGAGTACGGGCTCGTCCGCGGCTTGAAGGCGCCGCCACGTAGGACGGTCGCGCCTGCAGCGGCCACGGCGTCCGCTGTTTCGAACAGCTGCTCGCGCGACTCGACCGAACACGGGCCGGCCATCATCGTCAGGCTGCCATCGCCGATGACCGCGTCGAGGACGCGGATGGTCGTGTCCTCGGGTCGGAATTCGCGCGAGGTGAGCTTGAACGGGCGGCTGATCGGGGTCACCCGGTCGACGCCCGGCAGCGCCGCGAGACGGCTCGACAGGTCGGCCTTGCGCGGCCCGACGTCGCCGACGACGGCGATCACGACCCGTTCCGCGCCGACGTGATCGAACGGCGTCATCCCTTCGGCGAGGATCTGGCTCTTCACCCCGAGGATCTCGGCCTCGCTGGCGGTGCTGGCCATCACGACGAACATCGGCGGCGGCTGTCCTTCCCTGTCGGTCAAACAAAAAGAGCAGAGGTCCGAACCTCTGCTCTCCCGGCACGACCCGTGCTCCCGGGTCCTAGGATCCGGGAACGGTCATGCCGGGTTGCGAAAGTAGAAGTAGGTATTCACGGCGTGTCGCGGACGGTACCGAGCGGCGAGCGTGCTGTCAACGCGGCCGCCGCAGCTCGTCGGCCGCGCTCGCTGAGCCAGGGCTGCGATTGTCGTCAGGCGCAACGATGCGACCGGTTCGGCGGCTCGTCCGGTCGACTGTTTCTGCGTGGCGGGAACATTTGACGAGTTCGGCGTGATTCCGGTCGATCCATTTCGCCACACGAACGTCCGCGCCCACTCCGACGACCGATTTGTCGCGTACATCGCGCGCAGGCGCAAATCGGGTTCTCGGTCCGGCCCAGCGCCTACGAAATTCCGTGTCGATCTCACGCGCGTCCGCCGGGCAGTCCCGCTCGGGCGATGATTTCCTCAACGACGTCCGTCTTCGCATCGGCATAGTTCTGGACGTACGCCCAGTCCTGGGCCGCCAGATCGCGCTTGGTCTGCTCGTACAGCTCGCGGTCGTCGTCGTGGGTTCGGAGCCAGTCGCGGAACCCGGCCATGCGCTCGAGCTCGACGCAGCCGTCGGAGAAGACGTGCAGGTTGACGTTCGTGTCAGGGCCCTTGAAGACGCGGTGGTCGTACCACGTCCGGCTCGCTCTCGCGGATCCGGAGGATGTAGCCGGCGCCCTCGAGGTCGCGGGCCCAGGCCTCCTCGTCGGTCACGTCGGCGACGATCATCGTGATGTCGATGACGGGCTTCGCGGCCAGACCCGGAACAGACGTCGAGCCAGTGTGCTCGATCCGCAGGGCGCGCTCGCCCAGGATGGACCGGATCCGGGCCTCCTCACGGGCGTACAGGGCCGGCCACTCCGGGTCGTAATCGACGAGTGGATCGGTGCCGCGCGGGGTTGCGCCGCCGACCGTGTAGGCCCGGATCTTCTCCTCGACATCGGATGCCGGCCGCCGGTCGTGGCTTTCTCGGACATGGATTCTCGTCTCCCGGACAACTCGCCAGACCTAGCCGATCGGATCGAGACGGGCTGACCCCATGGTAGGATTCCGGCCGCTGCGCGACGGAGAGGTCGCATAGAGGCCTAGTGCGACGGTTTGCTAAACCGTTGAGTGGGGTAACCTGCTCCGAGGGTTCGAATCCCTCCCTCTCCGCCAGTCTTGCCGTAGTTCGCGTGCGCCCGTAGCTCAGTGGATAGAGCGTTAGGTTGCGGACCTAAAGGTCGTGGGTTCGAGTCCCGCCGGGCGCGCCACTCCGTTCGGCTGTCGCCGAGTTGACACCGGGTGACCGACACAGGTCTCGGTGTCGAACGTCTACCCTCCGATACCCGCCAGGCGGGTCACATGGTCCGCGGGGGGACAGGATGAGAACTTCGCTATCGACAGTCGTCGTCGCCGCCATCGTGCTGGTCGGCTGCTCCGGGTCGGTCAGCCCCGCGCCGTCGTCTCCGGCAGCCAGCCAAGGGCCTTCGACCGTTCCGACGGCCTCATCGCCGCCGGCCGAGCCGTCCCCGACCGCCACCCCGACGGCCCAGCCGACGGCCGAGCCGACGGTCGCCGCGCTGGCGTGGGGCGAGCCGACGACGACCGACGGGGACGTGCCCGAGCTCGAGGGTGGGTTCGATGCCGGGCCGGGCGCCTTCGTATCCGTCTACCAGGCGGCCATTGCCTTCTCACCAGATGGCATTCATTGGCAGAACGTCGACTCGCCCATCGCCGACGTCGAGGCCGACTACCTGTCCGCGGTCGCGATCGGGCCGACGGGAATCGTGGCCGTCGGCGAAGAGGGCATCGTCGGCGCGGGCAACGAGACCGTCGGGTCGGATGCGCTCGTCATGTTCTCCGCGGACGGCCTGACCTGGCAACGGATCTCGGATCCGGCGTTCAAGGATGGCCAGATGCAGTTCGTCGGCGCGACGAACGAAGGGTTCGTGGCATTCGGCAGCGACTTCAGCCGCCGGCCGGTCATCTGGACGTCGCCCGACGGTCGAGAATGGCTCCGCGCGACCAACGAGACGGGGCTGGCCGTGGCCCGCGGCGTGCGGCTGCTGATCCCCGAAGACGGCCGCCTGACCGCACTCGTCGGGCCGCCGAGGACGATCGATGAGCCCGACACGATCGAGCTCGAGGTCTGGCAGACCGAGGGTCGGGCCGAGTGGCAGCGAGTCGGACGCTTGCCCGACCGTGTCGGTCCGGCGCTCCAGGGCGCGGCCGGCGGCGGGCGCCTGCTCGTGATGGATCGACAGAGTACCTGGACGTCGACCGATGGGAGCGCCTGGGAGCGAGGCGCGAATCCCGACGATCGAAGGGACTGCGGGAATCACGGCCATCGCCGCCTATCCCGGCGGGTTCATTGCCGTGGGCGAGAGCGGCTCGCGACCGGACGACACGTGCAGTGGGAACGTGCCGTGGGTGGGCCACACCTGGACGTCGGCAGACGGCCGCGAGTGGCACGAGCAGGCGCCCCTCGAGCGGGCGGCGATGTACCAGCTCGTGGTCCTCGACGGGACGATCGTCGGGCTCGGGCGGGCGGCCACCAACGGCTTCACTCCGGTCGTCTGGTCGGCCGATCTCCCGGCCGCGCTGGGCCCATCACCGACCCCGACTCCGACGCCGAGCCCGACACCCGCCCCCTCATCCGAGGGCTGCGGCGGCTGAACCCCGAGAGGCGCGGACGCCGCGTTGCATTTTCGGGATCGTCTGCTGACAGCATGCGGAATCGTCGAGCGACCGGTCGCCAAATCGGGGTAGACTCCCCGTAGTCCTACTAAGTCAGTAGGAGATGGAGGGTTTGTCTTGGGACGTTCGGACGCGCGCGCAGGCGGGGCCCAGCTCGGATCCCGGGATCGATGACCGAGCCGGCAACGACACCGACACCGACACCCACAAGGACGTTCCATCCATCGACAATTCTCCGCTCCACCACCCTCCTCGCGGCCGTCATCCTGCTCGCCGCCGCGTGTGGGACCCCGCCGGGCACCGGGGCCGTGGCCGGAGCATCGGCGTCGCCTCCCGGATCGGGTGACGCGCCACAGGGCGCCCACAGGGCACCCTCCGGCTCGGCTACTTCCCGAACATCACCCATGCCACGGCGCTCGTCGGCGTCGAGAGCGGCATCTTCAAGGAGGCTCTCGGTCCCGGGGTGACATTCGAGGTCGCGTCGTTCAATGCAGGCGGCGCCGCGTCCGAAGCGCTCCTCAACGGGGCGATCGACGCGACGTACATCGGCCCGAATCCGGCGATCAACGCCTTCGCCCAGTCGGGGGGCGCCGCCATTCGGATCATCGCCGGCGCGACTTCCGGCGGCGCGTACCTGGTCGTCAAGCCGGAGATCACGACGGTCGCCGACCTGCGGGGCAAGAAGGTCGCCACGCCGGCCCTCGGCAACACCCAGGATGTCGCGCTCCGGACATGGCTGGCGGACAACGGTCTCGTGACCGACAAGCAGGGTGGTGGCGACGTATCGATCCTGCCCCAGGAGAACGCCCAGACGCTCGAGACGTTCACCAGCGGCGCGATCGACGGGGCGTGGGTGCCGGAACCATGGGCGACTCGCCTGGTCCAGGAGGGCGGTGGCAAGGTCCTAGTCGACGAGGGCACGTTGTGGCCGGATGGCGAATACGTGACCACCCACCTCATCGTCCGAACCGACTATCTGGAGACGCACCCGGACATCATCGAGGCCCTGCTCGCCGGCCATCTCGCGGCGAACGAGCTGGTCAACAACGACGCGGTCAAGGCTCGCGAGCTGACCAACCAGGGAATCGAGAAGATCACCGGCAAGACGATCGCCGAAGAGGTGATCGCCGCCGCCTGGCCGAACCTGACATTTACGGTCGACCCGATCGCGTCGTCACTCAAGGGTTCGGCCGACCACGCCACGAAGGTGGGTTTGCTCGACCCGGTCGACCTTTCGGGCATATATGATCTGACCGTGCTCAACGAGCTGCTCGAGCTCGCCGGGAAACCGGCAGTCAGCGGCCTATGAGGGCCGTCGTCGCCTCCGCCGACTCGGACTTCCCGTCCTCGGCTCCGGCGACGACTCCGGCCATTCGCCTGGCCGGCGTCACCAAAGTCTTCGGCCGCGGCGACGATGCCGTGGTCGCGCTCGATGGTCTCGACCTGACGGTCGAGGTCGGCAGCTTCGTCTGCATCGTGGGCGCCTCGGGCTGCGGCAAGAGCACGCTCCTCAACATCGTGGCCGGCCTTGACGCGCCCACGAGCGGGGTCGTCGACATCGAGGGCGGCCGGCCGACCCTGATCTTCCAGGAGGCCGCGCTGTTCCCGTGGCTGACGGCGGCGGAGAACGTCGAGCTTGCGTTGCGGCTCCGCGGCATCCCCAGACGCCAACGCCGGGAGACCGTGGCCGACTTGCTCGAGCTCGTCCACCTGTCGGGGTTCGCAGCGAAGCGCCCCCACGAGCTTTCTGGCGGGATGCGTCAGCGTGTCGCGATCGCCCGAGCCCTCGCCCAGGAAGCCCGCATCCTGCTCCTCGACGAGCCGTTCGGGGCGCTCGACGCGATCACCCGCGACCTCCTCCACGAGGAGCTCGAACGGATCTGGCGGGACTCCGGGCTGACGATCCTGTTCGTGACCCATAACGTCCGCGAGGCGGTCCGCCTCGGCCAACGCGTCGTGCTCCTGTCGAGCCGGCCGGGACGGGCCGTCGCTGAGTTCCCGGTCGTGATCGCCGGTGAGCGCCGGATCGAGTCGTCGGAAGTCTCTGCCCTCGCGATCACCATCGGCCAGCAGTTGAGTGAGCAGGTGCGTCGCCATGCGCCTCGTTAGGCCACTCGGCTCGGTCGCCAGCGACGACTCCCTCGGGGCGAAGCTGGCGGGCCTCGATACCCTCGAGATCCCGAGCCTCCGCCGACCGCCGCGTGTCCGCCGGATCGTCGATGCAGCCTGGCCGAAGCTTGTCGCCCTGGCGATTGCCCTCGGCATCTGGCAGCTGGTCGTGTTGAGCGGCTGGAAGCCACCCTGGTTGCTGCCGTCCCCATTGACGGTATTTGGCGAGCTCTGGCAGGGATTGATCGCCGGCGATCTCGTGGCGGCAGTCGCCGTCACCCTCCGACGAGCCGCCGTCGGCTATGGCCTCGCGGTCCTGGTCGGCGGCATCATCGGCATCCTCGTCGTCCGGTCGCGAACGCTGAGAGCGGCGGTCGGCTCGCTGATCACTGGCCTCCAGACCATGCCATCGATCGCCTGGTTTCCCCTGGCCATCCTGTTGTTCCAGCTGAGCGAGACGGCAATCCTCTTTGTCGTCATCCTGGGCGCCGCCCCGTCGATCGCGAACGGTCTGATTTCCGGCGTTGACCATGTGCCACCGCTCCTCCTTCGGGCCGGTCGCGTCCTCGGCGCGGAGGGGCTTGCGCAGTATCGCTACGTGATCCTGCCCGCCGCCCTGCCCGCCTCGGTCGCCGGCCTCAAGCAGGGCTGGGCGTTCGCCTGGCGGAGCCTGATGGCCGGGGAGCTGCTCGTCCTGATCCCGGGCCAGACCTCGGTCGGTGCCCAGCTCCAGTTCTCGCGCGAGTTCTCCGACGCTGCCGGGCTGCTGGCGATGATGATCGTCATCCTCGGCATCGGGATCGTCGTCGATGTCGTCGTGTTCAGCTCGGTCGAGCGGTCGATCCGGGCACGCCGCGGGCTCATCGATGCCACCTGAGATCGGCGTCGATCCCGTCGCCGCAGAATCGCTCGAAGCGCGAGAGGTCCTCGCTCTCGCCCTCCGCTCGCTCGGACGCGATCGCGTCGCGATCGCGTCATCGTTCGGCGCAGAAGATGTCGTCCTCATCGACATGCTCGTGTCACTCGAGCCGCGCCCGAGGGTGTTCACCCTCGACACCGGTCGCCTGCCGCAGGAGACCTACGACCTGATCGACCAGGTTCGTCGCCGCTACGCGATCGACGTCGAGGTGTACGTTCCCCAGGCAGAACGCGTCGAAGCGATGGTCCGCGCCAAGGGCGTCAACCTGTTCTACGAGTCGCTCGAGAACCGAACGTCGTGCTGTCACGTTCGCAAGGTCGAGCCGCTCGGCCGGGCGCTCGCGACGCTGGATGGCTGGATCACCGGGCTTCGTCGCGACCAGGTCTCGACTCGCGCCGAGACGCCGAAGATCGGTCTCGATCCGCAGCACCCCACGATCTGGAAGGTCGCCCCGCTCGCGGACTGGACCAGCGACCGGGTCTGGAATTACATCCGCGAGCACGACCTGCCATACAACGCCCTCCATGACCGCGGCTACCCGTCCATCGGCTGCGCACCGTGCACCCGGGCGATCAAGCCCGGTGAGGACGAACGCGCGGGGCGCTGGTGGTGGGAGCAACCGGAGGAGCGCGAGTGCGGGATCCATTTCGACCCGCGCTCGGGCCGCATGGTTCGAACGAGGGTCCCGACTGACGTAGCCGGGCCATTCGACGGTGAACCGGCCGCCGGAGGCGTGGCGTGATCGCGGAGCGTCACGGCCTGTCCCACCTGTCTGCGCTCGAGTCCGAGGGGATCCACATCTTCCGTGAGGCCGCTGCGGTCTTCGAGAGGCCGGCGCTCCTGTTCAGCGGCGGCAAGGATTCAATCGTTCTCCTGCGCCTGGCCGAGAAGGCCTTCCGGCCCGGCCGTTTCCCGTTCCCGATTGTCCACGTCGATACCGGCCACAACTTCGCGGAGGCGCTCGACTTCCGCGACCGGCGGGTCGCCGAGCTCGGTGAGCGGCTCATCGTCGCCTCGGTCCAGGCCTCGATCGACGCCGGTCGCGTCACCGAGGAGCCCGGTCACGACCCATCACGCAACCGGCTCCAGACGATCACTCTCCTGGACGCGATCGCCGAGCATGGATTTGACGCGCTGTTCGGTGGCGGACGACGGGACGAGGAGAAAGCGCGGGCGAAGGAACGGATCTTCAGCCACCGCGATTCCCTCGGTGGTTGGGACCCACGCATCCAACGGCCGGAACTGTGGAGCCTGTACAACGGCTGGATCCACAAGGGCGAGCACATGCGCGTCTTTCCGATCAGTAACTGGACCGAGCTCGACGTCTGGCAGTACATCGCCGCCGAGGGGCTCGAGGTGCCGTCGATCTACTACGCCCACGACCGGAAGGTCGTTCGACGAGACGGCATGTGGCTGGCGGTATCCGATGTTGTCCATCCCCGCGACGGCGAGGAGGTCGCCGTCCGGACCGTCCGCTATCGGACGGTCGGCGACATGAGCTGCACGGGCGCGGTTGCATCGGAAGCGGCCACGATCGAGGCGGTCATCGCAGAGGTTGCAGCCGCGCGGATCACCGAGCGGGGGGCGACTCGCGCTGACGACGCCTTCTCCGAGGCGGCGATGGAAGACCGCAAGCGCGAGGGCTACTTCTGATGGCCGTCGCCACCGCGCCCCGCTCGCCGCACAAGCCCTATCCGGCGTCCGACCTGCTTCGGTTCTCGACCGCGGGATCCGTCGACGACGGCAAGAGCACGCTGATCGGCCGGCTCCTCCATGACTCGAAGGGCATCTTCGACGACCAGCTCGTCGCACTCGAGCACGCGACCCGACGCCGCGGCGGCGACGGGCTCGATCTCGCCCTCTTGACCGACGGCCTGCGCGCCGAGCGCGAGCAGGGAATCACGATCGACGTCGCCTATCGCTACTTCCAGACGCCCCGACGCAAGTTCATCGTGGCCGATACGCCGGGCCATCTCCAGTACACCCGCAACATGGTCACGGGCTGCTCGACCGCGGACCTTTCGGTCATCCTCGTCGACGCCCGATCCGGGGTGCTCGAGCAGACACGGCGGCACATCGTCATCGCGGGCCTGTTGCGCGTCCCGCGCCTGGTCGTGGCGGTGAACAAGATGGACCTCGTCGGCTTTGACGAAACCGTCTTCCGGTCGATCACGGCGGAGATCGACGACTTCGTCCGCCGCCTGGGACTGGCCGACGTCACGACGATCCCGGTCTCCGCCCTGCGCGGTGACAACGTCGTCGAGCCGTCCGTGGCGATGCCGTGGTTCAACGGATCGCCACTGCTCGATCACCTCGAGTCGGTCCCGGTCGATGCCCCGGAGGTCGGCGGACCGCTCCGCCTGCCGATCCAGTGGGTCATCCGGGGGGCGACCGGCGATGCCGGCTACCGCGCGTACGCGGGTCGGATCGAGGGTGGCCGGCTGCGACCCGACGATCCGGTCGTGGCGCTCCCGTCGGGGATCGTGACGCGCGTCGCGTCGATCGACACCTACGACGGCTCGCTCGCCGAGGCGTCGGCTCCGTTGTCGGTGGCCGTCCGCCTGACCGATGACGTGGATCTCGGCCGGGGCGGTCTGATCGCCGGCGTCCACGACGCGCCTTCCGCGACCCGCGAGCTGGACGCGCTGGTCTGCTGGCTCGGCGACACTCCGTTCACCACCGGCCGGCGCTACCGCCTGGTCCACACGAGCCGGACGGTTCGGGCCGCAGCGGCCGATGTCGTCGCCCGGCTCGACATCAATACCCTCGAGCGCGACACGCAAGCGACGGAGCTCGTGGCCAACGACCTCGGTCGCATTCGCCTGACCCTCGCCGAGCCGATCTTTGCCGATCGATACCGCTCGAACCGGGCGACCGGCTCTGCGATCCTGATCGACGAGACGACGAATGCCACGGTCGGCGCGGTCCTCATCCAGGGCGATGGAGAGGACTGGCCATGAGCGGCGGATCGTCTGAGGCGATCGGGTTCGTGGGGCTCGGGACGATGGGGGCGGCGATGGCCGGCAACCTGGCCCGGGCCGGATTCGACGTGACCGCCTGGAACCGGACGCCCGGACGTGCGCCGGAGCTCGACGAGCTGGGTGTCGGCCGGGCCGCGACACCAGCGGATGTCGCCGCCGCCAGCGGGATCGTTGTGATCTGCGTATCCGACACGCCCGATGTCGAGGCGGTGCTGTTCGGCTCAGACGGCCTCGCTGCCGGTGCCCGTTCCGGCGCGCTGGTCATCGACTGCTCGACGATCTCACCGGCCGCGACCCGGGACTTCGCCTCACGCCTCGGCACCTCCGGCGTGGCGATGGTCGACGCGCCCGTCTCCGGCGGCAGCGAAGGCGCCCAGAAGGCGACGCTCACCATCTTCGTCGGCGGCGAGGCCGCGGACGTCGACCGCGCCCGTCCGGTCCTGGCCGCGCTCGGCAAGACGATCACTCATGTCGGGCCGATCGGCTCGGGCCAGGCCGTCAAGGCGGTCAACCAGGTCATGCTTGCCGGGACATACCTCGGCGTCGCGGAGGGCATCGTCCTCGCGATGAAGTCCGGGCTCGACGTCGACCAGGTCGTGGAAGCCCTCGGCGGCGGTGCCGCCCAGAGCTGGGTCCTCGCCAACCGGAGCGGGCGGATGATCGCGAACGACTACCCGCTCGGGTTCAAGGTCGCTCTCCACCGCAAGGACCTCGGAATCGCCCTCGACCTCGCCCGCGAGCTGGGCGCCGACCTGCCGGTGGCCGGCCTCGCCGCGGAGCTGGAGTCGGCACTGATGGCCGACGGCCACTCGGATGACGACATGTCCGCGCTGGCTCGATCGATCAGGTCGCGGTCGGGCCTCCCGGACTGATGGGAGCCGGCACCCTCAGCGGTCAGCTGACGCTCGCGCTCCGAAGTCCACGGGGGAGCTCCGCGACCCCAGTGGCCTGAGGAAGCCCGACGAGAAGCAACGGATCCCCGAGCTTCCCCTCGTAGCGTGGCCGGAATCGCTCCATGTCGTACATCTCCGCGACGTTGACCCGGCGGGGACCGAGGCGCGGCTCGGGCAGGTGGGTGTGGGCATACTTGCCGTCCTGGATCGCAACCATCCGCCCCGTGATTCCATCCCGGATCAGGTCCATTGCGACATTGGCGAACGTGATCGCGACCATCGAGTCGAGCGAGTCCGGTTCACCGCTTCGAAGGTCGTACGTGAGTTCGGAAACGGCGGTCTCGATCCCGGTCCGTTGCTTGATCTCGGCCGCCAGGGACTCGCCGATGTTCGCCTTGTGGCGATGCCCGAACATGTCGGCCTCCCCGACGTCCTGGACCCGGGCGCCCTGCCAGATCGCCCCCTCGGCCGTGATGACGAGGGCGTAGCGACTTGGATTGTTGCGATGATCTTCGGCGAGGATCGACGCGAGCCGGTCGAGATCGTACGGAGCCTCCGGGATCAGGCACCGCGCCGACGTCACGTAGGCCGCGTAGAGGGCCGAGAACCCGGCATCGCGCCCGAAGATCCGGAAGACCCCGATGCGCTCGTGCGATCCGAGCGTCGTTCGCTGCCGGTTGATCGCCTCCTTCGCCCGGGTGATCGCGGTCGAGAATCCGATGCAGTACTCGGTGCCCTGGACGTCGTTGTCCATCGTCTTCGGGATCGCCACGAGCGGGACCCCCGCCTCGACGAGCGCCTGCGAGAAGCTCAGGGTGTCATCGCCACCGATCGTCACCAGCACGTCGATCCCGAGTCGGGTGATGTTGTCGAGCACGACCGGAGTCAGGTCGTACAGATCGTCGCCCACGGCCATCGATGCGACCTGGTCTGGCGCGAGCCAGCCTGGAAGTGCGGAGCGACGCATCTTCCGGGGATTTGTCCGGGACGTGTGCAGCCACGTGCCACCGGTTCGATCGATCGTCCGCGTGTTGACGCGATCGAGCCGTCGGACGTAGTCGCTGTCAAGCTCGGGTCCGGGATGGAGGTGGGTCAGGCCCTCCCAGCCACGGCGGATCCCGAGCGCCTCGTAGCCGAGCGCCGTCGATCGATAGACAACGCTCTTGATCACCGCATTGAGGCCGGGAACATCGCCGCCGCCGGTGAGGATGCCAATCCGTCGTGTGCCAGCCATCGCCGGGCATGCTAGCGCTACCCGCCCAACGTGGTCGGTTGCGGTTCGGTGTCCGAAACGCAGGGGGGAGTGGCGGACGATGGATCACCGGCCTGTATCATCGCCGTCATGAACTACGAATTGTTCATGGGCGAGGCCCTCGCCGAGGCGCGCAATGCACTGGCCATGGGCGAACGCCCGATCGCGGTCGTCGCGGTCGTCGACGAGGCGATGGTCGCCCGGGCCCACGATCGGGTCCAGGAGTCGAACGACCCGACCGCCCACGCTGTCGTGGTCGCGCTCCGTGAGGCAGCCCGGAAGCTCGGCAAGGATCGCCTTGCCAGCGCCACGATCTTCGCAACGCTCGAGCCGTGCGCGATGTGCGTCGGAGCGCTCCTGGAGAGCGACGTCGAGACGCTGGTCTTTGCCGTCCCGAACACGGAGGATGGCGCCGCCGGAACCGTCATCCAGCTCGCCCAGCACCCCGGCCTGAAGCGGCGCCTGAAGATCGTGAGCGGGATTCGCCGGGAAGAGGCTGAGGAACTGTTCACGGCGGCAGCCAGCCCGGCGGCGCTCTAGACGCCCGCGCGCGCACCGGGCGCTCACCGGGAACGAATCTCAAATACCAACGCGGGTGGTGGTACATCAACCCGACTCGCTCGATCGCCCACAATCGCGTCTCCGCCACTGCATGCTCGAACGTGGGATCGATCGGGATCTCCGCCATTCCGTGCAGAATCGCCATCAAACCCGATGTATCACTACCCGGATTGGTAGACGAGCGGCGGGCACTCCGCTGGACGGCGCTCCGAGCGACCGGGCCGAGGGGTCGCCCCAGCGACCTTTGGTATCCTCACCGGCGGAGAGGTGTCCGAGTGGTTGATGGTGCCGCTCTCGAAAAGCGGTGTGCGAAAGCACCGCGGGTTCGAATCCCGCCCTCTCCGCCAGTTTCAACCGCCGTTGGCCGGCCGGCGCCATGTCGGTCGGCTTTGTTGTTCCGGGGGGACTCCCGCGGAGAGGTCGCCTAGTGGACTATGGCGCCGCACTGGAAATGCGGTTCGGGGCAACCCGTCGCGGGTTCGAATCCCGCCCTCTCCGCCAACGCTCCCCGGGCTGGCGGCCGATGCCGGCGTTGGCGCCTCCGCTCCTCGCTCACGCACCTTGGGGTGCGCTCGCTCCGGTGCTCGGACGCCGCCTTGGCCTCGACCGTCATCCCGGCGAGCGGATACGGACCGCCATCTCCGCCTCGCCGATCCGATCCGCGATAGACTCTCGGGGCCGTGCTAGGCGGGGAACTAGCGGTGCCCTGAACCTGCAATCCGCTATAGCAGGGCTGAATTCCCACCCGAGGTCTCCGTTCTCGAGAGCCGCCGCTTCGAGCGACGTTGAGGACCGGGTCCCGCGCAGCGGCGAATCGCGAACCGTGTCAGGTCCGGAAGGAAGCAGCACTAAGCGACCCTCGCCGGGTGCCGCGGAACGGCCTGGTCTGAGCCGCTCGTCGCGGTGGGCGCGGAAACGCTCAGGTCGACGGTGGGTGCACGGCACACAGCCTCCGCCACCCCGCGATCGAACAGGAGCGTCGTGAGCACGACCGCACCGCAGCGCAGCACAGCGCCGCACCAGGCGCTCTATCGCCGCTGGCGCGCCCAGACCTTCTCGGAGATCGTCGGCCAGGAACCCGTCGTCGAGACACTCCGCAATGCCGTTCGCGCCGACCGGGTCTCGCACGCGATCCTCTTCGTCGGACCGCGCGGCACCGGCAAGACGTCACTCGCCCGGATCCTCGCCAAGGCGCTCAACTGCACCGACCTGCGTGACGGGGACCCATGCGACGCCTGCCCCTCGTGCGTCGCCATCCGCGAGGGCCGGGCGCTCGATCTGATCGAGATCGACGCGGCATCCAACCGAGGGATCGGCGATATCCGGGAGCTTCGCGAGCGGATCAACTACGCGCCGACCGACCTGCGGCGAAAGGTCTACATCCTCGACGAGGCGCACCAGATCACACGGGACGCCTGGAACGCCCTCCTCAAGTCGCTCGAAGAACCACCCGAGTTCGTCGCCTTCATGTTCGCCTCGACCCACCCCCAGGAATTCCCGCCGGCGATCCTGTCCCGACTGCAGCGCTACGACGTCCGCCGGCTGACGGTGCCCGAGATCGAAGGAAAACTCGGGCGGATCCTCGAGGCCGAATCGATCGAGGCCGAACCTGCCGCCGTCCACCTGATCGCCCGGCTCGCGGCCGGCGGGATGCGCGACGCCGAGTCGATGCTCGACCAGCTGCTCGCCTCAGCCGGTGGCCGGATCGACGAAGCCGCCGTCCGCGACCTCCTGGGCCTCGCAGAAGCCGAGGCCGTCGAACGTCTCGTGGCAGCGCTCGTGAACGGCGACGTCGTTGCCGGGATCGGTGTTCTCGACGAGCTCGAGGACCGCGGTCGCGATGTCGGTGTCGTCCTCGACCAGGTGATCGAGGCGATCCGGGCCGATCTGTCCAGCGGCCTGGGTCCCGGTGGCGACCCTGCTCGTGTCACCGCTCTCGCCCGCGTTGCTCGGCGGCTTGCCGAGATCGACCCGGAACGGCGCGGTGTGGGCGGCTTGCGGCTCCAGGTCGAATTGGCTCTGTTCGCGGCGGCCGATGCCCCGTCTCTGCCGGCCGGCTCCGGACCAGCTCCAGGTCCTGCAGCCCGCGAGCCTGAACGGCCGGCGAGCCAGCCGTCGAGCCAAGCCGATGAGTTGGCTCCGTCACAGCCGAAACCGGCCCGATCCCGGCCTCCGACGGCGGATCCGCCCGGCCCGACGGAGGCAGCCGAGCCGGCCCGTCCCGCGGCAGCCGAGCCGGCCCGTCCCGCGGTGTCGACCGAAACGGCCGTGCCGACCGAGCCAGCCGACGTGACCGAGGCACCCCACGCGGCCGAGCCGCCGAGCCGCCGAGCCCGCCGAGCCGATCGAGTCGACCGGACCACCTGCCTCGCCCCCGGCAGCGGCTGCCGCCGTTCCCGTGCCGGTGTCGTCGGCAACGGCGTCCGAGGGCCTCGACGAGCTCCGCGCCCGCTGGCCCGACATCGTCGCCCACATCAGCCAGAACCCACCGGCCAAGCCGCTCATCGCTGCATGCCGCCCGATCAGCGTCGAAGGCAACATCGTCACGCTCGGCTTCCCCGAGGGCCAGGCCTTCCTCAAGGATGCCCTTGAGCGGCGCCGGCCGATGCTCGAAGAGGGGATCGCGACGATCCTGGGTCGCGCCGTCGCTGTCCGTTGCGTCGCCACGAATCTCGACCTCGTCGCTCCGCTGCCCGGCGCCGACGAGGCGGACCCGATGTGGACCGAGGCGCGCCGGATCTTCGCCGAGGAAATCGCCGACGTCGATGAGGTGAGCTGATCCGGGGCGACCGTGCACCGGTTCGGCGTATCCGCCAGACTCACGATCGGCTGACAGAGGAGGAGACGACATGGGCATGGGCAACCTCCAGAGGATGGCCCAGCAGATGCAGCAGGAAATGTTGCGGATCCAGGGTGAGCTGG
>CAVSAP010000006.1:182500-1392183 GCA_963726055.1 uncultured Chloroflexia bacterium
CTGGAGCGGACGGAAGTGCGAATGTCGGCATGAGTAGCGCAATGTGAGTGAGAATCTCACACGCCGTAAGCCTAAGGTTTCCTGAGGAAGGCTTGTCCGCTCAGGGTTAGTCGGGCCTAAGCCGAGGACGAAAGTCGTAGGCGATGGACATCCGGTTGATATTCCGGAACCACCAGAGGTCGTTTGCACCGCAAGGTGTCGCCTGGGGGTAGGAGAACGGAGGTTGGCTGGCGCAAGCCAGTCGAGTCCCGGATCCGATCCCAGGTGGGAGCAATGGCATGACACGGTGTGGTAGTTCGAGCGCGTTTTGGCTATACGCGTCTAAGCCGGTAGGGGGAGAGGACAGGCAAATCCGTCCTCTCATTCAACCCCGAGCAGCGAATGAAAGGGGCTTCTGTCCTCGATTCGAGTGAGCCACGCTGGCAAGAAAAGTGTCTAGCGAGACCAACGGTGTCCGTACCGCAATCCGACACAGGTAGGCGGGTAGAGAATACCAAGGCGATCGGGAGAACCCTCGTTAAGGAACTCGGCAACATGGCCCCGTAACTTCGGGAGAAGGGGCGCTTCGCGGCTACTGACTTGTCAGTGGTCGATCGAAGCCGCAGTGAAAAGGCCCAGGCGACTGTTTAGCAAAAACACAGGTCTCTGCGAAAGCGAAAGCTGACGTATAGGGGCTGACGCCTGCCCAGTGCCGGAAGGTTAAGAGGAGGGGTGCAAGCTCTGAATCGAAGCCCCGGTAAACGGCGGCCGTAACTATAACGGTCCTAAGGTAGCGAAATTCCTTGTCGGGTAAGTTCCGACCCGCACGAATGGCGTAACGATCTGGGCGCTGTCTCAACGAGGGATCCGGCGAAATTGAAGTACCTGTGAAGATGCAGGTTACCCGCGGCAGGGCAAAAAGACCCCGTGGAGCTTTACTGCACCCTGATATTGGATTGGAATTCAGCTTGTGTAGGATAGGTGGGAGGCTGAGAAGCTGGGGCGCTAGCCTCGGTGGAGCCGACGTTGAAATACCACCCTTGTTGGATTTCGGTTCTAACCGCGACCCGTGAAACCGGGCGCAGGACAGTGTCAGGCGGGCAGTTTGACTGGGGCGGTCGCCTCCTAAAGTGTAACGGAGGCGCCCAAAGGTTCCCTCAGGCTGAATGGAAACCAGCCGTAGAGTGCAAAGGCATAAGGGAGCTTGACTGCGAGACCCACAAGTCGAGCAGAGACGAAAGTCGGGCTTAGTGATCTGGTACCTCCGAGTGGAAGGGGTATCACTCAACGGATAAAAGCTACCCCGGGGATAACAGGCTGATGGTGCCCAAGAGTTCACATCGACGGCACCGTTTGGCACCTCGATGTCGGCTCGTCGCATCCTGGGGCGGAAGTACGTCCCAAGGGTTTGGCTGTTCGCCAATTAAAGCGGCACGCGAGCTGGGTTCAGAACGTCGTGAGACAGTTCGGTCTCTATCCGCCGTGGGCGTAGGGAACTTGAGAGGAGTTGCTCCTAGTACGAGAGGACCGGAGTGAACGAACCGCTGGTGTGCCAGTTGTCCCGCCAGGGGCACCGCTGGGTAGCTATGTTCGGTCGGGATAAGCGCTGAAAGCATCTAAGTGCGAAGCTCGCCTCGAGATGAGGTTCCCCACCGGGTCAACCGGGTAAGACCGCAGGGAGACCACCTGTTATATAGGCCGCATGTGGAAGTCCGGTGACGGATGAAGCTGAGCGGTACTAACGGTCGAGGGCTTGACCTCTTCAGCAACTGACCAGGGGTCAGTGGCTGGGAAATCAGGATCATTTCCTGACTGACTTTCACGAGATCGAAGATCAATCCTTGGCGCCCCGCGCCTCGACACCAGTCGAGTGCCGCGCGGCCCGCTGCCGAACGTCCAGACGCAACGAATCCTGGTGACTCTAGCGGAGAGGCCATACCCGTTCCCATCCCGAACACGGAAGTCAAGCTCTCCAGCGCCGAAGATACTGAGAGGGCAGCCTTTCGGGAAAATAGGTCGTCGCCAGGATTTTTGCGTTTCCGGGGACAGGGTTCCGATCGCCGGCGGCACGCCGAGCCGTTGACCGCGGGCACCATCTGATCAGCCACGGAGGGGACGGATCGCGACCCTCCGTTATCCTCTGGCCATGACCGTGCCCGTCGGAGAGCCGCCCGAGTCGCCGCCCGCCGCCGTCCCGGAGCCCGGAGCCGCCCAGCCTCGCGCTGCCCGGCACGCCCCCGAATCCAGGGCCCCGGACATCCACGAGATCTGCCCGTACCTGGCCGCAGCGGGTGGCGCCTGGCGGAGTTCGTCCCCGCATCGGGAGCACCGCTGCGGTGCCGTCGAGCCGCCGGCCCAGTTGACGACCGAGAAACAGCGCCGCCTTTGCCTCTCGGACGAGCACGGCAGCTGTCCCGACCTTCCGGGCCGCGCGAGCGAGCCGCGCGGCGATGCTCGCGCCGGGCGTCGATCCGGCCGCAGTTGCCGCCGCCGATGCCGCCCGTCGACCCGTCGCTCGGAGCTCGGCAATCATCCTCGAGCACCCACGACTCTCCGCTCCCACCGCGCGGTGGCCCGTCGACCGGGCGATGTCCCAGGTGGCCCTTGTCGGGCTCATGATCGTCGCCGTCCTCGCCCTCGCGATCGCTCGTCTTCCCAGCGCCGGCGTGGCCGCGATCGCCGTACCCTCCGCGACGGCCTCCCCGACGGCTTCGCCCACCGCTCGCCCGACCCCGCGCGCAACCCCGCGCCCGTCGCCATCCGCGTCGGCCGCAGCGTCGGCTCCGGCCAGCCCGTCCCCTGCGGCGTCTGGCGTCGTGAGTGGCGTGACCGCAACCCCGACCCCCAGCACGCCGAGCTCCGGCGAGATCTACGTCGTCAAGAAGGGCGACACGCTGTACGGGATTGCGCTGGAGTTCGACACGACCGTGGACTTGATCAAGAGCCTCAACAACCTGACCAGCAACGACCTGAGGATCGGGCAGAAACTGAAGATCCCTTAGGGAGATGGCGGGTTCGCTAGCGTTGGCAACCCCGACAGTACGACGTCACGAAGCCCCCCGGCTTGACCTCACTGATCTTCGTTCCGCATCGGGGGCAGGCGGTCCCACCCTTGTCATGGACGGCCAGGAAGTCGCGGACCTGCTTCTCGAAGGTCGGTGGAACGCGCGCGCGAAGGATGTCCACGGCCGCCACGAGTGTCGAACGGGTCGCGGCATGGAGCGCGTCGATCTCCTCGGCAGCGAGGTCTGATCGCTTTCGGAACGGCAGCAGGCGCGCTGCGTGCAGGATCTCATCGCTGTAGGCGTTCCCGACGCCCGCAATGAATGCCTGGTTCTTCAGCAGGTTCTTGAGCTCACCGGGATGGCGGCGAATCCGCTGCCGCCAGACGTCCAGCGTCAGGCCCGGATCGTCGGCATCCGGGCCGAGCTCGCCGTCGCCGAACCCCGGGACCGTTCGTTCGAGTCCGGCTGGGAGCAGGTAGACCTTGCCCATCTGCGTCGGGTCGCGGTAGCGAACCTCGACGGGCACATCGTCGGCCGGCATCCAATCGGCCCGCCTGGTCCATGGTGCCGGGCGTTTGGGTCGGACCTGGCGCGGCCCAAACGACACGACGACCGCGGTCTTCGTCGGCAGCTTGTCCTGTGGCCGAGCGAGCTGGAACCGACCCGTGAGCATCGGGTTGACGACGACCCGGTCGCGATCCGCATCGACGATGAGGAACTTTCCACGCCTCGCGATGTCCGTGATGCGCTGGCCGACAAGCGCATCGAGCTCGGCCGGTGTCCCCCGCACTGCGAGCGGCCCGGGCGCGGCGACGGCGGTGATCGACCGGCCGACGAGGGCGGCGTGAAAGGCCTCCGCGACGATGGTCAGATCGGGTAATTCGGGCACGGCCGGCCGATTGTAGCCGCGAGAAGGCGTGTGCTAGACTCTCCCGGCTCCGGAAGGCAGCTCAGCTGAAGACACGTCCAAGCCAACTTGCGAAGGGGAGAGGACCGCGGCCCAGACAACCACGGACCACCATCTCATCGTCACGGAAGGCCTGGGCGCTGCCCAGGCCGTTGTCATGTCCGGGGACTTTGACCGAACAGGAGCGACAAGACCTTTGACCGAAGAAAAGCAGGGCGGGACCGCGCCGGAGCCGGAGGCAATCGCCCCGGAGACCGACCAGGCGCCCGAACCAGTTGGCACGGCCGTCGCCGTCGCCGACGAGCCCGCCACCGCCGAGTCCATCGACCTCACTGAGACACCCGCCAGCGAAGCGGCAACCGATCGTCAGGAGACGGCCAGCGGTTGCTGAGACGGACCCGGAGGCTGATACGGCCCCGGCCGGCGAGGCGGTCCCGGCGCCCGATTCGGCCCCGGATGAGGATGCGGACACGGTTGGAGTCGCAGATCCGGTCGCGGTGACAGAACCGGTTGTCGAGACGGTCGACGCTGTCGCTGAGGCAGCGGCGCCCACGGACACGGAATCGGCAGCAACGGAGCCGCCCAGCGCGGACAGCGCGCCGGCGACCGCTGAGGTGGACGCCGCACCGACTGAGGTGGACGCTGCACCGAGCGCGACCGCCGCCGCTGCGACCGCGGCCCCGTCATCCGATGCGCTGAGCGACGCGGACACAACCGACGCTCCCGCCGCGGGCGAAGAGGATGAGCCCGAGCCGGCGCCCGTCCGCGACCTCGGACCCGAGCCGACGACGATGGAGGAGCTCCTCGCCGAGCAGGACTCGGACATCAAGAGCTTCAAGCACGGTGACGTTGTCGAGGGTGCCGTCGTTCGGATCGACAAGGACGAGATCCTCGTCGACATCGGGGCCAAGTCGGAAGGGGTTGTCAGCAACCGCGAGCTCTACGGACGGCATGCGGAGAGCCAGCCGGAACTCGCGATCGGCGACATCGTCCTCGTCTACGTCCTCCAGCCCGAGTCGCAGGAAGGGCACGCCGTCCTCTCGCTGCGCCGCGCCGGCCTGGAACGCAAGTGGCGCTCCATGCAGGAGCAGTTCGAGGCAGGCGTGATCATCGAGGCCCCGGTCATCGACCACAACAAGGGCGGCCTCATCGTCGACTGCGGCATCCGCGGGTTCGTCCCGATCAGCCAGATCGTCGACTTCCCCCGTCGACCGCAGAACGATCAACCGCGCGATGCTGCCCAGGAGATCGCCGAGAAGCTGATGCCGTTCGTCGGCCGCAAGCTCCGGCTCAAGATCCTCGAGGTCAACCGGAAGGCGAACCGCCTCATCCTGTCCGAGAAGGTGGCGCTCTACGAGGAGCGTCGGGAGAAGCGCGACGAGCTCTTCAGCAGCCTCCAGGTCGGCCAGAAGGTCACCGGCACCGTGCGCTCGATCGCGCCGTTCGGCGTCTTCATCGATCTCGGTGGGATCGACGGCCTCGTTCACAAGAGCGAGCTGTCGTGGAACAAGGTCAACAACCCCGAGTCCGGCTACAAGGTGGGCGAAGAGGTCGAGGCCGAGGTCATCGACATCAATCACGAGCGTGGTCGGATCAGTCTCTCGATCCGTCGGCTCCAGCCGGACCCGTGGCATTCGACAGTGGCCGACTTCAACGTCGGCGACGTGATCGACGGAACCGTGACGAAGCTCGTCAACTTCGGGGCGTTCGTTCGCGTCCGGGACGGCCTCGAGGGCCTCATTCACATCAGCGAACTGTCTCACCAGCGGGTGGCACACCCCGGCGACGTGGTCCACGAGGGCCAGGCGCTGAAGCTCAAGATCATCTCGCTCGACTCCGAGCGCCATCGTCTCGGGCTCAGCCTGAAGCAGGCCGAGGAGCCGCCGGCTCGACCGGAACCCGAGCCCGGCCAGGTCGCCCCGGCCGGTACAGCAGGTCCGCGCACGGAGCGCCGGCCGCGCCCCGAGCGTGGCTACTCCATGTCGGATGCGGTGCAGGAGCCGGAAGGCGGCATCGACAACACGCTGGCGGCAGCCTTCGCCCAGGTTCGCGATCAGCTCGCGGCCTCTGAAGGCGCCGACACCGAACCCTCGATCGACGACGCAGCGGAGGCCTCCGCGGCCCCGGTGGGGGACGCTCCGGTCGCCGAGGCCGAGGCTGAAGCAGCGATCGCGACGGCCGAGCCCGCCGAGGCGGTAGCGGAGCCGGAAACCGCGACGGCCGAGGCCGCAGCGGAGCCGGAGACGGCGACCGCCGAGCCGCCTGAGGCGGTAGCGGAGCCGGAAACCGCGACGGCCGAGCCCGCCGAGGCGGTAGCGGAGCCGGAGACCGCAGAAGCCGAGCCTGAATCTGCGACAGCTGAAGCCGAGACGGCGACTGCCGAACCTGAAACAGCAACGGCCGAATCGGAGCCCGTGACAGCTGAAGCGGTGACCGAGTCCGAGCCGGCGGCCGTCGAGGCGGAGCCCGAGCCGGAGCCCGAGCCGGAAGCCGCCGCGGCGACCCCGGAAGCCGAAGTGGCGCCGGCGGTCGAGGCCGAGCCGGAGGCAGAACCCCCGGCTGCTGAGGCGACGGTCGCGGACGAGGCGGCTGAAGCAACCCAGGCCACGGCCGAGGATGCCCCCGCCGAGGACGCCCCGGCCGAGCCCGAGAAGGCCAAGAAGAGCGAGAAGAGCGAGAAGAGCTCAGCGTCCTGAGCTCAGCGGCGGATCCCGCCGCGTTATCGACGACGACCCAAACGACCCGCTCCGGCGGGTCGTTTCGATTCCTTCATCCGAATCGCATCGCCATCCCACATCTGTCCGTCTCGCCATGACGAATCATGGGTCGACGGCGCCCGTCGCTCGTCATCCAATCGGCGAATTCCGCCGCTTGGGGATGGGCAATCCGGCTGGCTTGCGGAGGGAGATGGGCGTGCTAGCATGGCTTCAGCGTCACGTTCGACGCTCGCAACGGAACAGGCGTTCGATTCGATGGATCGGTTCGACAAGTTCACGGACCGCGCGCGCAAAGTCCTGACATTGGCCCAGGACGAGGCGCAGCGTTTCAACCACAACTACATCGGCACGGAGCATCTCCTCCTCGGCCTGGTCCGTGAGGGAGAGGGTGTCGCGGCGCGCGTCCTCGAGAACATGAACGTCGAACTCGCCAAGGTCCGGACGGCCGTCGAATTCATCATCGGGCGTGGCGACCGGCCGGTGGTCGGCGAGGTCGGGCTGACGCCGCGTGCAAAGCGGGTCATCGAGCTCGCGATCGACGAGGCCCGACGCCTCGGTCACAACTACATCGGCACGGAGCACCTCCTCCTCGGCCTCGTCCGTGAAGGCGAGGGGATCGCCGCGGGCGTGCTCGAGTCACTCGGCGTCAACCTCGACAAGGTCCGCCACGAGGTCATCCGCGTGCTCTCGCAGTCTTCCTCGTCGGGGCCAGCCCAGGAGACGAAGCGCGCCTCGAAGACTCCGACCGTCGATCAGCTCGGCATCAACCTGACCGAGGCGGCACGGGCCGGCAAGCTCGATCCGGTGATCGGCCGCGAGAAGGAGATCGAGCGGGTCATCCAGATCCTGTCGCGACGGACGAAGAACAACCCGGCCCTCATCGGCGAGCCGGGCGTCGGCAAGACGGCGATTGCCGAGGGCCTCGCCCATCGGATCGTCAACGGCGACGTGCCGGAGACGCTCCTGAACAAGCGCGTGCTGACCCTCGACATCGGCTCGCTCGTTGCCGGCACGAAGTACCGCGGCGAGTTCGAGGAGCGACTCAAGAAGATCATCGAGGAGCTCCGCAACACGAATGACGCGGTCCTGTTCATCGACGAGCTGCACACCCTCGTCGGGGCGGGCGCCGCCGAGGGGGCGATCGACGCAGCCAACATCCTCAAGCCGCCGCTGTCGCGCGGCGAGCTCCAGTGCATCGGCGCGACGACCCTCGACGAATACCGCAAGTACATCGAGCGGGACGCTGCCCTCGAGCGACGCTTCCAGCCGGTCATGGTCGAGGAGCCAACGATGGAGCAGTCCATCGACATCCTCATGGGAATCCGGGAGCGCTACGAGCAGCACCACAAGGTCTCCATCACCGACGAGGCGGTCAAGGCCGCCGTCGACCTGTCGATCCGGTACATCACCGACCGGCACCTGCCCGACAAGGCGATCGACCTGATCGACGAGGCGGCCAGCCGGGTCCGCCTGCGCTACGCCTCCGCACCGCCCGCGCTCCGCGATGCCCAGAAGGACCTCGACCGGATCACGAAGGAGAAGGACGCGGCGATCAACAACCAGGAATACGAAGAGGCCGCGCGCCTGCGCGAGGCAGAGGCCACTTCCCGTGAGACGCGTCGAGCGCCTGCGCGGCGAATGGCAGTCGCAGGTGGGAAGCGACCAGCCGACCGTCGACGAGGAAGAGATCGCCCAGGTCGTCGCGATGTGGACGGGCATCCCCGTCACCCGGATCGCAGCCGAGGAATCCCAGCGCCTGCTCGAGATGGAGGATGCCCTCCACGGCCGCGTCATCGGTCAGCAGGAAGCGATCGAGGTCGTCGCCAAGGCCGTCCGGCGAGCCCGTGCCGGGCTGAAGGACCCGAAGCGCCCGATCGGCTCGTTCATCTTCCTGGGCCCGACCGGCGTCGGCAAGACGGAGCTCGCCAAGGCCCTCGCCGAGTTCATGTTCGGCAGCGAGGACGCGCTCATCAAGATCGACATGAGCGAGTTCATGGAGCGGCACAACGTCAGCCGTCTCGTGGGAGCGCCCCCCGGCTATGTCGGCTTTGACGAGGGCGGCCAGCTGACCGAGGCCGTCCGGCGCAAGAACTACTGCGTGATCCTCCTCGACGAGGTCGAGAAGGCGCATCCGGAGGTCTTCAACATCCTCCTCCAGATCCTCGAGGACGGGCACCTCTCGGACGCCAAGGGCCGCCGGGTCGACTTCCGGAACGCGATCATCATCATGACCTCGAACCTGGGCGCGAAGCAGCTCCAGTCGAACGCGAGCCTCGGGTTCCGGGCGATGGGCGACACGGACGCGGCGCGCGCCGAGACGTCGTACGAGATCATGAAGGAGAAGGTCGCCGCCGAGCTCAAGAACAACTTCCGGCCGGAGTTCCTCAACCGGATCGACGCCACGGTGGTCTTCCGCTCGCTGACGGTCGAGGAGATCGCCCAGATCGTCGACCTGATGCTCGCCCGCGTTCGCGACCAGCTTCGAGCCCAGCAGATGTCGCTCGAGGTCACCCAGGCGGCGAAGGAACACATCATCAAGCTCGGCTACGACGTCGCTTACGGCGCCAGACCGCTGCGGCGCGTCATCCAGAACATGATCGAGGACGTCCTCGCCGAGCACCTCCTCCTCGGCAAGTACGAGCCCGGCACGATGATCGTCGTCGACAAGGACCCGGAAGCCGGCCTCGACATCCATGCCGCGGAGACCCTGACGCCTACCCCCGTCGAGGCCGGCTGATCGCCGCCGCCGCCTCGCAAGCGCTGGCGTGACTCGCGCAACAGGCAAAGCCCAGAGTCGCTACGTCTGCCAGTCGTGCGGAGAGTCGTTCCTCCGCTGGGAAGGACAGTGCCGCGCCTGCGCCGCGTGGAACAGCCTCGTCGAGACCGTGGTCCGCGAGCCCCGCCGCTCAGCGTCACCGTCATCCTCACCGAGCGGGCTTGCCCGGCCGACGGCCCTTGGATCGGTGGCCGAGCCAGACTTGCCGCGTCGCCCGATCGGGATCGGCGAGCTGGATCGGGTTCTCGGTGGCGGGATCGTCGAGGGCTCGGTCGTCCTGGTCGGAGGTGAGCCGGGGATCGGCAAGTCGACGCTCCTCCTCCAGGCTGCCGCAGGCATCGCCGCGTCCGGAGCGGTCGTCCTGTACGCGACCGGCGAGGAGTCGGCTTCTCAGGTCCGGCTGCGGGCCGCCCGGCTCGGCCTGCTCGATGGTCCCGCGCGCGACGGGATCCGCGTCGTCGCGGAGGCCGAGATCGGGCGGATCGCCGAGATCGCCCGGGACGAGCGACCGCAGCTCGTCGTCGTCGACTCGATCCAGACCGCGACGGTCGCCGAGCTCGATGGGCCGGCGGGCAGCGTCGGCCAGGTCCGCGAATCGGCGCTCCGCCTGATGGAGCTCGCGAAGGGGGAGGGGATCGCCGTCGTCCTCGTCGGGCACGTCACGAAGGACGGTTCGCTGGCCGGGCCGAAGACGCTGGAGCATCTCGTCGACGCGGTCCTCAACCTCGAGGGGGAGCGCTTCGCGGCGCTGCGGCTCGTCCGGGCATCGAAGAACCGCTTCGGATCGACCGAGGAGGTCGGGGTCTTCGAGATGGGCGAGACAGGCATGTCGGAGGTGACCGATCCGGCGCGCGCGTTCCTTGCGGAGCACGACGAGCCGGCGCCCGGCAGCGTCGTCGCACCGACACTCGAGGGCAGCCGGCCGATCCTCGTCGAGGTCCAGGCGCTCGTCGCCCCGGGGGCGGTGGGATCGCCCCGGCGAACGGCGAGCGGCGTGGACCCGAATCGGGTCGCGCTGCTGATCGCCGTCCTCGCCCGGCGGGCCGGGATCGGGCTGGCCAGTCACGACGTCTATGTCAACCTCGCCGGCGGCCTCTCTGTCGGGGAGCCTGGACTTGACCTGCCGATCGCGATCGCCCTCGGGTCGTCCCTCCGCGACCGGCCCGTCAGGGACCGCACGGTCGCCATCGGTGAGGTGGGACTGCTTGGTGAGCTGCGGCCCGTCACGGGACTCGAGCGTCGCCTCCGGGAGGCGGCCCGCCTGGGCTTTCGACGGGCGGTCGTGCCGCGAGCGGCCCGCGATGGAGCCCTCCCGGACGTGGCCGGGATCGAGATCGTGGCCGTTGCATCGCTACGCGAGGCCATCGGCGCCGCGCTCGAAGGTGCGACTGAACGTGTGGCGAGCGCCCCGGCGCGATGCTAGTCTGACGGCCGCGCCGCCTCAGGTACTTCATCTTGTTTATCCGGCACCGCGGGCGGTAGATCCGAGGGAACCGTGATCCGCAACATCCGCCTGCTGGGCATCGTGCTCGGCGGCCTGGTCGGATTCGCTCTGGCGAGGCCCGCGGGGCTGCTCGTCGACACGCCTGAGGGCGGGATCATCGTCACCCCGAGCGGTGGCATCTGGCTGATCGCCTGGATCGCCGCCTGGCTCGTGGTCGGCTTCGCGATCCTCCCGTACCTGACGATCGTTCCGGCCACCTGGCTCTTCCGGGCCGTCCAGCGGCTGTCCACCGCCGAGTTCGTGACCGCTGTTGTCGGGCTCCTCCTCGGGCTGCTCATGGGCCTGCTCCTCGGATTGCCGCTCTCCGCGTTCGAGGGTCCGCTGGGAACGTGGCTGCCGCTCGGCGTTTCGTTGTTCCTCGGCCTCGGGATGCTCGGTCTGACGGTCGCCAAGCGCGAGGACCTGCTCCTCGCCGCGGAATCGATCGGCCTCATCCGCCGGCCGAGCCAGGCGGGCGAAACGACCTCCGCAGGCGATCCTCACATCGTCGTCGACACGAGCGCGATCATCGACGGTCGGATCGCGGAGATCGTCGAATCGGGCTTCATCTACGGCACGCTGGTCGTCCCGAAGTTCGTGCTCGAGGAGCTTCAGCACATCGCCGACAGCTCGGACACGCTCCGCCGCAATCGCGGCCGGCGCGGCCTGGAGATCCTGGCGCGGATGCAGAAGGAGTCGACGACGCCCGTCGAGATCGTGGACGAGGACGTGCCGGAGGTGACCGAGGTCGACGCCAAGCTCGTCGCCCTGGCGCGAGCGAGGAGCAAGGCGATCCTGACGAACGACTTCAACCTCAACCGAGTCGCCGAGCTGCAGGGCATCCGCGTCCTGAACATCAATTCGCTCGCGAACGCCGTCAAGCCCGCCGTCCTGCCCGGCGAGGAGCTGCGCGTCCGGGTCATCCAGGAGGGCAAGGAGGCCGGTCAGGGCGTCGGGTTCCTCGACGACGGGACGATGATCGTGGTCGAGGGCGGCGTCCGCTACATCGACAAGGACCTCGACGTCGCGGTGACGCGGGTCCTCCAGACGGTCGCCGGCCGGATGATCTTCGCCCAGCCGCGTCTCGATTGAACGAGGCGGTGGCGGCCGACGCGATCGTTGTCGCGGCGGGATCGTCGAGCCGGATGGGCGGGGTCGACAAGCTCGCACACGTCATCGGCGATCGGCCGGTGCTGGCGTGGTCGATCGACGCGCTCGCCGCCGTCGACGAGATCGAGCGGATCGTCGTCGTGGCGCCGGCTGATCGGGTTGCCGGGATCCATGCCGCGCCATGGCTGTCCGGCAAGGTCGTCGCGGTCGTCACGGGCGGCGAGCGCCGCCACGAGTCCGTGGCTGCGGGTCTCGCGGCACTCGACTCGATCGATGGCGACGGCGCTGCTGCCGGCCGCCGGGTCGTCCTCGTCCACGATGGGGCGCGGCCGGTCGCCTCGTCTGGGCTCGCCCGGGCCGTCCTGGCCGCCGCGACGGAGCACGGCGCAGCGATCCCGGTCCTGCCCGTCACCGACACGATCAAGCGAATCGCCGACGGTCGGGTCGAGGAGACCGTGGACCGGAGCGCCCTCGCGTCGGCCCAGACGCCGCAGGGTGTCCAGCGGCGGCTCCTCCGGGACGCGTTCGCGAGGTTTCCACCGAGTGGCTCGGCCGCCTGGACCGACGAGGCCGCCCTGCTCGAGGCCTGTAAAATCCCCGTTCATGCACTTCCCGGCGAAGCGAGCAATCTCAAGGTGACGCTGCCCGCCGACCTCGACCGGGCAGAGGCGGCGCTCCTCGACGGACCCGCGTCGCCCGGCGGCCTTCCCCGCGTCGGGTCCGGTTTCGACAGCCACCCGTTCGGACCCGGGACGCCCCTCGCGCTGGGTGGAATCGAGATTCCCGGCGCCTTCAAGCTCCACGGGCACTCCGATGGCGACGTCGCGCTCCACGCGATCGCCGATGCGCTTCTCGGGGCGGCCGGGCTCGGGGACCTCGGACGGATCTTTCCATGCGGGTCCCGAGACGCCGCGGGGGATCGCGAGTCGGGAGCTCGTCGCCGACGTCGCGGCACGGGTCAGGGCGGCGGGCTACCGGCCGTCGTCGGTCGACCTGACGATCGTCGCTGCTCGCCCGCGGCTGGCGGAGCACCTCGACGGGATGCGTGACGCGATCGCGTCGCTGCTTGACCTCTCGCCGCCGAACGTCAACGTCAAGGCCTCGACCGGCAATCTGAGCGGGATGGAGGGTGCCGGGCGCGGCATCTCGGCGGCCGCGGTCGCGATGCTGGAGCGGATCCCGTGACGGTCCGCCTTCACGACACGCTGTCAGGCGAGACGCGACCGCTCGAGCCACTGGAGCCGGGCCATGTCCGGATCTACAGCTGCGGTCCGACGGTCTACGGGCCGGTCCACATCGGCAACTTCCGGAGCTTCCTGTACGCGGATCTGCTGGTCCGCTACCTTCGTTACCGTGGCCTCCGCGTCACCTGGGTCATGAACATCACCGACATCGACGACAAGATCATCCGGGGCGCCGCCGCGGCGGGGATCGGGATCGACGAGCTCGCCAATCGCTGGCTCGCCCGGTTCCTCGACGACGCGCGAGCGCTGCGGATGACGCCGCCCGACGTCCTGCCCCGCGCGACCGAGCACATCGACGAGATGGTCGCGCTCACCGAGACGCTCCTCGAGAAGGGGCATGCGTACCGGACCGAGGACGGCTCGATCTTCTTCCGCATCGCCTCATGGCCGGCCTACGGCAGGCTGGCCAGGCTCGACCCGGACCAGATGCGGGTGGGCGAGCGCGTCGAGACCGACGAGTACGCGAAGGACGACGTTCGCGACTTCGCCCTCTGGAAGGCGCCGAAACCGGGTGAGCCGTCGTGGGAGACGGCGGTCGGGCCGGGCCGACCCGGCTGGCACATCGAGTGCTCGGCGATGGCGATGAAGCATCTCGGCCCGTCGTTCGACATCCACACCGGCGGCGTGGACCTGATCTTCCCGCACCACGAGGACGAGATCGCCCAGAGCGAGGCGGCGACCGGGAAGCCGTTCGTCCGGACGTGGCTGCACTGCGCGCATCTCCAGATGAGCGGGTCGAAGATGGCCAAGTCGACCGGCAACATCGCCCGTGTCGGGGAGCTGCTCGAGTCGGGGATCGACCCTCGGGCGCTGCGGTACGCCCTCATCTCCGTGCACTACCGCGCCGGCCTGAACTACACGCCGGACTCGCTCGCGCAGGCTGCAGCGGCGATCGACCGGCTCGACGCGCTCGTTGCCGCCCTTGACGCCTACCGCGAGGACGGCCCGGACGACCCGGATCTGCCGGGTGTTCTCGAGTCAGCCACCTCCGCCTTCGACGCGGCGCTGGCGGACGACCTGAACATCTCGGCCGCGCTCGGTGCCCTCTTCGATCTCGTCCGCGACCTGAACCGACGGATCGACGCTCGCGTGCTCTCAACGGCCGACGCGACACGAGCGACCGACTGGCTTCGCCGCGTGGACACGGTCCTCGGTGTCCTCCCGGGCGAGGCCGATGAGCTCGAGCCGGAGCTTGCGAAGCTGCTCGATGAGCGAGTCGCGGCGCGGGCGGCTCGCGACTGGGCGGCGTCGGATCGCCTCCGCGACGAGTTGGTCGCACGAGGCATCTGCCGTCGAGGACACACGCGACGGCCAGCGCTGGCGACGACTCGTCGAGGCCGGACGTGACTGAGCCCGACGGCCAGGGTTCGGGGTCGAAGCCCAGGAAGCCCCGCGACCGGCTGCCCAAGAAATCCGGCCCGCCCGCCGGCGGGGGCAAGCGATCCGGTCCAGCCAAGCGCGACACCGACGCCGGGCCGCCGGCCGGCGCGTCCGATTCGATGTCGCGACCGCCGAGGCGCGGATTCGGCATTCGCTCCGAGGGCGTTGGGCAGGATGCCGATGCGACCGCCGGACCGAAGCCCGGCGCCCCGCGTGGCGGGCCCGCTCAGTCGGGTGGCCGTCGTGGTGGTGGACGCGGCGGCAACGAGGCGCCACGGCGGCAGGGTGGGGGTCACGATCGTCCACCCGGCGGACCGCCCGGGCCGCGGGGGCAACGACCGGGCGCCCATCGGCCCGGTGGCGGACCTCGTCGCGACGTCGACAGGGCCCCGCATGGCCAACGACCCGGCCCGGACCGGCGACCGTTCCAGGGCGACCGATCGGGCTGGCCGGCCCTCGACCGCCCGCGACGACCACCGGGTGATCGCGCGCCCGAGCGGCCAGGCCGGCCGCCGTTCGACCGACCGCCGTTCGACCGACCGCCGTTCGACCGACCGCGATTCGAGCGGCCAGGCCGACCCCCGTTCGATCGGCCTGCCCGGCCGCCGGCGGCAGGTGGCTATCGCTCGCCGGGTCCGCGCCCGCCGTTCGCGGGTCCGCGCCCGCCGTTCGCCGGCCCACGACACGGACCCGGATCCGGTCCGCGCCCGTGGGTGGGCCCGCCCGGCGGACCGGACGGCGCTCCGTACCGTGACCGGCGCCCGGCGCCCATCCCCGCCGGGCTCCTCGATCAGGACGAGGAGCTCGTGGCGGGCCGCCGCCCGGTCGAAGAGGCATTCGTTGCGCGGAGACCCGCGATCCGCCTGCTCGTCGTCCCCCAGCGCCGGCAGGCCCTCGAGCGACTGGTACTGCACGCCACGAGCCTGCGGATCCCGATCATCGAGGTGGAGGGCGGAACGCTCACCGCCCTGGCCGGCTTCGACGGCCACCAGGGCATCGCCCTCGTCGTGGGTCCGCGCCGGTTCGCATCACTCGACGAGATCCTCGCCCGGAGCATCGAACGGGCGGAACCCCCCTTCGTCCTCGCCCTCGACTCCCTCGAGGATCCCCAGAATGTCGGGACACTGCTCCGGAGCGCGGAGGCGGCGGGTGTCCACGGCGTGATCTTCCCGACGCATCGCCAGGCACCGCTGAGCCCGTCAGCCGTGAAGGCGTCCGCGGGAGCCGTCGAGCATCTCCTCCTGTCTCCGGTCGACGACCTGCCGGGTGCCCTCTCCGATCTGCGAACGCGCGGACTTCGAGTCGTCGGCGCGGAGGCCGGCGCACCGCTGACGGCTCGCCAATCTGACCTTCGCGGGCCGCTCGCGATCGTCGTCGGCAGCGAGGGCCAGGGACTCTCGCCGGCGGTCCGCCGGCGCTGCGACTTCGTGGTCCGGATCCCGATGCGCGGCGCCATCGGGTCCCTCAATGCAGCGGTGGCCGGGTCGATCATGCTCTTCGAGGCGGTCGCCCAGCGCGACCCCGACGGCACCGCTGGCGCGGCCGCCGCCGCGCGTCCTGCGAGGGGATTGACGACCGTCGGAACCGATGAGGGCACGCCGGATGAAGTCGCCGCCGATAGCGCCGCCGACGACGCAGCACCCGCCACAGAGACCCTGCCCGCGGCGATCGACGACCTCCTGCCGGACGAGCCGGCACCCGAATGACGTCAGGAGGAGACCGCGTCCTCGTTCGCCTGAAGCGCTCTCTCCGGCCGGTTCGACCGGTTCTCATGCCGATCTGGCGACGCCTCCGCCCGTTCGTCGAACCAACCTCGTGGCAGTCGACGGACCGAACCACTACCGCCGATCACGAGTCCGCGATTCGTCCAATGGCGAAGGCCGAATTCGAGGCGATCGCGAAGCGATACCCCTATTACCGATCGCGCGGGCGATACATGTCGGTCGCGGCCTCGCTGGCCGGCGACCTCATCGAGGCGCACGGGCTCCAGTCGGCGCTCGAACTGGGTCCACACCTCCGACCGGTGATCGTCGGCGCCGACGTGATGGACATCACGGCCCAGCCCGACCTGCAGATTCCCCCCGCCGCGCGCGTGGTCCTTCACGACGCGACCAAGGCGCCCTGGCCGATCGCCGACCGGCAGTACGACCTGTTCGTCGCCCTCCAGGTGTTCGAACACCTGGGAACGGCCCAGAACGCGGCATTCCAGGAGGTCCGCCGCGTGGCGCGGCATGCCCTGATCTCCGTCCCGATCGACTGGGAGATGGACGACCCGCGGAATTGCCACCATCGCATCTCGCAGGAGCGCGCCCTGGCCTGGTTTCAACCCCTGGTGCCAAGCCGTGTCGAGGTCGGCAATCCCGGCTCCCGCAAGCGCCTGATCTACGTGTTCGAGAATCTCGACACCGCGCCGACAGCGTCCCCGGATGGACATCCGCGAGACGCTCGACCCGTACCTGACCTCGCTTGACCCGGTCGAGGGTCCGACCGTATCATTCCCCGGCGCCAACGGGTCGACCTGCGGTATGGCCCTGCGCGCCGACGTAGCTCAATTGGTAGAGCAGCGGTTTTGTAAACCGCAGGTTCCGGGTTCGAGTCCCGTCGTCGGCTCCAAGTGCAGATCACGGTGTCGGGTCCATCACCAGGCCGCAGTCCAGCCCGGCACTGTCCCAGTGGGTAGGTTGAGCAGGTGGTGAGCTCAGCTGGCTGTAGACCAGCCGCCTTCGGCTATGGGGGTTCGATTCCCTCCCTGCCCACCACGAAACCCGCGACAGGACTAGGGCCCACATAGCTCAGCTGGCAGAGCACTTCCTTGGTAAGGAAGAGGTCATCGGTTCAAGTCCGATTGTGGGCTCCAATTCCCACCTCGGTAGCATCCAGCGGCGTAGCCGCGCCTGAATGATGGAGTGAGAACGGTCACGTGGCCAAGAAGAAGTTCGAGCGCAACAAGCCGCACGTGAACATCGGCACGATCGGCCACATCGACCACGGCAAGACGAGCCTGACCGCGGCGATCACCAAGTACCTCGCCCTGAAGGGGGCGAGCGAGTACCGCGCCTTCGACTCGATCGACAACGCGCCCGAGGAGCGCGAGCGGGGGATCACGATCGCGATCGCCCACGTCGAGTACGAGACCGACGCCCGCCACTACGCCCACGTCGACTGCCCGGGCCACGCCGACTACATCAAGAACATGATCACCGGCGCCGCCCAGATGGACGGCGCGATCCTCGTCGTCGCCGCGACCGACGGGCCGATGCCCCAGACCCGCGAGCACATCCTCCTCGCCCGCCAGGTCGAGGTGCCCTACATCGTCGTCTTCCTCAACAAGGTCGACATGGTCGACGACCCCGAGCTGCTCGACCTCGTCGAGCTCGAGGTCCGCGAGCTGCTGAGCAAGTACAACTTCCCGGGCGACGACCTGCCGGTCGTCCGGGGCAGCGCGCTCAAGGCGCTCGAGGCGCCCGACAACCCCGACGACGCCGCCTACGCCCCGATCCAGGAGCTGATGGACGCGGTCGACGCCTACATCCCGACCCCCGAGCGGGCGATCGACAAGCCGTTCCTGATGCCGGTCGAGGACGTCTTCGGGATCAAGGGCCGCGGCACCGTCGCGACCGGCCGGATCGAGCGCGGCATCGTCAAGGTCGGCGACGAGGTCGAGCTGATCGGGGTCAAGGCGACCCGGAAGGTCGTCGTGACCGGCGTCGAGATGTTCAAGAAGCTGCTCGACGAGGGCCGGGCCGGCGACAACGTCGGCTGCCTGATCCGGGGCATCGAGCGCGAGGAGATCGAGCGCGGCCAGGTCCTCGCCAAGTCGGGCTCGGTCAAGCCCCACACCAAGTTCACCGCCCAGGTCTACGTCCTGACCAAGGAGGAGGGCGGCCGCCACACCCCGTTCTACAACGGCTACCGGCCCCAGTTCTACCTCCGGACGACCGACGTCACCGGGGCCATCGGCCTGCCCGAGGGGGCCGAGATGATCATGCCCGGCGACAACGTCGAGATGAGCGTCGAGCTGATCACCCCGATCGCCCTCGAGATCGGCCAGCGCTTCGCCATCCGCGAGGGCGGCCGGACCGTCGGCGCCGGCGCCATCGTCAGCATCGTCGAGTAGGGAACGACCGATGGCACGAGTCGAGGCGCGACCGACGATCCAGCTCGCCTGCACCGAGTGCAAGGAGCGGACGTACACGACGCGCAAGAACAAGAAGAACGATCCGAACAGGATCGAGCTGATGAAGTACTGTCCTCGAGACCGCCGACACACGCTTCACCGAGAGGCGAAGTAGCGGTGATCGCAGGGGTGTAGCTCAATTGGCAGAGCACTGGTCTCCAAAACCAGCGGTTGTAGGTTCGAGTCCTATCGCCCCTGCCACTACGTAGTCTGAGAGAAGAACAACCCACGTGAGTCGAATTCGTCGCTTCATCGATGAAGCCTGGTCCGAGCTGAAGAAGGTCTCCTGGCCGACGCGCGAGCAGGTCCGAAACCTGACGGTGCTCGTGTTCGCCGTGAGCTTCACCGTGGGCCTCTACATCACGGTCCTCGATGCCGTCTTCCAGAGCGTCATCGGGCTGCTCCTCGGCCCGGGTGCCGGATGATGACTGAGCAGACGACGACGGAAGCGCCCCGACTGCCGGACAAGCGCTGGTACGTCATCCACACGTACTCGGGCTACGAGAACAAGGTCAAGGCGAACCTCGAGCACCGCATCGAGTCGATGGGCATGGAGGACAAGATCTTCCAGGTCCTCGTCCCGATGGAGGACGAGATCGAGATCCGCCAGGGCCAGCGGCACACCGTCCAGAAGAAGGTCTACCCCGGCTACGTCCTCGTCGAGATGATCCTCGACCCCGACAGCTGGTTCGTCGTCCGGAACACGCCGGGCGTCACGAGCTTCGTCGGCGGCGCGAACATCCCCGGCGTCCGGAGTGAGCCCATCCCCCTCGATGAGAACGAGGTCAAGCAGATCCTGCGGCACATGGGCGTCGAGACGCCGAAGTTCCGCGTCGCGTTCACGAAGGGCCAGAGCGTCCGGGTCACCGACGGACCGTTCGCCGAGTTCATCGGCACGGTCGACGAGGTCAACCCGGAGCGCAACAAGGTCAAGGTCCTCGTGAGCATCTTCGGCCGCGAGACGCCGGTCGAGCTGGACTTCCTCCAAGTCGAGAAGCTCTAGAAAGGAAGTCGCGCGACCGTGGCCAAGAAGATTCGCACCGTACTGAAGCTCGACCTGCCCGCCGGCAAGGCGACGCCGGCCCCGCCCGTCGGGACCGCCCTCGGCCCCCATGGCATCAACATCGTCGAGTTCACCAAGGCCTACAACGAGCGGACGGCCGACAAGGCCGGCCAGATCATCCCCGCCCAGATCACGATCTTCGAGGATCGGTCGTTCACGTTCATCCTCAAGACCCCACCGGCGCCGGACCTGCTCCGCAAGGCGGCCGGCATCGAGAAGGGCGGCTCGACACCGAAGCGCGAGATCGTCGGGCGGGTGTCGAGGGACCAGGTCCGCGAGATTGCCGCGATCAAGATGGCCGATCTCAACGCGAACAGCGTCGAGGCGGCGATGAAGCAGGTCGAGGGCACGGCTCGCGCATGGGCATCGAGGTCGTCGGCTAGCGTCGACGCATCATCGTCGGGCAGCGCCCGACCGCACACCCCGCGCAGAGGGGAGACCGAACGACGGTCGACAGGAAGGAACGACGACATGGCTCACGGCAAGAAATACCTCGAGGCGGCGAAGCTCGTCGACCGCGAGAAGGTCTATAGCCCGGAAGAGGCGGCCCAGCTCGCCAAGGACACCACCTTCGTCGCGTTCGACGCGACGATCGAGGCCCACCTCCGGCTCGGTGTCGATCCCCGCCACGCCGACCAGATGGTCCGCGGCACCGTCGTCCTGCCGCACGGCACGGGCAACGTCGTCCGGGTCGCCGTCTTCGCCGTCGGCGGCAAGGCCCAGGAAGCGCTCGCGGCCGGCGCCGACGAGGTCGGCGGTGAGGATCTCGTCAAGAAGGTCGAGGCCGGCTGGCTTGACTTCGACGTCGCCCTTGCCACGCCCGACGCGATGGGCATGGTCGGCAAGCTCGGCAAGATCCTCGGACGCCGCGGTCTCATGCCGAACCCGAAGGCCGGCACGATCACGTTCGACCTCGAGCGGGCGGTCAAGGAGGTCAAGGGCGGCCGGGTCGAGTTCAAGGTCGACAAGAGCGCGATCATCCACACCGCCTTCGGCAAGTCGAGCTTCGAGACGGAGGCGCTCGTCGGCAACCTCGCGGCGCTGATCGACGCGATCAACCGGGCGAAGCCGAGCGGGGCGAAGGGCGCCTACCTTCGGGGCCTGACGATCGGCAACACGATGGGCCCCGGTATCAGGGTGGACCTGCCGGCGGTGCTCGCCGCGGCCGCGGCCGCCTGACCCGCCGGACGACAACGCGGCTCCGGCCGCCTACCATACGCGGCGACGGCCGCGGCGCCGAAGAGCGCCGAGCGTGTCGCCACAACTACATAGACGGAAACGCCAGAGACAGCCTGCGCCCGCGGACCGATGCCTTCCCGAGAGGGAGCGTGACGGTCGGGGCTTGATCCGCCGGACCGGATCGACCGCCGAGTGATCGGCGATCGGGGACGACGACGAGCACGCCGAGGCAGGGACATATGCGGACCACCTTCCGGGTGGGCAGCCCCTGCGTATCAGGCCAGCCGAAGAGGCGCCGTCGCAGGGGCTTTGACGTTTTCGGACGTCGCTGACCCACCGCCGCACGCCGGTTGCGTGCAGCAGCAAGGAGGGCTTGATGCCGACAGAGGCCAAGCGCGAGACGGTGGCCCGGCTGCGAGAGGCGCTCTCGTCCAGCCGAACGCTCATCGTCTCCGAGTACCGCGGCCTCACCGTGAAGGAGATCGCGGAGATCCGACGCGCCCTGGACAAACAGGACGTCAGCTACCGCATCGTGAAGAACCGCCTGATGCGGATCGCCGCGCAGGACGGGGTCGGGGAGGCGCTCAGCCCCCTCCTGACCGGCCCGACGGCGATCGCGTTCGGCAACGACGAGTCCCTGACGGCGAAAGCCGTCATCGATGCGACGCGGCCGTACAAGATCGTGACGATCAAGGGCGCCGTGCTCGGTGACCGCGCGATCAGCGCGGACGCCGTCCGGAGCCTGGCCAGCCTGCCGCCCCGCGAGGTCCTTCTCGCGAAGCTCGCCGGCGGCATGCAGGCACCGATCGCAACCCTTGCCGGCCTGCTCACCGCGAATATCCGCAACCTGGGCTATGCGCTCGCGCAGGTTCGCGACCAGAAGTCCCAGTCCGACAGCGCGTAACGCGCCCCAATCAAGGAGACGACACCCATGGCAGTCCTCACCCAGGACGACCTGCTCGAGGCGATCGACAAGATGACCGTCCTCGAGCTGTCCGAGTTCATCAAGCGCTTCGAGGACCGATACGGCGTGACCGCCGCCGCCCCCGTGGCGACCGCGGCAGCACCAGCCGCCGGCGGCGCGCCGACCGAGGCCGCCGCTGCTCCCGAAGAGCAGACCGAGTTCACGGCGACCATCGTCGAGATCGGGCCCAACAAGATCCCGGTGATCAAGGTCGTTCGCGAGCTCACCGGCCTCGGCCTCAAGGAGGCCAAGGACCTCGTCGACGCGACCCCGAAGGCCGTCAAAGAGGGCATCACCCGCGACGAAGCCGACAAGATCAAGGCCTCGATCGAAGAAGTCGGCGGCAAAGTCGAAGTCAAGTAGGCGGCGCTGGGGCGGCGCATCCGTGCGTTGCCCCCTGCGCTCCTCGCTCACGGGCGTCTGAGCCCGCTCGCTCCGGTGCTCGGCGGCGCCTTCGGCTGCATCCGCCCGAGCGCCGCCTGAGTAGCGGGCATAGCCGTTTTGGCCTTGCCGGATCGCTCCGCGGGGGTTACCCTCGGCGGTAGTGCGGATACTGTTGACCTCGGGCGACGGCTTTTGCTTTCGCCCGTTTGACACGCGCCGAAATCGCGGTATCCTACTCCTTCTGTGAGCGCGGCCCCTTCCTCTTTCCCCCAACTCCGTCAAGGAGCGGTCTTTCATGCTGTCTGCTGCTGAGTCGACTCGGACAGCCGCGGCCTCGGCGCGTACGCGCTATGCCCGGATCCCCGAAGTCCTTCCGATCCCGAACCTGATCGAGCTCCAGCTCGACTCGTTCAAGTGGTTCATCGACAAGGGCCTCCGGGAGCTGTTCGACGAGATCAGCCCGATCAAGGACTTCACCGCAAAGGTGATGGAGCTGCAGTTCCTCGACTACGAGTTCGGCGATCCGAAGTACTCCGAGGAGGAGTGCCGGACGAAGGACCTCACGTTCTCGCGCCCGCTCTACGTCCAGGTCGAGCTCCTGATCAAGGAGACGGGCGAGATCCAGCGCCAGCGCGTGTACATGGGCGACTACCCCTGGATGACCGACCAGGGCACCTTCGTCATCAACGGTGCGGAGCGCGTCGTCGTCAGCCAGCTCGTCCGCTCGCCCGGCGTGTACTACAGCGAGCTCGAGGACCCGGCGTCCGGGCGGATGCTCTTCTCGGCCAAGGTGATCCCGAACCGCGGCGCCTGGCTCGAGTTCGAGACGAACAACAAGGACCAGCTCTGGGTCAAGGTCGATCGCAAGCGCAAGATCGCCGCGACGACCCTGCTCCGCGCGGTCGGCTACGAGGAGAACGACGCGATCAGCGCGCTGTTCTCGAGCGTTGACACCGATCCTGAGCACCCGTTCATCGCGAACACGCTCGACAAGGACCTGACGCGCACCCAGCAGGAAGCGCTCATCGAGGTCTACAAGAAGCTCCGCCCGGGCGATCCGCCCACCGGCGACAACGCCCGCCAGCTCGTCGAGAGCCTGTTCTTCAACTTCCGCCGCTACGATCTCGGTCGCGTCGGCCGCTACAAGTTCAACAAGAAGCTGGATCCGGTGTCCGGCCGGATGGGCATCGAGCTGCCGCGCGAGCAGCGGACGATCACCCGCGAGGACATCGCCGCGATCGTCGGCCAGCTCGTCGAGCTCAACCGCGGCCTCGGCCTGAAGGACGACATCGATCACCTCGGCAATCGCCGGATCCGGGCCAACGGTGAGCTGATCCAGAACGCGTTCCGGATCGGCCTCCTCCGGATGGAGCGGGTCGTCCGCGAGCGGATGACGATCCAGGAGATCGACAAGGCGACCCCGAACGCCCTCATCAACATCCGCCCGGTCGTGGCGGCGATGAAGGAGTTCTTCGGCGGCAGCCAGCTGAGCCAGTTCATGGACCAGACGAACCCGCTCGCCGAGCTCACCTCGAAGCGCCGCCTGTCGGCCCTCGGCCCGGGTGGCCTCTCACGCGAGCGCGCCGGCTTCGACGTCCGCGACGTCCACCACAGCCACTACGGCCGGATCTGCCCGATCGAGACCCCGGAAGGCCCGAACATCGGGCTCATCGGCTCACTCGCCACGTACGGCCGGATCAACAGCTACGGCTTCATCGAGACGCCGTACCGGAAGGTCAAGCGAACGGTCGCCTGGGACGATCCGGGCGATCGCCACGTACGAGACCGGAGGCGATCTCGTCACGAAGACGGGCACCGTCGTCCAGAAGACCGGCCAGCAGTTCACGGCGGCCGGGATCGCGGAACTGAAGAAGCAGAAGGCCAACGCCTTCCCGATCCGCCCGATCGTGACGTCCGAGATCGAGTACCTCCCGGCCGACGAGGAGGAGGAGCACGTCGTCGCCCAGGCGAACGCCGTCCTCGACGATGAGGGCCACTTCGTCGACGAGCGGATCCCGTCCCGCTACCGCGACACGTTCCCCGAGGCTCGACCCAACCAGATCGAGTACATGGACGTGTCGCCGAAGCAGGTCGTCTCGGTCGCGACCGCGCTCATCCCGTTCCTCGAGCATGACGATGCCAACCGCGCCCTCATGGGCTCGAACATGCAGCGCCAGGCGGTGCCGCTCCTCGAGCCGGAGTCACCGATCGTCGGGACGGGCATGGAGGAGCGGGCAGCCCGCGACTCCGGCCAGGTCCTCGTCGCCGGCCGCGCCGGCGTCGTGACGAGCGTGACCGCCGAGCGGATCCGGATCGAGACCGACGCCGGCGAGCTCGACGAGTACAAGCTCCACAAGTTCGTCCGCAGCAACCAGGGCACCTGCATCAACCAGCGCCCGATCGTCGACGTCGGCGCCCGGGTGGTCGATGGCCAGCCGATCGCGGACTCCAGCTCGACCCAGGAGGGCGAGCTCGCCCTTGGCCGGAACGTCCTCGTGGCGTTCATGAGCTGGGAGGGCGGCAACTACGAGGACGCGATCGTCATCAGCGACCGTCTCGTCCGCGACGACTTGTTCACCAGCATCCACATCGAGAAGCACGAGATCGAGTCGCGCGACACGAAGCTCGGGCCCGAAGAGATCACCCGCGACATCCCGAACGTCGGCGAGGAGTCCCTCAAGGACCTCGACGAGGAGGGCATCGTCTACATCGGCGCGGAGGTTCGCCCCGGCGACATCCTCGTCGGCAAGATCACGCCGAAGGGCGAGACTGAATTGACCGCCGAGGAGCGACTCCTCCGCGCGATCTTCGGCGAGAAGGCTCGCGAGGTGAAGGACTCCTCGCTCCGCCTGCCGCACGGCGAGCGTGGCAAGGTCGTCGAGATCCGTGAGTTCCGCCGCGAGCTGAACGACGATCTCCAGCCAGGCGTCAATCGCCTGGTCCGGGTGTCGGTCGCCCAGAAGCGGAAGATCAGCGTCGGCGACAAGATGGCCGGCCGCCACGGCAACAAGGGCGTCATCGCCAAGATCCTGCCGGCCGAGGACATGCCGTTCCTGCCGGACGGGACGCCCGTCGACATCATCCTCAACCCGCTCGGCGTACCGAGCCGGATGAACATCGGCCAGATCCTCGAGACCCACCTTGGCTGGGCGCTCCACGCCAAGGGCCAGAAGGCCGCGACCGCCGTCTTCGACGGCGCGACGGAGGCCCAGATCCAGGCCGAGCTCCGCGAAGCCCGCCACAAGGTCTACGGCGTCGAGAAGGCGCTGCCCGAGGACGGCAAGATCGAGCTCCGCGACGGACGGACGGGCGAGAAGTTCGACCGCCCGATCACCGTCGGCTACATCTACATGCTCAAGCTCCACCACCTCGTCGAGGACAAGATCCACGCCCGGTCGACCGGACCGTACAGCCTGATCACCCAGCAGCCGCTCGGTGGCAAGGCCCAGTTCGGCGGCCAGCGGTTCGGCGAGATGGAGGTCTGGGCGCTCGAGGCCTACGGGGCCGCGAACATCCTCCAGGAGCTGCTCACGGTCAAATCCGACGACGTCCTCGGACGCGTCCAGACCTACGAAGCAATCGTCAAGGGGGAGGAGATCCAGCCGCCGCGCGTCCCGGAATTGTTCAAGGTCCTCATCAAGGAGCTGCGCAGCCTCGGGCTGAACGCGGAAATCCTCGATCAGAACGACGAGGAGATTCCGTTGGCGGAGGACGATGCCTCCGGCTACATGCTCCCCGACCTCGGCGGGATCAACCTCGCCGGGTTCGAGGACTAGTCATTCCGATCTACACGCACACGCACCGCACGCACTCGCGGAGTCGAGTCCCGGCCGGCTCGGTTCCGCTCGCTCACGGTCCGCATCGCGTCGCCGAGCCAGGCGGTGGCGCGGAGGAGAACCATGCTCGAGGTCAATAATTTCAGCGCGATCCGCATCTCGCTTGCCAGCCCGGACCAGATCCGGGAGTGGTCGAAGGGCGAGGTCACGAAGCCGGAGACGATCAACTACCGCACGCTCAAGCCGGAAAAGGACGGTCTCTTCGACGAGCGCATCTTCGGTCCCACGAAGGACTGGGAGTGCTACTGCGGCAAGTACAAGCGGATCCGGTACAAGGGCATCATCTGCGACAAGTGCGGCGTCGAGGTCACCCGCTCGAAGGTTCGCCGCGAGCGGATGGGCCACATCCAGCTCGCCAGCCCGGTCAGCCACATCTGGTACTTCAAGGGCACGCCGTCGCGCCTCGGGATCCTCCTGGATATCAGCCCGCGGAACCTCGAGCGGATCCTCTATTTCGCCCTGTACATCGTCACCCACGTCGACGAGGAGGCACGCAAGCGCGCGCTGCTCGCCCTCGAGGATGAGGCAGAGGGTCGTGGCGGCAAGGGCGGCAGCCAGCTTTCCGAGCTCGAGGACGAGCTCCGGGCCGACATCAACCGCAACAAGGACGAGCTGAACGCCGCGCTGGCCACCACCAAGGCGGACCTCGAGTCCCAGCGGACCGTCAGGACGGAGGAGCTCGTCACCGCCGCCCAGGAGGTCGAGGCCCGGCTGGCCGAGCTGAAGACCGGTGTCGCCGAGGACACGATCGTCTTCGCCCCGACGGGCGAGGTCGTCGTCGCCGCCGGCGCCAAGGGCGGCAAGGACGCGACCGCCGCGCTCCGCAAGATCGTCTCGGCCGCGACCGAGCAGGTCACCGCCGAGCTGCAGCAGCGCGAGCGCGACGAGGAGCGGGCCGTCGAGCAGAAGGTCGCGGACCTCGAGGCCGGCGTCGCCGAGACGCTCCGCCACAAGAAGGAGGAGCTGGCCGGCCAGGCCCAGGGCCTCAAGGAGGACATCCGCAAGCAGCGCGACGAGATCGAGGGCCTCAAGCCGATGCAGACGCTCGGCGAGACCGAGCTCCGCGGTCTGGAGGAGCGCTACGGCTCGGGTGCCAAGGGCGGCCGTCTCTTCAGCGCCGGCATGGGTGCCGAAGCGGTGCGCGAGATCATCAGCCGGATGGACCTCGAGGAGCTCTCGCGGAGCCTCCACGTCGAGGTCCGGACGAGCTCCGGTCAGCGCCGCAAGAAGGCGATCAAGCGGCTCCGCCTCATCGAGGCGTTCCGTCGCTCCGGCACGCGACCCGACTGGATGATCCTGTCGGTCCTGCCGGTGATTCCGCCGGATCTTCGTCCGATGGTCCAGCTCGACGGCGGTCGCTTCGCGACCTCCGACCTGAACGACCTCTATCGACGCGTGATCAACCGCAACAACCGGCTCAAGCGACTGCTCGAGCTCGGTGCGCCCGAGATCATCATTCGCAACGAGAAGCGGATGCTCCAGGAAGCGTGCGACGCGCTGATCGACAACGGCCGCCGCGGCCGGGCGATCGCCGGCACCGGCAACCACCGCCTGAAGTCCCTGAGCGACATGCTCAAGGGCAAGCAGGGTCGATTCCGCCAGAACCTTCTCGGCAAGCGGGTCGACTACTCCGGCCGGTCGGTCATCGTCGTCGGCCCCGAGCTCAAGCTCCACCAGTGCGGCCTGCCGAAGAAGATGGCGCTCGAGCTCTTCAAGCCGTTCGTCATGCGCCAGCTCGTCGAGAAGGGCTTCGCCCACAACATCAAGAGCGCCAAGCGCATCGTCGAGCGCGTCCGACCCGAGGTCTGGGACGTCCTCGAAGAGGTCATCAAGGACCATCCCGTCCTGCTGAACCGCGCCCCGACGCTCCACCGGCTCGGCATCCAGGCGTTCATGCCGGTCCTCGTCGAGGGCTCGGCGATCCAGATCCACCCGCTCGTCTGCACCGCGTTCAACGCGGACTTCGACGGCGACCAGATGGCGGTCCACGTGCCGCTCAGCTCGGCCGCCCAGGAAGAGGCCCGGACGATGATGCTGTCGACGGCGAACCTGCTGTCGCCGGCCGACGGGAGCCCGGTCATCGCGCCGACCCAGGACATGGTCCTCGGTTGCTACTACCTGACGATGGATCCGATCGGCAAGCAGCCGAAGCGCGTCCGGCTCTTCGCGACGGAGGACGAGGCGATCCTCTCGTACCAGCTCAAGGAGAAGACGGGCCTGACCCTGCACGAGCCGATCGAGGCGGAGGTCCAGACGTGGGTCGGTGACCCGATACCGGCAGCCTCCAGACGGCGCGCGTCAGGACGACGGTCGGTCGAATCCTCTTCAACCAGATCCTGCCGGATCAGCTCCGCTACTCCGACAAGGTCATGGTCCGGACCGAGCTCAAGGAGCTCATCGACGAGTGCTATCGGATGCTCGGCTCAGACGAGACGGCGCACCTGGCCGACGGCATCAAGAGCGTCGGCTTCGACTTCGCGACCCGCGGCGGGATGACGATCGGTGTCTTCGACATCGAGGTCCCGAAGGACAAGGCCGCCCGCCTCAAGGGTGCCGACGACAACGTCGCCCAGATCGACCGCCAGTTCCAGCGCGGCCTCATCACCGAGGACGAGCGGTACGAGCAGGTCGTCGACGTCTGGCAGAAGACGACGAGCGCCATGTCCGACGAGATGATGAAGGGGCTCAAGGTCGACGGCCCGGTGACGATGATGACGGCCTCCGGTGCCCGCGGAAACAAGGGCAACATCGGCCAGCTCGGCGCGATGCGCGGCCTGATGGCCGATCCGTCCGGCCGGATCATCGACGTCCCCGTCCGGAGCAACTTCCGCGAGGGCATGACGGTCCTCGAGTACTTCATCTCGACCCACGGCGCCCGGAAGGGCCTCGCCGACACTGCTCTGCGGACGGCCGACTCCGGGTACCTCACCCGGCGACTCGTCGATGTCGCACAGGACGTCATCACTCGTGACGACGACTGCGGCACGGAAGAGGGCAGCTGGATCACGCGCGAGGACTCGAGCGACGAGAAGGAATTCCGCCGCCGGCTCATCGGCCGGCTCGCGGCGGCTCCGCTGCCCGACCCGACCGTCAAGGTCAAGAAGGGCGAGACCGCGCCGATCCTCGTCGATCGCAACGAGGAGATCAGCAAGGAGATCGCGGCTCGGATCGATGCGGCCGGGATCGACGAGGTGCTGGTTCGCTCACCGCTTGCCTGCGAAGCCCGCTACGGCGTCTGCCGCGCGTGCTACGGCCGCAACCTCGCCACCGGCGAGATGGTCGCTGCCGGCGAGGCCGTCGGGATCATCGCCGCCCAGTCGATCGGCGAGCCCGGCACCCAGCTGACGATGCGGACGTTCCACACCGGCGGCGTCGCCGGACTCGACATCACGGCCGGCCTGCCGCGAGTCGAAGAGCTGTTCGAGGCCCGCGTCCCGAAGGGCAAGGCGGAGATCAGCCACATCGACGGCATCGTCGAGATCATTCGCAGCGACACCGGCACGAAGGTGAAGGTGACGAGCACGGAGGTCTACGACACGACGCTGGCGCTGCCGAAGGGGGCCGAGCTGCTCGCTGCAGCCGGTGACCTCGTCGAGGCGAACCAGGTCGTCGCCCGTGTCGGTACCGGCAAAGGCAAGGACAAGGACAAGGACAAGGACGCCTCGACCGACGTCCTCGCCCCGGTTCGCGGCTTCCTCATCAAGGGCGACGACGGCCTCGCCGTCCGCGCCGAGGACGTCGTCGAGCGGGAGTACACGATCCCCCACAACGCGAAGATCCTCGTCGAGAACGGCCAGGAGATCCGCGCCGGTGATGCGATCACGGACGGCCCGATCAACCCACAGGAGTACCTCGACACGCAGGGGCAAGGACGCCGTCCAGCGCTACCTCGTCAAGGAAGTCCAGAAGGTCTATCGCAGCCAGGGCGTGACGATCAACGACAAGCACATCGAGATCATCGTCCGACAGATGCTCCGGAAGGTCCGGATCGATCAGCCGGGCGACGTCGACCTGCTGCCGACCGAACTGATCGATCGGCTCGACTTCGAGGAGGCCAACAACCGGGTCCTCTCCGAGGGCGGTGAGCCGGCGACGGCCCAGACGGTCCTGCTCGGCGTGACGAAGGCGTCGCTCAATACGTCGTCCTTCCTCGCCGCGGCCTCGTTCCAGGAGACGACCCGGGTGCTGACCGAGGCCGCCATCAACGGCGCCAAGGATCACCTGATCGGGCTCAAGGAGAACGTCATCATCGGCAAGCTCATCCCGGCAGGGACGGGCGCGCCGGCGAACGTCGCGGCTCGCAAGGAGCGGGAGCGGCGGGCGGCCATCGAGGCCCTGGCCGGCGAGGCGATCGAAGATGCCGGAGCCGAGTACAACCCGTTCCTCGAGGAGGGCGGCGTCCGGCCGACGGACGAGGCCGCCGGGCCTCGCCCTGGCGGCGACGATCGCCGGCAGCGAGGGCGACGGCGACGAATCGGAGTTCAACCCGTTCCTCGCCGACGAGGAGGCGGCCGAGGGTGGCGACGACGTCGAAGCCCTCGTCCCCGAGCCCGAAGAGGAGGGCGCCGAGGCCAAATAGTCCTCGGGCCGATGGCCTCGCGGAATCCTCGGGCCAATGGCCTCGCGGAATCCTCGGGCCAATGGCCTCGCGGAGCTCGGCCTTGGACCTCGGAGGGCGTGTGCCGGCCGACCGTTGAGGGTGCCGGAATTCCGGCTCGGGAGGCGTGCCGGAATTCGTTTGACACGATTTTCGGGCCGCTGATACACTCCGCCTTCGTGGCCTCGGCAGGGGCAGCGGTCGGCGTGCGCGCCGATACCCACCGATAACCACCTGATGCAGGGTCCCGTCACGAGCCTCACCGCTCGACGACCGAAGCGGCCCTCCGTGCCAGCAGAACCGAAAGGAGCAGCGTCTTCGTGCCGACAATCAGCCAGCTTGTCCGCCACGGCCGCACGCCGAAGATCTCGAAGATCAAGGCGCCCGCCATGCGCAGGAGCTGGAACGGGATCAATCGCCGCCAGGTGGCGATTCCGGGCGCGCCGCAGAAGCGGGGCGTCTGTCTCCAGGTGCGCACGATGACGCCGAAGAAGCCGAACTCGGCCCTCCGCAAGATCGCCCGCGTGAAGCTCAGCAATCAGATGGAGGTCACGGCCTACATCCCGGGTATCGGCCACAACCTCCAGGAGCACTCCGTGGTGCTGGTCCGGGGCGGCCGGGTCAAGGACCTCCCGTCGGTCAAGTACCACATCATCCGCGGAACCCTCGACGCGGCCGGCGTCCGTGACCGCAAGCAGGGTCGCAGCAAGTACGGTGCGAAGTCGGCCGGAGGCAAGAAGTAATGCCTCGCCGTCAGAGCATCCCGCGGATGACCAAGTACCAGACGATCCCGGTCAACCGGACGACCGCCCGGTTCACCGCCAAGCTCATGTCGGACGGCAAGCGCAACCTGTCCGACCGGATTCTCCGCGAGGCCCTTGCCCGGGCGGAGGCCCAGTCGCACCGGCCCGGACTCGAGGTCCTCGAGGCGGCCCTCCGCAACGCGACACCGATCATCGAAGTCAAGCCGCGCCGCGTCGGCGGCGCGACGTACCAGGTCCCGGTCGAGATCCGGGGCGAGCGCCGCATGTCGCTCGGGGTCCGCTGGCTCGTCCAGGCGGCCCGGAAGCGCAGCGGCAAGAGCATGAGCGAGAAGCTCGCCGCCGAGCTCGTCGATGCCATGAACGGCCTCGGCGCGGCGGTGAAGCGACGCGAAGACACGCACAAGATGGCAGAGGCCAACAAGGCCTTCAGCCATTTCAAGTGGTAGACACCAGGAGCTTAGAGAACACCGTGGCACGACAGGTTCCGCTCGCACGCACGCGGAACATCGGCATCATCGCCCATATCGACGCGGGCAAGACGACCGTCACCGAGCGGATCCTCTTCTACACGAAGAAGATCTACAAGATCGGTGAGGTTCATGATGGCGCGGCCACGATGGACTGGATGCCCCAGGAGCAGGAGCGGGGGATCACGATCACCGCCGCCGCAACGACGGCGTTCTGGGGCGACCATCGCATCAACATCATCGATACGCCCGGGCACGTGGACTTCACGGTCGAGGTCGAGCGGAGCCTCCGCGTGCTCGACGGCGCGGTCGTCGTCTTCGACGGCGTGGCCGGTGTCGAGCCGCAGTCGGAGACGGTCTGGCGGCAGGCAGACCGCTACGGCGTGCCGCGCATTCTGCTTCATCAACAAGCTCGACCGGACCGGCGCCGACTTCTGGCGCTGCGTCGACTCGATCCGCGAGCGCCTCGGGGCGAACGCCGTGCCGATCCAGATCCCGATCGGGCGCGAGGACCAGTTCCAGGGAATCATCGACCTGGTCGAGATGAAGGCGATCTACTACCGCGACGACCAGGGCGACAACATCGAGGTCGTCGACGTGCCGGACGAGCTCCGCGAGGAGGCCGAGAAGCACCGCCACTCGTGTCGAGAAGGCCGCCGAGATGGACGACGAGCTGACCCACAAGTACATCGAGGGCGAGGAGCTGACGGTCGCCGAGATCAAGCGCGGCCTCCGCCTCGGCACGCTGACGACGAAGATCGTGCCCGTGCTGACCGGCTCGGCGCTCCGCAACAAGGGCATCCAGAAGATGCTCGACGCGGTCGTCGACTACCTGCCCGTCGCCGCTCGACGTCCCGCCGATGATCGCGATCGACCCGCGAACCGGCAACGATGTGGTCCGCACGCCGGACGACAACGAGCCATTCAGCGCGCTCGCGTTCAAGATCGCCGCCGATCCGTTCGTCGGCAAGCTGGCCTTCTTCCGGGTCTACTCCGGCACGCTCAAGGCCGGCTCGTACATCCTGAATCCGACGAAGGACAGGAAGGAGCGGATCGGCCGCATCCTCCAGATGCACGCCAACCACCGCGAGGAGATCGACACGGTCTACGCCGGCGACATCGCCGCCGCGGTCGGGCTGAAGGACACCTTCACCGGCGACACGCTGACCGACCCGGATCATCCCGTCGTGCTCGAGTCGATGACCTTCCCGGAGCCGGTGATCGAGGTCAAGATCGAGCCGAAGACGAAGGCCGACCAGGACAAGCTGAGCGTCGCCCTCCAGCGCCTCTCCGAGGAGGATCCGACCTTCCGCGTGAAGACGGACCCGGAGACCGGCGAGACGCTCATCGCGGGCATGGGCGAGCTCCACCTCGACGTGCTCGTGGACCGGATGATCCGCGAGTTCAAGGTTGCCGCGAACATCGGCAAGCCGCAGGTCTCCTACCGCGAGACCGTTCGGCGGGCGGCCGAGGGCAACGGCCGGTTCATCCGCCAGACCGGCGGCAAGGGCCAGTACGGCCACGCGATCATCCGCCTCGAGCCCCAGGAGAAGGGGGCGGGCTACGAGTTCGTCGACAAGATCGTCGGCGGGACGATCCCGCGCGAGTACATCAAGTCGGTCGACGCCGGCATCCGCGAGGCGCTCGAGACGGGCATCTACGCCGGGTTCCCCGTGGTCGACGTCAAGGTGACGCTGCACGACGGCTCATACCACGAGGTCGACTCGTCGGAGATGGCCTTCAAGATCGCCGGTTCAATGGCCGTCAAGGACGCCTTCTCGAAGGCGGATCCGACGATCCTCGAGCCGATCATGCGCAACGAGGTCACGATGCCCGAGGAGTTCATGGGCGACGTGATCGGCGACCTGAACAGCCGTCGCGGCCAGATCGAGGGGATGGAGTCGCGCGGCAGTGGCAACAGCGCGACCCAGGTCGTCCGGGCGTTCGTTCCGCTCGCCCAGATGTTCGGCTACGTCACGGACCTGCGGTCGATGACCCAGGGCCGGGCGACGTCGTCGATGGAATTCAGCCATTACGCCGAGGTACCGACCAGTCTCGCCTCGGAACTCGTCCAGAAGTCAAAGGGCTAAGTCCTCACCCGACGCGGGCAGAGGAGCAGGGAGCAGTCACACGATGGCCAAGAAGAAGTTCGAGCGCAACAAGCCGCACGTGAACATCGGCACGATCGGCCACATCGACCACGGCAAGACGAGCCTGACCGCGGCGATCACCAAGTACCTCGCCCTGAAGGGGGCGAGCGAGTACCGCGCCTTCGACTCGATCGACAACGCGCCCGAGGAGCGCGAGCGGGGGATCACGATCGCGATCGCCCACGTCGAGTACGAGACCGACGCCCGCCACTACGCCCACGTCGACTGCCCGGGCCACGCCGACTACATCAAGAACATGATCACCGGCGCCGCCCAGATGGACGGCGCGATCCTCGTCGTCGCCGCGACCGACGGGCCGATGCCCCAGACCCGCGAGCACATCCTCCTCGCCCGCCAGGTCGAGGTGCCCTACATCGTCGTCTTCCTCAACAAGGTCGACATGGTCGACGACCCCGAGCTGCTCGACCTCGTCGAGCTCGAGGTCCGCGAGCTGCTGAGCAAGTACAACTTCCCGGGCGACGACCTGCCGGTCGTCCGGGGCAGCGCGCTCAAGGCGCTCGAGGCGCCCGACAACCCCGACGACGCCGCCTACGCCCCGATCCAGGAGCTGATGGACGCGGTCGACGCCTACATCCCGACCCCCGAGCGGGCGATCGACAAGCCGTTCCTGATGCCGGTCGAGGACGTCTTCGGGATCAAGGGCCGGGGGACCGTCGCGACCGGCCGGATCGAGCGCGGCATCGTCAAGGTCGGCGACGAGGTCGAGCTGATCGGGGTCAAGGCGACCCGGAAGGTCGTCGTGACCGGCGTCGAGATGTTCAAGAAGCTGCTCGACGAGGGCCGGGCCGGCGACAACGTCGGCTGCCTGATCCGGGGCATCGAGCGCGAGGAGATCGAGCGCGGCCAGGTCCTCGCCAAGTCGGGCTCGGTCAAGCCCCACACCAAGTTCACCGCCCAGGTCTACGTCCTGACCAAGGAGGAGGGCGGCCGCCACACCCCGTTCTACAACGGCTACCGGCCCCAGTTCTACCTCCGGACGACCGACGTCACCGGGGCCATCGGCCTGCCCGAGGGGGCCGAGATGATCATGCCCGGCGACAACGTCGAGATGAGCGTCGAGCTGATCACCCCGATCGCCCTCGAGATCGGCCAGCGCTTCGCCATCCGCGAGGGCGGCCGGACCGTCGGCGCCGGCGCCATCGTCAGCATCGTCGAGTAGGGAACGACCGATGGCAAAGCAGCGGATCCGGATCCGGCTCAAGGCATACGACCACAAACTGCTCGATCAGTCGGCGGCTCAGATCGTTGAGACTGCCCAGCGGACCGGCGCCGACGTGGTCGGTCCGGTGCCGCTGCCGACGCGCATCGAAAAATTCACCGTCATCCGGTCGCCGTTCATCGACAAGGACAGCCGGGAGCAATTCGAGATCCGCACGCACAAGCGGCTCGTCGACATCCTGGACCCCAGCTCGAAGACCGTCGACGCCCTGATGCGACTCTCCTCGCCGCTGGCGTCGACATCGAAATCAAGATGTAGCGGAAGAGACATGAGTATCGGATTGATCGGCCGCAAGGTCGGTGTCACACAGGTGTTCCAGGGCGACGGCACGATGATTGCCGTCAGCGTCCTGGCCATCGAACCGAATACCGTGACCCGCCTCCGGACCGACGAGCGCGACGGCTACACGGCCGTCCAGCTCGGGACCGAGGAGTCGAAGCGGCTGAACAAGCCCGACGCCGGTCAACTCAAGGACCTGCCCAAGGTCGCCAAGATCCGCGAGTTCCGGGTCGACTCCGTCGACGCGTTCGAGGTCGGCCAGAAGATCGCCATCGCGGACCTGTTCACCGATGGCGACCTCGTCGACATCACGGGCGTCTCGAAGGGCAAGGGCTTCGCCGGCCACATCAAGCGCCACCACTTTCATCGTGGCCCCAAGAGCCACGGTTCCGACCATCACCGCGAGCCCGGCTCGATCGGGCCCGGGACGACGCCCGGACGCGTCTACAAGGGCATGAAGATGGCCGGCCACATGGGCGACGCCCGCGCCACCATCAAGAAAGTCCGCGTCGTTCGCGCCGACAGCGATCGCAATCTCCTGCTCGTCAAGGGATCGCTGCCGGGGCCGCGCGGCTCCCTCATCCTCGTGAGGAAGGCCTGACGATGCCGCAGACCACCCTGTACGATCGGGCCGGCAAGTCCGTCGGGAGCGTCGAGCTCGTCGACGCGCTCTTCGCGGCGCCGATCAACGCCGCCGTCCTCCACCAGGTCGTGACCGCCCAGCTGGCCGGCCGGCGGACGGGCACCCACGACACGAAGACCCGCGGCGAGGTCCGCGGCGGCGGCGCCAAGCCGTACCGCCAGAAGGGCACGGGTCGCGCCCGGCAGGGCACGAAGAGCGCCCCGCACTACCGCGGCGGCGGCGCCGTGTTCGGCCCGCACCCGCGCTCGTACGAGCAGCGCCTGCCGCGCAAGATGAAGCGTCTCGCCCTGCGCGGCGCCCTGACCGCGAAGTTCGGCGACGAGGCGATCAAGGTCATCGACACGTTCGGCCTCGACGCGATCCGAACCCGCGAGCTCGTCACGGTGCTCGCCGCCCTCGAGGCGAAGGGCCGCGTCCTCGTCGTCGCCCCCGGCCGCGACGAGAAGCTCGAGCTGTCGGCCCGCAACCTGCCGACGGTCGAGGTCATCCTGGCCGACTCGCTGAACGTGGTCGACCTGCTCAAGGCCGATCTCGTCCTGATCGAGCAGCCGGCCCTGGCCCGGATGGAGGAGGTGTACGCGTGAGCACACTGACCGCCCCCGAGATCATCCTCCGACCCGTCGTCAGCGAGAAGTCGATCGACGAGTCCGGTCGCGGCAAGTACACGTTCGCCGTCCACGATGACGCCAACAAGATCCAGATCAAGGCGGCCATCGAGGAGCTCTACGCGAAGGAGAAGGTCACCGTCGTCAGCGTCAACGTCCTGACGACGAAGGCCAAGGAGAAGCGGCGCGGGACGCGGCGTGGCCGGATCAGCGGCTACACCACGCCGTGGCGCAAGGCGATCGTGACCCTGGCCCCCGGCCAGAAGATCGAATTCTTCGAGGGGGTCTGACAGATGCCGTTGCGTTCCTACAAGGCCACCTCGCCGGGTCTCCGGCAGATGACCCGATCGACCTTCGAGGAGATCACGACCGACCAGCCACACAAGCCGCTGCTCGAGCCGCAGATCCGCGGCTCCGGCCGGAACAACCAGGGCCGGCTCACCGTTCGCCATCGCGGCGGCGGCGAGAAGCAGCACTACCGGCGGATCGACTTCAAGCGCGACAAGATCGGCGTTCCGGCTCGCCTCGCGACGATCGAGTACGACCCGAACCGGTCCGCCCGGATCGGCCTGCTCTTCTATCGCGATGGCGAGAAGCGCTACATGCTCCTGCCGCACGGCCTGAAGGTGGGGGATGTCGTCGTCTCGGGACCGGATGCGGAGGCACGGGTCGGCAACGCCCTGCCGATCGCCAGGATCCCGCTCGGCACGACGATCCACAACATCGAGCTCATTCCCGGCAAGGGCGGCCAGATCGTCCGGTCCGCCGGCGTCGCCGCCCAGCTCCTCGCCAAGGAGGGCGACCAGGCGCAGGTCCGGTTGCCGTCGGGCGAAGTCCGTCGGGTCAGCATCAAATGCATGGCCACGGTCGGCCAGGTCAGCAACCTCGACCACGAGAACCAGAACCTCGGCAAGGCCGGGCGGGCCCGTCACCTGGGCCAGCGTCCGGAAGTCCGCGGCGTCGTCATGAACCCACGAGACCATCCGCATGGCGGTGGCGAAGGCAAGTCCCCGACGGGGATGCCGCCCAAGACGCCCTGGGGCAAGCCCGCGATGGGCTACCGCACCCGGCGCTCCAAGACGACCGGACGGCTGATCGTCCGCTCGCGCCATCGCAAGTAGCGGGAGGGTAGGAGAGCATGTCCCGTTCGATCAAGAAGGGCCCGTTCATCGAGCTCCGCCTCCAGGGGCGGGTCGAGGAGATGAACCGGCGCAACGAGAAGAAGGTCGTCAAGACCTGGTCTCGCGCGTCGGTGATCTTCCCGTCGTTCATCGGGCACACGATCGCCGTGTACAACGGCAAGAAGCACGTCCCGGTCTACGTGACCGAGAACATGGTCGGCCACCGCCTCGGCGAGTTCGCCCACACCCGCACCTACCGCGGGCACGGCAAGCACACCGAGCGATCGACCGCGCTGAAGTAGGAGCTGCGGTCCCGTGCGCGTTTCCGCTACTGCCAAGTACCTCCGCGGTTCGACCCGCAAGGCCAATCTCGTCGCCGCGACGATCCGCGGCCGGCGGGTGGAAGAGGCCGCCTCGCTCCTCCGGTTCATGCCCCAGCATGCCGCGCGGGACATCGAGCGCGTCCTCCGGAGCGCCACGGCCAACGCCGAGAACAACCACAACCTGTCGGCCGAGGATCTCGTCGTCCTCGAGGCGCATTGCAACGAGGGCCCGACGATCAAGCGCTGGCGCCCGCGAGCCCAGGGTCGGGCGTTCCCGATCCACAAGCCAATGACCCACATCACCATCGTCGTCGCGGATCAGGAGGCCTGACATGGGACGAAAGGTCCACCCGTACGGCTTCCGACTGGGTGTCTCGCGCACCTGGACCGCGAAGTGGTACGCAGACAAGGAATACACCGACCTCGTCAAGGAGGACATCACGATCCGCAAGCTCGTCGAGCGACGGCTTGCGAACGCGAGCGTGTCCGGCGTCGAGATCGAGCGCGGGATCAACCACGTGACGGTCACGATCCACACGGCCAAGCCCGGGATCGTCATCGGCAAGGGCGGCGCGAACGTCGAGATTCTTCGCCAGCAGATCGGCGGGCTCTCGAAGCGACGGGTCAAGCTGGAGATCAAGGAGATCCGCCAGCCGGAGCTCGACGCGCACCTCGTCGCGATGAACATCGCCCAGCAGCTGACCCGCCGCATCGCCTTCAAGAAGGCGATGAAGCAGGCGATCCAGCGCTCGATGAAGGCCGGCGCGAAGGGCGTCAGGATCGCCGTCGCCGGTCGCCTCGGCGGCTCCGAGATGGGCCGGCGCGAGTGGGATCGCGAGGGGCGGATCCCGCTCGGAACGCTCCGCGCGGACATCAGCTACGGCCAGGTCCACGCCCACACCACGTACGGCCGGATCGGCGTCAAGGTCTGGATCTACCGCGGCGACATCGCGCCGGAGCGGACGCTGCCGCACGAGGCCCAGTTGGCCGCCCAGCAGGCGGCCATCGGCGGAGGGGTCTGACGATGTTGATGCCGCGTCGCGTCAAGCATCGCAAGGTCATGCGCGGCCGGATGTCCGGCCTCGCCAAGGGCGGCCACACCGTCGCCTTCGGCGAGTACGGGCTGTCGACGCTCGAGCCGGCCTGGATCACGAGCCGCCAGATCGAGGCCGCCCGGCGGGCGATGACCCGATCTGTCAAGCGCGGCGGCAAGATCTGGATCCGGATCTTCCCGGACAAGCCGGCGACGAAGAAGCCGGCCGAGACGCGCATGGGCTCCGGCAAGGGCGCCCCCGACCACTGGGTCGCCGTCGTCAAGCCCGGCCGGATCCTCTTCGAGATGGCCGGCGTCGACCACGCGTCGGCGATCGAGGCGATGCGCCTTGCCAGCCACAAGCTGCCCGTGGCGACACGGGTGGTCGTTCGCGACAACGTCACGGAGGCGACCGATGGACATCGATAAGGTTCGGGCGCTTTCCGACACGGAGCTCGAGACGGCGCTCCGGAGGCGAAGCAGGACCTCTGGCAGGCCCGCTTCGCGCTCTCGACACGGCAGCTCAAGGACTACAGCACGATCCCGCAGACGCGGCGAGCAATCGCGCGGATCCTCACCGTCCAGCGCGAGCGCAAGCTCGGCCAGACGGTCTGACGGAGATCACGCGATGACAGGAGCAGACACCCCGGTGCAGCAGACTCAGCGGAAGACGAAGGTCGGCCGCGTCGTGAGCGACAAGATGGACAAGACGATCGTCGTGTCCGTCGAGCGCCTCGCGCGCCACCCTCTCTACAAGCGGGTCATCCGCTTGACGACCAAGTTCAAGGCTCACGACGAGACGAATGACGCCCACACCGGCGACACCGTCCTGATCGAGGAGTCACGCCCGCTGTCGGCGACGAAGCGCTGGCGGCTCATCGAGGTCGTCGCGCGCGCCAGCGCGCACGGCAGCACGAGCGACATCGTGTTCGAGGAGGCCGAGACGACCGAGGCGATCCACGCCGCGGCCCATCCCGGTCGCACCCGCGACGATGCCGCCGAAACCGACTCGGACGCCGGGGACGATGAGGCCTCGGCCGATGCCGGGGACGCTGACGATGCCGACCGGGCCGAAGGTGGTCCTGCGTGATCCAGCCGCAATCCCGGCTTCGCGTCGCCGACAACACCGGCGCACGGTCGATCCAGTGCATCCGGGTCATGGGCCGCTCGCTCAAGACGTCGGCCGGTGTCGGTGACGTGATCATCGCCAGCGTCAAGCAGGCGATCCCGAACGCCGCCGTCAAGAAGGGCGACGTCGTTCGGGCGGTCATCGTCCGGACGGCCAAGGAATACGGCCGCCCGGATGGCAGTTACATCCGATTCGACGAGAACGCCGCCGTGCTGATCAACAACCAGGGCAACCCGCGCGGGACCCGAATCTTCGGGCCCGTCGCGCGCGAGCTCCGCGATCGCAACTACATGAAGATCGTGTCGCTCGCGCCGGAGGTGCTGTGATGACCGTTCATGCCAAGGCCCGTGCGTGCAACGAAGGTGCCGGAGATCCGGACCGGCGACACCGTCGTCGTGCTCGTCGGCAAGGACGCCGGCAAGCGCGGCGTCGTCGAGCGCGTCGTCCGCAACCCGCAGGGCTACAAGAAGAGCCAGGCGAAGTACGGCGCGGGCCTCCAGCGCACCTCGCCGCTGGCGACGGCGTCGGTCGTCGTCGAGGGCCTCAACGTCGCCAAGCGACACACGAAGCCGCGCCAGAGCGCCGGCTCGACCGACCGGATGCCGAAGGTCCAGCAGGGCGGGATCCTCGATCTCGCCCAGCCGCTCCCGATCGGCAAGGTCATGCTCGTCTGCACCCACTGCGAGCCGCCCGACCCGGATCGCCCACAAGGTCCTCGACAACGGCCGGCGCGTCCGGGTCTGCCGCCACTGCGGCGAGCAGCTGGAGGTGAAGTCGTGACCAGTCGCCTGCACGAGCGCTACTCGGCCGAGATCGTGCCGGCGCTCCTGAAGCAGTTCGAGTACCGCAACCCGATGCAGGTGCCGCGGCTCAGCAAGATCGTCGTCAACGTCGGCCTCGGCGAGGCGCTGACGAACGCCAAGGCGCTCGACGCCGCGCTCGGCGACCTGACCCTGATCACGGGCCAGACGCCCGATCGTGACGAAGGCGAAGCGCTCGATCGCCCAGTTCCGCCTGCGGACGGGCAACACGATCGGGGCAAAGGTCACGCTCCGCGGCGAGCGGATGTGGGACTTCCTCGATCGACTCACGACGCTCGCCCTGCCGCGAATCCGCGACTTCCGGGGAATCCCGAGCCGGTCGTTCGACGGCCGGGGCAACTTCTCACTCGGGCTCCGCGAGCAGCTCGCATTCCCGGAGATCGAGTACGACAAGGTGGACCGTCTCCGCGGGCTGGAGATCAGCATCGTCACGACGGCGAAGACCGACGAGGAATCGAAGCGACTGCTCGAGCTCCTCGGCATGCCCTTCGCCTCGTCGGCGCGGGGAGGGAGAACCATGGCAAAGAAGTCGATGATCGCCAAGGCAGCACGCAAGCCGAAGTTCGAGGTGCGCGGCTACCACCGCTGCTTCGTCTGCGGCCGGCCGCGAGCCTACATGCGGCGGTTCGCGCTCTGTCGCATCTGCTTCCGCGAGCGAGCGCTCGTGGGCGAGCTTCCGGGCGTCACGAAGTCGAGCTGGTAGGGAACCGATGAACATTTCCGATCCGATCGCAGACATGCTCACGCGCGTCCGGAACGCGTCGCGGGCGCGTCACACCGAAGTGGTCGTGCCGGCCTCGCGGACGAAGCGGGAGATCGCCCGCATCCTCGTCAACGAAGGCTTCATCGCCGACGTCCACGAGGAGCAGGAGGGCCCGGCCCTCATGCTTCGCCTCACCCTCAAATACGTCGACGGCAAGGTGCCGGTCGTCTCCGGGCTGAAGCGGATCAGCAAGCCCGGCCTCCGCGTCTACGCGCGGAAGACCGACATCCCGCGGGTCCTCGGTGGCCTCGGCATCGTGATCGTCAGCACCAGCCAGGGGATCATGACCGGCGCGCAGGCCCGCAAGGCCGAGCTCGGCGGCGAAGTCCTCGCGTACGTCTGGTAGGCGGAACGAATGTCACGTATCGGTCGCCTCCCCATCCCCGTCCCGTCGGGTGTCGACGTGACGATCGACGGACGACGTGTGACGGTCAACGGGCCCAAGGGCACGCTGACTCGCGAGCTTCATCCCGACATGACCGTCAGCCGGGAGGACGACAAGATCGTCGTCACCCGGCCGACGGAGCAGAAGACGCACAAGCAGCTCCACGGCCTGACCCGGACGCTCGTCAACAACATGGTCGTCGGCGTGACCGACGGCTACCGCAAGGGCCTCGAGATCACCGGTGTCGGTTATCGAGCGGTCAAGGTGGGCGAGAAGCTCCAGCTGAGCCTCGGCTACAGCCACCAGATCGAGATCGAGCCGCCCAAGGGCATCACGTTCGAGCTCGAGAACCCGACCCGCCTGGCGGTTATCGGCATCGACAAGGAACTTGTCGGCGAGATCGCCGCCAAGGTCCGGTCGACCCGCAAGCCCGAGCCGTACAAGGGCAAGGGCGTCCGCTACGCCGGCGAGCAGATCCGCCGCAAGGCCGGCAAGGCCGGCAAGATCGGCGGCAAGAAGTAACTCCCGCTCAGCAATGACGAAGGAACGAACACGATGACGCAGGTCGCCAGCCGCGGCGCCGCACGACGCAAGCGCCACGACCGGATCCGCCTCCGCCTGGAGGGGACCGAGTCGCGGCCGCGCCTCGCGGTCTTCCGTAGCAACAACCACATCTACGCGCAGGTCATCGACGACGCCTCAGGACGGACGTTGGCGACTGCGTCGACGGTCGAGAAGGAGCTGCGCGGCTCCTCCCAGACAAAGACGCAGGAGGCTGCGTCCGTCGGCAAGCTCGTTGCCGAGCGGGCGAAGTCCGCCGGCGTCGAACGCGTCGTTTTCGATCGAGCCGGGTTCCGGTACCACGGGCGGATCAAGTCGCTCGCCGATGCCGCCCGCGAAGCCGGCCTCGACTTCTGATCGGAAGGAGCACCCGTGGCCAGGATTGACCCGAACAAGCTCGCGCTCGAGGAGCGCGTCGTCCAGATCAACCGCGTCGCCAAGGTCGTCAAGGGCGGCCGGCGGTTCAGCTTCAGCGCGATCGTCGTCGTCGGCGACGGCGCCGGCCACGTCGGCGCCGGACTCGGCAAGGCCGGCGAGGTGCCCGAGGCGATCCGCAAGGGCGTCGAGGACGCGAAGAAGAACCTCATCAAGATCCCGATGGTCGGGACGACGATCCCCCACGAGGTGAACGTCCAGTACTCGGCCAGCAAGGTGATGCTGAAGCCGGCCTCGCAGGGCACCGGCGTCATCGCCGGCGGCTCCGTCCGGGCCGTCGTCGAGGCGGCCGGGATCCGCGACATCCTCGCCAAGATCTATGGCTCGACGAACCCGGTCAACGTGACCCGGGCGACGATCGAGGCGCTTCGCAGCCTCCAGTCGGCCGAGGAGCTCGGCCGACGGCGCGGCATCAAGCTGGTCAGCCGGATCTCCGGACAGCCGGCGCCGACGAGCGAGGTGGCCGATGCCCGGTAAGCTCCGCGTCACCCAGATCAAGAGCACGATCAGTCACATCGCCCGGAATCGGGCCACCGTCCGAGCGCTCGGCCTGAAGCGGATCGGACACACCGTCGAGGTCGCCGACAACCCGGCGACCCGCGGCATGGTCCGCCAGGTTCGCTTCCTCGTGAGCGTCGAGGAGGTTCCCGGGATCGAGTCCCAGGAGAAATCATGAAACTCCACGATCTGCACCCGGCGCCCGGGTCGCACACCGCCCGGACCCGCGTCGGGCGCGGTATCGCGGCGGGCAAGGGCAAGACCGCCGGCCGCGGCACCAAGGGCCAGAAGGCTCGCGCCGGCGGCTCCATTCCGCCGTGGTTCGAGGGCGGCCAGACGCCCGCTCCACATGCGGATTCCGAAGCTCCGCGGCTTCAAGAACCGCTTCAAGATCCACTACGAGGTCGTCAACGTCGGCGCGATCGCCGTGCTCGCCGAGCGCGGCGCCTTCGAGGGCGGCGAGCCCGAAGGCACTCAAGGGTGCGTCCGCCAAGGCCGCTCCGCCGACGGTCAACCAGGACATCCTGCGGGCCGTCGGCCTGGTCCGGACCCTGAACAAGCCACTGAAGATCCTCGGCTCGGGCGAGCTCTCGACCGCTCTCTTCGTCGTCGCCGACGCGTTCACGAAGTCCGCCGTGGCCAAGATCGAGGCGGCCGGCGGCACGGTCTCCGTCCTCGAGGTCCCGAGCGAGTCGGTGCCGGCGATCGGGGTGGGAGAGGATGCCGCCCGGACGCCGAGGGAACCGCGTACGGCCGCCGGTCGGGCGGCCGCCGGCCGGAAGGTCGATGCCCGGACGGCTCGGGACGCCGACGTGGCCGAGCGGGCCTCCGAGGCGGCAGCGACCAGCACGGCGAAGGCCGCCAAACAGCCAAAGGCATCCAAGGTCCAAGGACCGAGGAGCCCGCGGTCGACGCGACGCCTCGACGCTGAGGCCACGGACGCCGTCGCCAGCGTCGAGGCGACGGACGCCGACGACCCGAGCGCCCGCCGAGGAGGCCAGCGACGTCGCAACCGAAGTCAATCCGGTACGACGACGGCGAGACCACCTAGCTCGTGTTCGAATTCGCTGCTGAACGCGTTCCGGGCGCCGGATATCCGGCGCCGGATCCTCTACGTCCTCGCGATCCTGATCGTGTTCCGGTTCCTGGCCCACGTGCCGGTGCCCGGGGTCGACCGGGAAGCGCTCGCGTCGTTCTTCGCCGGCAACGCCCTGATCGGCGTGCTCGACCTGATCTCGGGTGGCGGCTTGTCGAGCTTCTCGATCGTCGCCCTGGGCGTGAACCCGTACATCAACGCCTCGATCATCATGCAGCTGATGACCGGCGTCGTCCCGTCACTCCAGGCGCTGAGCCGTGAGGGCGAGTACGGTCGCAACAAGATCAACCAGTACACCCGCTACCTGTCGGTGCCGATGGCGGTCCTCCAGGCGTACGGCTTCCTTGCCCTCCTGAACTCGCAGGGGATCCTGTCGTCAGGCTTCGACCTGGGCAACTTCGCGACGTTGACCCAGATCGCCACGCTGACCGCCGGCTCGATCGCCCTCATGTGGCTGGGCGAGCTCATCACCGAGCGCGGGATCGGCAACGGCATCAGCTTCATCATCTTCGCCGGCATCGTCAGCCAGGCTCCGGGGGCGATCGCCGGATTCGTCGCGACGCCGAACCCGGCACTCGTGATCGGCTTCGCGATCCTCGCCATTGCGTCCGTGGCGGTGATCATCTATATCCAGGAAGGCCAGCGTCGCATCCCGATCCAGTACGCCAGCCGCGTCCGCGGCCGGCGGATGTACCAGGGCGGTCAGACATTCCTTCCACTGCGGGTCAACCAGGCCGGCGTGATCCCGATCATCTTCGCGATCAGCATCCTGCTCTTCCCCGCCCAGATCGCGTCCTACTTCCAGAACTCCGAGATCGACATCGTGGCGAGCATCGCCCAGGGCATCGTCGCGCTTCTTCAACCCCCAGTCGATCCTCTACGTCGTGCTCTACTTCCTCCTGGTCGTCGGGTTCACCTACTTCTACACGGCGTTTACGTTCAAACCGGACGAGACCGCCGAGCAGCTTCGCAAGAACGGCGGGTTCATCCCGGGCATCCGGCCCGGGCCGGCCGACGGCCGACTATCTCGCCCGGGTCGTCACCCGGATCACGCTCGCCGGGGCCCTCTTCCTGGGCATCGTCGCGACCGCCCCGTCGGTCCTGGGGTTGCTCGTCCCGTCGCTCACCTCGATCGCCCTGGGGGGTACGGGCTTGCTGATCGTCGTCAGCGTGGTCGTCGAGACCATGAAGCAGATCGAGGCCCAACTGCTGATGAGGAACTACGAAGGATTCATCCGGTGAAACCTCGGACGGATGCTCGCAGGGGCGTCGCCTCCGACCTCGGTGGGCGGGTGGCCCTTCCATGCTGAGGGTGGCAGTCTCCGATGACTGTTGCGGTTCTCCTGGGCGCCCCTGGGTCGGGCAAAGGCACGCAGGCCCCGATCCTGGCCGAGGCGCTCGGTGTGCCGATCCTTGCCTCGGGCGACCTGTTGCGGGCGGCCGCCGCGGCCGGGACGCCCCTTGGGCGCGAGGCGGATCGCTACATGAGTCGCGGTCAGCTCGTTCCGGACGACACCATCGTCCGGGTCTTCCTCGATCGCCTCGAGAAGCCCGACGCGCGCATCGGGGCCATCCTCGACGGCTTCCCGCGGACTCGGGTCCAGGCGGTCGCCCTCGACAAGGAGTTGGCCGAGACCGGCAGGCGAGTGGATCGGGCGATCTTGATCGACGTTCCGACCGAGGACCTCGTCCAGCGGATGTCCAATCGCCGCATCTGCACAGCGAACGGCCACGTCTACAACCTCATCTCGAACCCGCCGGTCGTCGACGCGATCTGCGACCTCGACGCCTCGGAGCTGGTCCAGCGCCCGGACGATGACGAAGCGACGGTGCGGGCCCGCATGACGGAGCAGATCCCGCCGCTCCTTGAGGTCGCCGATCACTACCGCGAGGGCGGCGTCCTCCAGACCATCGACGGTCGGGAATCGATCTCCGAAGTGAGCGACCGAGTTCTCCGCGCCCTCGAGATCGCCCCAGGGCGCGACTGATGGTCACCCGCAAGTCGCGCCGCGAGATCGAGAAGATGCGCCACGCCGGCCGGATCGTGGCCGAGGTGCTCGCGCTCGTCGAGGCAGAGCTGAAGCCCGGTGTCACGACCGGGCACCTCGATCGACTGGCCGAGCGCCACATCAGGGCGGCCGGCGCCGTGCCCTCGTTCAAGGGCTACGGCCACAAGAGCAACCCCTTTCCGTCGAGTCTGTGCATCTCGATCGATAGCGAGGTCGTCCACGGGATCCCGGGCGACCGGGTCATCAGGGAGGGACAGATCGTGTCGGTTGACGCCGGCGCAATCTTCGACGGCTGGCACGGCGATGCCGCGAGGACCTTCGTCGTCGGCCAGCCCGCGGCCGAGATCGAGTCGCTCGTCGAGGCGACCCGCCTGGCGATGATGGCCGGGATCGCCGCTTCGGTGCCGGGTGCCCATCTCGGCGACATCTCGGCGGCGATCGAGGACGTCGCCTCGCCGTACGGCTACGGGATCGTCCGCCAGTTCGTCGGCCACGGGATCGGCACCGAGATGCACCAGGAGCCGCAGGTGCCCAATTACCGGACGGGGATCCGCGGAATGAAGCTCGCGCCGGGCATCTGCCTCGCGATCGAGCCGATGCTCACGCTCGGCAGCCACGAGGTCGAGGTGAAGCCGGACGGCTGGACCGTCGTCACGAGCGACGGTTCCCTGGCGGCTCATTTCGAGCACACGATCGCCGTAACGGACAACGGCCCGACGACGATCTGATGACGATGCGATGAAGCCGATCTGCGAGCGCACCGAGGTCGGAGGCGAGCTCGCGAGCCATCGGCCCGAGGTCCAAGACGATGTCTGACGATGCCATGGCACGCGAATTTGCCCCCTTTGACCGAATTTGATACGCTACGCGTTCGTGTGTCGGCCCCCGTCGGGCCGGCACTCATCGTGAGAAAGGGAACACCAAGGCCTGTGGCTAAGAAGGACGCGATCGAAGTGGAAGGGACGGTCATCGAACCCCTCCCCAACACGATGTTCGCCGTCGAGCTGGAGAACGGCCACCGGGTCCTTGCCCACATCAGCGGCAAACTTCGGATGAACTTCATCCGGATCCTGCCGGGTGATCGCGTCCGGGTCGAACTGTCGCCATACGACCTGACCCGCGGACGAATCACGTACCGCCTGAAGTAGCCCCCGGACACCGTCCGCGAACACACACGAGTCGAGGATCCCTTGAAAGTCAGAGCCTCCGTCAAGGCGCGCTGCGACAACTGCAAGGTCATTCGCCGTCACGGAACCGTGATGGTCATCTGCACCAACCCGAAGCACAAGCAGCGGCAGGGGTAACCGATGGCACGCATCGCCGGCGTCGACATCCCCCGCGAGAAGCGGGTCGAGGTCGCCCTCACCTACATCTTCGGGATCGGCCTGCCGACGTCGCAGAAGATCCTCAGCCAGACCAACGTCAATCCCGACACGCGGGTGCGCGACCTGACTGAAGAGCAGGTCAATCGCCTCCGCGAGCTGATCGATCGCCGCCACAAGGTCGAGGGTGACCTCCGCCGCGAGGTTGCGCTCAACATCAAGCGACTGATCGAAATTGGCTCGTACCGCGGCATGCGCCATCGGCGCAACCTGCCGGCACGGGGCCAGCGGACAAAGACCAACGCTCGCCAGCGGCGCGGACCGAAGAAGACGGTCGGCGTGCGGCGCAAGAAGTAGACGAGGGCACCCACACGTATGGCCGAGCGAAAGCGGGCGGTTAAGCAGCGCCGCCGCGAACGGAAGAACGTCCCCCAGGGGCATGTCCACATCCAGGCGACGTTCAACAACACGATCATCACGATCACCGACCTGACCGGGGCGGTCGTGAGCTGGGGCTCGGCCGGCGTGGCCGGCTTCAAGGGCTCCCGCAAGAGCACGCCCTACGCCGCAGCGCTCTCCGCCGAGGGTGCCGCAAAGCGGGCAATGGAGCATGGGATGCGCCAGGTCGAGGTCCTCGTCAAGGGCCCCGGCGCCGGCCGCGAGCAGGCAATCCGCTCGCTCCAGGCCGCCGGCCTCGAGGTCACCGCGATCACCGACATCACGCCCATCCCGCATAACGGCTGCCGCGCGCCAAAGCGGCGCCGGGTCTGAGCAGAGACAGGAACCCATGGCCCGATACACCGAATCCGTCTGCCGTCTCTGCCGCCGGGAGGGCGCCAAGCTCTTCCTGAAGGGGACGCGCTGCTACACGAAGAAGTGCGCGTTCGAGCGGCGTCCGTCGCCGCCCGGCCAGCACGGCGTTCGCCGCCGAAAGGTCGGCGAGTATGGGCTCCAGCTTCGCGAGAAGCAGAAGGTCCGCCGCGTGTACGGCGTCCTGGAGCGGCAGTTCCGCAACTACTTCATCGACGCCGAGAACCGCCCCGGCGTGACCGGCGAGAGCCTGCTCCGGCACCTCGAGCTCCGGCTCGACAACGTGGTCTACCGGATGGGCTTCGCAACGTCGCGGGCGCAAGCACGACAGCTCGTCAACCACGGGCATTTCGCGGTCAACGGCAGACCGACGAACATCGCCTCGTACCAGCTCCGCACGGGCGACAAGGTCGAGGTCCGCGAGTCGCATCGGGGTCGCGAGCCGTTCAAGATCGCCAAGGAGACGCTCCGCTCGCACCAGGCGCCGGAGTGGCTGTCCATCGATGCCGCCAACCTGGCTGGGACTGTCGTCGACCTTCCCCGCCGCGACCAGATGCCGCTCGATCTCAACGAGCAGCTCGTGGTCGAGTACTACTCGAGGTAAGCCCCACACATGATCGAACTCGAGAACCCGCAGATCGAGCCCGTCGAGGAAGCCGGGACGTACGCCAAGTACGAGGCCGGACCCCTCCAGGCCGGCTACGGCGTCACGCTCGGTAATGCGCTGCGCCGCGTCATGCTCTCATCGCTCGACGGCGCCGCGGTCACGAGCATCCAGATCCGCGACATCTACCAGGAGTTCTCGACGATCCCGGGAGTGAAGGAAGACGTCACCCAGATCGTCCTGAACGTCAAGAAGTTGCGGCTCAAGAGCTTCGCGACCCACCCCGTCCAGCTCCGCCTCATCAAGAGCGGTGCCGGAGCGGTGACGGCCGCCGACATCGCCGAGTCCGCTGACGTCGAGATCGTCAACCCGGATCTGATCCTCATGACCCTCGACACGGACGACGTGACGATCGAGATGGACCTGACCGTCGAGCGCGGTGTCGGATATCTCGGTGCCGAGCGGGCCGAGGCGCTGCCGATCGGCGTCATTGCAATCGACGCGATCTTCACGCCGGTCCGCAAGGTCAACTACTGGGTCGAGAGCATGCGTGTTGGTCAGATGACCAACTACGACAAGCTCACGATCGAGATCGAGACCGACGGAACCATCTCGCCGGAGGAGGCCCTGAGCCACTCCGCCGAGATCCTCGTCAACCAGTTCCGCCCGTTCGTTTCGATCGGCATGGCCGCCGTCCCCGGCGACCAGGCGGTCAGCGGCGTCGCCCAGCTTCCTCCGAACATGCTCGACATGCCGATCGAGGAGCTCGACCTGCCGATGCGAGCCTACAACTCGCTCAAGCGGAACAACATCGTGAAGGTCGGCCAGCTGCTCCAGCTCAAGGACGACGACCTGCTCCGGATGCGCAACTTCGGCAAGAAGTCGCTCGACGAGATGAAGGAGCGCCTCCGGATGCGCGGCTTCATCGTCCCCGACACGGAGTCCGACGGCCTCGAAGAGGGCATCGAGGACGAGTCGTTCGACGACGAGGCGGAGTCCTGACGTGGCCCATCGGATCGGTGGCCGGAAGCTCAGCCGGAAGCGGGGGCCGCGGCTCGCGCTCTACAAGAACCTGACGGTCTCGATCCTTCGCTATGAGCGCGTCCAGACGACCGAGGCAAAGGCAAAGGAAATCCGGAGCCGCGTCGAGAAGATGATCACCCTCGCCAAGCAGGGCGATCTCGCGGCTCGCCGATCGGTCGTGGCCGCCTTTCCGAACGAACCCCTCGTCGTGAACAAGCTGTTCGACGAGATCGCGCCAAAGTACGCCGATCGGACCTCCGGCTACACCCGGATCGTCAAGATCGGACTTCGCCGCGGCGACGCGGCTCCAATCGTCCAGATCGAGCTCGTCTAGAGCATCAGCAATGAGCAGTCGAGAGGCTGCGCCACGGCGTTTTCGCGCAGTGGTGGAATACGACGGCACGGACTTCTTCGGGTTCCAGGCGCAGCCTGGCGTCCGGACGGTCCAGGGGGAACTGGAGGCCGCTCTGGCCCGCCTCAGCGATGGGGAGCGTCGAGCGGTCGACGGAGCCGGACGCACCGACGCCGGAGTGCACGCCCTGGGGCAGGTGATCGGTTTCACCTACACCGGACGGCTTCCCGCCGAGGAGCTGGGACGGGCGCTCGAGGCGCTTCTTCCAGCGGACGTCGCCATCCGCGATGTGCGGCAGGCGCCGAAGGCGTTCCACCCTCGCCATGCGGCGCGGTACCGGGAGTACCGCTACACCGTCTGGAACGGGCCGCACAGCCCGCTTCGCGAGCGCACGGCGCTCGGGGTGCGGGTCCCGCTCGACACCGCCGCGATGGCGCGGGCCGGGTCGGTCCTCGAGGGCCGGCACGACTTCAGTGCCTTCGGGGCGGCGGACCGCAACCCGGTCCGGACCGTTCACTCGGTCCGGGTCAGGACGGCAGGATCGCTCGTGACGATCGACGTCAGGGCCGATGCCTTCCTGCGGGGCATGGTCCGACGAATCGTGGCCGTCCTCCTCGAGGTCGGTCGCGGCAAGATGGATGAGACAGCGGTCCGGGAGGCACTCGCCGCTCGGACGCCGGCTCTCGACGGAGCGACAGCTCCGGCGAAGGGCCTCTGTCTCCGGCGAGTCGTCCTCGGACGGCGAACCGGAGAACGATATGGAGACGACTGAACAACGATGAGCGCGAAGACCTACGCGGTCCGTGAGAGCGAGATCGAGCGACGCTGGTACGTCGTGGACGCCGCCGACGAAACGCTCGGCCGGCTTGCCTCGCGGATTGCGCGCGTCCTCGAGGGCAAGCACAAGCCGACCTACTCGCCGAACCTCGATTCGGGCGATCACGTGATCGTTCTGAATGCGTCGCGCATCGCCGTCACCCGTGACAAGCGGGAAACGAAGCTCTACATCCGCCACAGCGGCCACCCCGCGGGCTACAAGGAGGAGACGCTCGGTCAGCTCCTCGAGCGGCGACCCGAGGAGGTCATTCGCCGCGCCGTCAAGGGAATGCTTCCGCGGACCAAGCTCGGTGCCCAGCAGCTCCGCAAGCTCAAGATCTACGCCGGCACCGATCACCCGCATCAGGCCCAGCGGCCTGAGCCGTTCGCCTGACGAGGAGTTCAAACGACATGGTCAGCCCAGCCTTCTTCTCCGGGACCGGCCGTCGCAAGACGGCGATCGCCCGCGTCCGGCTCCTGCCGGGCGAGGGTGAGATCGTCGTCAACGGCCGGAGCCTCGAAGAGCATTTCGGCAATGCGATCAACGAGTCCGACGTTCGGATGCCGTTCCGGGTCACCGGAACCGAGGGCCACTTCAACGCCATGGTCAAGGTCGAAGGTGGGGGCGTCACCGGCCAGGCCGGCGCCATCCGCCACGGGATCGCGCGTGCCCTGCTCGAGGTCGACGAGCAGGCGAACCGCCTCCCGCTGCGACAGGCCGGCCTCCTCACCCGCGATCCGCGGATGAAGGAGCGCAAGAAGTACGGCCTGAAGCGAGCCCGGAAGGCGCCGCAGTACACGAAGCGCTAGTCGCGGCCGCCAGCGGCCGGCATAGCGGCCTGCGTCGCGGGGCTCCCTGCCAATCCTGTCAACTGGTGAGAATCGGACGCGGTCGCGTATGCCAGATTCTCAGCAGCCGCCTGCATCGTATGCCCAGGTCGAACCCGGGCAGGCCCTCGCCAAGCTCGCGCAGGCAGCGCGCATCGTGCCTCTTTGCCGCGTCGCTGGCGGGTGTCGCAGTTAACGGTCGGGCGGCAGGTTGCCAGAGAAGATGACGCCGTTCCAGTCCCACTCAAAGTTGGGCGGTCCCCCTCCTCCCGTTCGAAGAGGATCGCGGAGAGCCCTTCGTAGGCACCCGCGCCGACCAGTTCGATATAGGTGACGCCGCGGCCGTCGGCTGAGAGATCCGACGTGCCGGTCAGCGGCCCCGTCCACGTGCCCTGGTCGTTCTCGATGACGATCGTCCCCCACAGGACGTCCCCAAGGAATGTGTCTGTGCCCTCGATGAAGCGGTCAGCGTTGTCGGTGACCGTCACCGTACCGCTCAAACGCGCATCACTCATCTCGGAGCTCGCGGTTCGCACCCGAACCCGCTCCAGTAGCCCGCCGGCGACTTCGACGCTCTCCTGAAAGTCGCCGCCGGTCGCGCCGTACAGGAGTTGACCGGTAACTAGCCCCGGCGTTCCCGCCGACAGATCGGGCGACACCTCCGGTGATGCAGACGGCGAAAGCGCCGGCGATGGAGCCGGCGACAGCGCCGGTGTACAGCCGATGAGCAGGGCCGCCACGATCGCGGTCGTGCCAGTGGACCTGAAGCTCTTCACAGCACACCCCTTCTTGCTGCCCGCGCGGTGCCGTCGCGGTGACTGCGCCTCGTGCGATTCACTTCGACCTCTTCCGCGACTGGGGAATGGAAGCTCTCCGTCGGGTCGGGACCGGGCCCGCCTAGGGGCTCACCCAGCCCACTTGCCCGGACGGACCGATGTGATCTGGCCCGCCAGGGACATCTCGGTCGACCCGACCAATCCTCCGTTGTTCGGTCCCGGGTTCACCCAGATCGACCAATCCATTCACCCCTTTCGCGGGAAGGAGGAAGGTCACCTCCACGGTGGCGCCGGGTGGCACGACGTTCGGGGTCACGGTCCCGACCAGCCGCCCCAGGAGGCCTTGCTCGTCCTCGTCGGCCACGAACAACGTCGCGGGTTCGGAGCTCTTGTTGACGACCGTCACCTGCCAGGTCCGCGCGTTCGTCGGGACCGGACCGGCCTGGGGCGGGTACGGTGTCGGGATCGGGGTCGGGCTCGGGAAGACTGGCGGGGGCGGGCTCGGGAACGCTGGCAACGGGGGCGGCGATACGCCGGCAGGGACGTACAGCTCGGCCGAGCCCGTTGCAACACACACACTGTCCAGGCAGTCGGCGCCACCTGCCGCGAGGACGGTGCCATCGAGCAGCAGCGTGAGAGCGAGCTGTCGTGCCCCCGGAGCGGGTACGCGGTGATGGTCCAGGACCCGGTGCCCGGGTCGTACAGCTCGGCGCCGTAGTCGTCCGCCACCAGCACCTTGCCATCGGACAACAGCGTGGCCGATCCGTAGTAGAGCGCCTGGTCTGGCGAAGTCCCCAGTGGGGGTCCAGGTCCCGGCCGCCGGGTCGTACACCTCGGCGGGGGTCGAGCGGAGGAGTTGCGGCCCACCACGAGCACCGTGCCGTCGCGCAGCAGCGTGGCCGTGGGGTCCGCCTTGGGGCCGTTCATGTTCGCGATCGCGGTCCAGGACCCCGTGTCCGGATCGTACAGCTCGGCCGAGTCGTACGCATTGGTTATCCGTGCCACCGCCCGCCACGAGCACTCGGCCGTCGGGCAGCAGCACGGCCGCGCCGAAGCGGCGACCCATGAAGCCGGGCGGAGTGATCATGCTCCCCGTCGCGGCCCAGGTCCCGCTGTCGGGGTCGTACAGCTGGGAGCCCTCGCGGCCCGTCACGAGCACGTTCCCGTCGAGCAGGAGCGTGGCGGACAGCGCGCAATCACTCCTGATGACCATCTTCCCGGTGGAGGTCCAAGTCCCAGTGGCCGGGTCGTACACCTCTGCGCCGGACCGGCTCGTCGTCGTCCGGGTCGTCGACATCCCCGACGAGCACCTTGCCGTCGCGCAGCAACGTGGCCGGGAAGCAATGCGGGGGCTTGGCCATGTTCCCGGTGGCGGACCAGGTCCCGGTGTCCGGGTCGTACAACTCCGCGGAGGTGTCGTTCTCGTCGCCGTTGCCGCCGCCCGCCACGAGCACCCGGCCATCGAGGAGCCGCACCGCGGTGTGGCCAGAGCGAGGCGTACCCATCGTCCCGGTGGCGATCCAGACGCCTGCCGGAGGAATGGCTGCCACCGCGGGTGGCGGCGAGACGCCGGCAGGGATGTACAACTCCGCTGAGCCCTCGCTACCTGCCACGAGGACCGTGCCATCAAGCAGCAACGTGGCCGATCCACTGGTGGGCATGACCATCTTCTCGGTGACCGTCCAGGTCCCGCTGTCCGGGTCGTACACCTCGGCGCCGTCGACATCCCCCACGAGCACCCTGCCGTCGTCCAGCAACGTGGCCGGGAAGCGAGTGTGCGGCTTGAGCATGCTCCCGGTGGCGGACCAGGTCCCGGTGGCCGGGTCGTACAGCTCCGCGGAGGTATCGTTCTGATCGTCGTGGCGCCGCCCACCACGAGCACCCTGCCATCGAGCAGCGGCACCGCGATGTGTTCAAGTGCGAGGCGTACCCATCGTCCCGGTGGCGGTCCAGGTGCCCGTGGCCGGATCGTACAGAGCGGCCCGGTCGCGAGACGTGTCGTCACCGCCCGCCACGAGCACCCTGCCATCGGGCAGCGTGACGGGCGTGGGGATGTCCACGGGTGGTGTCAGCTGCCCCGTGGCGGTCCAGGTCCCGCTGGCGGGGTCGTACAACTCGGAGATGTCGCGGTCGTGGACCACGAGCACCCTGCCGTCGCGCAGCAACGTGGCCGAGCCCAGTGGCTCGACCCGTCGTCGTCGATGAGAGCCATCTTCCCGGTGACGGTCCAGGTCCCGCTTGCCGGGTCGTACACCTCTGGCGCCGGGTTCGACATCCCCCACGAGCACCCTGCCGTCGCGCAGCAACGTGGCCGCGCGAAGCCACTCGTGGGGCTTGACCATGTTCCCGGTGGCGGACCAGGTCCCGCTGACCGGGTCGTACAACTCCGCGGAGGTGTCGTCTCTGTCGTCGCCGCCCACGACGAGCACCCGGCCATCGAGGAGCCGCACCGCGGTGTGGCCAGAGCGAGGCGTACCCATCGTCCCGGTGGCGATCCAGACGCCTGCCGAACTCGGCACGACGGACGGGTTCGGCGCTGTGGCGCTGGGTGTCGAACTTGGCGCGACGACGCCCGGATGGCTGGGGCTCGGATCGGCGATCGACGGCTGATCGGGTCGCACAACGAGGAGGGCGCCGGAGACGAGCACGGCCACGACCGCCGCCGCCGCGAGTGACGGCTTGAACATGGATCGGTTCCTCAGCGGGCCGAACACGGCTCGCTGACGGGTTCGATGGATCTCGTCCAGGACGGAATCGATGACCCGATCCGGGAGGACCTCCATCCCGCCCGCGAGGTAGGCGGTGAGGAGTGCTTCGGGATCGCGAGGCGTCTTCATGCCAGTTGCTCCCGCTCGAGGACGGCGGTCCGGGCGTCGGCTTCGAGAGCCGCCCGGATCGCCGCGGTTGCGTACGAAAGTCGGGACTTCGCCGTCCCGAGGGGAATACCCAGGTGTTCGGCGACCTCGGGCACGCTCAGCCCGAGGGCATAGCGGAAGACGAGGACCGCCCGCTGCTCCGGCGGAAGTCTGCGGAAGCCGCGGTCCAGCTGGTCGCGGTCGAGGACTGTCAGAAACTCGTCGGCGGCGGCCGGCGCGTCCGCCTCGAGCAGGACGACGTCGGCCGCGAAATGCCGGCCGCGCCGCGCCTCCGCGTAGCAGGCGTTGACGAGAATGCGGTGGAGCCACGCCTCGAACCGATCGAGGTCGCGCAGGGCGGGGAGCTCCCGCCACACCTGGACGAGGGCCACCTGGACGGCGTCCTCGGCGAGGTTGGCGTCGCGCAGGATCCGATGGGCGATGAAGATGCAGCGGTCGCCGACCTCACGAACCAGGGCGCCGAAGGCCTCCTCGTCGCCCTGTCTCGCCCGGTCCACGATCGTTCGCAGCACCCGCTGCCTCCCGTCTTCGACGCCTTGGCGGCGCCGTCAACCAGCATGAGTGTGGGCGTTGGGGCAATCGTTCGATATCAGCGGGACCGACGGTGGGTCTCGCACGTGGCATTCGGCCGTTAGAGTGAGCGGGTGAACGTGGCCACAGATCCGGCGTCACTGCGAGGTCGCGACCTTCTTTCGGTTGCCGACCTCAGTCGCGACGAGGTCCTCCGGATGTTCGACCGTGCCGCAGAGCTCAAGGCTGAGTTCCTCGCGACGCGCCGGCACGCCGAACCGCCGCTCCCCGGGCGCACGCTCGCGATGCTCTTCCAGCGGCCGAGCCTGCGTACCCGTGTCACGTTCGAAGCGGGGATGAACCAGCTCGGCGGGCATGCGATCTACCTGACCGAGGACGTCGTCATGGGCGCCCGGGAGAGCGCGCGTGACGTTGCCCGCAATCTCGAGCGGTTCGTCGACGCGATCGTGGCCCGGACGGGACCTCATGCCGTCGTCGTCGAGCTCGCTGCCCAGGCGTCGATTCCGGTCATCAACGGGCTGACACTGCGGGAGCACCCATGCCAGGCTCTCGCCGACGTGTTCACCCTGCGGGAGCGGTTCGGGCAGCTCGACGGGCTCGTGCTCGCGTTCGTTGGCGACGGGAACAACGTCTACCACTCGCTGGCTCTGCTCGGCGCATCGCTGGGGATGGAGGTGCGGCTCGCCCATCCACCCGGCTACGAGCCGAATCCGGCCATCGTGGAGCGAGCGCGCACGTTGGCGGCCGGGCGGCGGACGGCTCCTGTTCGGCCAACGACCCGATCGAGGTTGTTCGCGGCGCAGCGGTCGTCTACACCGATGCCTGGACGTCGATGGGCCAGGAAGCGGAAGCGGAAGAGCGCCGCGACGCCTTCGCGCGATACCGTGTGGATGCCGCGCTTCTCGAGGCCGCCGGCCCGGCCGCGGTGGCGATGCACTGCCTCCCGGCACACCGGGGTGAGGAGATCACATCCGACGTCATGGACGGCCCTCGAAGCATCATCTGGGAGCAGTCGGAGAACCGCCTTCACCTGCAGAAGGCGCTGCTTGTCGAGGTGCTCGGTGACTGATCAACGATCGAGGCGGCCGTCGTCTGAGAACAGGCCGCCGCCGTCGGCGTCGCTCTACGAACGCTACAAGGATGCGCTCCGACGCGGTCATGTCGCCGCCCTCCGCGGCGGTTCGAGCCGGCAATCGACGCCTATGGCGAGGCCGCCTCGATCGCGCCGGATCGTGCCCTGCCGCACGCGTCGATCGGCGGGATCCTCGTCCGGATGGGCCGGATCCCGGAGGCCCTCGACGCCTACGATCGCGCGCTTGAGCTCGCACCACGAGATGAAACGAGCCTGCGCGGCCGCGCCGAGACGCTTCGCAGCCTCAAGCGGAGGGTCGAGGCGGCAGACACGCTCGACCGGCTCGCCGAGGTCCTCGAGGAAGCGGGTCGCCTGCCCGATGCCTGCGACGCAGCGCGCCGAGCCCTTGAGCTGGCCGAATCGAAGGAGCGCCGCCGTCATGTCGCGTCGCTCGCCGCTCGATTGCGGAACTCGGCCGGAGACGAGGCCGCCGAGCGGGCCCTCGCCCAGGTCCTCAGGTTCCTCGAACCGACCGACGCGCAGGAGGCGGGCGCCGTCGCCGAGCCGCTCGCCGGCGACGACGGCCAGGTCGGCGCTCCGGCCGACGTCACTCAACCCGAGCCGGAACCAGAGCCCGAACCCGAGCCGGAGCCCGAGCCGGAACCCGAGCCGGACCCGATCGCGGTCGGGACCGCCGCGGAGGAGGCGCTCAGTGGCGGGTACCTGGAGGCGGCTCGTCAGGGTCTCCTGGCGGCGGCCGACGGCTACCGACGAACTGGCCGGTCGTTCGCCGCCATCGATGCCTGCTATCTCGCGCTGGCGGTCGCGCCCGCCGACGTGGACCTGCACCTGATGCTCGCGGAGCTCTACCTGGAGTCGGGTTGGCACGCCCTGGCGGCCGACAAGCTGGTGCTGCTCGGGCACCTGGCCGAGCTTGACGACGACCCGACGACCCGTGAGCGCGTGTGCCGGATCGTGGCCGAGCGACTGGCCGACGAACCGCGCCTCGCGACCCTCTGCGCCTGAGGTTTCGCGAAGCACCAAGGGGAGCGCGGCGACGTGTCGCAGCACGGTCGGCCTGAGCCGTTCTGAACGGGCGCGATGCTACACTCACGCGAAGATGCAGCTCCTCGGATCGATCATCGAGCAGATAGAACTGACCTCGTTGATCGACATCGGGATCACGGCGCTGCTGATCTACTGGCTGTTCAGCCTGATCCGTGGAACCCGGGCTGTCAGCCTCGTCATCGGCGTCACGGTCCTGTTCGCCGTCTACGCGGCCGCGCGCTTCTTCGACCTCCAGCTGCTGACGCAGATCCTGCAGGCTGGCGCCGTCGTGGGACTGTTTGCGCTGGTCGTGGTCTTCCAGCCGGAGCTCCGGCGCGCGCTCGAGCGGATCGGGCGCGTCGGCTCGTTCAACTGGCTCTTCTCGACCGCTGAGAAGCGCGCGGTTGAGCACGTCGCGGAGGAGGTCGCGCACGCCGCCGCGCTGATGTCTGCCGACGGTCACGGCGCCCTCATCGTCCTCGAACGCGAGACGGGCCTCGAGGAGGTCGCGGAGACGGGGGTGATGATCCACAGCGACCTGTCGGCCGACCTCATCCGAACGATCTTCGCGCCGCGCACACCGCTCCACGACGGGGCCCTCATCATCCGCGAGGAGATGATCCTCGCCGCCGGCGCGCTCCTGCCGCTCGCCGAGATGACCGTCCACACTGAGCGCTTCGGGACGCGCCACCGGGCCGCCCTCGGGATCACCGAGCAGACCGACGCGGTTGTCATCGTCGTTTCCGAGGAGAACGGCCAGGTCAGCCTCGTCGAGCGCGCCCGCATCGTGCGCAACCTCAATGAGCAGCAGCTCGCCCGGGCGATCAGATCGCTGCTCGCCCCGGTCGAGGGCCGCGGCCCGTTCGGGCGACTGGCGACGACCGGCGCCCGCGCCGCCGGGGGCCGAGCGCCGCGACTGTCCGAGCTGTCGCGGATCGTCGGCCGCCGACGCCCGCCCGCCGCGCCGGTCCGGCCGGACGACGAGGGCCCGCCAGCCGCACCCGTCCAGGTCCAGCGGTGACGCGATTCTTCCGCCGGCTCTTCCACAACTGGCCCCTCAAGCTCGCAGCAGTCGTCCTGGCGACGATGCTTTACGCCGGATTCGTCCTGTCGCAATCGGTCCAGGAGTACACCGGAGGCGTCCAGATCGAGGCCCTGAACATCCCGGCGACCGCCAGCCTCGGCACGAACCTGCCGCAGGTCACGAGGATCCGATACGTCGCCGTCGGCAATGCCAGTGCCCGCGCCTCCGCCGACAGCTTCCAGGCAACGGTCGACCTGGCCGACGTCGACCCGGCCGGCGGACCGGCCTTCGTTCCGGTGAGGGTCCAGTCGGTCGATCCGCGCTTCACGGTCGTCGAATACGAGCCACCCACGATCAGCGTCACCCTCGATCCTCTCAAGATCCGCACGGGCATTCCCGTCAAGGTCATCCAGGGAGCGGCGCCCGAGAACCTCACCGTCAGACCGGCCGTCGTGACCCCATCGACGGTCTCGATCGAAGGGCCGGCTTCGGTCGTCGATCGGGTCACCGAGGTGCAGGCGAACGTCACCATCGAGCCGAGCGGGCTGGATGTCGATCGCGATGTCGATCTGATCCCCGTCGACGCGCTCGGTGATCGGGTGACGCCGGTCGACGTCGAGCCCGCCGCGGCCCATGTTCGAATCGAGGTGTTCAACGTCCTCAGCAGCCGCCCCCTCCCCGTAACGCCGACGCTCGACGGAGCACCGGCCGCGGGCTATGAGGTCACCGCCATCGCCGTCGATCCCCTCAGCGTGTCGGTCGAGGGGGAAGCCGATCAGCTGGTCGACATGGTGCAGGCGGCCACGGCACCTGTCTCCATCACCGGTGCGACCACGAATGTCGTTCAGGACGTGGGCCTCGCGCTGCCCGATGGCGTCCTCCCGGTCGGCGGCGATGTCACCGTCCGGGTTACGGTGACGATCAAGCCGATCGCATCGACGAGGACATACGACGCCGGCGTCGTCCTAGCGGGCGCCGATCCCGAGCTCGACTACCAATTGTCGTTCGGTCATGCCCGCGCGACGGTCGGCGGCGCGCTCGTCGATCTCGACCGGCTCGACGGTGCGTCGTTCGTCCTCGTTGCCCAGGTCGCCTCGCTCGGGCCCGGAAGTCACGATGTGGCGCTCACGCGCGAACCTGCCCGTCGGCCTGTCAATGGTCTCGATCGAGCCGGCGAGCGTGGTCGTGACGATCGAAGCTATCGCCATCGCCTCGCCAAGTCCGTCGGCGTCCCCCTAGCGTGCCGAGACTCTTCGGCACGGACGGGATCCGTGGCGTCGCCAACGTCGAACTGAAGCCGACTCTTGCCTACGCGCTCGGCCGGGCCACCGCGCACGAGCTGGCCGGGCCGGGCGCGTCGATCGTCGTCGGCCAGGACACGCGACGCTCAGGCGACATGTTCGTCGCGGCGATCACGGCCGGCGCCACGAGCCTCGGCGTCGACGTCCAGATCGCCGGCTGTGTCCCGACCCCCGCGCTCGCCTTCCTGGCCGGGACAGGCGACTTCGCCGCGGGGATCATGGTCTCTGCCTCGCACAACCCGGCCGAGGACAACGGGTTGAAGGTCCTCGATCGATCGGGGCTGAAGCTCGACGACGCGATCGAGGACAAGCTCGAGCAGCTCATCTGGCGGACGGAGGAGCTCGGCAGCGTCGGCAATGCCGAGATGGGGCGGTCGCTCGTTGTGCCGCAGCTCCTCGAGCGCTACCGGGCCCACCGCCTCGGGTTGGCCGGGTCGATCTCGGCGGAAGGACTGCGCGTCGTGCTGGACTGCGCGAACGGCTCCGGCGGGATCGTCGGCCCAGGGATTCTCGAGGCGACGGGTGCATCCGTCGAGGTGATCCACAACGAGCCGGACGGCGTGAATATCAACGTCGACTCCGGCGCGACGGCCCCGGCGTCGCTCGCCGCGGAGGTCGCATCTCGGGGCGCTCATGTCGGGTTCGCACTCGACGGGGACGCCGACCGGCTGATCGCGGTTGACGCCGGCGGAAACGTCGTGGACGGCGATCAGGTCCTCGGCATCCTCGCACTTGATCGGCTGGAGCGCGGCGTACTGCCCGAAGGTGCGCTCGTCGTTTCGGTGCTCTCGAACGGCGGCCTCCAGGTGGCCGTGGAGGCGGCCGGCGGCCACGTGATCCGGACGCCGGTCGGTGACAAGTACATCCTCGAGGGGATGCAGGTCAGCCGGGCGGGTCTCGGGGGCGAGAAGAGCGGTCACGTGATCGTCCTCGAGCACACGACGTCGGGTGACGGGATCGTCACCGCAATGGAGCTCCTCCGGGTGATGACGCGCTCCGGCTCGTCGCTCGCCGACCTCGCGGCCCGAATCCCGCTCATGCCGCAGCAGCAACGCGCCGTCAAAGCGCGTCATAAGGACCAGTGGGAAGGCGACCCGGCGCTCCAGCGGGCGATCCGCGACGCCGAGCGCCGGCTGGGCGACGGCGGACGGGTCCTCGTCCGGCCGTCCGGGACGGAGCCTGCTCTCCGCGTGATGATCGAAGGCACTGACGCGAACCTGGTAACCGAGCTGGCCGATGAAATCGCGACACTCGCCGGTGAGCGACTAAACTGACGGACCGGCGCCTCGGCGCTGGGGCGCCTTGGCGCCTGTTGAGCCCGCCGGTCGCTGCCGCGGGACCGGAGGAGGACTGACGGACAGATGTGCGGCATCGTCGGCTACACGGGACCACGCGATGCGGGCCCCATCCTCATGGAGGGACTGAGGCGGCTCGAGTACCGCGGCTACGACTCGGCCGGGATCGCCCTCGTCGACGAGGCCGGCGACCTGTTCGTCGAGAAGAAGGCCGGCAAGCTCGGCAATCTCACGACGGCGATCGCGGACCGGACCCCGCACGCCGCGATCGGTTTGGCCCATACGCGCTGGGCGACCCACGGCAGGCCGAACGATCTGAACGCGCATCCGCACCAGGACTGTACCGGTGCGATCACCGTGATCCACAACGGGATCATCGAGAACTTCCGTGAGCTGCGCGACGGGTTGGAGGCCCGCGGTCACACGCTGACCTCGGAGACGGACACAGAGGCCATCGCCCATCTCGTCGAAGAGGCATACGCGGGCGACCTGGCCGACGCCGTTCGGGCGGCGCTCCGCCAGCTCGACGGAGCGTATGCGATCGTCGTGATGCACAAGGGCGAGATCAGCCGGCTGGTCGGCGCCAGGCAGGACGTCCCGCTGATCGTCGGGCGGAACGGCGAGGAAAGCTTCATCGCGAGCGACGTCTCGGCCATCCTCGCCCATACCCGACGGGTCGTCTTCCTCGAGGAGGGTGACGTCGCCGACGTCCTTCCGACCGGGGTCGAGGTGACGGACATCTACGGCGTGCGGCGCGAACGGGCCGAGACCTTGATCACGTGGACGCCGGAGGCCGCCGAGAAGGGCGGCTTCGACCACTTCATGCTCAAGGAGATCCACGAGCAGCCGGAGGCGCTCCGGCAGTCGATCGCCGGCCGCGCGACGCGCGACCGCCGGATCACGGTCGAAGAGCTCGAACCGCTCGCGGAGACGCTCCGGGCCATCGACCGGGTCGAGCTCGTCGCCTGCGGCAGCGCCTTCTATGCCGCGCTCGTCGGGGCCGCCGCGATCCAGGACTGGACCGGGATCCCGGCACGGGCGACCGTGGGATCCGAGTTCCGCTACAGCCCGCCGCCGCTCAACGAACGAACGCTCGTCATCGCCGTGACCCAATCGGGCGAGACCGCCGACACGATCGCCCCGACGCGCCACGCCCGGGAGCAGGGCTGTCCGATCGTCGCGGTGACGAACACGGTCGGGTCGGCGATCACCCGCGAGGCCGATGCCGTCGTCTTCCTCCAGGCGGGGCCGGAGATCGCGGTCGCCGCGTCGAAGACGTTCGTCACCCAGGTCACCACCCTCGTCATCCTGGCCGCCGCGATCGCGAAGGTCCGCGGCAACATGGGAGCCGAGCAGGAACAGGAGCTTGCCGACGCTCTCCATGCGCTTCCCGGCGCCGCGCAGCGGGCGATCGAGGCTGCTTCCGAGGGTGTGGACGCTCTCGCCCGCCGCTACGTCAACTCGCGCGGGTTCATGTTCGTCGGCCGCGGCTACACGTATCCGGCAGCGCTGGAGGGAGCGCTCAAGCTCAAGGAGATCAGCTACGTGCACGCCGAGGGCTACGCGGCGGGCGAGCTCAAGCACGGGCCGATCTCATTGCTCGACGCCGAGTGCCCGCTGGTCGCGGTTGCGACACGCTCGTCCGTGTACGACAAGCTGATCAGCAACGTCATGGAGGGTCGAGCGCGCGACGCCAAGGTGATCGCGGTGGCGACGGAGGGCGACGTGCAGATCGAGCGGTTCGCCGACGACGTCCGCTGGGTGCCCGATACCCATGAGGCGCTGAGCCCGATCCTCGCCGTCATCCCGCTCCAGCTCTTCGCCTATCACATGGCGGTCGCCCGAGGGACCGACGTGGACCAGCCGCGCAACCTCGCAAAGTCGGTCACGGTCGAGTAACTGATCGTGAGCGGGCACCCTCCCCGGGAAACCGCGGTGGAATCCCCGGAGGTCGCAGGGGGAGCTCCGCGACCCCATGCGCCCGACGGTACAAGCGAGCTGGGGATCGACATCATCAAGGTGGATCGGATCCGGGCGGCGATCGGTCGGTTCGGGGAACGGTTCTCCAAGCGAGTCCTGACGCCTGCCGAGCGTCGCTACGTCCGCGATCGACCGGAGACGTTCGCCGGGCGATGGGCGGCGAAGGAGGCGGTGAGCAAGGTCCTCGGGCTCGGAGTCCGCGGAATCGGCTGGCGCGACATCGAGATCGAGCGATTGCCGACCGGGCAACCCGCGGTGCGACTGCACGGACGGGCCGCGGCTCGCGCCGAGCAGCTCGGCATGGCCCGGATCGCGGTTTCGATCACCCACGAAGCGGATTACGCGGTGGCGATCGCCTTCGGCGTCCGCTCGGCCGGCGGTCGCTACGTCTTCCCGCCGGACATCGAGGACCGCCTCGACGATCGAGAGCGGCATCTGCTCGCCCGGCTGGATCGGCTGCGCGCGCTCCACGCGGAGTCGGCCCGCCTCGCCGAGGAAGGCCGCGATCATGGCTGACCGACCGGTCGGGTTCGGGCGGCGCGACACGGCGACCGCTGACGCAATCATGGAGCCGCCGATCCCCGGCGCGGTGACGCTCGACGACGCCGCCGTCTCGGCACTGCTTCCGGAGCGGCCGAAGCGTGGTCACAAGGGCGCCTTCGGCAAGGTCCTCGTCGTCGCGGGCTCCCTCGACTATGCGGGTGCGGCTCTCCTGGCGTGCCGGGCCGCCGGCCGGGCCGGCGCCGGCCTCGTGACCCTCGCCATCCCGGAGTCGCTCCAACCGCTGTTCGCCGCGAAGGTGATCGAGGCGACCACGATGGCCCTCCCCGAGGACGACGTCGAGGAGGTCGATCCCGACCCGGCCCTCGCGCGGATCCTCGACCACGAGCACGATGCGCTCGTCGTCGGTCCCGGCCTCCGACCCGGACTGACGACCGCGGAGCTCGTCCGGAAGCTGCTCGCGGCCCCAGAGGACGAGACGGCTCCGCCGATCGTCCTCGATGCGGAGGCGCTGCGATCGCTTGCGACGATGGAGCGTTGGTGGGACGGAGAGCGCCGGCCGGCGGTGCTGACGCCGCATGCCGGCGAATTCGAACGGCTCCGTGTCGGTAGTGGCCGTGCCGCCGGCGAGGACGGCGATCTCATCGCAGACGACGCGGCTCGTGCGGCCGCCGCGCGCGACGCCGCCTCGGTGTGGGGTCACGTGGTCGTCCTCAAGGGCGCGAAGACCGTCATCGCCGCTCCGGACGGCTCCGTCGCCGTCGCTCCGTTCGAGAATCCGGCGCTGGCCACTGGCGGCACCGGCGACGTCCTCAGCGGAGCGATCGGTTCGCTGCTCGCCCAGGGCCTGACACCGTTCGCGGCGGCACGACTTGGCGTGTACCTCCACGGCCTGGCCGGTGAGGCCGTCAGGGAGCGGCTCGGGGACGCGGGACTGCTGGCGTCGGACCTGCCTGATGCGATCGCGATCGCCCGGAAGCGGTTGTCCGGCGTCGCGGAGCGCCGAGCAGCTGGTTCGCGCCTCGGCTTCGGATCGCGGAGCGTGCCGCCAGATTCCGGCTCCGAGTGGACCAGGCGACGCCGATGCGGGGGCGCCGACCTGAAACGAGACATTGCCGGACCGCGCCCGATCGAGGAGCGCCTGGCGGCCGGCGGCCTCCCGCCGCTGCCGCGAACGGCATGGATCGAGATCGATCTCGACGCGCTCGCAGCGAACCTGGCGATCGCGCGAGAGCTCGCGGGCCCGGCCGTTCTCGTCGAGCCCGTCGTCAAGGCCGACGCCTACGGTCACGGGATGGTGCCGATCGCCCGGGCGCTCGCGGGTGCCGGCGCCGACGGCCTGTGTGTCGCGACCTTCGATGAGGCGATCGCGCTGAGACAGGCCGGCATAGCGACCCGAGTCACGATTCTCTATCCGATCCCACCGGACCTCGCGCCCGAGGCCGCTCGACAGGGGATCGGGGTGGCCGCCGGAGACGAGCCCCTGCTGGGCGGGCTTCTCGCTTCGATGGCGGCCGCTCGACACGGCAATGACGGCGGCGACCTTCAGGTGGAGCTCGAGGTCGAGACTGGACTCGGGCGTGGCGGTGCCGGACTGAATCGCGTGACCGCAGCGGCGGCTTCGATCGAGGCGGCCGCCGGCGTCCGCCTGGCCGGGGTCTGGACGCACCTCCAGGCGGTCGAGAACCCGGCCCGAACGGCGGCCCAGGTCTCCCGATTCGAGGACGCACTGCGCGCACTGAAGGAGGCTGGGATCGCCGTTCCGCGGCGTCACATCGCGGCAAGTGCCGCGCTGCTGGTCCCCGGCATTCCCGCCTACGACGCCGTTCGGCCCGGCCTCATGACGTACGGCATCGCCCCGGACGAGCTCGATCCCCGGTCCCTGCCCCCGGCCGCTGGGCGACTCCGTCCGGTCATGGCGCTCAAGGCCCGCCCGGTCCGGGTCATGGACCTCCCGGCCGATCACGGGATCTCGTACGGTCCGACGTTCCTCACAGAGCGTCCGAGCCGGATCGCGACGCTGCCACTCGGCTACGGCGACGGCTGGCCGAGGTCGCTCTCGAACCGGGCGGAGGCACTCGTTCGCGGCCACCGCGTTCCGCTCGTCGGCAACGTGGCCATGGACGCGATCATGTTCGACGTGACGGATGTGCCTGGACGGCCGGTCGGGGTCGAGGACGAGTTCGTGCTGATCGGCGAACAGGGGACCGATCGGATCGCCGCGATCGACGTGGCGCGGGCCCGCAACACGAACTCGTGGGAGGTCGTGACTGCCACGTCCCGGCGTATTCCTCGGGTGTACCATGCCTCGGCCGGCCCGGTTGGTATCCGGACGCTCGTGTCCGTGGAGGACCCTTGGCTCGAATCGAACTCTGGAACGGAGACATCTGCGAGCTCGAGGTCGACGCGATCGTGAATGCCGCGAATTTCTCGCTCTGGATGTCGGCGGGCGTCGGTGGTGCGATCAAGCGCGCGGGCGGCGACGCCATCGAGTTCGCGGCGGTTCGCCAGGCTCCCGTGGCCCTCGGCGAGTCGATCGTGACGCCGGCCGGCAAGCTCGCGGCGCGTGCGGTCATCCACGCCGTCTCCCTCGATCGGGAGCGCCGGACCAACGCGACTGTCATCGACGCCGCCGTCAGGAGTGCACTCGCTCGAGCGAGGGAGATCCAGGCGACGAGCATCGCGTTCCCGGCGATGGGCACCGGCGTCGGCGGCTTCCCGCTCGAGGAGGGAGCTCTCGTCACCGTCCGAGCGGTTCGCGACGAGCTTCCACGTTCAACAGGGATCAAGCACGTCATCTTCGCGATGCGCGGCGCGGCCGCCTACAAGGCGTTCGAGGCCGCGCTTGCCGCGACGGCTGCCGAATCGGACCCGTGGCCCTCTGCCGCAGGGTCCGAGCCGCCGGCCACCGTCAACGGCGGCCCCGGGTGAGTCTCCCGTACGAGCCTACGGAGGAGCAGCGAGACGAGCTCGTGGAGCAGGTCGCCCGCGAGATCCAGCTGCGTGGCCTGACCGGTCCAGCGGTCCACTTCCTCCAGGCCAGCCGTCCCTACCGGCCGCTTGGCGCCAACGCGATGCTCTTCTTCGATCCGGTCCTTCGCGGCTTGTTCGGTGGGGGGTTCGCCGGCGCCTCGGAGATCCTCGCCGACGACGCCGGCATCGAGCAGCTGATCGCCCGGCTCGAGGAGCTCGACGAAGAAATCACCTGGGACGCTTAGCGGTCGCCACCAGACGGCCCAGGCGGCGGGACTTGGCCGCCCTGGTCCGGCTGCGGACCAACGGGCGGTCGAGCGCCCGTTCGGGCCGAATGCGCCTCGCCGACCGTCCCGTGGTCCGGCTCGCGGACCAACGGGCGGTCGAGAGCCCCGTTCGGGGCTGAATCTCGCCGCTCGTCCGTCGCATGGTCCGGCTGGCGGACCAACGGGCGGCGAGAGCCCATTCGGGCCGAATCTCGCCGCTCGTCCGTCGCATGGTCCGGCTGGCGGACCAACGGGCGGTCGAGAGCCCCGTTCGGGGCCGAATCGCCCGCTCGTCCGTCGCATGGTCCGGCTGGCGGACCAACGGGCGGCGAAGAGCCCCGTTCGGGGCCGAATCGACAGCCTCGTCCGTCGCATGGTCCGGCCGGCGGACCAACGGGCGGCGGAGCGCCTGACCCCGGTGGGCGCTCGGGCCAAGGTAGGATGACGGCGTGACGAGCGACCCGAGAGCCTTCCTCGCCCTCGACCTTGGCGCGGCCACCTCGTCGGTTGCCCTCGTCGCGCGTGTACGCCACCGATGGCGCCTGATCGGCGCGCTGGCGATGCCTGCCGCCATCGACATCGACGCCATCATTCGTCTCCTGCTCGAGCGGACGTCGACGGCCGACCCGGAGCTTTCCCGCACGCTGGGAATCGGGCGCGCCGATGCGGTCAGGAACCTGCCGCGCCTTGTCGCCCGGAGCGTGCCCCGGCAGCGACTGGTCGCGATCGCGGCGTCCGAGCGGGCGGTCGGGCCTCTCGCCGAGTCCGCCCGGCGGAGCGGCTGGGAGATCCTCTCGGCAACGCCCCAGACGGCGGACCCATTGACGATGACGTCGATGCTCCTCGACCCCGCAGTGGACGCCGTCCTCCTCGGCGCTGGCGAGCCGCCCGGCCCGGACGAGCGCCGAGTGATCGACGACATCGCGAGCCTTGTCGCCGCCGTCGCCGCCCGCCGCCCGGAGCTGACCGTCATCCTCGCCGGGTCGATGGCGGAGGAGCTCAACCGCTTCGAGGCGTCAGAAGGCGAGCGCCAGGGCGAGGTCCTGCTGGTACCCGTCGCGACGGCCGGCGATCCGCCCGGCTCCGCACTCCGGGAGCTGCTCGACGATCTCCGGGCTCCCCGTGACGACGCCCGGCGTGCCATCGCGCGGGCAGCCGCCGGCCTGGCGGACGCGCTCGACCGGCGGATCGAGATCGTCGACATCGGCTTCGACGGCGGCCTCCGGGCGACGGCGATCCCAGGCGTTGCTGGCGCGAGGAGTCGGGTCAACGCCTCCTTCATCACCGACGCCGCCCTCGTTCCTCCAGATCCGGACGACGACACCGTCGATCGCGTCCTGGCCTGGTCGACCGTCGCGATCGATCGGCACCGGCTTCGCGACCGCCTGCGCGAACTGCGGGGCTCGCCGTGGTCCGACGCCGCGGGAGAAGGCGCGCGCCTGCGTCTGGCCGCCGCGCGAGCCGCCCTGGCCGTTCTGATGGAGGCGACCTCGCATCACGCCACGGAGCCTGCTCCGGACCTGATCGTGGCGTCCGGCGGGGCATGGGCCGTGGCCCCGGGACCCGCGATCGCGCTCGCAATCGCTGACGTCGTGCGACGTCCTGCAGCGGTCGGCGTCGCGTACGATCACGCCCGACTGCTCGCGCCGCTGGGGTCCATCCCGGATGGCACCGAGCGGCGCCAGTTGATCGCCGACATCGCCGACGATCTCCTCGCGCCCCTGGCCAGCCTCGTCATCCCCGGGGGGATCCGGCCGGGCCGGAGCGCCGGCCGCGTCACCGTTCGCGCCGCCTCGGGCTCCAGCGAGCTTGAACTGATCGCCGGCGGCCTCGAGCTCGTCGACCTCCCGCCCGGCGAGCGTGCCACTGCCGAGCTCCACTTCCGCGACACGGTCCGCCTCGGCGGTCGCGGCCGGCGGTTCGCCGTCGACGTGGCGGGTGGCCTTGGTGGCCTCCTGCTCGACCTTCGAGACGTGCCTCTGAGGCTGCCGGATCGGCCGGAGCGCCGGCGGGAGCTCCTCGAAGCATGGCAGGACTCCCTGTGGGTCACCCGCGACCAATGATCGATCCGGGTCTGGAGTACGTCACACGACGGACGGTCGTCAGCGGTCCGATCGAAGTCCGTTTTTCACTTCGCCCAGGAGACCGCGCGCTCGTCGCTCCGGGCGATGTCCTCGTCCCGGGTTCGCGGATTGCCGACCGGCTGCGCGAGGCGCACCTCGTCGAAGTCCGCGACGGGCCTGTCTCGGAGGACTCGCGACCGGGCGATCGATGGACGCACGAGGCCCCTTCGACCGGTACCCATCTGCGCCGGGGCCGCGACGAATCCGCCGGCGAGCTTCTGTTCGAGCTCGGCGGCCACTGGCGGATGGCCTCCGGCGAGCATCCGGAGCAGATCGACACGCCTGTCGGGGGTGTCGTGCGCGACGTCCGCCCGGGAATCGGCATCGGCGTGCGGGCCGTCGGGCGCGTCATCCGCGGCGTCGAGAGCCTGGGCGAGCCGACGCGCGGCGTCCTGGCGATCAACCCTGAACCGGCGGAGGGGGCCGGACCGGGCACCAGGCTGCGGGCAGGCAGCCTCGATGTCGGCCTTGCGGGCGCGATTCTCGTCGTGGGCTCTCGGGTCGATGCCGAGACGCTCACGCGGGCCCGGGCGATGGGGCTCCGCGGGATCATCGTCGCCGGTCTCGCCGGCAAGGAGCGACGCGATTTCCTTGCGTCCGAGGCCCGCCAGCGCGCTTCGCTGCACCGGCTACCGACGTTCGCGGTGCTCGTCCTCGATGGAGCAGTTCGCCGGCGGATCGCGAGCCCGATCGCATCAGCGTTCGCGGCGATCGCCGGCCGCGAGGTCGCGATCGTCACGGATCCCCCGGCACTCGTGTTCGACGAATCCACGCTCGAGCTCGCCGAGCCACCGGCCGATCTCGTCCGCGTTCGAGCCGGCGAGCGGGCCGGGCGTGAGGGTCGCTGGGCCGGGCTCGCCGGGCTGCGCCGGTTCGCCGGTGGCACCTTCCTCGAGGCTGGCTGGGTCCGCTACGACGGCGGCATCCCCGTTCCGGTACCGCTGGCCGATCTCGAGCGCTTCGCCTGAGGCTGTTCCCGCCGCCGCCCGCCCGACGTCGAGGGTCCGATTGTCGATCGGACGCTCCGACCGGCAGCCGCACGGTCCTTGGGCTACCCTCGGCTCGATGTCCGCACCGGCCGCCCTCGAGCGGCGTTTCATCAGCGCAGACCCGACGACGACCCGCGAGCTCGCCGCCAGTCTCGCTGCGGCCGCCGGCCCGGGCGACTTGATCTGCCTCCGCGGCGAGCTTGGCGCCGGCAAGACACAGTTTGCGAAGGGGTTCGGGGCGGGCCTCGGCGTAACCGAGACGATCAACTCGCCCAGCTACATCCTCATGGCCGAGTACGCGGGCCGCCTCCCGCTGTTCCACATCGACCTGTACCGGCTTTCCGACGCCTTCGACGCGTTCGCCGGCGGTCTCCTCGACGAACGCCAGGCGGCCGGCGTCACCCTCGTCGAGTGGCCTGAGCGGATGACCGAGCTGCTGCCGGCGGCCCGCCTCGACGTGGCGATCGAGACCGGGGGCGACGACGTCCGAACGATCACGATTCGCGCCCTCGATCCTTCGCTCGCTCGGTATCTCGAGGCGGCGCCGTGAGCGATCACCAATCGGGCCGCGACGGGCGGCGCGACTGGCTCCTGGGGATCGATACGGCCACGAGCCGCGTCGTTGTTGCCGCAGCAGCCCCGGACGGAGCGTTCCTCGGTGCGACGAGCTGGGAGGCCGGCTATCGCCACGGCGAGCAACTCCTCCCGGCCATCGGCCGGCTCCATGGTGAGCTCAACCTTCGACGCTCGCGGATTGCCGCAATCGTGGTCGGAACGGGTCCCGGTGCATTCACGGGGATGCGCGTCGGGATCGCGACCGCCAAGGCCCTCGCCCACGCTCTCGGTCGCCCGATCGTCGGCGTTTCGAGCGGCGAGGCGCTCGTCGCGGCGGCCACGGAGGCGGTCGACGCACCGACCGCGGTCGTGCTGCTCCTTCCGGCCGGACCGTCCGACCGGATCGTCGTCCGCGCGGGCCAGGCGCCCGCGCTGCTGCCCGGTGGTGTCGATCCGGAGCTCGTTGATGGCGAGGTCCTCGTGGCCGTCGATCTCGACGGCCGCGCCCCGGCGGACGCGTCGGCGCGCGGGGATCGCGCACGGGACGGCCTGGCGGCCGCGCTGATGCGGGTCGGTACCGCGCGATTCGCGGCCGGCGACGTCGACGATCTCAGCCGGCTCGTCCCCGACTACGTGACATTGCCGCGCGGCGTCCGCGCCACGAGCGGGGAGGTGGCATGGTCGCACGACCTCCCGTAAAGCTCACGATCGAGGCGATGCGTCTCGAGGACCTCGATGCGGTGCACCAGATCGAGCTGGCGAGCTTCAGCGCGCCGTGGCCACCGAACGCCTATCGCAGCGAGCTCGAGACGAACCGTCTCGCGAACTACCTCGTGGGGCGGCTCGATGGACAGGTCATCGCCTATGGCGGGATGTGGTTGATGGCGGACGAGGCCCACATCACGACGTTCGCCGTGCATCCGGGCTGGCGCCGGCGGCGGATCGGGGAGCGCCTGCTCGTCGCGTTCCTCGATCTCGCGATCGGACGCGGGGCGCGGGAGGCGACGCTCGAGGTTCGGCTGTCCAACGTCGCCGCCCGGCGGCTGTACGAGAAGTACGGGTTTCGGCCGGTCGGCCTTCGCCCTCGCTACTACAGCGACGACGGCGAGGACGCGCTGATCATGACGACCGAGCCGCTATCGGAGGATGGGCTTCCGCGATCGCCTCGGCCGGCTCCGCGCGGAGCTCGACGAATCGCCCGCGCCACGCGGACCGGACGAGGCGACGTGAGCGGACCGCTCGTACTCGCGGTCGAATCGTCGTGCGACGAGACGTCCATCGCCGTCGTCGAGGGTGGGCGACAGATCCACTCCAACGTCGTTGCCAGCCAGACGGCGCTGCATGCGGCGACCGGCGGGATCGTCCCGGAGGTGGCGGCACGAGCCCATCTTCGCTGGATCGTGCCGGTCCTCGACGAGGCGCTGTCCGACGCGGGCGTCACGGTGCCCGAGGTCGACGCTGTCGCGGTCACGTACGGACCTGGCCTGGCGGGCTCGCTCCTCGTCGGGATCAACTTCGCGAAGACGATCGCCTTCGTGCACGAGAAGCCCCTCGTCGGAGTCAATCACCTCGAGGGCCACCTCTATGCTGCCTGGCTCCTGGATCCGGGGGAGGCCGAGCGAGAGGAACCCGTCTTCCCGCTTGTTGCCCTGATCGTCTCGGGCGGCCACACGTTCCTCGTCGAGATGCGCGACCACCTCACCTACCGGCTGCTCGGCCAGACGGTCGATGACGCCGCGGGTGAGGCCTTCGACAAGGTCGGCCGGCTGCTCGGCCTGCCGTATCCGGGCGGCCCGGCGATCCAGCGGGCGGCGGAGGGCGCGACCCGACGGGACGCCGCCTTCCCGCGGGCGTGGCTCGGAGAAACGTACGACTTCAGTTTCTCCGGGCTGAAGAGCGCCGCTCGCCGCACGGTCGACGAGGCGCGGGCGGCCGCCGGACTGCCGGTCCGTCCCGCGCCCGCGACGCCGGACCCGGTTGACCACTTGCCGGATGCGACGACCGCCGAGCTCGCCTGGGGGTTCCAGGATTCGGTCGTCGACGTCCTCGCCACCAAGACGATCCGAGCGGCCGAGGAGGTCGGCGCCCGGTCGATCGTCCTCGGGGGTGGCGTCGCGGCCAACGCGGCCCTCCGGAGCCGGATCGCCGGTGAGGCGGAGGCGCGAGGCCTGGCGCTCAACGTGCCCCGCCCTGGCCTGTGCACCGACAACGGGGCGATGATCGGGGCGGCCGCGGCGCGAGCGGCTTGCGGCCGGCGATCTGGCCGGGCTCGACCTCGACGCTCGGCCATCCCTGCCGCTGGCCGTTCGTGAAGCCACGGGGCTGCGCCCGTGACGACGGCGCCCCGGATCGACCCGGCCGCGGTCCGCAGGACGCTGCGCGAGGCCGGGCTGCGGGCGCGCCAGTCGATGTCACAGAACTTCCTCGCCGACGTCGACGTGCTCGAGGCGATCCTCGGCGAATCTGGCGCCGCGCCCGGCGATCGAGTGCTCGAAATCGGGCCCGGGCTGGGATTCCTCACGGGCGGCCTCCTCGAGGCCGGTGCGGCCGTGACCGCGGTGGAACTCGACCGCGGCCTTGCCGCCTTCCTCCGGGATCGATTCGCAGACGAGATCGACGCCGGGAGGCTCCGACTGATCGAGGGCGACGCGCTCGACCAGGATCTCCACCGGCTCGTCCAGCCGCCGTTCGAGGTCGTCGCCAACCTGCCGTACCACATCACGAGCCCGATCCTCCACCGGTTGCTCGGCGAGACGCCGCGGCCGGAGCGGCTCGTCCTCATGGTCCAGCGCGAGGTCGCGGAGCGGATCGCCGCGCCGCCGGGCCAGATGAGCTACCTGTCGGTGTTCGTCCAGTACCACGCCCGCGTCCGGATCGCGTTCACAGTCCCGGCCGGTGCCTTCGAGCCGGAGCCGGCCGTCGAGAGCGCGGTCATCGTCGTCGAGCCGTACCCCGGCGGATGACCGGCTGCCGGATGCAGCGGCCGAGGATGCCCTGTGGCGACTCGTCCAGGCGGGGTTCCGAGAGCGTCGCAAGATGCTCCACAACGTCCTGTCACGGCAGCTCCCGGTCGAGCCGTCGCGAGTCACCGCAGCTCTCGAAGCCGCCGGGATCGCTCCGGACCGCCGGCCGCAGACCGTGGCAGTCGGCGAGTGGCTCGCGCTGCTGGATGCCTTCGGGGAGATCGGCCCCGACACGCGGGGACGTCAGCGCTCGTGACGGACCCGATGCGTCGCCTGACTCCCGTCGTGAGGCTCGCACCGGCCAAGCTCAACCTGACACTGGCGATCGTCGGCCGGCGTCCCGACGGCTACCACGCGCTCCACTCGGTCATGGTGCCGCTCGGCCTCGCCGATCGGTTGAGCATCGCAATCCAGACCGACGGGGCGGATAGCCTCCATTCGACGGGCTTCGATCCGGGTCCGGCCGCGGACAACCTGGTCCTCAAGGCCGTCAGCGCCGCGCGCCAGGCCGTCAGCGCGGCCGGTACGGCCGCGCCGCCTCTTGCGATCCGCCTTGACAAGCGGATTCCCGTCGCCGCCGGCCTCGCCGGCGGCTCGAGCGATGCCGCGGCTGCGCTCGCAGGGGCCCTGGATGCCTGGGGAGCCGCTCTCCACCCGGAGCAGCGCCTCGAACTCGCGGCGCGCCTCGGGAGCGATGTCCCGTTCTTCCTCGGCGGGGGCGCGGCGCTCGTCGAGGGACGCGGCGAGCGGGTCACGCCGCTCCACGGGATCACGGCCGCCCACGGCGAGCAGCCGGATCAGCCGGGCGTGCTGCTCGTCACGCCCGCCGTTGCTGCTCACACGGCCGCCGTCTTCGCCGCGTGGGCCGACGGAGCGATGAACGAACCGGGGGTCGCTCGCAGGACGTCGGAGCATTTCGCGAGCGAGTTCGGCTCAGGGTTGACGGTTCGCGCCTTCCTCGAACGAGCCGCCGTCCTCGCCTCCGCCAACGACCTCCTGCCCGCGGCCGCCGCGGTCGTGCCGGGTCTCGTCGGGCTGCGTCGTGCGCTGGCCCGGCTTCTGGCCCGCCCGATCGGCCTGTCGGGCTCAGGCGCGTCGCTCTGGGCGCTCTATCCTTCTCTGGCGGCCGCCGACGCGGCAGCATCAGTGGTTCGAGCGGCGCTCGATGAGGGGACGCTCGCCAGCCCGGGCGACGACCCGCCGTTCGTCGCCGCAACGACGATCCAGTCGAGGAGGGACGAATGAGTCGGCAGGCGATCTCGACCGGCGGCGCACCCGCCGCGATCGGCCCGTACAGCCAGGGGATCCGGAGCGGCGACATGCTGTTCTGCTCCGGCCAGCTCGGTCTCGATCCGGTGAGCGGCGAGCTCGCCGACGGAGTCGAGGCCCAGGCCGAGCGCGCGCTGCGGAACCTCGCATCGGTCCTCGACGCCGCCGGCCTCGGCTTCGACGATGTCGTGAAGACGACGATCTTCCTCGCCGACATCGGCGATTTCACGGCGGTGAACGCGGTCTACGACCGGTTCATGCCGGATCCGCCGCCGGCCCGCTCGACCGTCCAGGTGGCGGCGCTGCCGAAGGGCGGATTGGTCGAGATCGAGGCGATCGCCCGGCGAGTCCAGGTGGACGCCGTGTCGCATCAGGCGCTCTGATGGACGCCGAGACGCGGGCTGCCCTCCTCGCCGCCTACATTGCCGGTCCAGCCACGATTCGCGCCTCCCTCGATGGCCTCACCGACGCGCAGCTCGACGGACGCCCCTCCGACGGCGGCTGGACGCCGCGCGAGATCGTCCACCACACCGCGGACAGCGAGATGACCTCGGCGATCCGCCTCCGCCGGCTCATCGCCGAAGACGACCCGCTCATCGTCGGCTACGACGGCGACGAGTTCGCCCGCCGGCTGCACTACTCGACTCGTCCGATCGAGCCCGCGCTCGATGCGATTGACGGTGCCCGGGCAACGACCGCCCAGATCCTTGCCGGCCTGACCGAGGCAGAGTGGGGCAGGACCGGGACCCACTCGGAGAGCGGTCCATACGGAGTCGAGCGGTGGCTCGAGATCTACGCCGCGCATTGCCACGAGCACGCCGACCAGATCCGTCGCGTGCTTGCAGAGACCCAGTGACTGTCGCGCCTGGACGCCGATGGCGGCGTTGCCCGCTGCGGTCCTCGCTCCGCACCTTCAGGCGCGTTCGCTCCGGTCCTCGCGGGCGCCTTGCCCTCGACGCCCAGCCGCGACGAACGCAGTCGGAGTCGGTTGACACCCCGATTGGGAGGCCCATACCATGCGGCAACCCTGAAGATGCATCCACACCCCCACACGCCGGCTCCGCTCGGGACCCGGGCCACATGCCCGCCCGCTGCCGCCGCCCACCGGCGTCGCCCCTCGTGACACCCCCAAGTACCGGCTCGCGCCCGGGCGTAGCCGCCGTCATCCTGGCGGCGGGTCTCGGCACGCGCATGAAGTCGCGCACGCCCAAGCTCCTCCACGAGCTCTGCGGGCGGCCGATGGTCAGCTATGTCGTCGAGACGGCCCGCGAAGCGGTCGGCGGGCGGCCGATCGTCGTGACGTCGCCGGCGACGGCCGCCGTGAGGGACGCGCTCGGGTCGCGACGTCGACTACGCGCTCCAGGCCGAGCCGCGCGGGACTGGCGACGCGGTCCGGGCCGCAATCGAGGCCTTGCCCGACGGCGTCGACGAGGTCCTCGTGCTGATCGGCGACCTGCCACTCCTCGAGCCGGGCCTGCTGACCGAGCTGCTCGAGGAACGGCGGCTCGACGAAGCGGCCATCGCCCTCGTCGCCGTTGACGCGATCGAGCCGGGCAACCTCGGACGGGTCATCCGCGACGAAGCCGGCACCGTCGAGCGGATCGTCGAGCGGAAGGACGCGACCGACGAGGAAGTCGCGGTCAACGAGATCAATTCCGGGCTCTACGCCTTCGAGGCGGCCTGGCTGCGCGGCCGGATCGGCTCGCTGAAGCCTTCTCCGAAGACCGGCGAGCTCTACCTGACGGAGCTCGTCGAGCTCGCACGCGAGGACGGCCGGCTGGTCGTCGGGATGACCGTCGAGGACGACGGACGGCTGCTCGGGATCAACGACCGCGCCGAGCTGGCCCAGGCCGAGTGGGATCTCAGAACGCGGATCAACGCGGCGCACATGATCGCCGGGGTCACGATGCGTGATCCCTCGACGGCCTACCTGGATGCCACGGTCAGCCTCGCCGAGGACGTGACGCTCGAGCCGAACGTCATTCTGCGCGGTCGGACGTCCGTCGGCCGCGGGAGCGTCATCGGGGCGGGCAGCCAGATCTTCGACGGCACGATCGGTGAGGACTGCCTCGTCTGGGCGAGCGTGATCGAGAAGTCGGTCGTGGAGGATCGGGCGACCGTCGGGCCGTTCGCCCACCTCCGGCCGGGATCGATCGTCGGCCCGGGCGCCGAGGTCGGCAACTTCGCTGAGCTGAAGAACACCCGCCTCGGCCCGGGCGTGAAGCAGCATCACGTCAGCTACCTCGGCGATGCGGAGCTCGGCGCGGGGACGAACGTCGGCGCGGGCACGATCACGGCCAACTTCGACGGGACCAACAAGCACCGGACGACGATCGGGGAGCGGGTCTTCCTCGGCGTCGACACGATGCTCCGGGCACCGGTGAGCCTCGGCGATGACAGCCGCACGGGTGCCGGGGCGGTCGTGACAAAGGACGTGCCGGCAGGCAAGCTCGCGGTCGGGATCCCGGCCCGGATCCGCGAGCCTCGCGCGAAACCCGAGGGCACGGAGGCAGCCACGCCGACGTCGCCGGAGGCTGCCGCAGGATCGGAACCCGCTCCGGACGACGCTACGGCGTGAACGGGTCGTTCCTCGAGCTCGGCATCATTGTCGTGCTCGTCCTGCTGAACGGAATCTTTGCGGCGACCGAGATCGCCCTGGTCACGATCCGTCGAAGCCGGATCCAGCAACTCATCGACGAGGGCCATCGAGCGGCGATCCGGGTCCAACGGCTCAAGGAGGACCCGGGCCGGTTCCTCGCGGTCATCCAGATCGGGATCAACTTCCTGGGCTTCCTGGCATCGGCCTTCGCCGCGGTCAGCCTGGTCGACGGGCTGTCCGACTGGCTCATCACGTTCGAGCCGCTCCAGGGCGTCGCAAGCGCCATCGCCCTGGTCGTCGTCACCAGCGTGCTGACGATCTTCACGATCATCTTCGGTGAGCTCGTTCCCAAGCAGATCGGGCTGGCCCACGCCGAGCGAGTGGCCATGTCCACCAGCCGGTTGATCGACGTCCTCGGCGTCTTCTTCGGCCCCCTCGTTGCGTTCCTGACCTGGACGACCCGCCGAATCAGCCGCCTGTTCGGCGCCGACGTCGCCGCCGACGAGCGGATCAGCGCGGAAGAGCTTCGCCTGATCATCGAGCAGGGCGGCGAACAGGGGATCCTCGAGGCCGAGGAGGAGCAGATGATCAACGCGGTCATCGAGCTCGGCAGCCGTCGGGTCCACGAGGTGATGGTCCCGCGGATCGCCATCGCCGCGATTCCGGCCTCGACGACGTTCGACGAGGCGATCGAGACGATCATCGAGCACGGCCACAGCCGGATCCCGGTCTACGAGGAGTCCGTCGACGAGATCGTCGGGATTCTCTACGCTAAGGACCTCCTGCCGATCCTCCGCGAATCGGCCGGCCCGCGGCCGGATCTCCGAGCCGCTCCTGCGCACGCCGGTCTACATCCCGGAGTCGATGACGGTCGACGATCTCCTCCACGAGTTCCAGCGTCGGAAGGTCCACATCGCGATCGTGCTCGACGAGTACGGCGGAACGGCGGGCCTGGTGACGATCGAGGACCTCCTCGAGGAGATCGTCGGCGAGATCCAGGACGAGTACGACGAAGAGGAGCCGATGGTCGTCCGGCTGTCAGAGGACGAGGCACGAGTCGACGGCCGCGCCTCCGTGGACGACCTGGCCGAGCTGTTCGACACGAACCTCGGGCTCGAGGACGAGGACGAGTACGACACGGTCGGCGGCCTGATCTATCACCGGATCGGCGGAGTTCCGTCGCCGGGCGACCGGGTCGAGGTCGACGGCCTGATCCTGACCGTCGAGACGACGGACGGCCGGCGAGTGAGCAAGGTCCTCGTCGCCCGACAACGTGACGAGGACGGCGATCTCATCGCCGACGAGGACGGAGATCGCTAGGGAGGCGAAATGATCAGCAGTCGACTCGCGGATCTTCTCGTGGCGCAGGTCGAGTCAGAGCTCACGGCCCACCAGAACTACCAGGCCATCGCGATCTACTTCCAGCGTCAGAGCCTCAACCGGTGGGGGAAGCTCTTCCACGACCAGGCGGTCGAGGAAGCGACCCACGCACGCAAGATCATCGACTACCTGATCGACCAGGAGGTCGACTTCGACCTGCCTGCATTGAAGCCGGCCAAGACGAGTTTCAAGTCGCCCGCCGACGCCGTCACGGCGACCCTCGACAACGAGCGACGGGTGAGCGCCCAGTTTCAGGCCATGGCCAAGGCGGCGATCGAGGAGGGCGACCACACGACCTTCCAGTTCCTCCAGTGGTTCGTCGAGGAGCAGGTCGAGGAAGAGCGCAAGGCCCAGGGGCTCGTCGACCTCGTTGCGAGCGGCATCAACATCTTCCAGGCGGAGGCGCTGCTCGATTCGTTCGAGTAGGCGTCGCCGCCAGGCAGCCGCTAGGCGCTGATCACCGAGACGATGATCTGCTCGAGCTTCTCGCGCGCGCGCGGATCGACGACGCCGGCGGCGTCGAGCTCGGCGAGGGCCTCGTCGCGGTGGCGCCGGGCCTCGGTTCGGGTGAAGTCGTGGGCGCCGCTGCGCTCGAGGATGGCGATGATCTCGGTCACGTCGTCGGTCGTCGGCTCCGCCCGGCCGTAGAGCTCCGCGAGGCGGTCCCGATCCTCCGGCCCGGCGTGCTCGAAGGCGTAGATCACCGGCAGCGTCTTCTTGTGGCGGGCGATGTCGGTCGGCTCCTTGCCGGTCGCCCGCTCGGCGCCCCAGATCCCGAGGAGATCGTCGTTCAGCTGGAAGGCGAGCCCGAGCGCCCAGCCGAAGGCGCGGTATCGGGCGATCACCTCGTCGTCGTCGGTCGCCAGGAGCGCCCCGGCCTCGACCGAGGCGGCGATGAGGGCGGCGGTCTTGCGGCCGATCATGTCGAAGTACAGCTCGACCGACATGAGCTCGTCCGACTCGCTCGTGGCGATGTCGATGTACTGGCCCTCGCACGAGCGCGACGCAGGTCTGGTCGTAGAGGCGCATCAGGCGCAGGACCTTGGCGTCGCTGAAGCCGAGGTCCGACAGCCGGTGGAGGGCGACCCGGCTCAGGCTGAACAGCATGTCGCCGGCGTTGATCGCCTGGGCGACGCCGTGGAGCGCCCAGAGCGTCGGGCGGTGGCGGCGCTCGCGGTCGCCGTCCTCGATGTCGTCGTGGACGAGGCTGAAGTTGTGGCCGAGCTCGACGGCGGCGGCACCGGGCAGGGCGGCGGCGTGGTCGCCGGCGATCGAGGCGTACGCGAGGAGCCCGAGGAGCGGTCGCACCCGCTTGCCGGCCGGCGCGCCGTCCCGATCGAGCCCGAGGTGGTAGCGGATCATCTCGTACGCGCCGGCGGTCGAGGCGTCGTGATCGCCGACGAGGCGGAGGATCTCCGCCTCGGTGTCCGCGATCAGGGTGTCGAGGTCGAACTCGCGCGACACGGTAGCCATCGTGGCAGCCAGTGTAGCCGGATTCCGACAAACATGCGAGCCGCCGGTAGCCTGTTCGGCCGGCGCGGCCGTCGAGGACGCGAAACGGCGCCGCTGCGGGGGACGCAACCGCACCGGCGCCTATCCGGCTATTCGCAGCAATCGGCCGTTTGGATCACTCGCCGGCGGATGCAATTTTTCACGCCTCGGCGGACGGCGTGTCGCGGGTGCTACCGTGCGATCGTGCCGATCCCTCGCCGCTACACGACCGAGGCCATCGTTCTCTCGCGGTTCGACTTCGGCGAGGCCGATCGGATCCTGACGCTGATCACGCCGGGATCGGGCAAGATCAAGGTCATCGCCAAGGGAATCCGCCGGCCGACGTCGCGGCTCGGTGGCAGCCTCGAGCCGTTCGCCGAGCTCCAGGTCGCGCTGGCCCGCGGCCGGACGTTCGAGGTCGTCACGCAGGTCATCGTCGACAACGCCTGGCTCAACCTCCGCGATTCGCTCGAGAGCGCGGCCACGGCGTGGTATCTCGCCGAGCTCGCCGACCGGTCGCTCGAGGAGCGCACACGCCGCGGAGCCGCTCTACACGCTCCTCAAGCGCGCCTACGGCCTGCTCGACGCGGGAATGGCGCCCGGGCGGGTCGCCCGCTGGTACGAGATGCACCTCGCCGACGAGCTCGGCGTCCGGCCGGAGGTCGATCGCTGCGTGGAGTGCGACCGGGTGCTCGAGGCGGGCGAGCGGCATCGCTGGGTGCCGAACCTCGGCGGCGTCCTCTGCGAGCGATGCCCGGGACCGTCGTACGAACGCGCCGGTCTCTCGCTCGACGGCCTGAAGCTGCTGAAGGCTTACCAGCGGCTCGACATCGAGGCGATCGCGGCTCTCCGCCTCGCCGAGACGTCCGAACGCGAGGTCGAGGCGGCGATGCGCGAGTTCATCAGCCACGCGCTCGAGCGCCAGGCGCGATCGCTCGCGTTCCTCGACGAGGTCAGGGCGGGGGTCTGACCGGTCGGGACGCATCGTCATTGGCCGCCTCAAGGCTCGCATCCGCGATCGCGATGCGCTCCTGGACGGACAGGGGAACGGTCGTGTTGGACGGATGGGGCGGTGCCAGAGACTCGTAATCGCGATCGGGCCCATCGATCGCGAGCTTCCTGAGCCGGACGAAGGAGTCGAACCGCGAAGTGGTAGACGCCGTCTGGAATCTGACAGTAGTGCGCTACGAAGTGGACGAACAAAAAACACAAAAGGCCGTCGCGGCCACGCCGTCGACTGTAGGAAGGATGCACCTTGTCGGATCGGCATGTGCCACAGCCGCGAATGAACGATCGACCACGTGGACGGCAGAGGTCACGAACGCTCCCAGAACCAGGCATAGGCGAGGACTGTGCGCTCGAGGAAGCCCGATGGTCATGGCGCAGCGCCCAGTTCAGGAGAGCGTAGATGAGGGTCACGACGACGAAAACCGCGATGATCACCGGAAACACGAGGATCAACAATAGGAACAGGGCGAACCGCTCGATGGCTCCGAAGATCTCGTCCTGGATGGGCAGCGGAAGACGCCGCACGAGGTCGAACGCCCGACGCGTGATCGGACCCGCGCTCGCTTCGTCTTGTTCATCACTGGCAGAATACAGCGTCGGAGGTCGCCGCAGCGCGGGTGATCGACGAGACGCGGACCATGGCAAGCCCGATGATGGCGGCGAGCGCCGAACCGGGTGAGGCCAGCCCGGTGGCAGCGGCGCTATGAGGCTCGCCAGGAACAGCGTCACCCGAGCGCTGCGGCGACCAGGCAGAAGATGGATTCGAGGGCACGCTAAGAGGATAGCGGGAAGGAGGCGAGTTGAGTAGCGGTGAGCTCGTGAAGGTTCCTAACCGGATCGGTCGATCGGGTTGTGGTGTAATCGTTCATAGTGCCGCATCGTGCCAGTTGACGCGCCCGGCGCGACCGGTAGCCCTGATTTTACGCCTGGACCCCCGGTCGCTTCGTTCTTGCTCATCCTCTTGATGACCCTCGAGCGGCCGAACTGTTGCGAGATCGTCCTCCGATCTCGCTGAATAGTCCATCCGGGTCGTCTGCTAGCATCTCGACGTCCACCGACCCTCGCGACCGTCCCTGCCACGGCCGGCCGCCCAACTGGAGCCCCTCGTGACCGACACCCCCACGCAGCCGATCCGAATGCCGTCGCGCCCGCCGTCGCCAACCTCGAGACGATCGTCTCGCTGTCGAAGCGCCGCGGCTTCGTCTTCCCGTCCTCCGAGATCTACGGCGGCATCAACGCCGTCTGGGACTACGGGCCGCTCGGCGTCGAGCTGAAGAACAACGTCAAGCGGGCGTGGTGGCGGGCGATGGTCCAGGAGCGCGAGGACATCGTCGGCCTCGACGCCGGGATCCTCATGCACCCCCAGGTCTGGGTCACGTCCGGGCACGTCGGCTCGTTCAGCGACCCCCTCGTCGAGTGCGGGAACTGTGGCCGGCGGTACCGCCTCGACGAGCTGCCGGGAGCCGAGGGCCTGTCACGGCGACCGACCTGATGGATCCGGACGTCGTGGCTCGGCTCAACCTCGCCTGCCCGTTCGACGGGCTCCGCCAGCTCGGCGCGCCGCGGCGGTTCAACCTGATGTTCCAGACGCACATGGGCCCGGTCGAGGACGAGGCCTCGGTCGTCTATTTCCGGCCCGAGACGGCCCAGGGCTCGTACGTCAACTTCAAGAACGTCCAGCAGAGCTCGCGCAAGAAGATCCCGTTCGGGATCGCCCAGATCGGCAAGTCGTTCCGGAACGAGATCAGCCCCGGCAACTTCGTGTTCCGGATGCGCGAGTTCGAGCAGATGGAGATGCAGTACTTCGTCCGCCCGGATGGTGCCGCGGCCGCCTTCGAGGAGTGGCTCCCGAAGCGGCGGGCCTGGTACGAGCAGTACGGCGTCGCACCGGAGCGGCTCCGCTTCCGCGAGCACGCGCCGGACGAGCTCGCCCACTACGCGAAGAAGGCGATCGACGTCGAGTACCGCTTCCCGTTCGGCTGGAAGGAGCTCGAGGGCGTCCACAACCGGGGCGACTTCGATCTCGGCTCGCATGCGCGGGCGTCCGGCGAGAACCTCGAGTACTTCGATCCCGCGACCGAGGAGCACTTCATCCCATGGGTCGTCGAGACGGCGGCCGGCGCCGACCGGGCCGCCTTCACGTTCCTCATCGACGCGTACCGCGAGGAGGAGGTCCGCGGCGAGAAGCGGGTCGTCCTCGGGTTCCACCCGGAGATGGCGCCGTACAAGGTCGCGGTCCTGCCGCTGCTCAAGAAGCGGCCCGAGATCGTCGAGATCTGCCGGCGGCTGCGCGCGGACCTCGCGACGGACGTGATGGCGGTCTACGACGACACCGCCGCGATCGGCAAGCTCTACCGGCGCCAGGACGAGATCGGGACACCGTGGTGCGTGACGGTCGACGTCGAGTCGCTCGACGACGGCGCGGTGACGATCCGCGACCGGGACTCGATGACCCAGGAGCGAGTCCCGCTCGAGGGCGTCAAGCAGCTGATCCTCGACCGGCTGGCGGCGTCGCGGGGCTGACGGAAGCCGGGTCGCGGTGCAGAGCTTCGACGCGATCGTCATCGGGCTCGGCGCGCACGGGAGCGGCGCGGCACTGGCGTTGGCACGACGCGGACTGAGCGTCCTCGGGCTCGAAGCAGGGGAGCGAGGGAGTGACCGCGGGTCCTCAGGCGGCCGATCCCGGATGATCCGCCGGGCGTACTTCGAGGATCCGGCCTACCTGCCGATGCTCGCCGCGGCGTGGGACGGCTGGCGCGCCGTCGAGGACGAGGCCGGCGTCGAGCTGATCACGCCGACTGCCGGGTTGTACGTCGGCGACGCCTCGAGCGACCTGTTCCGCGGGTCGGTCGCAAGCGCCCGCGAACAGGGACTGCCGCACGAGGTCCTCGACGCGGCGGAGATCCGGCGCCGGTGGCCGATGTTCGCGCCCGACGAGGGAATGGGCGGGCTCCTCGACTCGGGGGCCGCGATGCTCCGGGCGGATCACGCGATCGAGGCGCAGCTGGCCACGGCGGAAGCGCGAGGCGCCGAGCTGCGATTCGGAGCGCCGGCGGCCGACTGGCGGCCGGCTGACGGCGGATCGATCGAGGTGGTGACCGCTCAGGGCGAGGTCCTCGGGGCGGGTCGCTGGTGATTGCGGCCGGCGCCTGGACCGGTGACTTCGTGCCGGATCTTCGTCTGCCCATCGTTGTGGAGCGGGTGCCCGTCTTCTGGTTCGAGCCGGTTTTTGATCGGACCGACGTTGCCGTCGGGCGACTGCCGATGTGGCTGATGGAGACGGACTTCGACGGCACGTTTTACGGATTTCCGCACGATCCGGAGCTCGGGCTGAAGGTCGGCCGGCACTACTCCGGGGAGCTCGTCCAGCCCGATACCGTCGACCGCGTTGCCGGGCCGGCCGACCTGGCCCGGGTGGAGCGGTTCATCGATCGACACCTGCCGGGGGCCGTGGGCGCGCTCCAGCGGTCGATGGTTTGCCTCTATGCGTCGACGCCGGATCACCATTTCGTGATCGACGTCCACCCAGGCGTCCCGGGTGTCGCCTTCGCCTCGGCGTGCTCCGGGCACGGCTTCAAGTTCGCCCCGGTGGTCGGCGAGATCCTGGCCGACCTCGCGACCGGTCGCGAACCATCGGTCCCGATCGACCGGTTCCGAGCTTCTCGCTTCGCTGGATAAGCCGGAAGTGAGCGTGGCAAGTCACGATCCGATGCCATGGATGACATCCGCATCGGGAGGATTCTTAGAGCGCTCCGCCGCCGGCGCGGGTGGACGCAACTCGAACTCGCCGTTCGATGCCGACTTTCTCAGCAGTCGATCTCGCTTGTCGAGCGCGGTCACGGCTCACGACTCGCCGCTGGCACACTGAGACGAATCTTCGCCGCGCTCGATGCTCGCTGGGAGCCGGTCGTCTCGTGGCGCGGCGGCGACATGGACCGACTGCTCGACGAAGACCATGCTCGACTCATTGCCGTCGTCGTCCAACGGTTGCTGGCCCTGGACTGGGACGTAGCGGTTGAGGTGACGTACTCGGAGTACGGCGAACGCGGCTCGGTCGATGTCCTGGCGGCTCGCGCTGCCCTCCTCGCGATCGTCGTCGTCGAGGTCAAGTCGGATCTCACGGTCATGGACGCAACCGTCCGCAAGGCGGACGAGAAGGTGCGAATCGTGCGGCGCTCGCTCGGGCACGAGCGGTTCGGATTCACGCCGAAGCACGTGGCTCGCCTTCTGGTGCTTCCGTCGACGGAATCGGCCCGCCGGCGGGTTCGCAGTTCCTCGACGATCCTCGATACCGCGTTTCCATCTCGCGGCGCGGAGGTCAGAACGTGGCTCCGAAAGCCTGTCGGCGACCTCGCCGGGATCCTTTTCGTCTCAGATACCAACCCCGGGAGTGGTACGCGCGCCGGAGGGGGTGCGAAGCGGGTGCGGCGGCGGCTCCCACGAAAGGTCTGAACTGGCTGGAGTGGCATAGAAGCCCGTGAATCCGCGAATTCGTTCCGCCGACGGATGTACCACCACCCGGGTTGGTAAACGAGAGAAATCGGGCTTGGCCGGGCCGGGCGGAGCGCCGCCGCTGGCCGGTTGGCCTGGCAAGGCCGCCACTGGCGCAGCCGCGACTCCTACTGGTCCGCGTTCGCCTCGGCGGCGTCGATCGCTGCGGCAAGGTCGGCGGCGGCAACGCCGCGCGGCTCCTTGCCCTTCGGCCAGTACAGCTCCTTGTGGACCTGCTCCTCGGGGTAGCCGCGAGCGAGGAGCGTCTCCTCGGCCGACAGGATCATGTCCGGATTGCCGCAGATGTATGCGATCGAGTTGGCCGGTGTGAGACCCAGCTCATCGAGGACGGGCGCGAGGATCGACTCGACGCGGCCGGTCCGTCCCATCCACTCCGCGTTTGCTGGGTCATCCGGACGGGAGACCGTCGGAATGAACGTCACTGGATACTCGCCGGATCGCTCCCATTCTTCCACGACGTCCTTGTAGCCGAGCTCGTGGGCGTACGACACGCCGTTCAGGAAGACGGCGCGACGAGGAGCACCGTCATGGAGCATCTGCCGCATCATCGAGACGAACGGCGCGTTGCCGGTGCCTGACGAGATGAAGATGTGCGTCCGCTCGTCGCCGGGCTCGAGGAGGAACTTCCCCTTCGGACCGATCATCCGCATCTTCTGGCCGATGGGCATCCGCCAGAGGAGTGGCGTGAACGTCCCGCCCTGGACGAGCCGAACATAGAACTCGTAGCCGTCCGTTCCGGCGGCGACTGGCGGCGACGCAACCGAGTACGGCCGCTGGACGATCCGCCCGTCGACCATGACGCCGATCGTCATGTACTGGCCCGGCTCAAACGGGGTCGGCTCGCCGTCGAACCGGACCCAGAAGTAGGCGAGTGATTCGGTCATGTCCTCGCGCCGAACGAGGCTGGCGTTGTACTGGGGCGCCTCCGCGTCGATGACGCGCGGATCGGCGACAAGATCGGTCATCGGGCCCGATGTTAACCGGCGCACCCCGGAGCGCGTCGTCCGGTTGGGGTTCGGGCGGTCGTGCGCCGCAACCGTCCCGCAACGCGAGTGGCCGCATGTGCGCGGGTACAATCGCATCCGCTCACCTGATTTCCGACGCGCCGCTCGAGGGCGACGCAACTCGAAGGAGTCCCGATCGCATGGCCAGCACCGTGACCTCGTCCTCGGAGCGCGCCCACAAGGCCGCCAAGCGCTACATCTACGCCTGGGGCGAGGGTGGTGCCGAAGGCGACGGCGGGATGAAGGACCTCCTCGGCGGCAAGGGCGCGGGTCTTGCCGAGATGACGAAGGCGGGTCTGCCGACGCCACCCGGCTTCACGATCACCACGGCCGCCTGCAACGACTTCTTCGCGGCCGGCGAGAAGCTCCCCGACGGGCCTCTGGGACGACGTCCTCGAGGCGATGGGCGAGGTCGAGCGGCGGTCCGGCAAGGGCTTCGGCGACCCCGCGAACCCGCTCCTCGTGAGCGTCCGATCGGGTGCCAAGTTCTCGATGCCCGGGATGATGGACACCGTCCTGAACCTCGGGCTGAACGAGCAGACGCTCCACGGCCTGATCGGCCTGACGGGCAACGAACGGTTCGGCTGGGACGCGTACCGCCGCTTCATCGCGATGTTCGGCCGGATCGTCATGGGCGTCGAGGCGAAGCGCTTCGACGAGCCGCTCGAGGCGAAGAAGACGGCTCGCGGCGCGACCGCCGATACGGACCTGACCGCCGACGACCTGCGGGAGCTCGTCGAGGAGTACAAGGCGGTCGTCCGCGACGACACCGGGCGCGACTTCCCGACGGATCCGTACGAGCAACTCGACCTCGCGATCAAGGCCGTATTCGCTTCATGGTTCGGCCGGCGTGCCCGCGACTACCGTGAAAGTCAGAAGATCGCGCACGATCTCGGGACCGCGGTCAACGTCGTCACGATGGTGTTCGGGAACATGGGCGACGACTCCGGGACCGGCGTCGCGTTCACGCGCGACCCCAACACGGGCGAGAGCTCGCTCTACGGCGAGTACCTCACGAACGCCCAGGGCGAGGATGTCGTGGCCGGCGTCCGGACGGCGCCGAAGATCGCCCAGATGGAAACCGAGATGCCGGAGGTCTACGCCGAGTTCAAGCGGATCGGCCAGCAGCTCGAGCGCCACTACCGCGACGTCCAGGACCTCGAGTTCACGATCGAGCGCGGCAAGCTGTACATGCTCCAGACCCGGTCGGCGAAGCGGACGGCCGCGGCCGCCGTGAAGATCGCGATCGACATGGTCAACGAGGGGGTGATCACGAAGGAGGAGGCAGTCGGGCGGATCGAGCCGGCGCAGGTCGACCAGCTGCTCCGTGCCCAGTTCGAGCCGAACGCCCGGCAGGCAGCGACCCGGATCGCCAAGGGCCTCAACGCCTCGCCCGGTGCCGCCGTCGGACAGGCCGTCTTCACCGCCGACGATGCCGTCGAATGGGTCGGTCGCGGTGAGAAGGTCGTCCTCATCCGCGAGGAGACCGCGCCCGACGACTTCCACGGCATGGCGGTCGCCCAGGGCATCCTGACGGCCCGTGGCGGCGCGACATCCCACGCGGCAGTCGTTGCCCGCCAGATCGGCAAGCCGTGCGTTGCCGGCTCCGCCGAGCTCCACGTCGACGCCGAGGCGAAGCACGCCAAGTCGAACCTCAGCGGCCTCGAGATCAAGGAGGGCGACTGGGTCAGCCTCGACGGTTCCACCGGCGAGATCTTCGTCGGGGCGCTGCCGACGGTCGAGGCCCGGTTCGAGGACCAGCCGGAGCTCCAGACGATCCTCGACTGGGCCGACGGGTTCGCCCGGATGGCCGTCTGGACGAACGCCGACAAGCCGGAAGAAGCCGCCCAGGCACGGAGTTATGGCGCCCACGGCATCGGCCTGTGCCGGACCGAGCACATGTTCCGCGAGGGCGAGCGGCTCGACATCGTCCGCGGCGCGATCCTCATCGCCAACCTGGCGACCCGGCTCAAGACGCGCCGCGACCTGGGCGAGGCGCTGACACCGGACGAGGAGGCGACCGTCGCCGAGTTCGACGCGGCGATGGGCAAGCTCGAGGTCCTCCAGCAGGGCGACTTCGAGGGCATCTTCAGGGCGATGGACGGCCTCCCGGTCGTCATCCGCCTCATCGATCCGCCGCTCCACGAGTTCCTTCCGAACCTGGAGGAGCAACTCGTCAAGGTCACCCGCGCCGGGGACGCCGCGACGGCGGAGGACAAGCAGCTCCTCGCGACGATCCAGTCGCTGCAGGAGCAGAACCCGATGCTCGGCCTGCGTGGCTGCCGGCTCGGCCTGATGATCCCCGACTTCGTCAAAGTTCAGACCCGGGCGATCCTGAACGCCCAGATCGCGGTCAAGAAATCCGGCGGCAACCCCAAGGCCAAGATCATGATCCCGCTCGTCGGCCACGTGAACGAGCTCGCGGCGACCAAGGCGCTCCTCGAGGGTGAGGCCATCGCCGTCGAAGAGAAGGCAGGTGTCACCGTCGAGTACGTCTTCGGCACGATGATCGAGGTGCCGCGCGGCGCGCTGACAGCGGACGAGATCGCGAAGCACGCAGCATTCTTCAGCTTCGGCACGAACGACCTGACGCAGATGACGTTCGGCTACAGCCGCGACGACGCGGAGGGCGGCTTCCTCCTTCGCTACGTCGAGGGCGTCATGCTTCCGGGCCAGCGCGAGCCGTTCCAGATCCTGCCGGTCAACCCGTTCCAGACGCTGGACGACGCCGTGGCGGGGCTGATGAAGACCGCCGTCGAGAAGGGCCGCGCGACGCGACCCGATATCGAGCTAGGGATCTGCGGCGAGCATGGCGGCGACCCGGAGTCGATCTGGAAGTGCGAGGCGATCGGGCTCGATTACGTGTCGTGCTCGCCGTTCCGCGTCCCGGTCGCCCGGCTTGCCGCGGCGCAGGCCGCCCTGGCGTCCGCGGAACGAGATAAGTAGCCCGCGACGATCCTGGGTGGTGGTCGCTGCAGGCCGCGCGACGGAGAGAACGCGGCGCTCCGTGCAGCCGCGATTGTCCGAACTCGCCGGTCGCAAACCCCTGCTACCATCCGGGGCGGTGGGGACTCCGCCCGCGAACCCGGGGCGAAACTAGGCAGGGACGATGCCCTTCGATCCGAACGGACTCATCGAGTCGATATCGAACGGCCTCCCGAGGGTCCCGTCCGCTCTTATCGCCGCCGCTCTTCTCGGCGGCCCGACGGCAATCTGGCTCATCGTTCAATTCACGCGCCCGCGCGATGTCCCCAAGAAGGTCGTCGAGGTCCCGGAGACGCTGCTGTGGCTCTGCACCTCGTGCCGGTCGATGAACGAGGACCGTGTTGATCGCTGCTATCGGTGCCACATTCCGCGGGAAGCCGACGACATCCCGGTCGTCGTCCATGTCGGGCGCGAGGCGGCGTCGCGGATCGGCATCCAGGTAGGGCCGGCCGTTCCCGGCCGCGAGCACGGCTACGGCTGGCTCGGAGGCGAGTTCGTCGTCCCGACACCCGACGCGAACGAGCCCGTCGAGGCGGGAGGCGTCGCCGCGCCAGCGGACTTCGTGGCGGTCGTCGACTCACCGGCTGAGCGGACGAATGCGGCGACGATCGAGCCGCCCGTCGTGGCGCCGATCGCGGCCCCAGTCAAGCCTCCGATCGCGGCCCCAGTCGAGCCTCCCATCGAGCCCTCGATCGCGGCCCCAGTCGAGCCCTCGATCGAGCCTCCCATCGAGCCAGTCATTCTCGAGCCCAAGGTGAAGGTTTCGGGCCGGAAATCCGCCTCGGGCCCGGCGCGCCCACGCACGCGGCGGAAGCCTCAGGGTGCGGGCGAGGCGAACTCGAAGCGGAACTCGAGGTCCCCGGGGTCATAGATCACGTCCAGCGGCGGAAATGATCGGGTCGGGATCGGGTCGATCATCTGCGGATTGACGGTGTACAGCGTCTCCAGCAGTTGCCGGGCGAGCTGGTCCGGGAGGACGAACCGGCGTGGCCCCTGGACCAGATTCGACCACGGCGTAGGCAAACCCAGGTTCGATGGCCATCAGCGGCGCCAGGTCGAGGACGACCTTGCTGGTCAAATCCTTGGTCGCCCCTTCCTGGGCGAGCCAATCGAACGGCACGTCGCGTTCCATCGCGAGTGGCAGCGTGTTCGGGACTGCCACGTCATCCGGGTTGACGATTCCCCGACCACCAAATGGCCCGCCGAGGGTCAGGATGAGCGCTCGGACCGTGTCGCGTGTCCTCCGGAGGCAGTCGGAGTCAGCCGGGTCCGGCGGGCAATTGGTACTGAGGGCTCCGCCCGTCGTCAGCGCGTCGGTGATGAGCGTGAGCTCGAACGGGCCTGGCTCCACGCTGGGGCTGGGGGTCGGCGAGGCGCCCGCGCTCGCACCGCCGCCGTCTGCCGACGCGCTGGGCGGCGCCGAGGAAACGACCTCGCTGGCACTTGCGGAGGGAACAATCGTCGCCGACGGCGCCACGGAGGCTCCCGCAACCGTGCCCGGGTTGCCGGCCCCCATCAGGCGCGGGACCACGATGACCGCGACGAGGAGGGCGGCCGCGATGGCGCCGGCCGGAACGAGCCACGACGGGAGGATCGGTCCCTGCAGGAACGTCCCGCGGAGCGGAATCGGCTGGTCCTTGCCCGGCCGAACTTCGACGTTGAACGGGTGCGACTGCTTCGCGCCGAGAAAGAACGTGTCGCGGGCCGACGCGCGCACGGTGGAACCGCTTCGTCCTCCAGGTCCGATGACGAGATGGTCGGGATTCACCGCGAAGTCGATGAGTCGGTCCGGGTCGGCGGCACCGATGACGACGTCGAGCGGGGCATTCCCGCGGTTCTCGACGATCACCTCGTGGCGACCGCCTCGGCTGCCCCGCGAGGTCTGCGGAACGATCTCCGCCGAGGTCAGGGTGAATGGACCGATCGTGACGCGGCCTTCTTCGACGGTCGCCCCGCCCGGATCCGCGGCCGCACGGACCCGGACACCGAAGGGATATGTTCCGGATCGAGGGGAGGACTCGCGAGGCGGCGTGAAGGCGATCTGCGCCTCGCCCTCCTGACCGGGGAAGAGCGACAGCGACGCCGGCTCGGCGCGGGCCCAGGCCGCGAGCGGCCCGACGACGGACAGCTCGAATCGGTCGACGATGGTCCCGCTGTTCCGAACGCGGACGGTCAGGACCGCTTGCGCGCCCGCCTCCACGGTGAGGTTGGCAGGCGTGAGCGATGCAATGGTGGCCACGGCGCGGAGTCTACCGCGCGGCTACACTCGCTGCGTCTGGCAACATGACGGCGGCCATCGTGCGTGGCGAACCGATGGGAGGAGAGGCGTGATCGTCTGCAAGATCTGCGGCTTCGACAACGAGCCGGGGGCGCAGTTCTGTGGCTCGTGTGGGGGGTTCCTCGAGTGGACCGGCGAGCAGACCGCGCCGGAGCCAACCAGTGCCCCGATCCCGCCAACTCCAGCGCCGCAGCCGACGACGTCCGGAACCCCGGTCGTCGCTCCCGACTCGCCTACGACGGCCTATCAAACCGTCCCCGAGCAGGTCGACTCGGGCCAGCTGATCTGCCCGTCGTGCGGTCTCGCCAACGAACGGGATCGGGTCTTCTGCCGTCGCTGTGCCGCGGAGCTGATCCCGATCGCGACCGAGCCGATCGGACCGGCGACCGTTTCCACCCGGCGCTCGGCCTTGCCGGTGCCGGCCGGGGCCGCGATCGTGGCCGCTGCGTTCGGGGTCGTGGCCCTCATCGGGATTGGGCTCTTCGCCACTGGCATCATCGGACGCAACGACGTTGTGGTTGCCGTTACGTCGTCGCCCAGTGTCGCGAGCGTGGCACCGTCGATCGTCGCGACTCCGTCGGTCGTGCCATCCGCTTCCGCTTCGCCGTCACTGGAGATCACCCCGCCGCCGGGACCGACCGGCCAGATCGCGTTCACGAGCAGCATCGACGACAACGCCGACATCGTCATCGGCGAGGCAGATGGGTCGGGGATCACCCGGATCGTCGAGGCCGCCGGCGACGACGTGCAGCCGGCCTGGTCGTCCGATGGAACCCGGATTGCCTACGCCAGCAAGGACGGCATCCGCATCGTCAACGAGGACGGCACCGGGGGGATTCAGTTCACCAATCACGACGCCCAGGACCGGAAACCGGAGTGGTCCCCGGACGACGAGATCATCGCGTTCGCCAGCAGTCGGGACAAGGATTTCGACATCTACCTCCGCCACGTCGGCGACGACGACCTGATCAGGCTCACCAACGTTCGCGGCCCGGACTTCGATCCCTCGTGGTCGGCGATCCACGACCGGATCGCGTTCGTCTCCGGTCGCGACGAGGACAACGACATCTGGACGATGGACCCGGACGGCAAGGCGCTCGAACAGCTGACCGGCGAGGGAAGCAGGGAGGACGATCCCGCCTGGTCGCCCAACGGCGAGCAGATCGCCTACGCCACGGATGTCGAGGGGACCTTCTTCATCTACGTGATGAACGCGGACGGGTCGGAGCAGCGTCGACTCTCATCGGGGACGGAAGTCGAGCACGATCCCGCGTGGTCACCGGACGGCCGGTTCATCGCGTTCGCTCGGGCGGGCAGCATCGCGATTGTCTCCGTCGAGGACGGCGCCGAGGTCGACAGCATCGGTGAGGACGGCGCTTCGTCCGGCTTCCCCGACTGGCGCTGAGGGCCCTCACACAGCAAGACGACAGGCCGACGCCACGGCGTTACTGTGGCTGGACTCGCCGCCCGCCGGGGTGGCACCATTGGCGATCTCGAAGGCCAATCGGCCTCGATGAGGGTGTGGGGTTGGGGCATTGCCGGACGGCATTGGCGCCGGGCGATCGAGGGATTCGCCCAACCAGGTCGACGAGTCGGGTTCTCCGGTTGTCGCTGCCAAGGTCCGTGTTCCGCCGGCCACGGCACTCCCCCGCGAGCGCCTCGACGCCCTGCTGGCGACGATCTGGCAGCGGCGGCTCGCGGTGGTCGTGGCGCCCGCCGGATCCGGCAAGACAACGCTCCTCGCGGAGTTCGCCGCAAGGTCGGGGGTTCCCGTTGCGTGGTATCGAGCCGAGACCTGGGACGCCGACGAAGCGGCAGTCCTGCGCCACCTCGAGGCTGCCCTCTGCTCTGCGCTGCCCGGCATCCGACCCGGCTGGAGGACGGTAGAGGAGGCGGCGTCCGCGCTCGAGGCTCAGCCCGCGAACCGGACACTCCTTGTCGTCGATGACGCGCACGGGCTCGAGGGCACGGCTGCCGAGCACGCGCTCGGACGGTTTATCGAGTACGCACCGACCTGGCTGGCGATCGCGGTCGGCTCGCGGCTCCCGCCGGGCTTCAACCTGTCGCGACTCCGGGTCGCCGGCGAGCTGCTCGAGATCGGGCCGGACGACCTGCGGTTCCGCGCCTGGGAGGTGGAGCGGCTGTTCCGCGACCACTACCTCGATCCCGTTCCGCCCGACGACCTGGCCGTCCTCGCCCGACGAACTGAAGGCTGGGCTGCAGGGCTCCAGCTCTTCCACCTGGCGACACGGGGCAAGTCGGCCGAGGAGCGGCGCCGGATTCTCTCGGCGGTCGGCTCGGGCAGCCGGCTTGTTCGCGAGTACCTCACCTGGAACGTCATGGCGGATCTGCCGGAGGAGCTCAGGGACTTCCTCGTCGACACCTGCGTGCTCGGCCGGCTGACCGGTCCATTGTGCGATTCGCTGCTTGATCGCCGCGGGAGCGCGGCGCTCCTGGAGGAGCTGTTCCGGCGCCAGATCTTCACCGTCGAGCTCGACCAGGCCGATGGCTCCTACCGCTACCACGAGGTCTTCCGGTCGCACCTGGACCGGATGCTTGTCGAGCGTGTCGGGGAGGAGGCCGCTCGAGAGCGCTACCGTCGAGCCGGCGCCCTGCTCGAGAAGGCCGGAGCGCCTGCCGAGGCGCTGGGCGCGCTCAGCCGCGCAGAGGATTGGGCCGGCGTCCGACGGCTGCTCGGCGGACAGGGCGAACGACTCGCGGACGAGGCCGCGACCTGGCTCGAGAGCCTGCCACCCGCGATCATCCGCCACGAACCGTGGTTGGAGCTGGCGGTCGCGCGACGAGCCCGGGCTGAGGGCCGCTGGACGGACGCACTCGACGCCTACGGACGGGCTGAGGCGGGCTTTGGGCCATCGGCGATCGCCCTCGTCTGTCATCGCGAACGTCAGTCGCTGCACGCCTGGTTCGAGCCCGTGACCCAGGGGCAAACGACCGACTGGACGCGACTCCTCCGGTCCGGCGTCGTGCGTGAGCCGCTCGGAATTGCCCGCGACGCATCCCGCCAGGAGACCGTCCCACCGGCGCTCGTGCGAGGGCTGCTTGCTCTCCTGGCCGGCGAGGTCGCGGATGCCCGACGTGAGTTGTCTGCCGCTCGACCTGGCCTTGACGATCAGCCGGTCCTCGCCGCTCTCGCTGGCCTGGCCCTCGGCGTCGCGATGCTGCTCGCCGGCGATCCGGCAGGGGCGTCCGAGATCGACGCTGCGGAGGACGCTGCAGAACGATCTGCCGCCCCATGGCTCGCTCGCCTCGCCCGCTCCGCGAGCCGCCTCGGGATGCCACGGCCCTCTACGTCGGTCGATCCTGCGCTCATTGCCGCGTCGTTCGACGCCGACCGCGACCCTTGGGGAGCGGCCATTGTCGCCCTGCTCGAAGCCTGGGAGCCAGGCGTCGACAGCACGATGGACCCGGCAACCGCCACCGCCGCCGAGCGACGAGCGGCGGCGGCTGATCGGTCTGCCGCCGGCTTCCGGCGATTGGGCGCGGGGGTCCTCGAGGCCTGGGCACACGGCCTTCACGCGCTCGGTCTGGCCGAAAGTGGATCGCCGGAAGCAAGAGAGGCCGCGACGAGCGCCGAGGGCCTGGCGCGCGCGGCCGGGGCGCCTGGCATCCGGCTGCTGACGTACCGCGCCATGGCTCTTGTTGACGAGGCTCGGCGATCGGACTACGAAGCGCTCGCCGAGGCGGTTCACGCCGAAACTGGCCTCGCCGAACCGCCGCCGGCCGACCGAACCGCCGCGCTCGAGGTCGTCGCCGTTGGACCGAAACAGCCCGGTCGCACCAATGGAGCCCACGTGATCGAAGCCGGCCACGCAGGGAACGGTTCGACGAATGGAGTCACCCCGGTGGACTCTGAGCCGGCCGACCTGCGCCTGCGGACATTCGGTGGCTTCGTGGTCAGCGTGGCGGGCCAGCCGCTGCCCCTCGACGGCATCCGGCCGCGGGCACGGTCACTCCTCCGGCTGTTCGCGCTACATGCCGGGTCGGCGGTCCATCGAGAGGTGATCTGCGTGTCGCTCTGGCCGGAGGCGGACGGCCAGACAGCCGCGCGCAGCCTCCAGGTCGCGATCTCCGCGATCCGTGGCTTGCTCGCAGACCGGCTCGGTCCGTTCGGGGCTCGACTCATCGTCCGCGAAGGCGACGCCTATCGCCTCGCGGTTCTCGCCGACGCGGTCGACGTGCGGCGATTCGAGCGCTCGGTGGCGGAGGCTCGCGCCGCTCGGGGCCGGGGCGAGCGGGCGAGGGAGGCGCTCGCAGAGGCTCTCTCGACATACGGCGGCGATCTATTGCCCGAGGAAGGTCCGGCAGAGTGGGTCGTCGAGCTCCGGGAGCACTACCGGACCCAGGCGGTCGACGTCGCGCGGGAGGCGGCCGAGCTGGCGCTGCATGCGGGCGATTCCAGGGCAGCGATCGAGGCGTGCCGGGCCGGCCTCGCGATCGATCGCTATCACGATCCCGTTTGGCGGCTCCTCATCGATGCCCGCCAGGCGGCCGGTGACGTGAGCGCGGCGAATCGGGACCGGCTGGAATACGAGGCGATTCTCAGCGAGCTCGGGGTGTCGGAGGCGGCCGCGCTCAGCGCTTCCCGATGAACTCGATCTCGGAGAGCGCGAGCGGGGCGTCCGCCGGCCCGGTCGCCGCGACGACCCGGATCTCCATCGTTCGGATGCCGTTCGCGCTGATCTCGAAGTACTGGGGTTTGTGGTCGTCGATCAGCGAGACCTCGGACGTGGAGCCGTCCGGGAAGACGAAGGCGAGCTTCGTCGGTCTACGGAAGCCGACATAGTTCTCGGCCGTGCCGTTGTGGACATACACGGCGGCGAGGTCGAACTCCGCATCGAAGGTGAGGGTGGTCGACGGAGTCGCCTCGAGCGATTGCCAGTCCGTGACTGAGACCCGGTCGATCAGGAGCCGTCCGGGATGCTCCGGTGTCTCGCTGCTGGCGACCGCCACGCTCGCATAGACATGGAACTGCTCCGGGGCGATGAACCGGCGGATTTCGTTGAGAATCGCCCCGCCTCGACTGAGCACGACGCCCTGAATCGATGGAAACGCCACGACGCCGACGACACCGACAGCAACCAGGAGCCCGAGAACCACCTTGATGGCGGTCTTCGGCTTGAACTGCCTGCTCTTGCCGGCCGCTCCTGGCTGGCGCATCGATCCGGCGCGTTCGCCGGCGACGTACGCCTTGGGGGTGCGCCGGAAGATCCGTCGCCACCACGGGGGGCGCTTGTCCGATTGAAGGGGGGCCGTTGCGAGGCTCGTCCCGCAGCGGCGGCAGAACTTGCGCGAAGGATCGTTGGGCTCACGGCAGTTGGAGCAGATTCTGTCGCCCGGTTGCGCGACGCGCTGCTCTGTCTGGCGTGGAGCCGGCGCGGGTCGTGCTGCGGCGGCGACCATGCTCGGCTGCCGTGCGGCGGGCTGACTCGCGGGCGTATCGCCTGGCGTTCGCGCCGGCGGACCGACCGGCGCGGGCACGGGCCCTGGGGGTGGACGAGCACCGGGTCGCTGGGCGGGAGGCTGATCGGAAGGAGCGACCGGGGCACGAGGTGGGGGCACGACAATCGTCTCGGCGAGCGCTTCGGAGATCGCGGCGGCCGCCGGGACGGCCATGCTCGGTGACACGGGCCCGGGCGTTGCGGGAGTCGTCGGCGGGGGAGGCGTCACCGGGAGAGGCATCGCCGCGGGCGATGTCGGGTCAGGCGCCGTCGATGGGGACGCGGGCGTATCCGCCAGTGGCGTGGCTGCCGCTGGCAGGTCGGGCGTCGCGACCAGAGGGCACGTCGTCATCGGAAATCGTGACGACGGTCCGTCGGGACGGACCGCCGCGGCGCGCCCGCGGAGCCGGAGGCGGCGGCTCAGAAGGAGCGGCAGGCTCAGCGTCGGACTCGGGAGCCGAAGTCGCATCAGGCACCGGGGTGGATTTCGGGCTTGACACCATCCGGTGGGAGGTCACCTGGCGGGACCTCGGGTTCCGTTGGCGCGGACGACAAGGCTGACTCAGAGGGAGCGGTCGATTCCGAGGCTTGTTCGGGCTCGATTGCCTGCTCCTGCTCGGGTTTGGATTCGAGCGCTAGCGCGGCCGCCGCGGCCGCCAAGGCCCGTTCGCGCTCGGCCGAGGCCAATCGCTCCTCCTCCGCAACCCGCTCGGCTTCGACCCGTCGGGCCTCGAGCCGCTGGGCCTCCGCCACGCGTTCCGCCTCGAGGCGCTCGGCCTCGGCCCGCTCGGCTTCGGCACGCTCAGCCGCCGCTGCCCGCTCGGCCTCAGCCGCGACACGTTGGGCCTGCGCGGCGGCCTCGGCCTCGAGCCGCTGGGCCTCCGCCACGCGTTCCGCCTCGAGCCGCTCAGCCTCGGCTTTTTCCGCCTCGAGCCGCTCAGCCTCTGCCGCGCGCTCAGCCTCGAGCCGTTCAGCCTCAAGCCGCTCGGCTTCGACCCGCTCAACCTCCGCTGCGCGTTCGGCCTCAGCCGCGACGCGCTCTGCCTGCGCTGCGGCCTCCGCCGCCATGCGCTCGGCCTCCGCCACTCGTTCGGCCTCAACTCGCTCGGCCTCCGCCACTCGCTCGGCCTCGGCAGCGCGCTCGGCTTCCGCTAGGCGCTCGGCTTCGACTCGTTCAGCCTCCGCAGCACGCTTTGCCTCAGCGGCGACCCGTTCGGCCTGCGCCGCAGCCTCGGCCTCGGCCGCGACCCGCTCGGCCTCCGCTGCGCGCTCGGCCTCAGCTGCGACTCGCGCAGCCTCCGCTGCGCGCTCGGCCTCCGCCGCGACCCGTTCGGCCTCCGCGACGAGGGCCGGATCGGGAGTGGACGCGTCGGACCCTGTCGGCGCCTGGGCAGTCTCCGCTGGGGACGGTGCGTCGCCGTCGATCCGCTCGCCGGTCCACTCGAGGAACTGGCCGCAGCCGCCGCAGAAGCCCGCGGCGTCGTCGTTGACGGTGCCGCACTCCTTACACCGGATCATTCGTGGTCTCCGTGCCCCCGTTCGGGTCCCGCCGCCCGACCCGACGGCCGGTCAAGTATGCGTCGGGCGCTCCGTCATGTGCCGGACTTGCGGGCGGCGGCCTTCACGATCTCGACTCGGTGCTCGACGTGCGCGGGCTTCGCCGCGGCCACGAGCGCGTCGACCCGGGCAGCATCGACCTCCTTCGGGTCGTCCACGTGGACCCGGACCACGACGAGCGGCTTGGCGCTGCCCGGCAGCTCCCCGCCCGGATCGATCGACCAGGCCGTCCCCCCGTTCTCGATGATCTCGACGGTCCCGCCGGTGTAGATCTCGATCTGCTGGCCGAGGCCCGCCGCCGTACCGCGCAGCCGGTACAGCTCGATGGCCCGGGCAACCGCCTCCCGGCGGCGCTCGATCTCCCATTGCTCGTCGATCGAGATCGCGACCCACGTTCCGAGCCAACTCAGGAAGTCGCTCGGCGTCAGATACGCATCGAAATACGCATCGAGGTTGTCAAGGGTGTGGATCACCGGGGCAAGCACGACGTCGAGCCCCGCCATGAACTGCTGGGCGAACTGGTCCTCCTGGTAGAGGGCCGGCAGCGACGGACCGAGCGGGTGCGGGTTGGGAAGCCTGTCGACCGTGCCTCTCATCGATCAGGCGCCCTCGACCAGGACCTGGTGCTCGTAGCTGAAGACGAGTGCGTGCGGCTCGAGCTCGAGGCGGGTCGTCTGCTGGCCGCGCTGGCCGGTGACCGGATCGGCGCCGAACAATCGGGCGTCCTCCACGACCTCCGTCCCACGCAGGCTCTGCAGGACCGAATAGACCTCGCCGACGTTGACCGGCCGACCGAACGGCCAGCCGGCCTCCTCGGGCCCGCCGACGATCGGGTCGAAATAGGCGTAGAGCGCCCGGATCGCCTCCTCCTGGAGCCGTGTCGGGTTCTGGCGGGGCCGCGCTCGCAGCTTCGCGACGACGGTGACCCCGCGATAGACCGGTGGCTCGACGATTGCCCGCGTCCCGATGACACGGGATTCCTCGAGGCGATCGGTGATCTTCTGGAGCGTCTCGTCGCTCGGCACCAGCTGGTCGAATCGCAGCCAGCCCTCCGATGCGCTCGCCGTCGGGACGACGAGCACGCGGACGGAGCCGGCATCGGCCCCGTCGCCTGCCGCGACGGCCCTGATCCGTGCGACCTCCGGCGCTGCCTCGCGGGCAAGGTGCTCGAAGTCCTCGGTCGTGACCGCCCGGCCGCGCGTCCGGAGCCGGATCGGGCCGCGAACCTTCGCGTTCTCGATGTCCTCGCCCTCGACCCCGCCGGCTGCCTGGCGGCGGTTCTCGACCCGGGCGACGAACGGGATCGACGACTTCAGGACGGTCAGGGAGCCGGCCGATACGTTGCCCTTCCGGCCGCCACCGGTCCGGTACGCCCGAAGGCGGAGCCGGGCGTCCTTGTCGGGCACCCCGCCGTAGCGGCGGATCGTTCCGTCGGCCTGCCGGACCGCGGGCCCGAGCCGGACCTCGCCGGAGCTGAGATCGAGCGCGAAATGGTGGTCGGTCGGACCGCTGCCGGCGAAGTCCGGGACCTCCTGCCACTCGACCCAGCCGTCCTCGCCCGAGACCTCGAGGACCGCCGGCTCGTCCGATGGCACGACCGGCTGCCGCTTGAGGACGAACCGCTGGCCCGAGATCCCCTCGGAGACCCCGACCTCTTCCTCGCTCACGAGCTCGGCGTTGACGGCGTCCGCCGTGCCACCGATCGTGATCGCTGAGAGGCCGGTGATGCTCGGCGATGAGCTGTAGGCCGGCTGGCCCTCGACCGGCTCCGTGACCTTCGCCCGCAGCCAGCCCGCCCGATGCTTCGCGATGAGCGACGTCGCGTGCGAGCGCGGGACGTGGAGGACGACGTCGCCGTCCCGGTTCAGGCCGCCGGTCGTGTCCGAGTCGAGCTCGCACGGTTCCCAATCCTCGCCGCTCCAGGCCTCCCACGTCAGCGGCGGATTGTTCGGGTCGACGCCGACGCCCTCGATGTGGCATTGGAATCGGAGGCGGACGGCATTCGATGGCACCGCCTCCGACAGGCCGATGTAGAGCGCATCGCCCGGAGCCGGGACGTCCTTGAAGCAATAGAGCCCGGAGCCCTTCTCGAGGGCCGCCCAGTGGTCGCGGTACGTCTTCCCGTCGACCATCGAGCCCAGCTCGGCCAGGCTCGACGGCACGATCGGCAGGTCCTGGGTGGTCGCGAACGCGATCGCCTCGTCGGTCTCTGTCCGGACGGTCGCCACCTGCGTGCCCGCCGGGATCCGGACGACGTCGGGCTGGGGCGCGGTGAGCCAGAGCGTGACCTGCGTCCGGGCCGCCGTCGGCGGGAACAGCGTGACCCCGATCAGCTCGAGGAACTTCACGTAGTTCCGGTCCGGCACGCGGTTCAGGCGATAGACGAGCTGGTCCGTCATCCACGCGAACAGCTCGATGAGCGTGACCCCGGGGTCGGAGACGTTGTGGTCCGTCCAGTCGGGGCAGCGCTGTTGCACCTGGCGCTTCGCGTCGTCGACGAGATCCTGGAAGCGGCGGTCGTCGAGGTTCGGAACCATGAGGGCCATGTCAGTGCGCTCCGCTTCAGTGGGGCCGGTGACCGGCGTGAGGGCTCATCCCGGAGCCGACTCGCCCGGGATCACGTAGAACGGGAAGACGAGATTGCGACGGTCGTTCGACCGCCGGAGGCTGTACCGGACGTCGATGTAGATGAGCGTCTGGTCGAGCGCGTCGTAGCTCACGATCACATCCTGGATGTCGATCCGCGGCTCCCACCGTTCCAGCGCCCGATTCACCTCGGCGGTGATCTCGTTGGCGGTGGCCCCGTTTGCGAGGCCGAAGACGAAGTCGTGGATCCGGCAGCCGAACTCGGGCCGCATCGGGCGCTCGCCGGGCGTCGTCCCGAGGATGAGCCGGATCGCCTCCTCGACCTCGCGCTCGCGCGACACGAGGGCGATGCCGCCGGTCGCGTCCGTCCGCAATGGGAAGGCCCAGCCCCGGCCGATGAACTCCTCGTTCATGCTGCCACCCTCACTCGACCGACACGTCGGTCACGGTGCCGACGGGCTTGCCTGGAACCTGCATGCACATCGTCACCTGGGACATCGTCGTTGCCAGCGGCTTGCCGCCGACGGTGACCGACGTGGCGCCGCTCATGACCATCCCCTGCTGGAGGTTCGGGACCATAAAGGGGTCGCTCGCGTGGAGCCCGACGTGGGGCGGCGTGTTGAGGCCGGACGACCCGACGACCGCCACGGCCTTGCCACCGATCGTGACGGTCTGGTCGAGGGCCTGGAGGAGGGGCGAGGAGAACGGCAGCGGCGAGGGCGAGGGCATCGGGGCGCCGGACGGACTCGGCACCTGGTGCGCGGCGCATTGGCCCTGGACCTTGTCACCCATGACGAGCGGTTGCGCCATCTCAGGCTCCCGGTGGGTTGAGAGCGACCTTGGAGCCCTTGATCTTGACCTCGCCGGACGCCTTGAGGCTGATGTTCTTCGCCTCGATTGCCGCGTCGGTCTCGGCCTTGATCACGATCTTCTTCGCCTCGATGAGGACCTCGTTCTCGGCCGCGATGTGGATCTGGTTCTTCGTCGCGTTGAGGGAGACCTTGAGCTTGCCGTCGGCGCTGATGAGGGCGACGCCGCTCTTGTTGTCGCCGTCGAAGAACACGAACTTGTGGCCCAGCCGCGACATGAAGCCGCGCCGGGTGACCTTGCCGGCATCGAACAGATTGTCCCCGAGGAGCGGCTTGTCGACGCCGTTCCACAGGCCGCCGACCACGTAGGGGCGTGAGAAGTCGCCCATCTCGAAGGCGACGAGGACCTCGTCGCCGGGTTCCGGGATCCAGACCATGCCGCTCTCCGGACCGGCCCCGGGCACGACGAGCCGGGCCCACCACGACTCGGCGTCGTCCGACAGCCAGGGGAACTTGAGCTTCACCCGGCCGAGCTTGTCGGGATCTTCGTTGTTCGTGACGATCGCCACGACGACGCCCGGTGCCCGGCTAGCACCGCCCGATGACCCCGACATGGAGTTGGCGATGACGCCGTGGAGCGAGCGGTCCTGCCGGCCGCTGCACTCGAAGTGGGTCCGATAGGCGCCCGCCCCAAATTCGTGGCGCGTGCTGCTGATGACCCATTTTCCTTCGAGCGCCGCGTCGACGCCGGTGATGCTCACGGCGACACCGGCCCGGAGCGCCGGCGACCCGATCGTGACCGCGGTCGCTTCGAACGCCGCGCTCCCGACCTGCTCCGCCTTCGCCTTCGCCAGGGCATCCGCCGCTTCCTGGGCGCCGACGGGGTGGTCGACGACGATGAGCGTCTTCCCGCCGACCTTCTCCGCGAGCTCGGCGGGCTTCAGCTTCAGCTCGGCATTGGTCGCCGTTGCATCCGCCTTGCCGATGACGGCTTCCTTCTTCGTGACGTCCCAGCCGCGGACCTTGACCTCGCTGACCTGGGCCACGGCGCTGATCCGCGCCCGGAACTCCAGCAGGTTGTCGCCCCAGATGAGCTGGACCGGATCGTCGGTTCCGACTTCGCCTGTCGCCGGCGCATCGGCCGATTCGGTGGGGCGCTTGAAGTAGAGCTTCGTCCCGTCGACGCGACAGTCGAAGCCGATCTGGCGGGCGAGGCCGTAGAGGAAGTCGAGGTCCGACAGGTTCGGCTGGAGGAGATGCTCGAGCGTCCGCCCGGAGTCGTCGACTTCGGCCTGCAGCCCGGCGCCGCTCGCGAGCTGCTTGGCGACGTCCGACAGCTTGACGTTCTGGAACGTCTGTGTCTTGCGGCCCGCATTGAGGCGGTGGGACAGGTCGTAGCCCCGCACCACCGCCCGGGATCCGAGGTGGTCGTAATCGCTCTCGATCGCCGTCACCTCGCCGTCGATGAGCGGCTCCGGGGTGTCGCCGCCGAGGGCCGTCGAGACCTTGACCTTCGTCCCGATTTCCAAACCGGCCTGGCGCAGGATGTCCCGCTCCGGGTCGCGGAAGACGAGGCTGAACATGTCGGGCATGGCCAGCCGATCGACGACGACGACACTGTCGAGCTCGCGGTCGATGTCCGCGTCCAGCGGGGAGCCGTCGATCTCGATGCCGCGGGTCGTGGCGAGGGCTTCGGTGGCCATGGGTCAGCTCAGGAGGTACGCGCGGCGTCGGCCGCCGTCGGGATGAGAAGTGGCGTGCCCGGCGCGATCCGCAGCGGATCGTCGATCCCGTTCAGGTCCGCGATGGCCCGCCAGTAGGTAGGCTTCCCGAGCTCGGCGAAGGCGACCGACTGGAGCGTGTCACCCTCGACCGTGTTGTGGATCCGGCGGCTGTTCGTGGCGTGGGACGTCGGGTTCGGCTTCTTGGGCGGCACTTGCCGGCCCTGGATCGAGATGACGACCTTCGCCTGGACCGGGCGACCGTCCTTGCGGAAGATCAGGTACGTGATCGTCAGGCTGGCGATGAAGCCCTCGAACGTATCGAGCTGCGGATTGCCGCCCCACACGAACCGCACGAGCGGCGCGGCAGGGCAGGGCGGCTTCGCCTCGATCGACTTCTTCGTGGGCTTCGTCCAGTTGAGGAGCGTCGTGACCTTGGGCGTCACGTCGCCCTTCACCGAGGCGAAGTCGTCGAGGAACATCGTCATGCCGATCGTCATCGGACCGGCCCCGCCGTACTCCGGCTTGCCACCGGCGACGGCAGGCGTCGGGTTCGGGTTGATCGTCACCGGCTGGGTGATGCTGTACTCGGCCGGGTTGAACATGAACTCGATCTCTTCGGGACCCGAGTCCGGCTTGTTGTCGCCGACGACCTTGAGCTTGGCCTTGTCCGGCTTGGTGATTCCCAATGCCTGCCCGGCCGCGCTCGCGGCCGAACCGACCGCTCCCATGACCATCGCCGCGGCCTCAGACGATGCCCGCGACGGTCACGGCGCCGGCGGCCGCGCCGCCGAGCACCGACCCGAAGCCAATGATCTGCTCGTACTGGACCTCGAGCGTCTCCATGGCGATCGCGTTGCCCATGATGTCGAGGGTCGGGCCGGTCCACTTCACCGGGATCACGCTGGCGAGGTTCCAGGTCGTGATCTCCTCGCCCGACGAGCTCAGGGCGGTGATCGCCATCGTCTGCGGGATGATCTTGATCGACACGCTCTGGATCCACGCCGAGATGTACTTGGAGTCGGAGTCGACGGGCCGGCTGAGGCGGAGGTTCGTATAGGAGCACGGCCCGACGAACTTGTGCTCGTAGCCGTTGACCCCGCCCTCGCGGTACGGCGTCACCTTGTACTCGAAGCCGAGACCCTCGATCTTGTTCCAGATCCCGAGCGGGATGAAGCCATCGATCGTGCACTTGTAGACGATGCTCAGCGCTGGGTCGCCCATCGGTCCTCCTCAGGCCTGGTCGAACGTGAGGCCCTTGGCCTCGCGCTCGTAGATGTACTCGCTGCGTAGTCGGTTCCTGAAGCGGCCGAAGAGCGCCCGGGCGAGCTCGTCGAGCTCGTCGTCCGATCGTTCTCCACCCGACTTGGAAGGCGGCGGCGGGGCACTCGTGTCGACGCGCTGGATGACCGGCGTGGCGGTCGGGGCGAGGACGGGCGCGGCCGGCGTTGGAGCCGGTCCCGCCGGGGATGCCTGGAACGTCGGGCCCTGGACCTCCGTGGCGACGGAGCGGGCGACCGTCGGCGCCGCGAGCGGGAGCGCGATCGGGGCGCTGGATCGGGCGAGCGATGTCGAGGCGGTCGGGACGCGGTCGAGCGAGCCTGGCCGCCCCGTCGCCATGGTCAGGGCCGGGGCGTCGCTCGGCGCCGATGGTCGCCGCTGGATCGACGGTCCGGTTGGGATGCCGGCAGGGCTCGTTGGCTGCGGGAGCGTTCCGAACCCACCCGGAGTCCAGCCGCCACCCGGTGACTCGAGCGACCAGCTCCAGGCCGGGGCGGCGGATTCGCCCTGGGTCGCGGGTCCACCCGCAGGGGCCGCGGCTCCGGCCTGGGTCGCAGGTCCACCCGCGGGCGTCGCGGCCCGCTCGTGCTCTGCGGCACTCCGCTGGACGGGCGCGGACGGACCGATCGGCTGCCGGCCGACGAGCGGCCGCCGCGGAGGCGGCATTGAGGAGCCGAGCGGTGCGACGCCGGATCCGGCGTCTGCGATCCCCGCGCCGAGGGCGGTCGTTGGCCTCGACGTCGACGGGGTCGGATGAGCAGCCGAGCCGCTCGATGCCGAGACGCCGGTGGTGCCTGGCGGACTCGCGGTGCTTCCGCCTGCGCCGGGCTCGGCCACGGCGCCCGGCCGGCCGACTACGCGGAGGGCAGGCAGCGCGGGCGGCTGACTCGCCGGAAGCGGTGCCGGGGAAGGCGAGGTCGGGCCGCCGGCCTCGGCATCGGCGGGTGCCTCGTCCGCCGGGGCCGGGCTCGCCCCGATCGTTCGTCGCTGGATCGTCGTCCGCAGCGGAGCGGCGCCCGCCGTCGGGCTCGTCGCCGAGCCCCGGCCGGCGGCCAGGGTGAGGGCCGCGCCCGACACGCCCGGGCCAGGGGTCGAGGCTGCCGCGACCGACGGGCCGCCAGCAAGTCGCGAGACTGCCAGCCCAGCGGGGGAGTGAAGGCTCGGGACCGCCGTGCTCGGCGTGGCCGCGAGGGGCGCACCCAGTCCGACACGGCGCGGCCCCGCCACCGAGGGCCCGGCCGGCGCCGTCGGGCCAGCTTCCGAAGGCGGTGGTCCGGCGACAGGCGCGGTCGCCGGCGCCGCGTCGCTCGGGGCCTGGACCTGCGTCCTGCGGCTGACGAGCGGCTGATGCGATCGGTCGGGAGGCGCCGCTGCTGGCTCGGCCCGGGTCAGCGACCGGTCCGGCGGTCGGACGGCTGCGGAAGGGGTCACGACCCCGAGCTGACGGATCGGCGGATCCGAAGCGGCGGCCGTGGCGGCGGCGGCATCCCGAGCGAGAGACGGCGGCGAGAAGGAAGCCGAGCTCGTCGACGATCCCCGTTGGGTCGCCGGCCGATGCATCCGCTCGCCGCTGGACCGGCGGCGGAACGAGTGGGGCACTGGACGTCAACGACGCCACGGCGTGGACAGGCGCGCCGACCAGACCGGTCGGCGCCACCGTCGTCACGTCATGGCCGAGCGTCTCCAGGATCGGTGGCAGAGGATGGACGCCGGGGACGGCATCGAAGAACGCGTCCGCCGGCGCCACGAGCGGCGGCGACCCGACGGCCCGCTGGATCGGTGGCAGGGCGGCCCAGGCACCCGTCGATCGGGGCGGCTCCGGCGCGAACGGAATCGGCCCGGCCGGGCTTCCGGCGGACTGGTCCGTGTCGGTGTCGGCCGGGTCCGCCGTCGAGCGGCCGAACGGCCACGGCAGGCGCACCTTCATGCCTCCTCAGAAAGCCGCTTGTTGATCCGGCCGATCTCTTCGACGAATCGGAGCCTGAGCGGGTGCTCGAGGTCGAGGATCGTGTCCATCGGCCAGTGGAAGTGATAGGCGACGTACGCAACTTCCTCGAAGAGACGATCCGTCGCGTACGTCACGATTCCCCCAGGCGCTGCTCACCCGCCACATCGACAGTGAACCCGTGGTTGCAGGCCGGGCAGGTCACGGATGCCTGGGTGTGGCCCTCCTGGTTGATCCGACGGTAGAGGTCCTGCAGAAACGCCAGGTCGGAGGCGAAGAGGCCCTCGATGACGCCGGTGTGGACCTGTCCGAGCGAACCCAGCCGGGTCACGACGCGGGACAGGAGCAGGACGGTGAGATACGCCTCGTTCTCGCGGACGCGAGGATCCCGCTGCGGGATGATCTCGTCGCGCGCGGTGGCGAGCCGCATGACGCCGTCCCGGTGGACCACGCCGGTGCCGTCGACGTAGCCGCGCGGGAGGACGAACGCGTACTCCGTGTGGAGCGCTTCCGCGCCCCCCGCGCCACCGAGCTCGAAGGCCTCCGGACGAGTCGCGAGGGTCATCGTCCGCTCAGCCCTTGACCAGCGTCTCGCAGGCCAGGGTCGCCTCTTCGATCTGGACGCCGCTGGCGGTCGCACCGCCCTCGGACAGGCTGAGCTTCGAGACCATCCCGTTGGTGAAGTTGTAGCGCAGGACCTCTTCACCCTGGGTGGTCATCATGATGACCGACCCGTTGCGGCGATCCGGGTGTCCCCTGCATCACCGCCGTGTGCCAGTCCCACATCTCCGTCGCTCCCGTGAGCCCCCGCTTGAGGGTGATCGTCGGGGTCTTCGGCTTCCCGGGCAGCTTGGCGATGAAGACCTTGCCCTGCTCGTTGACGTAGGGGTTGTCGACGATCTCGACCTCGCTCGAGATACCCGAGACCGAGGTGAAGTTGGCGACGACCCCGACACCGTCAATGTCGAGCAATACGTTTCCTTGCAGCAGGGGATCGGTTGTCGGCATTTGGAACTCCCTTCGACCAGGCGGTCAGTCAGGTTCGGGACGGTTGGTCAGGTCACTCCTCGACGGTCGCGCCGCCGGAGAACTGGGCGATGCGGAAGACGACGAACTCGGCCGGCTTCACGGGCGCAATGCCGATGTCGACGATGAGCTGGCCGGCGTCGCGCGTTTCGGCCGGGTTGTTCTCCGCGTCGCACTTGACGAAGAAGGCCTGGTCCGGGGTGGCTCCGAACAGGGCGCCGTCGCGCCAGACGCGCATCAGGAAGGCGTTGATCGTCCGCTTGACCCGGCCCCAGAGCCGGATGTCGTTCGGCTCGAAGACGACCCACTGGGTCCCCTCGAAGACGGACTCTTCGACGAAGTTGAAGAGTCGCCGGACGTTGAGATACCGCCAGGCCGGATCGCTCGACAGCGTTCGCGCGCCCCAGACCCGGATGCCGCGGCCGGGGAACGCCCGGATGCAGTTGATCCCGGACGGGTTGAGCTGATCGTGCTCGCCCTTCGTCAGGTTGAGCTCGAGCGAGATCGCGCCGCGGATCACCTCGTTGGCCGGTGCCTTGTGGACGCCGCGGGTGTCGTCGTTGCGGGCCCAGATGCCCGCGACGTGGCCGCTCGGCGGGACGTGGACGGCCTGGCCCGACAGCGGGTCGAAGACCTTGACCCACGGCCAGTAGAGCGTCGCGTACTTCGAGTCGTAGCCGGCCTTGTCGACCCGCCACTCCTTGATCTGCTGGGCATTGAGGCCGGGAGGCGCGTCGAGGATCGCGACGCGGTCGCCCATGAGCTCGCAGTGGGCGAGCATCGCCAGCTGGACGGCCTGCAGGCCCTCGAGGTCGATGTTGCCCTGCTGGTAGACGGCCATGAGGTCGGGGACGCTGAGCATCGTGACCTCATCGACGGCCTCGAGCCCGGCGAAACCGGTGCGATCCGAGGAGTTGCCGACGTAGTCGTCAGGCGTCACCCGGACCGGAACGGTCGATCCGCCGCCTGCGAGGCTGACGCTGCCGGTCGCCGGCACGCGGTCGACGGCGCTGGCGCTGCCGACTTCCTCGAGCTGGATCAGCTTGCTCTGCGCCTTGACCTGGGTGACGACGTTGTTCTTGCCCTTGTTGGACGTCAGGTTGTCGAACGTCTCGACCGGTCGGCCGCCCTGGTTGACGATGATCTTGAAGGTGTTCTCGGCCGTCTCGGACGAGGGCGCGACCTCCACGGAGATGTCGTTGCCGCCCGGACCGGGCTCGATCGCGGACACGCGGTAGGTCGGGCTGTCCTTCTCCTTCGAGCTGGTGAGCTGGCCGGTGGCCGTCGGCATCGCGCCGTCGGCGCCGATCCGCACGACGTAAGCAGCGCCGCCGCCGTTGAGGAAGTACCCGTAGACGGCATGGGCGAGGTACGAGCCCTCGATGAAGTCGCCGAACGTCTGGGTGAACTGGCTCCAGTTCGTGACCAGGGTCGGCGTGTTGGCCGGCCCGCGCGCAGCGAGGCCGACGAACGCGGCAACGGCCGTGCCAACGCCCTCGATCGGGCGAGAACCGGCCTCTACCTCCTCGATATAAACGCCGGGGGACAGGTATTGCGGCATGCGGGGCCCCTTCTCTGCGGAAGACTTCCGGATATGCCGACGCTCGCACTGCCGCGGTCGCTCCACAAGGCCCGACCGGACACCCGCTCGGGCGGCCCTGTTGCACGAAAGGGCGAGCCGACCTGCCCTGACGGCTGCCCCGCGGCGGCTGGTCCCACGGCGCCGGCGACCCGACGATCGATCAGATGATCCAGGACGTCGACCAGCTCCTCGAGGGGATCGTTCGGCGCGACGCGCTGAACGGCTCGGCGGTCGAGCTCGTCTTCGAGGCGCCGACGAAGGATTGGGTGGCCCGCCGGAGCGGGCCGGCCGTCGACCTCTACCTGTACGACATCCGCGAGGACCTCCAGCGGCGCGTGCCCGCCTGGGAGGATCGCAAGGACGGCGCGGGCAAGGTGACGAGTCGCCGGCTGCCACCGCGCCGGTACCGCCTGGCCTATCTGGTCACGGCGTGGACCCAGCGACCCGAGGACGAGCATCGCCTCCTGTCGGCGCTCCTGGCCTGCTTCATCAGGAACGGGATGCTCAAGCCGGAGGAGCTCGACGGCCCGCTGGCGGAGACCGAGCTGCCGATCTATATCGACGTCGCCCAGCCGCCGTCGCAGGACCGCTCGCTGGCCGATGTCTGGTCGGCGCTTGGCGGCGAGCTCAAGCCCTCGCTCGATGTCGTCGTGACCGCACCGATGGTCGTGTCCCGGACTGCTCCGTTCGGGCCGCCGGTCCTGCTCGGGCCGACACTCGGCCTGGCCGCGATCGGTGGGGCGGAGGAGACGGTCGGCCCGGGCAAGCGCGGCCGGAAGCGCTCGGCCGAACCCGAGGAGCCGCTGCACGAGGAGACGGTGCCGCCCGGGACCGACGACCAGCCCGGCATCAAGCTGCGGGTCCGCGGCCTCCGGACGGGATGAGCGCGACGGCGCCGGCAGGAACCGAACGGACGGAGCCTCGTTCCACCGAGCCGTCCCTGACCCACCTCTTTGCCCGGCTCGAGATCGTCGAGGCCCGCGTCCGAGCCGCGGTCGAGCGGCGTCGGGCGGACGATCCGGACCCGAACGACCGGTATCGCGGGCTCTACATCTCCGACGCGCAGGTCGATGGTCTGCTCGTCGGCCCGACGGGCCCGTGGGTGCCGGAGCCGGTCCGAGCCACGACGTCCGATTCGCTCGCAACCCTCGAGCGAAACGCGGACGCGGCCGAAGGGGCGGGCGCCGACCTCCGGCTTCGCGGGCTCGCCCACGCATTCGGCCTCGACGACTATGACGTCGAGTTGCTGCTCATCGCCCTCGCCCCGGACCTCGATCCGAGGTTCGAGCGGCTCTACGGCTACCTCCACGACGACGTCTCGCGGCGCAGAGCGAGCGCCGGCCTGGCGCTGGAGCTGTGCGGTTCGGGCTCGAGCCCTGGTGCGAGTCGCGGCCGCGTCCGTCTCGGGCCGCTCGGTCCGCTCGTCGCCGGCGGCCTGCTCATCGTCGAGGACGTGGATCGTCCGTTCCTGACTCGCTCGCTCCGCGTGCCGGACCGCGTCGCGGCTCATCTTCTCGGCGACGACACGGCCGATCCCGCCGTGCAGCCGCTGCTCATCGATTCCGTGGCGACCGACATCGGCGACGTCGACGTCCTTGCCCGGGCGATCGAGGCCGCCGTTCCGATCGTCTACATCCGCGAGCGCCCAGGCGCGTCCGGCCACTCGCTGGCCCGCGCCGCTCTCGCCCGACTCGGACGGCGCGCCGTGGAGCTCGACCTGGGTCGACTCGGACCGGCCGACGAGCCACGTTCCGTTGCCGCAGCCGCATCGCGGGAGGCGGGCCTCCTCGGGGCGGGCGTGATCGTCGGACCGATCGAGGTCCTCGTCGAGCGGGGTGCGGGCGCCGTTCGGGCATTCGCCGAGTCGCGGCCCGGCACGGTCCTCGTCGGCAGCCGGGCCTGGGACCCGAATTGGTCGTTCCAGCCGCCGCTGCTCCTCGACGCGCCCGTGGCGACGGTTGCCCAGCGCCACGAGCTGTGGCTCGAGTCGCTTGGCGAGGGCCCGGAGGTGGGCTTCGATCCGGCGATCGTGACGGTCGCGTTCCGGCTTGCGCCCGAGCAGATCAAGCGGGCCGCCCAGGCCGCGCATCGGGCGTCCACGGCGGCGCGCCGGCCGATGACGGTGGAGGACATCTCCGCGGGGGCGCGCGCCCAGAACGCGGCCGGCCTCGAGCGTCTGGCCCGCCGGATCGAACCGATTGTCGGCTGGGCGGACCTGGTCCTGCCGCCCGTCGTGGAGGGCCAGCTCCGGGAGCTGACCGCGCGCGCCCGGCATCGCGACAAGGTGGTCGGAGAGTGGGGGATGGGCCATCGGAGCCCACGGGCGCGCGGTATCACGGGCCTGTTCGCGGGCGATTCGGGGACGGGCAAGACGATGTCGGCCGAAGTCGTGGCCCGCGACCTCGATTTCGACCTCTACGTCATCGACCTCTCGACCGTCGTCGACAAGTACATCGGCGAGACCGAGAAGAACCTCGACCGGATCTTCACGGAGGCCGACCGGGTCAACGGGGTCCTGCTCTTCGACGAGGCCGACGCGCTGTTCGGCAAGCGGTCGGAGGTCAAGGATGCCCGAGACCGCTATGCGAACGTCGAGGTTGCCTACCTCCTCCAGCGGATGGAATCGTTCGACGGCGTGGCGATCATGACCACGAACCTGCGGACGAACGTCGACGACGCGTTCACCAGGCGGCTCGATGCGATCGTCGACTTCCCGATGCCGGAGGAGGACGATCGCCGGCGCCTCTGGGAGGCGAACCTGCCGTCGAGCGTGCCGCGCGGGGACGGAATCGACCTCGAGTTTCTCGCCCATCGATTCAAGGTCTCGGGCGGCAACATCCGGAACATCTGCGTGACGGCCGCCTACCTCGCGGCCGCGGACGACCGCGTGGTCTCGATGGCCGACCTCATCCGGGCCACGGAGCGCGAATATCGAAAGCTGGGCCGGCTGACCGTCGAAGCGGAGTTCGGCGAGTACTTCGACCTCGTCGCGGGGTGAGTGCGTGAATCGAGCCCAGCGCGATCGGTCCGAGCGTGCCCAATTGGGCAGATCTGGCGATTGGAGGCAATTGCGGTATTGCTCTCGACGGCCGGCTCGATGATGCTGGCGGGAGCACCACGGAGGACGGCAGATGCACGACTTCGACCTTGATCTTGCCAAGCACCCGCCTCGCCGGACACCAGACCCGGCCTCTCCCGATCGCGCGGCCGACGCGGGCACAACCTCGGCGGCGCACGGGGCGCACCTGGACGCCGCTTCGCTCATGCACCTCCAGCGGACGGTCGGCAACGCCGGCGTGGTGCAGATGCTCGCCGAAGACGAGGCGGCCGGCGGCAGCTCGCCGGTCAACGACGTCGTCGGCAAAGGTGGTGGAGCGCCCCTCGACGACGCGACTCGGACCTCCATGGAGGGCAGGTTCGGCCAGAGCTTCGACGACGTCCGCGTCCATACCGACAGCCAGGCGTCCCAGTCGGCCGAGTCTGTCGGCGCGAACGCCTACACGGTCGGCAACGACATCGTCTTCCGGGCCGGCCAGTTCGACACGTCGTCGACGACGGGCCAGCGAACGATCGCCCATGAGCTCAGCCACGTCGTCCAGCAGCGGGCCGGACCCGTCGATGGCACCGACGCGCCCGGCGGGATCAAGCTGAGCGACCCGTCCGACAGGTTCGAGCAGGCCGCGGAGCAGACGGCGACCGAGATCATGTCGACGCCGGATGCGGCACCGAGCACGAGCTCGACGGATGCCAGCGCCCAGCGCGAGGTCGACGAAGAGGCCGCTGCGGTCCAGATGCTCGTCCAGCGCCAGACGCCGGAAGAGGACGAGGAGGAGATGCCGGCCTGACGGCCGCGACGTCTGCGTTCGCCCGCCTCGTTCGCTCGGCCGCCGGTCCGCCAGGCGGACCAACCGACGAACGAGGACCCGAATTCGGCCCGATTCGGCCCGCCGATCGCCCGTTGGTCCGCCAGCCGGACCAAGCGACGGACGAAGACCCCGATTCGGCCCGAATCGCCCCCGCCGATCGCCCGTTGGTCCGCCAGCCGGACCAGGACGAGCTCAGCGGACTTGTGCCGCGCTCGCCTGCCCGCCCCGCGACCGAGGGCTCTAGATCAGTCCCTCGCGGATTGCATACGCGACGGCGTGGGCCCGGTTGCGCAGCTCGAGCCGCGACGTGACGTCGTGGATGATGTTCTTGACGGTGCGCTCCGAGTAGAAGAGCTGGCGCCCGACCTCGGCCGTGTCGTGGCCCTGGGCCAGCAGCCGGAGGACAGACGTCTCGCGCTCCGTCAGTCCGGAGAAGGTCAGTCCGCGCGGCGTCAGGACCTGTCGCTGGAGCTGGCCGACCTGGCGGAGGAGGCGGCCGAGCAGATCCGGTGACAGCGTGCCCTCACCGGCGGCAGCCGATCGAATCGCCGCGGCCATGTTGCCGGCCGTCGCCTCGCTGCGCCGGATGACACCAGAGACCCCTGCCTCGACGGCTGCCAGGAGGTCCCGGTCGTCGACCCGCGCGACGAGGAGCACCACCCGGCTGATGCCGCGACCGCGGAGCGCCCGCAGGTCGCCGGACACATCGTCGGTCATGCCGTCGGCGACCACCAGGGCGATCGCGTCGGGGGGAGGGTCGTCGACAGACGCAATCGAGAACCCGTGGACCCGCCGTAGCTGGCTGATGATGCCCGCCCTTGACAGCGGATCGGCGGCGCAGACGACGACCGGGATCTGCTCCTTGAATGGAATCGCTTCGGCGATCATGACGTTCCCCTCGTTCGTGGCCGCCGGCTGTTGACTCCTCCTCGGCAGCGGACCGGACCGTACCGGCTCGCCCTTTTCGTCCGCTCAACGTGCGCTCAACGAACGGGAATCCGGGCAGTGGGGCTGCCCGTCCGGGTCATTCGGACGGCCCGTCCGGACGCGACCAGACGGTGTTGACAGCGGATTGCGGCGAGGTCGCCATTGGCTGCGTCGGATCGGGGCTCAGCTACTCGATCGTGATCGACGCGGTCGGCGACGACGACGGGATCCTCGCCGCCCAGACCGTCATCGTGCCGTAGGGCGGCTGCCCGACCCGCGGCTGTACCCGGCGATAGACTCCGAGGCATGGCACCGGAATCCGCCCGCCACCGCGTCCTGATCGTGGGTGGCGGATTCGGCGGGCTCTATGCCGCCCGACAGCTGGGCAAGGACAGCCGGCTCGACGTCACCCTCGTCGATCGCCGCAACTTCCATCTCTTCCAGCCGCTCCTGTACCAGGTCGCGACCGGTGCGGTCAGTCCCGGCGACATCGCCCAGCCGCTCCGCTCGATCCTGCGGAAGCGGCGGAACACGACGGTCCTGCTGGGAGAGGCGGTCGCCCTCGATCCAGTCCGCCGGGAGGTCGTCCTGTCCGACGGCGGGCCGATCGGCTATGACTCGCTGATCGTCGCGACGGGTGCCCGGTTCTCGTATTTCGGCAACGACGCGTGGGCGCGCCACGCCACCGGCCTGAAGTCGATCGAGGACGCCACCGAGATCCGTCGCCGGATCCTGATCGCCTTCGAGGCGGCCGAGCGCGAGGCCGACCTGGCCCGGCGCGAGGCCTGGATGACGTTCGTCGTGGTCGGCGGCGGACCGACCGGGGTCGAGCTGGCCGGCGCCCTTGGCGAGATCGCGAGGGACACGCTGAAGCGCGACTTCCGCGCGATCGACCCAACGCACGCCAAGATCGTGCTCATCGAGGCGATGGATCGGGTGCTGCCGCCGTACCCGCCCGACCGTTCCGAGTCCGCCAAGCGGCAGCTGGAAAAGCTTGGGGTGACTGTCCGGCTCGGAACGAGGGTGGTCGACATCGACGATCGATCGGTCCGGCTCGTGATCGGGGAGACAAAGGAAGAGCTTCCCGCACGGACGGTTCTCTGGGCGGCCGGCGTCCAGGTGTCGAGCTTCGCCCGCACGGTGGCCGAGGCGGTCGGCGCGGAGACTGATCGAGCGGGGAGAGTCGTCGTCGGGCCGGACCTTGCCGTCGCCGGCCACCCGGAGATCTTCGTCGTCGGTGATGCCGCCGTCATGCCATGGCAGGAGGATCGGCCGGTCCCCGGCGTCGCCCAGGGCGGAATCCAGGGCGGGACCTATGTCGGCAAGACGATCCGTCGGCGCGTGGCGGGCGAGCCGACGCCGCCTTTCCGGTACAAGAACAAGGGCGAGGTGGCGATCATCGGCCGGCTCGCCGGAGTCACGGATATCCCGTGGCTCGGGCCGCTCGGCCGGCAGTCAGGCTTCATCGCCTGGCTCCTCTGGCTCGGCATCCATATCGCCTACCTGATCGGGTTCGCCAACCGGTTCATCGTGATCATCCGTTGGGGATGGTCGTTCCTCACCCACGGCCGCGGCTCGCGCCTCATCACCGGCGACCCGCTCTTGCCCCCGATCGAGGAGCCCGAGCCCCCGGCCTGAGCGGTCGCCGCTGGCGCGGCCCAGGCGTGCGTTGGCGCGCTGCGCCGTTCGCTTACGCACCTTGGGGTGCGCGCGCTCACGTGCTCGCTCGCCGCCTTCGCCTGAACCGCCCAGCGACGACCTCCGTTCGCACCCGTTCGGCGGCCTGACGGGCGTTATCCTCGTCGGGATGGCAGACGACGACCGCCAGCCCGGGCGGGAGTATCTCGACTACGCGACGTACCTCGGCCTCGAGGAGCTCCTGGCGACGCAGCGACCGCTCAGCGATCCGCCGCACCACGACGAGATGCTGTTCATCGTCCAGCACCAGACGACGGAGCTCTGGTTCAAGCTCATGCTCCACGAGCTCCGGGCGGCGATCGAATTCGTTCGGCGCGACGATCTCGAGAGCTCGTTCAAGATCCTCGCCCGGGTCAAGCACATCCAGACGCAGCTCCTGAGCCAGTGGAGCGTGCTCGAGACCCTCACCCCGACGGAGTACGCCCAGTTCCGCTACGCGTTGGGACCCGCGAGTGGCTTCCAGTCGCACCAGAATCGGCTGATCGAGATGGCTCTTGGCAAGCGCGATGCGCGCGTCATCGACGTCTTCCAGAACGTGCCGGCGATCCGGGATGAGCTCGAGGCGGCCCTCCACGGCCCGAGCCTCTACGACGAGTTCCTGCGCTGGCTCGCGAGGCGGGGGATGGCTGTCCCGCAGGAGGTCCTGGAGCGGGATGTCTCGACGCCCTATCGGTCCGATCCGCGGGTGACGGAGGTGATCGTCGGCATCTACGAGCACCCTGACACCTCGTGGGACGCGTACGAGATGGCCGAGAAGCTCGTCGACGTCGACGAGACCTACTCTCTGTGGCGGTACCGCCACCTCAAGGTCGTCCTTCGGGTCATCGGGACGAAACGCGGAACCGGCGGCACGGCCGGGGCGAGTTACCTCCGCGAGATGGTCGACGAGGTCTTCTTCCCCGAACTGTGGGAAGCACGGACCTCGCTCCGGGAGCGGCACCGAGACGGCTGAGCGCGGTCTCTTTCTGGCCACTCAGTCATGGAGGGACTGTTGGGCCGGTTGGTGAGACCGTGAGGCACGATTCCGCCCGCCCGACTCGCTCAGACCAGCTCCATCAGTAGTCGAGTCCGGCCTCGCAGCGTCTCGGAGCTGGCCCAGGAGTCCCTCCATGAATATCTGGCCACCTCCGGCCACCGGGCCGCGGGCTCCGTGGGCCGGGCCACGTCCTGTGGCAGACCTCAGAACTCGATCACTGAGCGGACGCCCTCGCCGCGCCGCATCCGGTCGAACGCAGCCTCCAGGCCATCGAGCGCGATTCGCCCCGTGACGAGCCGATCGATCGGCAGGCGGCCGTCGAGGTGGAGCTGGGCATAGCGAGGAAAGTCGACCGCCGGCACGGCCGAGCCATAGTTCGACCCGACGATCCGCCGGCCGCCGTCGACGAACGGGAAGACTTCGAACGACGCGCGTGCCCCGAAGGGCGTCATCCCGACGAGCAGTGCCGTGCCGCCGTTCGGCAGGCAGCCGACCGCGATCTCGATCGTCGATGGCAGCCCGATCGCCTCGACACAGACGTCCGGTCCTCCGCCCGTCGCGCCGCGGATCGCCTCGACGGTCGCCGCAGCATCGTCGCCGGCGAGGAGCGTATCCGTCGCCCCGAGCTCGCGAGCGAGATCGAGCTTGGCCGCCACGCGATCAACGGCGACGACGCGGCCCGCGTCGGCCAGCACGGCGCCCATGACGGCAGACAGGCCGACACCGCCGAGGCCGATGATCGCGACGCTCGACCCGGCTGCGATGGGGACGGTCTTGGTGACCGCGCCGACGCCCGTCGCCACGCAACAGCCAATCAGGGCCGCCACGTCGGGTGGCGTGCCATCCGGCATGGGAACCGCGGCAGCGACCGGGACGACCTGACGCTCCGCCATCGTCCCGATCGCGCAGTAGCTGAATACGTCTCCGCCCCCGGATGCCCGCTGAAGGCGCGACGTGCCGTCCGGCATCAGGTGGGTGTAGGAGGGCGAGTCCGGGCATTCCCAGGTTTGGCCGGCTAGACACGACCGGCAGCGGCCGCACGGCGTCGTCCACGCCAGCGCGACGAGCCGCCCGACCTCCAGGCCCGTGACCGCTCCGTCGACGCCGGGCCCGAGCGCCTCGATGATCCCGGCGCCCTCATGGCCCATGACGATCGGGCCCGGCCGGTCCCACTCGCCATCGCGAACGTGCAGGTCCGAGTGGCACACACCGGACGCCAGCATCCGGACGCGGACCTCGCCGGCCCGTGGCTCGCCGAGCTCGAGCTCTTCGACCCGGCTCGGGACGCCCGGCCGATCGAGAACGGCGGCTCGGATGATCGTTGACATCGTCGAGCGAGGATAGCGGGGCGGCCCGCCAGCCGGTTCGAATCCGATTGGTGCACCAGTGCACCGCACACCGCGAGATTCATCGCGAGACAGAGACGAAATGATGACGCCGCGCGAGTAGCATTCGAGGCCGGTCTGTTCATTCACGTGGCGCGTCGCCTGGCCGCCCCCATCGTCCCCGGTCGGGGCGGGCCAGTTGGTCTTGAGGGAGGTCCCGGCGATGGCTCGTCGTCTGCTCGCGGTTATTGCCGCGTTCGTTCTGATTGTCGGACAGGCGGGGTCAGCCCTCGCCGCCGTGACCGCGAGTGGCGGTCAGGCATCGGCCGGCAATTCAGCCCCGGTCGAGAAGGGCTTGCAGGCCGCGCTCGATTCCGGGACCGCCGACCGATTCGTGGTCGAGTTCACGGCGAAACCGGACCTCCGCGGTGCGGCCAGCATCAAGGAGCACGGAAAGCGTGGCGCGTTCGTGTTCGCGACCCTCACCGGCAATGCCAGGAAGTCGCAGGCCGGGGCGGTCGCCCTTGCCAAGAGGGCTGAGGCAAAAGCGACGAGCTACTGGCTGACGAATGTCCTCGTCGTCAAGGGCGGCTCGAAGCTTGCGGCGGACTTCGCCGCGCTCCCAGGTGTCAAGATCGTGCGGGCACCCAAGGTCTATCCCCTCGTCAAGCCCGTCGAAGCGAAGGCCGCGATCATCGCGGCGGTCGGCGACCCGGAGTGGGGCGTCGACAAGATCCGTGCGCCCGAGGCCTGGGCGGACGGAATCATCGGCCAGGGAGTCGTCGTCGGCAGCGTCGACACCGGCGTCGACTACACCCACCCCGCCCTCGTCGAGCAATACCGCGGCAACCTCGGCAGTGGCGTGTTCGACCACAACTACAACTGGTGGGACCCGACCGGGATCTGCGGGTCGGAACCCTGCGACAACGCCGGTCACGGCACCCACACGATGGGCACGATGGTCGGCGGCGACGGGCCGGGCCCGTTCACGCCGGACGTCGGCGTCGCTCCCGGTGCACGCTGGCTCGCCGCGAAGGGGTGCGAGGACTTCGGCTGCTCCGAGGAGGCGCTCCTCTCGTCGGGCGAGTTCATCCTGGCACCGACAGACACTGATGGACTGAATCCCGACCCGTCGAAGCGCCCCGACATCGTCAACAACTCATGGGGCAGCGGGCCAGGCGACCCGTTCTACCAGGCGATCGTCGATGCGTGGCGGGCCGCCGGGATCATCCCCGTTTTCTCATCGGGCAACCCGGGGCCGTTCTGCGGCGAGGGCGGCTCACCCGGCGACTTCAACGAGGTCTTCAGTGTCGGTGCGACCGACATCGACGACAACATCGCCGACTTCTCCGGGCGCGGTCCGTCGGTCTACGGCAAGATCAATCCGGACGTCAGCGCCCCGGGCGTCGAAGTCGTCTCCAGTGTGCCGGGCGGAGGCTACGAAGCCTTCTCCGGAACCTCGATGGCGGCGCCGCACACCGCCGGCGCGCTCGCGCTGATCCTGTCGGCAAAGCCCACGCTGATCGGTGATCCCGATAACTACGCGCCGACGACAGACGGCGTCCGTGCGACGGCCGTCGACCGCATCGACCTTGACTGCGGCGGCGATGCCGACGGCGATCCGAACAACGTCTACGGCGACGGCCGGATCGACGCCAAGGCGGCAGTCGACCTCGTCGCAACGGGCGGGACCCTCGCCGGAACGGTGATCAATAACCGCAACGGGCGACCGATCGGTGGCGCCCACGTGACCGCGACCGGTGGATTCCGCGACTTCACCGTGACGACGGACGCCACGGGTCACTACGAGATGTTCCTCGCGGCCGGCACGTACGACATCAATGCGGAGGCCTTCGGCTTCGCCCTCAAGGTCGCCCCCGGAGTCGTGATCGTCAAGGACGCGACGACGACCCAGAACTTCGCCCTGCGGCCGCTGCCGCGGGTCACGATCACTGGCCACGTCCGCGCCGCCGAGGATGGCTCGCCCCTGGTGCGCGCCCACGTCCTGGCGGTCGGGACCCCGGTCCCGGCGGCCCGAACCGACCGCAATGGCGCCTACACGCTGATCCTGCCGATCGGGACCTACACGATCCGGGCGTCGGCGGGCGGCTGCACGGAGGCGGGCATCGTCGAAGGCGTGGAACTCGTCGACGACGACATCACCCTCGACTTCAGCCTTGGCCGGAAGCTCGACGACTTCGGGCACGGCTGCAAGCCCATCCCATTCAGCTGGGTTGACGCAACGACCCAGACGGCACTGTTCGGCGACCGATTCGGGGGGCGGCTCAACCTGCCGTTCTCATTCGCGTTCTACGGCACCGACTACGACCAGGTCTACATCTCCGACAACGGCTACATCAACTTCCTGAGCGGAGACGTGTTCGATCCGTTCCCGCTGTCGATCCCGTCTGTTCTACCGCCCAACGCCGCGATCTACCCGCTCTGGCGCGACCTGTTCCTCGCTGACGACAGCTCCATCGCCTACGCGACGGTGGGTCCGACCGGTCAGCGACTCTTCGTCCTCGAGTTCAGCGACATCGGCGTCCGCGGCACGACCGCGACCGTCGACTTCGAGGTCAAGCTGCACGAAGTCGGCGAGACGATCGACATCGTCTACGGGGACAACCCGGCGAACCCGGGCGACGGTCGCGGGGCGACGATCGGAATCGAGAACGAGACCGGCACCGATGCCCTCGAGTTCTCGTTCTCCGACGCCCCGATCGTTCCCAAGTCCGCCTATCGCTATCAGCCCATGCCGTCGGGCATCGTCCACGGCACCGTGACCGACAGGAACGACGGCGAGCCGATCGCCGGAGCAACGATCACGGCCACGCCGGGTGTCGGCTCGACCAAGACTGCCGACGACGGGACCTTCAGCCTCCGGCTCCATCCAGGGTCGTACACGCTGACGTTCGCCGCCAGCAACTACTCGTCCAAGATCCTCTCGCAGACGCTCCTCGACGGGTCCTCGGTGACCCGCAACGTCCGGCTCAATGCTCCGGTCCCGACGGTCGACCAGTCCGAGGTGGCGGTCGAGCTCGAGGTCGGTGCCGCTCCGACGACGAGGAACCTGATTCTCTCCAACGAGGGCAGTGCCCAGCTCGTCTGGGAAGCCAAGGAGCGCAACCGCGGCTCCAGCCCGCCCGTCGTGGGTCCGCCCGTTGACGGCACCGGCGCCTGGCGGCAGGACGTCAAGCCCGCGGTTCGCATGGCCGTCAATGGCGGCGGCACGGCGGTCGCCCATCCAAAGGCGTATCGCTGGACGGCTGCCAATCCGACTGCCGACATGTCGATCCTCGTCTACGCCGACGACCCGATCCACCCCGCCCCGGATACCTACGTTGACCAGGCGCTCCAGCGACTCGGTCTGTCGTACACCGCCCATTACGACGGCGACTTCGAGGGCTTCATGTCCGACCTCAATTCGGGCACGTGGGACCTCGTGATCTTCGCCAACGACAACTTCTTCCCGTTCGACTTCACGATCTTCGACAGCCTCAACGCCTATGTCGAGGACGGCGGCCGGCTCGCGCTCCACACATGGGTCGTGGAGTTCGACCCCGGCCATCCGCTCTGGGCAAGGCTTGGCTTCTCGTTCGGCGAGAGCGTCTTCGACGTGCCAGCGAACGTCCATTGGTGGCAGCCGGACCATCCGGCCTTCACATCGCCGGAGCTCGTTCCGGAACTGACTGAGCTCGAAGCTGTCGGCTTCGGGATCTACGGGCAGCGCGGCGACGCGCTCGACGGCGAATCGATCGCCGGCTACACGACACCTGGTCCGGACGAGGGCCAGGCGGCATTGGTCGTCGCCAACGACGAGAACACCGTGTTCAAGGGCTTCCTCGACGCTCAGAACAGCGCCGACCTCGACGCTGACGGCGTACCGGACGCCGTCGAGCTGTGGCAGAACCTGGCGTTCGGCGTCAGCTCCGGCTTCTTCTCCGACGTTCCGTGGCTGACCGAGAGCCCCGGCTCCGGCACGATCGCCATCGGCCGCAACCGGCAGGTGACGCTCACGATCGGCGATCCTCAACTCGGCCCCGGTGAGTACCGCGGCACTGTCGTCTTCGTCACGAATGCCCCGAAGCCGCGCCGGGTCACGGTCGACGTGACCCTGACGGTCGCCCTGCCGGACTCGTGGGGCGCCATCTCCGGACGCGTGATCGACGCTCACAGCCCCGAGCCACCGCCCGGAGAACCCGCCGGAATCCCGATCCCCGGTGTGGCCGTCACGTTCCACTCCCAGTGGAATGGCGCGCCGCTCGACGTGGGGGCCACGACCGCGGCCGACGGGACATACACCATCGTCGCACCCAGCGGCACGTGGCCGCTGGAGTTCGCCAAGGACGGCTACGTCGGGCAGACGCGGAACGAGGTCGTCACCGCCGGGACGACACAGTCCGTCGCCGATGCCCTGCTCCACAAGTTGCAACCACATGGGACCGTCCAGTGGGATCCGCTCACGTTCACGCTCACCCCGGGCCATGACGCTCATGGCACGATCGTGATCGCCAACAAGGACAGCTCCGACAACGACGGCCACGCCAACCTCACATTCGACATCGGCGAAGTGAACCTGGGCGGCGCGACGCTGGCCGGGGTCACGGGCAAGCGTCCGCTCGTCAAGGTCGCCGACCCGAACGCCCGCTCGACAACGGGCACGAACCGCCCAGCGGTCACGGTCCCGCGCGGGATCCAGGCGACGGGCGACGTCCTCGCCAGCTGGCCGACCGTCGGGCTCGATCTGCCGTGGGGCGTCGGATATGACGGCAACGTCTGGATCTCCGATCCAGTCGACAACGGCGACCTGTGCAGCATCGCCGGCGTCTGCACGGATACCCAGTTCAGCCCGACCGGCACCCCGACCGGCGCGTCGTTCGCCACGGAGTTCGGTGACTGGGCCGGCGACATGGCGTTCGATCGCGGCCGCAGCCTGATCTGGCAGGTCAGCGTCGGCGGCGACAACGGGATCTACGGGCTCGATCCGGCAGACGGCTCGGTCGAGCAGGTGATCACCGGGTCGCCGTGGGACAGCATCAGCCAGCGTGGTCTCGCCTACGATCAGGCCGCCGACGTGTTCTACATCGGCGGTTGGAACGAGGGAATCGTCTATCGCGTCGCCGGCCCATCGCATCCAACGCCGGGCGAGACGCTCAGCCAGTGCCAGCCGGCCGACGCGGGCATCTCCGGGCTCGCCTGGAACCCGTCGTTCGGGATGCTCTGGCTGGCCACCAATAGCGGCACCGACACGATCTACCTGATCGACCCGGAAACGTGCGATGCCTCCCTGGCACTGCCCCATCCGTCGGGCGGTGGCGGCAACGGCGCGGGCCTCGAGCTCGACGCCGCCGGCAATCTCTGGATGGTCAGCCAGAACACTGGCCAGGCCTTCCTCGTGGACTCAGGGCTGCCGATCTTCAGTGACGCGCCCTGGCTGACTGCCAACCCGCTGACCGGCACGGTGGCGCCGGGCGAGTCCGTCGAGGTCGACATCCACGCCGACTCGAGCGGGCTCGAGCCGGGCGCCTATCGGGCCATCCTCGTCGTCCAGACGAACGACCCGGATATCGGCAACGTCCAGGTGCCGGTCACGCTCCTCGTTCCTGCTTACCAGCAGGGTGTCAATGCCGGCGGCAGCACGTATGTCGACCCGGCCACCGGAATCACCTACGCGACCGACCAGGCGTTCACGCCCGGCGGGTTCGGGTACACGGGCGGGACGACCGAGTCGACCGCCCAGGGCATCGCCGGCACCGATCGCGACGCTCTCTACCAGGACCTCCGCACTGGGATGTCCGACTATCGCTTCACCGTTCCCAACGGCACCTATCGGGTCGACCTGTCCTTCGCCGAGCTGCAGTTCGACGCGGCCGGCGAGCGGGTCTTCAGCGTCGCCTTCGAGGACGCTCCGCTGATCTGGCAGCTTGATGTCTTCGCCGCCGCGGGCGGTGCCGGTCGATATGTCGCGCTCGATCGAACGGTTCTCGTCGAGGTCACCGACGGCGTCCTCGACATCTCGTTCGTCGCCCAGCGCGGCGACGACCCGATCGTCAACGGGATCCTCGTCACGGAGATCCCCCTCGGCAGTCCCTAACCGCGTCCTTCCCTGACACGAAGAAGGCCCCGCCTCCGGCGGGGCCTTCGCAATTGTCCGGGCGTCAGCCGCCGGTCACCGTCAGCGTGCCGGTCATGCCGTACGCCTCGTGGCCCGGCAGATGGCAGATGAAGGTCAGCGTGCCCGGTTTCGCGAACGTGACCGTCGTTCGACGCTCCCTGAGCGCGTCGACCGTGACCTCCGTTGGTCGAGCGTTGTGGACCGGTTCCGTCCCGGTCCGGTGCCGCTCGTGTAGCGCGTCGTCGCCGACGATCCACTCGTGATCGATCGGGTCCGAGTTGTGGATGATGAACGTCACCGGTCGGCCGGCCGGGACGCTGATCGCCGCGGGCACGAACTGCGAATAGTGGATCGTCAGGTCGACGACGATCGGCTCGTCGGATCGGCCGACCGCGCCGGCGACGATCACCGCCCCGACGGCCGCCGCGAGCGCCAGCCCGAGCGATGCAACGGCGCGGTCGAGGGACACGGTGACGGCCCCGATCAGCGGAGTGCTTCGCTGGGCCGGTAGCGGGTTGCGAGGTAGATCCCCGCAACGCCCACCAGCGAGAACAGGACCGCCATCAGCAGCCGCCCGATATCGAGTCCCTGTGGAATCGCCCCCGCGCCCGGGAGCTCGAGGCCGGCGTCGACCCGGGAGGGTGCCGCGCCGCTCGCGTCGATCGCGAGGTCGTAGGAAAGCACGCTTGCCGACGAGTCGATGGCAACCTTCGTGAGCCATGCGGTCGTCGGGACCCATTCCATACCGCGGTCCGATCGGAGATCGTCGAGCAGGCCCTGGCTGGCTCCGGCGCTGTGGTCGAGGCGCATCCCGTTGTTGCCCGTCGGAACGGGCAGGAGTGCTGGCGCCTGGTCCGTCAGGACGTACACGTTGGCATCGACCCGCTCCTCGCCCGACTTGCCGAGCGCCAGGATCCGGAGGGGAACCCATGGGTTGTCGGTCGGGATCGTGATGTGGACCGAGGTGCCGTCACCGAGCTGCTGGCCGCGCTCTGCGGCTGCGTCGGCGTCGAACGCGGCGGCCAGGAAGATCTGGCTCCGCTGGGCGTAGAAGTCGAGGACTTCGGGCGCGTCGGGCGGGAGGCGGAAACCGTGCTCGCTCGCCCACGTTCCGATGTCGGCCGCGCCGCCGCGCAGAACCGTGATGTCGAGTGCGTCGATCCTGACCTTCATGATCTCCTCGGCGCGCGACGGCGCCGCCTCGGCGCCAAAGACCGCATCGAGTGACAGGCGCTGTGGCTCGGTCTCGAGGATCAGCCGCTGGAGGGTCCAGTCGCCGCCCTTCTCGACGCTCGTCGGAACCGCGGGTAGCGGCGTGATAGAACCGAACGCGCCGCCTCCGCCAGCGAACTGGAACGACGTGATGTAGTGCTCGACGCCATCGTGGTAGCCGGCAAGCGTCGTGGTCTGGAGGAGGTTGACCGCGCCATTGGGTCCGATGAGCCCGCCACAGGCGAGCGCCGAACCAGCAGTCAGGATGGTGGCAAGCAACGCCGCCGGGATGGTGATGACAAGTCGCCGCATGGGAAAGTCTCCAGGGCTGTCGGACCGTAGTAGGTCCGCGTTGGCCCCCGAGACGCCCTCCGACAGAGACCAGTTCCCCCGGCATCGGCGAGAGCTAGTCTGCGACCGGCCCTCCGAGGCCTGAGGCGGAGGTCCCCGACGCCATCAGCCCGAGGACTCCCCAGCCGAGTCACGGCATTTCGATGCGGACGTCGTCGATCCCGGCCTCCAGCAGGCTGTCCGATCCGGCATCGGTCGCGGTGAAGACGATCCGAACGGTCTGGCCCGCCCAGTTCGCGAGGGGTGCGCCGGCCTTCCGCCACCTGGCCGGCTGGACAACGCCGCCGCCGAGATCGCGGAAGACGAGCCTCCGTACGCCGCCCACCTCGATCCATGCCTTGAACGAGTCGTCCGTCGAGCTGTTCGAGCCGTGCGCGAGGTAGTAGCGGAACGTCAGTGACCCGACCTCCGGCGGCAGCTTGATCGCGATCGAGCGGACGGTCGTCGTCCCGCCGTCGAGGTCGTACTGGTTCGCGCCCGTCCCGGACGGGCCGCCGGTAACCATCGCCTGGGCGCCTGAGAAGGTATTCCCGAGCTGGATCGGGATGCCGCCCGACGAGGTTGGTCCCGGATCGCGCCGGGCCCACGTGCCATTCGTGGCCGTGTCCGTCCCGTATGGGTCGGACGACCAGGCGCGGTAGATCTCGAAGTCGTCGCCGAAGACGCCGCAGTGCGTCTTCTCCCTGGCGATGGCGCGATACGGACAGCCACCGACGTCGATGAGGTAGAGGAGGGCTCCGCGGTTGCGAGCCGTCTCCGGGGCGATGTGCTCATCGGCCGGGTAGTGGTCGGTCCACACTGACGGCGTCTCCGGCGGATAGAGCTCCCAGGTGAACGAGAAGATCCGGTGGACGCCGTACATCCAGTCGATCTGGTCGCCGTCGGTGATGTAGAGGTCGCTCGACTGCTCCGGCTTGTAACCGTTGAGGCTCGCCATGGCCTTGCCCATCGCGACGAACGTGTTGTGGTCCTCGACAGACATGTCCGACGGGATGTCGGTCCTGGTGTAGCCGTACGGCCAGAGGATGAGCCGGCCGTTGGTATGGAAGGTGACGTGGGCGCGGATCTGCTGAATCCCGTTCCGTACCCGCCCGTTGACGAAGTCCCTGAGGACGCGTGTCTCGGTCGCGGAGAAGGGACCCGGTCCCCGATAGGTGATCGACGCCGGGTTGCCGGATGAGCCGCCGCAGCAGCCCCAGCGGTAGTCGTAGTTGCGATTGAGATCGGTGCCGATCGGCTTGCCCGAGCCGTTCGACTGCCGGTTCTTGCGCCAGGCGCAGTACGGGGCGTGCGAGCCGCCACAGGTCAGGTCGTACTCGCCGCCGTCGGGGTTGAGGGCGAAGACGATCCAGATCACCCGGTTGTTGACGAGGTTGGTGATCGCGCTGTCTGAACCGTAGTTGTCCGCGAGGAGGTGGAGCGTGTAGATCGCCTGCTCGACCGTCAGGTGCTCCCGGGCATGGTGGAGCGCGTCGAACATGATCTCCGGCTCGTTCTCCTCCCAGGGCACGCCGACGTTGTCGCTGATCTTCGCGGCCCAGATGTTCCGGTTCTGATTGCTCTTGCCGAAGATGAAGACGTCGACGATTGCCGGCTTGGCCGCCTCCACGGCCTTGATGTCTGCCTCGAGCTCGACGAAGTTGTGATAGGCGCCGTCCCTCGGCGGGAAGTCGCCGGCGGCAGCGGGCCCGGCGGTTGAGGCCAGGATCACCGACGCGAGGACTGCGGCAGCCGCCACGATTCGGGAGTTGAGACGGGATCGGGGGCGGCGGTGTCGTCCAACCATCGGCCAAGGGTGATGGGTGGCGGTGCATCGGCGCAACTACCGGTCCGGTGCGTGGGCGGCCGTACGAACCTCTCATGTCGGGTCCCGCTCGGCGATCATGGGATCGATGCTCCTTCGGCTCGCCGTCGCCCTGTTCGCCCTCCAGGCCGGTTTCCACGGCTTCACCGCCTCACTGCCGGTCGCGCTCTCGCGTGCCGGGGTGGCTGACGGGGAGATCGGGCTGATCGTCGGCCTCGCCGCCCTCGTCCAGGTGCCGGCCGCCTTCGCCGGCGGGGCGCTTGTCGACCGCTTCGGTGGGCTCCGGCTGCTCGCAACCGGCGCCGTGGCGTATCTCATCGGTGCGGGAGTGCTGCTGCTTCCGGGCGTCGATCCGGCGACGGACCGGCTGCCGTTCGTCGTCGCCCGGATCAGCCAGGGAATCGGCATCGCCATGACGCTCCCGGCAGCGCTGTCGCTCGTGCCGGGGCTCGTCCCGTTCGCTCGCCGTGGCTTCGGATTGGCCTTCATGGGGAGCGCCCACAACCTGACCCTGATCGTCATGCCGCCCCTGTCGCTCTGGGTGCTCGGCGAGGGATCGTCGCTCGACGGGGTGGCGATCCTCGTCGTCGGGATCGTGCTCACCGGGCTCGTCATCCTGTTCGCCGCTCCGATCAGGACTCGTCCGGAGCTCGACCGCATGGCCGTGCGGTCACGATCGTCCGCGTCTGGTCCGGCCCCGCCCGACGATCCGCCCGCTCCGGTTCTCGCCTCGAGGCGGTTCGGGTTCGCATTCCGCCGCGAGTGGACGCCGCCCCTCGTGATCACGCTCCTGTACGTTGCCCACTGGGGCGTCGTGACGTCCTACCTGCCGCAGCGGGCGGAGCTCGCCGGTGCCGATGTCGGGCTCTTCTTCGTTGCCGACGGGATCGCCGTCCTCGCGCTTCGCATCCCGTCGGGTTGGCTGGCGGATCGGATCCAGCCACGCTGGCTCGTCCTTGTCGGGTTGCTCCTGACGGCGGTCGCGATCGGGCTTCTCGTCCTGCCGGTGACGACTGCGATTCTGATTGTTGCCGGCGCCCTGACCGGCGCCGGCGCCGGGCTCGTCCTGACACCGCTCCTGGTCGAGATCTCGCGGCGGAGCACCGATGCCGACCGCGGCAGCGCCTTTGCGATGTTCTCGGCCGCGCTCGCGAGTGCGCTCGTTCTCGGAAGCATCGGGGTTGTCCCGATCATCGCGTCGGTCGGGTTCGAGGCGACGATCCTCGCCACGATCGTCGGCCTCGTGCTGGCCGCACTCGTTGCGCTCGTCGACACGGGCCTTGCGCCGACCGGGCGGGCGCGCGCCGCCGAGGTGCGTTGACTGGCCGTGCCGCCCGCGGGCGAGTCAGGCCGGTTGCTCGGTAGAAATCGGAAGCCGGAATCGAAACGTCGATCCGTGGCCGGGCGTGCTCTCGACATCGATCGTGCCGCCGTGCGCTTCCACGAGGCCGCGGGCGATCGCGAGCCCGAGCCCGGAGCCACGCGACCCGGACGACTTGGCGAATCGGTCGAAGACGTGTGGCAGAAGCTCCGGCTCGATTCCGGAGCCCGTGTCCCGAACCGTCACGACGACCGCCCGGCCGCCGTCGTCGATCCGGGCGTCGACCGCAACGGACCCACCAGCCGGCGTATGGCGCAGTGCGTTCGCGACGAGGTTGGACACCACCTCCCGGATCCGGACGGGATCGACATCGAGGAGCGGGACGTCGTCGCCCACCTCGACGGCCAGTTCGACGCCGGCCGCGTCGGCTGCCGGACGGAAGCCGGCAACCGCGTCGGTCGCGACGATGGACAGGTCTGTCGACTCCCGATGGAGCGGCAGGCTGCCGCTCTCCGAGAGGGCGACGGTCCGGAGGTCGTCGACGAGCCTTCCTAGGACCCGGGTCTCGTCGAGGATCGCGCCCAGATGCGCCTCATCCGCCTCGTGGACGCCGTCGAGCATCGCCTCGATGTTTCCCTGGACGACTGCGAGCGGGGTCCGCAGCTCATGGCTGACGTCGGCCAGGAGCGTTCGTCGCTGCGCCTCATCCGCTTCGAGCCGGGCGACCATCTCGTTGAAGCCGCGGGCGAGGTCGCGCATCGGGCGCGGTCCGCGCTCCGGCACGGCAACACGCGTCGGTGTAGTCGCCGGACTCGACGCGATCGGCGGCCTCGACGAGCTCGTCCAGCGAGTAGGCGACGCGCCGGAACGTCCGGCCCGCTCCGGCGATCGTGAGAACGCCGGCGATCACGATCGCGAGCCCGAGGAGCCGTGCGACCGTTCCCAGCGGCCCGGTCGCCGCGATGACGCTCGCGATGACGCCGAGGAGGCCGGCGAGGCCGATCAGGAACGCGATCCCGAACAGGCAGCCGAACCCTTGGGCCCACGGACCTCGGTGCCGCATCCATGGACCGCGACCCCCGCGCGGCGGCCACGGCTCTTCGGCCGGCCACCAGCCCGGGCGCTCGCCGCGATTCCCCCACGATCCGTGGCCGCGCCCGCGGCGCGAGCCGCTCACGGGCGATCGTCCGCAAACCGGTAGCCGACGCCGTAGACGGTCAGGACGTAGCGCGGTTCGCGCGGGTCGGGCTCGAGCTTCCGGCGGATGTTCTTGACGTGGGTGTCGATGGCCCGCTCATACGATTCGAAGGCGACACCGTGGACGGCGTCGAGGAGCTGGGAGCGGGTGAAGATCCGGCCCGGCTGCGCGGCCATCGTCACGAGGAGCTGGAACTCGGTCGGCGTCAGCTCGACGTGACGCCCGGCGATCTCCGTTCGCATCCGCGGCACGTCGAGCGTGACATCGGCAGCCCGGATGATCTCCCGAGTTCGGGCATCGGGCTGCCGCCCGGCATCGACCCGGCGGAGGACCGCCTTGACGCGGGCCACCAGCTCGCGCGGGCTGAAGGGCTTCGTGAGGTAGTCGTCGGCTCCGAGCTCCAGTCCGAGAAGCTTGTCGATCTCGTCGTCGCGAGCCGTGAGCATCACGATCGGGAGCGACGAATCGCGGCGGATCTGGCGCGTGACATCGAGCCCGTCCACGAAAGGCAGGCCGAGGTCGAGCACGACGAGATCGGGCTTCGCCCGACCCACCGCCTCGATCGCCGCTTGACCGTCCGAGGCCGTCACGACGGCGAAGCCCGCGTGTTCGAGGTAATCGCGGGCAAGCGCGGCGATCTTCGGTTCGTCGTCGACGACGAGAATGGTCTTCATCGGACGCCCATCGTAGGCGGTGGACGGAGGCGCCGGCCTCGTTGGAGGCCGGCGCCCCGGAGGTCAGGTTCGCTCCTGGTCGGTTGGAGCCTGGCTCGAGGGAGACTGTCCTGCCGGCCCGCTCGTGCGGTGCAGCTCGTCGTGAATCTCCCGGGCCCGATCGTTCCAGGCCCCGTGGCCGTACCGGCCATCGGGTCCGCCCCAGCCGGGTCCGCCCCAGCCACCGCGACCGCGCCCACCGCCGAGGACGGCCCGGAACAGGCCGATGACGAGGAAGATGAAGAGCAGCGCGCCCAGGAAGCCGAAGAACCCGAAGCCGCCATGGCCCCAGCCGTAGCCATATCCGCCGACGTACGGCCCCGCGGGATAGCCCGGCGCCGTGACAACCTGGCCGCTCTCCACGAGGCCCTGGGTGACGCCCGCGTTGAAAGCCGTGATTCCGATCGCGACCGCACCGCCAACCAACAGCAGCGCCAGCACGATGCCGGCAATTGTTCGTCCGTTCATGTCGATTCATTTCTCCGATGGTGGCAATCGATCGATCGCCTGGTGGTTTCCATCCTCGGCCGAGATTGTGAGCAGGGGATGGAGCCGCGACGGAGTTCTCGCGGAAGCGTCATCGGGATGACCGGCCGATAAGCGGTGGCTGCTAGCCTTGCCGGGTGTCGACCGTCGTTGCTGCGCCGGACCTCCTCGTCGATCTCAACGAGGCGCAACGGGAGGCCGTCCAGGCCGTCGACGGTCCGGTCGCGATCATCGCCGGGGCCGGAACCGGCAAGACTCGGGTGATCAGCCGCCGGACGGCGTTCGCGATCGCCTCGGGCGTCGTCCCGGCAGACCAGGTGCTCGTCGTCACGTTCACGGACAAGGCGGCGGGCGAGATGATCGAGCGCCTCCGGTCGCTCGGCCTGCCAGGCGTGACGGCCCGGACGTTCCACGCCCATGCGCTCAGCCAGCTGCGCCACTTCTGGCCGCTCCACCACGACGGCGCGCCACTTCCGCAAGTCCTTGACACGAAGCTGCCGATCCTCTCGAGGCTCGCCCGCGGCCTGCCCGGACACTATCGGTTCACCGCGGCCAAGGACCTCGCGGACGAGATCGAGTGGGCGAAGAGCCGACGGATCGACCCACGTGGCTACGAGTCGGCAGCCGGTGCGGCAGGTCGCGAGCCTCCGCTTCCGACCGATCTCTTCGTTCGTGTCTTTGCGGACTACGAGCGGGCGAAGACCCGCGCGGGCCGGCTCGACTTCGACGACATGCTCATCGGTGCCGTCGACCTTCTTGCAAACGACGCGGAGGCCGCCGACATCGTTCGCGCCCGCAAGCGCTGGTTCAGCGTCGACGAATACCAGGACACGAATCCCCTCCAGGAACGGCTCCTCGAGCTGTGGACCGCGGGTCGGCCCGACGTCTGCGTCGTCGGTGACGAGGACCAGACGATCTACACGTTCACCGGCGCATCGTCGGACTACCTGACGACGTTCGCGGACCGCCACGATGGCACGAGGGTGATCGCGCTGACAGAGAACTACCGGTCGAGCCCGGAGATCCTCGAGCTGGCGAATCGGCTGATCGCCCGGACCGGTCGGGCGAAACAGCTCTCCGCCACGCGTCCGTCCGGGCCGCGTCCGACGATCAGTCGCCACGCCACGGCAGAGGCGGAGCTGTCGTCGGTCGCGGCCGGCATCGGTGAACTCATCCGTTCCGGCGTGCCATCGTCGGAGATCGCCGTCCTCGTTCGAACGAACGCCCAGTTGGCGCCGATCGAGGCGGCACTGACCCGGGCCGGGATCGGGTATCGCGTTCGCGGGATCGGGTTCTACCGCCGGCCGGACGTCCGGGCCGCGATCGAGCTGGTCCGCCGGTCGGGGGACGCGACCGGAGAAGCGCTGGCGGCCGAGATCCGCACACGATGGGAGGAGGAGCTCGGGTACGAAGAGGGGGCCGCGCCCGAGGGTCGCGAGGCGCGAGAGCGCGCGGCCGCCCTGGACACGCTCGTTGCAATCGTCGCCGACGTCGTGGCAGGCGGACCCGGAGACGAACCGGGACACCCTCCTCGCCGACCTCGGCCACCGGGCGACAGCCGAGGCCTCGGGGACGGCCGATGGCGTCGAGCTGGCCACGTACCATCGGGCCAAGGGACTCGAGTGGGATGCGGTCTTCCTGCCGATGCTCGAGGAGGGCTCGCTCCCGATCCGCCAGGCGTTCGACGACGATGCCGCCCTGGACGAGGAGCGGCGGCTGCTGTACGTCGGGATCACTCGCGCCCGGCTCCATCTCAGCCTGTCATGGGCCGAACAGCGCGAATTGCGCGGCCGCGAATCGCGTCGCCGGCCAAGTCGATTCCTCGAGGGCCTCTCGCCGCGCCAGGGCGGGGGCACGTCCTTCGCCGGCCGGAACGGTTCGGCACGGGGCGAGGGGACACGGATCACGCGGCTCCCCGACGGGTTTGTTGCGCCACCCGGACGTGACGGCGAGCCGCCACTGCTCGGGGAGCTCCGGGCCTGGCGATTGCAGCGTTCGCGCAGCGACGCTGTCCCGGCCTACGTCGTCGCGTGGGATTCGACGCTGATCGCGATCGCCGAGGCCCGACCGGCATCGCTGGCGGCGCTGCGGCGAATCAAGGGCATGGGTCCAGCCAAGCTCGAGCGCTACGGAGCCGAGATTCTCGAAGTCGTGATCGCGTCAGGCTGAGGTCGCCCGTCGCGCCCTGACGGCCGCTTGCCGCGATCAAGGGTCCGGTTCGCGAGCATGCCTTTCGGACCCCGACACTCTGGTCCATCCGGGGGGATGCAATCGTCAAACGGACGGGGCATACTGCGCGCTACCGGGGTTTCCGCCCACCCAGAAGGCAGAAAACCACAGACGTCGTTCCGGCAGCTACTCGACCCGCTCACCGGGTCGTGCTCCGTCCGCTCACCGGCCGGAGTTGCCCCGCTCGTGGAAATCCCCCGTCCCCGCGCCTGCCGGCTCGACTCATCCACCGTCGCTCGTGTGTTCGTGCACGGCGTCCGGGAGAGAGGAGGCACGAGCATTGCTCGGTCCAACCAACGGCGCCCAACGGGCGTCCCGTCACTACCTTCCTTCGCGAGCGCGATCGCGGTCGCTGGTGGGGTCGCTCCTGGCGGCCTCGCTGCTGGCCTCGCTGATCGCCACACCGGCCGCCGCCAGCGCAGGCTCCACGGTCAGCATCCCGGCGGCGAAAGCCGTAACGACGAGCGTCGCGAGGTACTGGCTCCCTGAGGAGCTCTACTACCTCCACCTCGTGAACTGCACCCGGACGGGCGGCTGGGTCCTCAACGACGGCACCTGCCGCGGCTACGGCAGCGGGCGGTACAGCGCGTACGTCAAGCCACTCCGCTACACCGCGGGGATCTCTGACCTGGTCGCGCGCCCCTACGCGAAATACCTCGCGGACAGGAACCAGTGCAGCCACTTCCTCCAGGGAGACCCGGGAGACCGGCTGCGACGCGCCGGCTACAAGGCCTGGACCTGGGGCGAGAACATTGGCTGCCGCAGCGGCTATTCGTACGCGAAACCCGCCATCCTTGCCTCCCACCTCAACTTCCAGTCGGAGAAGTCGGCGAACGGCGGCCACTGGCGGAACATCAAGAACCCGAAGTACCAGTGGATCGGAATCGGGATATGGAAGTCCTCCGGCCGAGTCCGCCTCGTGACTGACTTCTACTCCGGCTAGGACCCCTCGCGCCCCCGGACAGCGTCCGGCGGGACACTCGCCTCGATGAGCCCGGTCGCGCGATGCGCTCCGGGCTCTTCGCTTGACGAGCTCGAGGCCCGGGCGGCGGGCGGACAGCCGGAGGTCAGGCCTCGGCGGCGATCCGCTCCAGGTCGATCGTCCGAACGCGACGTGTTCGTCCGGCCTCGGTGCGCACGAGCGCCGACGGGATGACGCCTCCCGGTAGCGACTCGACGACGGCTGCCTCGCCGTTGTACAGCCCGGAGCCGATGATCCGGACACGATCGCCGATCGCGAGATCGCGGCCCGCCGCGGCCCTCATGTCGATCGCCACGACCGTGGGGCGGATATAGGTGGGCTCAGGAGTGTCCGTCGGAGGCGGTGCCTTCTTGTTGCGCGGGGTCGGGTAGGTGACCTTCCGCTTTCGCATCAGCGGCCCCGCTCAGTGCGGCCGGTGTCCTTTGGCGGACGCGGCTCATGGCCCGGTCGCGGCGGCCGAGGGAGCGTGCCCTTCGCCATATCCGCTGGTCGCTCCCGCGGTGGACGCTCGCGCGCCGCCTTGACGGATCGGGCGAACGCCTCGGCGGTGGCCGCCGGCAGGCTCTTCATCCATGCATCTTCGATTTCCTTGACCCGCTCGGTCTCCCGGGCACGCCGTTCGCGTTCCAGCTTCGAGTGCTTTGCCATCGATCCTCACTTCCGTCGACGGCCGGTCAATGCGATCGGCCGACTGCAGTGTAGTCCCTCATTCCACGTTTCCCGATCTCTGGCGGCCCGTGGCAGGGACACAGCCCCTTCGGCGAGGCGACGTCAGGGCCTTCGCCGCCGCGACACTTGACCGTTCGAGGACCGCCTCCCACGCTTGTATGCATGACCCGCCGGCCTCTCATCGCGGCCGTTCTCGCCGCGCTGTCCGTCACATCGGCCTTCGTTCTCGCCACGTCCGGCCCGCCGGCCGCCGTGCCCGACCCGAGCGCCGGCCGGGCGGCGATCGCCTCGACGGACGTTCCTGACAGCACCCCGATCCCGATTCCGGTCCCCGGGCACGAGGTCTACGGATTCGTCCCGTACTGGGAGATGGATGCCGGAATCGCCGCTCACCTGGCGGCGACCGACCTCACGACTCTCGCGCTCTTTTCGGTCACCCACAACAGGGACGGGGACCTGGCGGCTGGAGAGCGAGGCTACCGAAGGATCGACGGTCCGATTGGGCGCCGGCTGATCGCCGAGGCCCATGATCGCGGGGTCCGCGTGGAACTCGTCTACACGTCGTTCGGGCGGGCCAAGAACGACCTGTTCTTCGGCTCCGCCGAGAGTCAGGAACGGACGATCGCGGAGCTCGTGACGCTCGCCACCGAGCTCGGGTTCGACGGAATCAACGTTGATGTCGAACTACTCGCGCTGGAGCATGTGGCCGCGTATGGCGAGTTTGTTGGTCGCCTCAGGGCGGCCCTTCGGGCGATCGACGGCGACGCACAGGTCTCGGTGGCGACCCAGGCGAACGTGCGCGGGACCGCGATGGCCGTTGCCGCAGCCGACGCCGGGGCCGACCGGATCTTCATGATGGGCTACGACTATCACTACTCGGGCTCCGAGCCCGGCGCCTCGGCGCCCCTGGACAGGCGCGACGGCAGCGAGAAGGACCTGGCGTGGTCACTCGATCTCTACCGTGACGCCGGTGTCCCCGCGGAGCGGACGATCCTCGGCCTGCCGCTCTACGGAATGAGCTGGCCTGTCGTTGGGCCCGAGCTGGGGGCCGCCCGGAGCGGTCGCGGATCGGTCTGGATCCCGAGCGACAATCTCGCCACGCTCGAGGATCCGACGGCCGTCCCCGTACTCGACCCGATCGAGAGAGTCGAGCATCTCGCGCTCCCCGATGGAGGCGGCTGGCAGGCGATCTACTTCGATTCGCCGGCGAGCCTTGAGCCGAAGCTCAAGCTCGCCAATGACCGAGGGCTCGCCGGCGCCGGGTTCTGGGCGATCGGCTACGAGCGCGGCCTCGCCGACTACACCCGGCTCATCGCGTCATTCAGGGCCGGCAAGGTGTCGGCCTCTGCGGCGGCCGGGGCGACCGCGGCGCTCAGCCAGTAGCGTCGTTGCCCGCGCAGAATTCAAGCCCCGCGGCGCTCCGTTTGGGCGGGTGACTACAATAATTCATGCACAAGTCAACTGCGCAGTGACTCGGTCGTTTGAGCACCGCGCTGGCTGGCAGTCGTGACCGGGCCAGGGCGAGGGCTGGAGCTCGACTTCCGTGCCCTGTTCGAGGCCGTCCCGGATCGGTTCCTCGTTCTCGATCCGGACCTGATCATCGTGGCCGTCAGCGGCGCCTATCTCGAGGCGACGATGACGGACCGCGTCGAGATCGTCGGGCGCCACCTGTTCGACGTCTTTCCAGATAACCCGGGTGACCCGTCCGCCAGCGGCGTGAGCAACCTCCGAGCCTCACTGGAGCAGGTCCGAGCCGCCCGAGTCGCCGACACGATGGTCGTACAGAAGTACGACATCCGGCGGCCCGAATCAGCCGGCGGAGACTTCGAGGAACGGTATTGGAGTCTCGTCAACTCGCCCGTCTTCGACGCGGCAGGCGAGCTCCGCTACATCATCCACCGGGCAGATGACGTCACGGAATTCGTCAGACTCGAACACGGCGAGAGCTCCACGACCGGCGTTCACGAAATCCCAGGGGCCGACGTCGAGGCTGAGCTCTTCCGGCGGGCGAGCGACGTCGCTGAAGGGAACCGGCAGCTGACCCATGCGATCACGGAGCTGCGACGATCGGAGGAAGAGCTGCGGGCCGCGCGCGGCGAAGCCGACCGGGCGAATCGTGCCAAGACCGACTTCGTGGCCCATATGAGCCACGAGCTGCGCACCCCGCTGACGGCGATCCTCGGGTTCGCCCAGCTGCTCGAGCTGGACGAGCTGACGGAGGACCATCGGAGCAGCGTCAAGCACATCCTCCAGGCTGGGCACCACCTGCTCGACCTGATCAACGAGATCCTCGACATCAGCCGGATCGAACGGGGCCAATTGACGATCTCTGCGGAGCCCCTTGCCGTCGACGAGTTGCTCGACGAGGTCACGGCCGTCATGACTCCGCTGGCCGCGGAGCGATCGATCTCGCTCACCCGCGGCGAAAGTCTCGGGGCGCACGTCGTCGCCGATCGACAGCGTCTCCGGCAGGTCATTCTCAATCTGTTGTCGAACGCGATGAAGTACAACCGCGAAGGCGGTGCCGTCACGATCGAGTGCGCCCGGGTCCCCGGCGATCGGCTCCAGATCGCGATCGCCGACACGGGCTACGGGATTGCCCCGGAGCATCTCGACCGGCTGTTCCAGCCGTTCGATCGGCTCGGTGCGGAGCTGGGAGCGATCGAGGGGACGGGGATCGGGCTGGCGCTCGCGAGGGGCCTCGTCGAGGCGATGGGCGGCACGATCGACGTCACGAGCGAGCTGGACGTCGGCACGACGTTCAGAATCGAGCTGATCGTCACCGAAGACCCGATCGAACGCTACGAGAAGACGGCGACGTTCGGGGGCGAGCCGGTGATGGAACGGCCCCACCGCACCGTTCTCCACATCGAGGACAACACCTCGAACGTGAAGCTCGTCGAGCGGATCCTTCAGCGACGCCCCGAGATCGACCTGGTGACGGCGGGACGGGGCGAGGACGGGATCGATCTCGCCGTTCGCCGATCGCCGGATCTCATTCTGCTCGACCTCCACCTGGCCGACATGCCCGGGGACGAAGTCCTGCGGGAGTTGAGGGACCGTCCCGAGACCCGCGGGATTCCGGTCGTCGTCGTCTCGGCGGACGCGGCGCCGGGCCAGATCCACCGGATGCAGACCGCGGATGTCTTCGCCTTCCTCACCAAACCACTTGACGTGGCCGACTTCCTCGAGACCGTCGATCGGGCCGTCTACGGCGAGGCCGAGGCGGAATCCGACTGAGCCGGGAGATGGGCGGCGGAGCCCGGTCCGCGCCTCCGAGATCGTGGAGGATGACACTGTGCCGCGATCTCGCTACCCGTTCCTCTCCGCCGATCAGCTGAATCGGGCCACTCTCGCCCGGCAGCTCCTCCTGGAGCGCGTCGCGATCCAGCCGGCCACGGCGATCGAACGAGTCGGCGGGCTCCAGGCGCAGGAACCGGCGTCGCCATATCTCGCGCTCTGGTCGCGGCTCAAGGCCTTCGATCCAGCGGCGGTCGATCGCGCGTTTCAGCGGCGTCGGTTGGTCAAGGCGACGCTCATGCGCTCGACGCTCCATGTCGTGACACGCGACGACTACCTCCGGCTCCTGCCGGCGACGCTGCCCATGCTCCGGGCGCTGAAGCGCCGGGGCCAGGCGGACGCGCCCGGCGATGAGCAGATGGAGTCGCTCGCCGCGGCCGCCGTTGCCTTTGCCGGCCGGCCGCGCTCCAACACCGAGCTCCGCGACCACCTCGCTGGACTCGTCGACGACATCCCGCCGGACGACATCCTGTGGTTCGTCCGGCGGCACGTCGCCTGGGTCCACGTGCCATCCGCCGCACCGTGGTCATTTGGACGGCGGCCCGTGCTGGTCGCGGCCTCGGCGTGGCTCGGCGAGGGGTTGTTCGTCGAGGAGTCTGCGGCGCTGGAGCACCTGGTCCGCCGGTACCTCGGCGCCTTCGGCCCGGCCACGGCGAACGACATGGCGGCATGGTCCGGCCTGCCGATCGCCAGGCTGAGACCGGCCGTGGCCGCGATCGACGCGGCGGGCGCCCTGCGACGCTACTCAGATGAGCGGGACCGAGAGCTCCTCGACCTCGCCGGAGCCCCGCACCCGACGGGCGACGTCGAAGCGCCCGTCCGATTTCTGCCGATGTGGGACAGCCTCCTGCTGGCCCACGCCGACCGGACCCGATTGATCGGTGAAGCGCATCGTCAGGTCGTCACGGCCAGGAACGGCGACACCCTGCCCACGTTTCTCGTCAATGGCCGCGTCGCCGGGCTCTGGTGGATGGAGGCGAGCGGATCGTCGTCGCAGGTCGTCCTCGAGCCGTTCGTCAGGCTCGGGCGGGCCGACCGACGGGCGCTCGAGCGGGAAGGGGAGCGGCTCGCCGCCTTCGTCAGCCCGATCGAGCCCGACGTCTACCGCCGCTACCGGACGAGCCGTGCCCGTGCATCGGTGCCGTCGATACCTCGCCGGGTCAGCTCGGCCGCCAGGCCTTCGAGGTCGTCGACGCCGACGTAGATCGCCGGGACCCGCAGGAAGCCGAACGGCACGCGCTCCTTGAAGTCGATTCGGACGCCCCCGTGGGGGCTGCCCGCGAACGACACATCGCCGTGCCGGACGCTCCGGCGGACGCCAATCGCGGTGATCCAGAGGAAGGGGCCCTCGATCCGCCATGACGCAAGGTTCGCGATCGGCGTCGTGAACCGGAATCGGCCGAAGCGAACGTCGATCATGCCGTCCGGTCCCTCCCCGAGATCGACGTGTGATGTTTCCGGAGTGGCGGTCCAGAGGCGCACGACCCAGCGCGACCGGCGTCCGATCCGGATCGGGAAGCGCTGTGTTGCCATGTGGCCAAGCCTAACCCCCGGATCCGCAACCCCGCCGGCACGGACCGGCCTTCTCTGCCATTCGGTCACGAGGTGAAGTTCGACGGCGGCGCATCGCTGCCGGCGGACGGCCGCACGCACGAATGGCAGAAGGGAGGCACCAGCGCGTCCCCGATGCTCTCCTCCGCTCGCGGTGGGCTAGCGGTCCTCCTCGATCCAGCCCTGGCGCGCCGCCAGTCGGACAAGCGCCGTCCGGCTCGTGACGTCGTAGCGATCGAACAACCGGCGCAGCTGGCTCTCGACCGTCTTGACCCGAAGCGCCAGGCGCTCCGCGATCTCCGCGTTCGAGTGGCCCTCGGCGACGAGGGCGAGGATCTCCAGCTCCCGAGGCGTCGGGACGCGAAGCGCGTCGCTGGCGGCCTGCCGGGCGGCAACCGGGAAGGCAGTGCCGCCGGCTGCGACGGTCTCGACGGCACGGAGGATCTGATCGACCGTGGCCATCTTGGACAGGTAGCCCTTCGCGCCCAGCTCGACCGCCTTGACGTGGTAGCTCGGATACCAGTAGGCACTCAGGATGATGAATGCCGGCCCTGACCGGTGGCGCCGAACGAGCTCGAAGCCGTCACCGGCCTCCGAGAGGCGGATGTCGCAGAGGACGACGTCGGGCGCCTTGCGTTCGATGAGATCGCTCGCCGACCGGACGTCTCGGGCGGTGCCGACGACCTCTACTTCGGCAGTCCCCGTGATAAGCGCGGCCAGGCCGTCGGCAATGGCCGGGTGATCCTCGACGATCGCGACGCGGATCATGACTCCCCTCTGGTCCGGGTGCTGCGTCCTCGAGCCCGCCGAGCCGCGATGGGAAGTCGGACTGTCATAACCGTGCCTTTCCCGATCCGTGACGTGGCCTCGATCTCGCCGCCGTGGGCCGTCACGATCTCCCGCGCCACGAAGAGGCCGAGGCCGAGGCCCGGTGCGCGATGCGGTTGACCGAGGCGCGTGTACGCCTCGAACATCCTGCGGATGTCCTCCGCTGCGACGCCGTCACCGTGGTCGCGGACGGCCACCTCGGCCTGGCCAGTCAGGGTCTTGACGGTCACATCGATCGTGTCGGAGCCCGGAGCGTGCTCCATCGCGTTGGCAAGGAGGTTCAGGAACACCTGCTCGAGCCGTCCGGGATCCGCACGAACAAGGACCGGCTCCCGACCGGCCGTCAGGCGGATCGGCGGGGACTTCGGCAGGACCTGGGCGGCCTCGACCGCCGATCGGACGACGGCAACCAGGTCGACCACGGCGAGCAGCAGCTCCAGCTGGCCTGTCTGGATTCGACTGACGTCGAGAAGGCGCTCGATGAGCGTCGCCAGGCGCCTGGTCTGGGAGAGGGCACGTGCGGCATATGTGCCCGCCTCCGCCTCTTCGCCGTCGGCCAGGTGGCGCTCGACGAGCTGGAGGTAGTTGTGGATCGCAGCCGTGGGCGTCTTGAGCTCGTGGCCGGCAGCGGCCATCAGCCGCTCGAGGCTGAGTCGCATCGTGCGTTCCGAAACGTCGCGGATCGCGACGACCCCGCCCCACGTCCGATCCTGGCTCGTGAGGGGCTCGGTCACGGCCTCGAACCAGCGCCGGGTGCCGTCGGGGTCGCTCACGGCGAACTCCATCCGGAATCGTTCACCGCGGGCCGCCCGCTGCTGCGGCCATTCGGCGAATTGCAGGGGAACGCCGGCCACGTCCTCCGGACGGACCTCCGCCTCGGGGCCGCCGAAGAGCCGATCGTACGCCGGGTTCGTTGCGAGCGTCCGGCCCGAATGGTCGACCGCGACGACGGCGTCGCCGAGGCTCGCGAGCACCGATTGGAGTCGATTGTGCTCCTCCTCGCCCTGCTGCCTCTGCTCCTCGAGCGCGACAGTCTGGAGCCGGAGCTCATCGGTACGAGCCGCGAGATCCTCGTTCGCCACCCGGAGCTCCTCGACACTCGCCGTCAGCTCCTCGTTGAGCGTCTCGAGCTCCTCGTTCGTCGCCTGGAATTCCTCGTTGAGCGTCTCGACCTCTTCTCGCCCCGATTGGGCCTCCTCGCTCGACTGGAGCATCGTCTGGTTGGCCATCCTGAGCTGGGCGATGAGCGCGGTCAGCTCATCGTTGGCTCGCAGGAGCCGCCGGTTGACCACCGCGGCTCGTTCGACCCGACGCTCGGCGCGCACCATGGACTGGCGATCGCGCTCGGCCTTGCTGATGTCGGTCAGCTCGATCAGCGCGCCTTCGACGGTTCCGCCCTTCCTGGCATACGGCCGAATGACCGTTTCGATGAACCGGGACCCATCGGCCGAGACGTCGTCGGCCTCGATCTCGTTGACGGTTGTCGTGGTCTTGCCGGCAAGGGCGGCGTCGATTGCGCCGCGGATGGTGGTCGACGGGAGCGGTTCCGCAAGGTGGATGAAGTCCTGGTCGAACGCCAGGCCGTGGATCCCGAGCATCCGCCGGGCCGCCGTGTTGATCCGGGTGATGTAGTAACGAGCGTCGACCGTGACGATCCCGAGCCCCAGGTCGAGCAGCAGCGCTTCCGCCGCCTCCGTGGAATCGACCGCGAGCTGGAAGTCGTGGCGAGTCGATCGGATCGCCGTTTCGAGGGGCAGTTCGAAGTCCCGGTGCGGCCGAATAGGTTGGGCCCGCGCGAGCGGCAGGGATGGAGGTCCGGGTGCGCGGCGGTAGATCCGCAGCCTCGAATTCTCCTCGACGTAGGGCTCGGGCATCGCCGCGACCGTCTCAGACGGTCCGAGGACAAGGCGGCCGTCTTCGCGCAGCGAGAACCCGAACGTCTCGAGGGCCGCCCGCTGCATCGGCAGGTTGAAGTAGATGAGGACATTCCGGCACAGGATGAGATCGATCCGGGGGAACGGCGCGCGCGCTCCCAGGTCATGCTCGCCGAAGATCATCAGCGAGCGAAGTGTCTTCGCGACCTCGTAGCCGCCGTCGGACTTCACGAAATAGCGGCTGAGGAGAAGCGGGGGCACGTTCTGGAGCGCCGCCGGCGGGTACAGGCCGCGTCGGGCAAAGGCGATCGCGGCGCTGTCGATGTCAGTCGCGAAGACGCGGACGTCGACGGGCTCAGCGTCTTCGCCGATCGACTCCGCGAGCGTGATCGCGAGCGAGAACGCCTCTTCTCCCGTCGAGCAGCCGGCCGACCAGACGCGAAGCTGTCGGCCGTTCTTGCGAGCCTCATCGATGAGCAAGGGGAGTGTCTCGTCGCGGAGGTGATTGAAGACCTTGGGATCGCGGAAGAACTCGGTGACCTTGATCAGGAGGCTGCTGATCAGCCTCGCGTACTCCTCTCCGTCGGTCTCCAGCAACTTGCGATAGGAGGCGAGCGACGAATGCCCGGTCGCCCCCATCCGTCCCCGCAGCCGGCGGATGATCGTCGCCGTCTTGTACGTGCTGAAGTCGATGCCGCTCCGCTCCCGAATGAGATCGAGCAGCGCATCGAATTCACGGCCATCGCGACCGTTTGGAACGTCGCCACCGGCTGCCAGCAGGTTGCGCAAGACGTCCCCGATCGAATCGAGGTCGGCCGTCGCATCGACCAGGGACGGGGAAATCGACCGCGGCATCGATGGGAACATCGCGGTCGCCGGGTTCTCGATGATGACCGCCCCACCCGCCTGCTTGACGTGCCACGCTCCCGCCGACCCGTCACTGCCACTTCCGGTCAGGATGACCGCGGTGAGGCCGGGCCCGAAGGCGCCGGCCGCCGTTTCGAGCAGCAGATCGACCGATGGCGCGACGCTGCCGGGCTTGGCGGGCCGAACGCGCAGCTCACGGTCGACGATCTCGACGAGCCGGTTCGACGGGACGACGAAGATGACGCCGCTGTCAAGGGCCGCGGCCTGCTCCACCACCTTGATCGGCATGGTGGCGTGGCGGGAGAGGATCTCGCCGAGATGACTGGGTCGTCGCGGATCGAGATGCTGGGCGATGACGATCGGAGCCGGGAAGTCTGACGGGAGGCTGGCGACGACGCGGGACAGGGCCTCGATCCCGCCCGCTGACGAGCCGATGACGACGAGCTGAGAATCGGTCGCCACTTGCTTCCCCACGATTTCGCATTCTAGGCGTCGACGCGAGTCAACATCGACTGGTCTCGCCCCAACGTGGCGGGTTTACATCCTCGTGGGAGTGCATTCGCGGGCGTTATGGTCCGAGATGACGAGCGGGGGTGTGCGGGATCTCCTCCTCCCCTCAGTCGGCTGGAGCGACTTCTGGGGCCGCCGCAGCCGGTCGGGCTGATCCCCGCCTTCGACCGCCGACGAACGACCCGGCCCGCGCCGGGTCGTTCGTCCCATGTTCAGGTCCAGTCGGCCCAGTCGAGTCCGGTCGCCCCTGCCGTACGTCTCCGCGGACCCGCGTCCGGCACGCGACCGGTTGCTGCCTCGCGGTCAATCTGAACTCGCCGAACGAGCCGGATATTCATCTCAGTCGGCAAGCGCGTGATTTCATCCTCACGCACATCTTCACCGGCCACCGATCCTGTGGAAGCAGACCGGATGGGTTGACCCAGTGCCCCTTCCCTCTCGGGGAGATGGTGTCCTCATCGGGTGTGTAAGCCCCTCGCCGCCGGGGAACGAACCAGATGGCGAGGGGCTTCATTGCGCCCTGCAGCAGTGCCGCGCCACACTGGCGCACGGTCCCAGGCCAAGCCCGCGGTGACGGGTTCGTCGGGACAAGCTGGAGGCTCGCCGCGATGAAGTTCTGGAGCGAGGTCCCGTCCGCGCGTGCCCGCGAGCTCGGGGCCGACGTCGCAACATGGATCTGGGTCAGCTTTTGGGTGGTGGTCGCATATCGCCTCTATACGACGCTCGTGGGATTCGCCGGGGTGGGTCGAGCGATCGGGCAGGGCGGAGTGAACATCCAGGCCGCGGGCGACACGGTGGGGGACTCGCTCAGCGGGCTGCCACTCGTCGGCGAGGGGGTGCGTAGCCTTACACGCGCGGCCTTCGGAGTGGCCGGGGAACCGTTCGTGTACGTCGGCGGCGAGCTGGAGCAGCTGCTCCTGATCATCGCCGCTCTGCTCGGCATCCTCGTCCTCGGGGTAACGCTCATTCCGTGGCTCAGCCGGTACCTTCCCTGGCGAGCCCGCCGCTTGTTCGAGCTGCGGACTGCGCACCGCGCGATCAGCCGCGCTTCTCGAGACGCGCCCGAGGCGGTCGTCCAACGCCTCCTGGCATCACGGGCGCTCCACCGCCTCACGTTCGGCGAGCTCCTGCAGCACACTCCGGATCCGATCGGCGACTTCGCCTCGGGTCGATACGACAGGCTGGCGCGCGCCGAGATGGAGAGCATCGGACTCCGGCCCTGATTGGTCGCCCGCGACCAGGGTCGGGTGGGCGGCCACGGTGGCCAAACGTGCGCGATCCGGCGAATGAGGGCAGGATGACCGCATGGCCCGCCCGAATCGGCGTTCGTGGCCGCTCCTCGCGCTGATCGCTGCGCTCAGCCTGGGTTCTGGCTGGGTTGGCGCGCCCGGCGCCGTCAGCGCAGCCGAGGCGAAGCTCCCAGCGTGGGACGGTGGCATCAACCTCTACCGCGATGGATCGTTCACGACCCAGAAGACGTGGCTGTGGTGCACGGCGGCGGACGTCCAGATCATCCGCAACATCGTCAGGCGTGAGAGCGACCACAGCACGAGCGGTCAACGGCGGTACTTCGACTGGATGCGCGATCACAACAAGTACGCCTTGCCCGAGTCGGCCGGCGTCGACCCGCAGGGCTGGACAGCGGGCCTCCGCCACTTCGTCGACGATCGGTATCGACTCGTGGCGAGCAAATCGTTTGACGCAGCCCTGCACTCCGCCGCTACAAGCCTGCGAAAGACGAACCTTCCCGTGGCCGTCACCGTTTCCCGTGGCGGCCACGGCTGGGTGCTGACCGGCTTCACCGCGACCGCCGACCCGCTCCGGACCGGTTCCTTCAAGGTGACGAGTGTCCGCGTCGTCGGGCCGCTGTTTGGCAAGCAGAGCAAGAACGGCTACGACATGCGACCGAATACGAAGCTGACCACGGCCCAGTTCCGCCGCTTCTTCACGCCCTGGAAGTACGCGCCCAAGAAGATGATCTGGGACGGGCTCTACGTCTCGATCCAGCCGATCCCGGCGAAGGCGGCCCCGGTCGCCACCGCGAAACCTGCTCCCCCGGCGCCGACGGTCACCCCCAGCCCAGCCGAGACTGCCAGCCCGGTCCCAACACCGAGTCCAACGCCTCCACCGCCCACGCCCTCACCGAGCGTCGAGGCCGACTCCGATCGCCGTGGCCGTCGCGGCGAGTCCGGCGACGAGGGGAACGCCCCCCGCGAACGATTCCCCGACAGCGGCGACCAGTGCCCTGCCAGTCGTCCTCGCCGTCGTCGTGGCCGGGCTCGCCGTCATCGCGTCGCTCACCGGGTGGCGCGTGGGCGCGATCGGCCAAAAGCCACCAGGCGGCCGCCGCCGCTGAGGCAGCACGCTGCCTTCCTCGGCCACGCACCTTTCTCGTGGTCCAAGACGTCGAACAGACGCTCCCCGGCCACGATCACCTGGATCGTGTCCGCTGGACGCCCCCAGGATCTTGCGGCGGCACATGAAACATTCGGACCCGTCGAACGTTTCCCCGGACATGGAGCCCACACCGACCGCGATCGAGGCGTTCGTCGTCTCGGCGTACGAAGCGCACCACGCCGAGGTGTTCGCGTTCCTGGCTCGCGCCACGCGGGATCGGCCGGCAGCTGAGGACCTGTTGCAGGAGGCGTTCCTTCGCCTGACGAAGGAGGCGCGCGGAGGGCGCGCCCCACTCCAGGTTCGCGGCTGGCTCTTTCGCGTGGCGACAAACCTCGTCATTGGCCGGGCGCGCCGCAAGACGACGGCCTCCTCCTGGCTCGGACGCGATGGCCGGCAGGAGCATGAGGGGATGGTCGCGCCGTCTCCGGAAGCGGGAGTCCTGAGTCGAGAGCAAGCCATGGAGATGGAGCGGGTTCTCGCGGGACTCAGCCCTGACGCCCGGCTCGCGCTGCTCCTGTCCGGCGATGGGTTCGCCGGCGAGGAGATCGCGGAGGCCATCGGTCGATCAGCCGCCGCGACGCGGACCCTGCTCTGTCGGGCGCGAGCTCGCGTCCGCGTTCGACGCGAGCTGTTCGCGGAGGAGGTTCGATGAGCATCCACGACGGGTTCCTCGAGCTTGCCGCCACGGCGATCGACTTCGACCTCGAGGATGATGAGCGCGCGGAGCTCGAGCGCCACCTCGCCGGCTGCGACGCATGTCGGCGGACCGCGGCGGCATTTCACGAGGATGCGGCCGCAATCGCGTACGGGACGGCGCCGCGCCTGTCGCCCGCCAGGTCGGTGGAGATCCTCGCCACCGCCCTGCGACCGCCGAAAAGCGGGCCACCGATCCGGCTTCTCGCCGTCGCCGCGTTGGTCGCGGTCCTGGGCGCCGGGCTCGTCGCCGCGGGGATGGAGTTCCTGCGGCGCGCGGACAATCCGATCATCGCGGTGGTTCCAAGTTCCAGCCCGTCGTCCGGCCCGGGACCCTCGAGCGGCCCGACGACGTCCCCGGGACCAACCGGGCAACCGCCCGCCGTGACCCCACGCCCCGCGGCGTCGCCCGCCTCAGGTGCGCTGCCGGTCCGAGGCTCCGGGCAGCAGCTCGGAACCGGGATCAGGATGGCACCCGGGGCAATCGGGGACCTCTGGGTTTCGATTCCGGCGCCCGGCGGTACGACGCTGGCACGCCTCGGCGGAGACGGAACCATGCGGTCCGGCTGGCCGATCGTTCTGCCCGGAGCAGGTTCGTGCGGACTGCTCCTACCGGTCAACGACGGCTCGGTTCGCCTCGTCTGCCACGCAGATGACCTGGCTGACGACTCTGGTGTTGCCGTCCGGGCATTCGCGTTCGACGCCGGCGGCAGCCTGCTCCCGGGCTGGCCGGTCGTCCTTCCGTGCTGCTTCACGGGGCGAATGCTGGGCGACGAGTTGACGGTGTACGGGCAGGAGTACTTCGGTGGAGACATTGAAGAGGGTCAACCCGCCGGGGAGGGCCGGATCGTCGCCGTGGCCGCGGACGGCTCCATCCGCAGTGGCACGCCGGTCCCGTTTGGCCTCGATTCCTGCCCCGATTCCTGGGCGGTCGGCCCGGGCGGGGTCGCCTACGGAACGCTTCGCAACTTCTCCGGCCCCTCCCCGACGTCGGCCCTGCTCGCTGTCGGCTTCGACGGTGTCCCGGCCGGGTTCCCCGTCGAGATCGGCGGCATCGCCTCCGGTCCGTCGTTCGACCCCCGTGGGCTCATCCACGTGACCGTCGGTTCGCCGGTTCGTCCTCCTGCTCGGACACTCGTCTTCAACAGCGACGGCGGAACCGAGGCCGGATCGGACGAAGTGGAGATCACGGCGACGAGCGACTGGACCGGAGCAGGGGGCGACTGTCCCGCGCCGCCACTCGTCGGAGAATCCGGCCTGACATTCCTCGTCGACACGACCGACGGCACGACGATCGCGGGTCTGGGCGCGAACGGGCAGGTCATGAGCGGCTGGCCGTACGAATCCGACCGCGAGGTGCAGGTCGCCGGCTTCTGCGGCACGGGAGACACGGGTTGCGGTGGGTTCCACGTGGGGCCGACGCTCGGGCTGGACAACACCCTCTACCTCGCGTACGCGGCTGCGACAGCGTCCGCCGGCGGAAGCGTGCTCGCGATCGAACCGGATGGCACCGTGCGGTCGGGCTGGCCGGTGAATCTCCGGCGCCCGGGTGCCGAGTTCTGGTCGGTCGTCGTCGGGCCCGACCTTACCGTGTACGCGCTCGCGATCGAGCCCGAGCCGAACGGCTCCTACTCGGCGACCATCCTGTCCATCGCCCCGGACAGCAGCGTCCGCTACACGGTCACGATCGTCGAGCCATGAGGTAGCCGACAACCGCTGTCATGCGTCAGCCGGATATCTCGGCCCGCTCCGTGAACACCGCCGTCACCACGAGCGCCCCGATGAGCCATGCGGCAACAACGAGAAGCGCGGTGTTCGGCTCGAGTGCCGCGATAGCCGGCCCGCCCTCGCCCCCGCCCCCGAACCCACCGCCCCCGCCGCTGCCCTGGACGACGTCGCTCGCCGCGTGGAACGGCATGTACTTCACGACATCGGGCAGGAAGATCGTGGCGAACTGCTCGCCGAAATAGACAGCGATCCCGACGCCGATACCGGCCAGCTGGCTGCGAGCGAGCGTTGCGATGGCGAAGCCGAGAGCGCCCTGCTCGATCATCCCGAGCCACCCACGGCCAAACAGTTCCGGAAGCGTGCCCAGGGTGGCCGTGTCCCCCAGGCCGGACGTCGAGACGCCGGCGATGCTGGCTGCGAGCACCGCCACCAGGACGCCGATTCCGAACGCCAGGAGGAGCCCGAGGCCGACCATCACGGCGATCGCTGCGAACGACAACAGCTGGTACCGGCTGCGGCTCTCGCCTCGTGCAACAGCGGCCTTGAGGGTGCCCCAGGTCCACTCGGAGCCGGCGACCGCCGCGCCGTAGATCACCGCGAACAGCCCGCCCAGGCCGAGGATGAACGACAGAATGATGGCGTACGCCCCGGGGAACGTCACGAGCAGGAGGGCCGCCTCGCTGCCCTGCCCGGCGTCCGGATTCCCTGCCGTCGCCCCGACCGCGATCAGGATCAGGGCGAGGAGACCGACGAGCAGGCCGAACGTGACGTAGGTCGCGGGCCGGCGGACGAGCTTGCGGAGGCCCGACGTGAGGAGCCTCACTTCTCGCCTCCCCCGGTTCCCGTGCCGCCCGCGCTGCCCCAGTCGGGCGGGATGTCCTCGACGGGAACGCCGATGGTCCGCCCCTCGCTGCCGGACGGCTGCTCATCTCGAGTCAGCTCGAGGAACAGTTGCTCGAGATCGCTGCCGGTCTCGAGACCGGAGGCGTAGATGCCGGCCGTCGCCAACGCCCGATTGACGTCGGCCGCGCGATCGGGCTGGATCCGGATCGACAGCCAGCCGCCATCTGCAGCGTCGTCGCCGGCGACCGTGGACACCGCGCCCTCGCCCGCGAGGCCGGTCAGGACGCCGGTGGCGACGCCGATCTCGGCAGGACCAACTCGAACTCGGACGACCCCTTCGCCTCGGAGGAGCTGCTCGATCGGGCCCTCGCTGACGAGCCGCCCGGCGGCGATGATCCCGATGACATCGGCGAGCTGCTGGACCTCGCCCAGGACATGGCTCGATACGAAGACGGTCTTGCCGGAGGCGGCGAGCTGCCTGAGGGTTTCTCGCATCGCGACGATTCCGGCGGGATCGAGACCGTTCGACGGCTCGTCGAGTAGCAACAGCCGCGGGTCGCTCAGGAGCGCGGCAGCAATGCCGAGTCGCTGCTTCATCCCGAGCGAGTAGGTCTGAACGCGGTCTCGCGCCCGGTCGCGCAGCCCGACGAACTCGAGGAGCTCGTCGACTCGGTTGCGCGGGGTCGGTGCCCCGGTCGCGGCCAGGGCGCGCAGGTTCTCGCGGCCCGAGAGATACGGGTAGAACGACGGCGACTCGATCAGCGCGCCGACCTCGAACAGCCGTTTCCGGTCGCCTCTGCCGAAGGGCCGCCCGAGCACCTCGATCGTCCCGGCGTCCGGATGGATGAGGCCGGTCAACAGCCGCATCGTCGTCGTCTTCCCGGCGCCGTTCGGCCCAAGGAAGCCGTACACGACGCCCGAGGGGACCGACAGGTCGAGTCCCGCCAGTGCGGTCTGCTTTCCGTAGCTCTTCAGCAGGCCGCGCGTCGCCAGGGCGAGCCCGTCGGTCGAGGTCACATCGAGTCTCCGTGCGGGGCGATCGGGTCTGGTCGGTCGTCGCCACCCAGCGCGTCGAGGATATGCCACGCGGGGGCGGGTTCGCTTGCGACGCGCGATCAGCCGGAACTGCGCCACGGGCTGCGGCGCACCGGGTGATCATTCCGCCATGCACATCCTCCCCGGCGGAGCCGACGGCGTGATCCGTCGCGGACTGGCGTGACGAGGCCAGCTCCTGCCGGCATCCTCGGGGCCGCCGCGTTCCTGCTCGTCGGCTGGAGTGGACTGCTCGTGCCGTCGCTCATCCGGTCGATCAAGGAGGAATTCGGCCAGTCGGACGCAGGAATCGGCATCTTCTACTTCATCTTTGCGATCGTCTGGGCGGGTGGGGCATTCGGCGGCGGCCTTGCGACGGAGCGGCTCGGGCGGCGGACGGTGCTCACGCTTGCCGCCGCCCTGATCGCCGCCGGTCTGATCGGAATGGCATTGGCGCCGAGCTGGCTGATCTTTCTGGCCGCCGGCCTCCCGGCCGGGCTCGGAGCCGGGGCCATCGACGGCGGCGGGAACGGATTGGTTCTGGACCTCTACCCGTCGGGCAGGGGTCGGGCGCTCAATCTCCTGCACCTGTTCTTCAGCATCGGCGCGCTCGCGGCGCCGGTGACGGTCGGGCTGCTCGTCGAGAACGGCCTCGACTGGCGGTGGATCATCCTGGCGACCGGATTGGCAGCCATTCCGGTGTCGGTCCTGTTCGGGATCGTGCCGATGCCGGGTGGGCGCCGAGTTGCAAGACCGGGTTCTGCGGCGCCCGGAGCCGCGACGTCGCGATTCTCGACGCCCCGTCTCGCCGCGCCGATCCTGCTGCTGGCCTTCGCGATCGCCTGCTACGTCGCCGCCGAAGTCGGCGTATCGAACTGGCTCGTCCGGTTCCTCGAGCCCGCACCGCTGAGCACGGCGACTCTGGCGCTGTCGCTCTACTGGACCGGGATCGCCATTGGCCGCCTTGTCTCATCGCAGCTCGCCGACCGCTTCGACCACCGCCTCTTCACGCTGACGTGTACGGCTGGTCTGGCGGTCTCGCTTCTCGGGGCGATCCTCGTCCCGTCGCTGCCCGTCTCCATCGGACTGTTCGCGGTCGCCGGCGTGGCCTCCGGGCCGATCTTTCCGATGATCATCGCGATCGGCGGCGAGCTGTATCGGGACCGGTCGACGGCCGTCAGCGGGTTCCTCGGAGGGTGTGGCGTCATCGGTTCCATCATCTATCCGCCGATCATGGGCTTCCTGTCGGTCACCGTCGGGCTGACGGTGGCCATGCTGGGCAACGTCGTCCTTGCCGGTGCGTGTGCGGTTGCCCTCGTCCTCGTCGGGAGATCGACGCGAGGGGACTGAGCAGGCGAGCGAGGTGCGCATAGAGGAAGTGCGGGCGCGCACCGCCGAAAAACCCAGCGATGGGCAGGCAGGCAACGTTGCAAGGTTCGCCGCAAGGTTGCGACCCCAGCGTGCGTAGTACTTCTGGGGGCCGACGCAGCCGACAAGCCTAGTACCACTGTCACGGGGGAAGTGCGGCGGCCGCACATCGATCACGTCGGGTTCGCGTCGACCTCCAGGAGACCAATTCCCGCTAACGAACCACCCGCGAGGCCTCGGTCCGAGCGGCATCCGAGACGAGGGGGCGACGTTGAGCAACGCTCGTGGTACGCGGGTCCGGGTGGTCCGCCCGCTTGGCGCCAATCCGGCGAAGGCAGAGCGATCGCGCGGTCAGATCCTGATCCTCTTCGTGATGGCGTTGGTCGTGTTCGCCGGCATGGTCGCCCTCGTCATCGACATTTCGTGGTACTGGGTCAACTCGCTCAAGATTCAGCGGGCGGCCGATGCGGCCGCGTTGGCCGGCGTCGTCCAGCTGCCGACGAACCCGAGCGGTGCCGGCGGGGCCTACGCGCTCGCCAGGGCAGAGGCGACCAAGAATGGTTACGCGCCTGGCGACGTGTTGGTCACGATCATCCCGGTCCAGGAACCCGCGGTGACCGGGCGACGCCTGTCCGTCACCATCACGGCGCCGGTCGACATGTTCTTCATGCGGATCCTCGGTATCGAGGAGATCATGTCGACCCGAGTCGGCCGGGCCGAGTATGTCCTGCCGGTGCCAATGGGCAGCCCGGACAACTACTACGGCGTCTTCGGCGAGGTCCGCGGCCGGACGCTGACGGAGACCGTCAACGTCACCACCAATCCACCTGGCGACTCCGGCATGACGGTGCCGACTGCCGCGATCGGGGTGGTCGGGACCACCTGGACCTCCACGAGCGGGACGCTCTTCAGTGCGGTCGATGACGACGATGGCCAGTACGCGCAGGCGGACGCGGACGGCGACAACGCCCATTGGAGCCGCTTCAACCTGCTCTCGGGACTCCAGCCGAACGACGAGGCGATGGACGTCAACGGGATCGAGGTCGAGCTGACCAACGTGTCCGTGGATTCGGCCTGCACCGACACGTTCATCGAGGTCGCCCTGTCCTGGGACGGCGGCAGCCATTGGACGACCTCGACAGCCGGCAGTCGGGCGCCGACGACCGGCGACCTCACGACGACCTCAACGGACTACACGCTTGGCAGCACGTCGAGTCTCAGTGCCTGGCAGTTCTCATCCGGCCACGCCTGGACCGGCGACGACCTCGGCAATAGCAATTTCGGGCTTCGGATGACCGCGAACAAGGGTTGCGCCTCGGGTGCCCAGATCCAGGTCGACCGGATCGAGGTTCGAGCCCTCTACGAGATCGACCGCATCACACCGACACTGACCACGACGACGCTGCCGGACGAGATCCTCGGGATCCCGGGCACGCCCTGTCCCGGCGTCGCCGCCTGCTTCCTGCCAGACGGGAGCGCAATCCCCAACCCCAACGGCTTCTGGGGAACGATGAACACCCAGGGGGCCGAGAACGTCGACGGGGACGCCTACCAGCCGTACTACGACGACAACTCTCCGGCGGACACCAACCCGGACTACGACGCCGAGCACTTCTATAGCTATGCAGTGGAGATGCCGCCCGAATCGACCGGCGGCGCCGTCTACGTCTTCGACCCGGTCTTCTGCGCGACGGCGAACGACAAGGGAACCGGCGACCGCTGGTTCAGTGGTCATGGCGACCCGGTCAGCTCGTTCTACGAGCTGTGGGACACGCAGGGCACGCTCCACGACATCGAGGACGACACCCTCCTGGTGTCATCCGATGATCTGTTCCGTTCGATCGATGCCTCGGACACGACCATGGGGGGCTCGCCCGACGGCACACCGGCAGAGTGCCGCACCACCGCGGACGCGACATACGGCGACGGTCGCGACTATCACAACAACTGGTATCTCCTCGCCAGCGGATTGAGCGGCGGGCCCAACGGCACCTTCTATCGCATCCACACCACATCGACCGATCCAGCCAATGTCACCGACCAGCGCGGCACTGACGGCGAAAACAGCTTTGCGCTCTACGTCGGCGGCGGCCTTAATGGGATCGGGACGCCGCGCATCTACGGCATCGGTGCGATGCAGGCCTTCACGCCGCTCAAGGCCGCCGGATCGTCGGTCCAGTCGGAGTTCTACCTCGCCCAGATCGACGCGGTCCACGCGGGCAAGACGGTCGAGATCAAGCTGTGGGACCCGGGCGACACGAACCCGCTGTCGGCCTCACTCGCGATCCTCGTGCCTAATTCCAGCGGCTGGTCGACGGTCGCCTTCGACTACTCTGCGGCGAGGGGCACGACGAACAGCTCTGCAGCGAACTGCAACACGCTCACCGGCGACAACGTCTCGTCCGTCCAGACCAACGTCGGGGTGAGTTCCGGCACGTTCAACGGCTGCTGGTTGACGATCCTGGTCCCGATCCCGGGCGACTACACCGGCGAGCAGGATGGCTGGTGGAGGATCCGTTACACGATGAACGGAAACGGGACGTCGAACGACGTCACGACGTGGAAGGTCGCGATCAAGGGCAACCCGGTCCATCTCATCGTGCCGTGACGCCTGCCGCCTGACGCTCATCCGGGAACGGTCCGTCCGCGAACCACCATTCGGGCTCGCTATGCTCGTTGAGCCCGAGCGGAGGTGGGTGTGAGGCACGACACGGTCCTGCAGGAGATCCGACGCCTCGATCCGGTCAAGGACCATCAACGGATCGCATTCCTGACGTCCCTCCAGGAGTTCCCCTGGGACACGACGCGGTCGCTCGAACTCGCCCTGTTCCGGGCGTTCGCGGTCGCCAAGGGCACGGAGCTCCTTGCCGGCACCGGCGAGTTCACGACGCGAACCCAGAAACGTTACGACGACACGGTCCTGATCCTGGCCGAAATCCTCGAGCACGGCTACGACAGCCAGCGCGGCAAGGCGGCGCTCCGGCGGATGAACCAGATGCACGGCCGCTATCCGATCCCGAACGACGAGTTCCTCTACGTCCTCTCCACGTTCGTCTTCGAGCCGATCCGCTGGAACGAGCGGTTCGGCTGGCGACCGCTGCTCCGCGCGGAGAAGCTCGCGTCATTCCATTTCTGGCGTGAGATCGCCCGGCGAATGGCGATCCGGGATGTCCCCGAGGACTACGAGACGTTCGAGCGCTACTACGACGAGTTCGCCCAGGCGAACTATCGCTACGCGCCCGAGAACCGCGCGCTGGCGACCGCGACGCGGGACCTGTTCCTGGGTTGGTACCTGCCAAAGCCGCTCTGGCCGCTCGGCCGGCCGTTCGTCCACGCGATGATGGACGACCATCTCCTCGACGCGGTTGGGCTGCCCCGGCCGCACCGTGCCGTCCGTCGGCTCACAGAGGGCGCGGTGCGGCTCCGCAGCCGGATCGTCCGCCGGTTGCCGGCGCGACGGAAGCCGCGACTGATCACGCGGCAGCGCCACCCGACATACCCGGCGGGCTACACGATCGAGGAGCTCGGCGTCTGACGAGTCAGGACTGGAAGCCAGGCGGGATCGGTCAGGCCCTCACCTCGTCGGCGACCTTTCCCTGCTGGAGAATCCGAATCGCGTTGCCGAAGGGGTCGCGGATGCCCATGTCGGTGCCGTAGAAGTGCTCGGTGGGCTCCTGGGTGAAGTCGGTGACGCCGCGCTCCTTGAGGGTCTCGTAGAGTGCCCGGGCGTCGTCCGTCTTGAAGACGAGGCCTGCCAGGGCGCCCTTCGTGATCAGCTCGCGGATCTGCTCTGCCGTGGCGTCGTCGTGCAGCGGCGAGCCTGGCTGCTCGAGGGAGATTTCGGTGCCCTGGTCACCGGGGACGCGCACCGTCAACCAGCGGTAGTCACCCTGCGTGAAGTCCGAGCCGACTTCGAGGCCGAGCTTGTTGACGTAGAAATCCAGCGCCTCGTCCTTGTCGAGGACCATGATGGTGGTGACGCTCAGGTTGCTGATCATCGCTTTGGTTCTCCGATGCGAATGTGATTGGGACGAACCTCATGCTACGGGGCGGTCCACCGCGGCGGCTTCTCCGAAACTGCTCAATCGCATCGCCGCGCCCGCCGATACTCGCGGTCGGGTCGCCCACATCTGGACACAGTTGGGCGCCACGATCGGCCCGTGCCCCAGGCGGTAGCCCGACGGCGTCTCGCCGACAATCTCCCGGAACATCCGGCTGAAGGTCCCCAGGCTGGTGAAGCCGACGTCGAGGCAGATGTCGGTGACGCTGCGGTCGGTCTCACGCAGGAGGAACATCGAGCGCTCCACCCGCCGCCGCTGCAGGTAACGGTGCGGTGTCTCCCCGAAGACGGCGCGGAAGCTGCGGATGAAGTGCGCCTCCGAGATGTGGGCTACTGCGGCCACGGCCCGGACGTCGAGCGGCTCAGCGTAGGCGCGGTCCATGGCGTCGCGGGCGCGCAGCAGGCGCCGGTTCAGATCCTCGGCTTCGCGGCTCACGGTGCCACGCTACGCGATCTCGCGGGCGTGTGCTCAACCCGACGATCGCGGATTCGGCTGTCAATACCCCCCTGGAGTCTTGACACCGGGGTGCTAAACTGCGGGTACCCGGCTTGTCAAGACTTGACAAGCCCCTATCCATGTTCGGGAGGTCCAGGCAGGGAGGCCACCCGCGGCGCGCGGTCGGGCGCGCAGAAACGCTCGGGCGAGGCCCGGGCCAGGAGGTCGGTTTGGCGGTCGGCGTTGCAGCCGAAGTCAAGAGCAAGCTCAGTGTCGTCGACGTCGTCGGTGAGTCGGTCCAGCTGAAGAAGGCCGGCACCACCTACAAGGGTCTCTGTCCCTTCCACGGCGAAAAGACGCCGTCGTTCACGGTCACCCCCGCCCGCGATTCCTGGAAGTGCTTCGGGTGTGGCGAGGGCGGCGACGTCTTCAGTTTCGTTATGAAGCGCGACGGCCTGACATTTCCCGAGGCGCTCAAGGTCCTCGCGACGAAGGCCGGCGTCGAGCTCGACGAGCGGACTTCGCGTGAGGACGCCCACAAGAAGCGCCTTCGCGACGTCCTCGAGAGCGGGATCGCCTTCTATCACGCGGTGCTCACCGGGTCGAAGACGGGGGAGTCCGCTCTCGACTACCTGCGGGGGCGCGGCTTCACCGACGAGACGATCGCGAAGTACCAGCTGGGCTACGCGCCCGGCGGCTGGGACACGCTGACACGCCAGCTCGCCGCGAAGCGGAACGTCCGGGCGGACGAGCTCGTCGAGGTCGGGCTGGCCCAGCCACGCCAGTCGGGGAGGGGAGGCGTCTACGACCGCTTCCGGGAGCGAGTCATCTTCCCGATCCGTGACGCGAACGGCTCGCCGGTCGGACTCGGCGGGCGGGTGCTCGCGTCGGCGACGGGCGCCGATGGGGTGCCGGGCAACGACGACCGCGACCATGGCCCGAAGTACCTCAACTCCCCGGCGACGCCGCTGTTCGACAAGAGCCGGACGCTCTACCTCATCGACAAGGCGAAGGGGCCCATCCGCAAGTCGAGCCAGGCGGTGATCGTCGAGGGCTACACGGACGCGCTGATGGCCCACCAGGCAGGCTTCGACAACGTCGTCGCCTCGCTCGGGACGGCGCTCACGGCGGGTCAGGTCGGACTGCTCACTCGCTATGCGAAGAAGATCGCCCTCGCCTACGACGTCGACGCCGCGGGCGAGAAGGCCGGGACGTTCGGCGCGCAGGCGCTCGAGTCGCTGATCGGCCAGCTGGCGGCCGCCGACACCGGTGTCGAGCTCGACGAGGTCCGTGTCGTCCGCCTGCCCGACGGCAAGGACCCCGACGAGGTTGTCCGCGAGGCTCCCGACCGCTGGCGCGAGGAGGTCCGGACGGCCGAGCCGATCGTCGACTACCTCATCGATTTCCACGCCCGCCAGGTCGACCTCAAGACGCCCGGCGGCAAGGCCCGCTTCGTCGACTCGATTGCTCCGACGCTTCGGGCGATCCCGAACCCGGTCATGCGCGACGCCTATCTCCAGAAGATCCACAACATCTCCGGCGTGGAGGAGCGCTCGGTGCTGGAGGTGCTCCACCGGCGGCCGGCGCCGGGCGGCGCCTCCGCGGAGGGACGAATCACGGCAGACGCGGTTCTCGCCTCAGCCGACGCGCTGCCTGTCGACCGGATCCTCGCCGCGATCTCACCGGTCGAGGAAGAGCTGCTCCGGCTCCTGCTCCTCGCCCCGGATCAGCAGGCCCGGGTTGCCGACGAGATCGGCCCCGATCAACTCCCATCGACACCCGCCCGCGAGCTGTTCCGTGCGATCGTCCTCCAGCGCGCCCCCGACGACCATGGCGTCCGACCGCCGTTCTCGATGTCGGCGCTGATGGCCGCGCTCGACGACGAGACGCGGGCGACCGCCCAGGCGATCCTCGCCAAGCCGTCACCGGACCTGGCGCTCGTCGCGTCGGAGCGGATCATGTACGCCGTCGATCGGTGCCTCCTGCAGCTCGAGCGGACGAAGCTCGACGAGCGTGCCGATTGGGTCGGTGGCGAGCTCCTTGCCGCGGAGGCACGCGGCGACCGGGAGACCGTCGGCCGCCTCGTCACTCTTCAACTCCAGAACAACGAAGCCCGTCGATCGGTCGACCGCCAGATCGAGCAGGCAACCGTGTTGGTCCGCGCATGAACACGCGTCCGCCTGTCAATGCCCACTGCGACAGCCCACGAACATCAGGAGGCACGCCATGCCTGATCCGCTTGATAAGCAGCTCGTCGAGGCTGTCCTGACCCGCCCCCGCCGCGCCCGCGCCGACGTCGAGGAGGCCAAGCTCGCCACCCGCGGCCTGCGGGCATCGAAGGTGGTCCTGCCCAAGGTCGATGACGACGAGGACGAGGATGACGACGACCTCAGTCTCGGCGGAAGCGACGATTCCGACGGCGGCGACGTAGCCGTCGAGGTCATCGGCGAGAACGGCGAGGCGGTCGACAACAAGCTGCCGCTCGACGCCCCTGCGAAGCTCGACCCGGCGGAGGTCGAGGAGCCGACCGCAGAGGACCTCGAGGCGATCTCCGCCGACATGATCGGGATCGACGATCCCGTCCGGATGTACCTGAAGGAGATCGGCAAAGTCGCCCTCCTGACGGCCGAGGAGGAGGTCGTCCTGGCGAAGGCGATCGAGCTCGGCGAGCAGCTCGTCGAGGCGCCGTGGAAGGGGATCGTCTCGCTCCACGAATGGACACTCCACGACACGGAACGCAAGACCCGGACGCAGAAGCAGCAGCATCGGCTGCCGTTCGGCGATGAGGCCCACAAGCTCATTCGCGATGCGGTGTCGGACAAGGCTGCCAAGGATCTGCTCGTCACGTCTCCGGACTTCCACCTCATTCGGGCGGGCAAGGATGCCCAGTCCGAAGGCACGAAGGTGCTCCTCAAGGAGGCGAAGAAGCACGTCCAGATCTACAACGAGAAGCTCGATCCGGATTCGCTCCTGACGCTCCTCGACTGGGCGTATTTCGCCGTGCACAACGGCGACCTCGACTCCCGCGACAACGTCGGGCTCCAGGCGATCCATACCTGGTCTCGCGACGAGGTCGCCTACCCGGCCCTGGAACGGTGGATCACGGCCGGCAAGGACGCCGAGCTGATGAAGCGCCTCGGCTACGACCCGGAGGTGCCGCTCAACACGAAGCTGGCTCATCGCAAGGGCGAGCTGGTGCGGATCGGGCGCGACGCGCGCGAGCAGCTCACGTCGGCGAACCTCCGGTTGGTGGTGTCGATCGCGAAGAAGTACATCGGCCGCGGGATGTCGTTCCTCGATCTCATCCAGGAGGGCAACATCGGCCTGATCCGGGCGGTCGAGAAGTTCGACTACGAGAAGGGCTTCAAGTTCTCGACCTACGCGACCTGGTGGATCCGACAGGCAATCACCCGGGCGATCGCCGACCAGGCACGGACGATCCGCATCCCCGTCCACATGGTCGAGACGATCAATCGCCTGATCCGCGTGTCGCGGCAGCTCCTCCAGGAGCTCGGTCGCGAGCCGACAGTCGAGGAGATCGCCGAGGCGATGTCGAAGGGCCAGGAGGTCCAGGTCACCCCGGAGAAGGTCCGCGAGATCATCAAGGTCTCGCAGGAGCCGGTGTCGCTGGAGACACCGATCGGGGAGGAGGAGGACTCCCACCTCGGCGACTTCATCGAGGACCGTGGCGCACTTGCGCCCGCTGAAGCCGCGTCCCACCAGCTGCTCAAGGAGCAGGTCGAGGCGGTGCTCGACTCACTGACCGGCCGCGAGCGTCGCGTGCTGCAGCTCCGGTTCGGCCTCGAAGACGGTCGTGCCCGGACGCTCGAGGAGGTCGGCAAGGAGTTCAACGTCACCCGCGAGCGGATTCGCCAGATCGAGGCGAAGGCACTGCGGAAGCTGCGCCACCCGTCCCGCTCGCAGGAAGCTCAAGGACTACCTGGAGTAGGGGAGGGCGGGCGCCGCTCAGGGGCGGTGGCGCCGCCGGGCTTGCGCGTCGCACACGTGACGGACGCGCGGTGGGCCGATACCGGTTGATGGCGTGCGCCGGACGCAAGCGAGCGACCGAATTGGTGCAGTTCGGTTCGATCTGGTGCGTCCCGCGCATGAGCTTGACCAGGGGCTGGCGGTAGCGTTCGGGACGCGCAAAGCGATGCCGGAAGACGTCTAGAGCAGGATGATGCTGTTGCCGCCGGGGTCGCGGCCCGTCGCGAGCGACCTGGAGCGCCACCGCGGACGGGACCGGATAGTTGGCCATCAGGCTCGCACCGACGGCACGCAAGGTCAGTCGATTTGCCCGGGTCGCCGCGACGAGGAGCACTGCCCGCGCGAACCCTGAATCTCGGAGTTTCAGCATGATTCGTCGATCCACTGCCTGCACATCCCGCAGCCTCGTCTCGGCGTCGACCCCGATCGAGAGTCGGCCAGCCGTTAGCGCGACGTCCCACGCCCGCAGGTCGCCCTCGATCGGGATCGGCATCTCCGTGCGCCACGTGAACACAGGCGAGATCCGCCCTCGGAACCGGTCGACAAGCCGGAGCTGACCGGCATCACGGATCCCGGGCCCGCCCGGGTAGGCGCGAGCGGACAGCTCGAGGCCGAGAACATCGAGGAGCTGGGCGACCACGACGAACGGCACGTCGCGGTGCCGTCCTCGCTCGATCAGACTGATTCGCGAGGCGGACAGGCCGATCGCTCGTCCGACCGCCGCCTGGCTCAGGTTCCGGCCGATGCGGGCCTCCCGAATCTCGCGCAGCAGGTCGGCGAGCAGTCGCTCGCCTCGGCGCCGACCTCGGTCGCCAGGCCGTTCCCGGGTAGTCACCGCTCGATCCTCGCAGGCGCCTCGTAGCTGCCGCTTATCTGAGCCGCTAGAGTTCCTGAATGGACCTTGGTCTCACTGATCGGCGGTTTCTCGTCAGCGGAGGCAGCCGAGGGCTCGGGGCGGCGATTGGCCGCGCGCTGACGGCGGACGGTGCGCGGGTGGTTACCGCTGCGCGAAGCGGCGCGACGATCGAGGCCGACCTGTCCGCGTCCGACGGCCCGGCGACAGCGGTCAGCGCCGCCGTCAAGACTCTCGGCGGGCTGGACGGGCTCGTCGTCAATAGCGGCGGGCCGCCGCCCGGGACGTTCGCGGACCTTGACGACGCGGCATGGCAGAAGGCCATCGACGGAACGTTGCTCAGCTCGATCCGGCTCATCCGCGAGGCCCTGCCGCATCTCCGCGAGGGTCGCGACCCGGCCATCCTCGTGATCCTCTCGTCGTCCGTTCGGGAGCCGATCCCCGGCCTGCTTACGTCCAACGTCCTGCGGCCGGGCCTGGCCGGACTCATCAAGACCCTGGCCACCGAGATCGCCCCGATTCGGATCAACGGCCTGGCGCCGGGCCGCTTCGACACCGACCGGATTCGGATCATCGATGAAGCTCGGGCCGAGCAGACGAAGACGCCCATCGCGGAGATCCAGCAGGCGAACATCGACCGGATCCCGCTCGGGCGATACGGCGATCCGGACGAGCTCGGGAGGATCGCGGCGTTCGTCCTCTCGCCGGCCGCCTCCTACCTGACGGGCGTGATCCTGCCCATCGACGGAGGCATGATCAAGAGCCTGCCGTGAGCTTGCCCGGCTCCGGGCCGACGGCGATCGGCAGCTCGGTTCGGCTCCAGTCGCTGAACGAGCCCGGATAGAGGATCGCATCGGGCAGGCCAGCCACGCGGAGCGCCAGCGCGGTGTGACAGGCGGTGACGCCGCTCCCGCACGAAACGACGACGGACCGACCCTCGGGAGCGACGGATCGAAGCTGTTCGGCAAGCGCGGCCGGCTCGAGGAAGCGGCCATCCTCCGCGAGGGATGTCTTCGCGGGCGCACTGACCGCCGACGGGATGTGGCCGGCGCGCGGATCGATCGGCTCCACCTCACCGCGATAGCGCTCCGGAGCGCGCACGTCGATGAGCGTCACGTCGTCGAGCCGGCCGATCAGCTCGTCGCGATCGACGACGTTCGACCATCGATCGGCCAGCTGGAGCTCGCGCGGCTCCGGGGTCGGGACGACACTGGACTGCGGCAGATCTGCCATTCGCCAGGCGCGGAAGCCTCCGTCAAGCAGCGCGACACGCTCGTAGCCGAGGTTGTCGAGCATCCACCACAGCCGTGCGGCGACCGTGCCCATCACGTCGTCGTAGACGACGATCAGGTCGCCCGACCCGAAGCCGAGCTGGCCCATTCGCTGTGCGAACACGGCCGGATCCGGGAGCGGATGGCGCCCGGCGCCGCCCGGGGCCGCGAGGTCCCTGTCCAGGTCGACGAAGATCGCGCCCGGGATATGGGCGTCGTCGTATTCCCGGCGGCCGCGCTCCGGCTCGCCGACGTACCAGCGAACATCCGCGATCCGAAGGTCTGGATCGCCGAGGCGAGCCGCGACGGCAACTGGAGCGATGAGCGGTGAACGTTCGGTCACGACGCGAGTATGCCAGTCGAGGCTCGCGTGGCGGTCAAGCCCCCTCTGCTATTCTCTGGCCCGGCGCGGCGCTGACGGCGCCCGCCCGGACCGGACCCCGGTCCCTCGCTCCGGCGTAGCTCAGTGGTAGAGCGGGCGGCTGTTAACCGCTTGGTCGTAGGTTCGAGTCCTACCGCCGGAGCCACTCCGTTCTTGGTTCGTCGGACCTAGGGCGACCTCAGTGGCGTCCGCAGCGCCACCCGCAGCGGAGAGGATTGGAGACTGTGATGATCATTGCCATGTTACACGCGACGGACTGTATAGCGAAGCCTGCTACGTAAGCGCGAAACTATGATGTGAAGTTAGCGTACGAAGACGAAGGGAACTGATGTGACGTTCAGCGCGCGGACGTGCTGTGTCGCAGTAAGGAATGTTGGTAGTAGGCATGTTCTGTAGGCGACGCTTGTAGCGTACGTGGTGACGCTCGCGGTCAGGCGCTGGGTGATGGCTGACAAGTGTTGCGCGACGCAGGAAGGTGACAAGTGCGGCTGCGCTCAGGAGCGCAAGTGGTTGTTGATCTCATGATTGTGTTATGCTGCGGAGAAACGCCTGCCAGCGAAGATCCTTTGTGCGTCGATGCCTCAGACGCCGCCGGACGAGTCGACCTCACCGAACGCCGACTGGACTTCGCGGCTGTTGAGGTACCACAGGATCAGCACCGGCATGATCGCCATGCCGAACCCGATGCCCGTGCCCGGGAACTGGAAGAACGCAAGGACCGCTTCAAAGAGGCTGAGCCCCGCGATGGCCATGGCGAAGACCCGCGCCCAGGGCTGGAGCGCCCAGAGGCCGAGGGCGACCGCGAGCCACCCGACGCCGACGAAGATCGCCAGCCACCCCCAGATCCCGACCGAGTTGAACTCCGGCAGGTCTCCCAGGGCGCCGAACCAATCGAAGCCGAGGACCCGCAGACCGAAGAACAGGTAGCCGAAGCCGGCGAGCGCGGCGAAGAAACCGATGACCGAGACGAGGACGGGCGGGTTGCGCACGGACGAACTCCCTTACTGCAGCACCATCGCGCCGGTCAAGACGACCACCGTCAATAAGGCCAGCATGATCAGTACCGGCCAGACGAAGCGGAGCCACGTTCCGTAGCCGACTCGGGCGATGGCCAGCCCGCCCATGACGACGGCGGATGTGGGGGTCACGAGGTTGACCAGCCCGTTCGCGCTCTGATAGGCGGTCACGACGAGCTGGGCCGGCACCTCGGCGAAGCTCGCCAGAGGCGCCATGATCGGCATCGCCACGGTCGCCAGGCCGGACGATGACGGGATGAGGAACGAGAGCGGCAGGAACAGGAGGTACATGAGGTTGATGAATGCCACCCCTCCAAGGCCGCCGACGGCCTGCTCCGCCGAGTTGAGCACGGTGTCAGTGATCAGCCCGTTGTTCATGATCACGGTGATCCCGCGAGCGATTCCGATGATGAGGGCCACCCCCAGAAGGTCACGAGCGCCGTCCACGAACGTCGACGTGAAGCCCGACTCTGACATCCGGCTGACCAGCCCGATGAGGATCGCGAAGAGCAGGAACGACGCGGTCATTTCGGGGAACCACCACCACAGGGTGGGCAGCCCGATGCCGAGGTCCTCCCACGGGATGACCCCGTAGATCATGACGACGAAGGCGAGGATGAACAGGACCAGGGCAGCCTTCTGGCCGCCGGTCAGCGCGGCGCCCTCGCCGCTGCTTGTGTCGGTCCGGAACTGGGCCTCGATCTCCGCCCGTTGGCCGGCGACGAGCGAGGCGGCGGCGTCCGCCTTGACCCGGGCCGCGTAGCGCATGACGAACACGATCCCGATCGCTGTGCCGACGACAAGGATGATCAGGCGCCCGACGATGCCCTCCTCGATCGACACGCCGGCGAAGCCCGACGCGATGCCGGTCGCGAATGGGTTGATCGTCGAACCGAGGACGCCGATGCCGCACCCGAGCAGGAGCATCGATGCTGCGACCAGCGAGTCGTATCCGGCGGCGATCATGACCGTGATGATCAGGGCGTAGAAGGCGAGGCTCTCCTCGGCCATCCCGAAGGTCGATCCGCCGATCGCGAAGACGATCATGAGGATCGGGATCATCAGGCTCTCGCGCCCGCGAAGCTTGAGGACGATCCGGGCGATTCCGCCCTCGATGGCTCCGGTCTTCATGGTCACGCCCAGGAACCCGCCGATGACGAGGATGAACAGGGCGACGTCGATCGCCCCGAAGAGCTCACCAGAGTTCCAGACGCTGATGCTTCCGTCCTCGCCCTCGATCCCGTACAGCCCGTTGATCGGGGCCATGAGCGAGTCGACGATGATCCGCTGCGGGTTCGGGTCGACCTGGTGGTACGTCCCCGGGAGTGGCTGGCCGTCCGGATCGGTGTCGTATGCGCCGGCCGGGATGAGGTACGTCGCGACCGCCGTCAGGATGATGAGGACGAAGAGGATCGTGTAGGCGGACGGTAGCGAGAACCGGCGTCCTCCCGACGGCGGTTCGGTCGTGGCCGCGGTCATGATGGTTCTCCTTCGATGGGGCGTGGCACGTCGGGGACTGCCTGGCCGTCACCCGGTCCGGCCGCTCCTCCCCGGCGGCGAGACCAGCCGACATCGAGCAGGATGCTCAGCCCGAGGATCACGACCAGGGTCACCATGGACGCGGGCTCGTGGATGAGCGTGGTGAAGATGAAGGTCGCGAGCGTAATGGTCACGGCAGCGAGCGCGACGAGAAGGATGCTCCGGCGCGCCCCGGTCACGTTCAGGATGCGCAGGTGGCCCAGCGTGACAACCCCGAAGATGACGAGCGCCACGGCGCTGCCGATGGAGGCCACGGCCGAGAGGTTGAAGGCGACAACCACGATGACGATCGCGACGGCCAGGATGATCAGCCCGAACGGTGCGCCCCCGCCCAGCCGCCTGGCCATCAGCGTCGGGAACTGCCCCGTCGCGACGAGGTGGTCGGACAGCCCGGTCGCCGGGTAGAGGCCGGAGTTGGTCGCCCCGGCCGTCGCGAACAGGGCGGTCACGGTCATCAACCAGTAGCCCGCGTCGCCGAGCACGGGCTGGGCGGCCACGGCGATTGCCGTCGGTCCGGCTGCGATGACCTCGGGGACGCTCAGCGTCCCGAACACGCCGATGGAGACTGCCACGTAGATCACGGTCGCGAGACCGATAGCGATCGTCATCGCCCTTGGCAGTTGCTGGGAGGGCCGGGCGAGGTCCTTTGCCGTGAACGTCACGACGCCGAAGCCCAGGAACGCGAAGAACGTCAAGGCGACGCTCGACACGATGGCCTGCACGCCGGGATACGTTTCCGGCGCCAGGTTGCCCGGCTCGACATTTGCGATGGTCACCACGGAGAAGACGGCCAGGATGCCGATGACGACGAAGACCACGATGCTCTGGACCCGGGCGACGACCGTCGAGCCGGCAACGTTGAGGATGGTCATCGTCACTAGCAGGGCGACGGCGAAGATCTTCACCCAGGCGGGGTCGTTGCCCGCGAACGCCGAGCTCGCGTAGCTCCCGAACGACAGGGCGACCATCGCTGTCACGATGCCGTTCGCGATGTAGGTCAGCCAGGCCACGACCGTCGCGACATGGCCGCCGCCGAACCCCTGGTTGACGTACTCGAGCAGGCCGCCGGCTGACGGGAATTTGGCACCGAGCTTGGCGAACGAATATCCCTGGAGTGCCGCGATCCCGCCGGCGAGGAGGAAGGACAGCCAGACGGCCGCGCCGGCGACCTCGCCCGCGGCGCCGAGCAGCGAGAAGATCCCGGCACCGACCATCGCGGCGACGCCGATGAACGCCGCCTGTTGCGTGCTGATGTAGCGCCCGGTCGACGGGGCCTCGCCCATCAGGCCGGCGCTCCGACCACCTGGATCGCGGCTGGTGGTGGCGTCGGCTCGCCGTGCTCCGGTTCGCCGCGGGCGAACGCGACAAACGCGATGATTGCGGCCGCGACGAGGATGGCAACGACCCAGCGCACGGGCCCATCCATGGCTTCGTCCTCCCTCAGATCGGGTCGCGCACGACCGGGCAGGTCATGCAGTGCCCGCCGCCGCGACCCTTCCCCAGCTCGAAGCCCTCGATGGTCACGACCTCGACGCCCGCCTCGCGCATCTTCGTGATCGTGTAGGTGTTCCGCTCGTAGGCGACGACAACACCCGGTTCGAGCGCGACGACGTTGTTGCCGTCGTCCCACTGCTCGCGGGCCTGCTGGTAGGCGTCGCCGCCGGTCTCGACGACGTGGAGCTTCCGTACGCCGAGCGCATCGGCGATCGCCGAGAGGAAGTCCTTCTCCTCGCGTACGTCGACCGTCCCGGGCTTCGATCCGGGGCGCAGGCTGATCGCCCGGATGCCCTCCACGACCTTCGGGAACGCCGTCGCCTTGTCGCGGTCGAGTAGCGTGAAGACGGTGTCGAGGTGCATGTGGGCGCGGTCCTTGGTCATGACCGCGGCGATGACGCGCTCGGCAGCGCCCTTCGCGAAGAGCGCCCTCGCGATCTGCTCGATCATCCGGCCGGTCGTCCGCTCGGACATACCGATTGCGACCGTTCCCTTGCCGATGATCTCGACGTCCCCGCCTTCCAGAGACGCCCGGCCGAAGTCCTCCAGCCGGAACCGGTCGTCGTCGCCGAGCGGCGGGTACCAGTAATCGAACGACTCGCCGCTGAACATCGGATGGGCGCGGTAGATCGTGCCCATGTTGTAGGCCTCGCGCCGGCGCGCGGGCCAATACATTGGGTTGATCGAGACCCCGCCGTAGATCCAGCACGACGAGTCCCTGGTAAAGAGGCTGTTCGGCAGCGGGGGCAGGACGAACGTGGAGTCGTCGTCAATGGCAGCCGCGATCAGCGACGAGCCCTTGAGCTTGCCGAGATCGAGGCCGGACTCGGCCACCGTCAGGCCGCCGATCAGGTGGCGGGCCAGCGCGTCGGGCTGGAGGCCCGACAGGCAGGCGCCGACCGCCTCGACGAGGCTCGGTCCGACGACCGCCTCGGAGGCGACTAGCTCGATCAACCGGCGACGGACGTTCTCGCCCGTGGCGAGGGCTTCCGTCAGAAGGTCCTGGACGTAGAACACCTCGACGCCGCGCTCGCGCATCCGGGCGACGAACTGGTCGTGCTCCCACTGGGCGCGCTCGACCCACAGGACGTCGTCGAACAGGAGCTCGTCGTGGTTGGCCGGCGTCAGACGCTTGAGGCTGAGGTCGGGCCGGTGGACGATCACCTTGCGGAGCTTGCCGACCTCCGAGTGCACGCCGAACGACGCCATCAGTTCGCCTCCTCTGCGACGACCTGCGTGCCGCCGCTGCCATCCACGAGCCTGTCGATCTCGTCGAGCGACCCGATCGCCGCCCGCCGGCCGGTTGCCTCCACGAATTCGCACGCCGCGGCGACCTTTGGACCCATCGAGCCCGCCGGCAGGTCCATCCGTGCCAGTTCCTCAGGCGTTGCCCGCTCGATGCGCGCCTGGTCGGGCGTACCCCAGGCCGTGTACACCCCGTCGACGTCGGTCGCCATGATGTACAGGTCGGCCTCGAGCTCGCGCGAGAGCAGGCTACTGGCGAGGTCCTTGTCGATGACCGCCTCGACACCCAGCAAGAGTCGCTCGGCGTCCTTCGCGTACATCGTCGGGATGCCGCCGCCACCGGCGCAGATCACGACGCAACCACGTTCAAGGAGCCAGCGCATCGGCCGGATTTCGAAGATCCGCTTCGGCCGCGGCGACGGCACGACTCGGCGCCAGTGGGCGCCGTCCGGCTTGACGGTCCAGCCCTTTTCGGCGGCGAGGGCCGTGGCTTGCGCCTCGTCGTAGATGGGGCCGACGAACTTCGTCGGATCGGTGAACGCCGGGTCGTCGGGGTCGACCTCGACCATCGTGAGGATCGTCGCAAGCGGCCGCTCCATCGGCAGGAGATTCCCGACTTCTTGCTCGACGAGGTAGCCGATCATGCCCTGGGTCTCGGCGCCGAGAACGTCGAGCGGGTACGCCTCGACGTCCTTGTACGCAGCGCCCTGGAGCGCGAGCAGCCCGACCTGCGGACCGTTGCCATGGGAGATGACGAGCTCGTGCTCCCGCGCGATCCGGGCGAGCGCGGGGGCCGCGACCCGGACGTTGGCCCGCTGATGCCCGGCCGTCATCGGCTCGCCCCGCTTCAGCAGGGCGTTGCCGCCTAGGGCGATGACGATGCGCATCGTGCCGGACCCCTCGCCTCTGCCATCAGTCGCCGATCGTCGCGACCATCACTGCCTTGATCGTGTGCATCCGGTTCTCCGCCTGCTCGAACACGATCGACCGCTCCGACTCGAAGACCTCGTTCGTGACCTCCATCCCGTCGAGCGCGAAGCGTTCGAACAACTCCGCGCCGAGCGTGGTGTGCCGGTCGTGGAACGCCGGCAGGCAGTGCAGGAACTTCACCTGGGGATTGCCGGTCTTCGCGACGAGCTCCGCGTTGACCTGGTACGGCTTGAGGAGCGCGACCCGCTCGTCCCAGACGGACTTCTCCTCGCCCATCGAGACCCATACGTCCGTGTAGAGGTAGTCGACGCCCTTGACGCCCTCGCCGGGGTCATCGGTCAGGGTGATGCGCGCCCCGGTCTGCTCCGCGATCGAGCGGCAGGTGGCCACCAACTCCTTGTTCGGCCACAACGTCTTCGGCGAGCAGAGCCGGACGTCCATGCCGAGCTTGGCCCCGCCCACCAGGAGCGAATCGCCCATGTTGTTCCGGGCGTCACCGAGATAGCAGTAGGCGATCTGCGTCAGCGGTTTGTCGCTGAACTCGGTCATCGTCAGGACATCCGCAAGGATCTGCGTCGGGTGGTACTCGTTGGTCAGCCCGTTCCAGACCGGCACACCGGCGAACTCGGCAAGCTCTTCGACGATGTCCTGGCCGAAGCCGCGATATTCGATGCCGTCGAAGATCCGGCCGAGGACCCGGGCGGTGTCCTTCATGGACTCCTTGTAGCCGATCTGTGAACCCTCGGGCCCGAGGTATGTGACGTGGGCGCCCTGGTCGTAGGCAGCGACCTCGAACGACACGCGCGTTCGGGTCGATGCCTTCTCGAAGATGATCGCGATGTTCTTTCCGCGCAGGCGTTGCTGCTCGTAGCCGCCGTACTTGGCCCGCTTCAGGTCACGCGCGAGGTCCAGCAGGAAGTGGATCTCCCGCGGGCTGAAGTCGAGCAGCTTCGTAAAGTTGCGATTCTGGAGGTTGTAGCCCATGAGTGCCTCCCCAGCGGATCTCGGTTGACATTCGTTGACGAGAGCACGGTTGGACGGACACGCCTTCTGAATGAATTCCCGTCCCCGCCGGACAATATACGCGCACTATCAACGGAGTGTTGAGCACCGTCGTCTACGTGCACCGTCTCAGCAGCGAGGTTCAAACGCACCTTGCCTCACAGGGGGCACACGCGTAGTATCCCTTTTCCGGCAGATGGATCGGATCGGACGCGCGAGCATCGCCGTCATCATTCCCGAACTGTCGGGACTGGGGGTGCGCAAACCGGTTGGTGACTCTCGAATCGGCGTGACCCGGCAGCTCCAGGGAGAGCGCCACGCGCCACGCGACCGCGCGCGACGATCCCACGCACCCCAGGCGACGGGTACCGCAAGCGGTCGCACTTGTCGGGTATCGGTGAGCCTCGCTCATCGACCCTTCCAACTTTGATTTGAGGAGGCGAACCCCATGGCGGTGGCACAACAGGACCAGACCCTGGCGGCGTTCGTGCTGGAGAATGGAAAAGCAGCGCGACGACTCCTGGCGGAGATCGAGAAGGTCGACGCGGTCGACGACAACGTGAAAGTCGTCGACGTCGCGATCGCGGAGCATACGAAGCGTGGCCGGGTCAAGGTCCACCAGACCGAGGACATGGGAGCCATGAAGGGTGGCTTCCACGGCGCCGCGATGGGCGTGGTCGTCGGGGCCCTCATCGCGGGCCCGGCGGGCGCCGCCGTTGGCGGCGCGGCCGGCGGCCTGCTCCATAGTCTGCGCAGCCGCTTCCACGACATCGGCATCGACGACAAGTTCATGAAGCAGGTCACGAGCGAGATCGACAAGGGCAAGAGCGCCCTTTTCGTCCAGTACGAGGGTAAGTGGGCCGCCTCGATTGGCTTGATCGAGAACGCGATCAAGGCCGAGAACGCCCTGCTGATCCAGAGCACGCTGCCGGCCGAGACGGCGGCGGCTCTCCGTGCCCTGGTCGAGCCCGCTGCCGAAGTGCTCGGCGGCGAAGAAGTGGTCGCCGACTTCGAGGTGCAGATCGAGGAAGCACCGGAAGAGGAGGCAGCGCCATCCGAGGAGGCAGCCCCGGTGGCGGCGGCCGCCCCGGCCGCCGCAGCAGCAGTCGCAGCCGGTGACGACCTGACGCAGCTGGTGGGGATCGGGCCCAAGGCGGCAGCGGCCCTCGCTGCGGCCGGGATCACGACCTACGCTGCCCTGGCCGACACCAACGAGCCGCAGCTCCGCCACGCGCTGCACGAGGCTGACATGATGCCGCCCGGCAACGTGGCGACATGGCCGATGCAGGCCACCTATGCCGTCAAGGGCGACTGGCAGGGCCTGATGAAGCACAACGAGAAGGCAATGGCGGGGAAGCCTAGGCCCGCAGCGGCCCGGGGCGCGTCCGCGAGCACGGCTCCGCCCGACGACCTGACCCAGATCAACGGCATCGGGCCGCGGATCGCGTCGATCCTTAACGATGGCGGGATCACCACGTTCGCCGAGCTGCAGCATGCGAACACAGGGGACCTCCGCCAGATCATCGCCGTCGGTGGGGCGCTGCCGCCGTCGAGCCTGGACAGCTGGCCGACCCAAGCCTCGTACGCCGCGCGCGGGGACTGGTCGGGCCTCGCGACCTACAACCGCCGCTGAACGTCCAGCGGGTCTTCGCCCGGGTCGACCGGCCCGGGCGAGACCTGCTCATGACTACCCGACTACACGCTCGCCAAACGGTCGGCAGCTGAAGACGCTGTCGGGCGAACCCGCGTGGTCGCCCGATGGCACGAGGATCGCGTTCCGCAGTGACCGGGACAGCGACTCCGACATCTACGTGATGAACGCCGACGGGACCGGCGTCGAGCAGCTGACGAGCTATCCGGCGCTCGAGCCAGCCTGGGCGCCCGTCGCGCCCTGAGACGGCCGGATTTCCGCCACGATGTCCTGGACCCCTGCAAGATTGGTGCCAACCGCGCCTGCAAAGGAGTCGCTTCGTGGCGAACGAACGCACATATCCATGTCTGCCCTGTGGCGACCTGGACGTATCGATTGCGTTCTATGAATCCTTAGGGTTCAAGAGAACATACCGACAGGTTCGTCCAAATCCTTACGCGGTCGTCGCGCTTGAGGATATTCACATCCATCTGTTCGGCATGGATGGCTTCAATCCTGCGGATTCGTATGGCACTGCGATCGTCGTTGTACCGGACCCTGACAGTCTCTATCGTGACTTTGCTGCCGCCTTGCGGGTAACGCACGGCAAGCTGCCGGTCGCAGGCATTCCACGCATCACACGACCGCGAAAGAAATACGGCACGGTGCGGGGTTTCAGTGTCGTTGACCCGGGCGGGAACTGGCTGCGGATCTCCAAGCTTGGTGAGACTGAGCAAGAAGACTCAGCGGAGAAAGCCGAAGGACTGGCCCAGATCATTTACGTCGCGGCGCGCCTGGGAGATGCCCATGGGGATGAGGTCCTCGCATTGAAGACGCTCGAAAGCGGCCTGACCCGTTTTGGCGAAGCCGCCACGACAGATGAACTCGCAAGAGCGTATCTGTATCGAGCGGAATTGGCCGTCCGGACCAAGGACCCAGAGTTGGCTCGATCGTCACTTGCAGCCGCAGAGTCGCTTGAACTGACCGACGAAGAACGGGCTGCTCTCGCCGACGAATTCGCTCACGTCACGGAGCTTGTCATCGAGTAACCAGCCGGCGCGGGGCTCGCAAGAGGGAGGCAGAGATGAACTTCGCAAACCTGGTCCTCGTCCAGGCAGTCGTCTGGGTCGTCGTGGGAGCGGCGTTTCTGCTTATACCGCGTCAGTGGGTCGCGCCGTTCGGGACGCGCATGGATGCCGAGGCCACGTTCTTCGGCCGGCTGCTCGGCACGTCGTTCCTGAGCCTCGCCGTCCTGTGCTGGCTCGGTCGCGACACGGGCGACGCCGCGGCGCAGCAGGCGATCGCGTACACGAACCTCGCCGCGAACGGCATGGGTGCGGTGCTCCACGCGATCGTCGTCATTCGCGGTGAGGTCATCAACGCGCGGGGCTGGGGGCTGGTTGTGCTCACCGGCGCACTCGCCGTCGCGTGGGCGCTGGTCGCGGCAAGCTGAGGCGCGCCCAGCCTCCGACGCTATCCCGGAACCGTCGTGACCCGCTGGTCGCTGTAGCCGTGTGCCGCGATCTCGGTGGCGCGATCTCGGTAGACATCGGCGCTCGGTGACGTCCTGGCCCGAAAGCCTTCGACCATCCGGTTGTACATCGAGAAGGCGGCCGCGATCAGCACCGCGAGCTGGACGTCGGCGTCGGCGGCACCAGCGGCGTGGGCCGCCGCGACATCAGCCGCAGTCAGATCGCGAGGCTCGCGTCGCACGGTTCGCGCGATGTGGAGCAGCGCCCGCATCTTGTCGTCGAACCCCTCGGACGACCCGAGCTTGAGCCCGTCGATGAGCGCCACGCGCTCGGTCGCTCCGCTTCGTTCGAGGAGCGCCGTCGCGAACGCGCCATGCGAGTCCATGCAATAGAAGCAGTCGTTCGCCGCCGAGGTTGCGGTCGCGAGCATCTCCCGCTCAGCGCGCCCGATCGTGGCGCCCGCGAAGTCGTTGACGAGCAGTTCGTCGGCGAGGCCGCGCAGATGGATACCAAGTTCTGGCGTCAGCCGGAGCGCCGTGAGGATTCCCGGGACATCGGGCAATCCGCCGACGATCGGCTCTTCCTGCGCGCGCGTGAGGCGCTCGTCGTCGCGTGCCATCTACACCCTCTTTCGTTCGTCAACGTGACAGTCCCACCAGTATGCCTCCGACCAGCGGTCAGGCTCCCGGCGGCAGCACGGCCACATTGAGCCAGCGGTCGCCGGTTGCGCGACGCATGACGAACCTCAGGGCGAACGGCGACGTCTCCTGTGCCACCAGGCTCCCGGCAGCGTCGTACGTCTCCTCGGTCATCGTGCCCCGAGCATCGAGACCAAGGCTCAGGCCGGTCTGCTTCCCGAAGGGCTCCAGCAGCGACATGTTCAAGGCGTCGAACCGGTATCGAGGGATGACGATGGTCCCCGTGGCGACTGCATCCGCGAGCCGCCCCTGCATCTCGATCAGGCGGTCACCGTGATCGACCGCCGGGAGGATTGACCCGTCGGCCTGGAGAAGCGCCTGATTTTCGAGCTCGAGGTTCTCCGCCAGCGTCAGCACGATCGCCTGCGCTCCCGCTCCGACGATCTGGTGGTCCCAGTCCGCGACATCCTGGTCGATCGTCATCGCCGGAAACGTTGCGGGATCCACCTGGTGCGGGACCCGGTCGAGGATGGCGGCGGTGTCGGTGAGAACGATCCCACGGGCCGGGCTGCCGGCGACGACGATGCCCGCCCCGAGTACGAAAGTGGCGACGACGATGAGCCCGACCCGGCCGGCGCCACGAAGCGTTCCGGCGCCTGGTTTGCCGCCGGTGGCGAGGCGTTTCGCGAACCGGCCGATCTCGTCCGCTGCCGACCGCGGTTCCGGGACGAGCCGGTCGAGGAGGGGACGGCCGATACAGACGACGACCAGACCCGCCAGCAGCCCGACCTTGGTCCCGAACTCATCGGTCTGCGGCGCCAGCAGGAGGGTGCTCGCAACGGCGACGAGGAGGCCGAACACGACGCGCCCGACCTGCCCGGCCGGCACCGTCTTCGGGTCCGTGATCATGAAGAACAGGAAGATCATTACTTCGGGCGAGAAGACGACCACCCGCCAGAAGTCGACACCGCAGACGGGTGCGAACGCCCAGTTCGCGGTCATGCAGTGGCCCGACGCGGCGAGGATCCCGACGCCAACGGTGAGGCCAACCCAGAAGGTCGCAGCGAGGCCGAGGAGGTGCAGCCGCCTCGTGATCAGCAGCCCGCCGCCGATGATGACGACGTAGGCCAGGACCATCCAGGCGTTCAGCGGCGCCCACCAGAAGTCGAGGGGCTCGACGCGCGTGCTGCCGAGCACGATGAAGGCCACGACCAGCCCGATGTTGGACGGGTTGAAGACGTGCGATCCGCGGTAGCGGATGACGTACTTCGACAGGAGCGACAAGCCTGCGACCGCCGCGAAGATGTACCAGGCGTAGGTATTCCACGGATCGTCAGGTGGCGTCCCGACGACGCGCAGGATGAGGGCGACACCGCTGCCGGTCAGCATCGCGCTCGCCGGCCACACGAACGACTTGGTCGAGCGAAAGGTCAGGACGACCTCGATGATCGCACTGGTCAGGATCGCCGCGAGGATTTGCGGCACGCTGACCTGGAAGTGCAGCCCGACCTGCCCGATGACGTGGATCGTGATGATGACCGCAGCGACATGCAGGCGCGGGTCGCGGATATTCGGCAGGATCAGCGGGTAGGTGCTGCTTCCGAACGTGAGCGTTCGACTCGTCATTGCCTCACCATCACGTCGGCGGCGTCGGTGGTCGTCGCAGGTTGCTGATCCAGGCCGAACGAGGTGCCCGGACCTCGCAATTCAGTCCAAGCGCGCGGAAGGCGCGGGCCATCAGGGTCAGTGCCTCCTCCGATTGGCGACGTGGTGCGCGAACAGTACCCCGGATCGAAAGCGTAGCCATCGAATTGGGTCGATCACCACCCGGGCTCAGTTGGGCAATGTACGCTCGCCGTACGATGAGCCGCAGGACGTTCACGACGCTCGGGGTACCGATCGACTCTGTGGGCCTGGGCAACGCCGAGCTCCGCGGCACCGAGCTCGCCCCGGCTGCTCTGCGCGCGGCAGGCCTCGACCGGCTCGGCTGGGACGACGCCGGCGACCTGGGCGTCCGCATTCCCGACCATGACCGCGATCCTGGCACCGGCTTGATCGGCCTGCCCGGCGTGCTGTCGACGACGAGCGCCGTCCGCGAGGCCACGACGGACATCCTCCGTCGGGGCGACCACCCGTTCGTCCTGGGCGGTTGCTGCACGCTGCTGCCGGGAGCACTGGCGGGTGCGCGCGACGCCCTCGGCACGGTGAGCCTCGTGTACGTGGATGGCCACCTGGACTTCTACGATGGCACGACCTCGCCGACCGGCGAGGCCGCCGACATGCCGATCGCCGTCGTGCTCGGCGAGGGTCCGGCGCCCTGGGTCGAGCGGGCCGGGCCGGTCCCGATCGTGCCGACATCCGGGATCGCGATCCTCGGCTACCACGACCCGGACGAACTGGACGACATGGGCGACATCCTGGTGCGGCACCGTGCGAGCGGCCTGTTCGACGCGAACGCGGCCACGATTCGCCGCGACGGCGCCGGCGCCACCGCGGCCTCTGCCCTCGCCCACGTGCGGCGTGCCGCAGACCGCCTCTGGCTGCACGTGGACCTCGATGTCCTCGATCAGGCTGTCTTCCCGGCGACGGACTACCTCATGTCGGGAGGTCTCGACTGGGATGAGCTCATCGAGCTCCTCGCTCCGGTCGCGGCTGCAGGCGATCTCGTCGGCTGGTCGCTGGCCTGCTACAACCCGGAGAAGGATCCGAGCGGGTCGGACGGCCGCGCAATCGTGGGAGCGATGGAGCGCCTCTTCGCCTGAGCGGATCAGTGCGACCGAGCGATCTCCTTCATGTCGGTCTGGGCGGGTCGTGGCCGTGATGTCGCCGGCAACGCTGCCGGCAGCCTGCCGGCCATGAGGAGCCTGGCGACGCCGTCCGACTCGGTTGGCCGAGCGAAGAAATAGCCCTGGCCCTGGTCGCAGCCCGCGGCGGCAATGCGCGCGACCTGCGCCCGCCGTTCGATGCCTTCGGCCACCAGCTCGAGGCCCATGGAGCGACCCAGCTGGACGATCCCGCGCAGCAGCGCCTCGCCCTCGGGCGACTCGACCTCCTTGGTGAACTCGCGGTCGATCTTGAGGATATCCACCGGGAAACGCCGCAAGTAGCTGATCGACGAGTAGCCCGTGCCGAAGTCGTCGATGGCCAGCCGGACGCCAAGTGCCTTGAGTCGAAAGAGCATCGACTCCGCAGTTGGATCCGCCACGAGGATCGTCTCGGTCACCTCGAGGATGAGCGACTTCGGATCGATTCCCGTGCGTTCGAGTGCGCTGCTCACGTCTCCGACCAGGCCGGGATCCTGAAGTTGACGACCCGAAAGGTTGACTGAAACCGCGAGGCCCGGCCGGAGCCGCTGCCAGTCCGCGAGCCGGTCGCAGGCGGTCGCGAGGACCCATGCACCGATCTCCACGATCGCTTCTGTTTCCTCGGCCAGCGGGATGAACGACGCGGGCAGCAGCAATCCGCGCTCAGGATGCTCCCAACGCACGAGCGCCTCCATCGAGGTCGTGACGCCAGATCGAAGGTCGATGATCGGCTGGTAGTGGAGCCGCAGCTCGTTCCGGATGACGGCATTGCGCAAATCGGCCTGGAGCTGGACGCGCGCGTCGGCGATCTGTCGTTCAACCGGGTCGTACACGCGAAACTGCCCCTTGCCTGATTGCTTGGCCGTGTACATCGCGAAATCGGCGTTCCGGATGAGATCGTTCGTCGAGCGGAGCGCGGCGGTCGCAAGGCCGACCCCGACGCTGACCGATACACGAATCTGGCGGTCTCCGGCCTCCAGCGGCGCCAGGAACGCATCAGTCACCCGGGCCGCAGCCAGGTTCGCAGCGTGCGGGCCGGTCAGGTCCTCGATCAGGATCGCGAATTCGTCTCCGCTCAGGTGCGCGACGGTATCGCCCTCACGCACGAGCGCCTCGAGCCGCCGAGCGACGGACGCGAGGGTCTGATCGCCGACTTCGTGCCCGAACGTATCGTTGACGAGCTTGAAGTCGTCGACATCGACGAACAGCAGGGCGATCAGCTGGCCTGCGCGTCGCCGTCGCGCCAGTGCGTGTCCGAGCCGATCTCCAAGCAGCGCCCGGTTCGGGAGCCCCGTCAGGGAATCGTGCAGTGACTGATGACGGACCTCGGCGTAGAGGCGGGCGTTCTCCAGCATGATGCCGGCCTCGTTTGCCATGGTCTGCGCAAGGGTCAGCTGCCACTCGTCCAGCGTCGCGCCGGATCGCGAAAGGAGCTCGACCGTTCCGATGGTCTGGCCATTAACGACGATCGGCAGCTGAACCATGATCGTTCCGCCGAGATCCGTGAGAAACCGGACCTCGCTGGGGTCGGCCGTGGGATCCGAAGGAACGATCACCGACGGCTGCTGCGTCAGCAGCACGCGCTCCGTTTCGGGGTACTCGACCAGCGAATAGACGTCGTCGAGGAGGGCTCGCCGGTCGGCCGGGAAATAGCCCGAGGTCCGGACCGTATTGTGGAGCCGGTCCCACGTGTAGATCCCGCACTCATCGAAGTCGACCGCCTGCGCGATGTGCGTGGCGATCAGGTCGGCGAGCCCGTGATTGTCGAGTGACTTCGCGAGATCGCGGCCCATCGCGACGAGGCTCTCCAGCTCCCGCGTCCGATCGGCGATCTTGTCGTACAGCTCTCGCGTCGTCCGCTCGGCGATTGCCTCGGCCTCGTGGCGGGCAAGCCGCTCCCGCTCGAGCCGCCGTCGCAGCCGCGCGATCTCCGAATCAGGCGGCCGATCCATGCCCTTCATCGATCAGGACGTCGGTCCGCGCCTGAAGACGATCACGAGATCACACCTCTCGTCCCCGCGAAGCATGCAGCGGGGTTGAGAGATCGCCGCCTGCTCCCCGAACCACCCAGCTGCACCCTCGATGAGGCCCTCTGCGAACGAGCAGAGCTTTCGGTGCGAGCCGTATCCCATGCCAAGGGTGCCGTCATTTGAGACGTCGAATTCGAACTCCGGAACATCCGCTCCCGGGTAGAGCTTGCGCACTTCCGGGTGGATGATGTCGTTGAGAGTCAGGAGGAACGAGCGGGTGTCCGTGTGCGGCGCGAAGAACGCCGGGTAGGCCTGGGCCAGGACGGGCAGCGCCTCGCGTCCGAACCAGCGAATCACGTCCTGTGCCGGAACGTCGAGCGCCTCGGATGCCGCTGTCACGAGTTTCCCGAGATCTTCGTCGGGATAACTCCCCAGCGACGTGTAGGCGCCAACCAGCCCGGACGGCGCTCAGCAGGTCATCCCACGTGTTCTCGCCATGGTCGCGACTGACGACCTGTTCAAGCACATTGAAGACGATGCCCTTCAAGGGTTGGTCATGAGCGGCGCGTTCGACAAGCACCGTGCGGTAGCCATGGATCGATGATGGGGACCTCCGCTCAGGGAACAAGGACACGGCCGTCTTTCTCGGCCGCCCAAAAGTCATGTCGACCATGCCCCGCATTACCCATGCTCGGCGCCCGAGCGAGGGAGGCCCGCGTCGCCGAGCGGGCCTGCTCCCGTTCAATCGGTACCGAAGCGCAACGCCATCGATACTTGCCGGACCGCGCCGGCTCATGGCACGGTAAGAAGGCAATGAGCATCGCGCCGCGCCCCTCGGGCCGCTGTATGTGTCGTCAGCGAGAGCTGGTCGACCGCCTGCGCGCGCTCATCGCCATCGAGCGCCGCTAGCGAACTCTCGGCTGGCCTCGCCGCCGCTGTGCGGGCCGGCCGATCTCGCGGCCACCTTCTCGACGTTCCGCCCGATCTCTTCGGGCCGGCCCGCTCCCTGTCCTGTCCACGAACCAGGGAGCCCATGTGACCAACGTTGCCCAGGCGCCGATTACCAACACCAAGTACGAAGTCGAATTCGCCGCAGTCAGTCGTGCCTTCGCCTCGGATCGGCGACACCGCGGCGCCCCCGTTCCTCGGCACCTCGTCGTTCGCGACATCTCGCTGTCGATCGCTCCGGGTGAGGTCCTGGCGATCCTGGGCACGAGCGGCTGCGGCAAGTCGACGCTCTTGCGGATCGCCGCCGGCCTCGACTCGCCATCGGCGGGCGTCGTGCGGATCGACGGCAGTCCCGTCGGCGGCGTGGACGCGCGCTGTGCGGTGGCGTTCCAGGAGCCGCGTCTGTTGCCGTGGCGGACGCTCGCCGGGAACGTGGCCCTCGGGCTGCCTCGCGACGGACGCAGCCGGGTTCGTGAAGCTCGAGTCGAGGAGCTGCTGGACCTGGTCGGGCTGACGTCGTTTGCCGGTCATCGGCCGCGGGAGGTCTCGGGTGGAATGGCCCAGCGAACGTCGCTTGCCCGGGCGCTGGCCCGGAATCCAGGCGTCCTGCTGCTCGACGAGCCGTTCGGCTCACTCGACGCGCTGACCCGACTGAAGATGCAGGACCTCCTGCTCGACGTCCACGCTGCGGCGCCGACGACGGTCCTGCTCGTGACCCACGACGTCGACGAGGCGCTCCAACTCGCCGATCGCGTCGTCCTCCTCGGTCCTGAGCCGGGCCGCGATGGGGCGACGTTCCGTCACGTCCTCACCGTCCCGGGCCGCCGTCCCCGCGATCGCGGCTCGGCAGAGCTGGCCGAGCTTCGAGCGACCCTCCTTGCCGGCCTCGGCATCGACCGCCATACCCACTGACCAGTCCCGCCACCAGATCGCCACCATGGAAAGGAAGTCCCGTCCCATGCATCACCGACGATCCGCCCGCACAGCCCTTGCCGCAACCGCCATCACCGTCGCCGTCCTCCTCGGCGCATGCAGCGCCGGCGCAGGTTCATCGCCCTCCAGCGGCGCCGGCGCCGCGGCCGGCCCCGTCACCACCGGAGGCACGCTGAACATCGACTTCGCGACGTACAACCCGCTCAGTCTCGTGATCAAGCAGAACGGCTGGCTCGAGAAGGCGCTGGCGGGCCAGGGGATCACCGTCAACTGGGTCAAGTCGGCCGGCTCGAACAAGGCGAATGAGGCGCTCCGGGCCGGCGCGATCGATGTCGGCTCGACGGCCGGCTCGGCCGCACTCCTCGCCCGCTCGAACGGCTCGCCGATCCAGGTGATCGACATCTACTCGCAGCCTGAATGGGCGGCCCTCGTCGTGCCGAAGGACTCGCCGATCAAGACGGTCGCGGACCTGAAGGGCAAGAGGATCGCGGCGACGAAGGGGACCGACCCCTACTTCTTCCTCCTCCAGTCCCTCGAGGAGGCGGGGCTCAAGCCGACCGATGTCACCGTCGAGGTACTCCAGCATGCCGATGGCTGGGCCGCGCTTCAGAACGGATCCGTCGATGCCTGGGCCGGCCTCGACCCGATCATGGCCGGCGCCGAAGCGGCGGGGGCGACCCTCCTGTACCGGAACGTCGGCTTCAACAGCTACGGCTTCCTCAACGCGACCGAGTCATTCATCGCCCAGAAGCCGGACGTCGCCCAGGTCGTGGTCGACGCCTACGAACACGCCCGGGCCTGGGCCAGGGAGCACCCCGACGAGACCGTCACGATCCTGAGCGAGGCCGCTGCGATCGCTCCCGCCGTTGCGACGAAGGTGATCAACGAGCGCTCGAACCTGGACGTCGACCCGGTTCCCGGAGCAGCACAGGTCGCCGTGCTGACGAAGATCGGCCCGATCTTCGTCGAGTCGGGCGACGTCAGCAGCCAGGACCAGATCGACGCGGCCCTCGCCAGCCTCCTGAACGATTCATTCGTCAAGAAGGCCGACCCGAGCGCGTTCGAGTGAGCCGTGCGTGACTGATCGAACGGCGGGCGTGCGCGCCACGGTCTCGGCCCCACGGTCCGAGACCGTGGTTCGCGCCGTCTCGACCGGTCGCCGGCCGAGCCGTTCGGGCGGAGCCGCCCGGATCGCCGGCGGCGCGATCCTGCCGCTCGCGATCCTGGCGGCGTGGCAGCTGACGACGTCGCTCGGGCTGTTCTCGATCGCTCAGCTGCCCTCGCCCTCGATGGTCTTCGGGGCCGGCATCGAGCTGCTCCAGCGGGGACTGCTCATCCAGTACGTCGCGATCTCCAGCCAGCGGGTCCTGGAGGGCTTCATCATCGGGGCGTCCCTGGGGATGCTGGCCGGGGCCGCGACGGGTCTCGCGCGCCGCTGGGACGTATTCTTCGGCTCCACCCTCGGGGCGGTCCGGGCAGTCCCGTCGCTCGCCTGGGTGCCGCTGCTCATCCTCTGGCTCAAGATCGGCGAGGAGTCGAAAATCACCCTGATCGCGATCGGTGCGTTCTTTCCCGTCTACACGACCGTGTCTGCGGCGCTCCGGCATGTCGACCGACAGCTCGTCGAGGCCGGTCGGGCATTCGGCCTGAACGGGACTCGACTCTTCGTCACCATCCAACTGCCGGCGGTGCTCCCGTCGGTCATCTCGGGTCTCCGGCTGGCACTTGCCCAGTCGTGGCTGTTCCTGGTCGCTGCAGAGCTGATCGCATCGTCGATGGGACTCGGGTTCCTCCTCGTCGATTCGCAGAACAACGGGCGGATCGACCGGATCCTTCTCGCGATCATCCTCCTGGCGGTGCTCGGCAAGACAACAGATGCGCTTCTCGGCATCTTCGAGAAGTGGGCGATCCGCCGATGGACCTGATCGTCACGACCGGCGCGGCCGCCTGTCTCCTGCCGGCAGATGCCCCTGACTATCCCGACGACCTGCTGCTCTCGATCTACCGCCAGACCCGGACGATCGCGATGGTCGGCGCGTCGTCGAACTGGAACAGGCCGAGCTACTTCGTCATGCGCTACCTCCAGCGCAAGGGCTTCCGCGTGATCCCGGTAAACCCGCGGGCGCTCGACGCGCCGATCCTCGGCGAAACGGTCTACCCGGATCTCGAGTCCGTGCCCGTCTCCGTCGACGTCGTCGACGTCTTCCGCCGGCCCGACGAGACACCTGCGATCGCCCGGTCCGCCGCGGCGATCGGCGCGAAGGTCGTCTGGCTTCAGCTCGGCATTCGCAGCAGCGAGGCTGGGGCGATCGCGACGTCCGCCGGGCTCACGTTCATCGAGGACCACTGCATGAAGATCGAGTACGGCCGCCTGGGCGGCGAGCTGGCATGGAGCGGGATCAACACCAGGCTGATCTCGAGCCGGCGCGGACGCCTCCTCGGATGACCGACGTCGAGCGCGAGGACCCGCCTGACAGCGGAGCGCCACCCTTGCCGATCGACGAGGCGTACGGGTTCGCGACCCGCGCGGTCCACGCGGGGGCCCGGCCGGATCCCGTTACCGGGTCTCGCAATATGCCGATCCACCAGACGACCTCGTACGTCTTCGACGACGTCGACCACGCGGCGGCGCTGTTCAACCTCCAGACCTTCGGCTACATCTACTCGCGGCTGACGAACCCGACCGTCGCCGCGCTCGAAGAGCGGGTTGCGGCACTCGAGGGAGGTCGCGCGGCCGTTGCCGCGGCGTCCGGCCACGCCGCCCAGCTGTTGACCTTCTACACGCTGCTGGAGCCCGGCGACGACATCATCGCGGCTCGCCAGCTCTACGGCGGCTCGCTGACGCAGTTCCGCCACACGTTCAGGCGGCTCGGCTGGAGCGCGTCGTTCGTCGACGCCGCGGATCCCGACGCCTTCCGCGAGGCGATCGGGCCTCGAACGAAGGCCATCTTTGTCGAGTCGTTGGCGAACCCCGGTGGCCTCGTCGTCGACATCGAAGCGCTCGCCGCGATCGCCCACGAGGCGAGCATCCCGCTCATCGTCGACAACACGATGGCCACGCCGTACCTGTGCCGGCCGTTCGAATGGGGCGCCGACCTGATCGTCCATTCGCTCACGAAGTTCCTGTCGGGGCACGGCACTTCGATGGGTGGCATCGTCGTCGAGTCCGGGCGGTTCGACTGGCGGGGGAGCGGCCGGTTCCCGTTCCTCGCCGGCCCGGATCCCGGCTACCACGGGCTCGACTTCATCGAGACGTTCGGCGACTTCGGGTTCTCGATGAAGGCGCGCGCCGTCGCTCTCCGCGACCTGGGCCCGGCCCTATCGCCGACGAACGCGTTCTTCATCCTTACAGGGATCGAGACGCTTCCCCTGCGCATGGATCGCCACGTCGCGAACGCCCAGGCGATCGCTGACTTCCTCGCGACCCACCCGGCCGTCGCCTGGGTCTCGTACGCGGGACTGCCGGCCAGCCCCTCACATGAGCTGGCGAGGCGCTACCTGCCGCGCGGCCCGGGATCGGTCTTCACGATCGGCCTGCGGGGCGGGTTCGAGGCCGGGATCCGGGCCGTCGAGTCGGTGAACCTCTGGTCACACCTGGCGAACGTCGGCGACACGCGGAGCCTGATCCTCCACCCGGCGTCGACGACTCATCGCCAGCTGTCCGACGAGGAGCGACTCGCCGCGGGCGCCGGGCCGGACGTCGTTCGGCTCTCGGTCGGGATCGAGTCCGTCGAGGACCTGATCGCCGACCTCGATCAGGCGCTCACCGCACCTTCCTGAGCCTCGAGTCCGGTCCCCAACCTTCGGTCACGATCGCTTCCACTTCCGACAGTCAACGAGGCGCCGCCGAGGACGTAGTGGCACGGTGGCGTGGAGCCGGATTCGCTCTTCCCAACCCAGTACACGCCCTCAGGCAGCGAACTCGTTCGGGCTGGCTGGCTCACTCGGGCATCGCGCGGCTGGGATCGTGCTCCGGGCGGCCGGCGTACCACTCGTGGAATTCGGAACAGCGACCGTCAGGCCCGAACCTCAGAACCCAGACATTGTCGAATTCCCCCTTCGTCGCCCCGGTGTCAGGGTCGAAGAACAGCGTCCGGCCATGGGCAACCACCACGTCGCCGTCGATCGCGATCGGCTCGTAGGTCGCGTCGTAGCCGCGGCCTTCGAAGATGTGCTTCTCGGCCATCCATTCCGCAGTGATCGCCGCCCGACCTGTCGCTCTCGTTCCAAACGGATAGAGCCACACGGCGTCCTCCGTCCAGAGGTCGGCGATCTCGGCCTCGTCATACGACTTCCACGCTTGACGTACGCGTCGAGCCAGCGCTGGACCATTGCGCGATCGGGCGCGAATTCGGCCTGTTGCCGAGCGTGCCACTCGGGCAACGCTGGTCGTGGAGACATCACCGGGTAGCCTACCGGAGGAGCTGCCTGATCCCGTGACGCTATTCCTACCAGGCAGGTACACGGACCAGCCGCAGCACCGAGGCTGACCGGATGGATGGCTCGAGAACGTTCGGAGGATGAGTCGCTGGACGAGGTAACGATCGACCTACACGACGACGCCGATCTTGGCGCAGTTCGCTCGTCGCTCGACGCGTTCTGCGACGCCGAGGGAGCCATCGTCCGGCTCGATCGACCGCTCCGGGAGATTGCCGGCGGACGTCACTTCCACCTCGCGGCGCCCAGTCGCGGCACGGGAACGCTCGAGGTGAACGTCGAGCCGAGCGACAGGAACGGCGGGGGAATCATTCGAATCGTGCTTCGGCCGACGTGGACGGGAACCTGGGCCGGCGGGGCCTACCTCGGCCTGGCGGAGCACCTCGCGAAGGACCTCGGCAAGCAGTGAGACCCGCGCCGCCGAGTCAGGTGGCCGCGGCCGGAAACGCAGGAGGTCGGGCACCTGGGCCGGTGATCGGTCGATAGCCGCTGAAGCGCTCGACGACGAAGGTCTTCGGGTAGCGGTCGGGCGGTGACGGCAGCTCCGGCCCGTCGGCGAACTCGTAGATGTTGAGCATGAACTGCATCGGGTAGGTCGGGGACTGGCGGACAACCTTGACCAGCCGGTCGTCGACGTAGAACGCCACGTCGTCGGGGGTCCACGCCGCGGCGTACGTGTGCGACTCTCGGGCGTCGATCGCGACCGGCTCCGCGCTGAATGCGTCGGTGATCGCCGGATCCCCGAACGGGCGGAGCCCCATTCCGACTCGCGCCTCACGCGGCCCCACGTCGCGCCCGAAGATCTCGCAGATGAGGATCTCGGCCGAGCGAGTCGGCTCGTCCTCGTAGCCGATCATCCACAGGGCGACCATGTTGGCCGGGTCGTCGAGCGCCCGGCACTGGAGCTCGAACAGCCCGTACTGCGGCGTGTACAGCGCGACGTTGGGCTGTGCTTCCCGGACCACAAGACCATCGCGGAAACGGCTCTGGCCGATGGCACTCCCGACGGGTCCCGCGAATTGCCCGGTCTGGAGCGATGAGACCCGCAATCGGCTGTCGACTACGGGTGGCCAGGGTTCCTGGTCCGCCTCGATCCGCAGGCGGAGGGTGCCGTTGCCCACCTCGTATCGAGCCGCGGACGTCGCTCGCGAGCCCCAATGAGCGAGGTAGTAGGGGATCCACAGGCGTTCGTCGAGGGACGGGCTGTCGAAGGTGTCCTCCACCTCCAGTTCGTAGCCCGTTCGATCGAGGATCGACGGCGGCTCGCGGTCCACGACTAGGCCTCCATCGTCATCGCGCGATCCGGTCGCAGCAGGAACGGCGGGAGGACGGCGGGGATGTTCGAGAACGGGAGCACGTCCTCGTGCAGGCGGATCCCGAGAACGTCCGTCATGAACTGCCGCCGCGCCTGGATCCGGGACCAGGCCGCGGGGTAGCGCGTGGCCAGCTCGCCGCGGAGTGACCCGTCCGCGAGGGCGATGCCGTCCTCGATGTTCGTCGTGAAGTAGTCGGTGCCGGTGGCCGGGATGATGTCGACCTGGAGCGCCATCCCGGAACGGAGCTCGATCGTCGAGCCCGGTCCCACCGGCGAATTGACCCACTCGTCGAGATGAATCTGGTGGCCCGGGTTCAGGAAGATTCCGAAGAACGGATCGGCCAGGCGCCGGTCGATGATCGCCTGGAGCGCGCCGCCCGTCTGCCCGATGTGGAGTGCCTCGTACCACTCGACCACGGCCTCGAAGTACGGCCCAACGAGCCGATCGACGTAATCGCGGATTCCGGCAGGCAGCTCCGCGGCATCCTCGACGACGAAGCCCGCGCGACAGTTCAGGGCGCCCCAGATCCCGAACGCGACCGTCAGCCGGTCGCCGCGCTCGATCGATCCGATCGCCCGGACTGAGCAGGCCCAGCGACGCCCGCGGACCGGCGGTGAGCATGAGATGGCACGAGAGCGGCGTGCCGTCCCATTCGAGCAGCCGGACCGCCTCACGTTCACGCATCCCCGGCCGAAGCTCGGTCAGAGAGGTTGCGGACCCCGTTCGAGGTCCGGGTGGCCGCGTGCTCGAAGACCGCCAGCTGGTCGGCGTCGTTGATGATGCGCAGGCCGTCGGCGGGGTCGATGAGCAGGTCGTTGGCGTTCTCGACGAGGCCACCGGATCCAGTGAGCCGCGCGAAGCTCGTCGACGAGAAACGCGGGCACCTCCATCCGCGCACGGTCCGCGTACGACTTCCAGCCGAGGACACCGACCCGGCTACCCGGGCCAATGCCCTCGCCGGCGAGGATGTCCGCCAGCGGTCGCGACCGGTCTCGCGGCTGGCTGGGCAGGCTCAGGTCCTGGAACAGGTGGCGCCGCATCGGCAGCGGGGCGGCACCGGCCATCCCGTAGCACTCGTTGCCGGCCAGGATGGCGGGCGCATCGGTCGGTCCCAGCACCAGGATCGCCTCCTCGAAGCGAGGGTCGAAGCCGGTCAGGAACGAGAGGTTCGCGCTGTGCTCGCGGTCGGCGTAGACGACGAGGCGGTCGTAGCCGCGCGCTCCACCCGTTCGCGCAGCCGCGTCGAGCACGCTCGGCGTAGGTCGACGGCGGGAGCTCCGGCGATCGCGTCTCGGCAGCCCGAAATCCGGCAGCTGGATCTCGGCGAGGCGGGCCGTTCGCGCCGGAAGCGTCATCGGTCGATCACTCCCCCGGGTTCCCACGGGACGACCTGGGCCGCGGTGCGCTCGATCGTCGCGAAGCCGTTCGCGGCGACTGGCATGAAGGGTCCCACCTCGCCGTCCGGCCAGGTGATCCGGACCTCGGCTCCCTCCGCGTCGCCCAGCCCGAAGTGGACCCACCCCAGCTGGCCGCTCGCGTGGCCGCCGCCGAGGGTGATCTCCCGCGAGGTCACACGCCCATCGACCCGGACGTCCACCCACGCCCCGATCGCATCCCGATTCGGCGCATCCTGTCCAAGGCGGATCCCGACCCAGCTTCCCATCTGAGCCGGAGCGTCGGCCGTGCCCGCCCCGACGTTCCGCCAGACGTGGGCCGGTGTCCGCCGGTTGACCTCGACGAGGTCGAGCAACCCGTCCATGTTCAGGTCGACGAGCGCGGCGCCGCGAGTCCTCGCGAACGAGACGAGCCCGGCCTCCTCGGCGCCCTCGACGAACGTGCCGTCGGCCTTGCCGATCAGCAGGTTGCTGGGATCCTGTATGGCGTAGTCCAGCTGCGCCTCGACGTTGCCCTTCGAGACGTACAGGTCCATGAGGCCATCGTTGTTCACGTCCTGGAACTCCGGATGCCAGGCCGTCGACGGCAGCGTCGTGTCGCCGGCGAACGGCGTCGTGGCCGTGACGCCGCGATCGAGCGCGACATCGCCGTACGTCGGTTGCGACGGTCCGTCCGTCAGGGTCTGGAGCTTGTTGTCGGCCTGGCTGGTGAGATACACCTCCGGCATCCCGTCCCCGCTGAGGTCCTGGCTGGCGATGCCCATGCCCCAGATCCGAAGCTGCTGCCAGCCGTCGTCCGCCGTGTAGAGACGAGGCGGCTGGCCGGGGTCGACCCGCCAGAGCTGCTCCTCGCCGGCCGGATCGGCGCCGTAGTAGTGCCGATCGTTCGACGTCCGCAGGTCCCGGCGGCCGGTCCGGTTCCAGTCGCTGAACAGCACCGACAGGGTGCAATAGCTCGGCGTCAGCGGGATGGCAGGGTCGTAGGCGGTCCCGTCGGCGTTCGGCCGGACGAGCAGGTTGTCGGCGCAACGCGCAGCCTCGCCGTCGGGGGCCGGCACGAAGTAGTTGCCAAAGGCGAGCATCGGCAGGCTGGCGTCGCCCTCCCAGGCCGCGCTGAACGCGATCGTCCGGTCCCGGCCGCCGTCGATCCCGAGCTGCTCGTTCGCCCGCTCGAACCGGCAGTCGCCAAGGCCGCGCAAAACGACGTTCCCGCCGAGCCGGAGCACAACGAGGTCCGTCTGCTCGTCGCCGTCGATGTCGATCGGGTAGCCACCGGTGACCCCGGTCAGCGCCGTCTCCTCGCTCACGACCTCCTCGAAGCGGAGCGGCCCGGCGACCGCACTCCGGTTCCAGTAGAGTGCCGACGGCTCCGACCCGCCGGCCATGAACAGCTCCTGAGAACCCGTCGCCGTCACAGTCGAACGCTGCGACCCCGCCGCCGACGAAGAAGTCGAAGTCGCCATCGTACGTGTGGTCGATCCCGGCTTCCGCGGCGACCTCGATGAAGCGTGGCGGGGATGGAGCGGCCGCGGAGCCGGCCCGGACGAGGATGCCAGCGCCCACGACGCCGACGACGGCGATCGCGATGACGGTGGCTGCGACCCCGAGCGACCGGCGAGACATCGGCGGGTCAACCCCCCTCCGCCGCGGCAAAGATCCGCTCGATGACCCGCATGTTGGCCACCGCGTCCGTCGGCGGCACCGGCGTCGGCTGGTCGTCGAGGATCGCCGCGGCGAACGCCTGCGCCTCGGCGCCGTACGGATCGGCCGTCTCGAACTCCAGGACCTCGACGCCGGGCGCAACCGGCGGCTGGCCACCGGCGAAGACCGAGACACGCGTCGGCCGGTCCGGCGGGATGTTGAACGGGATCCCGACCGAGATCCGGCCCTCAGTTCCGTAGACCTCGACCCGCTGGTCGTCCTCCGATCGGATCGCGCAGGTGAATGTCGCATGGCCCCGGTCGAACTCGAGGATCGCACTCGTCAGCACGTCGACGCCGGTCTCCGCATCGCGCCGGAGCGCCGCCTGGACGTGCGAAGGCTCGCCGTCGAACAGCATTCGCGACAGGTTCACCGAGTAACAACCGATGTCCATGAGCGCCCCGCCGCCGTAGTCGAGGACGTTCCGGATGTTGGTCGCGTCGTCGTTGTAGTACGAGAACCAGCTCTGGACGGCCTGCAGCCGCCCGATCCGACCCGAGGCCACCAGCTCGCGGACCGCGGTCCACGTCGGATGCATCCGGTACATGAACGCCTCCATCAGCCGGACCCCGGCGCGATCGCATGCGTCGACCATCCGCTGGGCGTCGTCGGCGCTGAGGGCCAGCGGCTTCTCGCAGAGGACGTGCTTGCCGGCTTCCGCCGCGGCGATCGTCCACTCGAGGTGCAGGTGGTTGGGCAGCGGGATGTAGATGGCGTCGACCTCGGGGTCCGCGAGCAGGGCCTCGTAGGAGCCGTGCGCCCGCGGGATCGCCAGCTCCTCGGCGACCCGCGCGGCGGTCTCGCTGCTCCGCGACGCGATCGCCACGACCTCGACCCGGTCGGCGGTGCGCATGCCGGGGATGACCTTCTTGCGGGCGATATCGGCCGTCGACAGGATCCCGAACCGCAACCTGCTCACGTCGCTCGCTCCTCCTCGGTTTCCGATCGCGGACCGCGCCGATGGTACCGGCCCTGATCCGCGAACGCCCTTGACACCGCCCCGGTCGTATTAGAGTCTGTCATCTGCTTTTGAAAGAAAGGATGACAAATCGAGTGGTGGTACGCGGGCTGGTTCGCGGCGACGAGGTCGGGCAGCGCAGCGAGACGGTTCGGCGCGCCAATCTGAGCGCGATCATCCGCGAGCTCCACGCAAACGGGCCTCTCACGCGCTCGGACCTGGTCGCCCGCACCGGCCTGACCCGGAGCGCGATCCGCGGGCTCATCGGCGAGCTGACCGTCGCTGGCTTCGTCCACGAGCGACGCGCGGCACCGCTGGGCACGCCGGGCCGGCCGTCGCCGGTCGTGACCCTCAACCCCCGCCGGGCGGTGGCACTCGCCCTGGAGATCGACGTCGACACGCTCGCCGCGGCCGCTGTCGGGCTGGGCGGCGAGGTCCTCGCCCACGTCCGTGTCGACCGGCCGAGCAATCATGTCTCCGTCGACGCGGTCAGCGCCGACCTGGCCGAGCTCGGCGGACGGGCTCCGCGGCCGGCGGCTGGACGGACGACAACGTCGTCGGGGTCGGGAGTCGGCGTCGTCGGCGTCGTCCGGCGGTCCGACGGGCTCGTCTCGATGGCGCCGAACCTCGGCTGGCGCGACGTCCCGCTTGGCGACGCACTGACACGGGACCTGGACCTGCCGGTCCCGGTCTCGATCGCGAACGAGGCGGATCTGGGCGCGCTCGCAGAGCATCGCCGCGGCGCGGCCGTCGGCGCTGACCAGGTCCTGTTCATCTCGGGCGATGTCGGCGTCGGCGCCGGCCTGATCGTCGACGGCAAGCCCCTCGCCGGCGCGGCCGGCTACGGCGGCGAGGTCGGCCACTTCCCGATCAACCCGGCCGGCGTCGCCTGCCGCTGCGGATCGGTTGGCTGCTGGGAGACCGAGGTCGGAGCGTGGGCGCTGCTGAGGCGTGCCGGTCGGCCCCCAGGCGGCGGTCGCCGCGATGTCGAATCCGTTGTCCGCGAGGCCGAGGCCGGATCACCGGTCGCGCTCGCAGCGTTCGCCGAGGTCGGCCGCTGGCTCGGGATCGGGCTGGCGGGCCTCGTGAACGTCCTGAACCCGGAGGTCATCGTGCTGGGCGGCCTGTTCGGCCGGATCCAGCCGTTCGTGGGCCCGGATCTCGACGGCGCGCTCGACAGGATGGCCCTGTCTGCGCCGCGTGGCCTCGTCCGGGTCATCCCGGCGAAACTTGGGGTCGACGCCCCGTTGATCGGTGCCGCGGAGTACGCGTTCGAACCGCTCCTCGCCGACCCGGCCGGATGGCTGGCGCCGCGCGGCGAGCTGGTCGAGCTCGCTTCCGCCTGAGCACGGAGGCAAGCCGTAGCAGAGGAGGTCAGGCACGTCAGTCGCGCTCGAGGGTCGAGACGACGACAAAACGGTGCTCTCAACAACGCGACAACGTTGTAGCCTACTGCCGGGCCACCGCGCTATTGGCGGGTCCGGTCCGATCGAGGAGGAGACTAGATGCACATTCGCCGCTTGGCCGCCGTCATTGGCACGGCTGCCGTCGTGTTCGCCGGGTGCTCGAGCTCGACCCCGCCTGCTGCGTCAGGGGGCGGCGCCGGAGGCTCGCAGGCAGCGGCCGGCTGCAAAGTCGGGGTGTCCTGGAACAACTTCAAGGAAGAGCGTTGGGCCAAGTGGGACGAGCCCAACATCAAGAAGGTCGTCGAGGCTGCGGGCGGCTCGTACGTCGGCACCGACGCGGGTTCGTCCGCCGAGAAGCAGGCGACGGACGTCGAGCAGCTCATCACCGACGGCGCGAAGGTGATCATCATCCTGGCCCAGGACGGCACGGCGATCCAGCCGACCGTGCAGGCCGCGGTCGATCAAGGCATCCCGGTCATCGCGTACGACCGCCTGATCGAGAACGAGAAGGCCTTCTACATCACCTTTGACAACCCGCTTGTCGGACAGCTGATGGCCGAGGAGATCGTCAAGGTCGTGCCAAAGGGCAACTACGTGATCATCAAGGGCAACAGCGCCGACGCGAACTCCGACTTCCTGCGGTCGGGCATCGAGAAGGTCATCGGTGCGTCGGTCACGTCCGGCGACATCAAGATCGTCGGCGAGGACTACACCGACAACTGGGATGCTGCCATTGCGCAGACCACCATGGAGCAGTTCCTGACCGCCGAGGACAACAAGATCGATGCAGCCATCGTGCTCAACGACGGCATGGCCGGCGGCGTCGTCGCGGCGCTCAAGGGCCAGGGCCTAGATGGCAAGGTCCCGGTCACCGGGCAGGACGCTGACAAGGCGGCACTGAACCGAGTCGCGCTAGGCACTCAGCTCGTCAGCGTCGGCAAGGACGCCCGCCTGCTTGGCGCCGCGGCCGGCACCGCCGCCGTCGCGCTCTGCGCGAAGACCGCGCTTGCCGACGTCGCAGACGCCGTCCAGTTCGAGACCCCCGAGAAGAAGATCAAGATGAGCTCGATCTTCCTGCAGCCCGAGCCCATCACCAAGGCCAACCTCCAGAAGGCCATCGACAACGAATGGGTCACCAAGGAAGAGCTCTGCAAGGACGTGCCCGCCGGGTCCGTCGCGCCCTGCTAGGGATCACCCCAGCGCGGTAATCCTCGCGCCCTGCTCCGCAGCGTCGGAGCAGGGCGCGTCGTCATCCCGGGCAGTGAGGGAGCCGCTCGATGAGCCAGAGCACCGTCGTCGCCCCCCAGGTGGAAGCCACACCCCCTCGGTCCATGCGGTCGATCCTGCTGTCGATGGAGATCGACATGCGGCTGCTGGGCCTGATCGGGGCGACGGCCGTCATCTGGATCGGGTTCAACATCCTGTCCGGCGGGTCGTTCCTCACGGCGCGCAACCTGTGGAACCTCTCGGTCCAGTCGGCGGCGGTCGCGGTCATGGCCACCGGCATGGTCCTGATCATCGTGTCCCGGAACATCGACCTGTCGGTCGGGTCCGTCCTCGGGTTCACCGGGATGCTCATGGCGCTCATGCAGGCCGAATGGCTGACCAACAATCTCGGCCTCGGCCTGAATCACCCGCTGACCTGGATCATCGCCCTGGCCGCGGGCATCCTCGTCGGGGCGGCTATCGGCGGCCTGCAGGGGGTCCTGGTCGCCTATGTCGGCATCCCTTCGTTCATCGTCACGCTCGCTGGGCTGCTCGTCTGGCGCGGCTTCGCGTGGACCCTGGCCTCCGGTAGGACGATCGCACCGCTGGATGCAACCTTTCTTCTGCTGGGCGGCGGACCCAAGGGATCCGTCGGGGCCACCATCTCGTGGATCATCGGCGGCCTTGCTTGTATCGGGCTCGTGTATGCCCTGTTCAGCGGCCGGCGGCGTCGACGCCGCTACGGCTTCCCGGTCCGGCCGATGTGGGCCGAGGCCACGATCGGACTGGTCGGCTGTGCAGGCGCCATCGGCGCGGTCTGGATCGCCAACAGCTACTTCTGGCCGGAGGCTCTGGCGCGTCAGTTCGCTGAGACCAATGGCATCGCGTGGCCGGAAGGCGGGCTGCAGATCCCGACCGGCATCGCCAACCCTGTCCTCATCGCGATCGGAGTGGCGGTGGTCATGACGATCCTCGCCACGCGGCGGCGCTTCGGTCGATATGTCTATGCGATCGGCGGCAACCCCGAAGCGGCCGAGCTGGGCGGCATCAACACCCGCCGGATCATCATGATGACCTTCGTCCTGATGGGCATCCTCGCGGCCATCAGCGGCGCGATTTCGAGCGCCCGCCTCGAGTCGGCGGTCGTCGGCCTGGGAGTCGGGGCGGAACTGGCGGTCATCTCCGCGGCCGTCATCGGCGGAACGTCTTTCGCAGGCGGCATCGGGACGATCCCCGGCGCGGTCTTCGGCGCCGTCCTCATGCAGTCGCTCCAGTCAGGCATGGCCCTCCTGAAGATCGACGCCCCGATCCAGGACATCATCGTCGGCATCGTACTCGTGACGGCGGTCGGTCTCGATACCGTCCTCCGGCGCCGAGCTGGGAGACCCTGATGGCACTCTCCGAATCCGGGACGCCTGAGCCCCTGCCGCCACAGCCTGCGGTCACGGAGCCGTCCGCCGACCAGGTCTCGGCCCCACCGGCCTCGATCTCCGTCGGGACGGCGCCGCTCGTCGAGATGCGGGACATCCGCGTCTCGTTCGGCGGAGTCCATGCCGTGGACGGGGTGAACGTGGACGTCAATGCCGGCGAGGTCATCGGCCTGGTCGGCGGCAACGGTGCCGGCAAGTCGACCCTCATGCGGGTCCTGTCCGGTGCCCACATCGCCGATTCCGGCCAGATCCACGTCGACGGCAACGAGGTCACGATCAACAACCCGCGCGACGCGAAGGCCCTGGGGATCGAGACGATCTACCAGACCCTGGCGCTGGCGGACAACGTGGACGCGGCGGCGAACCTGTTCCTCGGCCGCGAGCTGACCACGCGCTTCGGGTCACTCGACGACGCCGCGATGGAGTCCGCGACCCGCAAGGTCATGGGCCGTCTCAACCCCCGGTTCCGGAACTTCAAGACCCCGGTCAAGTCGCTGTCCGGCGGCCAGCGCCAGTCGGTGGCCATCGCCCGGGCGATCCACTTCAATGCCCGGATCCTGATCATGGACGAGCCGACCGCGGCGCTCGGTCCGGCCGAGACGGCGCAGGTCCACGAGCTCGTCGCCCAGCTCAAGACCGATGGCATCGGGATCTTCCTGATCAGCCACGACATCCACGACGTCTTCGACCTGGCGGACCGGATCACGGTCATGCTTCAGGGCAAGCTCGTCGCGACCGTCGACAAGACCTCCGTCACGAAGGACGAGGTCCTGGCGATGATCATCATGGGCAAGAAGCCCGACGAGGTGTCCAAGAAGGACCTCGAAGAGCTCCACTGACCGGTCGCACCGGCGATCAGCCGCCGGTGGAACGTCGGGGCGAGGGCCGGGTAGAGCTCCCGATAGGCGGCGTGCGCCTCCGCGTACGCACCCGCGTCCGGGCCGGGCACAGCTGCGGTCGTCGCGCTGACCAGCGTCGCGGCCGCCGCCTCGACGCTCGGATACCAGCCGGCGCCGACCGCCGCAAGGAGTCCCGCGCCGTACGCGGCGCCCTCCGCGGTGTTGACGGTCGCGATCTCCGCGCCGAGCACGTCGGCCAGGATCTGGCGCCAGAGCGGGCTCGCCATCCCGCCGCCAGACGCTCGGATCTGGGCCGGCGCCGGCATCCCGGTCCCGATCATGAGATCGAGGCCGTCGCGCAGGCCGAACGCGACACCCTCGAGAACGGCCCTGGTGAGATGGCGACGGTCGTGGGCGACGGTGAGCCCGACGAAGGCGCCACGAGCCAGCGGATCCGGATGCGGGCTCCGCTCGCCGGTGAGATAGGGGAGGAAGAACAGGCCGTCGCTGCCCGCGGGCACGTCCGCGGCAGGGCCGACCAGGTCGGCGAACTCCACGCCCGGCGCGAGCGTGTCACGGAACCACCGGAGGCTGCCCGCGGCCGACAGCATCACCGACATCATGTGCCAGCGGTCGGGCACCGCATGGCAGAACGCGTGGACGCGGCCGGCCGCCTCGAACAGCGGTCCGTTCGTCGTGGCGAAGACAACGCCGGACGTCCCGAGCGAGAGGGCGACCGTGCCCTCGGCGACGACACCCACGCCGACGGCGTTCGCCGCCTGGTCGCCCCCGCCGGCGACAACGGGAGTCCCCGGCCTGGAGGCCGGTCGCCATGGCGGCTGCCGCGCTGACGGATCCCGTGACCTCAGGCCCTTCGAACGTCGGCGGCAACCAGGCGGGGTCGATCTCCAGCGCGTCGAGGACCTCCGCCGACCAGTCACGTCGGGCGAGGTCGAACAGCAGCGTGCCAGACCCATCCGCCTTGTCGGCGGCGTACTCGCCGGTCAGGTGGAATCGGACGAAGTCCTTCGGCAGCAGGACATGGGCGACGCGCGCCCAGAGCGCGGGCTCGTGGTCGCGGACCCAGACGAGCTTCGGCGCCGTGAAACCGGTCAGGGCATCGTTGCCGGTGATCCGGATGAGCCGCTCGGGGCCGACCGCCTGGCGGATCGCCTCGCACTCGGCGCCCGTCCGCTGGTCGTTCCACAGGATCGCCGGGCGGAGTACCGCACCGGCGTCGTCGAGCAGCACCGCCCCGTGCATCTGGCCGGTCAGGCCGATGGCCTGGATGTCCGACCCGGCGACCCCGGTCGACCCAATGACCGACCGGATCGCGGTTACCGCGCCGTCCCACCAGAGGCCCGGGTCTTGCTCGCTCCAGAGCGGCCGCGGCACCTCGAAGCCGTATTCGGCGGCGCCGACTCCGCGGACAGCCCCCGACTCGTCGATGAGGACGGCCTTCGTCGCGGTCGTCGACGCGTCGATGCCGAGGACGAATGCCACGCGCGAGCCCGCCCAGCCCCCGACTCAGCGCCCGGCGCCGGTCTCGACGCGGGCGGCCTCCTCGTCGGTGGTCCAGATCGCCTGATTGACGAGGTTCTCGAGCAGCTCCTGGCGGCCGGAAACAGGCTCCGGGTCGATCTCGCCTGACGCCACCCGTTGCTCGAGCGACGCGAGGGACTCGTGGCCATCGAGGATCGCCCGGCCCAGTGCGCCGCTCCAACCCGCGTAGCGCTCCTCGACGCGATCGGACAGCGTCCGGCTCTCGAGCAGCTCGGCCGCGACGAGCAGGGCCCGGGCGAGCGTGTCGATGCCGCCGATGTGGGCGAGGAACAGGTCGGTCCGATGGCTGCTCTGGCGGCGCAGCTTGGCGTCGAAGTTGAAGCCGCCGGTCGTGAACCCGCCGCCCTTCAGGATCTCGTACAGCGGCAGGGCCAGGTCCTCGACCGAGTTCGGGAACTGATCCGTGTCCCAGCCGTTCTGGGGGTCGCCGCGGTTCGCGTCGATCGAGCCGAGGATCCCGTGGGCGACGGCGTAGGCGACCTCGTGGTGGAACGAGTGGCCGGCCAGCGTCGCGTGATTCGCCTCGATGTTCAGCCTGTACTCGCCCTCGAGCCCGTTCCGGACGAGGAAGCCGTGGATCGTGGCCGAGTCGTAGTCGTACTGGTGCTTGGTCGGCTCCATCGGCTTGGGCTCGATGAGGAGGGTGCCCTCGAACCCGATCCGGTGCTTGTGCTCCGCGACGAGGTGCAGGAATCGGGCGAGCTGGTCGCCCTCGCGCCTGAGGTCCGTGTTCAGGAGCGTGTCGTAGCCCTCGCGACCGCCCCACAGGACGTAGTTCGTGCCACCCAAACGATGGGTGACCTCGAGCATGTGCTTGACCTGCGCGGCGGCGTAGGCGAAGACCTCGGGATCCGGGTTCGTGGATGCGCCGCCCTGGTAGCGCGGGTGGGTGAAGAGGTTGGCCGTGCCCCAGAGGAGCTGGGCGCCCGTCCGGGCCTGATAGCCGAGCGCGTCGTCGGCCAGCGCGTCGAGGTTGTCGCGGAACTCGGCGAACGACGCACCCTCCGGCGCGACGTCGCGATCGTGGAAGCAGTAGTACGGGACGCCCAGCTTCTCGATGAACTCGAAGGCGACGGCCATTTTCTGGCGAGCGGCGGGCATCGGGTCGGCGTCTGGATCCAGCCACGGCCGGTCGAGCGTCCCGATCCCGAACATGTCGCGACCGTCCCAGGCGAACGAATGCCAGAGGCACGCTCCGATCCGGAGGTGGTCCTCCATCCGCTTGCCCTGGACGAGCCGATCGGGGTCGTAGACCTTGAACGCCAGCGGATCCGTCGAGCCGAGGCCACCGAACGAGATTGGCTCCGCAACCTCCGAGAAGAAGTCCCCGTCCACGCCATCCTCCTACTGCCTCGACCGCCGCGTGCGCCCTGAGACGCGACCCCTCTGGGACTAGAGCGTAGCGCATGTTTGTGCGACAGGAGCACAAATGGGACGAACTCGAGCGCATCCGCGAGGGCCGTACGGCGGGTTCCGAAATGTCGCGAAACCGAAACGATCCGGGAGTCGCGGAATCGGCGGTGTAACGGCGGCCGGACGATGACTGATGCGCACCATCGATCGGCTGACCAGAGGGTCCATGTCGCGGTGCGCGACGGCCGACGGTGAAGACGCAGACAGCGCTCGCGAGCACGGTCGCCTTCGCGGCGATGCTGACGATCTCGGTCGCGTATGCAAGCCTCGTCAGCGCTCGGTTCATCCTGCCCCTCTCCGATCGCTTCGAGACGTGGCTCGTCGCACGGGAGTCAGACGCGGCCGCCGATTGACGGAGTGGCCGGACCGCCAGGTCGGCGGGCTTCTATCATTCGACTCGTGACGTTTCCGGTGCAGGTTGGCCCGACCGCGATCACGATCAATCGGGACGATCGCTTCCTGGTCTGCCAGCCGGATGGCCGAATCCTCGGCGGGGTGGACGATGGCTTCTTCACCCGCGACACGCGGTTCATCTCCGGCTACGAGCTGCGGATCAACGGGCGCCGGCCGATCCTCCTGAACTCCGCGCCGATCCAGTTCTTCTCGGCGCGCTTCGAGTTCACGAACGACCCGCTGCTCGACGACGTCGGGAAGGTCGACCGCCACTCGCTCGCGATCCGGATGGATCGAACGGTCTCGGGCGGGATCCACGAAGACATCGACATCGTCAACTACGCGCGCCGTCCGGTTCGGCTCACGATCGAGGTCGAGATCGAGTCGGACTTCGCCGACATCTTCGACGTCCGCCGTGATGCGTTCGTTCGACGCGGACAGCTGAACACACGCTGGTTCCGCTCCCGTCGCGAGCTCCGGTCCGAGTACGTCAATCGCGAATTCCGACGCGAACTGATCGTCGTCGTCGATCGGGCCGACTCGCCGCCGCAGTACGCCAACGGAGCGCTCGTCTTCATCGCCCGGATCCCATCGAAGGCCAATTGGCATACGTGCCTGAGGTGGTTGCCGGTCACGAGCTCCGACGCGCGCCGTCGCCCACAGACGTTGTCCTGCAACGCCGTCGAGGTCCCGCTGGCGGCGAGCGGACCGCGCCTCCCGGAAGTGACGATCGAGTCGCCGAACGCGACCGTCGGCCGCGCCTGGGACCAGGCGGTCCGCGACATGCAGGCCCTGCGGCTCGAGGACCCGACCTTCGAGCGAGGCGTCTACATTCCGGCGGCCGGAGTGCCGTGGTTCGTGACGGTGTTCGGTCGCGACACCCTGATCGTCTCGATGCAGGCGATCTCGGGCTACCCGGAGTTCGCCTCGGGTGCCCTGCGGCGCCTCGGCGCGATGCAGGCCACCGACGACGATCCGGAGCGCGACATGGAGCCCGGCAAGATTCCCCACGAGATCCGCCACGGGGAGCTCGCCCAGCTCGGCATCCTGCCGTACACGCCGTACTACGGCACCCACGATGCGACGAGCCTCTACCTGATCGTCCTGTCGTACCTCTACCAGTGGCTCGGCGACGAAGCGGTCCTGCGACGGTACCTGCCGAATGCCGAGGCCGCGCTTCGCTGGATCGACCGGTATGGGGACCGCGATCGCGACGGATTCCAGGAGTACAAGACACGCTCGTCGCACGGTCACTACAACCAGGGTTGGAAGGATGCCGGGGACGCGATCCCGGAGATCGACGGGACGCTGGCGCCGCTGCCGATCGCGACCTGCGAGCTCCAGGGGTATGTCTACGACGCGAAGCTACGAATGGCCGGGATCTACGAGGTCCTCGGCCGGCCGACCGACGCCCGTCGGCTGCGGCGGCAGGCACGTGACCTGTACGAGCGGGTCAACGACCAGTTCTGGTGGGAGGAGGAGGGAACCTACTACCTCGGTCTGAATGGCAGGAAGGAGCCGATCAAATCGGTCGCGTCAAACGCCGGTCACCTGCTCGGTTCGGGGATCGTCCCGACGGAGCGGGCCGGCCGGGTGGTCAAGCGCCTCCTCGCCGACGACATGTGGTCTGGCTGGGGGATCCGAACGCTCTCGTCCGACCACGTCGCGTACAACCCGTTCAGCTACCACACGGGAACCGTCTGGCCGCACGACAACGCGATGATCGCCGGCGGCTTCCGTCGCTACGGCTTCGATGAGGAGGCCGCCCGCGTCGCGAAGGGGATGTTCGATGCCGCCGATCGGCAGGTTGCCTACCGACTCCCGGAGCTGTTCGCCGGGCTGCCGCGCCACGAGGCGAGCTTTCCGGTCCAGTACCTGGGAGCGAACGTGCCCCAGGCGTGGTCGGCCGGATCGATCTTCCGGTTCATCGCGATCCTCGCCGGGATCCACACGATGTCCGACCGCAAGGGCTCGCGGATCTATGTCAACCCGGCGCTGCCGCCGTGGCTGCCGGAGCTCACGATTCGCAACCTCCGGGCCGGCCGCGGCTCGCTTGACATCGCGCTGAGCGACGGTTCGGTCGATGTCCTGTCGAACACGACCGGCTTCGACGTCATCCACGCCCCGGCACCCCGACCGGAGACCAACGAGCGAGGCGGACGCTAGGCGCGCGCCGGGATTTGACACGCGCCTGCAAGAGAGAACCGCAGCCCGACAAGCGCCCCACGTCCGCTGGTCGGCCACGCTTTGCGCGGTGGAACGCCTGCAGCCTGGTGGGATGGGGCCGGCGCTTTTCCTGAACCCAGCCGACGACCTCGACTTCGTCGACGAGGTCGAGCGAGCGATGGCGGAAGGCTTCGAGGCGGCCGCCGACCTCGAGCTGCGGCTGCGGAGGACCTACCCGCACGCGGTGGTCCGACCCCGCGATCTTTCCAACGAGCCGTTCGTCGTATGGTACGTGTACCGGGATGGGCACTGGATCGCATCCGGATGAGGTGGTGCCATGTCCGAGACCGAGGATGATCTGTCCGAGACCGAGGATGACCTCCGAACGACGTCCGACGCCGTCGTCGCCGGCACCGACAAACTGAAACGGCTCGAGGAGGCCAAGCGGGGACTCGAGCCCGAGGACCCGGAGCGCGTGCGAGTGGCGGCTGAGATCGCCGCTGTGGGTCGGCGGCTCGAGACGGCGACGGCCGCCGAGCTCGAGCTCGCCAAGCGGGCCAAGGCGGAAGCCGAGGTCTCACCGGGTTCGCCCGAGCGCCCGATCGAGGGCTGATCGGCCCGCGCATCGCCGCCTTTCGCTTCTCACGTTCCTCTCAGCCCCGGTTGCTTTGCTGAAGGCCAGCTCAATGACGCGCTGACCCGAGGTGGTACCGGTGAACGCAATCGATCCGACTCCGTCCGATCCATCCGGGGCCGACCCCGGCCGGCCGCCGCGCGCCCGTCGCGCGGATGGACGTGGAATCCGAATCGTCCTCGCCGCCTGCCTTCTCTCGGCGACGCTCGCCTCCGTATCCACGACGGCGCTCCTGGCGATCGCCGGCGCCTCCCATCCCGACGCCGCTGCGGCGACCCCGAATGCCGTCGTCACGGGCGCGCGCTCTGAGCCGGCAGATATCGCCGACGTCGTCGCCGCAGCCCGCCAATCGGTGGTGACCATCACGGTCGATGGCCTGTCGCCGCGCGGGATGTCGCCGTTCTCGGTGCCATCGACAGGGGTTGGGTCCGGGGTCATCCTCACCGCCGACGGCTACATCCTGACGAACAAGCACGTCGTCAGCGGCAGCTCTTCGCTGACGGTGGCGTTATCGGATGGCACGGAGTATCCGGCGACGATCGTCAGGGAGCTTGAGGACAATGACCTGGCTCTCATCAAGATCGAGGCGAGTGGCCTGCCCGTCGCGGCAATCGGCGACTCGACGACGCTCAAGGCCGGCGAGACGGCGATCGCGATCGGAAGCCCGCTCGGAACGTACACCGAGACCGTGACGAAGGGGATCATCTCGGCGACTGACCGCGAGATCACCGTGACCGACGAGGGGACTGGCCGCGAGACGAAACTGACCAACTTGATCCAGACGGACGCCGCGATCAATCCCGGCAACAGCGGTGGCCCGCTCCTCGACGCCACGGGTGCGGTCGTCGGGATCAGCACGGCGGTCGCCGCGAGCGCCGAAGGTCTTGGGTTCGCGATCCCGATCGACGCCGCGAGCGAGTTGATCGCCCTCGCCAACGGCTAAGGGAGTTGATTCGAGGCTCAGAGCCTTCTCATCTGCTTCTCAGGCACGCGAGGCATTGTCGGACCGCGACCGCGGCCTGCCCGGGGCCGACCGACGAAGAGAGCGCATATGATCACCAGCCAGGGTCCGGCCAACGCCGCGGACCGCACGAACGTCACGTAGGGGAGGAGAGAGCCGATGCATCTCCTCATCGTCGAGGACGACCTGCGCCTCGCTCGGGTACTCAAGCGACTGCTCGAGGAGGACCGCCACGTCGTCGACGTCGCCCACGACGGTGACACGGGCGCGACGATCGCCGAGGACGCGTCCGGCATCGACGCCGTGATCCTCGACATCGGCCTGCCCGACATGTCCGGCCTCGACGTGGCGCGACGGATCCGCCGAACGCAGCCCGAGCTCGCCATCCTCATGCTGACCGCCCGAGACACGGTCGGCGATCGGGTAACCGGGCTCGACGCCGGCGCCGACGACTATCTCGTCAAGCCGTTCGCCTACGAGGAGCTTGCCGCTCGCCTCCGGGCCCTGTCGCGTCGTGCGGCGGGTCCCCGGCGCGCCGCTCCGGTCCTCGCGGTCGGCCCGATCCGGCTCGACGAGACATCCCGGCGAGTGACGGCCGATGGTCGCGACGTCGACCTGAGCCCGCGCGAGTTCTCGCTTCTCGAATGCCTGCTCCGCCATCCCGGCCAGACGCTGACCCGCGACCAGCTGCTCGACCAGGCCTGGCCCTTCAGCGTGGCGGTGACCCCGAACGCCGTCGACGCATACGTCCACTACCTGCGGACGAAACTTGGCGAGGTCGGCAGCCGGATCGAAACGGTTCGCGGCGTCGGCTACCGGATGAGCGATGCCTGACGGCGCCTCCGCCGCAGGCGTCAACGACCCTGCCGAGACCGAGGCACTCGCCACTGACGCTCGGCTGATCCGGCGCGTCCGCTGGCGCCTCGTCGCCTGGAGCGGCCTCAGCACGCTCGCGGTTCTCATCGTCCTCGGTGCATCGCTCTATCTCATCGCCGCCCGGACGCTCGAGGCGCAGGGCATCAAGCACCTGGACGATCGGATCGCCGAGATCCGGGGGGTCCGCCCTGACGTCGACGACCCGGGCCTCGGGTTCATCTTCGGCGGGCCAGGTTCGGGGACGTTCGCGATGATCCTCGACGAGGCCGGCCGGCCGATCAACACGGGCCCCGGGCACCGCGCACAGAACATCCCAGAGGGGCTGCCGATCGATGGCGGGATCGAGGCGGCGGCCGCATCCGGCCGCGACATCCAGCTGGTGACCTTGAAGAACACGCCGCTTCGCGTCCTCACGGAAGAGGCGCAGACGGACATCGGCCCGGTCTACCTCCAGGTGATCGAGGACCGGACGACCGAAGTGAACACCCTGAACGCGATCCTCACGGTCCTCCTGGTCGGCGGGGCAGTCGTCATCCTGGTCGCGCTTGGATTCGGGGCTCTCTACGCGAACCGGGCCCTCGTCCCGATCCGCGAATCCCTCGCCAATCAACGCCTTGCGCTCCGACGCCAGCGGGAGTTTGCAGCAGACGCAAGCCACGAGCTGCGAACGCCGCTGACGGTCGTCCGGAGCTCCCTCGACCATCTCCAGCGCCACGCCGACGAACCTGTCAGTGCCGTCGGCGACGCGCTCGACGACATCGGGGCGGAGGTCGAGCACCTCACCTCGCTCGTCGACGACCTGCTCCTCCTGGCCCGATCGGACTCGGGTGCGATCTCGCTCGACCGGCTGCCGCTCGACCTGGGCGATGTCGCCGCTGCCGCGGCCTCGTCACTTGCCAAACCGGCAGGGGCGAAGGCGGTGAGCGTCGAGGTCGACCCGGAACCGGCGATGGTCGAGGGCGACGCCGCACGTCTCCGCCAGCTCGTCTTCATCCTGGTCGACAACGCGATCCGTCACAGCCCGACAGGCGGTCACGTCCGCGTCGCCGTTCGGCGCGATGGTCCCACCGCCCTCCTCGACGTCGAGGACGACGGGAAGGGCGTAAAGCCCGAGGATATGCCACACGTCTTTGAGCGCTTCTGGCGCGCCACCGGCGCGCCGTCCGGCGGCACCGGGCTTGGGCTGGCAATCGCGAAATGGATCGTCGATCGTCACCATGGCTCGATCGAGGTCTCGAATCGTCAGGGTGGCGGCGCACAGTTCCGCGTCCGTCTTCCGTCGCGCGACGCGACCCTCGCCTGACTCATCCGGCGCGCGGCGTGGCCGCAGCGCGCGAACTTCCCAGATGCCCGCACGACGGGCATAAAGGGGCGATTCCGACCTGGTTGTGGCCCCGAGCGTGATTCGGCCCCGATCAATTAGCGCTCGAAGGCTAATTCCATCCGCGCGAGCCAGGAATTGGGGCTCCGCCGGCGCTTACTACCCGCACCACGGGAATCTGGGAACGCCGCGACTTCGGCTCCAACCCGAATGAGAACCTTCTCAGACGACTCTCATGCCCCTCGGCTCCAATGAGGGCACCCCGCGGACGAACTGCCGCCGGGAAATCGCCCGATAGGAGATCATCGTGACCTCGCCCATGCCAGCCGACCAGACCACGACCCGGCCGACGCTCCTCCGCCGACGATGGCTCGCCATCGCCATCGGTGCGATCGTGGTCGCGCTCCTCGCGGGCGGTGCGATGGGCTTCTCCTACTTCTTCCTTCGTCCCGCCGCGCCGGCAGCGGTCGGTCTCGCGAGCGCGTCGCCGAGCCCGACGACTCAACCGTCAACGGACACAGCGGCCAGCCCGACCACTCCCGCTGCATCGTCCGTGACGACCGGCGAGGGGCTCGACGGAACGTGGAATGTCGATCCGTCGGTCGGCACGTTCGCGGACTTCAGCAGCTCGTTCGTCGGCTACCGGGTCGATGAGGAACTCGCCAACGTCGGCGCCGCGACTGCCGTCGGTCGAACGCCGGACGTGTCCGGCAGCCTGACCCTCGACGGGTCGACGATCACGACCGTCGACATCACCGCCGACCTCTCGACCCTCCAGAGCGACGAGTCCCGGCGCGACGGCCAGCTGAAGCGACAGGCGCTCGAGACCGACACCTACCCCACCGCGACCTTCAGCCTGACCCAGCCGATCGACCTCGGCTCGGCCCCGGCGGACGGCCAGGTGATCCAGGCCACCGCGACCGGCGACCTGACGATCCACGGCGTGACGAAGAGCGTCGAGCTCCCGGTCGAGGCCCTCCTGTCGGGCGACGTCGTGACGGTGACCGGCTCCATCGACATCCTGTTCGCCGACTACGGGATCAGCCGGCCGACGTCGTTCGCGGTCCTCTCGATCGCCGACCACGGAACGATGGAATTCCAGCTCCAGCTCACCAAGGGCTGAGCGGCCCGCCTCCTCCGGCTGTCCAGCCCCTGGAATCGATGAAGCCCGGGCCCCTTCGGGGTCCGGGCTTCGCTTTGTGCTGGTTGCCGTCGGTCAGCGCGGCTTCAGGCGGTTGGCCGCCACGTGGGCGCTCCACTCCGAGGAGCGGCCGTCCGGAGATGCGCTGGAGCCGTGCCAGCCGCAGACGCAGGTGATCGTCTGCGCCTGGTGCTTGTACTCGGCGATGACGTGCTTGAGCGGCTCGGGCGCCCGCGGCGTGACACCGGGCCGTGGCGGCACCGTCATCGTCGCCGGTTGCGTACGGGGTCGCTCGTCGGTCACGCCTCGCGCACCTTCACCGCGCGCGGCCCCTTCGGGCTCGCCTCGACTTCGAAATCGACCTTCTCGCCACCGATGAGTCGATCGAAATCGAGCCCGCCCTCGAGGGCGCCGCGGTGGAAGAAGTAATCCTTGCCGTCGTCGGCAGTGATGAACCCGAAGCCGCGATCGGCGACGAGCTTCTTGACAGTCCCGCTGGACATAACGCCTCTTGTTTCTTCTCGAACCTGGTCGGCCGACGCACGGCCGGTTCGAGAGGAACCATCGACCACGCGGGGGACGCCCGGCTGTCGGGCGGAGCGACATTGTACCCGCGATGCCCTGAGATTGCCGGTTGGTGTCGCCTCCGGCCTCAGGTTGAGCCGATGACGCGTATCAGGAGCGCAAATCCGTCGTCCGTGCCCGTCCATCGCCTGCGGAGGTCCTCAAGGCCGGTGCGCCGTCGTACGTAGCGCATCGCGACCACGGCCACCACCACGTCGTCCAGGGGACCGAGTACGGGGATGAACTCCGGGATGAGGTCGATCGGCGACAGGATCCAGGCGAGGAGTCCGACCAGGACGAGCCGGACGTCGGGTGGCGCTGATCTGTCCCCGATGAGTGACCGAAGCAGCCGCAGCACGTCAGGGATCAGGCCGAGCAGCTCGCGAACGGGCACGCCCTTCGGCCGCAGCACCCAAAAGAGCACGAGGAGCATTGCCCACAGCGCGACCAGGCCGACAACGACGGCGAGAATCACGTCCATCGGTCGGGCGTCACACGATCCCGAGGTGGGCGGCCCCGTTCCACAGCTCGATCACCCGGCGCTCGCGCTCCCAGCCGAGCCGCGAGATCGTCGCCGTCGACAGCTCGAACAGCGCGCCGGCGGTGGCCTCCAACTCGAGCCATCGAGCAGCGAGAATCCGGAGTGCATGACCGTGGCCGAAGATTGCGACGTCGCCGTCGACTTCGAGCACGCGGGCCAGGACGCGATCCGCCCGCGCACCGACATCGTCGACGGACTCGCCGCGAGCGATCCGGGCAGTCCAGATCGTCCAGCCGGGTAGCTCCGTGCGGATCTCGTCCGTCGTCCGTCCCTCGAACTCGCCGTAGTCCCACTCGCGGAGGTCGGGGTCGACGATGGCGACGTCGGCCAGGCCGCCGATCCGACACGTTTCGAAGGCGCGCGACAGGGGACTCGAGTAAACCGCCGCGAACGTGTATCCGGCCAGGCGCTCACCGAGCCGCTTCGCCTGCTCGATCCCGTTCTCGTTCAGCGGGATGTCGGTCCAGCCCGTGTGCTGCCCGCTGGCGGACCACGCCGTCTCGCCGTGCCGGACCAGGAAGAGGCGGGTGGCGCCGCTCATGACCCGGTCTCGAGCGTCGCCTCGGGCCGCTGCCGGTCCGCCTCCGACGCCTCGAAGAACGGTCGGGCCTGCCAGCCGAACAGCCATGCCAGCAGGACGGCCGGCACCTGGGCGATCCGGGCGTTGTAGCGGTAGACCTGGTCGTTGTAGAGCTCTCGGCGATCGGCGATCAGGCTCTCCAGCCGCTCGATCTCCTCCTGTAGCGCCATGACGTTGGCGGCCGATCGGACCTCCGGATATTGCTCCACGACCGCGAACAGGGACCGAACTGCGGTCGTTGTCGCCGCCGACGTCGCAGCCTGTTCCGGGATGGGCGCAGACGGCGAGTAGGCGGCCCGCGCTGCAGTGACCTCTGTGAGGACTTCCTGTTCCCAGGCCATGACGCCCCGGACGGCCTCGACGAGGTTTGGCAGCTGGTCGAATCGCTGCTTGAGGGCGACATCGATGTTGGCCCACGCCTTGTCGATCCGCAGCCGCAATGCAACGACGGCGTTGTATGTCACAAGGACGAGGAACGCGACAACGACGGCGAGCAGGCCGATCGCGAAGAGCGCAGCGATCCCCGTCGGCGGCATCAGCCGAGCCCGTCGCCGAGCATGACCGCGAGCGCCATCGCCGACCCGATCGCGACGATCGCGCCAAGCAGCCCGACGAAGAACTGGCGCTGGCGTCGATCGGCCGCGGCCGACGGTGCGCCCATGGCGATCACGAGTGGCGCGTCGGGTGCGGCCGCGAGGATGAGCGCGTCCGCCGCGATCTCGAACGTCCGACTGTATCGCGCGGCGTCGATCTCGGTCGCGAGCGGCGGGTCGATTGCCGCCTCGTCGAGTTCGGGCTGTCGGACCGGTCTGCCGATCCCGAAGCCAGGGATGGCTGCGTTGCCCCACGCGTCCTCCGGGTCGGACAGCAGCGTGCCGGCGGCCCGCGCTTCCGCCAGGTCCGCGGCGACCTCCGGGTCGTCTCCGAACGGTGATCCCGGGTCGAGGACATCTGCCGCGTCCGGGTCGTCCAGCTGGTCGAACGGCAGGGCCCGGCCGATGACCGTGACGATGTCGCCCGGCTCGATCCGGGCCTCGCTGTACCGCTGTGAACGGCGCGCACCGTCGAGCGGCCCGGACCCGAATCCTTCCCAGCGCCGGCCATCCTCGCCCGGGAGCCCGCTGCCTGCCGGCCGGACCGTCAGGAGCGCCGCGATCTGAGCTTCGCGATCCTCGCCTGGTCCGTAGGCCGAGCCGCTCCTGAGGTGGAGGCCGGCCGGAGCATCGCCCAACGCGCCCGTCCCCTCGTCGAAACGAGGCGGCACGTCGAACGTCGCGGCTCGAGGAAAGACGCGCAGCTCGCCGCTGTCATCACGGATCTTGAATCCGACGCCCGCCTCTTCCCGGAACGCGGTGGATCCATCGTCGTCGCCGGACTCGACAATCCGCGATCGGTACCAGACGCAGGTGGCGCTCTGGAGCGGGGAGACGAGGGTCAGCTCCGCTGGCTCGACGACGCCGCTCACGAGCACCTCGCCGACCGCGATCGACGCGATCCGCGAAGGCGACGTGTCGGTGAACCGGGCGGCGTCGCGGTAGCCCCCCATGCCCCGGCCGAGGAGCACGAGGCCGCCCACGATGCCCCCGCTGGCAAACACGAGCATCTGCGGCTCCACCATCGGTCTGTCCGATCAGCCGTCGCAGGTTTGGCGCGGGTTCAGGGACAGGCTCCCGGCGTTTGCGTTGACCTCGAGGACACTTCGGATCTCCGCGGTCGCGAAGTCCGGGGTCTCCCATGCGTCGTCGACCCTGATGAGCCCCTGCTCCTCGAAATCGTTGGACGAGATCGGGTTGTCGCCGGTGACCAGCCGCAGACCGATGCCTGCGGGAGCGCAGATCGACAGTGAACCGGCGTTCACGGTGAAATCGCCCTCAATGGCTCGTTCGGGGAGCCAGACAACGGCTGATCCGGCATTGACAGTTCCGTCGACGCTCGTGGCAGCGGCGGTATCTCGCAGATCGAGCCGGAGCGACCCCGCGTTGACGTTGACATCGGTGGCGGCGAGATGCGCTCCGGCGAGGGTCAATGAGCCAGACCCCGCGTTGAGCGTCACGTCGAGGTCGATCGACGGATCGGCCGGCAGCGTGACGATCCACTGTTCGCGCCTCCCGGAGAAGGCGAAGAGCCCGCCGCTCGAGGCCGCCTCGAGCCCGAGACGGTCGGCGGATCGTTCGATCGCGGGTGCCTCGCCGTTGGCAGATTGGCCGCTGACGTCCCACGTCGTCCCCTCGGCTGCGAGGACGGACAGCTCGCCGCAATGGAAGTCGATGCCGACGCTGGCGCTCGGACCCAGTTCGCCCGACTGACGCTCGAACGGGGTGCCGGAGTCGTCGGCGCCGCAGCCGACGAACGGCAGGGCCGCACCGGTCGATACGATCCCGCCGGCCATCACCCCGAGGCACCCGGCGGCGAGGAGCCCGCCGACCCAGGCGCCGGGCCGGCCTGCCAGGACGAGCGACAGGCCGCCCGCGACGAGGAGGAATGGCCACAGCTGCCAGGCCCGCTCCGCCTGCTCGGTCGGGATCCATCCCTGGCGGACGCCCAGCAGGACGACGCCGAAGAGAATGAAGAACAGTCCCCAGCCGAGGAGATTTCGATTTGCCCGCACAGCAACCCTCCGTTCGGAACCGTACACGACTGTGCTAGCCTCGGCCCGTCGCCGGCGCGAGGGCCGTCGGATCGCCGGGAGGTGCCATGCGGCTCAGCGAGTGGCGAAGATCGAGCCCGAACAGGGCAGCCGGCGGGGTGAAGGTCGCCGAGGTCGTTGATCCGGTGCTGCGGGCTCTCGGCGCCGAGCCGGATCCGAACTGCTGGGTGGCCTGGGGCGAGGAGCCGGCCGTTCGCTACACCATCTTCGTCCCGACGGCGGTCGGTCTGATCGCGTGCTACGCCCGGGTCAACGTCTCCGGCCAGGGGCCGCGGGCAACCGCAAAGCTCATCCGCTGGAGCCGCGTCCAGCTAGGTGAGCTGTCGATCGAAACCCAGGCGGAGCATCGCCTGATCAGCTTCCAGGTCGAGCAACATGTGCTCCACGGCGGAGACGAGAAGGCAGATCGCATCGCGAGGTTCGCCCTCGAGCTGTTTGCATCCGTCGACGGCCGCGTCCTGCCCCCCGAGGCGAGCCCGAAGCGCCGCACGGCCGGCAAGGCCGGCGCCGGGCGGTCCGCCACGACCGCAAAGCCGGCACGTCCGGCGGCCTCATCGAGATCCGTCAAGGCCGTCGCCGCGGAGCCCCGCCCCCGCCGAACCGCGTCGTCCCGCTGATCGGTTTTGGCAGTCGGCGCTGACCGCGCGAGCGAAGTCGAGCGGCCAGGCGCGAGCCGAGACTCGAGCTCGACGCACGAGCCGATCGAGCCGCGGCCCCGGGCTGCCGGGCGCGCCGCTTCACCCGATCCGCCGGGTCATCCGGTATCGGATCAGTCGAGCGCTGGCCTGGATCATCATTCGAACGTATCTCCGGCCGCAGCTCGAGGGTCGCGAGCGCCTGCCGCCGGGTCCAGCGATCTACTGCTTCAACCACATGAACTGGTCCGATCCGTTCATCCTGATGGCGACCCTGCCCCTCCAGCCGCGCCTCTACTTCTTCGGCCCGAAAGAGGAGGACATGGCCGTGGGTGGGAGGAATCGCCTGATGTCGTGGACGCGAACGACCGTTTCGTATCGCCCCGGCAAGAACAACCTCCTCGAGGCGACGCGGCGGGTGGGCGCCGTGATCGCCTCCGGCGGGGTGCTGGCGATCGCCGGCGAGGGGCGGATTCACGTGTCTGAACGCGAGCTTCTGCGACTCGAGGAGGGACCGGCCTATTTCGCGCTCCGCTCCGGCGTGCCGCTCGTCCCGATGGCGATCAGCGGGACGAGCTGGCTCCGGCTCGGCCGCCGGATCCGTGTCGCGGTCGGCGAACCCATTCCGGCGAACGGTCGCGCGTCGCGGGAGGCGGTGGATGACCTGACGACTCGCTGCTGGACCGCCTTGCACGTCCTGGTCGCCGACCAGCCCGATTTCTCGCCGCCGGGTCCTGTCGGGCGCTGGCTGACCGAGGTCTTCAACGACTGGCCGGAAGGGAAGAGGCCGCAGCCTCCGGCCGGCTGAGGGGCGACTCTGGCATACTCGGCGCGGTTCACAAACGATCAGGAGACGACGTGGCGACGACCGGTCTCTCGACCGACCCGAAGGAATACCGCAAGCGTCTCGCTGAGCAGAGCGACGAGCAGATCGACGCCTGGGCCGCTGAGCTCATGCGGGACGTGGCGATCCGCCGCGGTGTCGTCCGCGTGATCGATGACTTCCTCCGAACCGCCCGCCTGGGCGAACCGGAATTCGAACGGGTGTTCGCTTCTGGTGGCGGCCCGCCGGCGGTGGTCGGGCGCAACCGCGACGGCCGGCTCATGGTCCCGGCGATCACGCTCTTTGCGCTCGTTCCCGGGATCCGCTCGCAGGTTGCCGACGGTCGGGCCCGACTGATCGAGTACCTCGTCGCAAACTTCGCCGAGATCGTCTACGTCTGAGGCCGCCCGCCGCCCGGGGATCGGGGCGCGGCTGGCGGGCCTCGTCAGGCTCGTTCACCCGTTTCCATCGGTCCTCGACGGGATCGTCACCGGCACGTTCGCGATCCTCGCGGGCGCGGCGCCAGCCGACGCGCTGCGGCTCGGCGTCGCGATGACCGCACTCCAGTTCGGGATCGGAGCGACGAACGACCTCGTCGACGCGCCACGCGATGCCGGGCACAAGCCCGGCAAGCCGATTCCCGCCGGGCTTGTCCCACCGACGCTTGCGCGAGCCGTGGCCGTGATCGCCTTCGGTTCCGGGCTCATCCTGTCGATCCCGTCCGGGTTTCCCACGATGACGCTCGCCGTCGTCGTCATCGGGATCGGCCTCGCCTACGACCTCAGGCTCAAGGGAACGGCATGGTCCTGGCTGCCGTTCGCTGTCGGGATCCCGATCCTGCCGGTCTTCGGCTGGCTCGGGGCGACTGGCGGCTTGCCGCCCGTGTTCGTCCTCCTCGTGCCCGTCGCCGTCGCCGCCGGAGCCGCGCTTGCCGTCGCCAACGCCCTCGTCGACGTCGAGCGAGACCGGGCGGCCGGGGTGAGCTCGATCGCGACGTCGCTTGGCGCCGAACGGGCATGGGCGGTCCAGGCCTGCCTCGTGGTTGCCATAGCGGTCGTCGCGGTCGTGTCGGCCGCGATCCTCGGGGCCCCGTCGGGCCGCGTCTGGCTCGTCGCGGCCGCCGGCTGCGTTCCGATCGTCGGGGCCGGCCTCGGACGGGGTGGGGGAGCCGCCCGCCGCGAGCGGGCGTGGCAACTCGAGGCGGTCGGGATCGCGGCAGTCGGCGTCGCCTGGATCTGGGCGCTTCTCGGCTGAGGTTCCGGGGGGTGCCTCGCCCGCTCAGTCGATCGTTTCGCCGCTCCGGATCATCGCGATTGCATTCTCCAGCTTGAGCTTCGCGATCGTCAGGTACTTCGCGAGGTTAACCCGATCGACCTCGGGGATCGAGCGGGCGACATCCGGCGCCCGGAGCACCGCGACGAGCTCCTCGACGGCGTCGGCCAACTGGTGTCGGGCGTGGACTAGCGAGTCGTCGGTGAGGCTCGCCATCGCGTGCGTGCGACGTTTGCCGGTCCAGTTGGGATCGCCGTCATCGGTCAGGCCCGCCCCGGGGCCAACCGCGATTGACTCCTCCTGATCGGTCTCCACGTCAGGCGCGTCGGCCACCCGCTGGCGAGCGGGGCGCCCGTCAATCTTCTCGCGCAGCTTGACGAGCGAGAGCTCACCGCTGGCCACCCGGGCGGCGAGCCGGCGACGCTTCTTCTCGTCTGTCACCTTGAGGAGCTCGTACGCGTGGGACAGGGTGTCTTTGCGCACAGACACCAACTCGCGGATCTCCTCCGGTGCATCTGCCAGGCGGAGCCGGTTCTCGAGATAGCCCTTGTCCTTGCCGAGTTTCTCGGCCAGCTTGCGAATGCTGTAGCCATGCTCGCGGACCATCCGGTCGTACATGGCCGCTTCTTCGAGCGGTGAGAGATCCTCGCGCTGGAGATTCTCGATGATCGAGATCTCGAGCGCGGTGTCGTCGTCGAGCTCTTCGACGAGGGCGGGGATCGCCGCGAGTCCCGCTTCCTTCGCCGCGCGCCAGCGGCGTTCTCCGGCGACGAGCTGGTAGCGGTTGCTGCCCAATGGCCGGACGAGAATCGGCTGGAGGACGCCGTGCTCGCGGATCGATGCTGACAGCTCGTGCAGCGCGTCGGCATCGAAGATCATCCGCGGCTGTCGCGGGTTCAATTCGATCCGATCGACCGGGATGACGCGGACGCCGACGCTCCGGCCCGCGTTGTCGGACGACAGGAGGCTGATGATCGCCGGCGAGAGCTCGGCGTCCTCGGACAGGCGCCTCGCGGCGGCGGCGCGGAAGTCAGGCCTGGCCAAGATCGATTACCTCCCGAGCGAGATCGCGGTAGGTCCGTGCGGCTTCGGATTGGCCGGCGTACGTCGTGATCGGCCGCCCGGCCAGCGGGGCCTCACCCAGTTTCACCGTGTTGCGGATGATGCTACTGAAGACGTGGTGGTCGCCGACGACCCGAATCTCATCGAGCATATCTCGGGCGAGGTTGGTCCGAGCGTCATAAAACGTCGGCAGGAGCCCCAGGATCCGCAGATCGCGGTTCAGCTTCATCCGAATCATGTTGATGACCTTGACGAGGTTGTTCAGCCCTTTCATCGCGTAGTACTGCGTCTGGACCGGAATGATCACGCTGTTCGCGGCGACGAGGCCGTTGACGGTGAGCAGCCCGAGATTCGGCGGGCAATCGATCAGGACGTAGTCATATGCGTCGACGTGCTCCTCGAGCGCATCGCGCAGCACTTGCTCCCGCCCCAACGCCGTGAACAGTTCGCCCTCGGTGCTCGCCAGATCGATGTTCGCCGGCGCGACATCGATCCCCGCGCTCTCAGTGGGCCGGATCACGTCGGGCAATGTCGCTCGACCATCGGCGAGAACGTCGGCCATCGATCGCTCAACGGTGTTGAGGTTAATGCCCAATCCCGCGGTGAGGTTCGCCTGCGGATCCATGTCGACGCAGAGGATGCGATATCCCTCCTCTTCGAGAGCGCCGGCGAGGTTGATCGCGGTCGTGGTCTTGCCAACACCGCCCTTTTGATTCGCGATCGCGATCACATGGGTCACCGGGATATCACCTCGAATCGTTGCGAGCGGGACTCGGACACAGTGCCGACTGTGACGGTATTGAGCCCATGCTACCCGAGGAAGGCTGTGGTTGACCGTTCTGGTTATCCACACAGTTTCCGAGTTGTTCACCGATTCTGTGGATATTCGGCCGGTCGCGAGGTCTGCACGATGTCGACCGTGCACGCGAGATCCAAGTCGTTGCGGATCGGAGAAACTGCCCGCGCGCCTCTATGATGGCGGCTGTCCTTGTGCAAAGACGGCCAGCGGAGAGAAGCGTTGCCGACGAACGAAGAACGCATCGCGCGGTTGCAGGCGATGCGCGCCGAGTCCCTCCTCGGAGGTGGTGAAGACCGGATCGCGCAGCAGCACGGTCGCGGAAAGTTGACGGCGCGCGAGCGCCTCGATCTCTTGCTAGACGCCGATTCCTTTGTCGAGCTCGATGCATTCGTCACCCACCGATCATCCGACTTCGGACTCGAAGCGCAGGTGATTCTCGGTGACGGGGTCGTGACGGGCCACGGCATGATCGATGGCCGGCTCGTGTTCGTATTCAGCCAGGACTTCACCGTGTTCGGTGGATCACTGAGCGAGGCCTACGCGGAGAAGATCTGCAAGGTCATGGACCTGGCGATGAAGGTTGGAGCCCCGATCATCGGATTGAACAATTCGGGAGGCGCCCGAATCCAGGAAGGCGTCGTCTCGCTCGGCGGGTATGCCGACATCTTTCTTCGCAACACGCTGGCATCCGGCGTCGTGCCCCAGCTCTCTGTGGTCATGGGCCCGTGTGCCGGGGGAGCGGTCTACTCGCCGGCCATCACCGACTTCACCGTGATGGTCGAAGAGACGAGCTACATGTTCGTCACCGGTCCCAATGTCGTACGCGCCGTGACCCACGAGGATGTCGACGCCGAGCATCTCGGCGGAGCATCGGTTCATACGACAATCAGTGGTGTCGCTCATCTCGCCGCGGGCGACGAGGCAGAAGCACTTGCAACCACGCGGCGGATCCTCGGTCATCTGCCGCAGAACAACCTGTCGGATCCCCCGGGTCGACCATCGACAGATCCGGCGGAACGACGGGACAGCGCGCTGGATGACATCGTCCCGGACGATCCATCGAAGCCCTACGACATGCACGACGTGATCGGACGGATCGTCGATGACGGCGACTTCCTCGAAATCCAGCCGGGCTGGGCGCAGAACCTCATCGTCGGATTTGCCCACCTCGGTGGCCGGAGCGTCGGGATCGTGGCCCAGCAACCAGCCGTGCTTGCCGGCGCTCTCGATATCGACGCGTCCACCAAGGCGGCGCGATTCGTCCGGACATGTGACTGCTTCAACGTGCCGCTTGTCACATTCGTCGACGTCCCCGGGTTCCTGCCCGGCGTCGACCAGGAACACGGCGGGATCATCCGTCACGGAGCGAAGCTTCTCTTCGCCTACTGCGAGGCGACGGTGCCGAAGCTCACCGTCATCACGCGGAAGGCATACGGCGGCGCGTATGACGTGATGAGCAGCAAGCACATCCGCGGCGACATGAATTTCGCCTGGCCGACAGCGGAGATCGCCGTCATGGGCATCGAGGGCGCGGTCAACATCATCTTCAAGGACCGGATCGCCGAGGCCGGCGATCCCGCCGCCGAGCGCACTCGCCTCGTCGCGGAATATGAGGCCCAATTCGCGAACCCGTACGTCGCAGCGGCCAGGGGATACGTCGACGACGTCATCGTTCCGTCGGAGACGCGACCGCGGCTCATCGCAGCCCTCGAAATGCTTGCCGGCAAGCGAGAATCGAATCCGCGCAAGAAGCACGGCAACATCCCGCTGTGACATCGGCGGCGCGAACGGACGCCGAGGCGTCTTTGCGCAAAGACAGCCGGCCGCCGTTCACCCGGGTGCTCGTCGCCAATCGAGGCGAGATCGCGGTGAGGATCATCCGGGCGTGCCACGAGCTCGGCATGGAGGCCGTCGCGGTCTTCAGCGACGCCGATGCGCAGGCAGGCCACGTCAGGGAAGCTGACCTCGCGGTGCGCATCGGTCCGGCCCCACCAGCCGAGAGCTACCTGCGGGGCGACGCGATCGTCGAGGCCGCGATCCAGAGTGGAGCGGAGGCCATCCACCCGGGCTACGGCTTCCTCTCGGAGCGGGCTGCGTTCGCCCGCGCCGTCGAGGCCGCCGGCCTGGTCTTCGTCGGTCCCTCAGCTGAGACCATCGCGATGCTTGGCGACAAGCTCGCGGCGCGAAGGCTTGCCCGCGAGGCCGGTGTGCCCGTCGTCCCCGGAACCCTCGAGCCGGCGTCCGTCGACCGCGCAGACGGGATCGATGCGCTCACGGCCGCGGCCGACGGGATCGGATACCCATTGCTCGTCAAGGCGGCGGCGGGCGGTGGGGGACGGGGGATGCGTCGGGTCACGTCGGCACTGGAACTGGCGGCTGCGCTGGCCGCCGGCTCCGTCGAGGCCCTGTCGGCCTTCGGCGATGGCTCGGTCTACCTCGAGCGCGAGATCCTGCCGGCCCGCCACGTCGAGGTCCAGTTGATGGGCGATGCCGACGGCGCGATCGTCGCGGTCGGGGAGCGGGACTGCTCCATCCAGCGCCGGCACCAGAAGCTCGTCGAGGAGTCGCCGGCCCCTGGCCTGACCGACGAGGAACGCGGTGAGCTGCACGCGATGGCGGTCCGGTTGGGCCGAGCCGCCGGCCTCCACAACGCCTCGACCGCGGAGTTCCTGTTCGACGAGGACCGCCAATTCTGGTTCCTCGAGGTCAACACGCGGCTGCAGGTCGAGCACGGTGTGACGGAGCTGGCGGCCGACATCGATCTCGTCCGAGAGCAGCTCCTCGTCGCCGCCGGCCGGCCGCTGTCCGCGCGCGTGGTGGCCGCTTCCGTGGCGGCCGCACAGCCGGTCCGGCATGCGATCGAGGTTCGCCTCTCGGCCGAGGACCCGGGTCGTGACTTCGCGCCGACGCCCGGACGGATCGGTCGTTGGCGGATGCCGGCTGGCCCGGGCGTCCGGGTCGACACCGCCGTCGAGGCCGGCGATCGGATCCCTCCGGAATACGATCCGCTCATCGCGAAGCTGCTCGTGGTCGACACCGATCGGGACTCCGCGATCGCCCGGCTCGGGCGCGCCCTCGACGAGGTCGAGATCACCGGGATCCAGACGACGCTCCCGTTCCATCGCTTCGTTGCCGCGCACGATGGCTTCCGGGCGGGCAACCTGTCGACCGGCTGGGTGGTCGATGAATGGGACGCCGTCGTCGCGGACACGCGACGGACGGCCCTCGGGATCGCCGCAGAAGTGGCAGCGGCCCTTGTCACCGGAGGGGTCGAGGGCGGGGAGCGGACGGTCGAGCCCGCGGGCGGGCAGCGGACGGTCGACTCCGCGGGGCACGGCCCGCCCGGCGTCCACGGGGCTGCAACGGGCTGGCATCGAGCCGCTCGCGAGGATGCTGTCGACCGGTGGCCGCGATGACCCGTCCCACGCCCGGTCCACCTCGTTCCGTTCGGGTCGTGCCGGAGCCTGCCGGCCGGTTGCCGGGCGACGAGCCTCTGAACGTCGACCCGGCCGCGGTTGCCGTCGAGCAGCGGGGACCGGGTCGGGTGGTTGTTCGCGCGAAGGATCTGGACGTCTGGGCGACGATTGGCGTCGACCGGGCCGCGAGCTCGACCGGGCCCAGGAGCGTCGAGGTCGTCGTCGACGGCTGGCGGTTCGTCCTCGAGGTCGAGGACGCGGCCCGGGCCGCCCTGCGCACACGCGCCACTCGGACGCGCACGGCCGGTCCGGGCAGCGGCCGGTTCGACGTCCGTGCCATGATCCCCGGACGGGTCGCCGCCGTGGCTGTCGTCGCGGGAGACACGGTAACGGCGGGCCAGACGCTCGTCGTCGTCGAGGCAATGAAGATGCAGAACGAGCTCCGCGCGCCACGAGACGGCGTGGTCGAGCGCGTCTCGGTCGGGGTCGGGGAGACGATCGATCTCGGCGATCTGCTGGTCGTGCTGACGTGACCGATACGCCCGACCCCGAGCCGCGCGACCCACAGCCGGCCGACCCGGAGCGCGAGCGCTGGCGCCGGACGACGCGCGCAAAGGCGCTCTCCCAGGCGCCGGAGCGGCGTGAACGGTTCGCCACCTCGTCCGACATCGAGGTCCAGGACCTCTACACGCCGGCCGACCTCGACGCGCTCGCCTTCGACGCCTCGGCGGACCTCGGGCTGCCGGGCGAGTTCCCGTTCACTCGGGGCGTCCAGCCGACGATGTACCGGTCGCGGTTCTGGACGATGCGCCAGTACGCGGGCTTCGCCACGGCCGAGGAGACGAACAGCCGGTTCAAGTACCTCCTCGAGCACGGCCAGACGGGGCTGTCAGTGGCCTTCGACCTGCCCACGCAGATGGGCTACGACTCGGACTCGCCGGAAGCGGCGGGCGAGGTCGGTCGAGTCGGTGTGCCGATCAGCTCACTTGCCGACATGGAGATCCTTCTCGACGGGCTGCCGCTCGACGAGGTGAGCACGTCGATGACGATCAACTCGACCGCGGCGATCCTCCTGGCCCTCTACGTGGCGGCCGCCGAGAAGCGGGGCGTGGCCCGTGACCGGATCTCCGGGACGACCCAGAACGACATCCTCAAGGAGTACATCGCCCGGGGCACGTGGATCTATCCGCCGCGGCCGTCGATGCGGCTCGTCACCGACATCTTCGAGTTCTGCGCCCGCGAGCTGCCGCGCTGGAACACGATCTCGATCTCCGGGTACCACATGCGTGAGGCGGGAGCGACCGCGGCCCAGGAGCTGGCCTTCACGCTCGCCGACGCGATCGCCTACAGCGAGGCGGCGATCGCCCGTGGGCTGCCGATCGACGAGTTCGCCGGCCGGCTCTCGTTCTTCTTCGCCGCCTGGTCCGAGCTCTTCGAGGAGGTCGCCAAGTTCCGCGCGGCACGACGGATGTGGGCCCGGATCGTCAGGGATCGGTTCGGTGCGTCCAGCGAGCGCTCGATGATGTGCCGCTTCCACGTTCAGACGGCGGGCTCCTCGCTGACCGCCCAGTCGATCGACAACAACGTGGTCCGGACGACGGTCCAGGCACTGTCGGCGATCCTCGGCGGGGCCCAGAGCCTCCACACGAACGCGCGCGACGAGGCCCTGGCGTTGCCGACCGAGGAGAGCGCCCGCCTGGCGCTCCGTACCCAGCAGATCCTCGCCCACGAGAGCGGCGTGACCGACACACCGGATCCGCTCGCCGGCTCGTACTACGTCGAGGCCCTGACGACCCAGCTGGAACGGGCTGCCCAGGGGTATCTCGACGAGATCGAGGCGATGGGCGGGACGCTGGCGGCGATCGAGGGCGGCTTCCAGCAGCGGCAGATCCAGGAGGCGGCATATCGAGTCCAGCAGGCGATCGAGCGGGGCGACCAGGTCGTCGTCGGGGTCAACCAGTTCCGCGACGATGCGGCGTTGAGCGTGGCGCCTGCCATCCAGCGGATCGACCCTGAGGGGGAGCGCCGCCAGATCGATCGGGTCCGCCGGATCCGCGCCGAGCGTGACCCCGTCGCCTGGGAACAGAGTCTCCAGCGACTGGAGACATACGCCCAGGGCGAGGAGAACCTCCTGCCCGCCCTGATCGAGGCGGTCCAGGCCTACGCGACGGTCGGCGAGATCAGCGACCGGCTCCGCGCCGCATGGGGCGAGCACCGCGAGCTGATCACGGTCTGACTGCGGCTAGCGCGACGCGTTACGCTCCGCGGCATGTCTCCGCCCACGCCCGCCGACCGCGTCCCCGAGCGGATCCGAAGCCTCGGCCGGATTCACCACGTCGCGGTGATCGTGAGCGAGATGGAGCCCGCGCTGAGGTTCTGGCGGGACTCCCTCGGCCTCGAGCTCGAGGTCGTCGAGGACATGGCCGTCGACCGTGTCCGGATCGCGTTCCTGCCGGTCGGCGAATCGAAGATCGAGCTCGTCGAGCCGACCGACGACACGACGGGCGCCGCGAGGTTCCTGGCCAAGAGCGGCGAGGGCGTCCATCACGTCTGCTTCGAGGTCGCGAATCTCGCCGAGACGCTCCTGCGGCTCGAGATCGACGGGATCGAGCTGATCGACACGGCCCCGCGCAAGGGCGCCGAGGGGCCCGTCGCGTTCCTGCACCCGCGGAGCTGCCACGGCGTCCTGGTCGAGTTGATCGAGGCCCCGGGCGGCCCGGCCTGGTCGGCGCTGGGCTACGAACAATGAGGCTGACGCGAACGAGTCAACGGGCAGCACTGGCGATCAGCTTGGTGCTGCTGCTCGCTGCCTGTGGATCGACGGCGTCGCCCTCGCCCGGCCTGCCGTCCGCGGTCGCAAGCGCGATTCCCGAGCCGACCACCGGCGCGACGACCACGCCGTCGCCCTCGCCGGCAGCGCTGTGGCGCGACGTCACGGACGACGCCATCGGGACGACGGGGGAGTGGACGAACAAGGTCGAGGTGGCCGACATCAACGGCGACGGCAGGCCGGACCTGCTCTTCGCGAACGGTGGCGAGTACGAGGTGCCAGGTCAGCCCGAGCCTGCTCGTGTCTTTGTCAACGATGGGGCTGGGCGTTTCACGGAAGCAACCGAGGCGACGTTCGGCTCAGCCCGCTTCCTGTCGCGGGTCATCAAGGTCGCCGACCTGGATGCCGACGGGACAGCCGACATCGTCGTCGGCGGGACATATGCGACTCAGACGCGCCTCTACCGTGGGACCGGCGACGGTTTCGTGGATGTGACCGCGGACTCGCTGCCGGCCGCGGAGCTCAGCATCGGCGATCTCGAGCCCGGCGACGTCGATGCAGACGGCGACCTGGACCTCATGCTCGCCGATTGGGGCACCGGCAGCCCGATGTCGAATGCAGGCGGCCGGACCAGGCTCTGGCGAAACGACGGCGGCCGATTTGTCGATGCCACCGATGAGGCGATGCCCGACGCGCTGGTCAGCTTTTCCTGGGAGCTTGAGCTCCTGGACGTCGACGACGACTGGGATCTCGATGCGGTGATCTCGTGCAAGCGCTGCGAGGGCAGCTTCCTGTTCGAGAACGACGGCCAAGGGCCGGTTCACGGACGTCAGCGCAGGACGGATGCCGCAGTTCACGAACAACTACGAGTTCGAGCCGATGGACGTCGACGGCGACAGCGACCTCGACCTCGCAACGATCAACGACGGCCAGTCGTTCGGCGAGCACCTGTTCCGCAACGACCGGGGGACCTTCACGCGACGCGACCGCCGAGTGGTGGCCCGCTCCGGCCAATCCGGGCTATGACGACAACATCGTCGTCTTCCTCGATGTCGACTCGGACGGCGATGCCGACTTCCTCGTGGGGTCGCTCGACGGGCCAGACCGTCTCCTCATCAATGACGGCCAGGGCACGTACAGCCTCCGAACGAGCATCTTCGACGGCGCCGTGGCACCGACGAGGGGGACTCTCGGCCTGGCGGTAGCGGACTTCGACGGCGACGGGCGGCTGGATATCGTCGAGAGCCAGGGCGAGGTCCCAGGGTTTGAATCAGAGCGGATCTACCTTGGGAGTGAGATCGCTCCGGATACGGCGCCGCCATCCGTGACGCTCGGCCCCGTCGAGGCCGGGCCGGCGGGTCTCAGGATTGTCGCCCGGGTACATGACCGCAAGAGTCCCAGTCGATCAACCGACTGGCGTGCCGTGGCTGTCCGGTGGGGACCCGGCGCGGGGATCGCCGACGGGCCGATGACCTGGTTCGGCGAATACCTCTGGCGGGCGACCGTCGCGGTGCCCGCCGGCGCATCGTCCGTTACCGTTTGTGCGACTGATGCCGCCGGCAACGAAGCCTGCGCGGACGCCGTCGACGTCCCATCGCCCTAGCGTCCGGGCCCAGGATCCCTGCGCCGAGGACGGCGCGACCTCAGAGCGACCAGGCAAAGAGGACGTCGGCGGATCGATCGGCAGCCCTCGCGAAGGCGACGATCTCGCCCGCCAGCTGGCGGATCCAGGGCTTCTCCTCGCGCGGCAACTCGCCGAGGTCCTCCTCGACGAGGTCGATCCAGCGGCCCGCGATCGCGTCGACGTCCCGGTCGGCGAGGCGGGCAATCGCGCCGAGCCAGGTGGGGTCGACCCGCTCGATCGACCGTTCGGTCATCTGGCCCGGCCCGTCGAGCTCCCGCCGAGCGTCGATGAAGTCAGCTGGAGCATCGCCCCCGGTGACGGAGCGGACCGCCTCCGAGAAGAGATCCAGCCAGGTCGGGTCCAGGCCCCCGCCGAGCGACAGGTGGGCGTCGAACCGCGTCCTGTCCCCGAGAGCGGCCCGGTCGTCGACGGTCAGGACGAGCAGGATCTCCCGCGCATCCCCGGCGATGAGGTCCATCTGTGCGCCCATCAGCCGGCCTTCGCCCGCTCCTCAGCGAAGTCGATCATGTCGAGGTCGCCCGGCGAACGACCGACGGCGGTCAGCAGCGCCGCCGCCTCGGAGCGGTGCTGGGTGCCGTGATTGACGACGTGGGCCAGCATCTGCCAGTAGGCGACGCCCTCGTCGGTTCTGAGGAGCCATGCGTCATCGAGGGTCTCGAGCCAGGCGTCGAGGGCCGGCCACTCCGCCTGCCAGGCGGCGCGGAGCCCCGCCGGCGTCGGCAGCGGCTCGCGCTCGGGTCGCGGGGCCTCGCCCGTCTCCGAGAGGCCGTGGCGCCACCGCTGGTGGGCGCCGAGGTGGTGGACGAGGATCCCACCCAGCCCGCGCTCGTCGATCGCGTTCGTGGCCGACCACGTGGCCTCGTCGATCGGACCGTCGCGTTCCAGGGCGTCGAGGATGCGGCCGGTCGACCAGCGATCGAAGTCGAACAGGTAGCGAAGGTCGGCGAGGTTCATCGGCTCACCCTCGGTAGCCGGCGACTCTTAGAAGCTCGGGCAGCTCCGTGGGCGAGGCGGCGACCTGGATCCCGGCGGCTTCGAGCGCCGAGACCTTCGATTCGGCGGTGCCCCGACCGCCGGAGATGATCGCCCCCGCATGGCCCATCCGCTTGCCCTCCGGCGCGGTCCGGCCGGCGATGAAGGCCGCCATCGGCGTTCCCCGGAGATGCTCGCCTGCCCATGCGGCCGCCTCCTCCTCGGCCGCGCCGCCGATCTCGCCGATGAGAATGATCGCCTCGGTCTCGGGGTCCCCCGCGAACAGTTGAAGGACGTCGAGGAACGTCGTGCCGATGACCGGGTCGCCGCCGATTCCGACGCACGTCGACTGGCCGAGCCCGGCGTCGCTCATTGCCTGGACCGCCTCGTAGGTCAGCGTTCCGGAGCGCGACACGACACCGACCCGACCCTCACGGTGGATCGAGCCCGGGATGATCCCGACCTTGGCACTCCCCGGTGACGTCGCGCCGGGGCAGTTCGGCCCGATCAGCCGCGCGCCGAGGGACCGGACAAGCTCGACGGTCGGGATCATGTCGAGGGCCGGGATGCCCTCGGTGATGCAGAAGATCGTCGCGATCCCGGCGGTCGCCGCCTCCATCACCGCATCGGGCGCGCCGGCGGCCGGAACGAAGATGCAGGACGTATTGGCGCCAGTCTCGCGGATCGCCTCCGCAACGGTGTCGTACACACCGACGCGGCCGTCGAGCGCGCGCTGGCCGCCCTTGCCCGGCGTAACGCCGGCGACGATCTTCGTTCCGTACGCCTCCATCGCCCGAGCGTGGAACTCGCCCTCGCGGCCGGTGATGCCCTGGACGACGAGTCGCGTCTCCGGACCGATGAGGATGCTCAAGCGGCCGCCCCGGCCGCGCGGCTCGCCGCTACTGCCTTGGCCGCGGCCTCATCGAGCGAGGCGGCGGTCTCGAACCTGGCCTCTTCGAGCAGCGTCGCGGCCTCCGCCGCGTTGGTCCCAACGATCCGGACGATCATCGGGACGTCTCGCTCCTGCTGGGACCTGGCCTCGATCAATCCGCGGGCAACCTCGTCGCCGCGGGTGATTCCGCCGAAGATGTTGACGAGGATCGCGTTCACCTTCGGGTCGGCGAGGATGATCCGCATCGCCGCCGCGACCTTGTCCGCCCGGGCGCCGCCACCGATGTCGAGGAAGTTGGCCGGCTCGCCGCCGGCCCGCTTGACGAGGTCCATCGTGGTCATTGCGAGGCCGGCGCCGTTGACCATGCAGCCGATCGTCCCGTCGAGCTTGATGAACGTCAGGCCGGCCTCGCGCGCCTCGCGGTCGGCCGGGTCCTCCTCGTCCGGATCACGGAGCGCCTCGAGCTCCGGGTGGCGGGGGAGGGCGGAGTCGTCGAGGGTGATCTTGGCGTCGAGGCAGACGAGCCGCTCGACCGTCGCGCCGTCGGGGCCGGTCTCCCGGACGATCGCGAGCGGGTTGATCTCGACGAGATCGGCGTCGTACGCCCGCATCGTCTTGACGAGCCCCTTCGCGATCCCGACTGCCGTCTTGAGATGGCCGCCAAGGCCCATCGCGAAGGCCAGCTCCCGGGCCTGAAAGTCGAGCAGGCCGAGGGACGGATGGGCGTGGAGCGTGACGATTGCCTCGGGCCGCTCCTCGGCGACCTGTTCGATCTCGACACCGCCCTCGGCCGAACCCATCAGAAGGATGCGCCGCGCCGCCCGATCCAGGACCGCGGACAGGTAGAACTCCTTGACGATGTCGGCGGCCGGCGCGACGAGCACCTTCCGGACCGTGATCCCCTTGATGTCCATCCCGAGGATCGCGCCGGCGACAGCCTCTGCCTCGTCTGCGGAGCCCGCGAGCTTCACCCCGCCGGCCTTGCCGCGACCGCCGACGAGGACCTGCGCCTTGACGACGACCTGACCTGAGCCGGCGGCGAGGAAGCGCTCGGCCGCCGCGCGAGCCTCCTCCGGCGTGTGGGCGACCGCCCACTCGGGAACGGGCAGGCCCTGGGCGACGAGGAGCGACTTGGCGTCGGCTTCCTGGATCTTCACGCGATCGTGGGCTCCGCTGGCACGGACATCGGCCGAGGGCCGGGGAGGGAGATGGTAGCCGAGCCGCGCCCACGTCGACGGCGAATTCGGAACGAACCGGGTAGGCCGCCTCGCCATACTCATCGAGCGCGACCACGTCGGTCGCGCCGCCGCCGAGGGGCGCAATGCAGCTGGATCTCGTGGAGCGAGCGCGACGGGGCGATCATGACGCCTTCGCCGCACTGGCAGGCGCCGCGCTCTTCCGGCTGGACGCTGCCGCCCGGCTCATCCTGCGTGACCCCGACCAGGCGAAGGACGCCGTCCAGGAGACGCTCGTCCGGGCCTGGCGTGACCTGCCCACGTTGCGCAGTCCCGATCGCTTCGACGCCTGGCTCCACCGACTGCTGGTCCGCGCCTGTATCGATGAGGCGCGCCGGCTCCGGCGCCATCGCTTCGACGTAGAGCTGACCCCGATCGATTCTCCGGCCATCGAGGACCCGACAACCGCGATGGCCGACCGCGACCAGCTCGAGCGCGGCTTCAGCCGCCTCGAGCCGGAGGCGCGGGCCCTCATCGTCCTTCACCACTACCTTGACCTGCCACTGCTGGAGGTCGCCATCGCGCTCGGGATCCCGCTCGGAACGGCGAAATCGCGCCTGCACCGGGCGCTCCAGTCCATGCGAGCGGCACTCGACGCCGATGCCCGACCTCGGTCGGAGATCCGGGAGGGCCGTCTCGCATGACGCTCAACGATGGCTTCGAACGGACCGTCTCGGATTGGCTCGAGGAGGATGCCGGCCGCGGTGCGCCCGGCTACCTCGACGAAGTCCTCGCCCGGACGACCCGAACCCGACAGCGGCCGGCATGGTCGAGCCTCGAAAGGTGGCTCCCCGTGCAAACAACGCTTCGCCTTGTACCGGTGCCCAGGCTCGCCTGGCTGCTGGTCATCGTCGGACTCATCGCGGCGCTCGGCGCGGCGGTCCTCCTCGTCGGATCCCGGTCACGGCTCCCGGCCCCGTTCGGGCCGGCCGCCAACGGCTCGATTGTCTACGGGACGGAGAGTGGCGACATCCTCGCCTACGACCCGGTCACCGGAACAACGAGCTCGATCATCGCCGGGCACGACGAAGGACGAGACGCCCGACTTCTCGCCCGATGGGACAAGGTTCCTGTTCGCTCGTGAGACGGAGGACGCCAACCGGTGGCTGCTCATGGTGGCCGATGCAGATGGCTCCGACATCCGGCCGCTGACCGGGCCGCTCTTCCCGGCCTGGAACGCGTGGGCCCCGGACAGCGCTCGAGTTGCCGTGGTCGATACTGCCCCGGCAGCCGACACCCTCTCGATCTTCGGCCTGGATGGAAGCGCTCCGCTGAACCTCCCGCTCGACGGCCTGACGCCGGACCGGGTCCAGTGGCGGTCGGCGACCGAGCTCGTCTTCTCTGGCCGGAAGGGCCCGACCTATGGCCTGTATGCGATCTCGATCGATGGCAGCGGGCCCCGTCCGCTCCTGCCGCCCAGCACGACGGACACCGACTGGCTTCAGCCTGTGCTCTCGCCTGACGGAACCAGATTGGCCTGGACGAAATGGGTCGACGGCCGCCCGGTCATTCAAGTCATCGACATCGCCAGCGGGAAGGTATCGACGCCGGTGTTCAGCGGCACGAACGAAGGCGATGGGTGGCCGACGTGGTCGCCGGACGGCACGAAGCTCCTCTTCAGTCGATGGAACGGCGTCGAGAACCATCTGGCGGTGGGCCCGGCGAGCGGAGGCCAGGTCGTCGAGATCGGGCCGGGCTTCGCGGACTTCACCGACGGGGCCGTCGGGGTGTTTTCGCCCGACGGAACCAGGATCGTCGCGCGCTACGGGTACGATCCCTTGGCGACCTGGCTCCTCAATCCAATCACGGGTGGTGATGGCGACCGCCTCCTGACAGGCGTCTCCGGCGAAGTCAGCTGGCAGCGCCTGGCGCCCTGACCCTCGTCAATCGCACCGGCGGCCGGCACCTCTCCGAGGAGCCGGCCGCCGCCTTAGCGTCACCCGTCGATCAGGTTGTCACGGTCGCGCGGTTCTCGGCGATCGGGCGTCGATGACCGAGGAAGGACCGAGTCAGGCGGGCGAGGCCGAACTCGTACGCCGCGGCACCCAGGTTCGTGCCCGCAAGGAAGATCAGCACGTGCTTCGAATCGACGGTGTCACTGACGATCGCCACACCGAATGCCCCGGCGTAGTAGGGGATCTCCTTCAGGATCTCCGTGGTCAGGTAGCCGCCTGCCGACGCGAAGCGTCGGGCCCCGGCACGGCGGACGTGCCCTGTCAGGTCATAGGCGAACTTCGAGACGGCATTCGTGCTCGTGCCGGTCGCTTCGAGCAGGCTCCAGTTCGCCGCCAGGCTCGCCCGCAGGCCGAGGAACCAGAAGACATAGGTCACGAGCAGGAACCCCAGCAGGGAGGTCTGGTCGAGCCCGTTCAGAATCTGACTGGCGGCCAGGGCCACCCCGAACACGGTGGCGACGCCGTCGAGTGCGTAGCCTGAGAGTGCGGTTGCCGCAATCGTGGCAGCCCAGCGGCGGGGCCGGATCCGACTGAGTGTGAGCCGCATGAGGACGGTCCCCGCTGGACGTACAGACTGTACGTATCTCAATACGTACCGTACGTATGTAATCATCGATTGTCAAGCCGGAAACGGGACGGCGGTCATGCGCCCTTGGCGCCTCGACCGTGCCAACGCGGCTACAATCGGGCCATGGCCCACCGTGTGACCCTGATCCCCGGCGACGGCATCGGACCGGAGCTGGCGGAAGCGACTCGGCGCGTCCTCGACGCGACGGGGGTCGAGTTCGAGTGGGAGACGGTGGACGCCGGCGAGGCCGTCATCGCGCAATACGGCACGCCGTTGCCGGAGCACGTCCTGGCGTCGATCCGCCGGAACAAGGTCGCCCTGAAGGGCCCGATCACAACTCCCGTCGGGGAGGGGTTCCGGAGCGTCAACGTTACGCTCCGCCAGGCGCTGGGGTTGTACGCCAACCTCCGGCCGGCCCGCTCGATCCAGGGCCTCCAGACCCGCTACGAGAACGTCGATCTCGTCATCGTCCGCGAGAACACAGAGGACCTCTACGCCGGCATCGAGCACATGGTCGGCCCCGACGCGGCCGAGAGCATCAAGATCATTACCCGGGCGGCGTCCGAGCGGATCGCCAGATTCGCCTTCGACTACGCCGTAGCGAACGGCCGCCGCAAGGTCACGGCGGTTCACAAGGCGAACATCATGAAGCTGTCCGACGGCCTCTTCCTCGAGAGCTGTCGGACCGTCGCCGCCGAGTACGACGGCCGGATCGCGTTCGAGGACCGGATCGTCGACAACATGTGCATGCAGCTCGTCCAGAAGCCGGACCTCTACGACGTCCTCGTGCTGCCGAACCTGTACGGCGACATCGTCAGCGACCTCGCCGCCGGCCTCGTCGGCGGGCTCGGTGTCGCGCCGGGCGCGAACATCGGAACCGACGCGGCCGTCTTCGAGCCCGTCCATGGCTCTGCCCCGAAGTACGCCGGCATGGACAAGGCGAACCCGACGGCCCTCATCCTGTCGGGCGCGCTGATGCTCCGCCACCTGGGCCATCCGGACGTCGCCGATGGCGTCGAGCGCGCCCTCCGTGACGTGATCGCGGCAGGCGAGACCGTCACGTACGACCTCGGCGGGACCGCCGGGACGAGCGCGTTCGCCGACGCGATCATCGCCCGCCTGGCCGACCTCCCGCTCGTTCGCGCATGACCGCGATCCGCACGCCGGCGAAGCCCGCCGGCACGGCCCAGATGGGCCTGGGACGAACCGCGCGACGCGACGCGTGGTGGCTCGCGCCGGGCGTCCAGGCGGTCGTCTTCACGATCTGCGCGACGTACCTGTTCGTCAGCGGCGTCCTGCTGACGCCGCTGTTCAACACGCCGTACGAGCACGACGGCTACCTGTCGCCGCTCTTCTCGCCGCTCATCGCGCCGGCATGGCTGCCGACCTGGTTCAGCCCGGCGATTCTCATCCTGTGGATCCCGCTTGGCTTCCGGGCGACCTGCTACTACTACCGGAAGGCGTACTACCGCTTCTACTTCGCCGACCCACCGGGTTGTGCCGTCGGTGAGCCGACGGTTCACAAGCGGTACAGGCTGGAGGCGGCATTCCCGTTCATCCTCCAGAACCTCCACCGCTACTTCCTGTACCTCGCGTTCTTCCCGCTGTTCTTTCTGTGGGTCGACGGGGTCGTCTCGATGTTCCCCCCGAGCGGCGGGTTCCGGCTTGGCCTCGGTGTCGGGATCTTGTTCCTGAACGCGGCGCTGCTCAGCGGGTATTCGCTCTCGTGCCACTCGCTCCGCCATCTCGTCGGTGGCAAGGTCGACTGCTTCTCATGCAGCCGGCGAACCAGGCTCCGCTACTCGGGCTGGCGCGGGCTCACGCAGCTGAACCGGCACCACATGTTCTACGCGTGGTCGAGCCTCCTCGTCGTTACCTTCGCCGATGTCTACGTCCGGCTGCTCGCGCTCGGGGTCATCACCGACCCGGCCATCCACCTGTGACTGACGGCCCGGAGCGATACCCGCACGACGTTCTCGTGGTCGGGGCCGGCGGTGCGGGACTTCGGGCGGCGATCGAAGCGGCTCGCAAGGGTGCGTCGGTCGGCCTGGTCTGCAAGTCGCTGCTCGGCAAGGCCCACACGGTGATGGCCGAAGGTGGCGTAGCAGCCGCTCTCGGGCACGTCGACGACCGGGACAGCTGGCAGGTCCACTTCCGGGACACGATGGTCGGTGGCAAGCTGCTGAACAACCCGCGGATGGCCCAGCTCCACGCCCAGGAGGCGCCGGACCGCGTTCGCGAGCTCGAGGCATGGGGCGCTGTCTTCGATCGGACTCGCGACGGGCGAATCCTCCAGCGCCCATTCGGCGGCCATTCCTATTCGCGCCTTGCACATGTCGGCGACCGGACCGGCCTCGAGATGATCCGGACCCTCCAGGACCGGGCTGTCGCCGACGGGATCACGGTCTACATGGAGTGCACGATCACCCACCTCCTGTCGCGACCGGACCGGGTGAAGGGCGCATTCGGCTATTGGCGGACGACCGGGCAGCCGATCGTGTTTCCCGCCAAGGCGATCGTCCTCGCCACGGGTGGAATCGGCCGGGCGTACCCGATCACGTCGAACTCGTGGGAGTACTCCGGCGACGGCCAGGCGCTCGCGTATCTCGCCGGCGCTGAGCTCATCGACATGGAATTCGTCCAGTTCCACCCGACCGGCATGGTGTGGCCGCCGGGTGTCCGCGGCCTGCTCGTCACCGAGGCGGTCCGCGGCGAGGGCGGGATCCTCCGCAACAAGGACGGCGAACGATTCATGTGGAAGTACCTCCCGGAGGATCGCCGGGACGAGTACGCCGGAACGGATGAGGAGGCGGCGAGCTGGGTCGAGGCACAGAGCGCCGGCAAGGCGACCGACGCCCGCCGGCCGCCGGAGCTCTCGACCCGCGACAACGTCGCGCGGGCGATCTACACCGAGGTCCGGGAGGGCAGGGGCTCGCCACATGGTGGCGTCTTCCTCGATATCAGCTACCTGCCGCCGGATCACGTTCGGCGCAAGCTTCCCTCGATGTACGAGCAGTTCAAGGAGCTTGCGGACGTCGACATCACCGCGGGCCCCATGGAGGTCGGCCCGACGGTCCACTACATCATGGGCGGGATCCGGGTCGACGCCGAGACCGGGGCCACGACCCGGCCCGGGCTGTACGCGGCCGGGGAGGTGGCCGGCGGGATGCACGGCGCGAACCGGCTCGGCGGCAACTCGCTGTCCGACCTCCTCGTCTTCGGCCAGCGGACCGGGGCGGGCGCCGCGGCCGACGCCGCGACCCAGACCGATGTCGCCTACGTCGATCCGTCGGCCGTCGCGGCGGCGGCCGCGGAACTGGCGGCTCCCCTCGAGCAGGGCCCCGGCGAGGATCCCTACCGGCTCCACGAAGAGCTCCAGTCGATCATGCAGGCGGGTGTCGGCATCTTCAGGACCGAGGCGGACCTCGATGAGGCCATCGTCCGGCTCGGCGAGCTTCGGGCACGCTGGCCGTCGACCCGAATCACTGGCGGTCGGGCATACAACCCCGGCTGGGGGCTGGTGTACGAGGTCCGCAACATGCTGATCGTTTCCGAGGCGATCGCCCGCAGTGCCAAACAGCGTCGCGAGAGCCGCGGCGCCCATAGCCGGCTCGACTTCCCTGAACCCGACGAGAAGTGGGCCAGGCTGAACAGCATCGTCCACCTCGCCGGCGACACGATGAAGGTCCAGACCCAGCCATTGCCGAAACTGCCGGATGAGCTCCGCCAGCTCATCACGAAGGAGTGAGCTGCTGATGCCCGACGTTCACCTCAGCGTCTTCCGCGGGACCCCGGCCACCAAGGGGATCTTCGCCGACTTCGACGTGCCCGCCGAGGAGGGGATGGTCGTCCTCGACGCTCTCCACTGGATCCAGGCCCACGAGGCGCCGGACCTCGCGGTCCGCTGGAACTGCAAGGCGGCCAAGTGCGGATCGTGCAGCGCAGAGGTGAATGGTCGTCCCAGCCTGACATGCAAGACCCGGCTGTCGGACTTCGAGGAAGGCGAGACGATCACCGTCGAGCCGATGCGGGCCTTCCCGCTCGTCCGCGACCTCGTCACCGACGTCTCCTGGAACTACGAGGTCAACAAGCACATCCCGCCGTTCCAGCCGCCTGCCGACTCGCCGCAGGAAGGCTGGCGGTGGCAGCAGGAGGACATCGAGCGGGTCCAGGAGTTCCGCAAGTGCATCGAGTGCTTCCTCTGCCAGGACGTCTGCCACGTCCTGCGCAACCACGAGACCGAGCAGCCATTCATGGGCCCGCGCTTCCTCGTCCGGAGCGCCGGCCTCGAGATGCACCCGATCGACACCGCGGACCGGACCCGCCACCTGAAGGACGAGGGCGGGATCGGGCTCTGCAATATCACGAAGTGCTGCACCGAGGTCTGCCCGGAGCACATCAAGATCACCGACAACGCGATCATCCCGCTGAAGGAGCGGGTCGCCGACAAGTACTACGACCCGATCAAGATGGTCTGGCGCAGGATCAGGGGCGATCGCGGCGAGGCGGAGACCGGTCGGCCATCCCCGGTCGCAGCGTCGCCGCTGGCCTCCTCGCCCCGTCCGTCCAGCTCCGGGTCCGAGGCGCCCGCCTCAACGCCCCGCCCGCCCGCTCCGGATCCCGGCTCCGATGGAGACCCGGACTGACGATGTCCGACATCGACTCCGAGTCGACCCTCTGGCCTGGCCCGTCCGCGACCGCCCGGGACGATGCGCTTCGGCTCATCATCCGGACCGACGGGGCGGCACGCGGGAATCCCGGCCCGGCGTCCGCGGGAGCCGTCCTGATCGACGCCTCGCGTGAGGATGCGCGTGACCCGCGGGCACCGGCCGACGCCTCCATCTCGGACTACCTCGGCGTCCAGACGAACAACGTCGCCGAGTACACGGGCGTCGTCCGGGCGCTCGATCTCGCCCGCGAGCTCGGTGCCCGTGAGGTCGCGATGTTCCTCGACTCGAAGCTGATCGTGGAGCAGCTCGCGGGCCGCTGGCGGGTCAAGGACGCGAAGCTGATCCCGCTCTGGGAGGCCGCCCGGTCGACCCTCCGGACGTTCGATCGCTGGTCGGCGGTCCACGTCCCGCGTGCCCAGAACTCGGCCGCCGACGCGCTCGCCAACGAGGCGATCGATCGGGCCCAGGCCGGCGGGCCGGCCTCGGTGGTGCGACGGCCGGGAACCTGATCGGAGCTTCCACCGTCCGGCGGCCATGCAATCGATCGCTCGGCTCCTGGTGTTCATCCTGGTCGCGTCAACGTCGCTGGTCGCGTGTTCGCTGTTCGACCTGACCCGGGAGGCGCACCCGACGACGCTCGTCGGCACCGCCTGGCGGGTCGTTTCGGTCAACGGCCGGCTGCCGGTCGCGGGCAGCGAGCCGACCGCCGTCTTCGCGCCCATTCGGGTCGCCGGCTCTTCGGGCTGCAATTCGTACAGCGGCGAGTACACGTACGAGCCGCCGACCGGGGCGATCGCGTTCCGGGACCTGGCGTCCACCCTGATGCTGTGCACCGAAGGGGGTCGGAACGAGATCGAGGGGCTGTTCACGACGGCGCTGACGCAGGCGACCCTTGCTTCGATCGATCCGGCTGGGCGTCTCGTCCTGACAGGGCCCGGCGGCGAGATCATCCTGGCCGTCGACGCAGTCCCGGCGTAGGTCGGCCGCGGCGGGCGGCGCTGCCACCCGCGGTAGAATTTGGGGGTCAGTGAGGCGGTCGGATGGCTGCGCGCATCTCGGGGCAACCTGCGGTGCGTGAGGAAAGTCCGAGCTCCTCAGCGCAGGGTAGCGGGTAACTCCCGTCCGCCGCGAGGCGAGGACCAGTGCCACAGTGACGATGCCGGCCCTTCGGGGCCGGAGTGAAACGCGGCAAACTCTACCTGGAGCAAGGCCAAATAGGAGGGCGTAACCCGGTTCGCCGGGGGAGAGGTGCGCTGCCCAGCCCTCGGGTCGGCCGCAAGAGCCGGCGGGCAACTGCCGGCCAAAGATGGATGGCCATCGCCGCGGAACGCCACGGTTGTCCGCGGCACAGAACTCGGCTTACAGACCGCCTCACTGACATTACGTTCGCTGGACCCTCGCCCGGGGATCCGCGTTGTGGGTCTACCAGGCCAGGCCGCGAACACCCCCCGCAATCTTGATGACGATCATGCGCATCAAGATGACGATCATGCGCATCGTGCTGGGACGGCACGGTCCGGCACGATACGGCACGGTCGGCGGCCGTGCGAGCTGATCGGGGCGACTCCGCAAGCGCCTACGCCCCTGAGTGCCGCGCCAAGCGCCCGCACGCCGCCGATGCGCATGACGGACATCAAGATGCGCATGACGGACATCTGAAGTGGACACCCTGTCGACGGGTGGCACGTGCCGCGCTGCCGACTGCGTGCCGGGCGCGGGAGTACGGCGCGGTGTTACGGACTAGGAGCGCCTAATCCTCGTCGGGGCGGAAGGTGTGGGGGGCCGTGCAGGCGTTGCAGATCGGGGAAGCGGAGTCGAGGTCGCCCAAGGGGATCGGCACTCGACGGTCCGGGAGGAGGCACTCGACGTCGTAGAGGCGGTCGGCCCCGACCTCGACCTGGATCAGGCGCCGGAACGTGCACCGTTTGATCCGCTGCGGGGCGAGGCGATACGCCTCGGGGTCGGACGGGACTACGGGTAGTGGCAGGGCCATCGAGTTGAACAGGGCCTCGATCGATCGCGGGCACGCGCCCGGGTGGGGCGGCGGAGCCTAACACCCCTACTATTGCGACGACAATGTCCCAAACGTACTAGACTCCGCGCCGACCGAAGAGGGGGAAATTGCGGAGGGTTCGTGCAGGAGGCGAACGGCCGGGCCGATCCGGCTGTCGAGCGAGAGTCCGACCCAGCTGACGACATGCCGATCGCGTCGGATGCCCCGTGGACGGCAATCGATCCCTCGGACCCCGCCTCGCGCTCTCACCTCCTTGATGTCTGCCCGTTCCTCCAGGCAGAAACTGACGGGCTCCTTGGACCGCCGATCGAGGCGCCGGACCCGGCCAATCGCTGCGTAGCCGTCGGCGCGCCCGCGCCCAAGTCCGAGCGGCAGCAGCGGCTCGTTTGCCTGACGGCCGGCCACAACGATTGCCCCCTCTACCATCACGGAGCGCTCGTCCAGGCACAGTCGGTTGCCCGGGCGCAGGTCACGCGCGGTCCATCGACGGCGGTGATCGGCGCTTCGATCGTGCTCGTCATGGCCGCCGCGGCGTCGGTCGGCTTCCTGCTCGTCCGGGGCGGTCTGACCATGCCGGTCGCATCCGTCCCGCCGAGTCTCGTCGCCATCGTCAGTTCGGCTCCCGCGACCGGGGCGGTGGCGGTCGCGTCGGCAACGCCGGCCCCGACGGTCACTCCGACCGCGTCGCCTTCGCCGACGCAGGCGCCGACCCCGAGTCCCACCTCGACGCCGACCCCCACGCCGACCGCTGCGCCGACGCCGACCGCAGCACCGACGAGCGATCGCTACGCGCTCCTGGAGCCGTGTCCGGCGTCGGCGAACTGCTGGATCTATACGGTTCGCTCTGGCGACAACCTCCGGAGCATCGTCAATTACTTCGGCGTGCCGTACGAGACCGTCCTCGACATGAACCCACAGATCGGCGATCCGACAACGATCCGGGCGGGGGACGAGATCCGCATGCCGCCCCCGACGCGCTGACGCGGCCGTGATCGAGTTCCGGAGCTTCGATGCGCTGACGTTCGACTGCTACGGGACCTTGATCGACTGGGAGGCGGGGATCTCGGACGGTCTGGCGAGCCTGCTGTCGCCGTTCGGGATCGCGCCTGACGTGGAGGAGCTGCTCGAGCGGTATGCCGGCCATGAGGCGGCGCTCGAGGCAGGCCCGTATCGACGCTACCGCGAGATCCTCGCGGAGGCGGGCCGGCGGATCGGCCGCGACTACGGCGTGGAGCCGGCGGACGAGGAAGTCAGGGCCTTCGCCGCGTCGGTTGGGGACTGGCCGGCGTTCCCGGACTCGGCGGCAGCCCTTGCCAGGCTCGCGGGCCGCTTCCGCCTCGGAGTGATCACGAACTGCGACGACGACCTGTTCGCCGCCTCCAATCGACGTCTCGGGGTCACCTTCGACTGGATCGTCACCGCCGAGCAGGCGGGCAGCTACAAGCCGGATCCTCGCAACTTCGAGCTGGCATTCGAGCGAATCGACGTTCCGCGCGAGCGCATCCTCCATGTCGCCCAGAGCCTGTTCCACGACCACGTCCCGGCCAAGGCGCTCGGCATGACGACCGTCTGGATCGACCGTCGCCGGGACAGGCCGGGTTTCGGCGCCACGCCGGCGGCCGAGGCGACGCCCGACCTCGTCCTTCCCGACATGGCATCGCTCGCCGAGGCGGCCCTCTCCGACTGAGCGGTCGCCCGCCTGCCCATACGCAAAGTTGCCCATTGACGACGCCCCGCTGCACGCTCAGAATGCAGTGATGTGGTGAGAAGTGGCCCAAAGTGGGGTAACCCGAACCACGGCCCGCTTCCATACCTATCCGCACTGGGGAAACCTGCCACGTGTTCACCGGCGAGTACCGGCACTCGGTGGACGACAAGGGACGGATCGCCGTCCCTTCGAAGTTCCGCGCCCAGCTCGACAGCGGGGCGGTCGTTTCACGCTGGCTGGACTTGTGCCTGGCGATCCACACGAAGGCCGGCTGGGAGGCTCTTTCCGACAAGGTCGCGACGCTTCCGATCACCGATGCTCCATCGCGACTGTTCTCACGGTTCATCTTCGCCGGCGCCGTCGAGGCGACCCTCGACGGGCAGGGGAGGGTGCTCATTCCGACTTACCTGCGCGAGATGGCCGGCCTCGAAGGTGACGCCGTCATCGTCGGCTCTCGCGATCACGCCGAGATCTGGGCCCCGGCCCGCTGGGACGACTACCGGCGCGGCCTCGAGGACCCCGACACGCTCGCCGCGGCCCTCCAGGGCCTCGGGATCTAGGCGTACCACATGCGCTTCCAGGGTCCGCTCGGTATCCGTTCGTCAATGGTGGAGGAGAGATGAAGGCAGAACACCTGCCGGTGCTGGCGGAGGAGGTCATGTCGATGCTCTCGCCCGCGTCCGGCAGCCTTCAGATCGACGCCACGGTCGGCGGCGGTGGGCACACCGAGCGGATCCTGGAGGCGACCACCCCTGATGGCCGCCTCCTCGGTCTCGATGCCGACGGGGCGGCCATCGCCAGGACCGCCGAACGACTCGCCCGCTTCGGCGACCGGCTGGTTCTACGGCAGGCGAACTTTCGTGAACTGAGCACGGTCGCGCCGGCGACCGGCTTCGAGGCCGTCGACGGCCTTCTCTTCGACCTGGGGCTGTCGAGCTACCAGCTCGCGGACACGGATCGCGGCTTCGGGTTCCGGGCCGGCGGACCCCTCGACATGCGGTTCGACACAGGGCGCGGCGTGCCGGCCGCAGAGCTGCTGGAGACGCTCGACGCGAGCGAGCTGACCGCGCTCTTCCGCCGATTCGGCGAGGAGCCGTACGCGCCGCGGATCGCGCGGGCGATCGTCGAAGCGCGTCGGGTGGCTCCGGTCCGAACAGCCGAGGAGCTCGCCGCGCTCGTCGAACGCGTCGCTCCGCACGGGCCGCCCGGACGTCGCCGGATCCATCCGGCGACTCGCGTCTTCCAGGCGCTGCGGATCGCGGTCAACGAGGAGCTCGATGCCCTCGAGGAGGCGCTCGCCGCCGCCCTCGACCTGCTGCGCCCGGGAGGACGGCTCGTCGTCCTCAGCTACCACTCGCTCGAGGATCGGATCGTCAAGCGGTTCCTCGACGCGGAGCGAAAGGGCTGCATCTGCCCGCCGTCGGTTCCGGTCTGCGTGTGCGGCCGGACGCCGCGACTCCGACTGGTCACGAAACCGTCGCTGACTCCGACGGACGCCGAGATCGCCGCCAATCCCCGCGCTCGAAGCGCGCGCCTGCGGGCAGCCGAGCGCATCGCCGCCTGATTGCCACATCCCGGGAAGGAGAGTCACATGAGCAAGCGACACCAGGCCAGCCGCCGCCGATCGTATGGACGACGCCAGCACGAGCTGCACGAGCGGGAAGCTCGCCGTCACTTCCCGGAGCCGCCCGAGCTCGCGACCGACGACACCGTGTCGACGTCTTCAAGCGATCCGTTCGCCTTCATGGATCCGCGGACTCCGCGGCTCCGCTACGCGTTGGGCGAGTAGGGATGGCCGTTTACGAAGGGGCTCGGCCACAATCGCTCCTGCCCGGCCGCGTCCGCCGCCGCGAGGCTCCGGCCGCACCGTCCAGGCGCCGCGTCCGCGGCGCCGTCCGTGCGCATCGCCGGTCGAACCGCCTGTCCGTCCTGCTCGGCGGCATCGTCATCGCCTTCGTCCTTGCCTTCTTCTCGCTCGCCCAGTCGGTCCGCGTGTCTGCGACCGGCTACGACATCAACCGGCTGCTCACCGAGCGCGACGCGCTGCTCAACCGCAAGCAGGACCTGCTCTCCGACCTCAACCGACTCGGTCGCGAGCCCGCGATCAGGAAGCAATCGATCGACGCGGGCCTCGGCCAGCTCGACGAATCGGTCGTCCTGAGCGGTCGCTGAGCGGCTGCAGACCGAATACGCATCGACGATGCTCGGACGCACCGATTCGCGCCGCCGCCTCCTGTTCCTGCTCGTCACGTTCGTCGTCATCGCGGCGTCGCTGCTGACCCGCCTCGCGTACTGGCAGGTGTCGCAGCGCGACCGGCTCGCCCAGGCGGCATTCGCCCAGACCACGATGCGCCAGGAGTCGCCGAACCGGCGCGGGGACATCTACGACCGGAGCGGGGTCGTCGTCCTCGCCACCACCGTCGACCGGGAGCGTCTTGCCGCCATTCCGTCCGCGTTGAGCTCCGTCCGTCGCCGCGAGGTGGCTGCCGAGCTGATCAGCCTGCTCGGCCTCGAGGGAGACGACGCGAAGGTGCTGAAGGCCCGGATGTCAACCGACAAGAAGTACGTCGTCCTCGCTCGCGGTCTCGACAGGACGACGGCCGACCGGATCCGTGCGGCCGCGGCATCGAAGAAGGTCGAGGCCGTACTGCTCGAATCGGAGCCCATCCGGGTCTATCCCCACGAGGGCGGCGGCCCCGATTCGACGCTCGCAGCGCACCTCCTCGGCTTCGTCAACCGCGATGGGATCGGCCAGTACGGCGTCGAGCAGTACTACCAGGACCTGCTCGGCGGCCGGCCGCGGATCGTCCATGCCCAGCGGGACGTGGCGGCGCGGGCGATCCCCGACACGATCGTCGTGGAGGACCCAGGGACCCCTGGGGAGGACCTCCGGCTGACGATCGATGCGGGCTTGCAGCTGGCGCTCGAGCAGGAGCTCCTCAACGCCTGGGCGTCGGACAAGGCGAAGAACATCACGGCCGTCGTCATGGACCCGTACAGCGGGGAGATCCTCGCCCAGGCGAGTTATCCCTCGTACGACGGCAATCAGTACCAGGCGATCGCGGCGACGGACCCGTCTCGCTTCATCGACCCGGTCGTCAGCTCGGTGTACGAGCCGGGCTCCGTCTTCAAGATGCTGACGGCCATCGCCGGGTTCGAGACGAAGACGGTGACGACCAAGACCAGGATCAGGGACGTCGGGACGCTCAAGCTCGATCGCGGACGGACCCACGTCGACGACGCCGACCGCAGGGGCATGGGTTGGATGACGTTCGAAGATGCGGTCGCGTACTCGCGCAACGTCGTTGCAGCAAAGGTGGCCCTTGGGCTCGGAAAGTCCACGGCCGAGTCGTCGTCGATCCTCCACGACACCTGGTCGCGGCTCGGGTTCGGCCGGCCTACCGGGATCGACGTCGCCGGCGAGGTGCGCGGCCTCGTCAACGATCCGACGATCTCCAGCTGGCGCCAGATCGATCTCGCCAACGGGGCGTTCGGGCAGGGCGTCGCGGTGACGCCGATCCAGCTGGCGACGGCCTTCGCCGCGATGGTCAACGGCGGGACGCTCGTCCAGCCACATGTCGTGAAGGCGATCGGAGCGACTGACGTCGAGACCCAGGCCAGGGGCCAGGTGATCGACCCGGCTCTCTCGACCACGCTGACGGCGTTGATGAACCACGTTGTCACCGAGGTGCCCTTCTACCGCGATCGAACGCTCATCAAGGGCTATGAGGTTGGCGGGAAGACCGGGACGGCACAGATCTGGGACCCGACCGCCCGCGAGGGACGCGGCGATTGGAAGCACAACCTCTTCAACTACAGCTTCGTGGGCTACATCGGCCGGGACGCCGGCGTCGCGGACCTGGTCATCTCGGTGAAGATCAACGAGGGCACACCGACCATTGCCCGGATCGGTCAGCTCGAGATGCCGGTCATGTCGTTCGAGCTGTTCAAGCGGATCGCGACCGACGCCATCACCCGACCGGACCTGTTGCCGGACCGGCGGACGCCGATCGGGCCGGTGGTCGCCGACCGGTGACGACCAGCTATGCGACACTGGAGTCCGTGACCGATCCCGCGTCGCTGCCACCGTCCAGGGGTGGCGCCGCCGATCCCGGACTGACCGCCGACGACCTGGTCGTCGCGACGGGCGGCCAACTCCTCGCCCGTTCCGACAGAAGCGTCCTCGGGGCCGCCGTCGACTCCCGCGAGGTCGTTGCCGGCAACCTGTTCGTGGCACTGCCGGGCGAGCGGACGGACGGCCACCTCTTCGTCGCCGATGCCGTCGCTCGCGGCGCCGCGGCGGTCCTCGTCTCTCGGCCGCCGGACGGGCTCGACCTCGCATCGACGGGCATCACGGTCATCCAGGTCCCCGACACGCTCCGGGGTCTCCAGTCGATCGCCGCGACGTGGCGGACCCGGTTTGACCCGCTCGTCGTTGGCGTGACCGGGAGCATCGCCAAGACCTCGACGAAGGAAGCAATCGCGACTGTCCTGGCCGGTGACCTCGTGACGCTCAAGAACGAGGGCAACCAGAACAACGAGATCGGGTTGCCGTTGACCGTCATGCGACTCCGACCCGACCACCAGGCAGCCGTCCTCGAGATGGGGATGTACGTCGGTGGCGAGATCGCCGAGCTCGCCCGGATCGGCCGGCCCGAGATCGGCGTCGTCACGGCGGTCCAGCCCGTCCATCTCTCGCGAATCGGCACGATCGAAGCCGTCGAGCGGGCGAAAGGCGAGCTCGTCGAGGCGCTCCCGCCGGACGGGGTTGCAGTCCTGAACGCCGACGACGAGCGCGTCCGCCGGATGGCCGACCGCACATCGGCCCGGGTCGTCACCTACGGCTTCGCAACGGACGCCATCGTGCGGGCCGAGGATGTCGAGTCCGCTGGCATCGACGGGATGCGCTTCACCCTCGTCGCCGACGGATCGCGCCGCCTCGTCGCGATCCCGACGCTCGGTCGCCTCGCGGTCCATAACGCGCTGGCCGCGGCCGCGGTCGGGCTCGCCTCGGGAATCGCCCCCGAGCGGGTCGTCGGGGCGCTCGCGGCGGGCTGGTCCGCGCCGCACCGGGGCGCGCTCGTTCAGGCCGGTGGGTTGACGATCGTCGACGACTCGTACAACGCGTCGCCGGCGTCGGTGATCGCCGCCCTCGACCTGCTGGCGGGAATGCCTGGGCGGCGCGTCGCCGTGCTCGGCGAGATGCTCGAACTCGGCGAGGGATCAGGAGCGGGGCACGAGCGCGTCGGGGCCGCCGCCGCGACCGTCGCCGAGCTGCTCGTCGTCGTCGGCCCGGGAGCGGCAGGGATTGCCCGCGGCGCCCGCGATGCCGGCATGAGCCCAGACCGAATCGTCGAGACCGCGGATCGGGACGCCGCCCTCGCGGCCCTTGAACGTCACCTTCGGAGCGGCGACGTCGTCCTCGTCAAGGCGTCGCGTGGCATCGAGCTCGATCGCCTCGTCGATGCCCTGGTGGAGGCTGCAACGGTGGGTCGCGTTCCCGGCGATGTTCGATGACCGTCGAGCTCATCCAGGGCCTCCTGCTGGCGTTCGCGATCGTCGTGATCCTCATGCCGCCGTACATCCGGCTGCTGCGGTCGACGGGCTTCACGAAGCAGATCGCGGTAGAGGGCCCCGACAGTCACCACATCAAGCACGGGACGCCGACGATGGGCGGGGCCCTTCTCATCGTGGTCGTGGTTGCGCTGTTCCTGCTCCTGCGGGGCGTCCCCGAGGCGGGGATCAACGCGCCCCTGGCCGCCCTCGCCGGGGTCGGGCTCCTTGGTGCATTCGACGACTATCTCAACGCCAAGACGGGCGAGGGAATCCGCGTTCGCCAGAAGCTCATCTGGCAGGTTGTCTTCGCGATCGCGGCCGCGTTCCTCATCCAGCGCGTGTACCAGATCGACCAGATCGCCGTGCCCTTCGTCGGAGCGGTGTTCGTCGATCCGGCGATCTACGTCACGTTTGCGGCGTTCGCGATCGTCGCGGCGAGCAACGGGGTGAACATCACCGATGGCCTCGACGGACTCGCCGGCGGGACCCTCGTTTTCGCCTATGTCGCGTTCCTGCTCGTGGCGATCCTGAACGTCCCGGCCCAGCCGAACCTCGCGTTCCTCTGTGCACTCATCATCGGGGCGCTCCTCGGCTTCCTGTGGTTCAACGTCCATCCGGCCCAGATCTTCATGGGCGATTCCGGCTCGCTGTCGCTCGGGGCGACGCTGGCCGTCATCGCCCTCATCACCGGCCAGATCCTCGTCCTTCCGCTGATCGGCCTGATCTTCGTCATCGAGACGGCGTCGGTCCTGCTCCAGGTCGCGTACTTCAAGGTGACCGGCGGCAAGCGGCTGTTCCGGTTCACGCCGATCCACCACCACTTCGAGCTGGCCGGCTGGGACGAGGAGAAGATCACGCTGCGCTTCTGGATCGTCGGGATCCTGTCCGGGCTCCTGGGCGTGACGCTCTTCCTCGCCTCGATCCAGAGGCTCGAGTGAGCGGCCTGATGACGACCGAGCGACCGATCGACCTCGACGCGCTGACGCTCCGCGGCGTCCTGGACGGCGTCCTTCGAGAGCGGCCGGTGACGGTGCTCGGGTTCGCCCGGAGCGGCATCGCTCTCAGCCGCTTCCTTGCCGACGCCGGGGCGGTCGTGACCGTCTACGACGGCCGGCCGGCAACCGAGCTGGCCGGCGCCATCGACGCCCTCGAGGGCCGGCCGGTCCGGGTCCTCGCCGGTCCCGATATTGCCCCGGAGTCGACGTGGGCGGACGCTGTCCTCGTCGCGACCTCGCCGTCGATCAACCCCGACTATCCGACCACCGAGCCGCGGCTGCGGGCGGCCCTCCAGGAGCTCGTCTCGGCTCGCAACGCCGGCGACCCGATGGCTCCGGCCCTCGTATCCGAGGCGGACCTGTTCCTGCGCCTCTGTCCGGCGCCCACGATCGGGGTGACCGGGACGAAGGGCAAGACGACGACCTCGTCGCTCATCGCGGCGATCCTTGCCACCGACCCGGAGCACCCGGTGATTCTCGGGGGGAACATCGGGATCCCGCTCGTCGAGCGGCTGCCGGAGCTGACACCGGACCACCGCGTGGTCATCGAGCTGTCGGAGCTGCAACTGCCGACGCTGTCGCGTGGCACGACGGTCGCCGTCTACACGAACGTGACCTCCGATCACCTCGATCGCCACGGTTCGCTCGAGGGCTACCGGGCGGCCAAACGGCGCCTGGCCGAGCTCGTTGACGTCGACGGGGCGCTCGTCCTCAATGCCGACGATCCCGTTGTCGCGGCATACGCCGGCCTGGGGCCGACGAGATCGGTCCTGTACCGGTTCGGGCGGCCACTGGCCGGCGGCGTCGGCGTGGTCGACGACTGGATCGTTGACGCGGGCGTCGAGCCGCTCCGCGCCGACACGGCCGCCGCCAGCAATGCGGGCGCAGCGGGACGGATCATGCCGCTCTCTGAGCTGGCAATCCCTGGACGCCATAACGTCAACAACGCCCTCGCCGCCATCGCCGTGGGCCGGCTATTCGGCATCGCGCCGGAGGAGATTCGGCCGGCGGCGGCGTCCTTCCCGGGTGTCGAGCACCGCCTCGAGGAGGTCGCGATCGTCGACGGCGTCCGATTTGTCAACGACTCACAGGGCACGCAACCGGATGCCGTCATCGCGGCCCTCTTCGCTTTCGGGCCGCCGCTCGTCCTCATCGCGGGAGGCCGCGGCAAGGGCGTCGACCTTTCCGAGCTTGGGCCGGTCGTCGCATACCGGGCTGCCGCCGCGGTGCTCATTGGTGAGAGCGGCCCGGAACTCCAGCGCTTGTTCCGAGACTCGGGGCTGGGCCACACGCGCCGCGCCGCAACACTCGACGCGGCCGTCCGGATCGCCGACGATCTGGCCCGTGGCCGCCTCGCGGCCGGCGATCCGGCACCGGCGACGGTGCTCCTCAGCCCGGCCGCGGCGAGCTTCGACATGTTCGCCGACTACGAGGCCCGCGGACGAGCGTTCAAGGAGTCGGTCGGCCGGCTCGCGGCTGAGCGACGGGATCGGAACGAGCCATGAGCGCCACCCTGCCCGTCCCGCGCGCGGACGTCCGATCGGTGCGGCCGCCGGCGAAGCAGCGGGCCGGAACGCTGAAACGAGAGCGCCACCAGGCCGACTACACGATCCTTGTCGTCGTCATCGCCCTGATCGCGATCGGTATCCTCATGGTCTACTCGTCGTCGGCGATGAAGGCCTATCTCGAGGACGACGACACGCTCGGCATCGTCGGTCCACAGATCGGCTGGGCGGCCCTCGGGCTCGTCGCGATGGCGACGATGATGCGGGTCGACTACCGGTACCTCCGGATGATCTCCGTGCCCGCCTACATCGTGGCCGTCGTCCTCCTGGTGCTCGTCTTCGTCCCGAGTCTCAACATCGTCATCGGCGGCTCGGCCCGCTGGCTGAAGATCGGTCCGCTGCCGGCCATCCACCCGGCCGAGATCGCGAAGCTCGCGATGGTCATCTACCTCGCCCACTGGTTCGCCAAGCGGGGGACCAAGATCTCGGGATTCTGGTCGGGGACGATCCCGTTCCTCATCATCACGGTCCCGATCCTGGCGCTGGTCTTCCGCGAACCGGACCTCGGGACGACGATGGTCCTCGGACTCACGGCGGTCACGATGTTCTACCTGGCCGGGGCGAATCTCTTCCATCTCGTGGCGATGGCGGTCTTCGCCATGTTCGCGATCATCGCGGCCGGGCTGCGCGGCTACCAGATCGAGCGGATCCAGGCCTGGCTCAACCCGTGGGCATATCCGGACACGATCGGGTTCCACACGATCCAGGGGCTGCTCGCGCTCGGTCTCGGCGGGATCCTCGGAGCGGGACTCGGCGAGAGCCGCCTTGCGGGCGGCCTGTTCCTGCCGAATGCGAGCAACGACTACATCTTTGCGATCATTGGAGAGGAGTTCGGGTTGATCGGTGCGGCGATCGTCATCTGCCTCTTCGTCGTGCTCGCGTACTCCGGCATCCGGGTCGCCCTCGCGGCACCGGACACGTTCGGGGCCCTGCTCGCCGCGGGCATCACCGCCTGGCTCTGCATCCAGGCGTTCATCAACATCGGCGTCGTGGTCGCGCTCATCCCGGTGACGGGCATCACGCTGCCGTTCATCAGCGCCGGCGGATCATCGCTCACCATCAGCCTCGCGGCAGTCGGCATCCTGTTGTCGATCTCCCGAGAGACCGTCGAACGAGGAACCTGGAACGATGCGCCTGCTGATCGCGGGCGGCGGCACGGGCGGGCACATCTACCCGGCCCTCGCCGTGGCCCGCTCACTCCGCGATCGCCCGAACGCCCCTGAGCTCGTCTGGCTCGGCGGCCACCGCGGGCTCGAGGCCGCCCTCGTCCGGGCAGCCGGGATCCCCGTGCGGCGGCTGGCGCTCCGCTCCCTGCGGTCGGTCGACCTGAGCGTCCATGCGTTCCTCGACCCGATCCGGCTGGCCGTGTCGGTGCCCCAGGCGGCGGCGATCCTGGCCCGCGAGCGCCCGGCGGCCATCTTCACGACCGGCGGCTATGTCGCCGTCCCGACGCTCACGGCCGCCGCCCCGCTGCGGATCCCGGTCGTCCTCTGGGACGGCAACGTGGTCCCGGGTCGGGGCGTCCGGCTCACCGCCCGGCTCGCCGATGCCATCGCGGTCTCGCACGAGGCGACCGGGCGGACCCTCGCCCGGGCCGGGATCCCGTGGTACCTGACCGGGACGCCGATCCGGGACGTGACCGCGATCGACCGGGCCGAGGCCCGAGCCAGGATGCAGCTGCCGGCGGATGCGCGGGCGATGCTGATCTTCGGCGGCTCACAGGCGGTCCGCCGATTCAACAATGCGGTCAACGAGGCACTGCCCCGGCTCGTCGAGCGTGGCCACATCCTGCACGTGACCGGCGACGACGGCTATGCGGCCGCGCTCGCCGCCCGAGAGCGGCTGCCCGCCGACCAGCGGTCCCGATACCGGCCGTATCCGTTCCTGCGCGACGAGATGCTGCCGGCGCTCGTCGCCGCGGACCTCGTCGTCGGGCGGGCAGGCTCGTCGACGCTCGCCGAGGTGACGGCCCTCGGCATTCCATCGGTCATCGTCCCGTACCCGCACGCGGCCGGCCACCAGACGGCGAACGCGAAGGTCCTCGCCGAGGCGGGCGGCGCGCGACTCGTGCCCGACGAGACCTTCGATGCGGACGTCCTCGTCCAGGCGGCCGACCTGCTCGCGGACGATGCGACGCGGGCCGGGATGGCCGAGGCGGCTCGCGCCTTCGGGCGACCCGGCGCGGCCGACGCGGTCGCCGAGCTCGTGATGGCCGCCGCCGAGCGCCGGTCGTTTCCTGACGCTTCCCGGATCGATCAGCTCTCGCGCGGGGCGATCGCGTGACGGCGGCCACGGAAAGCGGCTTCGACCCGATCGCGATCGGAACGGCGATTCAGCGGCGGATCGGCGTCAAGACCGTCCGCGACGAGCCGCTCGCCCGGTTCACGACGATGCGGGTCGGTGGCCCGGCCGACCTCTTCGCGACCGCCCACAACGTCCACGAGCTGCGTGCCCTCATCCGCTTCGCCCGGAGCCGGGAGCTGCCCCACACGCTCCTCGGGCGGGGGAGCAACGTCGTCATCGCCGACGCCGGGATCCGCGGCCTCGTGATCCAGGACCGCGCCGAGGGCTCGAAGGTGGACGGCGATCGCTACACCGCCGAGGCCGGCGTCCCGATGGCCCGCGCGGCGACCGAGACCCAGAAGGCCGGCCTCTCCGGCCTCGAGTTCGGGCTCGCGATCCCGGGCACCGTCGGCGGCGCGGTCTGGGCCAACGCCGGCGCACACGAGAATGATGTCGCCGCCGTCCTGGAATCGGCCGACGTGCTGCTCGCCGACGGGACTGAATCGCGCCTCGATGCCGCGCTGCTCGACCTCGGCTACCGTCACAGCCGGTTCAAGGTGCCGATCGTCGAGGGCGCACCCGCCGACCTCGTCCTCGGCGCGACGTTCCGCCTGACGCCCGAGCCGGCCGACGTCATCAAGGGTCGGCTCGACGAGATCCGCCGCTGGCGCCAGTCCCACCAGCCGCTGGGCCTGCCGTCGGCCGGCAGCGTCTTCCGGAACCCAGCCGACGGTCCGTCGGCGGGCGCCATCATCGACGAGCTCGGCCTCAAGGGTCTGCGGATCGGCGGGTCCGTCGTGTCCGAGAAGCACGCCAATTTCATCGTCAACGACCAGAAGGGAAGCGCGGCCGACGTCCGTGCGCTCGCCGACCGCGTCCGGGCCGAGGTCCTCGAGCGCACCGGCACTGAGCTGGAGTTCGAGATCGTCTTCCTCGGCGACTGGGGCACGCCGTGAGCCCCGCCGTGAGCCGGCCACCGGTCGTCGTTCTCCTCGGCGGTCCGTCGGCCGAGCACGACGTCTCGATCGTGTCGGGAACGGCGATCGCAGCCGCCCTGACGGAGGCCGGCCTCGACGTCGGCCAGGTCCTCATCGACCTCGACGGCCGGTGGTGGCGGCTACCGGCAGACCACCGCCGCGACGACCGGGAGCCCGCCGCCTACGACGATCCGGCATCCCTCGGGGCGACCGGCCCGGAATCGGCCGGCATTGCCGTCGACCGCCTCGCCGGGGCGTCCGAGCGACCTGTCGTCTTCATCGGCCTCCACGGCCCGTACGGCGAGGACGGCACCGTCCAGGCGCTCCTGGAGGCGGCCGGGCTCGCCTACACCGGATCCGGCGTGACCGCCTCGGCCCTCGGGATGGACAAGGCGATCTTCAAGCGGCTCGTCCGCGGGATCGGATTGCCCGTTGCCGACTGGCGGGAGGTCCGGATGGCGCGCTGGGCCGCGGACCGGACCGCCGTCCTCGCCGAGCTCGAATCGTTCGCCGCCGGCACGGGCGACGAGCGATTGATGATCAAGCCATCGCGGCTCGGGTCGTCGGTCGGGATCAGCCTGGCCCACGGGAGCGGCGAGTTCGGGCCCGCGCTCGACGAGGCGTTCCGCTACGACACGGTCGCGCTCGCCGAGGCGTACCTCGCCGGGGCACGGGATCTCGAGATCAGCGTGATCGGCAACGACCATGCCCACCTCGAGCTGTACGGGCCGGGCGAGATCGTCGCCGGCCACGAGTTCTACGACTTCGCCGCCAAGTACACGCCCGGCCTGTCCGAAACGTCGCGTCGGGCCGAGGTGTCGCCGGTGACGAAGGCGTCGATGCTCAAGATCGCCCGCGATGCATATCGGGCGATCGGGGCCGAGGGCTTCGCCCGCGTCGACTTCCTGCTTCGGGGCGACGAGGTCTTCCTCTCGGAGATCAACACGATCCCGGGATTCACCCCGATCAGCCTGTTCCCGACGATGCCGTCTGAGGCCGGCTACACGTTCGCCGACGTCTGCGTGAAGGTCGTCGACCTCGCGATCGAGCGGCACGCAGCGCGCGCCGGCGGCCGGCTTGCCCCGACCGACCTGCCGCGATGACGGCGTCTCCGTGACCCGACCGAAGGCGGCGGCGTGACCCAGCGGACGTACCGTCGCCCGGGCGGGCCCGGTCGTCGGACGCGCTCGATCCGGCGCGCCTCGGCGGGGCTCACGCCCGTCCGGGCCGGCGCGGCGCTCGCGATGCTCTTCTCGGCGGGTGCCATCTACGGGCTGGCCGCGACCTCGGCATTCGGGTTCACCAGGCTCGAGATCGAAGGGGCGACGATCACCCCGGCCGCGGCGATCCGGGAGCGGCTGGGGCTGGCGGAGGGCATGAACCTGTTCGACATCGCGACGGAGCCGCTCGAGGCGCGCCTCCGCGAGATCCCGGCGATTGCCGCCGCCGAAATCTCGCTCGGCCTGCCCGATACCGTTGCCGTCCGGATCGAGGAGCGCGAGCCGATTCTCGTCTGGCGGATCGGGGACCGGCGCATGCTGGTCGACCGGGCCGGGCTCCTCTTCGCCGAGCTTGACGAGGCGACCCCGTCGTCGGTCGCCGAGCTGCCGGTGATCATCGACGAGCGGGCGGACTCCCGGAAGTTCAGCGTCGGCCAGACCGTCGACCTCGTCGATCTCGATGCGGCGACCCGCCTCGCATCGATCACGCCCGAAGCGGTCGGCAGCAGCGCCTCCGGCCTGTCCGTCAGCGTCACCGACGAGAACGGCTTCGTCCTCGGCTCTGTGCCCGAGAGCTGGGTCGCGGTGTTCGGCTTTTACGGCCGGAGCCTCCGGACGCCGGAGCTCGTGCCCGGCCAGGCACAGCTCCTCCAGAAGCTCCTTCTCGGACGCGAGCCGACGGTCGAGCTCGTCATCCTCGCCGACGATCGGGACGGGACGTACATCCCGAAGCCATCGTCGAGCCCACCGGCGTCGCCCGAGCCGTGAGCGGTCCGGGTTGCCGCTCGTCGTCCGCGTCGAGTAGCCTTGCCCAAACGCACCGGAGTGAGGGCGGCGCCGAGTGTTCCTACCCCTGGCGGGTCTTCTCGTCGGCGTCCTCGCCGGTCTCGTCCTCGACGTCAACGTCAGCTTCGATGTCAGCCGCTACACGGCCGTGGCGATCCTCGCCGCGCTCGATTCGGTGCTTGGAGCGGTCCGGGCCGAGCTCGACGGCGTCTACGACAATCGGATCTTCATCAGCGGGTTCATCGCGAATGCGATCGTGGCAGTCATCCTCACGTTCATCGGCGATCGGCTCAACCTGGACCTCTACCTCGTGGCGCTGATCAATTTCGGTCTGAGGATCTTCAATAACGTGGCGCTGATCCGGCGCCACTTCGTGTAGCCGGAGGTACGGACGACGACGGTGGAGAGAGAAGCGGTCCTCGTCGGGGTCGACGTCGGCACGTCCAAGGTCTGCACGCTCATCGGCGAGGTGAGCCGCGACGGCCGGCTGACGATCATGGGCCACGGGACCGTCCCGTCGTCAGGCCTCAAGAAGGGCGTCGTGGTCAACATCGACCAGACCGTCCGCTCGATCGCCGAGTCTGTCGAGCGCGCGGAGCGCCTGTCGGGCTGGAAGATCGATCGGGCGTTCGTCGCCGTCGGCGGCCAGCACGTCGAGAGCCTGAACTCGCCCGGCCAGGTCGCCGTGAGCGGCCAGCGCAAGGAGGTCACCCGGGAGGACGTCAACCGGGCGATCGAGGTCGCCCGGGCGATCTCGATCCCTTCGAACCAGGAGGTCCTCCACGTCGAGCGTCGTGGCTTCCAGGTCGACGGCCAGGAGGGTGTCAAGGACCCGCTCGGGATGAGCGCGCTCCGGCTCGAGGTCGAGGTCCACATCATCACTGGTTCCGCGACCGCGGTTCAGAATCTCTCGAAGTGCGTCAACGCGGCCGGGGTCAAGATCGACGAGCTCGTCGCGTCAGGGCTCGCATCGGCCGAGGCGGTCCTGTCCGAGACCGAGAAGGAGCTGGGCGTCGCGGTCGCCGACATCGGCGCCGGGACGATCGACCTCACGATGTTCGCCGAGGGGTCGCCGTTCCGCACCGCGGTCCTGCCGGTCGGCGGCAACAACGTGACCAACGATGTCGCGATCGGCCTCAAGACGAGCCTCCAGGTGGCGGAGGAGCTCAAGATCCAGCACGGGACCTGCAGCCTCGCCTCGGTCGGTGAAGACGAGGAAATCAGCGTGTCGGTCCTCGGCGAGGAGGCGGGACGGACGATCCGCCGGCTCGAAGTCTGCGAGATCATCGAGGCCCGGATGCGGGAGACGTTCGAGTTCATTCGCGGCGAGATGGCCCGATCGGGCAGCGGGATGCTGCCGGGCGGAATCGTCCTCACGGGCGGCGCGGCGCAGCTCGCGGGCACGGCCGAGCTGGCGCGCGACGTCCTCCAGATTCCCGTCCGGGTCGCGGCACCGGCGGGGATCGGCGGTCTCGTCGACACGCTCCTGACCCCGGGCTACTCGACGGCCGTCGGACTGCTCCAGTGGGGCGCCGGTTCGCTGTCCGCCGGTGAGCCGCTCCGCTACGAGTCGGCGCCGGCGTCGGGCGGCCTGGGCCGGATCCGGGATGCGCTGCGGAGCATCTTTCCTTAGGCGGATGAAACCTCGGGCGGATGGCCTCGCGGAGCTCAGCCTCCGGCCTCGGTGAGCGGGTGCCGACACTCGGGGAGGGTGCCTGTTCGGGAGTGCGCGTGAAGACGATTGAGCTGTCGATCCGGACGGGGAGCGAGCCGGGTCTCACGGACCTGACGCCCGCCTGCTCGCAGTTCGTCGAGGGGGAGGGCGATGGGCTGTTGAGCGTCTTCGTTCCGCATGCGACGGCCGGTGTCGTCGTCGTCGAGCTGGGCGCGGGCTCAGATGTCGACCTGCTCGACGCGCTCGACCAGCTCCTGCCTCGGGATGATCGCTGGGTCCATCGCCACGGATCGCCGGGCCACGGTGCGGACCACGTCCTGCCGCTCCTGGCCGGGCCATCGCTGACGATCCCGGTCATCGATGGTCGCCTGGCCCTCGGCACGTGGCAGTCGATCGCGCTCGTCGACCCGAACCGTGACAATCCGACGCGGACCGTTCGGCTGAGCTTCCTCGCCGGCTGATCGCCGGACAGCAGCGAGCCCTGGCTGATAGCTGGCCAGGGCTCGTCTGCGGATGTGTTGCGCGGTGCCTGATGGGGCACCAGTCTCGGCTACTCGATGGGCGGGCAGTTGACGACGGGCTCGCCCCTGAAGGTCGTCTGGAGCAGCCGCTGGATGTGCGCACCCGACTTGACCCGAAGGCGGTTGGCCCGCCAGTTCTGGAACGTCGAGCAGCCCTGTTCGTCGACCGTCGACGTCGCCAGGCGGGCGTCGATGTCGAGGAGCACCGGCTCCGCCCCCGCGATCGCGCGCGGCACCCCGGTGATGGTGGCCGAGCCGCGCGAATCCGTGATGGCGAAACCGGGCACGATGCCAGGCATCGGGTCCCCGTCGTGGTAGTAGAAGACCCGGACAACCGCGCCGTCCATCACGCCGTCAATACGATCGATCCAGTGGACCGTGAGGACCCCGTCAAAGACCATTTCGTCGGGTGGCGATTCGCCGGCCAGTGCGGCGCCGGTTCCGGCCATCGATAGAATCAATCCGGCGGTCAACGCAACCGCCCCAAACCGCCGGTACTTAAGTCCCATGGCGCCCTCTCCCGAAAGTCCTATGCCGAGTATCGGCAGCGAGGATGGCATCGGCCCACCCCCGGTGTCTCTACGGCGTTCGCCCCATTTTGCATTGGCCGATGCGTCCGCGCACCACCCGGCGAGCGGCCGGCCGACTTCGATGCGCCACCTCCGTGACCCCGGTGATAGACTCCGCCCAATCCGAGCGAGGCCGTGCGCGTCCCCCAAGAGAGCGGCCTACGATCGGCTACATGACGATCAGACAGAGGTCCGGACAGCCACCGGAGGAGAGTCGATGCCGTTGCGTTCCGATTCCGAGAACTTCGCGCTGATCCGGGTCATCGGGGTCGGTGGCGGCGGCAGCAATGCCGTCAATCGGATGATCCGTGCCGAAATGATGGGTGTCGAGTTCATCGCCTGCAACACCGACGCGCAGGCACTCCTCCAGTCCGACGCCCCGCACAAGATCCGGATTGGCGACAAGATCACCCGCGGCCTCGGTGCCGGCGGTGACAGCACGATCGGTCAGCGGGCCGCCGAGGAAGACTCCGAGAAGATCGCCCAGGCCCTCGTCGATTCCGACATGGTGTTCATCACCGCCGGGCTCGGCGGCGGGACCGGCTCCGGTGCCGCCCCAATCGTCGCCCAGATGGCCAAGGAGGCCGGGGCGCTGACGATCGGCGTCGTGACGAAGCCGTTCAGCTTCGAGGGCGCGAAGCGCAAGCTGGTGGCGGAGAAGGCGGCCGAGGAGCTCAAGAGCCAGGTCGACACGCTCATCACGATCCCGAACGATCGGCTCAAGGACGTCGTCCAGAAGAACACATCGATCATCGACGCGTTCCGGGTCGTCGATGACGTCCTCCGCCAGGGCGTCCAGGGGATCAGCGACATCATCACGATGCCCGGCCTGATCAACCTCGACTTCGCGGATGTCCGGGCGATCATGAAGGATGCCGGATCGGCACTCATGGGAATTGGCCGAGCGTCCGGCGAGAACCGGGCGATCGAGGCCGCCCGCATGGCGATCGCCAGCCCGCTCCTCGAGGTCAACATCCAGGGAGCCCAGGGCATTCTCTTCAACATCACCGGCTCGTCGTCCCTCAGCTTGTTCGAGGTGACCGAAGCCGCTGAGGAGATTCGCGCCGCGGCGGACCCGGAGGCAAACATCATCTTCGGGACGAGCTTCAACGAGCGGCTCGGCGAAGAGGTGATGATCACGGTCATCGCGACGGGCTTCGACGGGATGCGCAAGCGCGAGAACGGCCGCAACGCGGCAGCCGCCCAGCCGACCGACACGTCGACCTCCGCGCGCGCCCCTCGCGAGCGCGATTTCCTCGAGGAGCTCGAGCGACAGCGAGACCAGTCGCGCGAAGGTGGCATGGAGATCCCGCCCGCCGAAGACCGCGCAGCGGCCGCCGCCACGACGACCCGCGTGGAGCGGACCGTCGGCGAGCCCGTTCCGGTCAAGCGCGCTGCCGCCTACGACGCCGACGACCTGGAGATCCCTTCGTTCCTGCGGCGAAAATAGCGGTCGCCCACAGGGCGGCCGAATGCGGGCGTTGGCCGCTGCGCTCCTCGCTCACGGGCGTTTGAGCCCGTTCGCTACGGTGCTCGCGAGCCGCCTTCGCCTCGGCCGTCCTGAGGGCGAGAGCCGACTCATCGACGCCACGTGACCGCAATCGACGAACTTCGCGAGGCCGAGAACGCGTGTGCTTGCGCGGATCGCGGAGGCGGCGGGGCGGGCGGGCGCGATCCGGACGACGTGACGCTTGTCGCGGTGTCCAAGACCGTGCCTGTCGGGCGGCTCGTCGCCGCTGTTGCGGCTGGGCTGACGACGTTCGGCGAGAACCGCGTCCAGGAGGCCGCGTCCAAGGTCGACGCCGTCCCGGGCGCGACGTGGCACTTCGTCGGGCCGCTCCAGTCCAACAAGGTCCGGCGCGCACTCGAACTGTTCGAGACGATCGAGTCGGTCGACTCCCTCGAGCTCGCCGCGCGGGTCGACCGGCTGGCCGCCGATGCCCGGCCCGGCATCCGCGTCCCCGTTCTCCTCCAGGTCAACGTGGACGACGACAGGACGAAGGCCGGCTTCCAGCCGGCCGTACTCGAACGCGGGATCGGCGAGATCCTTGCCCTGGAACGGCTCGACGTCCGCGGACTGATGACGATCGGCCGGCTCGTGGAGCGGGCGGACGAAGCGCGACCGACGTTCGCGCGATTGCGCTCGTTGTCGGAACGCCTTCGTGCCGATCACCCGGCGCTCGGGCCCGATCTGTCGATGGGGATGAGCGAGGACTACCCGGTCGCCGTCGAGGAGGGGGCGACGATCGTCCGCGTCGGCCGAGCCCTCTTCGGCGAGCGTCATTGACGCGGTGGCGATCCCGGACCGCGGGGCGTAGACTCGCTGGGTGGTGAACCTCCCCTGGGACGCGGTCCACCTGTCACCGCGGGCCTGAGCCCTGTCTCATTCCGACGTTCGTTTCGCCGTTCGATTGACCCCTCGTGCCGGGTCGGACCACGTTGACGGCGCCGTCGACGGCATCCTCCGGGCCCACGTGTCAGCCCCCGCGGTCGGTGGCGCGGCGAACCAGGCGCTGATCCGGCTCCTCGCCGACGAACTTGGCATCGGGCGCCACTCCGTGCGGCTGGTTGCCGGGGCGGCCGGACGCCAGAAGCTGATCGTCGTCGAGGGCATCGAGCCCGAGGCGATCATTGCCCGCTGGCCGGGCCTGCGGGTATGATCGGGGCTCGGGCGATTGGCTCAGTGGTTAGAGCACGCGGTTCACATCCGCGGGGTCACTGGTTCGAATCCAGTATCGCCCACCACAATTGACCCAGGTGAACAGGGCCCATCGGGGCCCTGTTTCTGTGCTCAGCGGGGCACGAGCCTGAGCGTGGATCGGGCGGCCTCCGGGGAGACGACGGTCCCGACCATCTTCGGACCGTAGCGGTCGTACTTCGCGTGGTACGCGGCGGTGATTCCATCACTGACTTCGGGCGCAGGCACCTCGAACCCGACGTCGCGCTCCACGCCCCCCGCCCGGATCCGGCCGTCGCCGGAGGCGAGCGCGCGCCGGAACCATGGGTTGTCGGAGCCGTACGCCGAGCGAACGTAGATGTCGTCACCAGCGCGGACGCACCACATCGTGATGTAGCGTCGGAGGCTGCCGTCGGGTCGCCGCGACGCGAGGCGAAGCTCGTCTGCGTTACCGACTGTCTCGAGTTCGTCCGTGGTCCAGGTCACTGGATCTCCTTCAGGCACCTGGTCATTCCCCCTACGCCCAGTATCACCCACCAACTCTGGCTCGACCCTTGCGCCGTCGTCGCTCGTCTGGCAACGTAGGGTCGACGTGGCAGAGCGCTGGTTTCTGAAGATCGATGGCGTCCCCGGCGAGTCGACTGACGTCGCCCACAAGGACGAGATCGACGTGCTCGCCTGGTCGTGGGGGCTCGCCCAGGCCGGCCCCGGTCCCGGTGGCGGATCGGGCGGTGGCGGCGGCGCCGGCAAGGCCGAGTTCGAGGACTTCCACTTCGTCGCGAGGATCAGCCAGGCCTCGCCCAGGCTGTTCCTTGCAGCGGCGTCGGGCACCCACATCAAGTCGGCGGCCCTGACAGGCGTGCGCGACTCCGGCAAGCAGGGTGCGGAGTACCTGAAGTACAAGCTCTCGGACGTCCTCGTGACGAGCGTGAACCACGATGCCAGCGAGCCGGATGCGCCGACCGAGCAGTTCTCGCTGGGTTACGCGAAGTTCGAGATCTCGTACAGCCCGACGACGGCCAAGGGCACGCTCGCCCCGCCGATCACCGGAGGCTGGGACCTCAAGAGCAACAAGAAGCTCTGACTCAGGGCGCGGTCGGCAGCAGGAAACCAAGCTCGACGAGCCGGCGGAGGTTCGGCAGGGCGGCGCGGGCGAGTCCCGACGAATCGATGTCGGCGGCAACGGCCGCGTCGTGCAGGATCGCGGCCAGGGGCCGGCCGCCGTCGCACGCCGCCACGATCGCGGTGATCGCCCCATCGACCTGTCCCTCGTGACACAGGCCGGCTGTCTGCCGCAGACGCCGGTCCGTGACCGCCCAGCCACCTGGGGTCGATCTCGCCCGCTCGTCAAGGACGACGTCGGGCGCTGCCCGTAGAACGACGCCGAGCAGCGCATCGCCCGGATGAGCCTCCAGGAAGTCGGCCAGCTCAAAGGCCGCGCCGAGGTGGTCGCCGCACGGCATCGCGAAGTCCTGCGGCGCCTCCTCGACCCGGACCCACGGCCTGCCGGCCGCACGCTCTGCGCATCGTGATCAGGCCGAATCCGATCGCCTCGATACCGTGCCGTTCGTCGTACTCCAGCCACTGGTCGTACTCGGCCTGCCACTGCTCGGGCGGCTCCGTCTGACGCAACCAGCTGGCCGCATGGGCCGCCGGGTCCAGGGCCTCGCGCTCGTACACGAGCGCGTCGCAACCCGTGCCGTCGAACCAACCGGCCAGCCGGTCGCGCCAGTCCTCGCCCTCGACGTGGGCCCAGGACGCCAGCAGCTGGCAGTGGCCGCCCGGGACGAGGTGGGCGGGCGCGGATCGCACGATCGACCGCGACAGGTCGTCGATCGGAAGCCGGCCGTCCCGAAAGAGGTAGCGGCTCGACGGCGAGATCACGAACGGCGGATTGGCGACGATCAGGTCGAACACCTCATCGCCGACGGGCTCGAACCGATCACCTAGCCGAACGTCGACGTTGTCGCGATCGTTGAGCTCCATCGTCAGGGTGGCGCACGCGGCGGCCCGTGGGTTTACGTCGGTGGCCACGACGCGATCGCTGTGTGCCGAGGCGTGGAGGGCCTGGATGCCGCCGCCGGTGCCGAGATCGAAGGCGGCCGCGATCGGTCGACGGATCGTGGTCCCAGCGAGCGCCATCGTCGACGCGCTGACGCCGAGGACGTGATCGGCGGACACCGGGCCACCGGACGGCCCGGGTAAGTCGTGCGCGACGAGCCAGTTGTCGGGGTCGCCGAGCGGCCGGATGGCCAATCGCCCGCGTACCTCGGCACCGTCGACCGCGACCACTCCGCCGGTCCCAGCGCTCGACCGGCAGCGGGCCCAGGGCGGTCCGCGCGGCGGAAAGCGGGACCGGCGTTCCGAGCACGAACAGGCGAAGCAGGATATCGAGCCGATCGCCGGCCCGCGTCGATCGAACAAGCGGCGCCAGCTCGCCCCGAGCCACGAGCGCGAACGCATTCGGGCCCAGCCGCTCGGTCAAGGCGTCGAGCGTGAAGCCGGCCGCGTCGAAGGCCTCGCGGGCCAGGCGAACGGTGTCCCGCGTGTCGAAGAAGCGCACGCCACATCGTAGCGAGGGACCGCAGTCTGAACGGAGATCGCGCCCGCTAGGCGGGGCCGCCGAGCTTGCGCCGCAAGGTCCGCCAGCGAGCGACGGCCCGACGATCCTCGCGCTCCGAGAGCCTGACGCCGGCGAAGCGAACCAGGGCGTAGTCGGCCGCGAGCAGATCCAGCCCAAGGGCGCTGCCACCGCCTTCGCGCAGCCGCCGCGCGTGCTCAGCCGGCGTCTCTGCCGGCTCCCGCCGCACCCCCGGTCGATCGGCCAGGTCGTCGACGAGGGCCATGTAGGCCGTCACCGCGTCGACTGGATCAGCACGGCGCCGGCGCCGCCATCGGAAGCGGCGGCGGCTGTTGCGACGAGCGCCAGCCCCCCGATCGATCGTCCGCGTTTCGAAGAGATCGTCCTCGATCAGGGCGGTTCGTCTCATCCAGAGCCGGGCCAGGACGACGATCGCGATCACCGCCATGACCAGGAGAAGAACGCCGCCGAGCGCCATCAGTTCGACCGGTGGGGAGGCAAGAACCTCGGGTCCGGCTGGGCCGAGTTCGCCCAAGTCGACGGCCTGGCTGCCCAGCAGGCTGAACAGGCCCGCGATCACGAACACCGCAACGATCGTGATGGCAAGGATGCGAAACGACCGGCGGTCGAAGCCGCCGAAGAGCCCTGCGATGAGGCCGACGAGGAGCAGTGGCTGGATCGAGATGATGACGGCGAGCTCGATCGCAGAGGCCGCGACCGGGGAGGCCGCGATCGCCAGGGCGGCCGTCATGACGACGATCACCGTCACGAGGCCCACCCAGGAGGGGTTTTGCCGCCAGTCGAAGCCTGCATCGGCGCCGACCGCCGTTAGCCGAGTAAGGGCGAGGGCCAGGGTGGCGCATGTCACGAAGAGGATCGAGGCGACGATCGCGTCGGCCAGGAAGCGACTTCGGAACGGGTCCGCGACGACGCCGCCGAGGATCGCGGCGACGGCGAGCCCCGGTATGCCGGCCGCGAGGAGGTGGGTCAGGGTCGCCTCGCTGAGGGGCACGCGCGCGTGGGCGAACCCGCGAGTGACCGCGAGCGCCGCCAGCCAGCCGGCTGGGTTCGCCGCCAGTGCCTCGAGCGGCGCACCGGCCCGGAGGAGTGCCGGAACCTCCGGGGCGCTCAGCCAGCCGATTGCACCGCCCACGATGCAGATCCCGGCCGCCACGGGCGGCCATCGCGCGCCGAGGCGGACCCCGACGAGCCGGGCGGCCAGCACCCCGGCGACCACGAACACCGCGAATTCGGCGATCCCGAGGTACGGCTCGCGGAGGGCGAACTCCTGGACGAGTCCGGCCAGGACCGAGATCCATGCCGCCTCGGCAACGATCGCCAGGCCGAGCGGCAGAGCCACGAGGATGGTGGGCACGGGCCGACGTCGCGGCCGTGGTGCCGCCGGAACTGGTGCCGCGCTCGCTTCCGTCATTGGGCAACGACTAGTTGTTCCGCGGTCCGCCACGGCCCGTCGAGCCGGACGCCGTGCGCCGCGAACCCGGAGGCGCGAGCGCGAGCCGCATCGTCGGCCGCCCGACGGCCGCAAGCGACGATGACGACCCGGCAGCCCCCCCGCTCGATTCGCCGGAGATGGGTGACGAAGGGTGTTGGATCCCGGGCCGTGATGACGAGGACCGTCGTTCCGGTGCGGACGACCCGGTGGACGAAGACGAGCAGCCGCTCGAACGGCGCCGACGCGTGCGACGACAGCCGGGCGAGCAGATCGAGGACTCGCTCGCCCTGGCCGAGCGCAGCCGAGATCGGGATATGGGCGAACCGCGCCTCGGCCCCGACGTAGCCGGCCGCGGTGATTCCGAACGCGGCCCGTTCGGCCGCCAATGAGCGAGCGATCGAAGCCGCGATGACGTAGAGGCCCTCGACCGCGTCGTCGTCGAACGCCACCTCCCAGGCCGGTCCGTGGCCCGTCTGGACGTCGAGCGCGATCAGGACCTCGCGGTCCCGCGACGGGTCGAACCGCTTCGTGACGGGGCGCCCGAGTCGCGCGCTGGCTCGCGGGTGGATCCGTCTGAGAGAATCGCCGGGCGCGTACGGCCGGACGCCGGCGAATCGGGCCGGATCCTCGGTCAGGCCGATGCGGACCCGATCGTCGCCGCCCCACCGCTCCGGTCGCTCGAGGGCCGCTGTTGCGACCGTCCGAGGACGGACGAGGAACGTCTGCGTCTGTGGCCGCTCCTCCGAGGCCGCGCGACGGGCGACCAGGTCCCCGACGGCGAGACCGAACCGGCCCGAGCGCGAAGACGCCGCGCCGTGACGCCCCGACGTGGAAGCGGCGCACCACACGTTCGAACGGAGCGAGCGTCCAGACGTTCCGCAGCACGTCGCTGCCGCGCTCGGTCTCGACGAGGTCCCGCTCCCGGACGACGACGCCCGCCGTCGCCTCGTCATCGGCCCGCAGCCAGGCGAGCGGCAGGCGCTTGCGGTTCCAGACCTCGATCGTCAGCGGGATCTCGTCTCCCCACGTGGTCCGGTCCGTCGCGAGGTGGCGGCGGTAGGTCACGTCCCTGAGCCCGTACCGGGCCCAGACCTGGCGGATCGCCTCGAGCAGCAGCGTTGCGATTCCGAGGACCATCACGATCGGCACGTCGAGCACGGTGCCGGCGGCGATCAGCACGAGCGCCGCAATCGCCTGACCTGTCATTGCGGCGCCTGGCCATCCCCGGCAATCGGCGGAACTGGCACCGCCTCGAGGATCGCCCCGAGCGCCGCATCGACGCTCGCCCCACGCAGGCTCCGGTCGAGATCGACGACGAGCCTGTGGGCGAGGACGGCCGCCGCCACCGCTTTCACGTCATCCGGCAGGACGAACGCTCGTCCCTCGAGGACGGCCGCCGCCTGGGCAACGCGGTAGAGCGCGACCGACGCCCTCGGGCTCGCGCCGAGCTGGATGTCCTCGTGCTCCCGCGTCGCCCGGACGAGCGCGACAACGTATCCCTCGACCTCGTCCCCGACGTGAACCCGGCGGACGGCATCCCGGAGCGCGAGGAGCCTTCCCGTGTCGACGATCGGCTTGATCCGTTCGAGGGGCTCGGCGTCGACCTGGTGGCGGCGGGCGATCCGCCGCTCGCCGGTCTCGTCCGGGTAGCCGATCCGGATTCGCAGAAGAAATCGGTCGAGCTGGGCCTGGGGCAGCGCGAACGTCCCCTCGAACTCGATCGGATTCTGGGTGGCGAGGACGACGAACGGTTCCGGGAGGGGATGCGTCGTCCCCTCGATCGAGACCTGCCGCTCCTGCATCGCCTCGAGGAGGGCGGATTGCGTGCGCGGCGTCGCCCGGTTGATCTCGTCGACGAGGAGGATGTTCGTGAAGACGGGGCCGGCGACGAAGCGGAGCCCGCTGCCCTCGAAGATGCTCGCGCCCGTGACGTCCGTCGGCAGCAGGTCAGGCGTGCCCTGGATCCGGGCCGTCCGCAGGTCGAGTGCGCGGGCCACCGCCCTGGCCAGCAGCGTCTTGCCCGTGCCCGGCACATCCTCGACCAGGACGTGGCCGTCTGCGAGCAGGGCCAGCGTGATGAACCGGAGTGCTTGATCGGCGCCGACGACGGCAAGCGAGACGGCCTCCCGGAGATCGTCCCAGAGCCTCCGGCCGGAGGCCACGATCTCCAGCCGCGGCTCGAGCCCGTCATCCGCGACGGGCTCGGCCTGGGTGTCCACCGCGGGTCAGGCCTCTCGCGCGAGGCGACGCAGGACCGCCGGCAAGATGCCCCCCTGCTCGTAATACCCGACGTCGATCGGTCCGTCGAGACGGGCGATCGCCTCGAACCGCCGCTCCTCGCCGCGCTCGCCGCGAATCTCGACCGTCAACCGCTGGCGCGGGGCGAGCCCCTCGGCCAGGCCCCGGATCGTGTACGTCTCGCGGCCCGTCAAGCCGAGGGACGAGGCACTGTCGCCGGGCTGGAACTGGAGCGGCAGGACGCCCATCCCGACGAGATTGGATCGGTGGATGCGTTCATAGCTCTCGGCCAGGACCGCCCGGACGCCGAGCAGTGCCGTGCCCTTCGCCGCCCAATCGCGCGACGAGCCCGATCCATACTCCCGACCGGCGATCACGAGGAGAGGCACGCCCTCCGCCCGGTACCGCATCGCAGCGTCGTAGATGAACTGCTCCTCGCCGTCCGGGAGGTGGGCCGTGAACGGTCCCTCCTTGCCCTCGACGAGCCGGTTGCGCAGTCGGATGTTGGCGAACGTGCCCCGCATCATCACCTCGTGGTGCCCGCGACGGGCCCCGTACGAGTTGAACTCGAGCGGCCCGACACCGTGCTCCTGGAGCCATTGCCCGGCCGGCGAGGCCGGCGAGATCGAGCCGGCGGGCGAGATGTGATCGGTCGTGACGGAGTCGCCGAGGACGGCGAGGACTCGCGCCCCGTCGATATCCGTCACGGGCTGCGCCTGCGCTGCGAGGCCCTCGAAGAACGGCGGCTTGGCGATGTACGTCGAGGCCGGGTCCCAGGCGTAGCGATCGCCGGACGGGATCGGCAGGGCGCGCCAGCGATCGTCGCCCTCGAAGACGACCGAGTAGGTCCGCCTGAAGAGATCGGGGCTGATCGAGTCGCGGATCACTTCCTTGATCTCGTCGGGCTCGGGCCAGATGTCGACGAGGAAGACGTCGCGCCCGTCGGAGCCGGTGCCGAGCGGCTCGCGGAGCAGATCGATGTCGACCCGGCCGGCGAGGGCGAACGCGACAACGAGCGGGGGCGAGGCGAGGTAGCTCGCCCGCGCCAGCGGGTGGATCCGGCCCTCGAAGTTCCGGTTGCCCGACAGGACCGCGGCGACGACGAGGTCGTTCGCCTCGACGGCCTGCGCGACCGACGCATCGAGCGGCCCGGAATTCCCGATGCAGGTCGTGCAACCGTAGCCAGCCAGCGCGAAGCCGAGGGCCTCGAGCGGTGCCATGAGGCCGGCCGCCTCGAGGTACCCGGTCACGGCTTTCGAGCCCGGAGCGAGAGACGTCTTGACCGTCGGCCCGACCGTCAGCCCGCGCGCGACGGCGTTCCGTGCGAGCAGCCCGGCGCCAACCATCACGGTCGGGTTCGACGTGTTCGTGCACGAGGTGATCGCGGCAATCGCGACCGATCCGGTCTGGATCGTCGCCTGCGCCTCGCCGACCGAGATCGTGATCGGCGAATAGCTCCGGCGATCACCGCTGCCGGCGTCCGTGGCAGGCGCGGCCGGCTCTGGCGGCTTGTCGGTCGTGTTGCCGGCGGTGAACGACGGCGGGTCGCTGGCCGGGAACGACTCGGCCGACGATTCCTCGACCTGCCCGCCGAGCGGACGCTGGCCCTCGACGCCGGCGTCGTCGAGCGCCCGGAGCCCGTTTGGGAAGTTCGAGCGGAAGTTCTCGCGGAGCCCGGTCAGGAGGACGCGATCCTGCGGCCGGCGCGGGCCGGCGACCGACGGCTCGACCGACCCGAGGTCGAGTTCCAGGACCGCGTCGAAATCCGGCCCGGGTCCGGGCGTCCGCCAGATTCCCTGCGTCCGCGCGTAGCGCTCGACGAGGGTGATCCGCTCCTCGGTCCGGCCCGTGAGACGAAGGTAGGCGATCGTCTCGTCGTCGATCGGAAAGATCGTCGAGGTGGCCCCGAACTCCGGGCTCATGTTGCTGATCGTCGCTCGGTCGGCGAGCGAGAGGCTGGCGAGCCCGTCACCGGCGAACTCGACGAAGGCGCCGACGACGCCGTACGAGCGGAGCATCTCGGTCACGACCAGGACGAGGTCGGTCGCCGTCGAGCCGCGCGGCAGGGTGCCGCTGAGGCGGACGCCGACGATCCGCGGCATCGGCTGGTAGAGCGGCTGGCCGAGGAGGACCGCCTCGGCCTCGATCCCGCCGACCCCATAACCGAGGACGCCGAGGGCATTGATCATCGTCGTATGGGAATCGGTCCCGACGAGGGTGTCGGGATAGGCGATCCGGCCGGATCCGTTGGGTCCCTCCACATCGGTGACTACGGTCGCAAGGAACTCGAGGTTCACCTGGTGGACGATCCCGGTCCCGGGCGGCACCACTCGCAGGTCGCGGAACGCCGTCTGGGCCCAGCGGAGGAGCTGGTAGCGCTCGCCGTTCCGTTCGTACTCGCGCTCGACGTTGAAGGCGAACGCCCCCGGCGTCCCGAACCGGTCGACCTGGACGGAATGATCGATGACGAGGTCGGCCGGAACGAGCGGATTGACCTTGGCCGGATCGCCCCCGAGGTCAGCCATCGCGTCGCGCATGACGGCCAGGTCGACCACGGCGGGCACGCCGGTGAAGTCCTGGAGGACGACACGGGCCGGCATGAACGGCACCTCGGCCTCTGCCGCAACGCCCGGTCGCCAGGATGCGAGGGTCTCGACATCCTCGCTCCGGACGATGCCGCCGCCCGCGTGGCGGAGGACGTTCTCGAGGAGGATCTTCAGCGTGACCGGCGCGCGCGCCAGGTCGAGGCGATCACCAAGCACCTCGAGTCGGTAGTAGTCCGGCAGGCCGGGACCGAGGGTGGCCCGGGCGCCGAACGGATCGGGGATCGGCACGCGTTCTCCGTCGCTGCGATCGGTACACTCGTGGGATGGAAGAGTACCGCGAGTGGCCGGAGCGACGGGCTCGGGGCCGGTGAAGCCGTGGGGCTCCGGGCCGCGACAGGCGGGCGACAACGGTGCCGGAGCGGCTGAGGATCGGATCGAGAAGATCAAGGCGATCGAGGACTCCGGGATCGACCTCGATCCGCTGCCGCCGGGTCACCATCGACACGGCGCGGAGATCCACGAGCACGAGCACCCACACCCACACGCCAGGACCGAGGCCGGCGAGCCCCCGATCATCGGGATCGTCGGGGCCGGCGCCGTCGGGACCGCCCTCGGGGTCGCCCTGAGTCGTGCCGGCTGGCCGATCCACGCGGTCGCGAGCCGCGATCCCGCGCGTCGAGAGCGGTTCCGAAGCCTCGTCGAAGGCAGCCGGGCCTTCAGCGAGCCGACCGCCCTGGTCGAGGAGGTCGAGCTCGTCATCGTCGCCGTGCCGGACGACGCGGTGGCGTCCGTTGCGGGCGGGATCAGGATGTACGGCGGCCAGGCGATGGTCCACACGAGCGGAGTCCTCGGTCCCGAGGTCCTGGAGCCGGCGATGGCCGCCGGGACCCAGGTCGGCACGTTCCATCCGCTCGTCGCGTTCGCGGACACGGAGCGGGCTGTGGCGGCCCTGCAAGGGGCGACCATCGCGATCGAGGGCGACGATCAGCTCGCGGCCCTGCTCGCCGAGATGGCCGAGGCCGTTGGGGCGGTGCCCGTCCGGCTCGCACCGGGTGCCAAAGCTGCCTATCACGCGGCGGCAGTCCTGGCCGCCGGCGGTTTCGTGGCCCTGCTCGACGCGATCGCGGAGCTGGGCCGGGTCGCCGGTCTCGACGAGACGGGCGCCCTGGCGATCTACGGGCCGCTGATCGAGCAGACGCTCGGCAACGCACGCGCGCTCGGGATCCAGGCTGCGCTCACCGGCCCGGTCGTCCGCGGCGACCGAGGCACGCTCGAAGCGCACCTGGCCGCCCTCCGCCGGCATGCCCCCGGTGTCCTCGACCTTTACCTGGCGGCGGCCGAGCGGGAAATCGCCCTGGCAGAGGCCCGTGGCGCCCTGACACCGGAGGCTGCCGGGAACCTGCGATCGTCACTTGCAACGGCCGTCTGAAGCGGTACCATGGGCCCCGTGGAGGACAGCATCGCCGCGAAGTACGCGGCCCGTTCGGCGGCCCGATTCGTGCACCCCTCGTCGCGGGCGCGCGAGCGGCATCTCGGCCTTCGCTCGGCGGGCTCGTTCCAGGCTGCAACGACCCGGCCCACGGTCCTCCGCCGTTCGGACGGAAACGTCCTTGCCCGGCTTCGCGGCGGGTGGCGCGCCTTCAGGGCGGCCCGGCCGCGTCGAGCGACGGACGGACGACCTCGTCCTGCGATCGCGATGCACTGGGAGCGTTCCGGCCGAGCCGGGACGGACCGCCGGTCCAGCGCCGCCACGGCGCCGTGGCGCGGCTGAGGACAACGACCGCCACATCCGCCGGCGGAATTGTCGTTCGGTTTCAGGACGGTGAGCCGCACCTGGTCGTGGGCTCGCGCCGGCGCGAGCGCGACATCGTCACCTGGACCCTTCCGAAGGGGACGCCAAACGCTGGCGAGACCCGCGAGGAAACCGCGATTCGCGAGGTGGCGGAGGAGACCGGCCTGGAGGTCCGCATCACCGGTCCGCTCGATTCGATCGAGTACTGGTTCGTCCAGCGCGGCCTGCGGATCCACAAGACCGTCCACTACTTCCTGATGGAGGCGATCGGCGGCGACCTGGCCCGGCACGATCACGAGTTCGAGGCGGTCCGCTGGATCAGCTTCGCCGAGGCGCAGCACACCTTGACCTTCGAGACCGAACGGGCGCTGGTCGCTCGGGCCGCCGCGGCGATCGCGGACGGCGGATCGGTCAGCCGGTCGGCTGCGAACGCCCGGGGCGCGCCGGCGAGCCCCGGCGGCTGACGTGACGGCGGCCATCGACCCGACCCTCCACAAGACGCCGCTCAACGATCGACATGTCGCGCTTGGCGCGAAGCTCATCGAGTTCGGTGGCTGGCTCATGCCAGTCCAGTACTCGGGGATCCTCGATGAGCATCGGGCCGTCCGCGAGCGTGCCGGACTGTTCGACCTGTCGCACATGGGCGAGCTGTTCGTGGAGGGCCCAGAGGCGGGTGACGCCCTCGCGTTCGCGCTCGTCACGAACCCGCCGACCCTCAAGGAAGGTCGTGCCCACTATTCGATGATCTGCGCGGCGGACGGCGGGATCATCGACGATCTCATCGTCTACCGGCTGGACCCCGAGCGGTACCTCGTCGTTGCCAACGCGTCCAACGCGCCGATCGTCAGCGACGTGCTCGCCGAGCGCCTGCTCAAGTTCAGGGCTGTCCTGGACGATCGTTCCCTGGCGATGGGGCTCTGCGCCGTCCAGGGCCCGCGATCGGTCGACATCATGAAATCGATCACCGATGTCGACCTCGGCGGGTTGCGCTATTACGCGATCGCCGAGGGCACCGTCGCTGGCATCCCCTCCCTCGTCGCGCGGACGGGATACACGGGCGAGGACGGCTTCGAGGTCTTCGTCGAGGCAGCCCTCGTGGGCGACCTGTGGGACGCCCTCACCGAAGCAGGCGCCGATCTCGGCCTGCAGCCCGTCGGCCTGGGAGCCCGCGATACGCTCCGTCTCGAGGCTGGCATGCCGCTATACGGCAACGAGCTCGATGCGCAGACGAACCCGTTCGAAGCCGGTCAGGGGCGAATCGTCAAGCTCGAGAAGCCGGGCGACTTCGTCGGGCGCGCCGCCCTGGAGCGAGTCGATCGTGAAGGGCCCAGCCGCCGCCTGGTCGGTCTCGTGATGCAGGGCCGCGGCATTGCTCGGCATGGCTACCCCGTGCATTCGGGCGATCGGCGGTCCGGCGTCGTGACGAGCGGGACGCAGTCGCCGACGCTTGGGAAGGCGATCGCGATGGCGTATGTCGCGCCCGGCGACGCAGAGCCGGGTACGATAGTCGACGTGGAGATTCGCGAGCAGCGAGTGGCCGCCGAAGTGGTCGCCCTGCCGTTCTACCATCGTCGAACGGACGGCTAGCGGAGCGTCGCCTCGGTCCTCGGAGGACAGCGCGACGGTTCGCTAGGGAGCCAGCGGCTCCCATTGAGGACCCGACCGATAATGCGCGATCGCCCCGCGTCACCAAGGAGGACGGCCGGCCATGGTCCCCACGGATCTGCGATACACGAAGGACCACGAGTGGGTCCGCGTCGAGGGTGACGCCGCGACTGTCGGCATCACGGAGTACGCCGCTGGTCAGCTGGGCGACATCGTCTTCGTCGAGCTGCCGGAGCCCGGCAGGACACTCGAGCAGTTCTCGACGTTCGGGGTCGTCGAGTCGGTCAAGGCGGTCAGTGACCTGTTTGCGCCCGTCTCGGGCGAGGTCCTCGAGGCGAACGCTGCCCTGACCTCCTCGCCTGAGCTCGCGAACGCCGACCCGTACGGCGACGGGTGGATGATCCGCATCCGGGCCGCCAACCAGGAGGAGATCGACGGGCTCCTCGACGCGGCCGCCTACGACGCGCTGATCGCGGAGGGCTGAGCCCCAATGCCATACGGACCCCACACCGGCGACGACCGTGATCGGATGCTCGCGACCCTCGGTATCGGCGACGTCGACGAGCTCTTCGCGGACATCCCGACCGAGCTGCGCGCCAGCAGGCTCGACCTGCCGGAGCCAGAGCCGGAGCTCGAGCTGACGGCCCGTCTCCAGGCCCTGGCCGGTCGGAACCGGACGGACCTCGCATCGTTCCTGGGAGCCGGGGTCTACCGGCACTGGACGCCGGCGGCCGTCGACCAGCTGCTCCTCCGCGGCGAGTGGTACACGGCCTATACCCCGTACCAGCCGGAGATCAGCCAGGGGACGCTCCAGAGCATCTACGAGTACGAGTCGCTCATCGCGGAGCTGCTGGACCTCGACGTCGTCTCCGCCTCGCACTACGACGGCGCGGCTGCGACGGCGGAGGCGGCGTTGATGACCTGCCGGGCGACCCGCCGCGAGCGGGTCCTCGTCTCGCGGGCCGTTCACCCGCACTACCGCCAGACGGTCGAGGCCTACTTCAAGGGCGGGCTGGATGTCGAGGAGATCCCCCTTGTCCCGGACGGGGAGGCCGCGGGCACGACCGACCTGGCCGCGCTCGAACGCCTCCTCGGTGACGCGGAGCGCCCGGTCGCCGGCGTCGTCGCGGCCCAGCCGAACTTCCTCGGGTTGCTCGAGCCGATGGTCGAGATCGGTCGCCTGGCACACGCCGCCGGGGCCCTCTTCGTGGCCGTCGTGGAGCCCGTATCACTTGCCGTCCTCGCCCCGCCGGGCGCGTACGGAGCGGATATCGCGGCGGGCGAGGGCCAGCCGCTCGGCATCGCGCCGCAATACGGCGGCCCGTACCTCGGCATCCTCGCCTCGACCGATGCACTCGTCCGCCAGATCCCTGGCCGGCTCGTCGGGATGACAACCGATCTCGAGGGGCGCCGCGCGTACGTCATGACGATGCGCGCCCGTGAGCAGGACATCCGCCGCGACAAGGCCGCCAGCAACATCTGCACGAACCAGGCGCTCCTGGCCCTTGCCGCCAGCATCTACATCACGACCGTCGGGCCGCACGGGCTGCGCGATGTGGCCGCGCTCGGGGCGGCCCGTGCCACCGAGCTGGAGGCGGCCCTGGCGGCGATCGGCGTGGCGCGGGTCCACCCGGGCCCGTACCTCAACGAGTTCGCGGTCAACGTGCCCGGCGCGCGGGACGTCCACCGGCGGCTCCTGGACCGCGGCATCCTCGCCGGGCTCGCGCTGGTCGATGCTGAGCCCGACGACCCGTCGCTGGCCGATGCCCTCCTCGTCTGCACGACGGAGGTGACGACGAGCGAGGAGATCGCGCGGTTCGCGGCCGCCCTCGAGGATGTGATGTCGGGCCGGCCGCCGGTGGCGGTCGAGGCGGGCGCCGGGGCGGACCTGGCCCGAGCCGCTGTGGCAGGCTCGGCGCGGTCGTCGGCGACGCCGACAGGAGCGTCGAGGTGAGCGTCGTCGGCGAGAAGCTCCAGCCGACGATCTTCGAACGGTCGCGGCCCGGCCGCGGTGGCGGAAAGATCCCGCACCCGCCCACGGACGCCCTGGATCGGATCCCGGCCGCGGCTCGGCGGGCCGCGGCACCCGCCCTGCCTGAGCTCAACGAGCCGGAGGTCGTTCGGCACTACGTCAACCTGTCGCAGCTCAACTACGCGATCGACACCGGCTTCTATCCGCTCGGCTCGTGCACGATGAAGTTCAACCCGAAGCTGAACGAATGGGCCGCCCGGCTGCCGGGTTTCGCATCGCTCCATCCATTCTCACCGGACGAGATCGCCCAGGGAACGCTCCAGCTCCTCTGGGAGCTCGAGGGGATCCTGGCCGAGATCAGCGGGATGCGGGGCGTGACGCTGCAGCCTGCCGCCGGCGCCCAGGGCGAGCTGTGCGGAATCCTCATGATCCGGGCATATCACCGTGAACGCGGTGACACCGAGCGCGACGAGGTGCTCGTTCCCGACTCGTCCCACGGGACCAATCCGGCCACGGCGACGATGGCCGGGTTCCGGACGATCACGATCCCGTCGGCATCCGACGGCGGCGTCGACGTCGATGCCTTCCGGGCGGCCCTCGGGCCGCGGACCGCGGCGGTGATGATCACCAACCCGTCGACGCTCGGCCTGTTCGAGCGTCGGATCGGCGAGCTGCTGGACGCGGTCCACGAGGCCGGCGCCCTTGCGTACATGGACGGCGCGAACCTGAACGCGATCCTCGGCCGGTTCAAGCCGGGGGAGGCCGGCTTCGACGTGATGCACTTCAACGTGCACAAGACATTCAGCACGCCCCACGGCGGCGGCGGTCCGGGAGCCGGCCCGGTCGGCGTGGGGGAGCGGCTCCTGCCCTTCCTGCCCACCCCGCGCGTCCTCCGAGAGGATGACGGCGCATTCCGCCTCGAACGGCCCGGTGAGCGTCCCACCTCGATCGGTCGCCTCCGCAGCTTCGTCGGCAACACCGGCGTCCTCATCCGCGCGTACGCCTACCTGCGCTCCCATGGTGGGTCCGGGCTCCGCCAGGTGAGCGACGACGCGGTCCTCGCCGCGAACTACCTGAAGGCTCGCGTCGCAACGGCCTACGAGATCCCATACGACCGGCCGTGCAAGCACGAGTTCGTCGCGTCGGCCGCGGCGATCAAGAAGCGGACGGGCGTCCGCACGCTCGACATCGCCAAGCGATTGATCGACCACGGATTCCATCCACCGACGATCTATTTCCCGCTCATCGTCGAGGAGGGGATGCTCATCGAGCCGACCGAGACCGAATCGGTCGAGACCCTCGACGCCTTCGCCGACGCCCTGATCGCGATCGCGGCCGAGGCGGAGTCCGACCCGGACATCATCCGGGGCGCCCCGCACACGGCGCCGGTCCGCCGCCTCGACGAGGCGATGGCCGCCCGCCAGCCCAACCTGCGCTGGCGGGGGATGACCGGCGCCGAGACGCCGTGCCCGGACTGAAGGCCAGCCGATCGGCGGCACTCATCGGGGTGCTTGCGATCATGGCGATGGCGGTCGGGGCCTGCCAGGCCGACGTGCCGCCGCCGACCCCGAGCAGCGAGCCATCGCCGACGGGTCCGCCGAGCGCGCTGCCGGCCCTGGGGGTCGATCTGACCACTTCGTCGTACAAGGCAGAAGCCGGGCCGGACGGCGGTTCCGTCGTTCTCGGCTATTGGCAGCAAGCCAATCAGTTCAACCCGTACTACCTGGGCCAGGGGGCGGAACCGGCGGTGGCCGCGGCGGCCTGGGCGACCCTCGTGACCGTCAGCCACGATCATCGCTACCTTCCCGATCTCGCGATGGCCGTCCCGACTGTCGACAATGGCCTGGTCATGCTGCCGGGCGAGGGTGATGACGCGATGACCGTCACCTGGACGCTGCGGCAGGGCCTCAAGTGGTCGGACGGCGAGGCGCTGACATGCGATGACTTCAAGTTCGCGTGGGATTGGGTCCTCGATGCGAACAACTTCGGGGTCGTCACGGCGGGCTTCGAGGACATCAGGGACATCGACTGCCGGTCGGACACCGAGATGATCTGGCACTTCCAGTCGGTCTACGAGGGCTACCTGACGCTGATGACGGCACCGCTGCCCCGTCACTACCTCGAGGCGATCCCGATGGACCAACAGACCCAGGGAGTCGGCTTTCGCCCCGACGAGGTTCCGAAGCTTCCGGTCACTGGGCCGTTTCGATTCGAATCGGTAACACCAGCCACCGAGATCCGGATGGTGAAGAACCCGAACTACACGAGCCCCAGGACCACCGTCCCGGCCCATCTCGATTCGCTGACGTTCCGCTGGCATGCGGACTCGGCCGCGCTCATCGCCGCCTATCGGGCCGGCACGGTCGATCTCGCAGCCGGCCTCGCGGTCGAGGACCTCGCGACGGTCGAAGACCTGGGCGGAGCGGTTTCGAAACGTCCGTCGCTGACGTACGAGACGCTTCGACCGAACTGGTCGGAGGACACCTGTTCGACCAACCCTGCGGTGACCGAGCGCGGCCCTGGCTGTCCGATGGCCGACGTCGCGATTCGGCAGGCGCTCTCGGTCGCCGTCGATCGGAACGCGATCGTCGACCAGGTTCTCCCCGGGGCCGTTCAAGCGGCCGGAACGAACGTCGATCCCCAGGCATGGTTCCACGATCAGGGGACAGCCACAACGTTCGATCCGGCCGAGGCAAGGCAGATCCTCGAGGAAGCTGGCTGGAAGGACGCCGACGGCGACGGAATCCGCGAGAAGGACGGCCTCGAGGCGCGAATCGAGGTCTGCACGACCGACCGCCAGGCTCGACTGGACACGGTCGCGCTCGTCGAGGCCTGGCTTGGCGACATCGGAATCGAAGTCGTCCCGAGGGTTGCCGCGCCGGACGACATGTTCGCGGCGTTCGACCGGTCCGGCAGCCGGACGCCCTGTGCGCTCGAGCGGGGCAACTTCGACCTCGCCCTCCACTCCCTGACCTCGTCCATTGATCCTCGGGACTACTATTTCAAATACCACAGCAGCCAGTTCGCACCGGACGGCCAGAACGACGCGAGCGTGAACAACGTGGGCATCGATGTCGCACTCGAAACGGCCAAGGGCACGGTCCACCCGGCGGTCATCCGGGACGCGATGGTCGAGTTCCAGGAGATCTTCGTGGAGCAGGCGGTGGAGATCCCGATCTACTTCTCGCCGACCGTGGAGCTCCACGCAGCGAGGCTCGGGAATTACGTCGGAAGCTCACCCGTGAACGGTGCCACGTGGAATGCAGCCGACTGGTTCGTCAAGGGCTGACGCGTGCGGCGGGGAGGCCAAGTTGTTCGGGGGAGCGACTCGCGTGAACCTTTTTCGCTGAGGGGCCGTATTGTCTAATCAAGAGAGGCCCTTGGGGCCGTTACGTATTCGCGTGCACGGAGATCGGACCACGGACGACGCTGCGGGAGGCGCAGAGTCGGAGGCCGCCAGGAAACGTGACGCCGCGTTGGTGCGGCGTGTCCAGGCCGACGATCTCGACGCTTTCGAAGAGTTCTTCGCTCGCTACCGCAACCCCATCTATCGGACGGCGTACGGGCTGACTGGCGACCGCCAGGCGGCCGAGGAGATCCTCCAGGACACGTTTGCGCGAGCCTATCGGCACCGCCACTCGTTCCGCCTGGACATCTCGCCGCTCCACTGGTTGCATCGGGTTTCGCTGAACCTGTGCTATTCGCGCCTTTCGCGACGCCGGCTCGTGGCCGGCCCGATCGACGACGCGACGGCCCAGGCGCTGCCGGATGACCGCCAGCTGCCGGCGGAACGGGTCGAGCAGGAGGAGCTCCGCCAGATCGTCCGTGCGGGAATCGCGACCCTGCCGGAGAAACACCAGGCCGTCATCGTCCTCTACTACCTCCACCGTCGCTCCCTCCAGGAGACGGCAGATGCGCTCGGCATCCAGGTCGGGACCGTGAAGTCCCGGCTGCACTACGCCCTGCGCCGCCTTCGCGGCCACTTCGAGGCCCATCGCCGGATCGGCGACGAATATCTGCCGATCATGCGCGAAGACGTGGGTAGAGAGTCGCTGTGATCGACCTGACGGGCAGCTGCCGGCGGCACCGCGCCGCCCTGTTCGACTTTATCGATCGGGGTGAACTTCGAGACTCGGCCGATGCGGCCTTCTCGCACCTGGAGCGCTGCGACAGGTGTGTCTCCGAGCTCGAGTCGACCGCGTTGACGATCACCGCTCTTCGCCGGCTCGGCGACGCAATGGCGCGCCAGGAGCCGCAGCCGGATGCCTGGCCGCGACTCCGCGCCCGGCTTGCGCGCCGGCGACGTCCGCTGGTGATGTCGCCGATCGCCGGGATGGCACTCGGCATGGCGGTCGTTGCCGCGATCGTCGGGCCGTATCAGATCACGTCCGCACCGCTGAGACCGGTCCTCGACGAGGCCGGCCAGCAGGCCGATCCATGGCTCGCCGAAGAGCGGTTCGTGACGGCGGGTCGCAATGGCCCGCTCGCCGAGCGAATGGTCATTCGCCTCGATGGCGCAACGCGCTACTACCCCGACGGCATCCAACCACGACAGAAGGAGGTGACCACTGAGAGGGTCAGCGGACGACCGGTTACGCCGAGTTGACACTAACCGACGGGCATGCCCATAGTGTCGGCCAGCGCAGGAGCCGTAGTTCACTGCGTGTTTGCGCGTGTACCTCTTGTCGACCTATCCCGCAGTCAAGGCTGACCGGGATGCGCGGCGACGGACGGATGCGGCGACCACGACAAGCGGCGAACGCGATCGCAGTGTGGGGCGTACCCACGCACGTGGAGGAGATTTCATGCGGAAACGTTTAGCGGTCCTTTTGGCGGGCACAGCCGTTGTGTTCGCCGCGTGCGGACCGGCAGCAAGTCCGTCGGCCAGCGCGCCGGCCCCGGCGGAATCGACGCCGCCGGCTTCCGAGCCCGCCGCGTCGGCTTCGGCCGCTCCGGCGACGATCGACGAGCTCTTGTTCGGCTCGGACTATGCACCGGCGACCGGGACGAACGGTGGGACCGTCGTCATCGCCGACTGGCAGATCCCCGATCAGATGAACTACTACTACTCCAATGCCTTCGTCAACACGCAGGTGTTCACCGCGACCAGTCGCGGCCTCCTGACCGTTAGCCACGACGGCAAGTGGGTTCCGGACCTCGCAGCAACCGTTCCGTCGGTCACGAACGGCATGATCCGCATCGGGACCGAAAAGGGCACCTGCCCGGCGGAAGCCCAGCAGGGCGACACGCCGTCATACGAGGTCGACATCGATATCAAGCCCGGCCTCCTGTGGAGCGACGGCGAACCGCTCGATCTCAACGACCTGAAGTTCACGTGGGAATGGATCATCGATCCGGCTCAGACGGGTCTTGCCGCCGGAACCACCGGTTGGGATCTGATCACGGACTTCGAAGTCGCCAGTGACGGCCTCAAGGGCACGATCACGTCCTGCAGCGGCTTCGCCGGCCTGTACGGCACCCTGTTGGGCTCGGCGATCATGCCGGAGCACTACCTGTCGACCATCCCGATCACTGAGGCCGCAGAGCGCTCGTATCCGGTTGGTCCGGCGAGCGTGGACGCCCCGGTCTCCGGGCCGTTCAAGTTTGCCAGCCTCAGCCCGAGCTCGATCGAGCTTGTTCGAAACGACAACTTCAAAGCCGGCGTCGGCGGACGGGCCGCACCCGCGTACCTCGACCGCGTCATCTACCGGTTCTTCGACGGTGCCAAGGACTCCATGATCGCAGCCGCGATCAATGGCGAGCTTGACGTCGCGACGGACCTTCTCCAGTTCGACGTCCCGGCCCTCGACGGCCAGGTGCCGGCGACCCATGAGCTCCTGGTCGATACCGCCTGGGAGTACGAGCACTTCGACTTCAACCAGTCGGGTGGCGGCCCGGGCAAGGGACATCCCGGCCCTGACCGACCCGCAACGTCCGGATGGCCCTGGCACAGGCGATCGACAAGAACGCCCTCCTGTCAACGGTCACCCCGGGCATCGAGTTGCCCGCGGAACCGGCCTGCGCGCCGGCTGCACCAGGGCTTTACTTCCACGCCACCGAGGGTCTGACCTGCATCGAGTACGATCCCGAGGCAGCCAAGGCAGCTCTCGACGCGGCCGGCTGGACGGACACGAACGCCGACGGGATCCGCGACAAGGACGGCGTGGAGCTCAGCCTGCTCCATTGCCACACCGGCGCGGGCTTCCGGGTCACCTCCGGTGACTTCATCGCCGCGGCGTACAAGGACATCGGGGTCGACCTCAAGAACACCCCAGCCCCGGAGACAGTCTTCGCCGGCTGGAACGAGGTTGCCGCCGATGCCGAGTGCAACCTGGCTCATGGCAACTACGACACAGCGGAGTTCGCCTGGGTCCAGACATTCGACCTGTTCGGCAACTACTACGGCTATCACAGCAGCCGCATCCCGACCGAGGCGAACAGCGGCGAAGGTAACAACTACGTCCGCCTCACCAACCCCGAGATGGATACGATGCTCGATAGCCTCTTCGGACTCACCGATCCCGGCGAGCAGGCCGAGGTCGGCCAGCAGATCCAGGCCCTCCACACTGAGCTGCAGCCCGAGGTGGTGCTCTACTACAGGAGCTCCGCACGAGTTGTGAACGCAAAGCTGGAGAACTTCTTCAAGAACCCGGGCACCTCGTCCGACATGTGGAACATCGAGGACTGGTTCCTGGCCCCGTAACAAGCGAGCGAAAGACGGCGACGAGCCGTCGCAAGTGAGCGTGTGCAGCCGCGGGGCATCGTCCCGCGGCTGCGCTGTATCGTTGCCGGAGAGCCCAGGTGGCTTCGTCGGCTAGTCAGGGCCGGACGGCGGCCGCATGGGGCGTCGAGGTGGCGAAATGACCAAGTTCATCATTCGGCGGATCCTCGGTCTCATCCCACTCTTCCTCGGCGTCATCGTCATCAGCTTCGTCCTGATGCAGATGGCGCCCGGCGGCCCCGCTGGGCCGGTCATCAACAACACGCGCATCACCCAGGAGGCGAAGGAACGCTGGCTCGCCAAGTGGTGCCTGGAGGACAGCAAGGACTTCGGCTCGATTCTCAAGCAGTTCGGTGGCTGGTCCGGCATCCTCAACTGCGAGAACGAGGGCTCTCAGCAGTTCTTTTCGGAGCAGGGTGGCCTTAACTTCCTGCCCGCATTCCTGGGCGGCGGTGACAACGGGTTCCTCCACCTGGACCTGGGGAACAGCATCGACACGGGTCGACCGGTGAGCGACGTGATCGGCGAGCGTCTGCCGGCGACGCTGATGCTGACGATCACGGCCATGTTCCTGTGGGTGACGATCGCGATCCTGGCCGGGGTTTACGCGGCGATCAGACGGTACTCGTGGTTCGACCAAGGCCTCACTCTGTTCAGCTACATCTTCTACTCGCTGCCCACGTTCTGGCTCGGGCTGATGCTCATCTTCCTGTTCGGCCCCGTGCTGCACCTCCTGCCCGTCGGCGGCGTTGTCGAGGTCAGGAACTGGCCTGCATTCGGCTCACCCCAGTTCTGGGAGGCGGCCGCCGAGCGTCCGGTCGAGGCGTTCCTTGACATCGGCCGGCACATGATCCTGCCGGTCACAACGCTCGTCCTCGTGAACATCGCGGCGGACAGTCGGTTCGTGCGGGCGTCGATGATGGAAGCCCTGAACCAGGACTACGTCCGGACCGCCAGGGCCAAGGGCCTGCGCAATCGCGTCGTGATCGGCAAGCACGCGTTCCGGAACGCGCTCCTGCCGGTGGTCACCAACGTCGGGCTCGAGCTGCCATTCCTCGTGACCGGGTGCGGTGGTCACCGAGACGATCTTCACCTGGCCCGGACTGGGACGCCTCTTCATCGAATCGATCGGCGAGCGGGACTACTACATCCTGATGGCGCTGATCATGCTGGGGTCCTTCTTCGTCCTCCTTGCGAACCTGCTGGCGGACGTTGTCTACGCTGTCATCGACCCACGCATTCGGTACGATTGACGTCGGATGACTGACCCGACTCGATCAATGCCGCCAACTACCCTGGCGGACGTTGGGGCCATCGCCCAGCTGGAGGACATCCCGCCTCCGGTCGATCACGAGGTCACGCTCAAGGCGCTGAGTCAGTGGCAGCTCGCCTGGCGTCGATTCCGGAAGCACCCCCTGGCGCTGATCGGCTCTGCGATTGTCTTCATGATGGTGCTGATCGCGATCTTCGGGCCGATCATCTGGCCATACGACCGCCTCGACCTGAAGCCGGTCACCGGTCGCGGCGGGAATCCGCCATCTCTGAGCGAGCCCTTCGGTACGGACAACGTGGGCAGGAGCGTCTTCGAGCTGGTCGTCAACGGCGCCCGACTGTCGGTCACGATCGGCCTGGTCACGATGTTCATCGCAACCACGATCGGGGTCCTCGTCGGCGCAACGGCGGGCTTCTTCGGCGGCCGGATCGACGGGTTCCTCATGCGGTTCGTCGATCTCATGATCGCGTTGCCGTTCCTGTTCATCGTGCTCGTCGCGTCGACGTTCTTCGGGCGCGGCGATCCCGTGCTGATCATGATCATCTTCGGGCTGCTTTCGTGGCCCGGGTTGTCGCGCCTGGTGCGGGCCCTCTTCCTGTCTCTCAGGGAACAGGACTACGTGCTCGCCGCCCGCGCGGTGGGAGTCGGGAGCTTCCGGATCTCCCTCCGCCATATCCTCCCCAACGCGCTCGGGCCGATCATCGTCTCGTCCACCCTGATCGTGGCCAACGCGATCGTCCTCGAGGCCTTCGTGAGCTTCCTCAACCTGGGCATCCGGGCGACCGACGTCACGTGGGGGACGGCCCTGTCCAACTCCCAGGGCTACCTCATCCAGGGCAACTGGTGGTGGGCGTTCTTCCCTGGCATGGCGATCGCGCTCACCGTCATCGGCATCAACTTCATGGGTGACGGCCTCCGCGACGCCTTCGACCCGAGAGCGAAGGTCTAGGGCATGTGGAGCCCGCCGGCAGAGCCGGCCATCAGGCCGGAGGATCTGCCGGCGTCGGACCAGACCCCGGGCACCCTGCTCGAAGTGCGCGACCTGCGCACCTACTTCGAGGTCATGGACGGCACCGTGAAGGCCGTGGACGGCGTGAGCTTCTCGGTGAAGCCGGGCGAGACGCTCGGGATCGTGGGCGAGTCAGGCTGCGGCAAGAGCGTCACGGCCCTCACCCTCATGAAGCTCCTGGACATGCCTCCGGCAACCATCCCCAGCGGCGAGATCTGGTTCGAAGGTCGAGATTTGCTGAAGCTGACCGAGGACGAGATCCGTCTGGTACGCGGCAACGACATCGCGATGGTCTTCCAGGAGCCGATGACGAGCCTGAATCCCGTGTTCACGGTCGGCGACCAGATCGCCGAGGCTGTCAGGCTCCATCTCAAGCTGTCGGCCAACGATGCGAAGACGAAGGCAATTGATTCACTGCGCGCCGTCGGCATCAACAATCCCGAGCGACGGATCAAGCAGTACCCACACGAGTTGTCGGGTGGCATGCGGCAGCGCGTGATGATCGCCATGGCCCTGTCATGCGACCCCAAGCTCCTCATCGCGGACGAGCCGACGACGGCCCTGGATGTCACCATCCAGGCCCAGATCCTGGAGCTGATCAAGCGCGTCCAGGACGACACGGGTGCGGCGCTCATCCTGATCACCCATGACCTGGGCGTAGTCGCAGAGACGGTCCACGACGTGGTGGTGATGTATGGCGGACGGATCGTCGAGAAGGGGAGCGTGGACGAGGTCCTGCTGACGCCCAAGCATCCCTACACAGAGGGGCTCTTGAGCTCCATCCCGTCGCGCGGCATGAAGGGCCAGCGCCTGAGCGTCATCAAGGGTTCGGTGCCCAACCCGTTCAATATGCCGGTCGGCTGCAATTTCCAGCCGCGATGTCCCTATCGCTTCGAACCATGTGCCGGCCACGACCCCAGGATCGAGGACCCGGGCGGGCCGGCTGTCGCCTGCTGGCTGTGGAAGCCCCTTGTCGGGTTCCCGACGCCGCCAAGGCTGAAGGAAGGTGCCGTCGCGCTGAGCGACGCCGTGCTCGGGACAACGGTCGACGATGGCATCGTCAGCCCCATCGACGTGCTCGACGAGCCCACCAACGTGCTCGACGAGGCATAGGAATGACGGCAGAGGGATCGGCACCGGCGCCTGACATCGTGGGCGTGCCGGACGCCCCCGGCCGGGCGGCCGGCGCCCCGTCCCAGGGCACGATGGGTGAGCGGCTCGTCGAGGTCGAATTGCTGGTCAAGTACTACCCGATCCACGCCGGTCTGCTCCGACGTCACGTCGGGGACGTCAAGGCGGTCGACGACGTCAGCTTCGAGGTCCTTCGCGGCGAGGTGTTCGGGCTGGTCGGGGAGTCGGGCTGCGGCAAATCGACACTCGGCCGCACGTTGCTTCGGCTCCAACCGCATACGGGCGGCGCGGCCCGGATCTCCGGCGAGGACATCTTCTCGAAGAAGGGCGCCGACCTGAAGCGTCTCCGCCGCCGCATGCAGATGATCTTTCAGGACCCGGTTGGCTCGTTGAACCCGCGGATGCCGGTGAGCGACATCATCGGCGAGGGCCTCCTCGCCCAGTCCGACAAGGCCAATGGCTGGGGATCACGGAAGGTGCGCGACCAGCGCATCGGCGACTATCTCGAGGCGGTCGGCCTCCGCCGCGACTACGCCCGCCGCTACCCGCACGAGTTCTCCGGCGGCCAACGGCAGCGCATCGGGATTGCCCGGGCCCTCGTCCTCGATCCGGAGTTCATCGTCTGCGACGAGCCGGTCTCCGCGCTCGACGTCTCGATCCAGAGTCAGATCCTCAACCTGCTCCTGGATCTCCGCGGCCAGTTCAACCTGACTTACCTGTTCATCGCCCACAACCTGTCGGTCGTCCAGTACATCAGCGACCGCGTCGGGGTGATGTACCTGGGCAGGCTGGTCGAAACAGCCACGGTCGACGGACTCTACGCGAACCCGCGCCACCCGTACACGGTGGCACTCCTGTCGGCCGTGCCGGAGCCGGATCCGCGCCGCCGAAAGAAGCGAATCGTCCTGAAGGGCGATCTGCCATCCCCTGCAGCCCCGCCGAGCGGATGCCGGTTCCACACCCGCTGCTGGCTGCGCGAGCAGTTGGGCAACCCCGAGAAATGCGCGACCGAGGACCCGCCGTTCAGGGAGATCGCCCCCAGCCACCGCGTGGCGTGCCACTTCGCGGAAGACATTTCGGCGAGCGTGGTCTCAGATGCGGCGATCACCACGCCGACCGTCGTCTCGGCGGATATCGACGAGGTCACCGCCCCGGCGTAGCGCCGGTGGGGTCAGCCGCGGGCCTCAGGCCGGCGGTGCCACCCCGGCCGGCGACGTCGCCGCGGCCCGCTCGGCGGCTTCGATCGCCGGACGTGTGCCGGCCTCGGTGCCGGCCCCCCTGAAGTGGCAGGCGGCGAAGTGGTCGGGTGCCAGCTCGAGCAGCGGCGGTTCATCGGTCGTGCAGATCTCGGGCCCACCGAGCTCCGCCCGGAGCTGGCAGCGCGGGTTGAAATGGCAGCCCGACGGTGGATTGACGGGCGACGGGACATCGCCCCGAAGGATGACCCGCTTCCGCCGAAGCTCCGGATCGGGCACCGGGATCGCCGACATCAATGCCTGCGTGTACGGGTGCTCCGGGGCGCGGAACATCGCCCGGCGGTCGGCCAGCTCGGCCACCCTGCCCAGGTACATGACCGCGACCCGGTTGCTGATGTGCTCGACGACGCCCATGTTGTGGGCGATGAACAGGTACGTCAGGCCGAGCTCGCGCTGGAGCGACTTCAGTTCGTTGAGGACCTGCGCCTGGATCGACACGTCGAGCGCCGAGACTGGCTCGTCGCACACGACCAGGTCTGGCTCGAGGACGAGCGCCCGGGCGATGCCGATCCGTTGTCGCTGGCCGCCGCTGAACTCGTGCGGGTAGCGCCGCGCGTGGTACGACGCCAGGCCGACCATGTCCATCATGCGCGCGACCTTGGCGCGCCGCTCCGCCGACGTGCCGAGTCCGTGGATCCGGAGGCCCTCGCCAATGCTGTCGCCGATTGGTGTGCGCGGGTCGAGCGATGCGAACGGATCCTGGAAGATGATCTGCATCCGGCGCCGGTACGGCTTCAGGGCCGCGCCCTTGAGCGCGGCGAGATCTGTCCCGTCGAACAGGATCTGGCCCGAGGTCGGCTCGATCAGCCGAAGCAGGAGCCGACCAACGGTCGTCTTGCCGCAGCCCGATTCGCCGACGAGGCCAAGCGTCTCGCCTCGACGGATCTCGAAGCTGACGCCGTCGACGGCCTGGACCAGCCCGATCGTCCGCTGCAGGACTCCACCCTTGATCGGGAAATGCTTCACCAGGTCGCGAACCACGACGAGCGGCGCTGGTCCAGGCGCGGGCGTCGCACTCGTGTCCGGATGCTCCGGAGCCGGCTCCGGGAGGGCGCTCACGTTGCGACCCCGATATCCGGCACGGCGTCCGTTCGCGGGATCCACCCGGGCGGGCGGGGGATCGGCCTGCCCGTCGCGTCGTGGTAGAGCCAGCAGCGGACCTCGTGGCCGGATTCGAGCGGGTGCAGGTCCGGATGGACGTCGAGCGCCATCACGTTGTCCTCCGCGACCCGCGAGGCGCAGCGAGGTGCGAACCGACAGCCCTTCGGCAGGTCGATCAGGTTCGGGACACTGCCCTGGATGACCGCCAGCTCGTCGCGCTCGACGCCAAGGACCGGGAGCGAGTCGATCAGCCCGCGGGTGTACGGATGACAGGGCGACCGGAACAGCGTCGTCACGTCGGCGTGCTCCACGATCTCGCCGGCGTACATCACGGCCACGCGGTCGCACATCTCGGCCACGACGCCGAGGTCGTGAGTGATGAGGATGATCGCCGTCCCTGTTTCCTCCCGCAGGTTCCGCATCAGGTCGAGAATCTGGGCCTGAATCGTCACGTCGAGCGCGGTGGTCGGCTCGTCGGCGATCAGGAGCTCGGGCTCGCAGGCGAGCGCCATCGCGATCATCACCCGCTGGGCCATTCCGCCCGACATCTCGTGGGGGAAGTTCTTGAGCCGGCGCTCAGGGTCCGGGATGCCGACCATCCGGAGCAGCTCGCCGGCTCGGGCGCGGGCCGGCCCACGCTTCATCCCGCGGTGCAGCTCGAGGACCTCGCCGATCTGGCGGCCGACGTCCCAGACCGGGTTGAGCGACGAGGTGGGCTGCTGGAAGATCATGCTGATCCGCTCGCCCCGAACCCCGCGCATCGCTTCTGGCGGGAGCTTGAGCAGGTCCTGGCCGTCGAACATGACCTCGCCGGCCTCGATCCGGCCGGGCTTCGCCACAAGCTGCATGATCGACAGCGACGTCACGCTCTTGCCGCAGCCCGATTCGCCGACCAGGCCCATGATCTCACCGCGGTCGACGTAGAAATCGATCCCGTCGACCGCCCGGACGACGCCATCCCGAGTGTGGAACGACGTTCGCAGGCCGCGAACCTCGAGCAGCGGCCGATCGCCGCGCTCGCGTTTCGGGCGGCGCGCAGAGGCCGGGACGAGCTCCTCGATGACCGTCTCGGTCAGGCTCGGGCCGAGGCTCTCCGGGAGGGTGTCCGTCGTCTCGGTCAGGGTCGGATCTGTCATGTCCCGCGTCAGCGGTTCAGGCGTGGGTCGAGTGCGTCGCGCAGTCCGTCGCCGAGGAGGTTGAAGGCGAGAACCGTCAGCGCGAGCGCGATGCCCGGAAAGATGACCAGGTGCGGGGCGGCAAACATCGAGTTGCGGGCCTGGCCGATCATGGAGCCCCATTCGGCCGTTGGCGGCTGGGCACCGAGGCCCAGGAACGACAGCGCGGCGACGTCGATGACCGCACCGGCGATTCCGAGCGTGCCCACGACGATCAGCGGGGTGAGTGAGTTCGGCAGGATGCGCCGGATCAGGACACCGCGGCCCGACTCGCCCAGCGCTTGCGAGGCCGTCACGTAGTCGCGCTCCTTGATCGACAGGACGGACGCTCTCATGATCCGCGCGTAGATCGGGATCGCGACGATCCCGATTGCAAGCTGGGCATTGATCAGGCTCGTCCCGAGGACGGTCACGATCGCGATCGCCAGGAGCAGGGCCGGGAACGCAAGCAGGACGTCCATCAGCCGCATGAGGACATTGTCGGCCTTGCCGCTCGCATAGCCGGAGATCAGCCCGATCACCGTGCCGATGATGATCGCGAAGCCGACCGTCAGGAACCCGATCTGGAGCGAGACGCGTGTGCCGTGGACGACCCGGCTGAACACGTCGCGGACGTTCTGGTCGATTCCGAAGAAGTGCTGAGGCTGGTCAACCGGACAGCCAAGCGCGTGGATGCACGGCGGGGCCAGCTTCTTCGCCCCGTCCTCCACGCCGATCAGGACGAGCTCCGGGTCGTGCGTCGCGACCTGGTCGGCGAACAAGGCGATCAGCAGGAAGAATGTCAGTACGACCAGGCCCACCGTGGCGTTGCGCTGGCGCAGGATGTTGCCCAGCGTGTCGCGCCAGAGCGAGCTGCCGCGCGGGCGCTCGAGCTGACCGGCGAGGACGTCGGGGAGTTGGGGAGTCGTTGCGGTCATCGGTTCAGCCCAGCCGGACCCGCGGATCGAGGTAGGCGTACGAGATGTCGACGATCAGGTTGACGACGACGAAGCCGATCGCGATCACGAGCGTGAAGCCCTGGATGACTGCGTAGTCGCGCGATGCGATCGCCTCGGTCACCGCTCGCCCTACCCCGGCCAGGTTGAAGATCGTCTCGGTCAGGACCGCGCCGCCGAACAGCGCACCGAGCTGGAGCCCGATGACCGTCACCACGGGCAACAGGGCGTTCCGGAAGCCATGCCGCATGACAACGCCCCGGTCGCGGAGGCCCTTCGCCCGGGCGGTCCGGATGTAGTCGAGTCCGAGCTCGTCGAGCAGGCTGGAGCGGGTCATCCGGGCGATGATAGCGAGCGGGATGGTGCCGAGCGCGAGCGCCGGCAGGATCATGTGCCTGACGGTGTCGGTGAGGAGCGTGAAGTTGAGGGTCACGATCGCATTGAAGGTATAGATGTTCGACAGGAAGTCGACGAGCAGTCGAATGGGCCCGCTGAAGCCTTCCAGGCCCCATACCTCGGCCAGCGGGACAACGGTGGTGCCGGCTGTCAGGCGGCCCGATGGCGGCAGGGAGAACGGGGTGTCCTTCAACGTGACGGCGAACACGTACGCGAGCACGAGTCCGAGGACGAAGACCGGCGTCGACACGCCGAGATTGGCGAACATCATCGTCCCGACGTCGACGGCAGAGTTCCGCCGGTAGGCCGAGATGATGCCGAGCGGGATGCCAACGACGATCGCGAAGAGCAGCGCGTAGAGCGCGAGCTCAACGGTCGCGGGCAGGCGCTGCAGGAGGAGGTCCGTCACCGGCAGCCCGAACTTCGACGATTCGCCGAAATCCCCCTGAATCACCTTCCCCAGGTAGATGACGAACTGATTGTCGATCAGGGTGGCCGGGATCTCGGCCGGTCGAACCTCGATCTTGCCGTCGACCCGGAAGACTCCCGGGATGATCGCCTTGTCGAGACCGTGGGCCTCGCTGTAGGCCGCGCACGATTCGGGGTTCGCCCGCTCGCCGAGAGCGGCAACGCATGGGTCGCCGGGGATGATCCGGGCGAGGGCAAAGACGACGAATACGATCCCGATCAGGACCGGGATGCTGAGCAGGAGCCGTCGGACGAGGAAGCGTGACATCGACTCAGTCGATCCTCAGACCGGTCCGGTGGTGGCATGAAGGGGCGCCACGGATGTGGCGCCCCTTCGGTGCGTTCTGGGCCTGGCTTACGGCGCCGGAGGCGGCGGGTTCAGGAACCCAGCAAAGAGGAAGGTCCAATACTCGAACAGGCCTTCTCGGCCGACGTGGAGTGGGTGCTCAGCATCCCACTGGACTGCGTACGTCGTGACGACGTCGTTGGCGTCGAAGGTGGCGCCATCGTGGAACGTGACGCCGTCGCGGAGGGTGCACGTCCAGACCGTCGAGTCGGCGTTGGCCTCGCACCCGGTCGCGAGACCCGGCTCGGGATCGGTGCCGCCGATCTTGTACGAGTAGAGGGGCTCCATGATCTGCTCGCAGACCCGGAGCGACTCACCGTCGGTCTCGTCGGCACAGTACAGGCCGCCTGGCTCACCATTCTGGAGCCAGACGATCGTGTCTCGATCCCCGGCCTTCATCGCGAACAGGGCCTCGTTCCCGAGCGGGGACGAATGCCCGCCCGTGACGTCGGCCTTGAACACGGTGGCGGAACCGCCGTGCGCAACCGGGATCATCGGGACGTGCGTCCTGATGGCGTCGTTGGCGGTCGTGTAAAGCGCTGCGCGGGCGGCCGGGTCGGCCGTCTTGCCGCCCTCGACGAGCGGCTCGGTGATGTCGTCGAACTTGTCGCCGAACTGCTCGGACGCGCCGACACCGAAGTGGACGTCGAGGAAGTTCGTGACGTCCGGATAGTCGGCACCCCAGCCGAGGAGATGGATGCCGGGCAGCTCGCCGCGGCTCGCCGTCGTCAGGTACGTCGTCGCATCCTGGACGTCGATCTCGGCGGTGATGTTGAGGTTGGCCTTGAGCTGGGCCTGGATGTCCTGGGCGACGGTCACCGGCGACGGCAGGTAGCCGCGCACGACGTCGCGAAGGTGAAGCTTGGTGGTGAAGCCGTCCGGATGGCCTGCCTCGGTGAGCAGCGCCTTGGCAGCGGCCGGGTCGTACGTATACCACTCGTCGCCCCCGCAGCCGCCGGCGATGTCGCACGGCGTGAAGTGCGAGGCGACCTCGGATCCGGGCGGGTAGAAGTTGTCGACGATCCGCTTGCGGTCAATGCCCATGGCGATTGCCTGGCGGACCTTCTCGTTGTCGAACGGAGCGAAGGTGTTGTTGAACCCGACGTAGAAGACGTTCAGCGCGACGCGCGGGTAGAGCGTGAGATCCGGGTTGGCCTCGATCGTCGGGAAGTCGTCGGGACCGGGGTTGTCGATACCGTCGACATTGCCGGAGGTCAGCTCGACCAGTCGCTGGGCCGCCTCAGTGCTCCAGCGGATGACGGCGTTCGGGGTCTGCGGCGCATCACCCCAGTAGTCGGCGTAGGTCTCGAGCGAGATCTCGGAGCCGGACGTCCAGGCCTTCAGCTTGTACGGGCCCGTGCCGTTCGGATTGCGGACCAGCGCCTCGCCGCCGCCGCCGGTCGTCGTCAGAAAGTCGGCGTCCTGGATGGCCAGGGACGTGAACGCGATCTTCGATAGGAACGCGGCGTCCGGGGCGCAGAGGGTGAATTCCACGCTGTTGGCAGCGAGTGCCTTGATCGAGCCGATCTGGCCCTGGTAGCCCTCGGTCCCGCAGGCGGACGAACCGTCCTCCGGGTACTGAAGCCCGTCGTACGGCTCGACGCTCTCGGGCGGTGTACTGGCTGCCTGGCTGGCTGGCGAGCTTGCGCTCGGGCTCGGCGACGCGGCGCCGCCGCAGGCAGCGAAGACAATCAAGGCTGCCGCACACAACGCGAACAGCGGTGACCACTTCGGTGATCGGGACATGCCCTGTCTCCTCCTCAAACGGCTCCTGTCCGCGCTCGTCGCATTCGATCCGGACGGAGCGTCCGTTGCCGCGCGCATCGGCCCATGGGGCCACAGGTCGCGGGTGCCGGGAAGCCTAGCACCGCCAAGCACGCGTCGTCACCCATCAACGTACCGATTCAGCGCCATCTAGGTTCAGAGGCGGGACGTGCGAACGGGTATCCTCCGTTGGTCATGCCACTCCGGATCGCACTCGCCCAGATCGCGCCCCGGCTTGGCATGCTCGACGAGAACCTCGCCCTCCACCACGAGCTCATCCGCGAGGCGCGCGCGAAGGATGCCGGTCTCGTCGTCTTTCCCGAGCTCGGCCTGACCGGCTACCTCCTCCAGGATCTCGCTTCCGAGGTCGCGATGCGACTCGACGACCCCCGACTGGCGACCCTTGCCGCCGCCACCGAGGGGCTTTCCGCCGTCGTCTCGTTCGTCGAGGAGTCCGGCGACCATCGGCTGTTCATCGCCGCGGCCCTCCTCGAGGACGGCCAGATTCGGCACGTCCACCGGAAGCTCTTTCTGCCGACGTACGGCCTGTTCGACGAGCGCCGGTTCTTCGCCGCCGGCGATTTTCTCCGGGCTACGCCGTCGCGACTCGGGGTGGGGGTCGGGCTGGCGGTCTGTGAGGACTTCTGGCACCTCTCGGTTCCCCAGCTCCTGGCGCTGGACGGCGCGCAGATGCTCATCAACGTCTCGTCGTCGCCCGGCCGCGACCTCGCGGCCACCAACGAGGTCGGTCTCGGGACGGCGTCCTCGTGGCGCGTCCTCATGCGGACCTATGCCCAGCTGACGACATCGTTCGTGGTGTTCTGCAACCGCGTCGGGATCGATGAATCAATCTCGTTCTGGGGCGGCTCCGAGGTCATCTCGCCGAGCGGCGAGCCGCTCTTCTCGGCACCGTTCTTCGAAGAGGGCCTGTTCACCGTCGACGTCTCACTGGCCGAGGTCCGGCGCGAGCGAGTGGCGCTTCCGCTGCTCCGCGACGAGCGGCCGGAGCTCGCGGTCCGAGAGCTGTCTCGGATCGTTGCCGAGCGTGCCGGCCTTCATCGCGACACGACGGCGGAGGAAGGAGCCGAGCCCGGCCTCGACGTCGCGCCGGGCGATCCGATCGTGCGCCCGATCGGCTTCAAGGCGGGTGTCCGTCGATGACGGCCGGGGCCGCGACCATCGACACGGGCGGGCTGTACGAGCTCCCGTCCGAGCTTGCCATCGACACGGACATCGCTCGGCGGGTCATCGGCCAGTTCATCCGCGGCCAGCTCCGCCAGGCAGGCTTCGAGCGAGCGGTCCTCGGCCTGTCGGGCGGGATCGACTCGGCGCTGGTCGCCTTCCTCACCGCGGAGGCGATCGGCGCTGAGAAGCTGATGTGCGTGCTCATGCCGTACCGCACTTCATCGCCTGCGTCGCGGGCCGATGCCGAGGAGGTCGTCCGGCAATTGGGAGCCGCGAGCGAGGTCGTCGACATCAGCCCGATGGTCGACTCGTTCTTCGAGAACCAGCCCGATGCCGCGGATATCCGCCGGGGCAACTACATGGCCCGCCAGCGGATGGCGGTGCTCTACGATCGATCGGTCACCTGGGGCGGCCTCGTCGTCGGGACCGGGAACAAGACCGAGTCCCTGATCGGCTACACGACCCTGTTCGGCGACAGCGCCTGCGCGTTCAACCCGATCGGGGACCTCTACAAGAGCCAGGTCCGCCAGATCGCCGCGGCGATGGGCGTGCCGGACGGGATCATCACGAAGGCTCCGTCGGCCGATCTCTGGCCGGGCCAGACCGACGAGACAGAGGCGGGCTTCACCTACCCGGTCCTCGATCGGCTCCTCTTCTGGCGGATCGACAAGCGGCGCTCGATCGAGGAGATGTCGCAGCTCGGTTTCGATCCGGCCCTCGTCGAGCGGGTCGACCGGTTGGTCGCGACGTCCGAGTTCAAGCGACAGGTGCCGCCGATCGCGAAGCTCGGGCCGCGGACCGCCGGCGTCGACTACCTCTACCCGCGACGCCGGCCCGGTTCTGCGCGGGGGTGAGCCGCGGGTGAACCGCACGCGACCGACGGGCCATCGCCGCAGGTGAGCGGCGGCAGGCTGTACGTCGTCGCGACGCCGATCGGCAACCTCGGCGACGTCACGTTGCGAGCACTCGAGGTGCTCCGGACCGTCCCGCTGATCGCGGCGGAGGACACGCGCATCACGCGGCGCCTGCTCGGTCGTCACGGCGTCGAGACGCGGAGCATCAGCTACCACGCTCGGAGCGGACCCGGACGGATGATCGAGCTGCTCGAGCACCTTCGAGCCGGCCAGGATCTGGCGCTCGTGACCGATGCCGGCACCCCCGGCGTGAGCGATCCGGGGGCCGAGCTCGTCGCCGCCTGGGCGGCAGAGGGTGGCCTCGTCGTCCCGATTCCCGGCGCGTCGGCCGTCCTTGCCGCCGTCACCGCCGCGGGAGTCGCCGGACCGCGCTGGTCATTCGAGGGGTTCCTGCCGCGCAGCGGCAGAGAGCGACGGGAGCGCATCGCGAGGATCGCCGCGGACGAGCGCGGGACAGTGATCTACGAGGCGCCGGGCCGCGTCGTTGCGACATTGCAGGACCTCGCCGCGGCCTGCGGTCCGGAACGACAGGCGGCGATCTGCCGCGAGCTGACCAAGCTCCATGAAGAGGTCGTCCGAGCGCCGCTGGGGGAGCTCGCCCGACGGGCGGCCCACGGGGAGCTGACGCTGCGCGGCGAGTTCGCCATCGTGGTCGGGGAGCAGCCAGGGGGCCGGTCTGCGACCGCGGAGAGCCAGGCCACGGCCGTCGCCGCTGCCGCCGCCGCCCGGGCCGACGTCGAGCGACTCGTCGCCGCCGGCACGCCGCGTGGCGAGGCGGCCAGACAGGTCGCGGCGGCCACCGGAATCCCACGCAGGCAACTCTACGGAGCACCGGCGAACCGGTAGGATTCCGCGATGACCGCCGCCGACGCGCCGGCCCCTCGCGGAATCCCGATCCTCGGGCCGCTCGGTCCGATATCGCGGATCGCGGTGGTCGCGACGGTCGTCGTCGCGGTCGTGGCGATCGCGCTCGATCTGATCTTCCACGGCGACCCGACGCTCATCTTCATCGTCTCGGCGGCGGCCATCCTCGGGCTGGCGTGGGTCATCGGCCTGTCGACTGAGCGACTCGGGGCGATCACCGGTCCGCAGGTCGGCGGCATCCTCAACGCGACCTTCGGCAACATCGCCGAGCTGATCATCGCGTTCTTCGCCCTCCAGGCAGGCCTGCTGGACGTCGTCAAGGCCTCGATCACCGGGTCGATCATCGGCAATCTCCTGCTCGTCCTCGGGGCGAGCGTGCTGCTGGGCGGCATCAAGAACGGCCCGCAGCGCTTCGATCCGCGGATCGCCGGCTCGAACGCCGCCCTCCTCGTGCTGGCCGCGATCGGCCTGTTCATCCCCGCCGTCTTCGCGGCGAGTACCGCCGACCCGACCGAAGGCAGCCTTGTCGAAGAGTCTGTCCTCGTCGCCATCCTGCTGATCCTCGGATACGTCGTGTCGCTCGTCTTCCAGTTCTCGAATCCGGCCGAGACGCTCGGCGGGCACGGACCGGCGGAGGGCCACGGCGGGCCGGCCTGGACGGGCCGCACCGCGGTCTTCGTCCTGCTTGCCGCCGCCGTGCTGCTCGCCGTGCTGTCCGAGATCCTCGTCGGCGCGATCGAGCCGTTCATCGAGACGTTCGGGCTGTCGGAGTTCTTCGTCGGCGTCATCCTGATCCCGACGATCGGCAACCTCGCCGAGCACCTCGTCGCCGTCCAGCTCGCGTTCAAGAACAAGATGGAATTCGCGATGGCGGTGAGCTTCGGCTCGAGCCTCCAGGTCGCGCTGTTCGTCGGCCCCGTGCTCGTGCTGCTCGGCCTGGTCGTCGGCCAGCCGATGGATCTCGTCTTCCAGCCGCTCGAGGTCGCCGCCGTCGGGGTCGCGGTCGGGATCAGTGCCCTCATCGCCATCGACGGTGAGTCGAACTGGCTCGAGGGGGCGCTCCTGATACTCGTCTACGTGATTCTTGCTGTGTCGTTCTTCGAGTTCGTCGGGCCGAGCGTGTAGCGCCAGGCGCGGATGTACGATGGCGCCACATCGAAGCGCCTGTTGAGGGCGGTGTTTCCTTGATGCCTGGCATCGGTACCCGGAGACACGCCCAATGAACCGTCACTTCGCCCGTGCTGTCGCGCTGATCGCGCTGGTCTCGCTTGTCGGCGCCTGCGCCGCCGCGGCCGCGCCAGTCTGGACATTCCCGCCAGCGGCGAGTTCGTCAGCCGGGCCGGCCGCCTCGACGCCCGCCGCGCCGGTCGACCCGGCGGCGTCACATCCGGCGTCCGGGACGATCGAGATCGAGGCATTCGATCTTGGGTTCACGCCGGCCGCGATCTCGGTCGAAGCTGCGGGGACGTACACGGTCAAGCTGTCGAACACGGGCACGGCCCCTCACGACGTCACGTTCGCCGGACGGCACGACGATCGCCGCCGCCGGCGGCCAGAGCGCCGAGGGCACGGTCGACGTCCCCGACGGCGGCCTGGCATTCATCTGCTCGATCCCGGGCCACGAGTCCGCCGGGATGAAGGGCGCGGTCTCCGTCGGGGCGGCTGCCAGCCCGGGCGGCGACGACCACGGCGGGCCGGCGCCCGTCACCGACGTCGCGGCCGATCCGAATGCCCCCGAGTACGAGCTCTACGACGCGAAGGCGCCGGCCCGGCTGTCAGGCGACGTCCACGACATCGACCTCGTCATGACCGAGGAAGCGAAGACGGTCGCGGCGGGCTTCGTCCAGAAGGTCTGGACGTTCGGCGGGACCGTCCCTGGCCCTGTCATCCGGGTGAAGGTGGGCGACACGATCCGGGTCCACCTCAAGAACGCGGTCGAGAACCAGCTGAGCCACTCGATCGACTTCCACGCCAGCCAGGTCGCCTGGAACGACGAGATGACCTCGATCGCCCCGGGCGAGGAGAAGCTCTACGAGTGGACGGCCGACTACGCCGGCGTCTGGATGTACCACTGCGGCACGACGCCCGCGCTCCACCACATCGCCAACGGGATGTACGGCATGGTCATCGTCGAACCGAGGGAGGGCCTGCCGGCGGTCGACCACGAGTTCGCGATCGTCCAGAGCGAGTGGTACCTGGGCGAGCAGGGCAAGGAGGCCGACCTCGAGAAGGCGATGGCCGCCGCGCCGGCGCCCGACGTCGTCCTCTTCAACGGCGTCGCCAACCAGTATCTCGACCATCCGCTCGAGGTCGGGACCGGCGACGGCGTCCGGGTCTTCTTCCTCAACGCCGGGCCGAGCGTCGACAGCTCGTTCCACGTCGTCGGGACGATCTTCAACACGGTCATCAAGGAAGGCGTGGCCCTGACGAAGGGCAACGCCGGCAACTGGGGCAGCCCAGGCGGTCGATCTCTCGCCGGCCCAGGGCGCGATCATCGAGTTCACGACCGCCGAGGACGGGCTCTACCCGATCGTGACCCACGCCTTCAACCTCGTCGGGCGCGGCGCGCTCGGCCTCTTCCAGGCCGGGGACGGCGACCCCTTGAACTGAGCAGGACGGGACCGGCGGCGGCGAGGGGGAGCCGCCGCCGTCCCGTTGCGGGAAGGCCGGGGGTGCAGGTGCGGTTCAGGCGGCCACGGTCTCGGGCTCCTCCTCCGCCCCGATCTCATCGGAATCAGCGATCGGTTCCGCGGCCGCGGCGACCGCCGGATCGGAGTCTTCGCCGTAGGTCGCTGCCTGGCTGGCCAGCGCGTTCGCAGCCGATTCGGCCGCGTAGTCCTTCTTCCGCCGACCCGAAAGCATCTCGACGTGGTTCGCGACGACCTCGGTCTTCCAGTGACGAACGCCGCGGTCGTCGTCCCAGCTCCGGGTCTGGAGCCGGCCCTCGATCGCGACCTGCTGGCCTTTGCCGAGGAACTCGCCGCAGGTCTGGGCGAGCCGGTCCCAGGTCACGATGTTGTGATACTCGGCCCGCTCCTTGCCCTGGCCGATGTACTCGTTGGTCGCGATGCTGAACTGGGTGACGGCCTTGCCGCTCGCCAGGCTGCGCATCTCCGGGTCGCGGGTGAGGCGACCGGTCAACAGGACCCTATTCACGGTCCGCGTTCTCCTTCTTGGCCGGCCGACAGGGAATCGGTCCGACCCTGCGTGGTCCGGCGGGATCGACGCGGCGGGATCTGCGGCGGGATGTGGCGGCATGTGGCGGGCGAGGGCGAGTGCTTGGCCGGCCCCGGCGGCTGGGGCCCGGTGCGGGTCGGCGGACCTGCGGTGGTCTGCAAACCGTCGGTACGGCGGTCGGCGAGGCCGGCTGGAGCCTGGCGGGCAACTGGACGCTAGCAGGCGGCCCTGCACCGCGGCTCACCCGACTCTTTACCGCCGATCATCCGCCCCGACAGGACGCACCGGCCCGGTGCGTTCGGGGACTTCTGGCGAGTAGGCCCGGTACTTCCGGCACGTCCGACCCGAACGGGCCGGCCAGTAGGCTTGCGAAGTGATGCGTCTCCTTGGTGGCCTGGGCCTCGTCGCCCCGGTCGTCCTTCTCGCCGTGCTTGTCGCCATGCCTACCGCGATTGATGCCTGGGTGGACCAAGGGACTCGATCCATCGTCGCGGCGATCACGGCCGGCGCGATGGGGGTGTCCCTCACCGCGATCCTCATCTTCCTGTACGTCCGTCTTCGCTTCCTGCGGATCATCCGCGCCACGGAGCGCCTCGCCAAGGGCGAGCTCGGCGTCACCGTGCAAGCGCCCGCGAAGGGCCATGGCCTCGAGGGGCGGCTTGCGAGGGCCATCAACGGCATCTCCGCATCGTTGTCCGAGACCACCGATGCCGCCACCATGGACAAGCTGACCGGCGTCGCGAACCGGCGCCAGCTCCTGCTCGAACTGTTCAACGAGATCGAGCGCGCGAACCGCTACGAGCGACCGCTGTCGGTTGCCTTCGTCGACATCGACCACTTCAAGGCGGTCAACGACACGTACGGACACGCAGCCGGCGACCTCGTCCTCCGCGGCGTCGCCCAGGCCATCCAGGTGAACCTCCGGGCAACCGACATGGTCGGCCGGTACGGCGGCGAGGAATTCATGCTTCTCCTCACCGAGACGGACGTCGAGGAAGGCGCGGTCCTGACGGAGAAGCTCCGGACGATCGTCGCCCGTGAGCGCTTCGCCGTCGAGGGCAACCCAGAGCTCTCGGTCACGATCTCGATCGGGATCGCCGGTGGCGTCGGTGCTCGACTGACGAGCGACACGCTCGTCCGCGACGCCGATGCGGCGATGTACTCGGCCAAGTCGCTCGGTCGCAATCAGACATACATCTTCGCCGAGCCTGACGAAGACGCCCGGGTGCCGCGGGCTCCCATTTCGGCCGCGGGTCGAGCACGGGCCGTCGAGATCGGCCAGGCCGCCCGAGATGCGGCGACGGCCAGCCTGACCGCGGTCATCTCGCCCCTGCCGCACTACGGGGGACAGCCGTCGGCGCTCATCGCGACGATCGTCGTCGGGATGGCCCGCAACCTCGCCCTGCCGCAGGCGGAGATCGACCGGATCCAGATCGCGGCGCTCCTCCACGACGTCGGGAAGGTGGCCGTTCCCCAGGAGATCCTCGACAAGCCGGCGGCCCTCACCTCGGCCGAATGGCGCTCCGTCGTCCAGCATCCGCGGATCGGCCAGGTGATCCTCGAGCAGGCCGCCGCGCTCAAGGAGGCGGTGCCGATCATCCTCCACCACCACGAGCGCTATTCAGGGCACGGCTACCCGTTCGGGCTCCGCGGCAACGACATCCCGCTCGGCGCCCGGATCGTTGCGATCGCCGATGCCTACGATGCGATGACGCACGACCGTCCGTACAAGCGGGCGATGTCCCACGAGAACGCAATCAACGAGCTGCGGCGCCATGCCGGCACGCAGTTCGACCCCGAACTGGTGAACCTGTTCTGCGACCTGTTTGCGCGACATGCGCCGACGCCCGATCCGACGATGGCGACGATGATGACGATCAAGGCGATCGACTCCCCCTCGATCGCGATCGTCCCCGGAGCGAAGCCGCGTCGCCGTCGCTCGAAGACCGCCGAAACGACCCAGATCCCGCTTGCCGACGTCGGCGGGAACTCGAGCGGGTCCGCCGCGAGCTAGTCCGGGAAACGGGAGAGACGGCCGAGGGATCGCCCGCGCGCCACCCTGCCGCTGCTATACTCCGGCCATCCTCGACAGCCCGCGGGAGACGCCCGCATCCAGGAGGTCGGCCGTTGCTCGAGGAAGGCGCGTCGTTCGCCCCGTGAGGCGGGCCCGAGTCTTCGATCAGCCCCGGCGCCGAACGGTCGGCGCGATACGGGAGAGGTGTATCCAAGTCCCAGGCCCAACGGCTCGGGGCTTTTTTGATGGGCCGGACGATTTGCGCCACGCGCGAGTATTGGTCAACCGAGACTCGAAATCAGTCGATTTGGTGCGTGCGGCGAGAACAGTCGACCAACTCCCACCAAATTCGGTCGATTCACCTCGCCGGACGAAAACTGGCGACCAGTTCGAGGGTATTGGTGTCGCGTACGTGCGCTACACGCGAATCCTCGGGGCTGGGGTGCCGCGCGGAGCGGCTGCCTGATGCCCGCCACCGTGATCGTCGGGCTCCAGTGGGGCGACGAGGGAAAGGGCAAGACGACCGACTTCCTCGCGGAGCAGGTCGCGATGGTCGTCCGCTACCAGGGCGGGGACAACGCCGGCCACACGGTCGTCAGCGGCGACGAGGTATTCAAGCTCCACCTCGTTCCGTCGGGCGTTCTGTACCCGCACATCACATCCGTCATCGGCAGCGGGGTCGTGGTCAACCCGGCAACGCTGATCGGCGAGCTCGACATGCTCGCGACGCGCGGGATCGACACCAGCCGGGTCCGGGTCAGCACCGCCGCCCACGTGATCATGCCGTACCACGTCGCCCTGGACCGGGCGATGGAATCGCGGCTCGGCAACGGGAAAGTGGGCACGACCGGGCGCGGCATCGGGCCCGCCTACGGGGATCGGGCGTGGCGGGTCGGGCTCCGGATGGAGGATCTCCTCGATGGCTCGCTGTGCCGGGCCAAACTCGAGTGGGTCCTGCCCGACAAGAACCTCCTGCTCGCGTCGCATGACGGCAGTCGCGTCTTCGGCGCCGACGAGCTCGTGGACCAGGCGGTCGCCTGGGGTGAGCGGCTCCGTCCGCATATCGCCGACTCGACATGGCTCGTCCAGGACGCCCTCCGGCGCGGCGACCACGTCCTGCTCGAAGGTGCCCAGGGCACCCTTCTCGATCTCGACCACGGCAGCTATCCCTTCGTGACATCGTCAAACCCGGTCGCGGGCGGGGCGTGCACGGGCGGCGGAATCGGGCCGCTCCAGGTGGACGAGGTGATCGGCGTGATGAAGGCCTACTCGACGCGCGTCGGGTCCGGCCCGTATCCCACCGAGCTGACCGACGCGATCGGGGCGGGGATCGCCGCGCGGGGCAACGAGGTCGGCACCACCACCGGCCGGCCGCGCCGGGTCGGCTGGTTCGACGCCGTCCCGCTCCGCTACGCGGTCGCCGTCAACTCGGTCAGCTCGATCATGCTCAACAAGCTCGACATCCTGTCCGGGATCGATCCGATCCGGATGTGTGTTGGGTACGAGATCGGCGACCGGCGGGTGGACGCCTGGCCGTCCTCGGCGACGGTGCTCGCCAACGCGACGCCGATCTACGAGGAGTTCGCGGGCTGGTCGGAGCCGATCCACGCCGTCCGTTCTCTCGGCGATCTGCCCGAAAACGCCCGCCGCTACGTGACCGCCCTGGAGACACAGGCCGGTGTACCGATCGTTCTCGTCTCGGTAGGCCCGGAGCGGATGCAGACGATCGAGCGCGCCTGGCGGCCGATGCGCAACCGGCCCGCCGCGCCATCCGCCGCCACTGCCGAGGTCGCCCGGTGAGCCGACCGGTCATGCCGACGCGGATCCTCGTCGTCGGAGGCGGCGGGCGCGAGCACGCCCTTGCCTGGAAGCTCGGCGGAGAGCCCGGCGTCAACGAGATCGTCGTCGCGCCGGGATCCGCGGGAATCGCGGGGGAGCCCCGGATCCGGATCGCCGGCGAGGTCGATGCGCTCGACGCGACCGCCGTCGTCGAGCTCGCCCGGCGTCGTTCGGTCGAGCTGGCCGTCATCGGGCCGGAAGCTCCGCTCGCGGCCGGCCTCGCGGATGCCCTCGAGGCGGCTGGCGTCCCGACCCTCGGGCCGTCGGCGGCAGCTGCGCGGATCGAGTCTTCCAAGGCCTTCTGCCATGAGGTCGCCGAGGCTGCCGGCGTTCAGATGGCCCGAGCGCGATCGTTCGACGATCCGGCCGCGGCGGCGGCGTACGCCCGGCTGGAGGCGGATCGCGCTGGCGCCGTCGTGAAGGCGGACGGGCTGGCCGCCGGGAAGGGCGTCGTGGTCGCCGCCACCGCCGATGAAGCTGCAGCGGCCGTCGAGGGGCTGGCGCGGGGCGGCGTCGAGCGTTTCGTCGTCGAGGAGCGGCTCGAGGGACGCGAGGCGAGCGTCATCGCCATCTGTGATGGACGGCGGGCCATCGCGCTGCCGGCTGCCCGGGACCACAAGCGGCTGTCCGATGGCGATCGCGGGCCGAATACCGGCGGCATGGGCGCCTACTCGCCGCTGCCCGATCTCGGCGACCACGACGTTGATACGATCCTCCGGACGATCCACCGCCCGCTGCTGGACGAGCTGGCGCGGCGCGGGACGCCGTTCCGAGGCTTCCTCTACGCCGGTCTGATGCTGACTCGCGATGGTCCGACGCTGCTCGAGTGCAACGCTCGCCTGGGCGATCCCGAGGCGCAGGTGATCCTGCCGCGGCTGGCGGCACCGCTCGGCCCGCTCCTGCTCGCGGCGGCACGAGGACGCCTGGACGATCGGCAGGATGCCCGCCTGCCGGTTCTGCCCGGGGCGAGTGTCGGGATCGTCCTCGCGGCCGAAGGCTATCCGGAGACGCCTCAGCGCGGCGTCGTCATCGCCGGGATCGAGGCGGCCCGCGCTGCCGGCGCGCTCGTCTTCCACGCCGGGACACGGCGGCCCGCCGGCCCGGACAGCGACTTCGAGACCAATGGCGGGCGAGTGCTCACGGTCGTCGGCCGCGGGCACGACCTCGCGTCCGCGCGGGCACTGGCGGAGAGCGCCGCGGACGCGATCTCCTGGAACGGCATGCAGCGACGGAGGGACATCGCGGCGATCCTCCCGGCGACGCTCGTGCCGGCGGGACTCGCTCGATGATCCGCCGCTACACGCTGGCCGAGATGGGCGCCATCTGGACCGATCGCGCTCGCTTCGAGGGGATGCTGCGCGTCGAGCTCGCCGTCGCCCGCGCCCAGGCTGCGCGCGGGCTCATCCCCGCTGAGGCACTCGCGGTCATCGAGTCGCGTGCCACGGTCGATCCGGACCGGATCGCCGAGATCGAGAAGACGACGGATCACGACGTCGTCGCCTTCGTGTCACAGGTCGCCGAGTCAATCGGCCCGGAGGGACGCTACCTGCATCTCGGTCTGACGAGCAGCGACGTCGTGGATACCGGCCTCGCCCTGCAGCTGCGAGCCGCCGGCGAGCTCCTGCTCGCTGACTGCGACCGGCTCCTCGGCGTCCTCGTCGCGCGGGCGCGGGCTGAGGCCGAGACCCAGATGATGGGCCGGACCCACTCCGTCCACGCCGAGCCGATCACGCTCGGCCTGAAGCTCGCGGGGTGGGCCTTCGAGATCGACCGCGGGCGCCGCCGCCTGGCGGTCGCGGTCGACGAGATCGGGACCGGCAAGATCTCCGGGCCGGTCGGTACCTACAGCCACCTCGGGCCGGAGATCGAGGCGGAGGTCCTGGCCGAGCTCGGGCTCCACGCCGATCCGGCGAGCACCCAGATCGTCCAGCGCGACCGGCACGCGGCGCTGCTGACGGCGATCGCGATCGTCGGCGGCAGCCTCGAGCGGTTCGCGACCGAGATTCGCAATCTCCAGCACACCGAGATCGGCGAGCTCCAGGAGCCGTTCAAGGCCGGCCAGAAGGGCTCGTCGGCGATGCCCCACAAGCGGAATCCGATCCTGTCCGAGCGGATCGCGGGGCTGGCACGGCTGCTACGTGGTTACGCCCACACCGCGCTCGAGGACCAGCCACTCTGGCACGAGCGTGACATCAGCCACTCGTCGGCCGAGCGGGTGATCCTGCCCGATGCCACGATCCTCCTCGACTACATGCTCGTCCGGATGGCTGGGCTCATCGAGGGCCTCGTTGTCCGCAGCGAGCGGATGCGGGAGAACATCGAGCGCGGCCTCGGCCTCCACGCCAGCAGCCGCGTCCTCGTTGCGCTAGTCGAGCGGGCCGGCCTCTCGCGCGAAGAGGCATACGCGGTCGTCCAGCGGGCCGCCCTCCGAGCCGCGGATGAGCGCCGCCCGCTGCGTGAGCTCCTGGCGCTCGACCCAACGGTCGCCAAAAAGCTTCCGCTCGCCGAACTCGACGCGTGCTTCGACGATTCGGCGTTCCTGCGCCACATTCCAACGATCATCGCCCGACTCGACAGCCTGGAGGCAGAGGTCCATGTCGCCCGCTAGCCCGCTCGCCGATGCATTCCTGCGTTCCGGCAAGGTCCGCGATCTGTACGAGCTCCCCGATCACCGGATGGTCCTCGTCGCGTCGGACCGGATCAGCGCGTTCGATGTCGTCCTGCCGATCGGAGATCCCGGACAAGGGGCGGGTACTGACCGGGATCTCGCGGTTCTGGTTCGCGGAGACGGCCGGGATCATCCGGAACCACCTCCTCGGACACCGACCCGGCGCTGATCGGCGCACGGCGCTTCGAGCGGAGCGACGGCATCGAGCCGGGCCGAGATCGGGTCGCTGGACGAGCTGCGCGGACCGGGTGATGATCTGCCGGCCTGCGATCGTGCTGCCGATCGAGGCCGTGGTCCGAGGCTACCTCGCCGGCTCGGGCTGGAAGGAGTACCGCGAGCAGGGGACGGTCTGCGGCATCGCCCTCCCGGCGGGACTTCGCGAGAGCGAGCGCCTGCCCGAGCCGATCTTCACGCCGGCCACGAAGGCCCCGATCGGCGAGCACGACGAGAACATCAGCTTCGACGGGATGATCGACCACCTCGTCGACCAGTGACTGGGTCTTCGGCCCGGACAGCCGGGAAGCAGCCGCCGTGCTCGCCGAGCGCGTCCGCGACGTCTCGCTGAGCCTCTACCGCTACGGAGCGGCGGTCGCCGAGCGGAAGGGCATGATCCTCGCCGACACGAAGTTCGAGTTCGGCATCGCGGTCGATCCGGCGACGACGAACCGAGCGGGCCGCCCGAGGAACAGCTCCGTCGCCCGATCGGCTCGAGCATGGAATCGATCCCCGCCGGGCCCCTCGAGTCGCACATGATGCTCATCGACGAGATCCTCACGCCGGACTCGTCGCGCTTCTGGGACGCTGCGGCCTACGAGCCGGGCCGGCCGGCGCCGAGCTTCGACAAGCAGTTCGTCCGCGACTGGCTCGAGGCGCAGCCGTGGGACAAGACGGCGCCCGGCCCGGAGCTGCCGGCCGACATCGTCGCCGGAACGCGACAGCGATACGTCGAGGCGTTCGAGCGGATCACCGGCGCGAGCTTCGACCGCTACCTGGCGGAGGACACGATCGCCCGATGAGCGCCGACTTCCGCTTCGCGGTCAACGTCACCCCGAAGGCCGGGATCCTCGATCCGCAGGGCCGGGCGGTCGAGGGCAGCCTCGGCCATCTCGGGATCGAGGGCGTCTCCGCGGTGCGGGTCGGCCGGCGCGTCGAGCTGACCGTCACGGCCGACGACGAGGCGGCAGCGCGATCGACGGTCGAGCGCCTCGCCTCCGAGCTCCTGTCGAACCCGCTCATCGAGTCGTACGACATCGAGGCGATCGGCGCCGCGTCGTCGACCGTCGGGGCCCCGGCATGACGGCGCGGATCGGCGTCGTCGTCTTCCCGGGCTCGAATCGCGACATCGATGCCGTCAACGCGCTCAGCGTCGCCGGTGCCGAGCCCGTCATGCTCTGGCACGAGTCGCCGTCGCTCGAGGGCGTCGACGGGGTGATCCTGCCCGGCGGTTTTGCGTACGGTGATTACCTGCGCGCCGGGGTGATCGCCCGGTTCAGCCCGGTCATGCGGTCGATTGCCGACTATGCCGGCGCCGGGGGCCTCGTGCTCGGGATCTGCAACGGCTTCCAGGTGCTGACCGAGGCGCACCTGCTGCCCGGCGCGCTCCTCCGAAACCGAGGCCTCCGGTTCGTCTCGCGGCCGGTGGCGATCGTGCCCGAGCGGCTCGACACGCCGTTCACCCGAGCGATGACGGATCGGGGCCCGCTGCGGATGCCCGTCGCCCACGGCGAAGGATGTTTCTACGCCGACGAGACCACCCTCGACGAGCTCGAGCGCGACGGGCAGGTCCTGTTCCGCTACGCCAGGCCGGACGGATCCACCGCCGACGAGACCGGCGACGCAGCCAATCCGAACGGATCCCTGCGGGCCATCGCCGGGGTGATGAACGCCGCCGGCAACGTCGCCGGCCTGATGCCGCATCCCGAGACCGCCGTCGAGGCGATCCTCGGGTCAGCCGATGGACTCGGGATCATCCGATCGTTCGTCGACAGCGCCGCGGAGCGGACGTCCGCGCTCGCCCCCGTCGAGGTCGGGGCGCGATGACACTGGTGGAGCCCGTGGCCGAGCCGGCCATCGAGCCGCTCCACCGCCGCCTCGGCCTGACCGACTCGGAGCTTGACGCGATCCGCGACCGCCTGGGCGGCCGCGAGCCGAACGAACTCGAGCTCGCGATGTTCAGCGTCATGTGGAGCGAGCACTGCTCGTACAAGAGCTCCAGGCCGCTCCTCCGGACACTGCCGACGGCTGGTGAGGGGGTCGTCGCAGGGCCCGGCGAGAACGCCGGCGTGATCTCGATCGGCGACGGCCTGGCCGTTGCGTTCAAGATCGAATCGCACAACCACCCGAGCGCGGTCGAGCCGTACCAGGGCGCGGCGACCGGCGTCGGGGGGATCCTCCGCGACATCTTCACGATGGGCGCCCGGCCCATTGCCGTCCTCGACGCGCTCCGCTTCGGCGACCCCGCCTCGGCCCGGACGCGACACCTCGTCGACGGGGTCGTCCGAGGTGTCGGTGGCTACGGCAATTGCGTCGGGGTGCCGACCGTCGGCGGGGAGCTCGTGTTCGACCCGAGCTACGAGGGCAATCCGCTCGTCAACGTCATGGCGATCGGCCTGCTCGAAGAACGGCTCCTCACCCGGGCCGCCGCTCCGGGCCCCGGCAACGTCGTGGTGCTGTTCGGGTCGACGACCGGCCGCGACGGGATCGGCGGGGCGAGCGTCCTTGCCAGCGCGACCTTTGGCGACTCTGATCCCTCGAAGAGACCCAGCGTCCAGGTCGGCGACCCATTTGCCGAAAAGCTCTTGATCGAAGCGTCGCTCGAGCTGATCGAGCGCGGGCTGGTCGAGGGACTCCAGGACCTCGGGGCGGCCGGGATCACCTGCGCCACGTCGGAGACCGCCGATCGGGCGGGGACGGGCATGCGGATCGAGCTTGGCGCGATCCCGCGCCGCGAGGCCGGGATGGAGCCGTTCGAGGTCATGATCTCGGAGTCGCAGGAGCGGATGCTGGCCATCATCCGGCCCGAACGCTGGGACGTCGTCCGCGCCGTCTGCGAGCGGTGGGGCCTGCCGGTCGCGGTGATCGGCCGGGTGACCGACGACGGCGACATCACGGTCGTTGACGGCGACCAGGAGCTCGCCCGGGTGCCGGCGCGGGCCCTGACGAGCGACGCGATCGTGCATGAGCGGATCGGCGCGCCGCCCACGCGCAGCCGAGCCGCCCCGGCGCCCGGCCCGGCGACAGACGAGACCGGGTCGCTCCCGGAGCGCGGCATGGATCCCGGCGCCGTCCTGCTCGCGCTGCTCGGATCGGCGAACCTCTCGGCCCGCCGCCCGGTCTTCGAGCAGTACGACTCGACGGTCCAGGCGAACACCGTCGCCGGACCCGGTCATGGCGCGGCGGTCCTTCGGATCAAGGGCACCACGAAGGCGCTCGTCGCGACGACCGACGGCAACCAGGCCGTCGGGCTCACGGATCCGTGGCTGGGAGCGGCGATGAGCGTCGCCGAGGCCACCCGCAACGTGTCGATCACGGGCGCGCGGCCGCTCGGGGTGACGAACTGCCTGAACTTCGGCGATCCGACTCGCCCGGAGGCGTTCTGGCAGCTGGCGGAGGCCGTCCGCGGGCTCGGCGATGCGTGCCGCGCGCTCGGCCTGCCGGTCACCGGAGGCAACGTCTCGCTCTTCAACGAGTCGCCGGCGGGCGCCATCGCGCCGACACCGGAGATCGGGGTCGTCGGGCTCATCGACGACGTCGGGCGCCTGGTCGGTCCCGGATTTCGACAGCGAGGGCGACGCGGTGATCCTCGTCGGCGAGGCGAGTCCGGGCCTCGCGGGAAGCGAGTACGCCCGACTGGCGGGCGTCGCGTCGGAGGACGGCGCCCCGATGCTCGACCTCACGACCGAGGTCGCGCTGCAGGCCTTCGTCCGCGAGGCCGCCGAGCGCGACCTGCTCGCGTCCGCCCAGGACGTCAGCGGCGGCGGCCTGGCCGTCGCCCTCGCCGAGTGCGCGATGTGGGGCGATGGCGATCGAGGCCTGGGCGCCAGCCTGCGGCTCGGGGTCGCGAACTCGCCCGCGGTTGACCTGTTCGGTGAGAGTCCGTCGCGGGTCGTCGTCTCGACGAGACCGCGGTTTGCTCCTGCCCTCATCCTGCTCGCCCGACAGCACGGCCTCGTCGCCGCGGAGCTTGGTGTCGTCGGGGGTTCGCGGCTCGTCGTCGAGCTTGCCGGCGCCGGCGCGACGGGTGCCGCGGAAGAGCGGGGGAGCCGCGTCGCCGACGCTCTCGACGTCGCGGTCGTCGATCTTCGCCACACCTGGGAGAACGGGCTCTCGCGGGCCCTCGGCTGGGACGGCCACTGAGATGTGCGGCGTCTTTGGGGCGGTGATGCCGCCGGGCAGCGGTGCGGAGGCTGCGGCGGTTGCCGCGCTCGGCCTGTTCGCGCTCCAGCACCGGGGCCAGGAGTCGGCCGGCGTCGCGGTGAGTGACGGCGAGCAGCTCATGCTCTACAAGGACCTCGGGATGATCAGCTCGGTCCTCGACGAGCGGCGGATCCCGTCACTTCGCGGCGACCTGGCGATCGCCCACTGCCGCTATTCGACGACCGGCTCGACGGTCTGGGAGAACGCCCAGCCGACGTTCCGGCTCGGGCCGCGGCGGGCGCTCGCGATCGGCCACAACGGCAATCTCGTCAACACCCGCGAGCTGCTCGCCTCGCTGAGCGGCGGCCGCGGGCGACTCCAGGCCTCGACGGATACCGAGCTCCTGACGGCGCTGCTGGCCGACGAGCCGGCCACTGACACGGTCGATGCCCTCGTCCGGGTCCTGCCTCGCGTCCATGGCGCCTTCACCCTCGTCGTGCTCGACGAGCGACGGGTGATCGGCGTGCGCGACCCGTTCGGCTTCCGGCCGCTCGTCCTGGGCCGGTTGCCGCGCGAGGAACCCGGGGTCGAGGCGAAGCGGACCGGGAGCCTCTGGCCGGACGACGACCAGGCCGACGGCTGGTGCCTGTCGTCCGAGACCGCCGGTCTCGACATCGTCGGCGCCGAGTACATCCGGGACGTCGAGCCGGGCGAGATCGTCATCCTCGAGGCGGGCCGGCCGCCACAATCGGTTCGCTACGCCACCGCCAGCCCGGCGCTCTGCGTGTTCGAGCTCATCTACTTCGCCCGGCCCGACTCGTACATGGAAGGCCGGAATCTCTACGAGGTCCGTCGGCGGATGGGGATGCAGCTCGCGGACGAGCACCCTGCGGAAGCCGACCTGGTCATGCCGGTCCCCGACACTGGCGCCCCGGCGGCCGCGGGCTACGCGGAGGCGTCCGGCATCCCGTACCGCGAGGGCCTGGTACGCAATCGCTACAGCGGCCGGACGTTCATCCAGCCCTCCCAGACGATGCGCCAGCGGGGGGTGACGATCAAGCTCAACCCGCTCCGCGAGGTCGTCCGTGGCAAGCGCCTGACGGTCGTCGACGATTCGATCGTCCGCGGTACGACGACGAAGCAGATCGTGTCGATCCTGCGCCGTGCCGGCGCGGCGGAGGTCCACGTCCGGATCAGCGCGCCCCCGATCTACCACCCGTGCTTCTACGGGATCGACACCCAGGTCGAGACCGAGCTGATCGCGGCGACGCACTCGGTTGAGGAGATCCGGGACTTCATCGGGGCGGACACGCTCGGCTACCTCTCGATCCGTGGCGTCCTGGCCGCGCTCGAGCTGCCGTACGAGCGGTTCTGCTTCGCCTGTTTCGACGGCCGCTACCCGGAGCCGGTCCCGTACGACGCGGCGTCGCGGAAGTTCATCCTCGAAGAACCGATTCCCGTCCGTGGCTGAGGATCGTCGCCGCGGAGGCCCCCAGGGTCGCTCCCTCCCATCTACCAATGGGGGTGGTACTACGTCGAGAACTGGGGTCGCCATGGCCTACGTCCGGCGGGCAGTTAGCGCCCCAAGGCTAACCGGAGACGGATTGCGCCCCCTGGACCCGTGGCGTTCGGATGTAGCACCACCCGGGTTGGTAGATGCGACGATCAGCAGGCGAGGAACCCTGCCCCGGCCCGGAAACTCGTGACTGACCCTCGCCGCTCGGCCTACGCGGCCGCCGGGGTCGACGTCGATGCGGGCGATCGCGCGGTCGAGCTGATGCGGGCGGCCATCGAGAGCACCCGCCGGCCGGAGATGCTGGGCGGCATCGGCGGGTTTGCCGGCGCGATGACGATTCCGGCCGGATTCCGCGAACCGGTCCTCGTCTCGTCGACCGACGGGGTCGGCACGAAGACGGCGATCGCGGCCGCGCTCGGGCGCTACGACACGATCGGCATCGACCTGGTCGCGATGTGTGCCGACGACGTTGTCTGCAGCGGGGCCGAACCGCTCTTCTTCCTGGACTACCTCGCGGTCGGCCGGCTCGACCCGCCGGCTGCCGCCGAGCTCGTCGGTGGCGTCGCCGCCGGATGTCGCGAGGCCGGCTGTGCGCTCGTCGGTGGCGAGACCGCCGAGCATCCCGGTCTGATGGAAGCGACCTCGTTCGACATGGCCGGCTGCTGCGTCGGCGTCGTCGAGCGCGACCGGATGATCGATGGCACGGCGGCCCGGCCCGGCGACGCGATCATCGGCCTGGCCGCGAACGGCCTCCACGCGAACGGCTTCTCGCTCGTCCGCGCGCTCGTCGCCCAGTGGGACCTGGACCTGCTGCGCCCGTACCAGGAGCAACTCCATCGCAGCCTGGGGACGAACGCGGCGGCCGGCGCGATCCGGGCCGAGCCGGAGCATGCCCTCGCCACGCTCGGCGAGGTGCTCCTCGCGCCCACCCGGATCTACGCCCGAGCGGTGCTCGGCCTGCGCGCCGCGCTCATCGAGGCCGGTCACGACCTGAACGGCGTCGCCCACATCACCGGCGGTGGTCTCCCGGGCAACGTCCCGAGGGTGCTCCCGCCACACCTCGGCGCCCGCATCGACCCAACCACCTGGCGGACGCCGTCGGTGATGCGTCTCTTCGGAGCGCTCGGCGGGCTGGCGGACGACGAGCTCCGGGCGACGTTCAACGGCGGGATCGGCATGGTCGTCGTCGTCGCACCGGAGGTCGCCGAGACGACGATCGCCCGGCTCGATCGCGACGGAATCGCCGCGTCGGTCATCGGTGCCGTCGTTCCCGTCGAAGAGCTCGGCGGCAACCGGTATCGCGAGGAACTGCTTCCGTGAGTCGCAGCGGCCGGGGCCGGATCGCGGTCGGCGTATCCGGAGCCGGCTCGAATCTCCGGGCGCTCCGGGCCTCGGCCGCACGCGGCGAGCTCGGCGGCGACATCGTGCTCGTCTTCGCGGACCGGGCGTGTCCGGCGCTCGAATGGGCCGCCGGCGAGGGGATCGATACGGCCATCGTGGCCGATGGCGACGATGGGCTGCTCGCGCAGACGCTCGCGGCCGCCGAGCCGGATGCGATCGTCCTGGCCGGGTACATGCGGCTCATCGGACCGAGGGTTCTCGCCGCCCACGGCGGGCGGATCCTGAATACCCATCCCTCGCTCCTGCCGGCGTTCCCCGGCGCTCATGCGGTCCGCGACGCGCTGGCCCACGGAGCCGCGCTCACCGGCGCGACGGTTCACCTCGTCGACGCCGACCTGGACGGCGGTCCGATCGTCCTCCAGGAGGCGGTCCCGATCCTGGCGGGCGACACGGAGGCGGCACTCCACGATCGGATCCGCGCCGTCGAGCACCGCCTGCTCCCGCGGGCCGTTGCCCTGCTCATCGCGGGTGCCCTTTCAGTCGAGGCGGGTGGCCGCCGCGTCACGATCGACGCCGGACGGGCCGACGAGCGGCTCGCGGTCCCGCGGCGCGCGCTGCTGTCCGTCTCCGACAAGACCGGGCTCGTCGAGCTCGGCCGCGGTCTCGTCGCGCTCGGGTTCGAGCTCGTCTCGACGGGCGGCACCGCTCGAGCGCTCCGCGACGCCGGGCTGCCGGTCACCGACGTGGCCGCCGTGACCGGCTTCCCGGAGATGCTCGACGGCCGCATCAAGACGCTCCACCCGAGGATTCACGCCGGGCTGCTTGCCGATCGGCGCCTGCCGGACCATCGCCGCCAGCTCCTCGCCGCCGCGATCGCGCCGTTCGAGCTGGTTGTCGTCAACCTCTACCCGTTCGCGGCCGCCGCCGAGCGGCCCGGGATCACGTTCGACGAGCTCGTCGAGGAGATCGACATCGGCGGCCCCTCGATGGTCCGGGCCGCGGCGAAGAACCACGCGAGCGTCGCGATCGTGACGTCGCCGGACCGCTACGAGACCGTCCTCGAGGAGCTCCGCTCCGCCGGTGCCATCACGCCCGGCCTCCGATCCGCCCTCGCCGTCGAGGCATTTCGTCACACGGCCGCGTACGACGCGCGGATCGCCGCCGAGCTACCTGGGCGGATGGCCGTCGCGGGGGTGGACCTGCCGGATGAGCCCGGCCTGCCCGGAGCCTCGGATCCGTTCCCGGCGAGCCTGACGATCGGCCTCGAGAAGGTCGAGAGTCTCCGCTACGGGGAGAATCCGCATCAGCCCGCCGCCCGCTACCGGCGGCCCGGCGCTCGGCCGGAGGACGGGCCGTTCGCGACCGGCGGCGCCCCGCTGCAGGGCAAGCAGCTCTCCTACAACAACGTCCTTGATGCATCGGCTGCAGCCGCCCTCGCCCGTCAGCTCGATGGCCCGGCCTGCGTGATCGTGAAGCACACGAATCCCGTGCGGGGCTGCCCAGCGAGACACCCTCGCGGCGGCCTGGTCCGCAGCCCTCGCCGGCGACCCAGTGTCGGCGTTCGGCGGCGTCGTGGCCGTGACCCACGAGGTCGACCGGGCCACGGCAGAGGGCATGGCCGGAATCTTCCTCGAGCTCGTCGTCGCGCCGGGCTTCAGCTCCGACGCCCGAGAGGTGCTGGCAACCAAGCCGAACCTGCGCCTCGTCGTCGATCCCGCGCTCGCCGACGGCACCCGACCGGCGATCGACCCACTCGGCGCGATCCGGTCGGCCGGCGGCGCCGTCCTCGTGACCGCGCCCGACAGCGCGCCGGACGATCCGGACGCCTGGCAGGTCTGCACGACACGCCACCCGACCGACGGGGAGTGGCGCGACCTCCAGCTCGCCTGGCGTCTCGTCCGTGGGGTCACCTCGAACGCGATCGTGCTCGTCCGGGACGGAGCGCTGATCGGCCTCGGCTCGGGCCAGACGAGCCGGGTCGACGCCGCACGCCAGGCCGTCGAGAAGGCGCGCGAGATCCGCGGCGAGGCGGCGTTGCGCGGCGCGGCGTGCGGATCGGACGCGTTTTACCCCTTCCCGGACGGCGTGGATGTCTGTCTCGCCGCCGGCGTGACCGCGTTCGTCCAACCAGGCGGCTCGATGCGTGATGCGGAGGTCATCGCCGCGGCTGAAGGGGCTGGGGCGACGATGCTCGTGACCGGGATCCGCCACTTCCGACACTGACGGCTGCCCGTTGCGCACGCTTGACCACGCGTTGTCGGGTCCGGCATCATCGGAGGCGTGGAACGCTCCGGGAGCCTCGTGACGATGCCCGGGCGGCTCCGCCTCGGACGTTCCTGACCGGGACCTCCACGGCGGCTGGCCGCCGTTTGCTTCCGCCCAGCGCGCACCGCGCGCCCACCCGGTGATTCCAGGATTCGTTCATGCCTGACCGCTTCTATCTGACGACGGCGATCGCTTACGCCAACAACAAGCCCGGCCTCCACACGCTCTACGAGGTCATCGGCGCTGACGTCATCGCGCGATGGCACCGGATGATGGGCGACGAGACTCGATTCCTGACCGGCACCGACGAGCACTCGGTCAACATCGCGATGCAGGCCGGCGAGGCGGGACGGCCGCCAAAAGACTTCGTCGACGAGAACGTTGAGTTGTTCAAGGCGGCGGAGGACGCGCTCGGGATCAGCCCGGACCGGTTCATCCGGACCACCGACCCCGACCACATCCGGTCGGCCCAGGAGATGGTCCGCCGGGCGTGGGCGAGCGGCGACATCTACCTGGGAACCTACGAAGGCTGGTATTGCCCGAACGAGGGGTTCCGGAACGCGACCGACGTCGAGGAGACGGCGCGGGGCACGATCTGCCCGAATCACCCGGACGTGCCGCTCCAGTGGCTGAGCGAGCGCAACTGGTTCTTCCGCCTGTCGGCGTACCAGGAGCGGCTCGAGCGTCATTTCGAGGAGCATCCGGAATTCGTCCAGCCCGACTTCCGCCGGAACGAGATGCTGGGGTTCATCCGGCAGGGCCTCGAGGACTTCTCGATCAGCCGGGCCGGGTCCGGCTGGGGCATCCCGTTCCCGATCGCCGAGAACGGCGAGACGGCGCAGCGCGAGGACGGCAGCTGGGACCCGGAGGCCGGGACCATCTACGTCTGGTACGACGCGCTGATCAACTACATCACCGGCGCCGGCTTCCCCGACGACATGAGTTCATTCGAGAAGTGGTGGCCGGCCGACCTCCACGTGATCGGCAAGGACATCGCCCGGTTCCACACGATCTTCTGGCCGGCGATGCTGTGGAGCGCGGGCCTCGACGCCCCGCGACAGGTCTGGGTCCACGGCTGGCTGCTGACCAAGGGCGGCGAGCGGATGAGCAAGAGCCGTGGCAACTTCCTGGACCCGCATGACGTCGTCGCGGCCCTCGGCTCGGACGGGACCCGCTACGTCACGCTCCGTGAGGTCGCCTTCGATCGCGACACGGAAGTGTCGTGGGACTCGTTCGTCCGGCGCTACAACGCCGATCTCGCGAACGACTTCGGCAATCTCGTCAACCGGACGGTCTCGATGGCGAACCGCTACCTCGGCGGGGAACGGCCCGCGCCGAGCCTCGCGACGCTCGACACGGTCTGGACCGGGCGGCTCGCGGCCTATCGGACGGCTCTTGAGCGGTACCTCCTCCACGAGGCGCTCGGGGAGCTGTGGGAGTTCGTCGGGGCCGCCAACCGCCTCGTCGACGCCGAGAAGCCGTGGGAGCTCGCCAAGGGCGCCAAGGCGGGAGACGCCGCGGCGGAGGAGCGCCTGCGGGGCGTCCTGGGCGATCTCATCGAGGCATGCCGCCTCATCGGCCTTGCCGCCGCTCCGTTCCTGCCGGCGACGGCACCGCGAGTCCTTGGCCAGCTCGGCTTCGCCTACGCGTACGGCGCGGATGGCAATGGCGGCCCGCCCGTGCTCGACGAGCTGCGCTGGGGCGCCCACGGCGGCGAGCCGGGCAGGGTCGAGGCTCCGGAGCCGCTCTTCCCGCGCCTGGATGTCGAATCAGCGGCACCCTGACGGGGCCGCGCTGATTCCCCGCGCAGCGGCGACAATTCGTCGATGCGCCTCGTCGACAGCCACTGCCATCTCCAGTCCGACCGCTTCGAGGGCGACCTCGACCTCGTCGTCGGTGGCGCACGCCTGGCCGGCGTCGAACGGATCCTCGTTCCGGGATGGAACCCGGACTCCTGCCGCGGGGCGCTCGACCTGGTCGAACGTTTTCCATGGCTCGACGCCGCGGTCGGCGTTCATCCCCACGATGCGGCGCTGGTCGACGACGATGGCTGGGCCGAGATCGTCGCCCTCGCCGCGGACCCTCGGGTGGTGGCGATCGGCGAGACCGGGCTGGACTACGACCGCGTCTTCTCGCCGATCCTCGCTCAGCTGTCGAACCTCCGGCGCAATCTCCGTCTTGCGCTCGAGACCGGCAAGCCGGCGATCCTCCACTGCCGATCGGCCGAGGGCGAGCGAGACGGCCAGGACGCCCTCCTCGCCGAGCTCCGCGCGTTCGGGAGCCAGCCGCCATCGGTCGTGATCCACTCGTTCTCCGGCCCGGTCGACTACGCCGAGGCGATGCTCGACCTCGGCGCGACGATCAGCTTCTCCGGCCTCGTCTTCCGGGCAGGGGAGGAGGCGTCGGCCTACGTCGCTCGGCTCGCCCCGGCGGACCGGGTGCTCGTCGAGACCGATTCGCCGTTCCTCTCGCCGCCTGGCGCGCCGCGCGGTCGGAACGAGCCGGAGTGGGTCCAGGTGACCGCTCGCTGGGTCGCCGAGCAGCGCGGCGAGGACGAAGACGCCTTCGGCGAACAGCTCGTCGCCAACTACGACCGCGTCCTGCACGGTGCCCGAACGGCGGCTTAATTCACCATCGACTTGACACCCGGAGGGCCGCCCGGCTACAGTATTAGCACTCTCGTATCGAGAGTGCTAAGCGGCATCGCTCCACCGACCCGGAGGAGCCCGGGAGACGGGCCAGAGGTCGAATCGCGGTCGCTGCGACGCACACCATCGTTTCGGGTCGCGCATCCGGCTCACGGCGAGCCCGGCTGCCGCCCCCGTCCAATCAAGGCTTGACGGAGCCCCGGCTCCGGTCACAGGAGGAATGCACGTTGGCCACCGCCACCGTTACCGCCACGAAGCTGCGCCCGCTCGGCGACCGCGTCGTGATCCAGCCATCCGCGCGCGAGGAGATGACCAAGAGCGGCATCGTCCTTCCGGACACCGCCAAGGAAAAGCCCCAGGAGGGCAAGATCCTTTCGGCCGGCCCGGGCCGGATCCTCGAGGATGGCAAGCGTGAGGCCATGGACGTCAAGAAGGGCGACAAGGTCCTCTATGCCAAGTACGCCGGGACCGAGTTCAAGGTCGAGGGCGAGGACCTGTTGATCGTCAGCCAGAAGGACATCCTCGCGATCGTCGAGGACTGATCTCGCCGACGTTGAGCGGACACGCAGCCAGCAAACTCCAGGAGGACACTGACATTGTCTAAGCAACTCATCTTCGACGAGACCGCTCGTCGCTCACTCAAGCGCGGCATCGACAAGCTCGCCGACGCCGTCAAGGTCACGATCGGTCCGAAGGGCCGCAACGTCGTGCTCGACAAGAAGTTCGGCTCGCCGACGATCACGAACGACGGCGTGACGATCGCCCGCGACATCGAGCTCGACGACCCGTTCGAGAACATGGGCGCTCAGCTCCTCAAGGAAGTCGCGACCAAGACCGACGACGTCGCCGGTGACGGCACGACGACCGCGGTGGTCCTCGGCCAGGCGATGGTCTCGGAGGGTCTCCGTGTCGTCACGGCCGGGGCCAACCCGATGGTCGTCAAGCGCGGCATCGAGAAGGCCGTCGAGACGATCGTCGCCGAGCTCGAGAAGCACAAGGTCGACGTCAACAGCCGCGAGCAGATCGCCGCTGTCGCCGCCATCTCGGCCGCGGATCCGGAAGTCGGCGAGATCATCGCCGAGGTGATGGACAAGGTCGGCAAGGACGGCGTCATCACCGTCGAGGAAGGCCAGAGCCTGGGCCTCGAGAAGGAATACACGGAGGGGATGCAGTTCGACCGGGGGTATCTCTCGGCCTACTTCGTCACCAACCCGGATCGGATGGAAGCGGTCCTCGAGAGCCCGCTCATCCTCATCACCGACAAGAAGATCTCGAGCGTCCAGGACATGCTCCCGGCCCTCGAGAAGGCGGTCCAGCAGGGCAAGCCGACGCTCATCATCGCCGAGGACATCGACGGTGAGGCCCTCGCGACGCTCGTCGTCAACAAGCTCCGTGGCACCGTCTCGGTCCTCGCCGTCAAGGCGCCGGGCTTCGGCGATCGCCGCAAGGAGATGCTCCGCGACATCGCCACGCTGACCGGCGGCACCGTCATCAGCGAGGAGATCGGGCGGAAGCTCGACTCGGTCACGATCGAGGACTTCGGCTCGGCCCGTCGCGTCGTCGCGACCAAGGACGACACGACGGTCATCGACGGGGCCGGCTCCGCGGACCAGATCAAGGCCCGGATGAGCCAGATCAAGGCCCAGATCGAGGACACGACCTCCGACTACGACCGCGAGAAGCTCCAGGAGCGCCTCGCCAAGCTGTCAGGTGGCGTCGCCGTGATCAAGGTCGGCGCGGCCACAGAGGTCGAGCTCAAGGAGAAGAAGCACCGCATCGAGGATGCACTCTCGACGACCCGCGCGGCCGTCGAAGAGGGCCTCGTCGCCGGCGGTGGCACGGCGCTCCTGCAGGCGGCCCCGGCGCTCGACTCCCTCAAGCTCGAGGGTGACGCGCAGGTCGGTGTCGACATCGTCCGCAAGGCCCTCGAGGCCCCGGCTCGCCAGATCGCCGACAACGCCGGTCAGTCCGGTGAGGTCGTCGTCAACCAGGTCCGCGCCGCCAAGCTCGGCCACGGTTACGACGCCCTCCGCAACGAGTACGGCGACATGTTCAAGAAGGGGATCGTGGACGCCCGCAAGGTGACCCGGTCCGCCCTCCAGAACGCGGCGTCAATCGCGGCGATGGTCCTGACGACGGAGACGCTCATCACGGACATCCCCGAGAAGCAGCCCGCAGCAGCCGGCGGCCACGGTGGCCACGGCGGCGAGATGGACTTCTAGTCCAACCAGCCCTCGCAAACCTGGGCCCCGGGCCGGCATCGCCGGCCCGGGGCCCTTTCGTTCGTTCGGTGCGACCCGGACTTCCGGTCGTTTGACAGCGGCGGGTCGGGCGGCGACCCTGTGCCCCGACCGACACGGTTCGTAAGTGGGGAAATAACACCTGTGACTCGACGCTTCGCGCTCATTCTCGTCGCTCTGATGGCGACGGCCTCGGTCGTCCTGGCGGCCTGCGGTGCCCAAACGCCGGCAGCGCCCGCCCTGACGGATCCGAAGGAAATCCTGACCTCATCCGTCCTCAGCCTGAAGGACGTCAAGACGCTCGAGTTCACCAGCTCGTTCACCGGCTCGCTCGACATGGCGGAGCTGGGCTCGAAGTTCGATCTCTCGACGGTCAAGATGAACGGGGCGCTCGACATTGCCAACGGCAAGGCCAAGTTCACCGTCGATGCGCCGACCCTGCTCGGCACGAAGGTCGACGCGCTGCTCGTCGACAACGCCTTCTACTACAAGATCGCCGGACCCCTGGCGATGTTCGTCGGCGGATCTGCCGACAAGTACACGAAGGTCGACGTTCCGGAGGCCTCCGGCAAGCCCGTGACCGATGTTGCGGAACTGGCCAAGGCAGATCGACGAGTTCAAGGCCGCTCTCGACAAGCTCCCGACGCCGCCGACCAAGGAAGCGGACGAGAGGTGCGGCGACCAGGATTGCTACCACGTCTCTCTGAAGATGTCCGCCGCGGACCTCAAGGCCCTTGATCCCACGGTGGGTGATCAGGAGGGTGACTTCAGCCTTGACCTGTGGACCCGCAAGAACGATCAGCGACCGGCCAAGCTCGCGATGACGATCACGACTCCGGAGACGGGCACGATCGGCATGACGTTCGAGTTCAAGTACGACGTCCCGGTCTCGGTCGAGGCGCCGCCTGCGGACCAGATCGCTCCGTAACCCCGTACCTGCGCCGCTCACGCCCCGCGCCGGCATCGCCGGCCCGGGGCGTTTTCGTTCCCGGCCAAGGCCGCGTGCAGGCGGCCGACCTACAATGAACCGGTGAGTCCCTCGACCCGCCGGCGAGCCGCCGGCACCGCAACGGACGGCGCCTCCGGGACCGAGGGAACCGACTTCGTGGACGAGGCCCAGGTGGCCGCGGCACCCCCCGCCGAGCCCGACTGGCTGCGCGATGCACCCCTTCCCGGCGAGCTGCCACCGGAGCTGACGGCCGACGAACGGAAGGCACGCGAAGCCGAACAGGAAGCGACGCGCAAGCTGGCGGCCGCGAAACGCGCCGAGGAGATCGTCGGCCACCTGAATCCGGAGCAGGCCCGGGCGGTGACGACGACGGACGGTCCACTCCTGATCCTCGCCGGAGCCGGTAGCGGAAAGACGCGCGTCCTGGCCCACCGGATCGCGTATCTGATCGGGGTCCATGGCATTCGACCGTGGCAGATCCTGGCGGTCACGTTCACCAACCGGGCCGCCGGCGAGCTGCGCGAGCGGATCATCTCGCTGGTCGGCGAGCCGGGTCGCGACGTCCAGGCGGGCACGTTCCACGCCCTCTGCGCCCGCGTCCTCCGGCGGGACGGCGAGGCGATCGGGATCAGCCGCCGCTTCGTCGTCTACGACACGGACGACCAGCAGGCGCTGATGAAGGTGATCCTGCGCGAGGAGGACATGCCGCTGACCGGCGAGTTCCGCCCGAGCGCCGTCCTGGGAGCCATCAGCCGGGCGAAGAACGAGATGTTCGACGCAACGTTCCTCGCCGAGAACGCTGTCAACCACCACCAGAAGGTGATCGCGAGGCTCGCCAAGCGCTACGTCGAGCGGCTCAAGCAGGTCGGCGCGCTCGACTTCGACGATCTCCTGCTCGAGGCCGTCCGCCTGTTCGTCGAGGCGCCTGACGTCCTCGCTCGCTACCAGGATCGCTGGCGCTACCTCCATGTCGACGAATACCAGGACACGAACCGGCCGCAGTATCTCTGGATCCGGGATCTCGCTGCGAAACACCGGAACCTCGCCGTCGTCGGCGACGACGACCAGTCGATCTACCGCTGGCGGGGCGCCGACATCCGCAACATCCTCGATTTCGAGCGCGACTACCCCGACGCGACGGTCGTCAAGCTCGAGCGCAACTACCGATCGACGCAGCTGATCCTCGACGCCGCTCATGCCGTCGTCTCGAAGAACACCGAGCGGACCGACAAAAAGCTCTGGACGGAGCAGGCCGGCGGCCGCCCAATCCAGCGGTTCGAGGCGTACAACGAGGAGGAGGAGGCGGAGTGGATCGCCCGCCAGATCGAAGGGCTCGTCGGCGGTCGCGGTTCGGTCCTGACCCGGCGGGCTGACGACGACGATGAGAAGTTGCGGGCCCTCGATATCGCCGTCATGTACCGCATGAACGCCCAATCCCGGGCGATCGAGGAATCCTTCCTGCGCTACGGGATCCGGTACCAGCTCGTCGGTGGGACGCGGTTCTACGCCCGGCGCGAGGTCAAGGACGCCCTCGCCTATCTCCGGATCCTTCGCTCCGATACCGACAGCGTGAGTTTCGAGCGGATCATCAATGTCCCGGCCCGGGCGATCGGCGACAAGACGCTGGAGGCACTCCGTGCGGCCAGCCGGCGTGACGACATCTCGACCTGGGAGGCGATCGAACGCGCCGGGCGCGGCGAGGTCGAGGGCCTCGCTCCCAGGGCGCGGACATCGCTCGCCGACTTCGGGAGCCTCGTCCGACGCCTCCGGTCGCGGGTGGGCGTCCTGCCGTTGCCCGAGTTGCTCGACGACGTCCTGGAGGCCTCGGGCTACCGGGCGATGCTCGCGGACGGCTCGGAGGACGGCGAGGAGCGCTGGGCGAACCTGCTCGAGCTGCGTTCGGTCACGACCCGCTACGACGACCTCGAACCCGACGACGCGCTCGACCGCCTGCTCGAGGAGACGGCGCTCGTCGCCGACCAGGATTCGTACGAGGGCGATGCGGACGCGGTCACGCTGATCACGCTCCACGCGGCGAAGGGGCTGGAGTTCCCGGTCGTGTTCATCGCCGGTCTCGAGGAGGGCCTGTTTCCTCACAGCCGGGCCCTCGACGACGAGAAGGAGCTCGAGGAGGAGCGGCGGCTCGCCTACGTCGGGATCACCCGCGCGAAGCGGCGGCTCTTCCTCTCGCACGCCTGGCGCCGCTCGACCTGGGGGATGGGGCAGGCCTCGGTCCCGTCCCGGTTCCTTCTCGAGATCCCTGCCGAGCTGATGGTGGGCCCCGACCTCTCGGCGGCGGGGCGCGGCGGGGGTCCCGGCGACGGGCTCGACCTCGATCTCGACCTCGCCTTCGGCTCGCGCCGGACGACCCGGTTCGGAACCCCGATCCGGGCAGGCGGCGCGGCGTTCCGGCAGGGCAGCGGCACGCCCGGAGCACCACCGCCCGGTGAGGCCTTTCGGCCGTCGCGCGACCTCGCCGCCAAGCGTGAGGCGTTCGCATCGGGAGCCCCGTCGGGCACGCTCCGTCCAGCCGGTGGCGCCGCGCATTCGTCGACGCCGGTGCGTCCTCCCCGGGTGGTCATCCCCGGAGAGCGCCAGTTCCGCGACGGCGACCGTGTCCGCCACGCCCGGTGGGGCGATGGGATCATCGTCACATCGAAGCTGACCCGGAGCGACGAGGAGGTAACGGTTGCGTTCAAGGACGCCGCCGTCGGCCACAAGACCGTCCTCGCGAGCCTCGCCAACCTCGAGATCATCGGCTGACGGGTCCGGTCTCGATGCCGACCGATCGCACCCCCGCGGATCTTGCCGGTGTCGTCTCGCTGGCCGAGTTCGAGGCGATTGCGGCGGCTTGCATGGAGCCGGTCGCGTTCGACTACATCGCGGGCGGCGCGTGGGATGAGCTCACCCTCGCGGAGAACGTCGCGTCGTGGCGGCGCCGTCAACTCCGGCCGCGCGTCCTCGTCGATGTCTCCCGGATCGACCCCTCGACGACGCTCCTCGGCGAAGCGGTGTGCTTTCCCGGCGGCAGTCGCGCCGATGGCCGTGCACGGTCTCGCCCATCCCGACGCCGAGATCGCGATGGCCCGGGCTGCCGCAGCCGCCGGTATACCGTTCACCCTCTCGACGATGTCGAGCCGCTCGATCGAGGAAGTCGCCGCGGCCGCGCCGGACGGCACGCGCTGGTTCCAGCTCTACACCCAGGCGGACCCTGGGCAGAGCCGCTCCCTCGTTCGCCGGGCCGCGTCGGCGGGCTACTCGGCGATCGTCCTGACCGTCGACCTACCGCTGCTCGGCTACCGCGAGCGGGACCGACGAAACAGGTTCGTGCTCCCCTTGCTCGGCAATTTCGCCGAGGGACGTGTCAGCCGCGCGCACGTCGGTGAGGTCGCGAGCCTGACGTGGGACCATCTCGAGGAGGTCCGGGCCTGGTCGGGCCTCCCACTGGTCCTCAAGGGCATCCTGACGGCCGAGGACGCGCGCCTCGCCGTGGAGCGGGGTGCTGATGCGATCGTGGTCTCGAACCACGGCGCACGCCAGCTCGATCGTGTGGCCGCGCCCGTCGATGTGCTCGAGGAGATCGTCGGGGCGGCCGACGGACGGACCGAGGTGTGGGTGGACGGCGGCGTGCGACGCGGCCTCGACCTCGCGATCGCCCTGGCCCTCGGAGCGCGGGGAGTGCTCCTCGGCCGGCCGATGCTGTGGGCGCTGGCGGCCGGAGGCCAGGCAGGCGTCGAGCGCGCCCTGGCGATCCTTCGCGATGAATTCGAGGTCACGCTCACGCTACTCGGCGCGCCATCGCCCGGCGCGATCCGGCGCGATCATGTCGCGCGGTAAGGAGGAGTTACCTTGACCGACATCGCCGACGCCGTCGACCGGCTTCCCGTCGATCCGGCCCTCGTCAGCGCGGCGGAGGCCCTGACCGCCGACGCCGCGGCGGCCCGCCATGCCGAGCTGGTCGAGGTCATCGAGCGGGCGAACCGGCTGTACCACGTCGAGGATGCGCCGGAACTGTCCGATGCCGAGTACGACGCGCTGTTCCGCGAGCTCGTCGCGCTCGAGTCCGCCCACCCGGACCTCATCACGTCGGACTCGCCGACGCAGGGCGTCGGTGGGGCGATCAGCGCGACGTTCGACGAGGTCCGCCACCGCCGGCCGATGCTGTCGCTCGGCAACGCCTTCAGCCACGACGAGCTCCGGGCGTTCGACACGCGGGTCCGTCGCGGCCTCGGCTTCCCGCCGCCCCCGGAACCGGCGCCGGACCTCAGCTACGTCGCCGAGCTGAAGATCGACGGTCTCGCGATCACCCTTCGATACGAGCGCGGCCGATTCGTCCAGGGTGCGACCCGCGGTGACGGGACGACCGGCGAGGACGTGACCGCGAACCTCCGAACGATCAAATCAGTTCCGGAGCGCCTGAAGGAGCCGGCCACGCTCGACGCGCGCGGCGAGGTCTTCATGCCGAAGGCGGAGTTCGCCCGGATCAACGCGGAGCGCGAAGAGGCCGGCCTCGCCCTGTACGCGAACCCCCGCAACTCCGGAGCGGGCTCGCTCCGCCAGAAGGACGCCCAGGTCACCGCGGATCGGCTGCTCTCGACCTGGAGCTACCAGCTCATCGAGGAGAGCGGTCCGGCGGAGGTCACGTCCCAGTCGGCGGCGCTCGATCGGCTCGCCTCTCTCGGCTTCCCCGTCAATCCCAACCGGGAGGCCGGGCTCGACATCGAGGCGGTGGTCACCTTCACCGAGGCGTGGCGCGAGAAACGCCACGACCTCCCGTACGAGACGGACGGTGTCGTCGTCAAGGTCGATCGATTCGACCAGCAGGAGCGGCTCGGGATGGTCAGCCGGGCACCACGCTGGGCGATCGCCTTCAAGTTCCCCCCAGAGCAGGTCGAGACCGTCGTCGAGGACATCGTTCCCTATGTCGGTCGGACCGGGACGCTGACGCCGGTTGCCCACCTCCGGCCGACGAAGGTCGCCGGCTCCACCGTCGCCCGCGCCACGCTCCACAACCTCGACGAGGTGCGCCGCAAGGACATCCGGATCGGCGATCACGTCGTCCTGCAGAAAGCCGGCGACGTCATTCCGGAGGTCGTCCGGTCGCTGCCGGACAAGCGGACGGGCACCGAGCGTGAATACGAGATGCCGGCGGCTTGCCCCGTCTGCGGAACGGCGATCGCCCGGGACGAGGGCGCGGTCCGCCACTACTGCCCGAACACGGCCTGCCCGGCTCGGGTCGGGCAGGAGTTCGGCCACTTCGTCGGTCGTGGGGGCATGGACGTCGAGGGTGCCGGCTGGAAGGCGCTCGAACAGCTGCTCCAGACAGGCCTCGTCAAGCGACGCGGCGACTTCTACCGACTGTCGGTCGAGGACATCGAGGGCCTGGACCGGTTCGGTCGGAAGAGCGCCGAAAATCTCCATGCCGCGATCCAGAAGTCACGGCGGCGGCCGCTCGAACGGATCATCGCGGCGCTCGGGATTCCCCAGGTCGGCTGGACGACCGCGATCGAACTGGCAGCCTGGCTGGCGGCCGAGGTTCCGGCCGGCGAGGACTGGCTCCTCCGCGCCGCCGAGCACCTGAAGCGCGTCGCCGCCGACGAGCCACAGCGGTTCGAGGAGATCGAGGGCGTCGGCCCGACGGTCGCCGGCAGCCTGGCGGCCTGGTTCGGGCCGGATGGACCCGGTAGCGGCGTGCTCGAGGACCTGGCGGACGCCGGCGTCGAAGCCGAGCTCCCGGCGCCCCGCGCCGTCGCCGAGACCGGGCCATTGAGCGGCCTGTCGGTCGTCGTCACCGGAACGCTCGAGGGATTCAGCCGCGAGGAGGCGGAGGAGGCAATCCGGGCGGCCGGTGGCAAGGTCGCGGGCTCGGTCTCCAAGAAGACCGACTACGTCGTGGCGGGAGAGAAGGCCGGCTCCAAGCTTGCCAAGGCGCAGGGACTCGGCGTGCCGGTCCTCGACGAGGCCGGTTTCCGGGCGTTGCTGGCGCGCGAGGACGGGCCAGACGCGGCGTAGACTGGGCCGATGAGCGACGAGCCTCCCGCAATCAGCGAGGCGGAGGAACGGTTCATTGCCCGCCTGACGGAGGACCTGGCCCGGATCCTCGGGACCGGGATCATCGTCGAGGAGCTCAATCTCGGCCCGGCCGAACGCGGGCCCGCCAGGATCCGGGTCGTGTGTCTGTTCGACGGCGGCGCCGAGACCCTGGAGGCCGAGGGCGAGACGCCACTCGAGGCCTACAACCGGCTCGTCGGGGCCGCTGCGGAGATGCGGCTCGCCATCGCGGCTCGGCGGATGATCGCGCCGATCTGACGTCGCGGCCGCCCTTGTGCCCGGTACTCAGCCCAGCGCGCCGCTGAGCTGACCCCAGATCCACCCGGGACGCCAATCGAGCGGCTCACCGCGGATCATCCGCGTGCCGCCTGGCTCCTCGACCCAACCCTCGGCGACTAGGCGCTCGACTCCGGACTCGTTCATGCCGGGCAGGCCGGTTGCGACGCGTCCGTCCGGACCCGCCCGGCGACGGCGCCAGTCGAGGAGTCGCACGGCATCATCCGCGTCGGGCGCAACGAGGGCGGCGCCACCCCATGGTCCCCGAAGCAGGAACCCACGAACGGCGCCACCGGGCCCGACGGCGACCCGGGTCTCCTCGGGCGACACGAGCCCCCGGAGGACGTCCGCACGGTCTCCTCCGTTCGCCTCCCGGTCGAGCGCGAGGATCGCCGGGAGCATGTCCGGATCGAACGGTCGGACGCGCGCGTCCTCTGCGACGTCGGCCGGACCTCGCGCGACCAACCGCCGATGGGCAGTCTGCACCGTGAAGCCCTCGCGCTCGTACAGCGGTCGTCCGCGGTCCGTGGCGATGAGGAGGAGGGTCCGGCACCCACGTGCCTCGAGATCCGCGATCACGGCCCGGGTGAGGGCGCGGCCGAGGCCCAGGCCACGACGTTCGGGGGCGACGAAGATGGTTCCGACCCAGCCGACGGCGCCGTACGCCGTGGCGATGCCGGTGCCGAGAACCCGCTCGCCATCGTCGGCCACGAGGGGATGGCAGGCCGGATGTTCGATGGCCCAGGCGAGAAATGCCGAACGATCCCCCCAGTCATCACGCCGCATCATGTCCGCCGCCGGAGCGACGTCCTCGGCCTGCATCGGCCGGATCCGGGCCGTGGCCACCGAACCCTCAGAAATCCGCGATCAGTCGTGAGCGCTTCGCCTCGTACTCCTCGTCCGTGACGAGGCCGTCAGTCCGGAGGCGGTCGAGTGCCTGCAGCTTGGCCGCGAGGCGTTCGGATCCATCGGACGGCTCGATGACGATGACCGGACGGTCCGGGGCGGCGGCGGAGTCACGGGACGCGGTTGGGCCGGGCGGGAGCGCCGGCTCGTGTGGCGTGACGTTCTTCGTGGTCGTGGAGCGGTCGGGCCCGCGCTGCCTCGACCGGTAGCGCTGGAGCTCGCGCGCCACGCCGGCAATGACGATGACCACGACGACCGTGGCCACGATCCCGGCTGGACCGAGCGTCCGGCCCAGCCGGCTGACCAGGAGAGCGAGGACTGCGATGCCGAGCAGCAGCCAGATGGCGGTCGACGACGTGCGCATCCGTTCACGATAGCCGGTGCTCGGCGAGGTGGCGCTATCATCGGCCCCATGCCCGGTCTGACTCGCGCCGACGTCGAGCACGTCGCCCATCTCGCCCGCCTCGGCCTCACCGAGGAGGAGCTCGCGGTGCTCGAGGGGCAGCTCAACCACATCCTCGACCAGTACACGATCCTCGCTCAGCTCGACACGGAGCAGATTCCGCCGACGGCCCAGACGATCGAGCTGGAGAACATCCTCCGCGACGATGTCGTCCGCGAGTCGCTGCCGGTCGAGGCCGTCCTCTCGAACGCCCCGGAGCGCGAGGGCGATTTCGTCGTCGTCCCGCCGATCCTCGGCGGCGATTGACGTCGCCCCGCCGATCGAGCGACCGATGACTCACCCAACGCGGCTCTTCGCCCACGAGATGGCTGCTCGCCTCCGAAACGGCGAGATGTCGTCGCGCGACCTCACGGAGGCCCACCTCGACGCAGCGGAACGCGACAACCGAGCCCTGAACGCCTGGCTGACGATCGATCGCGAGGGGGCACTTGCCGGCGCCGACGCGTCGGATGCACGCCTCGCCGCGGCTCGAGCTGAGGGTCCGGACGCCGTCGCCGCGCTCCATCCCCTCCTCGGCATCCCGATCGCCCTGAAGGACCTGATCTCTGTCGAAGGCGGCCAGTGCACCGCTGGCTCGCGGATCCTCGAGGGCTACATCGCCCCGTACGACGCCCACATCACGGAGCGTCTTCGCGAGGCGGGCGCCGTCATCCTCGGCAAGACGAATATGGACGAGTTCGCGATGGGCTCGTCGAACGAGCACAGCGCCTACGGCCCGGTCGCGAATCCGTGGGACCTGGAGACCGTGCCCGGCGGCAGCAGCGGCGGGTCGGCCGTGGCGGTTGCCTCGTACCACGCGCCGGTTTCCCTCGGGACAGACACGGGCGGTTCGATCCGCCAGCCGGCCGCCCTGACCGGCATCGTCGGGATGAAGCCGACGTACGGCCGGGTCTCGCGCTACGGGATCGTCGCGTTCGCCTCGTCGCTCGACCAGATCGGGCCGTTCGCCCGCGACGTCCGTGACGCCGCGGCGCTTCTCCACGCGGTCGCCGGCCGCGACGAGCGCGATTCCACGTCTGCGCCGGAACCGGTCCCGGACGCGCTCCTGCGCCTCCCGCGGGGCGAGGACGAGGCGGCCGGAGCCCTTCGTGGCAAGCGCATCGGCCTGCCCCGCGAGTACTTCGTGGCGGGGATGGACCCGGACGTCGAGCGCCGGATCCGGGAGGCCGTCGCGGCCCTCGAGGCGGCCGGCGCCCGGATCGAGGACGTCTCGCTGCCGCACACCGACTACGGCCTCGCGACCTACTACATCGTCGCTCCGGCCGAGGCGTCGGCCAACCTCGCCCGCTACGACGGGATCCGCTACGGGCCGCGCCTCGGCGACGGGGATGTTCTCGGCAACTACCTGGCGACGCGGGGCCGGCTGTTCGGCCCGGAAGTCAAGCGGCGGATCATGCTCGGCACGTATGCGCTCTCGGCGGGCTACTACGATGCCTTCTACCTGAAGGCCCAGAAGGTCCGAACGCTGATCAAGCGCGACTTCGACGTCCTCTGGGAGCAGGGCTTCGATGCCCTCGTGGCGCCGACCTCGCCGTCGGTCGCCTTCCGGTTCGGGGCGAAGATGGCCGATCCCGTGGCGATGTACCTGTCGGACGCGTGCACGCTCCCGGTGAACATGGCCGGGTTGCCCGGGATCTCGATTCCGTGCGGCCTCTCGGAGGGCCTGCCGGTCGGGCTGCAGCTCATCGGGGCGCCATGGTCGGAGCTCGAGCTGTTCGGGCTCGCCCGTGGCTACGAGGCGATCACGGCGTCCGCCGCCTGGCGGGGCGACGAGCCCGCTCAGCTCGCCCTGGCCGCCGACCCGGCCGCCCCGAGCCCCGCCGACCGCGCGGCCGCCCTAGCCGGAGCCCGGGTATGACCGCTGAGACCACCCGGCCGCCGCTCGCCGAGCGCGCCCTGGCGGAGCGCGTCCGTGCCGTCCCGCCGTCCGGAATCCGCCGCTTCTTCGACATCCTCGCCACGATGGACGACGTCATCAGCCTCGGGGTGGGGGAGCCCGATTTCGACACGCCGGAGCGGATCGTCGCCGCAGGCGTCCGGTCGCTCCACGCTGGTCGCACCCACTACACCTCCAACTACGGGACGATCGAGCTGCGCCGGGCCCTCGCGGACCACCTCGAGCGCCGCTACGGCGTCGCCTACGACCCTGCGACGGAGTTGCTGATCACCGTCGGGGCGTCGGAGGCGGTCGACCTCGCCCTTCGGGCGACCTGCGATCCGGGTGACGAGGTGATCCTCCACGAGCCGTCGTACGTCGCCTACGTGCCCGCGGTCGTCTTTGCCGGCGGCGCCGTGCGACACGTCGCGACCCGACTCGAGAACGACTTCGCGCTCGATCCGGCCGCGGTCGAGGCGGCCGTCACGCCCCGCACGAAGGCCCTGTTCCTCGGCTATCCGTGCAACCCGACCGGCGCGGTCCTGCCTGATGACGTCCAGGACGAGCTCGCTCGGATCGCCGAACGGCATGACCTGCTCGTCTACAGCGACGAGATCTACGACCGGCTCGCCTACGGGACCTATCGCCATCGCGCGTTCAGCGCCCTGCCGGGGATGCGCGACCGGACGATCCTCATGGGCGGATTCAGCAAGGCCTACGCGATGACCGGCTGGCGCGTCGGCTATCTCGCGGCGCCGGCCGCGATCCTCGAAGGGATCGTCAAGGTCCACCAGTACGGGATCATGTCGGCGCCGACGACGGCCCAGGATGCGGCGCTGGAGGCGGTCCTCCACGGCGAAGCCGAGGTCGAGCGGATGCGAGCCGAGTACGACCGACGCCGCCGGCTCATCGTCGACGGCCTCAATGCTGCCGGCCTGCCGACGTTCGAGCCGCGGGGGGCCTTCTATGCGTTCCCCGAGGTGACCTCGACGACGGGCCTCTCGTCCGAGGCGTTCGCCGAGCGACTCCTGGCCGAAGAACACGTCGCGGTGATCCCCGGCTCCGCCTTCGGGCCGTCCGGCGAAGGCCACGTCCGGGCGTGCTACGCGACCTCGTACGAGAAGCTCGAGGATGCACTCGCTCGGATCGGTCGTTTCGTGGAACGGAATCGGCTGGAAGGCGACTGATGACGGCATCCGTCGCGCCCGGTTCGGCCGCTCTGGAGCGCTACGAAGCCGTCATCGGCATTGAGGTCCATTGCCAGCTCAAGACGGCCTCGAAGATGTTCTGCGGGTGCTCGACCGATTACGACGGCGCGCCGCCGAACAGCCACGTCTGCCCGGTCTGCCTCGGCCTGCCAGGTGCCCTGCCGACGATCAACCGTCGTGCAGTCGAGCATGTCCTTGCGACCGGGGCCGCGATCGGGGCAACGACGCCTGAGGCGACGCGTTGGGACCGCAAGAACTACTTCTACCCGGACCTCCCGAAGGGCTACCAGATCAGCCAGTACGACCTGCCCCTGGCTTCGGCCGGCCGGCTGACCGTCGAGACGTCGGCGGGTCCCGTGACGATCGGGATCACCCGGGCGCACCTCGAGGAGGACACGGCCAAGCTCATCCACGCGCCCGATGCCGATGGACGGAACGTCAGCCTGGTCGACTTCAACCGATCCGGCGCCCCGCTGATGGAGATCGTCACCGATCCCGATGTCCGATCCGCGGAGCAGGCCCGCCGCTACGCGGAGGAGCTCCAGCTGCTGCTCCGGGCGATCGGCGCCTCCGACGCGGACATGGAGCGCGGCCAGCTGCGCGTCGAGGCGAACGTCTCGCTCCGGCCGCGCGGCAGCGAGCCGTTCGGCACCCGGGTCGAAGTCAAGAACATGAACTCGTTCCGCTCCGTCGAGCGGGCGATCGCCTTCGAGATCGAGCGCCAGGCGGCGGCGCTCGACGCCGGCGAGACGCTCACCCAGGACACCCGTGGCTGGGACGAGAACCGCGGAACCACCTATGTGATGCGCTCCAAGGAGGACTCGCACGATTACCGCTACTTCCCGGAGCCCGATCTGCCGCCGCTCCGGGTCGACGCCGCCTGGCTCGACGAGATCCGGGCCGGCCTGCCGGAGCTCCCGGCGGCTCGCCGGACGCGATACGCGACCGAGTTCGGGCTCTCCGCGTACGACGCGGCCGTCCTGGTCGCCGAGCCACGCGCGACCGAGCTCTTCGAGGGGACCCGCGCCGCCGGGACGTCACTCGATCCCAAGACGATCGCCAACTGGGTGACCGGCGCCTTCTTCGGGCTCCTGAAGAGCGATCCCGAGGCCGCCGAGCGAGGTCGATCCCGTTCAGCTTGCGGACCTCGTCGGACGGGTCGCCGCCGGCGAGCTCTCGGGGACGAATGCCAAGGAGGTCTTCGGGGCGCACGCTGCGAGCGGGGAGACGGTGGCCTCGATCGTGGAGGCGCGTGGACTGCGCCAGATCTCCGACGCCGGCGCCCTCACGACGATCGTCGACGAGGTGATCGCGGCCAACCCGAAGGCCGTCGCGGACTACCGGGCCGGGAAGCCCGTCGTCGGCTTCCTCGTCGGCCAGGTCATGAAGGCGACGAGGGGCCAGGCCAACGCGGAGATGGTCCAGTCGGCCGTGCGCGAGCGGCTCGACGGAGCGACGGACTCTTGATCATCGTCAGCATGGTCTTCTGGCTGCTGGGGATCGCCCTGATCGCCACCGGCTACCAGCGGGCGAAGGGCCCGTGGAGTCGCTACCAGGCCCTCAAGGAGCAGGACGAGAACGTCGCCCGCTACGAGGCCTGGCGGGGCGGCGCCCGCGACACCTCGCCGACGGGGGCCTCCGTCGCGATGGCGATCCTGCGCCGTCAGGCGCGCGTCGGCGCGACGATCGCAGTGGTCGGCTTCGTCATGGTCTTCGTCGGCTTCCTGATCAGGTAGGGCACGTCAAGCCCGGTGCTCGACGTGAGCCGCCGGTAGAATCCTCGCACCCATCCCGCACCCGTCACATCGGAGGCCGCGTGAGCGCAGTCGACAAGAGCACCGTCGGCCTGGGCGGCCGGCAATTCCACATCGGCGTCGCGCCGGGCGAAGTCAGCACCGTCGCCCTGATGCCGGGCGACCCGTTCCGCGTCCCGCTCGTCGCGGAATACCTCGACGACCCTCGCGAGGTCGCCCACAAACGGGAGCACCGGACGATGGTCGGGACCTACAAGGGCCGGACGATCACCGTGACGTCCACTGGGATGGGCTGCCCATCGACCGCGATCGCGACGGAGGAGCTGGCGCGGGTCGGCGTCACGGCGTTCATCCGGGTCGGCAGCACGGCCGCGCTCCAGACGGGCATCGAGCCCGGCGACCTGATCGTCAGCGAGGGCTCGTTTCGCAACGACGGAACGACCGACGCGTACGTCCCAAAGGGCTACCCGGCGGTCCCGGACCTCGAACTCACGCTCGCCCTTGAGCGGGCCGGCCGGATCCATGCCCCGAAACACGGCCTCGCGTTCCACGCCGGGCTGAACGCGACCGACGACGCCTTCTATGCCGAGTCACCGGCCTGGACCGAGCAGATGTCGGGACTGGGCCTGCTCAACGTCGAGATGGAGTCGTCGGCGCTGTTCGTCGTCGCCCGCCTGCGCGGACTGCGCGCCGGGATGATCTGCGCCGTGTCGAGCAATCTCGTCGCCGGAACGAGCGTCTACGATGACGAGGCCCACAAGCGGCTCGCCACGGGCTGGGGCGCGAGCATCGAGGCGGCCCTCGACGCAGCGGTCGAACTGGGCCTCTAGCCCGGATGGGACTGAACCTCCATACCCACCTCGAGGGCTGGGTCAGGCCCGAAACCGCCGCCGACCTCGCTCGGTCGATGGGCGTCCCGGATCCCGCGGGTGGCTGGGACGACGCCCTTCGGGTCAAGGGCCCGGCGGACCTCACCGTGTTCCTCGCCCACGTCGCCGCGGCCTACCCCGTCCTCGCGGCGCCGGACGCAATGCGACGGGTGGCCCGCGAGGCCGTTGAGGATGCCTCGGCGGATGGCTGCGACTTCCTCGAGATCCGCTTCGGGCCCTCGACGCACGCCCGGCCGGGGTTCCCGATCGCGGACGTCATCGCCGCCGCCTGCGAGGGGCTCGACGAGGGTCGCCAGGCGACGGGTCTGCCGGTCGGCCTGGTCGTCTGCCTCCTGCGGCACCTTGACGACGAGACCAACCTTGCCGTCGCGCGCGCCGCCGCCGCCGCGGCCGGGAAGGGCGTCGTCGGCCTCGACGTCGCGGGCGACGAGCTCCTGTACCCGTCGCTCGCCCCGTATCGCGAGCCGTACGCGATCGCCGCTGCGGCCGGCCTCGGACTGACCGCCCACGCCGCGGAGGCAGCGCCCGGTTCCGCCGCGGTCGAGGCGGTCGCCACGCTCGGCGTGTCGAGGATCGGCCACGGATCCCACATCGCGGACGACCCGGAGACGCTCGCCTGGGCGGCGCGCGAAGGGATCGCGATCGAGGTCTGTCCGACGTCGAACGTGCTGACCGGTGCCGCGCGGTCGATTCGCGAGCATCCGCTCCACGCGTTCCTGGCGGCGGGCTGCCGCGTCGTCCTCGGCGACGACAACCCGATCAACATCGGCTGCCGGATCTCGGACGAAGAGGACCGACTCGTCACCGAAGGCGGGCTCACCGGCGAACAGCTCCTCGGGATCCACCGCACCGCCTGCGACGTGGCGTTCACGGACGAGTCGACGAGAACCGCGCTCCGAGCCCGCTTCGCAACCTCGCCGAGCGGCGCGAGCGACGCTGAGCCGGCACCGCCCCTAGCGCCCCGCGACGATCCTCCGCCACTCGATCGCCGTACAGCGGTCCATCACGACCGAGAGGCCAGCCTCGGACGCGATCCGCGCCGCCTCCCAGCTGACGACGCCGAGCTGCAGCCACAGGCACCGTGCGCCGACCGCGACGGCTTCCTCGGCGTGCGGGACGACGAGCTCGGATCGGCGGAACACGTCGACGATGTCGAACGGCCCGGTCGCGGCGACGGCTTCCGCGAGCGTCCCGAACGCAGGAACTCCGAGGACGCTTCGCACGTTCGGGTTGACCGGAACGCAGTCGAACCCCTCGGCGATCAGGTAGCGGAAGACCCCGAACGACGGCCGCCCCTCGCTCGACGATGCTCCGACCACGGCAATCCGCCGCGCACCTCGCAGGATCCGTTCGATCTCCTCGTCGTCGGCCACGGCGGTCGGTCCACGGTTTTCCTGGAGATCGAGGTAGGCGATCGTCCGTCGCCTGGCCTCGAGTCTTGCGGCCGCGTCGCCGTCGTCCGTCAGCTCGCGCCTTCCTTGACATACGGCCGTCCGACAGCGGCCGGCGGAATGCTCCGACCGACGACACCGGCCAGGACAATCAGGGTCAGAAGGTAGGGCAGCGCGCCGAAGAAGTTGTTGTACAGGCTCGGGTAGCTCGCCTGGATCCCGGAGAGGAAGACGCCGAGGTCCCCGGGCGGCGGATCCGAGCGGATCGCGATCCCGAGCGCCTCCGAGACCATGAACAGCAGGGCGCCTCCGAACGCCCCGAGCGGCGTCCAGCGTCCGAAGATCACCGCGGCGAGGGCGATGAACCCGCGGTTCGCGGACATGCCGTTCTGGAAGGACGCGTTGAACTCAAGCGTCAGCCATGCGCCCGCGAGCCCGGCAAAGATGCCGCCCAGGATCACGTTCCGGTAGCGGACCCGGATCACGTCGATTCCGACGGTGTCGGCGGCCTTGGGATGCTCGCCGACGGCCCGGGTTCGAAGTCCCCAGCGCGAGCGGAACAGCATGATCTGGAGGACGACGACGAAGATGATCACCGACGTCGTGATCGGTCCGGAACTCAGGAACATCTGGAAGATCCAGCCGACCAGCGGCAGGTCGTAGATCTCGGACGGAAGCTGGATCGTGTCGAACGTGCCGGCGCTGCCGCTCGGCCTGATCAGGCGATTCAGGTAGCCGGTCAGGCCCAGGGCGATGATGTTGATCACGGTGCCGCTGATGATCTGGTCGGCCCGGACCGTGATGCACAGCCAGGCATGGAGCAGCGAGACCAGCATGCCGGCCCCGATCGCGGCGAGAACACCGAAGACGAGGGCAGGCGTCGCCCCGAAGACCGAACCCGAGGCTTCCGCCGGCATCGCGTTGTTGACGACCAGTGCCGCCATGAACCCGACGAACGCGGCGGTCAGCATCATGCCTTCGATGCCGATGTTGACGATGCCGCTCCGCTCGTTCATGACCCCGCACAGTGCTCCGAGCGCGATCGGGGTCGCGAGCTGCAGCGTCTGGGCCGGAAGATTCGTGGTGAAGACGGCGTTGACGAGGTAGCCGAGGAACTGGAAGACGAAGCCCAGGACCGGCAGGTCGAACAGGAAGTCCATCAGACCGTCGTCTCCCCATAGGTCCGCGACACCGTCCCGAGCTCACCCGGCGTGACGCGTTCGGTGCGGCTCCGGAGGAGGTGGCGGATCACGGACTCGGCGGCCAGGAAGAGCAGGATCAGGCCCTGGATGACGTCGATGATCTCGATCGGGATCTTGGCGGTGATCTGCATGGCCGGCGCGCCCGCGCGCATCCCACCGAGGAGGAGAGCGGCGAGGAGGATGCCGACCGGATGGGCGCGCCCGAGCAGGGCGACGGTGATCCCGGCGAAGCCGATCGTCGTCCCGAAGACGGCCGGATAGTAGCCCAGGCTGAGGATCTCGAAGGCGCCGGCAAGGCCGGCAAACATCCCGCAGAGGCTCATCGTGAGGACGATCAATCGGCGCGGGCTCATCCCGGCATATCGGGCCGCGCTCGGGTTCGATCCAACCGTCCGGATCTCGAAGCCGAGCGGGGTCCGGTAGATCAGGAGGTATGTCAGGACGACGAAGGCCAGCGCGATGAAGATGCCGAGGTTGCCATTCCGACCGAACAAGATCGGCATCGCGGCGTTGCCGACATCCGCCGTCCGGGCAAACGACGGGCCTACGATCTTGAAGATGTCGTTGACCAGGCCCACGATCACGAATGCGGCCAACGAGTTGAGCATGATCGTCGAGACGACCTCGTGGGCACCGGTGAACGCCTTCAGCGCACCGGGAATGAAGCCGTAGACCGCCCCGCCAAGGGCGCCGGCGACGAGCGCGATCGTCACGGCCACCGGGACCGGCTGCTGGGCGACCATGCCGCCGACGAGACCCGCTACGAAGCCACCAACCAGGACCTGGCCCGTCCCGCCGATGTTGAACAGGCCCGCCTTGAACCCGACGCCGACAGCCAGGCCGGTCATCACGAGCGGGCCGGCCGCTGCAAGGGTGTTCGTCACGGCCCGGGCAGCCTGTTCCGGGTTGATCGAGAGGGCGAACGAGACATCGCTGTCATTCACGTCGAGGAACGACAGGCCCGTCGCACCCTGGAGCAGGCTCTCGTATGCGACGAGCGGCAGGAGCAGGTTGATCGACCCTTCGGTCGCCAGGCTGGAGGCGATGATCAGCAGGGAACCGAGCAGGAGGGCAAGGAAGATCGAGACGACCGGAACCGCGGCCAGCGCCCAGATCCGACGGACGGTGCCCATCAGGTCGGTGTCGCCACGCTGCCGCCCGCGTCGGTCCCAGCTTCGACGGGCGGGATCGAGCGGCGGCCGGCCGCCATCAGCAGTCCGATCTCCTCGCGCTCGGCCGTCGGTCCGTCGACGAGCGCCACGATCTCGCCGCGGTACATCACGGCGATGCGATCGGACAGCTCGAGGACCTCGTCGAGTTCGGCCGAGACGAGGAGGATCGCCGCTCCCTCGTTCCGTTTCGCGATCACCTGGCGATGGATGAACTCAATGCTGCCGACATCGAGGCCGCGCGTCGGCTGGTCGAGAACGAGCGCTGAGAGCTTCCGGCTGAACTCCCGGGCGACGATCGCCTTCTGCTGATTTCCACCCGACAACGTCGACGCGTGAACGCTCGTCGATGGCGTTCGGATGTCGTACTCCTCGACCGCTCGCTTGGCCCAGTCCGCAATCGCCGCATCGTTTCGGAACAGGCCACGGACATAGGGCGCCTCGTCGTACTGGGTGAGGACGAGGTTGTCCGCAAGCGTGAAGTTCAGGACCAGCCCAAAGCGATGGCGGTCACCCGGGACGAACGACATCCCGCGATGCTGTAGCGAGCGCGGGCCGCTGCCGGTCACGTCGCGGCCGGCGAGCGTCACGCTTCCGCTCGTCGGCTTGCGAAGGCCGGTGAGGGCCTCGACGAGCTCCTCCTGGCCGTTGCCCGCGACACCAGCGACACCGAGGATCTCGCCTGCGCGCACTTCCAGGCTGACGCCATTGACGGACTGCTGGCCGCGGTCGTCCGCGACCCGGAGGTCGGAGACGACAAGGGTCGGCTCGCCCGGGTGCGATTCGCCGCGGTCGACCACGAGCTGGACATTCCGACCGACCATCAGTGCGGCCAGATCGTCCTCGTCCGTTTCGGCCGGGATCCGCGACCCGACGACCTTGCCGCGGCGGATGACCGTGATCCGGTCCGCGATCTCGAGGACTTCGTACAGCTTGTGGCTGATGAAGATGATGCTGTGGCCCTCCTCGGCGAGGCGGCGGAGGACGGCGAAGATCTCCTTCGTCTCCTGCGGCGTCAGGACGGCCGTCGGCTCATCGAGGACCAGGATCCGGGCCTCACGGTAGAGAGCCTTGAGGATCTCAACCCGTTGCTGCCACCCAATCGACAGGGAGCCGACCTTGACTTCAGGATCGATCTCGAAGCCGAACCGTTTGCCGAGCTCGACGATTCGGCGGTGGGCCTCGGCCCGGTCCAGGAAGACCGGATTGGACATCGTTTCAGCGCCGAGGAGGATGTTCTCGGCGACGCTCAGGACAGGGACCAGCATGAAGTGCTGGTGAACCATGCTGATGCCCCTGGCGATGGCGTCCGACGGCCCGTCGATCTTGACGGCCGTGCCGTCGAGGAGGATCTCGCCGCTGTCCGGCGTCGCCAGCCCGTACAGGACATTCATCAGGGTCGACTTGCCGGCGCCGTTCTCACCGAGCAGGGCATGAATCTCGCCAGGCCGGACACCCAGGTCGATCCCATCGTTCGCCACAACGCCGGGATAGGACTTGGTTATCCCACGCATCTCGAGCGCGGGGGCGGTCACGGACTCGGTCACGGACTCGGTCACGGAGGCCTCGGGCGGGATCGATGATCAGTTGACGGGTGGGACCGCGGGGTTGGCGACATCATAGGGGCAAGAATCAACCGAGGGGCGGCGTTGCTGCCACCCCTCGGTCGAGCGTTTTCGAGCGGACGATGTCGGGCTAGCTGCCCGTCACCGTGCACTTGACCGGCGCGCACGCATCGAGCGATCCGTCCTTGAAGCCTTCGAGGGCCGTGTCCAGCAGGGCCTGGATCTCCGGCGTGACCAACGAGGCGTTGTCGTGGTAGTCCGACAGGCCAATGGCCTGCGGCTCCGACGCCGCGTTGTAGGCAACGGTGCCTGCCTTGAAGGTATCCGAGGCAACGCTCAGGACAACGGCTTTCACCGTGTCGACGAGCTTCTTCTCGGCGCTCGTGACGATGCACTCCGCGAGGTTCGGGAGGCTGACGGCCTGGTCGACGTCGACGCCGATGCCCCAGACGCCGTCCGCTGCGCAGACCGCCTCAAGAGCGCCCTGACCCGTCAGGCCGGCGATCTGGAAGATGACGTCGGCGTCCTGCGAGATGAACTGACCCGCGATCGTCTTGCCCTTGGCCGGATCATTGAAGCCGACGGCCGGGTTCGGATCGGTTTCCTGGTAGAGGACCTCGATGTCCGCATTCACCGACTTGGCGCCGTTTTCGTATCCGCGCCAGTAGTTCACGACGGCCGGGACGTTCGTGCCACCGACGGCGCCGATCGTGCCCGACTCGGAGATGCTCGCGGCAAGGATGCCCGCGAGATAGCCGGGCTGGGCCTCGGCGAAGACGATGCCCTGGTAGTTCGGGAGAAGCGTGGCAGCGTCGCCCGCGCAGGCGAAGGTGGGATCGGGATCGCCGTTTGCATCGACGCAGACGCCCTGGTCGACACCGACGAACTTGACCTCCGGGTTGGCCTTGGCTGCCTTGGCGGTGTCGGTCCCAATGAGGAACCCGACCGTGACAATGACGTCGAAGTCGGCGTCGATCAGCGTCTGGATGTTGGCGGCATAGTCGGAGATCGCCTGGGTCACGATGACTTCGTGCTCTCCGCCGGACTCCGTGGCCGCCGCCTCGGCGCCCTCGTTCGACGACTGGTTGAACGACTTGTCCTCGAGCTGCCCGACGTCTGTGACGACGCCGACCCTGATCGGCGTGAGGGCGGCTGCGGACGGCGATGCCTCCGAAGACGGTTCGGTCGAGGCCGGCGCGGACGCCGGCGGCGCGACCGATGCCGCCGGGCTGGGTGTGGCCCCGCCGCCGCAGGCGGCGACGAGGATGGCCAGACCGCTGAACAGCGTCAGGCCAATAGAACGGTTGCGCATGTGTCCTCCTCCAACATCGAGATCGTTCCGCGTCGGCCGATGGCTTTGACACGAGGTCCGGCGCGGTCTCGAAGAACGTTCGCCCACCGGGCGACCATTGGCGCGCATCCTACCTACGGGGGAGCGACCGGGCAAGACCATTCCTTGAAGGTCCGCGTCCCGGGTCGGTGACAGATGCGCCCGCTGAAGGATAGGGCCTTTCAGGGGCTGTGCATACTGGCCCCGTGTTCGATCGAGCGGCTAGCGGCAGGACCTCGAGCGGCCTCGCGTTCGAGATCGCCGGGGAGGGCGAACCGCTCGTCCTGATCCACGCGGGCGTCGCCGACCGGCGGATGTGGGATCCCCAGTGGCCTGCATTCGCGGCCGCCCACCGCACGGTCCGCTACGACCTGCGGGGCTACGGTGAGAGCCTGCCGCCCACCGGGCCGTGGTCGCATCATGCCGATCTGCTCGGGCTGCTGGACGAGCTCGGCATCGAGCGGGCACATCTTGTCGGTGCGTCGGTCGGGGCAGGCATCGCGGTCGAGGCCACGCTCGCCCAGCCGCGGAGGGTTGGATCGCTTGTCCTTGCTGCGCCCGGCGGCGCGCTCTTCGGCGGGGCCACCGACGACCTGCGGGCGGTCTGGCACGACGAGGTCGAGGCCCTCGACCGCGGCGACCTCGATGCGGCTGTCGAGGTCAACCTTCGAGCCTGGGTGGACGGCCCGACGCGGACCGCGGAGGCCGTCGATCCGTCGATCCGCGCCTTCGTGGGTCTGATGCAGCGGGACGCATTCGAGCTGCCCGAGTGGGATTCGGACGACGCACCGGAGGCGGAGCTCGAACCACCCGCCCACACGCGGCTCGCTGACATTCGCTGCCCCACGCTGATCGTCGTCGGCGAGGCAGATCAGGTCGCCACGCTCGACGCGGCGAACGGGCTCGCCGCCAACATCCCGGACGCGGGGTTCGTGTCGTGGCCCGACGCCGCTCACATGCTCAGCCTTGAGCGCGCTGGTGAATTCGAGCGACTCGTCCTCGACTTCCTTGCGCCTCGTCGGAAGCGATGACGGGCGCCCTGCGGTACGTCGCGCTCGGTGACTCCTACACGATCGGGACGGCAACCAGGTCGCCCGAGGAGCGCTGGCCGGACCAGCTCGTCGCCCGGCTCGCTGCCGAGCGACTGACGCTCGATCTCGTCGCGAACCTCGGCGTGAACGGATTCACCTCGCGCGACGTGATCGACGTCGAGCTGCCGAAGCTGAACGCGCTCCGACCGGAGTTCGCCACGATCCTCGTAGGGGTCAACGACGTCGTCCAGGGCGTTCCCGAGGCGACATACGCGCGGAACGCCGCCGCCATCCTCGACGAGCTCCTTGCCGCCGTGCCGGCCGACCGGATCGTGGCCGTCGCGACTCCCGACTACACGGTCACGCCGCAGGGCGCCGGGTACGGGGACCCGGCGGTGCAGTCGGCGCGGGATCCGGCGAAACAACGAGATCCTGCGCACGCGGGCGGCCGACCGAGGGATCGCCTTCGTCGACATCCACGACCTCTCGCTAAGAGCGGGCGACGACCGATCGCTCGTGGCGGACGACGGGCTGCATCCCTCCGGTGCCCAGTATTCGCTCTGGGTCGACCGAATCGCCCCGGTCGTCGCCGACCTGCTCGCTGGCTGACCCTGGCCTGATCGACGGATTCACGCCCCACGTGCACATGCGACGTGATCGGCAGCGGCCGGGGTCGGTTTGCTCCGGATTCCGGTCGCGCGAGCCCTGTTCTCGGTCGATCCTGCACGCGGGGCGCGCCACTTCTGCACGATCGGGCTCGCGAGCGCGTCGCTCGTCGCATGGGCACGCCCCACGAAAATCGGTCGCCGCCCCGCGGGCCAGTGCGAGCCCCGCGGAACGTCCTATCGCTCGGTGTAGTCCCAGCTTCGCTTGCGCGGCAGCGCCGACCACTCGTCCCGGAGCATCGCCATCCGGATGTCGTCCTGGAACATGCCGTCCTGGTAGAACGCCCGCCGAAGTCGTGCTTCGTGGACGAATCCCGCCTTCTCGTACACGTGCTGCGCCCGGACGTTGACCGAATTGGTCACCAGCCAGACGCGTTCGAGTCGGAGCTGCCCGAAACAGAAGTCGACGATGACATCGACCGCCTCTGTGCCAAGACCGCCGCCACGGACATCGTGCTCACCGATCGCGAGGCCGAAGCCGGCCGAGCCGTTGTATCGGTCGATCTCGAATACGTCGGCCCGCCCGATCGGACGGTCGTCGGCGACGAGGCAGATGACGAACGAGAACCAATCCCTGCCCTCCTCCCCCGTGGCGGAGGCCGCGTCCGCGCGGCGACGGGCGAGGCTTCGCGGCATCTCGCCCATGAGCCTGGCGGTATCGGCGTGCTCGTACCAGGCGTGGACGAGCTCCGCATCCTCCGGCTCGAGCGCCCGCAGGTAGACGCGCTCGCTGCGAAGGATCGGGTTCGGCCTCGGCCGGGACTTGCCCCCGCCGCCGTCCGTCACGGCGCCGGCGATGGCGGCTGCGGCAGGATGTTGCCGAGGTCGAGGATCAGGGGACCGCCGTCCGATGGCACGAGCATGACCTGGATCTGGTCGGACAGCTTCTCGATGTAGCGATTCTGGAGGATCGCCGCGGTCAGCGACGCCGCTACGAGCCTGTTCGACTCCGCCTCTCCGCGGGCGCGTTCGATCTGGGCCTCGGCCTCGCCACGCGCCGTCGCAACCCTCTGCTGGGCGATGATCTCTTGCTGGGCGAGCTTCTGGCGCTCGGTCTCGACCTGCTGCTGGGCGACCTGTTTGTCCTCGATCGCCTGGTTGTAGGCCGGTGAGTAGCTGAAGTTCTCGAAGTTGATCGTATCGACGATGATTCCGCGCGGCTCGAGCTGGGCGCGCAGGAGGTCGGTCGCCTTCTGGCGGATCTCGTCGCGGCTGTTGAGGACGATTGCGGTCGGATAATCGTCGGTGACCGACTTCGGGATGTCGAGGAACCGCGGCCTGATGATCGTGTCCTCGAAGTCCAGCCCTAGCTCCTGGATGATCCTGGGCGCCTGCCGCGGGTCCACGTGATAGTTGAGCGTCGCGTCCAGGAAGAGGTCCTGCTGCTCCTTGGTTGCGGCCGTGTAGCCCTCGAAGCGGATCGCCTTGACCCGCGAATCGACGAGATCGACCGTGTTCACGATGGGCGTGACGAAATGGAGCCCCGGATCGAGGGTGTTGCCCGTCACGGCCCCGAACGAGCGGACGACCCCGACGTACCCCGCGGGAATCTGGATGAACGCCCCGAGCGCCACGCCGATCACAAGGGTGACGGCCGCACCGACGAGCAAGAGCGTGCTCGGCAGCCTCCGTGGTTGATTCGGCCGATCGAGGGCGCCGGTCCGATTGAGGACGACGGCCGCGATTCCCAGGAGCAGGAGTGCGAAGCCCGCGAGCGACAACAGGCTGCTGAGTGTCTGCATGGGTATTCCTCGTTTCGGCTCGCAGGCGCGGGCCGGTGGCCAAAGGGTAGTCGTCCACGGGACTCCGGATCGAACGGGCCAGTCAGCCTCGGCGCAGCTCCTGGAGCCGCTCGTCGTCGATGCCGAAGTGATGCGCAATCTCGTGGTGGAGGGTGTCCCGGATCGCCGCCGTGAGGCGGGCTGGGTCCCGGTGCGTCCGCGTCAGCGGCCCCCGAAAGAGCGTGATCTTGCTGGGGACTGCGGCGCCGTCTGCGCCCCATCGGGTCCGCGGCACGCCCTGGTACAGCCCGAAGAGCCCCGGCGCTCCGACCGAGGCGAGCTGATCAGGCGTCGGCTCCTCCTCGACGACGATCGCGACGGAGCCGAGCTGGTCGATGAACGCGGACGGCAGCTCGTCGATCGCGCTGTCGATCACCGCGTCGAAGTCGATCTGGCCGTCGTGGGGGTAGAAACGAGGCTCCATCGTCTCTCGATCATGGCGCAGATGGAGGATGCCGTCCACGCGACCGGCTGCCGGCGGCGGGGGATCGGCCGGGCTACCATTGACCCTCCGTGACGACCATCGCCCCGAACGACTTCACGCACCTCCACGTCCACTCCGAGTTCAGCCTCCTCGACGGGCTCGGGCGGATCACGGACCTCGTCGATTCGGCGGCGCAGCAGGGCTTCGACAGTCTCGCGATCACCGATCACGGCGCCCTGTATGGCGCCGTCGGCTTCTACCAGGCCTGCGTGAACAAGGGGATCAAGCCGATCATCGGCGTCGAGACCTACGTGGCCCGGCGATCGATGACAGAGAAGGAGGGCAAGGCCGACGCGCAGCCCTTCCACCTGATCCTCCTTGCCCGGAACGACGTCGGCTATCGCAACCTGTGCCGCCTCGTCACCGACGCCCACATCGATGGCTATTACTACCGGCCGCGGATCGACCGCGAGCATCTCGCCCGCCACGCCGAAGGCCTCGTCGGACTTTCGGCCTGTCTCGGCGGCGAGGTCGCGCGAGCCCTCGAGGTCGACGACCTCGACCTCGCTCGTTCCGTAGCGGGCCAGTACGGCGACATCCTCGGGCCCGGCAACTTCTTCCTCGAACTCCAGGACCACGGCCTGCCCGAGCAGCGCGCGCTGAACCCGAAGCTACTGCGGCTCGCATCGGAGACCGGCCTGCCGCTGGTGGCGACCAACGACCTGCATTACGTCCACGAGGCCCAGGCCGACGCGCACGACGTCCTGCTCTGCGTCGGCACCGGCAACAACATCGACACGCCGAACCGGATGAAGTTCGAGACGCGCGACTTCTGGCTGAAGTCCGCCGCGCAGATGGCGGCCCTCTTCCCGGATCAGCCCGAGGCGATCAGGAACAGCCGGCTGATCTCCGAGATGACGGACGTCAAGTTGCCGCTGGGAAATCTCCGGATCCCGAACTTCCCGGTGCCGGACGGCGAGACCGCCGAAAGCTGGCTCCGCAAGGAGTGCGAGCGTGGCCTCGAACGGCGCTACGGCACGGTCACCCCCGCGCTCCAGGCCCGTCTCGACTACGAGCTGGGCGTGATCCTGTCGATGGGCTACGCGGGCTACTTCCTCATCGTCGCCGACTTCATCCGGTTCGCCCGCGAGCAGCGGATCCAGACGACCTGCCGCGGCAGCGCCCCCGGCTCGATCGTGACCTACACCCTCGGGATCACCCCCGTCGACCCGATCCACTACGAGCTGCCCTTCGAGCGCTTCCTGAATCCCGACCGGGTGACCATGCCCGACATCGACGTCGACTTCGAGGACGGCCGCCGGGACGAGGTGATCGCCTACGTGACCCGCAAGTACGGCGCGGACCACGTCGCCCAGATCATCACGTTCGGGACGATGCTCGCCCGGGCGGCGATCCGCGATGTCGGCCGCGTCCTCGGCCACAGCTACGGCGAGGTCGACCGAATCGCGAAGGCCGTCCCGAACCAGCTCGGGATCAGGCTTGACGAGGCGATCGAGACGTCGCCGGAGCTCCGCGGGATGGTCCAGGGCGACCCGGCCGTGAAGCGGATCACCGACTTCGCCCGGCAGCTCGAGGGCGTCGCCCGGAACGCCTCGACCCACGCCGCCGGCGTTGTCATCAGCGACGAGCCGCTCACCGAGCTCATGCCGCTCCAGAAGGCGACCAACTCGGACGCCCTCATGACGCAGTACGAAATGCACGGAATCGAGGCGCTCGGGCTGCTGAAGTTCGACTTCCTCGGCCTGTCGAACCTCACGATCCTCCGCCAGGCGGTCGATCTCGTCCGCCAGGAGCGGGAGATCGAGATCGACCTCGACACGATCCCGCTCGACGATGGGCAGACCTTCGAGCTCCTCGCGTCGGGCGAGACGACCGGCATCTTCCAGCTGGAGTCAGCGGGCATGCGTCGCTATATCCGCGACCTCCGCCCGACGTCGGTCCTCGACCTCGCGGCGATGGTCGCTCTCTACCGGCCGGGCCCGATGGAGAACATCCCTGCCTACATCAGGCGCAAGCACGGCATGGAGAAGGTGAGTTACCTCCATCCTCTCCTCGAGCCGTACCTGAACAAGACGTACGGAATCTTCGTGTACCAGGAAGACATCATGGCCGCGGCGATCGCGCTCGGCGGCTTTACCGGGCCGGAGGCCGACACCCTCGGCTACGCGATCCGGAAGAAGAAGTCGGCCCTGCTGCGAGCCCAGCGAGAGAAGTTCGTCACGCAGGCCGCGGAGCGGGGCGTCGCGCCGCAGGTCATCGACCAGGTATTCGCCGCCTTCCAGCCGTTCGAGCGATACGGCTTCAACAAGGCCCATGCGACGTGCTACGGGCTGATCGCCTACCAGACGGCGTACCTCAAGGCGAACTACACCGTCGAGTACATGACGAGCGTGCTGACGGCGTTCCGATCGAACGAGGAGAAGGTCGCCGCGGCGATCGCGGAATGCCGCCGGATGGGGATCGAGGTCCTGCCGCCGGACGTCCACACCTCCGGCGTCGAGTTCACGGTCGAGGGCCAGGCGATCCGGTTCGGGCTCCTCGCGGTCAGGAACGTCGGCCAGGGAGCGATCGAGTCGATCATTGCCGCCCGAGCCGAGGGCGGCCCATTCCACTCGCTGACGGATTTCTGCTCGCGGGTCGATCTCCGCCTCGCGAACCGGAAGGTCCTCGAGTCGCTGGCCCGAGTCGGTGCGCTCAATGCATTCGGCCATCCGGCGCAGATCCTGCTCGGGCTCGACGACGCGATGGCAGCCGGCCAGTCGGCCCAGCGCGATCGCATCAGCGGCCAGACGTCGCTGTTCGACCTGGGAGCGGAGGATGCCTCGGCGTTCGAGCGGCCGCTCCCGCAGACGACCGAGGTGCCCGTTCGCGAGCGCCTCCGCTGGGAGAAGGAGCTCCTCGGCCTCTACCTCTCCGAGCACCCGATGGGCGAGGTCGCCGAGCAGGTCGGCCAGTTCGTCACCGCCTACAGCGCTGACCTGCGCGACGAGTCACTCGACGGCCAGCGGATCGTCGTCGCCGGCATCGTGACGGGCTTCCGGACGGTGATCACGAAGGCGAAGTCGACCATGGGCGTGGCCACGATCGAGGACCTCCAGGGGACCATCGAGATCGTCGTCTTTCCGAAGCTGTACGAGCAGACCGCGGGCACGTGGGCCGAGGGCTCGATTCTCCTCGTCGCCGGGCGGATCGATCACCGCGGCGAGGAGGTCTCGCTGCTTGCCGACCTCGTGACCGACTGGGACGGCGCCCTTTCGCGCGGGCCCGAGGCGTTCGCCCGGGAGGTCGCGGCCGGGGATCGGGGCAGGCCGCCGCGCCGCCAGGCTCCGGTTGGGGCCCAGGGAGCGTACGGCGCCGGTGGCTATGGCGGCGGAAACGGCAACGGCAACGGCAGCGGCAACGTGCGGGTCCCGGTTGCGGCCCCAGCCGAGCCGGTCCTCGCCGGCGGACGCCCCGAGATCCCGTATGTCTCGCCGCTCCGAGCCGACGCCCGCCCGCCGGAGGCATCCGGATCACTGCCCTCGGTTACTCCCGGCGAGCCGATCCCGACCTACCAGGCGACGCCGGACCTCGAGCGCCTCGCCCCCGACCGCGACGTCGAACCGGCTCTCCCGGACGAGGCACGGGACGTCGCCGCGGGCGCGGCGCGGGCCGTGACACCGCCCATCGACGCCTCACCGGACGCCGTCCTCCACGTCAGGTTCGCGGGCGGGGCAGGCACGGACCGGGTTGTCGGCGCGATGGAGGCGTTCAAGGGCCTCCTCGTCGAGCGGCCGGGCTCGACGCGCGTGGTGCTCCACGTGCCGGCCCAGACCGGGGCGACCTCGCTGCCGATGGAACTTCGACGCGGCGTCGCCTACGACTCGGAGCTCCTCGCGGAGGTCCGCCGCCGGCTCGGCGACGGCATCGTCGAGCTCACCCTCAGCGGAAGCTAGGACCCCTGGGCGCCGCTTGCCCGCCGGAGTGCCTGGACCGCCGAAAGCTGCTCGTGGAACTCGGATCGGACGTCATTCAGGACATCCCGTTCCACGTCGAGCTCTCGGGCGATCTCGTTGACAACCGATGCTTCGTCGGCGTCGATCGACCCGTCCTCGGCGCTGATCGCGAAGCAGCAGCGGAGAAGCGCCACCCGCTGCTCCATGGTCGAGATCTTGCGGAATTCGCGGGTGACGACGAAGTCCTCTGTGGCGCCCTGGACGCGCGCCTGGACCTTCGCCATCTGGATGACGAGAACAGCCTGCGACGTGTCGAGCCCGCCGAACTGGATCGCGAACTCCTCCATCAGCGACGTTTCCTGGTCGCTGATGCTGAAGTCGGCGGCCGCGGCGCGGCTCATGACGTAGGCGAAGCAGGCGAGATAGCGCGCCTCGTCCGGCGGCATCGCCTCGAGACGAGCCACGATCTGGCGTGCCGTCTCGGTCTCGGCGGTGGATCCGGCCGCGGGAGCGACATCGCCGCCCACCGGTGGGCTGGGATCCGATTCGGCGCTGTCGACACCCAGGAAGCGACGGAACATCAAGACTCTCCTTACCAGTGGTCGTATGCAGGATGGCCCGGTTTGACGGCGACGAACGTGCCTCGACAGGTGGCCGTGACGTCGTCGCCGGCGGTGAGCGTCGCCTCGACGATCACCCGATCTTCGCCCGATTCGACGACCCGTGCCGCCAGGTGGACAGGGCCGCCGGACGGCGTCGGCCGCCGCATCCGGACGGCATAGTCGAGCGTGACGGTCGTCGGGGGCCGATCGGCGCCGCGGCGGCGCATCAGGTGATCGGCTGCGGTCCAGTTTGAATGACAGTCCAGCAGCGTGCCGATGATCCCTCCGTTCAGGATTCCCTCGAATGCTTCGTGATGCGGCGACGACGTCCAGTCGGCGACGATCTCGTCGCGATCACGTCGTGACGGAACGCTCCTGATTCGCAGGCCGCTCTTGTTGGCCGGCCCGCACCCGAAGCAGCGGCCCTCGGGCGCGAATCGCTCCTGGAGGCTCTGATTCGCCGCGTCGGTCATCGGCGCGAGTATCGCAGCCTTCGCCTCACGGGGCCGCGAGGGGTGTCCTCCGCGCCGGCAGGCTCGTAGCCGCCAACGCGGAGGGAGCTGAACGCTTTCGGTTCTCAGCCGGGAGTTGTTGGCTCAGGCTCCCCTGGGCTCGGTGCCGTCGTGGGCTTCGGACCCTGCTCGATAGCTGTCTTGACATCTGCCAACGGCATGGGGCCGTCCTGGGCAGTCTCCACGACATCACCCTTTGCAATGGGCCAGGCTTCGATCACGAGGAGATCGCCAGACAGCTGTTCCTTGCTGTCGATAACGGGGAGCATGAAGAACAGGTAGGACTGTCCCACCACGAGTGGTACGTCATCCGAGTAGGTGACGCTGTCACAACCTAGTGACCCTCCTCGTGCGATTGCGTGCTCGCTTGCTGTCTCGGCGCCGCGGACCTCTTCCTTGAAGTCGATCGACATCGGCCGATTGAGCCGAGCCGTTGTTTCCTGAACCTCCTTGGGCGTTGGGCGCTTGCCGTCGGGAGTGTTCCATCTCGCCTCCCCGTACCCTTGGAAAACGCCAACCAGGATGTCCGTGGCGTCTTTCCGGAGATCCGCAATTGCTTTCGGCGCCTGGCTAGCTTCGACGCCGATCTGATAGCAGTCTTGGCTCGCCGCCGGCAGTGCGGGGTCTCCCCCAGACGACACAGGCGTTGAGGCACCCGTGCCCACCGAACACGCTGTCCCGAGAAGGACTATGGAGGCCAAGAGGCCAATCGATGCCCCAAGTCGATGATGTGTCATTTGGTTCCCCTCTACGGATAGAACGCCTGGAGCGCTCGCACATCGAATGTCTGGGGCGTCCAATAGCTCGTCCCCTCGGCGAGTTCGGAGCCAATGGTGGACGTGATGTGGCACATCACCTGGAAGTTGATATCGCAATGTCCGAGTCTCAGCGACATCGAGCCCGACGGCACCGCCGAGTAGAACGCCCGTGCGTCGAACGGACGGCGGGCTCGTGCGTGAGATCGTGGTGCCGAAGCCGGGATTTGAACCCGGACGGGGTTGCCCCCAGCGGTGTTTGAGACCGCCGCGTCTGCCATTCCGCCACTTCGGCGCGGCTCGCAATCGTAGTCGACGGCGAGCCGACGCCTCAGCAGGGATCCGGCTCGCCCGGGAACAGCGGCCGCGCCACGACGCTGTACTGCGCGTCGCCCTCATCGGTCCAGCGTGTGAGCTGGTTCGCCGTCTCGAAAACCACCAGGGCGGTCGCGAGGTCCGCGCCATCGATCACGTCGCATCGCGCGCCGTTCCACTCGACGCCGAATTCCGCCATCGGCCCATCGAGCGGCCATGGCGCGACTGCCGGTGGGACGGAGGGCTCCGGGACGGGCTCGACCAGGAGGACGGCGAGCCGATCGGTGGCGTAGGGCGTCTCCGGGCCCAGCTCCGCGCCGATCAACGACTGGATGTCATGGACCTGCGCCCAGAACTGACCGAACGCCTCGGGGGTGCCGGGAGGAGCGACGCACGGAGCGGTGATGCAGACGATCTGACGTGTCGGATCGCCGAAGACCTCTCGCTCGACGCCGTTGATCGTGAACAGGAGGTGGGCGGTCTGGGATCCGGGCAGCGACTCGCCGGCGAGATCAGTCGGCCCGTCCAGGAGGCCCGCGGCACGGGCGGCGTCCACGACCGCGTCGATTCCGACCTGGCTGATGGGGCGCTGCTGCAGGTTCGGGAGGAGCGGGCCGGGGTAGATGTCGATCTGCGGACCGTGGGCGATGACGGCTGCCGTTGTCGATCGCGAGGCTCGGTCCGGCCGACGGAAAGAACTCGACAGGTGGCAGTGCCTGGCTGATCCAGGCCCTCAGGCCGAATCCGGCGATCGGTGCGGACGGCGAGGGGCTCGGTGCGGCCCCGGCGCACCCGGCAACGAGAACGAGAAGCGAGACGAGAGTCGCGAGTCGACGCATCGGTGAAGCTCCAGGCTGGTCTGAGGATATTCCTCTTCGCCGGTCGGGACGCTCGCCGGGCCGCCGAAGTTGCCGTTGCCCGGGTGCACCCGTTGCGGAACCGGCTCCGCGCCTGCGGCGTCTCCGCGCGGACCGATGCTAGACTCGCCCAGCCTCAGAATCGCCGTTCGGAGGGACCCCCTGATCGTGGAGGACCTTCGCTCGACGACGGTCCCCGACGACCCCGTCCAGCGCCGAGACCTCATCCTCCTCGAGCGTGCCCGCGCGGGCGACCTCGATGCATTCAACGACCTCGTGGTCTGCTACCAGGATCAGCTGTTCGCCCTGGTCGTGCGGATGGTCCCGGACCGAGACCAGGCGTCGGATGTCACCCAGGAGGCGTTCTTCTCGGCCTTCCGAAATCTCGCCGGCTTCCGCGGGGGGAGCGTGAAGTCCTGGCTCAACCGGATCGCGGTGAACGCCGCGATGGACACGCAGCGGGCGAAGAAGCGCCGCCCGGTGCAGCCGTACCCGGAGTTCGAGGACGAGAGCTGGCAACCGCCGGCCACCGAGGACTCTGACCCGGTCCACACGGCGCTGACCTTCGAACGATCGCACGCGCTCAACGCGGCCCTCGCCTCGATCACCCCCGATCAGCGGACTGCCATCGTGCTGTTCGACGTCGAGGGATACGACTACGCGGAGATCGCCGAGATGACCCGCGTCTCGCTCGGAACTGTCAAGTCCCGAATCCACCGCGGCCGGCTCGCCCTCCGTGACCTGCTCGCGGACCAGATGAACCTCTTCCGTGGCTGAAGGGAACCTCATGCGCAAGGAGCTCGTCTGACCCACATGCCCCACGTTTCAGACCAGCACGCTCAGCACGACCCGCTCCTCGTCGTATCGTTCGCCGCCGGTGATCTCACCGACGCCGACCGCGACCTCGCCGCTTCCCTGGTCGCCGAGTGCGTCGACTGCGCGTCCCTTCATGACGACATCCTCGCGATCGCGCGGGCGACGGCGGCTGTTCCCGCCGCGACTCGCCCTCGCGACTTCCAGCTGAGCCCCGAACAGGCCGCCCACCTGCGGCCGGCCGGCTGGCGGCGCTTCGTCGCGGCATTCGGCTCACCCCGGTTTGCGATGACCCGCCAGCTCGGCGTCGGGCTCACGACCCTGGGCCTCGCCGGCCTGCTTGTCAGCGTCCTGCCAACAGTCCAGATGGGGGCCGGCTCCGCGGCGGCTCCGGCGGCACCGAACCCGCCACAGCAGGCCCTGTCGGCGACCGACAACTTCACGGACGCCGGTGTCGAGGCGGCCGCCTCGGCGGCTGCGGCCCCGGTCACGTCGGAGCCTGGGTACGCCGTGACGGGGGGCCAGCCTTCGGCCAGTCCCGGAAGCGCCCTGGTGCCCCTGAGCAGCCCTCAACCCGACCGAGTTTCGGCCAGCAATCGGACGACGAATGACGGCACCGTGACCGCCCAGGGGACCGGGGCCGGGGAATCCGCCCCCGCCGCGGCCCGCGATCTGGACGCCCAGGCGCCGAGCGATGGGCAGGGCGTTTCACTCGTGCTCGTCGCCTCGGCGATCTTCCTTGCCGCCGGGATCGCGCTCCTCATCGCGCGCCGGCTCGCCAGGAGCGTTCCGGGCAACTGACCCCCGTCCGGGTCGAGCGCGGGGCGGTCCCCGCTACACTCTCATCGTGCCCACTGAACGCCTCATGCTGCTCGACGGCTACGGGCTCGTCTATCGCGGATATTTCGCTCTTCCGCCCCTGACAACCTCGCGCGGCGATCTCGTCAACGGCGTCTTCGGCTTCGCCAGCATCGTCCTCCGCGGCCTCCAGGATCTCCAGCCGGACTACCTGGCCGTGTCATTCGACCTGCCCGGTCCGACGTTCCGCCACGAGCAGTACGCCGAGTACAAGGCGACGCGGACGCGGATGCCGGACGACCTGCGCGACCAGTTCCCGAAGGTCCGCGAAGTGGTCAAGGCCCTCCGGATCCCGGTCTACGAGATGCAGGGCTACGAGGCGGATGACGTCATCGGGACGATCACCGCCCAGCTGGACGCGCGGGACGACCTCGAGACGACGATCGTCACGGTGGATCTCGACATGCTCCAGCTCGTCACGCCGCGCGTCCGCCTGATGACCACTCGGTCCGGCGTCGAGAACACCGTCATGTACGACATCGCGAGGATCGACGAGCGATTTGGCCTTCGGCCGGACCAGATGATCGACTACAAGGCCCTCAAGGGCGATCCGACCGACAACATCCCCGGCGTCCCGGGCGTCGGCGAGAAGACGGCCGCGAAGCTCATCCGCGAGTTCGAGACGCTCGACGCTCTATTCGAGCGGCTCGACGAGGTCAAACCCGAGAAGCTGCGCGACAAGCTCGCGGAGTATCGCGACCAGGTCTTCGTCGGGCGCGACCTCTCGACGATCGTCCGCGATCTGCCGATCCAGATCGATCTCGAGGCAGCACGGCTCGGTGACTACGACCGGGACACGGTCGTGCGGCTGTTCCGCGAATACGAATTCCGGACGCTGATCGAGCGACTCCCGCCGATCTCCGGCGAAACGGCCGAGCAACGGACCGATAGCCTGCGATCCGTCGCCGAGAGTGGCTACGTTCCGGCCGCACGGGTGGCAGGCCGCCCCGACGGGTGGGGCCCTGGCCGATCGGGGACCAGGCCGGAGAGCGGTGAGCTCCAGCTCCGGCTCGACTTCAATACCGTCACGCAGCAGGCGGCAGCGACCGAACCGGATTCGATCCCGGGCACCAGCGGCACGGATGAACCCATCCCGCGAGCCGACGACCTGCCGTCGGCACTCGCCGCCGCGATCCTCGATCCAGGCCGGATCGAGGTGCGGGCAGTGAACGATCTCGAGGCACTCACGCCGTGGCTCGAGGCCCAGCCGGCCGTCGGCATCTCGCTCCTGCTGGACGACCCGCGGCCGCGTCGCGGCTCGCCACTGGCGCTTGCGGTGGCCGGCACCGACGGGCGGGTGGTCGCGGCGGACGGCGCCGAGGGGTCGGAAACATTGCGGCGTCTGCTCGAGCGGCTCGGCGTGGCCCTCGTCGGCCACGAGGCGAAGCCTCTCGTTGTCGCTCACTTCGCGGACGATCTCAACGCGCCGCCTCCGCCTGTCGTGTTCGACACGCAGGTCGCCGCCTACATTCTCAACGCGGCCCTCCGAAGCCAGACGATCGCCGACGTCGTGGCCGAGAACCTCGATCAGATCCTGCCTCCCGCGACAGACCTGCCGGCGACGGCCCGGGCCGGGCTGGAGGCCCTGTCGGCGATCGCTGTGCGCGAACCGCTCGAGCGGCGGCTCGTGGACGTCGGGCTCGACCGCTTGTTCCGGGAGGTCGAGCTCCCCCTCATCCCGGTCCTCGCCCGGATGGAGGCTGTCGGGGTCGCGCTTGACCTCGACGCCCTCGGCGTCCTGGATCGCGAGTTCCGCGCGGAGATCGACCGCCTCGAGGCGGAGATCTACGTGGACGTCGGGCACGAGTTCAACCTCGGCAGCCCCAAGCAGCTCGAGCAGATCCTGTTCTTCGAGCTGAACCTGCCGAAGGGCCGGCGGACGAAGACCGGCTACTCGACCGATGCATCCGTGCTCGAGGAGCTGCGGCCGGCCCACCCGATGATCGACAAGCTCCTCGAGTGGCGCGTCTACACGAAGCTGCGCTCGACGTACGTCGAAGCCCTGCCGTCGCTGATCGCCGCCGATGGCCGGCTCCACACGACCTTCCATCAGGCGGTCGCCTCGACCGGTCGCCTCTCCTCATCGGACCCCAACCTCCAGAACATCCCAATCCGGACACCACTCGGGCGGCGGATCCGGCGGGCGTTCGTCGCCGGCGCCCCCGACGTCACCCTCCTCGCTGCCGACTACAGCCAGATCGAGTTGCGGATCCTCGCCCACGTATCGGGCGACGAGCACCTGAAGGACGCCTTCGCGAGACAGGCCGACATCCACCGCGAGACGGCCGCCCGGGTCCTCCACAAGGCCCCCGAGGAGATCACCGCCGACGAACGGTCGATGGCGAAGATGGTCAACTTCGGCCTTGCCTACGGGATGAGCGACTTCGGGCTCGCCTCGCGAGCAAACATCCCGCGCAAGGAAGCCCAGGAGTTCATCAACAGCTACTTCGCCGCGTACTCGGGGATCAGCTACTACATGATGGCCATCAAGGAGCAGGCGAAAGCCCAGGGCTTCGTCGAGACACTCCTCGGGCGCAAGCGCCAGATCCCCGAGCTGCGCGCCGCGAACCCGGCCCTGCGGGGTGCCGGGGAGCGGATGGCGATCAACATGCCGATCCAGGGAACGGCGGCCGACATCCAGAAGATCGCGATGATCCGCGTCGCGGAGCGCCTTGCTGCCACCGGGTCGCGGGCGCGTCTCCTCCTGTCCGTGCACGACGAGCTGCTGTTCGAGGTTCCACGGGACGAGGTCGACTCCCTTGCCGCGCTCGTCCGCGAGACGATGGAAGGCGCACTGCCGCTGTCGGTGCCGCTCATCGTCGACATCAAGGTCGGCGACGACTGGGAGTCGATGACGCCCCTGACCCGCGCCGACGAGATCGCCGCCGAGGCCGACGAGATGCCGCTCGAGGCGCCGATCGCGCCGCTCGTCGGCTAGGCGCGACCCGTGCCCGAACTTCCCGAAGTCGAGACCGTCGCGCGCGACCTCCGCCCGCTGATCACCGGGTCGACGATCGTCGACGCCACGACGCTGTGGGCACGAACGCTGCGAGCCACCACGCCCGAAGCCTTCGCATCGGGCGTCGCGGGCCGCCGGATCGAGGGCGTCTCGCGACGCGGGAAGCAGATCGTCGTAACGCTCGATGGCGACGCCTTCCTGACCATCCACCTCAAGATGACCGGCCAGCTGTTCGTCGTGCCACAGGGCGGTCGGAGCGATCCATACGTCCGACTCGTGCTCGAGCTTGCGGACGGCCGCGAGATTCGGTTTCGCGACATCCGCAAGTTCGGACGCGTCGGACTGTATCGCGCGACGGAGGAGGATCCGTTCGCGAACACGGGGCCCGAGCCGCTGGCGGATTCGTTCACGCTGGCGGCGTTTCGGCGCCGGATCCGTGGGCGGAAGGGCCGCCTCAAGCCGCTGCTCCTCGACCAGTCGTTCATCGCGGGCGTCGGCAACATCTACGCCGACGAGGCGCTCTGGGCCGCCCGCCTTCATCCTCTCCGGACCGCGAAGACGATTCGGCCGGCCGACGAGCGCCGTCTCTGGCTCGACCTCCGCCGGATCCTCGCCGAGGCCGTGATCCGCCGCGGCGCGTCGATCGACGACTACACCGCCCCCGACGGCGACGGCGAGATGCAGGACCATCTCATGGTGTACCAGCGGGCCGGCGAACCGTGCCGCCGCTGCGGCCGCCCCATTCGGCGGATCATCGTCGGCAGCCGGGCGACCCACTTCTGCTCCTGGTGCCAGCGGCTCCCGCGGGCTGACCGGGCCGCTGCCCGCTCGATTCTTCGGTCGATGGCCACCCCCGAGCGCGTCGGCCGTCGCTGGTCCGAGCTGAGCGGGGAGGGGAGCCTCGGATTGACCCGTGCGGAGCGGACGCGCAAGGCCGCCGCGACTCGGCGTGCCGCCGCACGTGCCGCAGCCGGCGGTTAGCCGAAGATGTCGATCCTCCGCCTCACCGGCGTCCATCGCGAGGTCGGGACGTTCGTCATCCTCGACAGCATCACGGCCTCGATCGCGCTCGGCGACCGGATCGGCCTGGTTGGTCCGAACGGGGCGGGCAAGACGACCCTGCTCCGGATCGCAGCCGGCCGCGACGAGCCGGACGCCGGCGACGTTCATCGGAAGCGGGGCCTGACGCTCGGGCTGCTCGCACAGGAGTCGCATTTCGACGACGAGTTCATGGCCGCACCGGATCTCCGCGCTGCGGTCCGTCAGGGAGCGTCGCACCTCGACCGGATGGCCGCGTCCCTGGCCGCCCTCGAGCGTGACCACCTCGTCGAGGAGCGTGCGTACGCCGACCTCCAGCACGAATACGAGATCCTCGGCGGCTACACGCTCGATCAGCGAGTCGACGAGGCGCTGTCGGGCCTCGGGTTCAGCCGTGCCGACTGGGACAAGCCGCCGACGGCCCTGTCGGGTGGGGAGCAGACCCGCGCTGCCCTCGCCCGACTCGTGATCGCGGACCCGGACCTGCTCCTCCTCGACGAGCCGACGAATCACCTCGACATCGCCGCGCTCGAATGGACCGAGGAACACCTCCGCCGTCGTCGCGGATCGCTCCTCGTCGCATCGCACGACCGGGCGTTCCTTGACGGAACGGTCACGCGGATCTGGGAGCTTCGCGATCGCCGCCTGACCGTGTTCCGCGGCGACTACAGCGCCTACCACCGCCAGCGCGTCGAGCGCGACGCCCGAGCAGCCAAGGATGCCGATACCCAGGCTGAGTCGATCGAGCGGGAGCGTGAGCTCGTCCAGCGGTATCGGTCGCACCGCAAGTTCAGCAAGATGCACGAGCACGAGGCGCGCCTCGAACGGCTCCAGGCCGAGCGGATCGAAGCTCCGAAGAGCTCGCGCAGGCTCAGGCTGCCGGCCAGCGCCCTGGCCGGTGGCGGGCCGGCGCGGTCCGGTGAGGTGGTCGTCCGGATCGAGGACCTCGTCGTCGGCTACCTGCCGGGTCGCGGCGCGGTCAACGAGGATGGATCGACGGCCACCGAGGCCAGGCGCGTCGCCCGCGCGCCGTTTCTCGCGGCCCAGCGCGGCGATCGGATCGGGATCGTCGGGCCGAACGGGGCGGGCAAGACCACGCTCCTGCGGACGATCGCCGGGGATCTCCCGCCGGTCGACGGGCGGTTGTCGTTCGGCAACGCCGTCCAGGTCGGGTACCTCGCCCAGCTGCGCGGCGCGGCGATCCCCGGTACGACCGTCATCGACGCGCTGCTCGCCGCGATCCCGATCACGCCGGGCGAGGCGCGTGGCTACCTGGCGCGGTTCCTGTTCCGCGGCGACGATGCGTTCAAGGAGGTCCGGGCCCTGTCCGGCGGCGAGCGTTCCCGGCTCGAGCTGGCCCTCCTGGGGATCATGCCGTCGAACCTGCTGCTCCTCGACGAGCCGACGAACCACCTCGACATCCCGGCCCGCGAGGCGATCGAGGCGTTCATGGCAGAGTCGCCGGCGACGCTCCTCGTCGTCTCGCACGACCGCCGCCTGCTCGAGACGGTCTGCACGCAGCTGTGGGTCGTCGACGACGGACTCGCCGCCCCGTTTGACGGCGGCTACCGGGAATGGCGAACTGCCGTCGCCGGCGGCTGGACGGCAGCGGGCGCGATCGAGCGACTGCCCGCGGCCCGGCGCGCAACGTCCGGGGCCGCGTCGCGGGCGGGTGGGGGAGTGACATCCTCGGGTCGGTCGGCAACGACGGGACCGATGGTCGCGACGACGGTTCCGCCAGTGCCTGGGCGATCCGCCGCCCGGTCCGCACGAAAAGAAAAACTGTCGAAGGACGCGTATCGCCGCCAGAGGGCGGTGGTCGACGCCGACCTGAGCCGTCTCGGTTTGCGTAAGAGCCATCTCGAGCTGGCGATGTCTGATCCCGCAATTTCATCGAACTTCGTCGAAGTGCGCCGCATCACGAGCGAACTCGGCGACGTTGAGCGCGCGCTCGCTGGCGCCGAAGACGCCTGGCTCGAGCTCGAGGAGCGCAAGCCTTGACGATCCGAATCGGGCTGACCGGGCCAATCGGCTGCGGCAAGTCCACCGTCGCCGGCTGGCTCGCGGAGCTCGGCGCCCACGTGATCGACGCGGATCGAATCGCCCGCGAGGTGACCGCGCCCGGCGAGCCGGCACTCGCCGAGGTTCTGGCGCGATTCGGCGATCGCGTGAAGGCCGCAGACGGGTCCCTGGATCGGGCGGCGCTCGGCCGGATCGTGTTCTCAAACCCGGCCGCCCTGCGCGGCCTCGAGGCGATCATCCATCCCGCCGTCCGGCCACGGATCATCGCGGCCGTCGCCGCGGCTGAGGCCGCCGAACCGGACGGCGTCATCGTCATCGAGGCGATCAAGCTCGTCGAAGGCGGCCTCTCAGAGCTGTGCGACGAGGTCTGGCTCGTGACCTGCGATCGCGCTGCCCAGCGGGGGCGGCTGGTCGGCCGCGGCAGCACGCCGGCCGACGCGGATCAGCGAATCGCATCCCAGGGCGACATCGCCGCGCGCCTCCGCCCGGTCGCGACGCGGGTCATCGACACGTCCGGGTCGCCGGACGAGAGCCGTGCGCGCGCCGAGGAGGCCCTCGACGAGGCGCTTGCCGCCGCCCGCTCCGGGCCGGCGTCCGGGCTACGGTGAGGTGGACGGGGAGGGGAGTCCAGACGTCGAGGGGCTCGCGGACGAGCCTGCACCGGTCGGCGTCGCCGGATCGGGCGTCGGCGTCGGCTGGGCGGTTGGGATCGGACCCAGGCCGGGCGGGAAGACCTCGGGGACCGGCAACCCGTAGTTCTGGAGGATCCGGTTCGTGGTCTGCCCGAGCAATCCGGCGTCCACCATCCTGGTGTCCTGGATCGGCCTGAGGGCGAAGCTGAATGCCGCCGCGCCAGTGGCCTGCAGGTGGCTGATCTCCTCCGCCAACGCCTCGGGGACCCGGAGGACGTAGAAGTTGGTCGCCTTCGCGAGGACGACGAGATTCTGGTAGATGATCTTCGTCGACTTCTCGCTGTAGTAGCGACCGGCCACCGCGAGGGTCTCGGGGACTGCCACGGAGATCGAGACGAAGACGTCGACCGTATCGCCGGGCGCAATCATGCCGGCCACAGCGCGATCGTCCGGAACCGTCAGCGACACGGCCCGCCATGCCTCGCTCGTCGGGCTGATCGTCTCGTCGGGAGCGAGGATCGAGAACTGGCCACCCTGCGACGAGGAAGCGAGGAAGTTCGCGTAGATGGGCTGGCCCGCGAGGATGCTGACGCCGGCCACGAGGCCGATGACCGTGGCCGTATCTGCATAGACGCCCTGGGCGTTGGTCGGGTCGACGGGAACGTCGCGGACCTCGACATCGGCCGCCTCGATCGGCTTCCGGGCCGGGATCGCAATCTTTGCCACGACGATCGAAACGTGCTGGAGGTTCGCCTGACCCGCCTGCTGCTGAGCCTGGGTGATGATCATGAAGGCGCCCGCACCCGCGAGGATGGCGAAGATCAGCCCGATGATGACGAGGAATTTGCCACGTCGCCTCGGGTCCCGATACTCCATCTCCATTCGGTCAGCGCCCTCGTATCGATTTCAGCCGTGGTGAGCCAGTCGTGCTGGGGATCAGGTGCCAATTGTCACCGCCGCCTCGCGCAGCCCCCAAGCGACCGGAAGTACCAGCCGGCGGCTACAACAGGACCCCTCGGGGAGCGCCGGGAACGCGGACGTCTGGGCGTTGGTCAGGGCTGGACCAGGTGAACGGGGTTGCCCCGAATCGACACCTGCCAGGTCGTGGAGTCGGTCGTCTGGCTGCTGAAGTTGTACTTGATCTTCCACCAGCCACCCAGGGAGCCGGCTGGTTCGCCGGGCGGAACGGGCGCCGTGTAGGACATCGGCAGCGGGACGGTGATGGTGACCCAGGAATTGTTGTACCGGGCCGATCCGCTGACCGTCGTCGGGAGCACGGTCATGTTCGTGCCGCTCCTGCAGCACGATGCCGCGTTGGTGTCGGCCGTGTAGCTGAAGGTCGCCGGCACGTAGCCGGCCGCCGTCGGCTTGAGGATCTCGATGCTGGAGTTCCCCGTGGCGTCACCCGGGTCGAACAGCTGGATGACCATCGTCTTGCCGGCGTGGACGGCCTCGATCCGGGCGAGGTAGAAGAGCGTGATCCCGCTGTTGACGTTGGCGTAGATGGCGATCTTGCCGAGGCCGTAGACCTTGGCCTTGTACGACGGGTCGGTGCTCAGCGCGCGGAGGCCCCACTTGTTGGAGCCGCTCGTCCCCTTCTGATCGTTGATGTTCAAGGGGTCGGTCGTCGTGACGTTGAGCCGGTAGCTGCCGGGTGTCGTGACCGACGCGAGCGTCCACCACTGGTTGTGGTAGACGTCGGCCGTGCAGTCCGGCAGGGACCAGAAGGCGTGCGAGGGATAGGAATACGACAGGTCGCGGAACGCGGCGCTCTTGTCGACCTGGCGCTTGTGCTCGAACAGCGTCCCGCTCGACGCGACGACCACGTCGTCGTTGTAGTCGAGCGGGGTCGCGGCCGGGTCGCTCCAGAGCGTGTAGTACGTCGAGAACCACGTCCAGGACGGGGAGTTCAACCATCGGTCGCCGGTGCCCTTCGTCGGGTCCACCGCGCAGAAGGTCGCGTCGTAGAGGTCGATGCTCGTCGAGCCAGCGCCGGCTGGCACATCGATCGCGTAGTCGTAGCCCTTCGGGTTGTACCCGCCGTTCACGGTCGGATTCGGGTTGTAGTACGCGGCGAACGCGTCGCCGTTGCCGCGGTCCGAGCCCTGTGCCGCGACGACTGCCCGGAAATTGCCCGAGTTGTCGCCAAACGCGTCGAGCGGGCTGCCCATCGGGACGGGCAGCGTGTATTCAGCGGTCGCCGTCCGCGTGATCACGACCGAGTTGACCCCGAAGACGCGCAGGAAGAACGTGCCCGCCGAGTGCGAGATCGTCACATCGAGCCGGCGGTTCGACCCGACGTCCACAGCCGGCGTCACGGTCGCGCCGGTCGCCGCGGAGTACTGGTTCTTCTTGGCCTCCGCAATCGCCCTGGCTGAGGCGGTCGCGAAGTCGCCGGGCATGTACGGGACCCCTGCGAGGGCGGCGGCCTCGGCGGCGTGCTGGACATGGAGCGACGCATTCCAGAGGTTGCCGACGTCGATGACGAGCGCGAGCACCCCGAAGAGCAGGACCGACGACATCGCGAACATCACGAGGATCTGTCCGCCGACCGTGCGGCGCGCGGCGGGGCGCACGACCGGCACGGAGCCCAGCTCGGGAACGTCGCCGGTCATGGGGCGGGCTCCAGGTGCATGACCGTCGCGTCCGTCATCGGCAGTGTGTTGTACGGCGCGCTGCCGAAGAACAGCCCGAGTAGGTGGCCGAGCGGCGTGGTCGGCCGGAAGTCGTAGTGAACGAGGACGCCGATCGAATCGCCGGTCAGGCCCGGAATCCGGGCCGAGGCGGGCCAGCCCGGGGCGCCGACCAGGGTTCCGAAGCGATCGTAGGTGTTCACCTTCCCGACAACGGCGCGTCCATTCAGGTCGGACTTGTAGATCTGGATCGACGTCACGTTCTCGACCAGGATCGGATCGGTCAGGCCGCGCTGGACGGCAGCGACGATCGCGACGTCGACGGCCGCCGGGTTCGCGCCGCCGTTGCCCAGGCTTGCCCCGACCCGCGCGCCTTCGCGGACCGCATACGCCATCGCGGTTCGATGGTCATACGCCGATCCGAACTCGAGGGCTCCCATCAGGATGATCAGGAACAGGGGCAGGATCAGCGCGAATTCGACCATGGCCTGGCCGCGCCGATCCGCTGCCCCCTTCGTCCGGGGGGTCCGCCGGCTCATTGCTTCGGCTCCATGCGCAGGGTTGCGCCGTCCGACACGTCCCATGTCCGACCGGCGCCGACGGGCGTGACCCCGACGTAGAGGTACTCGATATGGACGCCGACGACGTCGAGTCCGGCAACGAGCGAGTCTTTCCGCTCGATCTGCGGGTAGCCCTCGACCCCGGTGAGCGTGTACGGCTGGGTCGAGACGCCGGAGCAGTCGAGGAGGCCGGTCCGAATGTAGCGATTGATCCTGCCCGCGATCGGCTGGCCGTTGGCGTCCGACTGGAAGACCTCGACCGCGGTGATCCGATTCTTGTCGATCGGCGTCGTCAGGGCGGCCTCGACGGCCTTGAGGATGGAGCAGTCCGCGCCATCCTCGGCGCCCACCTGGGCTGCGGCACTGACGCCCTGCCGAGACGCGAACTGGACGGTCAGGATGTTGTTGTAGAGGAATCCGAACTCGAGGACGCCCATCAGGAGCAGGACGAAGATCGGCAGGGTCAGGGCGAACTCAACGAGGCCCTGGCCAGTCGTGTCGTCTCGTTGCTCAGGAATCGGTCGCACCGATCGCATCTACAACCCTTCACGCCGGTCGTGGGTCGTTGAAGGCGCCGGCTTCGACTGCAAGCATGCCCGCACCGAACCGAGGTCCGAGCCACTCTTAAGTCCCGCTGTTGATTTCCCTTGGTACCGCCGCACCACCCCGCTGGATTTCGCAAAACAGAACAGTCGTTCTGTATTCGGGAAGACGTGTATCCTTGTCCATCGATGCCCGACTTCCGATTCGTTGCCCCATTCCAGCCAACCGGCGACCAGCCCCAGGCGATCGACAAGCTCGTCGACGGGCTCAAGCGAGGCGTCCGGAACCAGACGCTCCTCGGCGCCACCGGAACGGGCAAGACGGCGACGCTGGCCTGGACGATCGAGCGGATCAACCGGCCGACGCTCGTCCTCGCCCACAACAAGACGCTCGCCGCGCAGCTATACGCAGAGTTCCGCGAGTTCTTCCCCGACAACGCGGTCGAATACTTCGTCAGCTACTTCGACTATTACCAGCCGGAGGCGTACCTGCCCCGGAGCGACACGTACATCGAGAAGGATTCGAGCCGGAACGACGAGATCGACCGGCTCCGCCACGCGGCGACCCACGCCCTGTTCGAGCGCCGCGACGTGATCATCGTGGCGTCGGTCTCGTGCATCTACGGTCTCGGGGCGCCGGTCGACTACGGGGCTACCGTCCTGCGACTGCGAAAAGGCGGCCAGTACCGGCGGGACTCGGTCCTGCGCCACCTCGTCGATCTCCAGTACCAGCGCAACGACCAGGCGCTCACCCGGGCGCGGTTCCGAGTCAAGGGCGACACCCTGGAGTTCCAGCCTGCCTCCGAAGAGCACATGGTGCGGGTCGAGTTCTTCGGCGACGAGGTCGAACGGATCACTGAGCTCGACCCGCTGACGGGAGAGCTCCTCGCCGAGCGGAACGAGGTCAACATCTACCCGGCCAGTCACTACGTCACGCCGGCCGACAAGATGAAGCTCGCGATCGTCGCCATCGAGGCCGAGATGGAGGAGCGGGTCGGCGAGCTCGAGGCGGAGGGCCGGATCCTCGAGGCCGCTCGCCTCCGGCAGCGGACGACGTTCGATCTCGAGATGATGCGGGAGCTGGGCTTCTGCACGGGGATCGAGAACTACTCCCGCCACCTCTCCCAGCGCGAGGCGGGCTCCCGGCCGTGGACGCTCCTCGACTACTTCCCGCCGGACTGGCTCCTCGTCGTGGACGAATCGCACATGTCGATCCCGCAGGTCGTCGGGATGTTCAAGAACGACCGGACGCGGAAGGAGATCCTCGTCGACTTCGGATTCCGGTTGCCGTCGGCCCTCGACAACCGGCCGCTGACATTCGAGGAATTCGAGGGCCACCTCAACCAGGTCGTCTACATGAGCGCGACGCCCGGACCGTACGAGCTCGAGCGAAGCGAGCAGGTGGTCCAGCAGCTCATCCGGCCGACGGGCGTCGTCGATCCGACGATCGAGGTCCGTCCGACCGAGGGCCAGATCGACGACCTCCTCGAGGAGATCAGGATCCGGGTCGAGCGCGGCGAGCGCGCCCTCATCACGACCCTGACCAAGAAGATGGCCGAGGATCTCGCCGACTACCTCCGTGAGCTGGGCATCAAGGTCCAATACCTCCACAGCGAGGTGGACACGCTCGAGCGGGTCGCGATCCTGCGCGACCTGCGCCTCGGCGTCTTCGACGTGCTGGTGGGCATCAACCTCCTCCGCGAGGGCATCGACCTGCCCGAGGTGACGCTCGTCGCGATCCTCGACGCCGACAAGGAGGGGTTCCTGCGGAGCTCGTGGTCACTCATCCAGATGATCGGTCGCGCGGCGCGCAACATCGGCGGCAAGGTCGTCATGTACGCGGATCGGGTGACGGAGTCCATGGCGGCCGCGATCGAGGAGACGGATCGTCGGCGATCGGTCCAGGAGGCGTACAACCTCGAACGGGGGATCGAGCCGACGACGATCATCAAGGGCATCCACGACATCAACGAGCGTCTCCGCGCCGTCGCCGATCGAACGGTCGTCTACACATCCGAGCGCGATGAGCTCACGGGCCGTGCCCTGACGCTGGAGAACACCGTCGCCATCGAGAAGCTGGTCGCCCGGATGGAGGCGGAGATGAAGGCGGCCGCCAAGCAGCTCGAGTTCGAGCGAGCCGCCGCGCTGCGCGACGAGATCCAGCAGATCCGGCTTCGCGTTCTCGAGCAGGACCAGTCACTCGTCGTCGGGCGAGCAGCGGAACGAGCTGCCCGCGTTGCTGGTCCGGGCAACGACGGCCGCGGTCGCCGCGCCGCAGAGCCCACGGGCCCGGCGTTCGAGGTGACGAGCGTCACGGTGCTTCCCGCGGACGAGGAGCCGGCAGAAACCCTCGACGGCGTGCCCGCGATCGACGAGAACACGGCCGCCGACTGGCTGCCCGGGATCCGCGACGAGCACGACGACGATCCCGGCTGGCAGGCGCGCTGGCTCGACCGGCCGACCTGGGATCGGACCGTCACGCCGAACGTTCGCAAGCGAACCGGGACTCGGTCCGGCCGCCGCCGACGCTGAGGCACGTCGCATCGGAGATGCGCCGCCGACGGCGATCGGCCAGACTGAGCGCGGCTCGAGGCGAATGGCCGCCGGGATCGGTGGGGCCTCGACCAAGGGAGTGTGTGATGAAGTCCAAGTTCGTTCGGTCGGCCGCGTTCGCCGCGGTCCTGATCGTCAGCCTTGCCGCGTGTAGCGGCGGCCCGGGCGGGGCAAGCCAGAACGAGCCGGCGGGTGCCGTGAAGGCGGCGTTCGATGCCGCTCAATCTGGCGGCCTGACGAAGATGGCGGAGTTTTCCTGCGCAGCCCAGAAGGACAGCATCGCGGGCCTGTTCGGCGAAGCCGGCGACCTTGCTGGGTCGGGAATCGATGCAGACGATATCGCGGACGCCATGAAGATCGAGTTCAAGGACATCCAGACGACGGAGAAGAGCCGATCCGGCACGAATGCCGAGGTCCACGTGACCGGTACGTCGACCATCTCATTCGACCAGGCGAAGATGCGCGAGATCATGAGGGCGGTCCTGGCGGCCCAGGGCCAGCCGGTTGACGATGCGACCCTCGACATGGCAATGAACATGATTGCAGGGCAGCTCACCCAGACGACGCCAATCGACGAGGACTTCACGGTCGTCCAGGAGGGCGGCAAGTGGTTGATCTGCGAGCCGATCTCCTGAGGCGATAGCTCTCCGCGTGGCCATCGCGCCGTCGAGGACGAAGCTCGTCTGCACGATCGGCCCGGCGAGCGTCGATCGAACATCGGAGCTCGTCGCCGCGGGGATGGACGTCGCCAGGCTGAACTTCTCGCACGGCTCGCCCGCATCGCGGGCCGCCGCGGCCACAGCGGTTCGAGCGTCGTCGGCTGCCGCCGGACAGCCGATCGCGATCCTTGCTGACCTCGCCGGGCCCAAGATCCGGCTCGGCGAGCTCAGCGGAGGCACGATCGCCCTCGAGCCCGGCCGGTCGTTCACGCTGACGACCCGCGCGCGTGGGACGCCCGGTGGCGTGGCCGGCGCCAGCGTGAGCTATCGCCGGCTCGCGGCAGACGTTCGACCCGGTGATCGTGTGCTGCTCGCCGATGGCGCCGCTGAATTGCGGGTCACGGCCGTCGATGACGATACGGTCGAGACGGAGGTCGCCCGCGGCGGCACGATCCGTTCCCGTGCCGGCGTCAGCATCCCGTCGGAGCGCCTGACGACGTCGGCGCTGACGGCAAAGGATCGGGCGGACGTTCCGCAGGCCGTCGAGCTGGCCGCCGACCTCGTCGCCCAGTCGTTCGTCCGCCGGGCGGACGACGTCGAGGCGCTCCGCCGGCTCCTGGGAGCCGATGGTCCATCGATCGTCGCCAAGATCGAGACCCGCGCCGCGGTCGACGACTTCGATCGGATCCTCTCCGCCGCGGACGCGGTGATGATCGCGCGCGGCGATATGGGCGTGGAGCTGGCCTACGAGGAGGTGCCGATCATCCAGAAGCAGCTCGTCCGGCGCGCCCTCGACCGCGGTGTCCCGTCGATCGTCGCGACCCAGATGCTCGAGTCGATGATCACGTCGCCGCGTCCGACTCGCGCCGAGGCGAGCGACGTCGCAAACGCCGTATTCGACGGGGCGGACGCAATCATGCTCTCGGGCGAGACCGCGATCGGCGCGTACCCGGTCCTGGCCGCCGAGGCGGCTGCCCGGATCTGCCGGCTATGCGAGGAGCGGGGGAGCGAGCACCTCGCCGGCGGGCGCTCCTCCGTCGAGCGACACCGACGCCGGGGCACTCGCCTATGCCGCGGTCGCCCTGGCAAACGCGCAGGCGGCGATCGCCGGCATCGCCTGCTATACACGAACGGGATCGACCGCCCGGATCCTGGCATCGCTGCGACCGCGCGTCCCGATCTTCGCGTTCTCGCCAGAGCCCGGCGGTCGTGACGCGGCTCGCGTCGTCCACGGCGTCGTCGGCCGAACATGCGTCTCCGAGACCGAGCACCGCGGATCGGCTCGCGTTGATGGCCTGGCTCCTCGGCCGAGTCGAAGTCGATCCCGGCCGGCGCCGCAGTCGTGCTCGTCGCATCGACGGCCGCGGCCGGCAGCGGGCCGAACCTCCTGGAAGTCCATCGCATGCCGGCGTGATGACTCCAGAACGCCTGTTCGATTTGTGGCGGTTCGCGTACACTTAGAGCAAGATGCCCCAGGATCAGCTCGTCGTTCGTGGTGCGCGCGAACACAACCTCAAGGACGTGACGGTTGCGTTCCCGCGCGACCGGCTCGTCGTCATCACGGGACTTTCCGGCAGCGGCAAGAGCAGCCTCGCGTTCGACACGATCTACGCCGAGGGCCAGCGTCGCTACGTCGAGAGCCTGTCGGCGTACGCCCGCCAGTTCCTCGGCCAGATGGAGAAGCCGGACGTCGACCAGATCGATGGTCTCTCGCCGGCGATCTCGATCGACCAGAAGGGTTCGAGCCGGAACCCGCGGTCCACCGTCGGGACCGTGACCGAGATCTACGACCACCTCCGGCTGCTCTTCGCACGGATCGGCCACCCGCACTGCCCGGCCTGCGGCCGCGAGATCGAGCGACAGTCCGTCCAGCAGATCGTCGACCAGGTCCTGGCGTTGCCGGAGGGAACTCGACTGCTCGTCCTCGGACCGCTCATCAAGGATCGCAAGACGGAGGGCGATCGGGTCTTCGAGGGCGCTCGCCGCCAGGGCTTCGTCCGCGTCCGCGTCGACGGCGAGATGTACGACCTCGCCGAGGCCCCGACGCTCGACAAGTACAAGCGGCATTCAATCGAGGTCGTCGTCGACCGCTTCGTCGTCCGCCACGCCGACGCTCCCGAAGGTGCGGCACGCGGCCCGGATGGCCGGCCGATCGACCCCGAGACCGGCTCGGCGATGCCAGACCCCGACGCCTCGCGCCTCGCCAATTCCGTCGAGACCGCGCTCCGGCTCGGCGAAGGCGTCGTCCTTATCGCCCCCGCGACACGCGAGGACTCGAGCGAGCCCGCGTTCGAAGAGCGCCGGTACAGCGAGCGCTACACCTGCCCGTACGACGGCACGACGATCGACGAGCTCGAGCCGCGGAGCTTCTCGTTCAACTCGCCGCACGGCGCCTGCCCGGCCTGCACGGGTCTGGGGACGAAGCTGGAGATCGACCCGGACCTCGTCATCCCGGACCGATCGAAGAGCCTCGCGAAGGGCGCCCTCGTGCCGTGGGCGAAGATGCCGACCGATGCCTCGTGGCGGTTGAAGATCCTCGAGTCCATCACGAAGGCCCATGGCTGGTCCTTCACGGCGCCCGTCCGCGATCTGCCGAAGGAGGCGGTCGACTACCTCCTGTACGCGTCGAAGGATGAGAAGGTCCTGGTCCGTTACAAGCACGAGCGCGGCGAGAACACCTACAAGGCGACCTTCGAGGGCGTCGTCACGAACCTCGAGCGCCGGTATCGCGAGACGGACTCCGAGTACATCAAGACCGAGCTCGAGAAGTACATGGTCACCAGGCCATGTCCGGTCTGCCAGGGACGCCGGCTGAAGCCGGAGATCCTCGCCGTCACCGTCGACGGCCGGAACATCTGGGAGATCTCCGTGATGTCGATCACGGAGGCGCTGACGTGGGTCGCCGCGCTGCCGAAGAAGCTCACCGAGCGCGAGCGGACGATCGCCTATCAACTGTTCAAGGAGATCACCGCCCGGCTCGGGTTCCTCGTCGACGTCGGGCTCGACTACCTCGCGCTCGACCGAACGAGCGTGACGCTGTCGGGTGGCGAGGCCCAGCGGATCCGGCTCGCGACCCAGATCGGGACGACGCTCATGGGCGTCCTCTACATCCTCGACGAGCCGTCGATCGGCCTTCACCAGCGGGACAACGCCAAGCTGATCGCGACGCTGACGCGGCTCCGTGATCTCGGCAACACCGTTCTCGTCGTCGAGCACGACGAGGAGACGATCCGAACGGCGGACTGGGTCATCGACATCGGGCCCGGGGCGGGTGAGCACGGTGGCGAGATCATCGCCAACGGGCCGCTCGAGACGGTGCTCGCCGAGCCGCGCTCGGTCACCGGTGCCTACCTTCGAGGCGAGCGACAGGTTCCGATCCCCGCCGCGCGACGGAAGGGGAGCGGCCGGAAGCTGATCGTGAAGGGTGCCAGCGAGCACAACCTCCGCAAGGTCGACCTGCGCCTTCCGTTGGGCACGTTCACCGCGGTCACCGGTGTGTCGGGGAGCGGCAAGAGCACGCTCGTCACCGATGTGCTCTATCGAGCGCTCGCCCGCGAGCTCAACGGCTCGCGCGAACCGGTCGGCGCCCACGACAAGCTCGAGGGCGCCCAGCACATCGACAAGATCGTCGAGATCGACCAGAGCCCGATCGGGCGGACGCCGCGATCTAACCCAGCGACCTACACGGGGCTGTTCGGGCCGATCCGCGAGATCTTCGCCGGGATCCCGGAGTCGCGCGTCCGCGGCTATGCGCCGGGTCGCTTCAGCTTCAACGTCAAGGGCGGCCGGTGCGAGAACTGCAAGGGCGACGGGATCCTCAAGATCGAGATGCAGTTCCTGCCAGACGTCTACGTCACCTGCGAGGTCTGCAAGGGCAAGCGCTATAACCGCGAGGCGCTCGAGATCCACTTCAAGGGAAAGTCGATCGCCGAGGTCCTCGAGATGACGATCGCGGAGGCCCTCGAGTTCTTCTCGGCCGTTCCGAACGTCCGGCACAAGCTCCAGACGCTCAACGACGTCGGTCTCGGGTACGTCCATCTCGGTCAGCCGGCCACGACGCTTTCGGGCGGTGAGGCCCAGCGGGTCAAGCTGGCGACCGAGCTGTCGCGCCGCGCGACTGGCCGGACCCTCTACCTCCTCGACGAGCCGACGACCGGGCTCCATTTCGCCGATGTGGAGAAGCTGCTCGAGGTGCTCCATCGACTCGTCGAGGGCGGCAACACGGTCCTCGTCATCGAGCACAACCTCGACGTGATCAAGACCGCCGACTGGATCGTCGACCTCGGCCCGGAGGGCGGCGCCCGTGGCGGGCAGATCATCGCCGAGGGAACACCCGAGCAGGTCGCCGCCGCTGCCGGGTCCGCGACCGGCGAATACCTCGCCCGAGTCCTGCGCGGCGAGCCGCTGGTCCCGCTGTCCGACGTGACGTTCGCCGAGGCCTCCGGACGTGGCAACGGGGCCGGCAACGGTCGTGGCTCCGCGGCGAAGACCATTCGGCTCGCCCCGAGCCGGAAGCGTGCCGCCGCCGTGGCGTCGGGGGGCGCTGCCCAGGACTGAAGTCGGTCGGGGGAGTGGGGCCGGGGAGCGGGGCCGGGCCGTACAGCAGCCGTACAGGCCACGAGCCCGGATTCTCGCCCCACGGGCACATGCGACGAGTTGATCGCCTGCCGGCCCTGATTCGGGCCAACTTTGCCCCAATTCGGCCCGAATCGGTCGATTCTGCTCGCGAGGCGTGCCAAATCGACGTCTACACGGCCGGAACGCGGCTCTGCTCGTCGCATAGGCTCGCCCCACGAGAATCTGGGCGGCGGGGGGCACCCCGGGGCCGCGCGGTCCCTGCCAATTCCTCGTCTCATGAAAGTCGGACGGCGTCACGACTGTCAGGCAGTCGCAGGACGCCGAATTGGCAGAGAGATCGGTCGCGGGCGATGGGCAATCGAGCGTGATGGCAACAGAGAGCCGTCGTCCGCCTCTGTCCACCTCTCACCAGGTGAGGGAATGGCAGGGAGGCGGGACTCCGCGCGCCGCGTGACCGCTCTCAGGCGCGGAGTCGCGGTCGAACCCGGATCGATCACACCCGCATCGCAACCGTGAAAACGCTCTCTTGACATTGTGTGGTAACGTCCCGTTGACGCAGTGAGAGCGCTCTCACAACCCTCCGACAAGGGATGGACGAGACGAGTGACTGATCCGACCGAAACCAACGGACGCGGCGTGACTCTCGAAGAGGTCGCCCGCGTTGCCGGCGTGTCGCGAGCCACGGTCTCCCGGGTCGTGAACGGCAACCCACGGGTCGCTCCGGAAGTCCGACGAACCGTGGAGCGAGCCGTCGATCGCCTCGGCTACATCCCGAACCCGGCGGCGCGCAGCCTCGTCACCCGCAAAAGCCAATCGGTCGGCCTCGTCATCGCCGAGCCCGCCGGCCGCCTGTTCGAAGACCCCTTCTTTCCGCGACTCCTCCGCGGAATCGGCGCGGCCCTCTCCTCCCGCGAACTGCAGCTGGTCCTCCTCATGCCGCAGTCTTCGCAGGAGGAGAGCCGGGCCGAGCGTTACCTGACAGCCGGCCACGTCGACGGCGCGCTGCTCGTGTCGTTGCACGGCAACGACCCGCTGCCCGCCGCCGTCGCTCGGCGCGGCATCCCGGTCGTCGTCGGTGGACGTCCGCCCCGGGGCGCGCAGGTGAGCTACGTCGACGTCGACAACGTCCAGGGTGGTCGGTCGGCGGTCGAGCATCTCATTGCGAACGGTCGCCGAGCGATCGCGACGATCTGCGGTCCGGCCGACATGTCGCCTGGCTTTGACCGCCTCGCGGGGTATCGCCAGGCGCTCGACGCCGCGGGTCGCGAACGCGACGCCCGGCTGGAGGGCGACGGCGACTTTACCCAGCTGGGAGGGGCGAACGCGATGCGACATATACTCGCGGCCCGCCCAGACGTCGACGCGGTTTTCGCTGCCTCCGACCTGATGGCAGCGGGCGCCGTGCAGGTGTTGCGGGCGGCCGGCCGGCGGATTCCGGACGACGTCGCGATCGTCGGATACGACGACTCGCCGATTGCCGAGACTGCCGATCCGCCATTGACAAGTGTTCGACAGCCGATCGAGGAGATGGGCGCGGAAATGGTCCGCCTCCTCCTCGAGCACGCCGCCCACCCGGGCGCAGTGCCACGGACGGTGATACTCGCGACGCAGCTCGTGCGTCGGCGATCCAGCGAGGGGGTGCCGACGAGATAGACGACGAACAGCGTCTGACGACGCGCAAGATCCGTTGGTGGTGTTGGAGGAGACGAGAAAGATGAACGAAAAGCACAGGACGCTCCGGGGTCGGTGGCCTCGGGCGGTCGCATTGCTCGCAATTCTCTCGCTTGTGTCGGTCGCCTGCGGCGGTACGGCCGCATCGCCGAGCGGGGCTGCGAGCCAGGCAGCGGTTCCATCGCCGGCCGCATCGGCGAGCGAAGGACCGATCGTCACAGCTGTTCCCGGCCAGGGTGGCCTCACCTCGGACGGCCGGCCGCTGATCCGATGGTTCGTCGGTCTCGGGACGGGCGAGCGCCCGAACCACATCGAGGTCGAGCAGGCCGTGGTTGACAAGTTCAACAACGAACACGACCCGGACCACGCGGACTACGTCGCCGGCAACACGGACATCGTGCTGTCGCTCGAGATCTACCGGAACGCGGTCGCCTACGACACGCTGGCGACCCAGATCGCGACCGGGAACGCGCCGGACATCATCGGCCCGATCGGCGTCCGCGCCCTTCAGTCGTTCGGCGATCAGCTCCTGGATCTGTCCGGCTACATCACGAGCAACAACGTGGACCTGTCGGAGATTCCCCAGGGCCTCGTCGACGTCTACAAGCTCGACGGCAAGCAGATCGGCATCCCGATGGCCGTCTATCCGTCATTCATCTACTACAACAAGACACTGTTCAAGGAAGCCGGACTCGCCGAGCCGCCGCACAAGGTCGGAGACCAGTACGACGGCAAGGACTGGACCTGGGACACCCTGGCCGAGCTGGCGAAGAAACTGACCGTCGACAGCGCCGGCAACGACGCCACGAGCGCAGCGTTCGATCCGACCAAGACCGTCCAGTACGGCCTCGACTCGCAGTGGACTGAGAACGACGCCCGCGCCTGGGCGACCGTCTTCGGTGGTGCCGGATCGGTCCTCGCCGATGACGGCAAGACGGCCCAGTTCCCCGACAACTGGCGCGAGGGGCTGCAGTTCTACTACGACGGCGTATGGAAGGACCACTTCATTCCGGCCAAGGCTGCCGTCGACGGCATGGCTGGTGGTAACAGCTTCCAGTCCGGACAGATCGCGATGGACGTCGTCCACCTGTGGTACACGTGCTGCGTCTATCCGCCCGAGGGAGCCAAGCCGGTAACCGATTGGGACATCGCGGTGCTGCCGCAGGGACCGGACGGAAAGACCGTCTCCAAGCTGCACGCCGACACGATCGGAATCCTCGAGGGCTCGAAGCATCCGGACGAGGCATTCGAGGTCCTGACTTTCCTCGCTTCCTCGCCCGAGCTGACCCAGATCTGGGGCGCCATGCCGGCCATTGAGAGCCAGCAGGACGCGTTCTTCGCCGGGCTGGACACCACGTTCGCACCGCTCAAGATCGACTGGCAAGTCGCCAGGGACATGCTCGAGTTGCCGGACGTCCCCAGCCATGAAGCGTTCATGCCGAACTTCCCCAAGGCCGACGCAGCCAACAAGGCACTCGGCTCGAAGCTCTGGACAGCTGACGGTCTCGACGTGGATGCCGAGATCGACAAGCTCGTGACGGAGTTGCAGGGCATCTTCGACAGCGCTACCCCGTAGCGTTTTCCTGCCTGCGCCGGGAACGGTCTTCCCCCAGCCGTTCCCGGCGCAGAATTATCCAGATGATCGACCCGATGGTTCGGCGAGGGCATCGATGTCAGTGACTAGCGGATCAGCCGCCGGCGAATCCGTCGGAGCCTTCGGAGGGACGCGGGGCCGCGCGTCGAGGAGCCTCGGAACGCGCGAGGCGCTGACCGGCCTCATGTTTGTGTCGCCGTGGATCATCGGGTTCCTGGCGTTCACATTCCTGCCGATGGTCGCGTCCCTCTTGCTGTCGTTCACGGACTTCGATCCGCGCGACCCCGGCGGGACGCAGTTCATCGGCCTGGACAACTACACCCGGATGCTGACGGATCCGGTCCTCATCAAGTCCCTGACCGTCACGATCAGGTTCGTGATCCTCATCGTCCCGGCGACGATGATCGTGGCCCTCGGTGTCGCGATGCTTGTCAACAGCACGCTGCTCAAGGGCCGGAATGTCTTCCGGACGATCTTCTACATGCCCGTCCAGATTCCGCTCGTCGCGAGCACGCTGATCTGGATCGGCGTCCTCAACGCGTCGACCGGCTGGCTCAACTACGGGCTGGAGGCGATCGGCATCCCGAAGCAGGACTGGTTGAACAACGCCGAGCTGGTCCATCCGTCGCTGACGTTCATGGGCCTGTGGGGGATCGGCAACATGATGCTGATCTTCCTGGCCGGCTTGCAGGGCGTCCCGACGGAGCTCTACGACTCGGCCAAGGTCGACGGCGCGGGACGCTGGGCGACCTTCCGCCACATCACCCTGCCGATGATCTCGACAGTCATCTTCTACAACCTCGTGATCGCACTCATCGGAACGTTCCAGTACTTCACCCAGGCCTACATCATCAGCAATGGCCGCGGCGACCCGGACAACGCGACGCTGTTCTTCAACCTCAACCTCTATCGCGAGGCGTTCGTGTTCTTTGACATGGGCTACGCCTCGGCGCTCGCCTGGCTCCTCTTCGCCATCGTCCTGACCCTGACCGTGTTCCTCTTCCGGTCGGCCCGCAGCTGGGTCTATGAAGGTGGAGGGGAGCGATGACAGCGATCGCTCGCCCGCCCGACCGCACCCCGACCGCGAGCTCGCCGTTCGGGCGCCACATGCGCAAGTTCACTGCCGCGTCCGGCGTGACGCTGCTTGGCATAGCGGTTGCGTCGGCGTTCCTCATGCCGCTGCTGTTCATGACTGCGACGGCGTTCAAAGAGAAGATCCAGCTCACGACACCGGGGGCTCCGATCTATCCGGCCTCGCCCGATACATTCCTCTGGGAGGGGGTCGAGCTCCCGATCTACGACGTCCCGATGCCGGACGGCTCGACAAGGGCGCTGGCGATCGTCGAGAAGGGTCGCGAGGAAAGCGTCCTGATCGACCCCGCCGACCCCGACGGCGGGCTGATTCCGTGGGTCGGGCGGTGGCGGACGCTCCAGCAGCACTGGAGCTTCAACCTCACGTTCGACAACTTCGCCACCGCCTGGGACGTCATCGCCTTCCCGAGGCTCCTGTTCAATACGTTGGCGATTGCAACGATCGGGACGATCGGAGCGGTCCTCTCGTCGATCTGCGTGGCCTACGGCTTCAGCCGGTTCCGCTTCCCCGGGCGTAACGGCCTGTTCCTCCTGTTGCTCTCGACGATCATCCTGCCGCTCCAGGTCACGCTCATCCCGACGTTTGCCGTCTTCTCGGCGCTCGGCTGGGTCGGCTCTTGGCTGCCGCTGATCGTCCCGCACTTCTTCGCAAATGCCTACAACGTGTTCCTGTTGCGCCAGTACTTCAGGACGATCCCGCGAGACCTCGACGAAGCCGCGATGATCGACGGCGCCGGGCCGTTCCGGATCCTGTGGTCGGTGATCATTCCCCAGGCGAAGGCGGCGATCGTCGCCGTCAGCCTCTTCCACTTCTTCTTTGCCTGGAACGACTTCTTCCTCCCGCTGATCTACCTCCAGGGCAACCGGTCGCTCCAGCCCCTGTCGGTCGGGATCGCCGAATTCAATGCGCTCTACGGCCAGGAGCCGACGCTCATCCAGGCAGGCGCGATCATGGCGATGGCCCTCCCCGTGATCGTCTTCTTCCTCGCCCAGCGGGCGTTCATGCGCGGCGTGGTGATCACCGGCGTCGAGAAGTGACACCCCTCCCGGTGGAGCCTCCCATCCAGGCCTGGCGACGACCGATCGGGCTGCCCTACGAGGGCATCGTTCGGCCGCGCGTCGAGGCCGACGATGATCGACGACGGGCCGTGGGGTGGCGTCCCGATCGGTGGGCTCGGTGCCGGCAGCATCGGCCGAACCCACCGCGGCGACTTCGCCCGCTGGCATCTCGACATCGGCGAGCACCGCTTCCAATCGCTCCCGGCGAACCAGTTCTCCGTCTTCGTCGAACGCGCCGGCGAGCGGAGCGCCCACGTCCTCTCGACGATCCGCCCGGACGCCCTGCCCGACTGGGGCTGGGACCTCCCGGTCGGCGCAGGCACATATCACGCTCTCTTCCCGTATGCCTGGTTCGACTACGACTGGGACGCGCTGCCCATCCGGATTCTCCAGCGCCAGTTCAGCCCGGTCATTCCGCACAACTACCGCGAATCGAGCTACCCGGTCGGGGTGTTCGAGACGTTGATCCAGAATCGGAGCAGCGAGCCGGTCACGGTGGGCCTGATGCTCACCTGGCAGAACCTCGTGGGCTGGTCGTCCGGCGAGGAGCGGCGCGGCGGGCATCGGAACGTGGCGATCCGCCGAGACGGTCTGACCGGCGTCGTCCTGTCGGGGCCGCCGGATGCCGTCGGCGAGGCGTGGCACGGGTCGTTCGCGATCGTCGCCCCGAACGACGCCGACACGGTCCTGACAACCCTGGATCGGTTCTCCGTCGACGACGGCGCTGCGATCTGGGCCGACTTCGCGGCGGACGGCCGGCTGGACGACCGCGCGGCAGGCGCGCCGAGCGCGCCGGGCGAGTCGATCGCTGCCGCCCTCTCGGCGACGGTCGAATTGGGGCCGGGCGAGTCGAAGCTCGTGCCGTTCGTCCTCGCCTGGGACATCCCGATCGCGAGGTTCGGGGTCGGGACGCGCTGGCACCGGCGATACACGAAGTACTTCGGGACGTCCGGCCGGAACGCATGGGCGATCGCGGGAGAGGCCGTCCGCCATCGCGGGGACTGGTCGGCCGAGATCGATGCCTGGCAGGCGCCGATCCTCGGCGATCCGGGTCGCCCGGACTGGTACAAGTCGGCGGTCTTCAACGAGCTCTACTTCCTGGTGGACGGCGGGACGGTCTGGACCGACGGCGAGCCGGTTGGCGTCCACGATCCGCCGCTTGCCACGTCCTCGACCGAGCTGGGCCGGTTCGGGATCCTCGAGTGCTTCGACTACCCGTTCTACAACACGCTCGACGTGAATTTCTACGCCTCGTTCGCCCTGCTCCACCTGTGGCCCGACCTCGAGCGCGCAGTGATTCGGGACTTCGTCGACTCGGTGGCGGTCCACGATCCGGCGATCGTCGAGATCCAGTGGAGCGGCCTGCCGGCCACGCGCAAGTGCCCCGGCGCGCTGCCGCACGACGTCGGCGGGCCGTTCGACGATCCGTTTCTGCGTCTGAACGCCTACCGCTTCCAGAACATCAACATCTGGAAGGATCTCAACTGCAAGTTCGTCCTCCAACTCTGGCGCGACGCCCATTTCCTGGGAGACAGGGGACTGCTGCGCTCGGCCTGGCCGGCGGTCGTCCAGGCGATCGAGCACATCGCCGCGTTCGACCGCGACGGTGACGGGCTGCCGGAGCACGACGGCGAACCCGATCAGACCTACGACACGTGGCCAATGCGTGGCCCGAGCGCCTACGGCGGTGCCCTGTGGCTCGCCGCGCTCAGGGCGGCGATCAAGATGTCGCCGGAGATCGGCGACGAGCCGACCGTCGCGCGATTCCAGGACTGGCTCGACCGTGGAACCGTCGCCTTCGAGACGAAGCTCTGGAACGGTCGCCACTACCGGTTCGACACGAGCGGCGGTCCGTCGGCCGACTCCGTCATGGCCGACCAGCTGGCCGGCCAGTGGTATGCGGATGCGACCGGCCTGGGCGACGTCGTGGCTCCCGATCGGGTCGATCGGGCCCTGCGAACGATCCACGAGATGAACGTCGAGCGCTTCGGGGGCGGCGAGATGGGGGCCGTCAACGGCATGCGACCCGACGGCACGGTCGATTCGTCGAGCGAGCAGTCGCCCGAGGTCTGGGTCGGGACGACGTACGCCCTGGCCGCATTCATGCTCGGCCGCGGTCTCACGGCCGAGGCATGGCAGACGGCGTGGGGCGCCTACAACGTCACGTACAACCGCGGGCTCTGGTTCCGGACCCCCGAGGCGTACGACGTGGCGGGCAACTTCCGGGCCAGTCTCTACCTTCGGCCCCTCGCGATCTGGGCGATCGAACACACCATCCTTGGTAGTGCGGGCAGAGGTCTCACCGCGGCGGGCCAACGCCCGGCCGCCGCCGCCGCCGATCGAGGTGGCGCGTACGATTAGGGCGATGCCCGAGATCGAATACGCGTTCCTCGCCGACGCTGCCGAGACCCTTCCCGGCCAGAAGTTCCACGTCCTGGGCGGCGGCGTGGCGCGCATCGGGGGGCGTTCGTTCCCGCTCCGTCATCCACACATCGCCCTCGTGATGGGCCTGCTCGTCACCGCTCCCGAGACCGAACGCGAGCACGAGATCCGGTTCGTCCTCCTCGACCCGGACGGAGCCGAGGTCGCCGGGGCCACGGGCAGCCTCACCGCCCGTGGCTCGCACGACGGCCGCGACAGCATCCTGACGTTCTCGATCGACCTGTGGAACGTGACGTTCCCGGCGCCAGGTGACTACTCGTTCCGGATCCTCGTCAACGGCTCTGAGCGAAAGCGGTTGCCGCTTGTCATCACCGCACCGGATGCCTGAGGCGGCCCGGCCGATTGGACCGGCGCGTCACGAAGTCCCGGTCATCGACGAGGCCGCTCTCGTTGCGGCCCGCCACGCCGACCGCCTCCTGGCCATGGCCGAGGACCGCGGAATCACGCGCTGGGCGACCTATCTCCGGCCCCTCCCGGACCGGCTGCGCGACGGCGACCTCCGCGACGTCCGGCTCGCGGCGATGCGGGCGAGGGCGGCCTACGGCCCGAAAGACTCCATCCGAGATGCCCTGCCGGCCGAGCTGACCGAGCCCTTCCTCGAGTCGGTCGACCGGCTGCTCAAGGCGCTCGCCCGACGCGAGCTTCGCGGCGAGGCCTGACTGGTCGCGTCGGTCAGTCGACGGCGGCGGCGTCGCCCGGCGCCGTCCACTCGCCCCGGAGGACCGCCATCCGGTGGACGTCGACGTACCGCCCGCGCCGGTAGACGCCGCGCCGGAAGGTCGCCTTCGTGGACGAAGCCAATTCGCTCGTAGACGTGCCTCGCTCGCGCGTTGTCGTCGTAGACATCGAGCCAGATCCGCTCAAGGCGCAGTTCGCCGAATCCAAAATCGAGCAGGGCACGGATCGCATCTGTCCCGTAGCCACGCGAGGTGTCCGCCGGCTCGCCGATGAGGATCCCGAGCCCGGCTCCGCCGTTCGTCAGGTCGATGGCGTGGAGGTCGATCGAACCCACGGCCCGGCCGTCCTCCAGGCGGCAGATCACGAAGAACCAGCGATCGCGACCGTGGTGGTCGAGCATGTCCTCGAACCAGCGTTCCTCCATCGCGTGGCCGATCGGGCTCCGGAGCGCGAGGTGCTCGGTCGTCCGCGCATCGGTCAGCCACCGGACGAACAGCGGGATGTCGTCACGCTCGCCGGGCCGGAGGTAGACGAGGCCGCCGTGGATGAGCGGCTCGGGTTGGCCTCGATCGGTCGTCAGGGCGGACATTCCGGCAGTCTACGGTGTGCCTGAAACGGACACCTCAGGCCGCCGGCTCGACGCCAAGCTCGTCCGGGCTGAATGCCTCGAGGAGGAACTGGGACGGTGCGAGTGGGTCGTAGACGAGCGTCAGCGACTTTCGTGCGCGGGTCCAGGCAACGTAGGCGAGCCGGCGCTCCTCCTCGAGCGCCCGCCGGGGGTCATCGGACTCGGTCACGGAGCGGCGGCTCGGAAAGCGACCGGCGTCGAGACCGATGACCGCGACGTGATCGAATTCCAGCCCCTTGGTGCCGTGGGCGGTCGCCAGCGTGAGGGCTGCATTGTCACGGCAGAGCTCGGCCATCGCCGCCCGCCTGGCTTGGATTGCAGCCCTGACCTGCTCGAGGCTCGAGTACGGGACGGCCCAGGCGAGAACGGCCGCGGCGATGTCGGCCGGGGTGGGCATGTCAGGGTCGTCGTCGTGGTCCGCGGCTCCCGGTGGCGACTGGCTCCACTTGGCCCGGACGGCCTCGAGCCGGACGAGGACGGGCTGCCCCGGATCGGTCGTGCGATCGGCTTCGTCGAGGATCGCGTCGACGGTTCGGTGACGAGACGAGGAGCTCGATCGCCGGCGGGCGGAACGGGATCCGCCGGTCGAGCGCCACGGCAATCGCTGGCAGAAGCTCGCGGTTCGTCCGGGCAAGGATCGCGCGAGTCGCTTCGTCGATCGGCCAGTGGTCGAAGACGCGCCCGATGCGGACGTTCTCGTCCGAGGAGTCCGGGGCAAGCACGATCGGGCCGGCCGCTGCCGGACCGGCCCGGATGACCTTGGCGAATCGCTCCTGGTTGTGCTCGACGAGGCGGACGGCCCGAGCCACGACCGTCGGCGGGCACCGGTAGTTGACCTCCAGATCGACCCGGCGCAACCCCGGGAGATGCTCGTCGAGGGAGAGGATCCGTCGGACGTCGGCAAGCCGCCACCCGTAGATCGACTGGTCGTCGTCGCCGACAAAGAAGACGCGGTTCGCCGGTGCGGCGAGCAGCAGGGCCATCCGGAGCTGGGCGCGGTCGAGGTCCTGCGCCTCGTCGACGAGGAGATGCGCGCAGCGACCGCGCCACCGTTCGAGCAGAGCGGCGTCGGCCTCGAGGGTACGAAGCGCCCGGGCGACGAGGTCGTCGAAGTCGAGGCCGCCGATGGCCGCGATCGCCTCCTCGTATGCGACGAAGGCACGGGCGATGGGCCCGGCCTCGTCGTCAGCAGCGACTTCGAGCGCCTCGACACCCAGGTCGAGCTTGAGGCGAGAGATCGCCGTGTCGAGCGTCCGCAAGCCGGCCGGGCCGGACGCGGGGGCAATCCGCCGCAGGATGGCCATGCGATCCACCAGCGGCTCGACGGCCTGCCCGGCATCGCGGAGGACTTCCAGGCCGAGCGCGTGGAAGGTTCGGACGCGGACCTCCCCGGCATCGCCCTCTGCCCGCCCGAGCGGCGCGAGTGCCGTCGCTAGCCGCTCGCTGAGCTCCTCGGCGGCGCGCTTGTTGAACGTGATCGCCGCGATCTGGCCGGCCGTCGCCGCGCCGGACGCGATGAGCCAGGCGATCCGGGTTACGAGCGTCGTCGTCTTGCCACTGCCGGCCGGGGCAACGCAGAGAATCGGTCCGGGAGGTGCCGAGGCCGCTTCGCGTTGATCCGGCGCGAGGCGGGCGAGCCGCTCGGCGACCGAGGGATGCACGGAGGCAACCATGGCGCCGATGATCGCCGGAGGCGCTTACCCGCAACTTTGTCGCGATACTTGAGCCATGCCCCACACCCACCGAACGGCCGCCGCAGCCAACCGCGATCGCCTTGTCGCGGTGTTCGGACTGACCTTGGGTGTCTTCGTCATCGAACTGGTCGGCGGACTCGCCTCGAACAGCCTCGCGCTCATTGCGGATGCCGGCCACATGCTCACCGACGTCGCCGGGATCGGCCTCGCCCTCCTGGCGATCTGGTTCGCCGCTCGGCCGGCCAAGAGCGGCCGGACATTCGGCTACCTGCGGCTCGAGATCCTCGCGGCCGTCGTCAATGCGGTCCTGCTGTTCGGCGTTGCCGCGTACATCCTGTTCGAGGCCTGGCGGCGGCTGTCGGCGCCACCCGAGATCGCGTCGGGACTGATGCTGGCCGTCGCCCTGGTCGGCTTCGCTGCGAACAGCGTCTCGCTGTTCCTGCTACGTGACGCCCAGCGCGGCAGCCTCAACATGCGCGGCGCCTACCTCGAAGTGATGGGCGACCTCGCAGGTTCCGTGGCGGTCATCGTCGCGGCGGTCGTGATCTCCGTCTCGGGCTGGACGGCGGCGGACGCGGTCGCGTCGGCGCTGATCGGGCTGCTGATCATTCCCCGGACGTGGCGCCTGCTTCGCGACGCCGTCGACGTCCTGCTCGAGGCGACGCCGAAGGGAATCGATCTCGACGATGTCCGATCCCACATTCTCAGCGCACCCGGCGTCGCCGACGTCCACGATCTCCATGCCTGGACGATCACGTCCGGAATGAACGTCGTGTCGGCCCACGTCGTCCTCGACGCGGGTGCCGATCCACCCGAGGTGCTCGATGAGCTGTGCCGATGCCTGTCGGGCGACTTCGACATCGAGCATTCGACATTCCAGCTCGAGTCGCAGGATCGGCGGCGCCTCGAAGAGGCTCCGCACGCGTGACCCTGGCGGTGCGCCCTGGCACCGCAATCTCCGCGTCACTGGCGGGGGCGTTCCGGAATTGGATCACGACCCGTGACACCCCGTTGACGCGGCGTTATCGTGTGCCTTCCAGAGTGGCAGGGTGCGGTCCGGGGAGGATCGAGCCGCCCCGCCATTGAATCGGTCAGCCGTACCACGGCCGCATGCCCGATCCCGACCCCGCGCGCCTGGTTCGTCGAGGAGGAGCTCACCGTGACGTCGCACGCACGCATCCGACCCATCATCCTGCTGAGCATCGTCGCGCTCTTGTCCGGACTGATTGCGGCGCCTGTGGCGGCCGCTCCGGCCCCCGACAGCAACCGCGACCGAGGCGCGCCGACGGACAAGGCCGTCTTCTTCGCGGCTGACGGCCTCCGCCAGGATCTCGTCGAGAAGTACGCCGACCGAGGCGTCATGCCCACGATGGAGGGGTTCCTCGACAAGGGCGCGTATGCGACCGGTGGCGGTCTCCTGACCCAGGCGCCCCCGAACACCGGCGCCGGCTGGTACAGCCTCGCGACCGGCGCATGGCCGGGCGTCCACGGCTCGACCAACAACACGTTCCACATCAACGGTCAGCCGTTTGGCAACCGCACCTCGGCGTTCGACCCGAACGTCCTCCAGGCCGAGTCGATCGCCCAGTCCGCCGAGCGGGGCGGCCTCAAGGTCGCCCAGGTCGAGTGGGCCGGCGGCCGCAACGCGACGATCCAGGGACCGACGATCGACTTCCGATCCTTCCTTTCCGGCCGAGGTGTCGCCACGAACTTCATCGGTTCGGCTGGCGACGAGCTGTTCGACGACGTTCCGTTCATCACCGCCTTCGGGCTCCAGTTCGACCACCCCGCCGGACACGCCGGTCAGGCGCCGTTCGCCGGCGCCGCTCCGGTCCCGGCCACGGGCTGGACGGGCCCAATGCCGGCGACCTACAGCCCGCCGCAGGAGATGCGCCTCCGCGTGCTGGACTTCGGGGTCGACAAGTACGGCCTCAACGCCTGGATCTTCGACAGCCGGAACGACGGCCGGACGCGATACGACAAGGTGCTGTTCTCCAAGACGAAGACAGCGGCTGGCTCGGTCGGCATCCTCCGGGAGGGCGAGTGGGCCGACGTCAAGGTAACGATCGACGGCGGGGCGCTCAACGGCCTGACCGCGGGCTTCCTGATCAAGGTCGAGGAGTTGAGCCGCGACCTGTCCCGCGTTCGCCTGTTCCACACTTCAGTGAGCCGAGCGCTCGCGACATGGCCCGGATTCAGCGAGCCCGGGTTCACCGGCGACTTCGCCGAGTACCTCGCGCAGCAGTTCCCGACGTCGACTGCGGCCGACTTCGCTGTCCTCGAGGCAGGCGTGGTCAGCGAGGAGACCTACGTCGAGCAGGGCCTCTACTGGTCCACCGCTCACATCCCGATGCTCAAGTACGTCGCGAACAAGTACAAGCCCGATCTGATGCTGGTCGGAATGCCGACGACGGACGAGTTCCAGCACCAGTTCCTGGGGCTCGTCTCGCCGAAGCTGCCGGGCGGCGCGGCCAACCCGGCCTACGACGACGTCGACCTCAATGGCGTTCGTGACGGTCGGGTCAGGGAGCGCGAGGGCTTCATCCGGACCGCCTACGAAGAAGCCGATGAGACGCTGGCCATTGCCCGGAAGCTGATCGGCAAGGACCCGACGACCTTCGTCGCATCGGACCATGGCTTCGCCCCGCAGTTCCTCGCGATCGACGCGAGCCTGCCGCTCGTCGAGCTCGGGCTGCTGTCACGTCCACAGACCTCGAACTGCCGGCCCGCCACCGGCGAGACCATCGGCAAGGCGAAAGTCTGCTGGGCCGGCGGCGCCGCCCAGATCTATCTCAATGTCGCCGGGCGCGATCCGGCCGGCGGCGGCTTCACCCAGGTGGCCATCGGCGACGTCGCCGCGACCGTCGCAGCGATCAAGACGAAGTACCTCGGTCTCGTCGACCCGAATGACTGGACCCATGACGGCCAGCCCGAGGGTTGGAAGATGATCGACCGGGTCTTCACGAAGGCCGAGTCTCGGTACATCCCGAACGGCCCGGGGACGACGACGGACATGGCCCATCCGAGCCGGACGGGCGATGTCATCGCATTCTCGTATCCGCCGTACCAGTACGACGCTGAAACGCCGGGTACGCTCGTGGCCGCATCGCACTTCTTTGGCCAGCACGGATACGTCCCGGACGTCCAGGACTTCAAGGCAAACATCAACATGCGGGCGACCTTCCTCGCCGGAGGCAAGGGCATCGACCGGGGCAAGGTCACGGCACGCTCGATCGACCTCGCTCCCACCCTCGCCTACATGCTGGGAATCCCTGAGCCGCAGCACAGCCAGGGCCGCGTCCTGCTCGAAGCCGTCAAGAATGGCCATCGGGTCAAGCCGATCTCGATCGTCGGGCTGAACGACTTCCACGGCCAACTCGATCCAACGGCCATGGCATTCGACGGGATCAACACCACGGTGGGTGGAGCGGCATTCCTCGCGACGTTGTTCGACGAGGAGCTGGCGTCCCTGGGCGGGAAGGGCCTGATCCTCGCCGGTGGCGACAACGTCGGGGCTTCACCGCCCAACTCGCTGCTGCTCGAGGACAAGCCCGCGATCGACGTCGAGAACGCATGGGGACTCGATGCAACGTCGTACGGCAACCACGAGTTCGACTACGGTGTTGCCCGGTTGCTCATGCACCAGGACCGCGCCAACTTCCCGTTCCTCGCCACGAACATCGTCGAGACGGCCACGGGCAAGGCGCCCGACTGGGTGACCCCATCGGTCGTCTTCACGATCAACGGTGTCAAGGTCGGCGTCATCGGGGCCGGGCTCCAGAACACGCCTGAGCTCGTTTCGGCGGGCGCGACCGCCGGGCTGACCTTCCTCGCCGAAGCCCCCCGAATCCAGGCCGAATCGGAGCGCCTGCGGAGGCGGGGCGTCAAAGTCCAGGTGGTCGTGATCCACCAGGGCACAAACGTCGGGCGTAACACCGTCGGCAACACGGCCGGCGCCACCTGGGAAGGGCCGATCCTCGACATCGCCGACGCGCTCCAGGGCACGACGGTCGATGCGATGGTCGTGGGCCATACCCACCGAGTCTCGAACCTCATGCGTGGCAACATCCTCATCACCGAGGGGATCAACGCCGGGGCGAGCTACTCGGTCCTGCAGCTCATGGTCGAAAACGGCGACGTCCAGTGGGCCGGCGGGGCTACGCGGGTTGCCAAGAACCTCGGCGTCGCGGCGCGGGCCGACGTGGCAGCGATCGTCGCCGCCGCGAACGCCGAGACGGCGGTGCTGCGGAACCAGGTGATCGGCACCCAGCTCAACGACATCACCCGTGCCCCGACGAGGCTCTTCGAGTCCGAGATGGGGAACATGGTGGCCGATTCGATGCGGGCGAAATACCCCGGTGTCGACGCGGCCTACACGAACTCCGGCGGCCTCCGCCAGGACCTGTTGTTCGCGCCACCGAGTGCTGGAGAGGCACCTGGTGAGATCACCTGGGGCGAGGTGTTCGCCGTTCTGCCGTTCGGTAATCGATCGACGATCCTCACCCTCACCGGCGATCAGCTCAGGACCGCGTTCCTGAACGGTTTCACTCCGTTCTGCCAGGTCGGCTTCCCCGGAGGCACGGGCCGGTTCCCGCAGATCTCCGGACTCAAAGTCGAGTTCCACTGCGACTCGATCACGCCCGTGGTCGACAACATGTGGAAGACGCCTGCAGGCATCGGTGGGCCGCAGACGCTGATCGGTCCCACCGACACTGTCAGGATCGTCACCAACGACTTCATGTACGGCGGTGGCGACGGGTACACCATCTTCGCCAGCGGCACTAACGTCGCCCAGCCGGGCGACGATCTCCTCCAGGTCACGATCGACTACATCACGGCGAATTCGCCCGTCGATCCCGCCGTCGAGGGGCGGATCGACGGCCCATAGCCGATCGGACCTGCCAGACCAGTTATCAGTCAGAGCCGGCCCTCCGGGCCGGCTCTTTCACATTCCGCGCGCGAGTGCCATAGCATCGGAGCGTGAACCCAGACCTCCAGGCCACCCTCGCCAAGCTGCCCGACAAGCCGGGCGTCTACCTGATGCGCGACACGCGCGGCGAGGTTGTGTACGTCGGGAAGGCGCAGAGCCTTCGGCACCGCGTCAGGAGCTACTGGCAGAAGGCAGCATCCGGCCCGCTCGAGGGCCATCGGATCCGGGCCGTCATCGACCGGATCGCCGACGTCGAGTACACGATCACCGATTCCGTGAGCGAGGCGCTCCTCCTCGAGGCGAACCTGATCAAGCGGTATCGGCCCCGCTTCAACGTCCGCCTCAAGGACGACAAGAGCTACCCGTACATCAAGATCACGATGGCCGACGACTTCCCGCGGGTCGAGCGGACCCGGAAGCTCGTCGACGACGGCAGCCGCTACTTCGGGCCGTACGCGTCGGCCAGCAGCGTCGACGAATCGATGAACCTGGTCCGGCGGCTCTTCCCGTTCCGCACCTGCACGATCGAGATCAAGGACGGCGAGCGGGCGCTCCAGCGGCCGTGCCTGCTGTACCACATCAAGCGCTGCCAGGGCCCCTGTATCCAGGCGGTCTCGAAACCGGACTACCGGGCCCAGATCGACCAGATCGAGCTGTTCCTCGAGGGCCGCCAGGAGACGGTCGTCAAGGCCCTCACCGCGGAAATGCGGGGAGCGTCGGAGCGGACGGACTACGAGCAGGCCGCCGGGCTCCGCGACAAGATCCGGGCGATCGAGCGGACGATGGAGAGCCAGAAGATGGCCGCGTTCCGGCGGACCCAGCTCGACCTCGTCGGGCTGGCCCGGCAGGACAACCAGGCGGCGATCCAGCTGTTCGCGATCCGCAACGGATCGCTGCTCGGCCGCGACGTGTTCCTCCTCGAGGCCGCACGGGAGGCACCCGACCAGGAGGTGCTCGCGAGCTTCCTCGAGCAGTACTACGCTCGCGCGACGTCGATCCCGCCGCAGGTCCTCGTCCCGTTCGCGCTGCCCGAGACGCACGATCTGGAGGTGTTCCTGGCGGGCCGACGCGGCGGGCCCGTGCGTCTGCTGGTCCCGCAGCGAGGCGAGAAGCGCGAGCTGATGGCCCTCGCCACGCAGAACGCCGCCGAGACGCTGGCCAGGGAGCAGGCCCGCTGGCTGGCCGACCAGGGCAAGACGCTCGTCGCGCTGGAGGAGCTGGCCGAGGCGCTCGGGCTGCCGGGGCCGCCGATGCGAATCGAGTGCTACGACATCTCCAACGTCCAGGGCTCGGACTCGGTCGGGAGCATGGTCGTGTTCGAGGAAGGCAAGCCGCGGACCGGGGAGTACCGGCGATTCCGGATCAGGACGGTTGTCGGCGCGAACGACTACGCGAGCCACCAGGAGGTGCTCCGACGGCGGTTCCGTCGAGCGAAGGCCGGCGAGGAGGGCAACGCCGAGGAACTTCGCTGGGCGATGCCGGACCTGGTGATCATCGACGGCGGGAAGGGTCAGGTCGCGGCCGCGAAGGAGGTCCTCGACGAGCTGGGACTGCACGACCTGCCCGTTGCCGGCCTGGCGAAGGAACGCGAGGAGCTGTTCCTGCCGGGCATCTCGACTCCGATCGTCCTGCCGCCGACATCGAGTGCCCTCTACATGATCCAGCGCCTGCGCGACGAGGCTCACCGTTTCGCGATCACCTACCACCGGGACCTGCGGGCGAAGCGCCAGGTCCACTCGGCGTTCGACGACCTGCCGGGCGTCGGCCCCAAGCGGCGGCGGGCCCTGCTCAGGGTCTTCGGTTCCGCCAAACGGGTCCGCGATGCGCCGGTCGAGCAGATCGCCGCGGTTCCAGGAATCGGGGCGTCGCTGGCGGCCCGGATCAAGGAGACGCTCGAGGCCTGAGGTCTCGGGGACCCCGGCGCCGGGTCCCACGCGCCCTTGGCACGCCCGGCGTGCGAGTGCGACGTATTCGACCGATCTGGAGCCCGGCTACCGAGGGATCAGGTCGATTCGGCACCCCCCGCGTGCAGGAGGAGCGGGATTCGGCCGAGATGCTGGTTCAGCTCGACGCATTCGCACGCGGGGCGTGCCAGATCGCGGTTGATTGGTGGTGAAGGCTCCGGCGTCATGATCCATCGGTGGTTGCGAGAGAGCGTCGCGTCGATCGGGGTAGACGACAGGCGCGCCGACGCCTGGCCTCGATCGGGGACGAGCTGCGAGAGGCGCGGCTTGCTGCCGGGTTGAGCCAGCGCCAGCTCGGTGCGTCGGCCGGCATCTCCCATACGGAGGTGGGCCGGATCGAACACGCCGCATCGCCACGCGTTCCATTCGAGACCCTCGCCGTCGTCGGGGCTGTGCTCGGCCTGAACGTCTCGATGCGCGCCTATCCCGACGGCGAGCCCGTCCGTGACGCGGCGCAACTTGCGCTCCTCGCCAGGCTGCGCGCCCTGCTGCCGGCGAACCTCTCGTGGCGTACGGAGGTCCCACTACAGATCCCGGGCGATCTTCGGGCCTGGGACGCGGTGATCGTTGGAAGCGGCTGGCGCGTGCCCGTTGACGCGGAGTCACAGCTGCGCGACGTTCAGGCCTGCACCAGGAAGGTCGCCTTGAAGCGACGCGACGACCGTAGCGAGGTTGTGATCCTGCTCGTTGCCGACACTCGGCACAATCGCCGCGTCCTTCGGCTGGCCGCCCCAGACCTGGCGGCTGAATTCCCGGTGCCCGGGGCATCGGCCCTGGCCTCGTTGGTCGAGGGCAAACCACCACCGGCGAGCGGAATCGTGCTCCTCTAGCCTGGGCCCGCCCGCTGACGGGTTCCCGTGTATCATCCGCCGTCGATGCGCAAGACCGGTCCCATCCTCATCCTCGTCATCGGCATTGCCGCGCTCGTTATCGACCTGGTTCCCAGCCTTCGTGTGCCGGACAGTCAGTCTGCCGATGGCATGCGAGCGGTCGAGACCAAGCTCGGGCTGGACCTCCAGGGTGGACTTCGCGTCGAGTACCAGGCGAAGCAGGTCGGCGACAAGATCCCGCGGCCGGAGGACCTCGAGGTCATCCGCGACATCATCGAGCGGCGGGTGAACGCGACGGGTGTCTCCGAGCCGGTCATCACGACCCAGGGCACGGACCGGATCGTCGTCGAGCTGCCGGGTGTCTCCGACCCGAATGCCGTCCGGCGGCTCGTCGGTCAGACAGGCCGGCTGGATTTCGTCCCCCTCGGCAACGAAGACAAGCCGCCCGGGTCGGTGATCGACCTCGAGGAGTTCCCACCGCTCTTCAGCGGCGAAGAGCTTTCGAGCGCGGTGATCGGGCAGGACGGCCAGACGGGTGCTCGGGTCGTGAACTTCGTGCTCAAGGAGAACGGGTCCAAGCTCTTCGAGAACTACACCACCGATCACGTCGGGGAGAACTTCGCGATCGTCCTGGACTCCGTCGTCATCTCGGCCCCGGAGATCCAGCAACCGATCTCCGGCGGGAACGTCCAGATCTCTCAGTCAGGCACGATCGGCGGGTACCCGCTGAAAGAGGCCACGGAGCTCGTCACGGTCCTCCAGTTCGGCTCCCTCCCGTTCCCGATCGAGGAGCTGTCGAACGTGACGATCTCGGCGACGCTCGGCGAGCAGTTCCTGAACCAGAGTCTCCGGGCCGGTGCGATCGGGATCTCGCTCGTCATCATCTTCATGCTCGTCTACTACCGCCTGCCCGGGCTCATCGCCAGCTTCGCGCTGATCTACTACACGCTTGTCGTGCTGGCGCTGTTCCGGCTGATCCCCGTGACGTTGACCCTCGCCGGCATCGCCGGTTTCGTGCTCTCGATCGGCATGGCGGTCGACGCGAACATCCTCATCTTCGAGCGGATGAAGGAGGAGATGCGCCTCGGCAAGGCGCTGCCATCGGCCGTCGAGGCCGGGTTCGGGCGGGCCTGGAACTCGATCCTCGACTCGAACGTGTCGAGCCTCATCACCGCCACGATCCTCTACCTGTTCGGGTCATCCGTGATCCGCGGGTTCGCCCTGGTGCTCATCCTTGGCGTTCTCGTCTCGATGTTCAGCGCGATCTTCGTCACCCGGACGATCCTGCGGGTCGTCGTGACCCAGGACTGGGCCCGCCGGGCCTTCCTGTTCGGCGTGACCGAGGAGGAGTTTGTCGCCCGCAGCCCGGGTCGCCCGACCCTGCGCCGCGAGGCTCGTTCACGTGTTTGACGTCGTCGGGAAGCGCCGCTGGTACTTCCTGTTCTCCGCGCTCATCACGCTGCCCGGTCTCTTCTTCATCTTCATCGCGCCGCTCGCAAGCAAGGACGCGGGCCTCCAGTTCACGATCGACTACACCGGCGGGACGGTCTGGGAGCTCCGTTTCGAGGACCCCGCCGTCACGCCGGACCAGGTCCGAGCGGTGTTCGCCGCGAACGACCTCCCGGCGGCGGTCATCCAGACGGGCGACGGCTACCTCGAGATCAAGACGGAGCCGATCGGGCTCCAGGCCCCGCCGCCCTCGCCGACGCCGCCACCGACGATTGCGCCGTCGGCCAGTGCGAGCGCCGGCGCGAGCTCCGCGGCCTCGACGGCTCCGTCCGGATCGCCGGCGCCGACACCGTCGACCTCCGCGGCGCCGAGCGCGAGCCCCGTGTCGAGCCCCAGCCCCAGCCCGTCGCCAAGTCCGGCGGCGTCAGCCAGCGCCCCGCCGGCGAGCGCCTCGCCCGGCGCGTCCCCCTCTGCGTCGCCACCCCCCGTCACCGGCAACTCGGACCTCCCGACTGATGGCCAGCTCGGCGCGATGGTCGGGGCGCTCGAAGACGCCCTTGGTCCGATCGAGTCCCAGCGGTCGCTGACGACGATCGGTCCGGTCGTCAGCTCGGACCTCGTCCAGCAGGCGCTGCTCCTCATCGTGGTCGGCTCGCTGGGAATTCTCCTCTGGATCACCTACCGGTTCCGCGACGTCAAGTTCGGGGTCACGGCCCTCGCTGCGCTCGTCCACGACGTCATCGTCGTCGTCGGCATCTTCGCGATCCTCGGGACGTTCTTCCACATCGAGATCGACGCGTTGTTCGTCACGGCGATGCTGACGGTCATCGGATTCAGCGTCCACGACACGATCGTCGTCTTCGACCGGATCCGGGAGAACCGGGCTCGCCACGCCGGCGAGCCCTTCGCCGAGGTCGTGAACCATTCGATCCTCCAAACGTTCGCCCGATCGATCATGACGAGCTTCACCGTCGTTCTGACCCTGCTCGCCCTCTACCTCTTCGGAGGCGTCGGCGATTCAGGGCTTCGTTCTGGCCCTGCTTCTCGGGATCATCTCCGGGACCTACTCCTCGATCTTCAATGCCGCGCCGATCCTGGTTGTCTGGCAGGAGTGGGACGATCGACGGCACGGCCGGGCGGCCTCGACCCGGGCGCCGCGGACCCGACGCGCGGTCTCCTGAACGTCGGTGCATCCACGGTGAAGCTGGCCGTGGCATCCTGATATCGTGATCGAACCCCGTTTCCGCTGGCAGTTCCCGGAGCTGATCACGATCGACTCCGCCGTCCGTGCCGCCGGGGAGCGACACGGCATCGACGAACGCGTGGCGACCCTGCTTGCCCGTCGCGGCCTGCTGGATGGGCCGGCGTTCGATGGCTTTTTCGCCGATCCACTGGACGTCCTCCACGATCCGCGGCTCCTGCCCGATGCCGAGGCGTTCGCGGCCAGGATCGGTCGGGCCCGAGCGACCGGCGAGCGGATCGTCGTCTTCGGCGACTTCGACGCCGATGGACTGACGGGCCTGGCGATCCTCACGATCGCGATACGCAGGCTTGGCGTTCACGTCATTCCCTACGTGCCGAGCCGATTGGACGAGGGCCACGGCCTGTCGCGGGCCGCGATCGCTGCCGCCCGCGAGGCTCGCGCATCGGTCATCGTCACCGTCGACTGCGGAACGACGAGCCTGCCCGAGATCGCCGAGGCCGCCGCGATCGGAATCGACGTCCTCGTGACCGACCATCACCGGGTTCCGCCCACCCTCCCGGTCGCGGTCGCGGTCGTGAACCCCCAGCGAGTCGACAGCCGCTATCCGGAGCGACGGCTGGCGGGCAGCGGGGTGGCCTTCAAGCTGGCCCAGCTCCTATTGGCCGACGAGCCGGGCGGTCCAGCCGCGGCCCTCGCATTGGCCGACCTGGCGACCATCGGCAGCGTGGCGGACCTCGTCCCGATCCTCGGTGAAACGCGGGCGATCGTCAGGCTGGGCCTCGAGCGCCTCAGGACGGCGCCCCGGCCCGGCGTCGTCGCCCTGCTGGCGGCGGCCGGGGTCGCGGCGCCGGCTATCGACATGGAGACGATTGGATTCGCCCTGGCGCCCCGGATCAACGCCGCCGGACGGGTCGGCGAGGCCCTCGTCGCAGCCCGTCTGCTCCTCGCCGAGGACGCCGATGAGGCGGCAGCCCTGGCCGCTGAACTCGAGACGGCGAATCTCAGCCGACGGGACATGACGAAGCAGGCGATCGGGGAGGCGCGGGCGTCGCTCTCCGATTCGGCCGAGCTTGCGGCGGCCACGGCGGATGGCCGGGTGCCAACGCCGCCGGACGCACCGGCGACGATCGTGCGCGGGCCATGGCCGGTCGGGATCGTCGGGCTCGTCGCCTCACGACTCGTCGATGATCTCGGCCGCCCGGCCGTCGTGGGAGCGGAGCTCGGGCCGGTCGTCCGTGCCTCGTGCCGGAGCGATGGCAGCCTTGACATGGGTGCCGCGCTGGAAGCATGCGCCGACCTGTTCACCCGCCACGGCGGACATGCCGGAGCCGCCGGCTTCGAGATCCCGGCCGAGCGCTGGCCGGCATTCGTCGAGCGGTTCACGGCGATCGCGGCCGCCAGCGCCCCGCGCGACCCGCGGCTGGCCGTGGCGATCGACCTGGCCCTGCCGGCAAAGGCCATCGACTACGAGCTCCATCGGAGCCTTGCGCGCCTGTCGCCGTGTGGGACGGGCAATCCGGAGCCGGTCGTCGCGGTCCTCGGCCTGACCGTCACCCGGAGCCGGGAGGCGACCGGCGGCCACACCCAGTTGACCCTTCGGCGCGAGCTCGACGTGCTCGATGGAATCGCCTTCGGGCGGCCGGACCTGGCGACCACCGTCGCCGAGGGCGACCGCGTCGACGTCGTCGCCAGACTGACGAGCCGGAGCTTCGGTGGCTACGAGTCGCTCCAGCTCGAGATCCGCGATGTCGCGACGTCGGGGAGTCACAGCGAGGCGGCTGCGATCCTCGGCATGGCGCCGGCAGCCGGCCTGTCCGGCGGCGGGATTGCGCTCGCCGGAGCAACCGCGTGACGCGCCGAGCGGGCGCCGCCCGAGGGACCTCCGATCCATACGGACTTGGGCCGGCGCGCGGCTACGTCGCGCCAATCGTCGCCGTCGTTGCCCTCCTGGTCGTCGCCGCGATGACGTTCAGCCTGCTCAACAACCAGGTTCCGTTCGGCAGCCGACCGGCAGGCAACGCCGGTCAGCCGGGCCCGAACCGGACCCCGGCGCCATCGAACGTCGTCATCGTCGAGCCGGAGGTGACGTTCCCGGGCTCGATCGTCTATGCCAAGGCCGGCAACATCTGGATCCAGACGGGCAAGGACGCCATTCAGCTGACGGACTCCGGTCTCGACTCGATGCCGAGCTTCTCGGCCGACGGCGCCTGGATCTACTTCATCCGACAACAGACTGGCAAGGGGCTGTTTCCCGTGAACGGCCGGCGCAGCTGGTACGACCTCGCGACGCCGGAGCTCGTCCGCGTCAGGGCAGACGGATCGAGCAAGCCGGAGGGGATCGTCAACGGCAAGATCAAGAACGGCAATAACCTCTGGTTCTTCTGGATGCGGCAGCCGGTGATCTCACCCGACGGTCACACCATCGCCGTCGTGTCGGACGGGACGGATCCCCTGGGGAACGACGTCGTCATGCAGTTCTACGACACCGAGTCGAAGAAGTTCACGAAGCTGAAGCTCGCCCAGTCGGCCGGCCTCGGTCACCAGGACCCAGCGTGGCTGCGTGACGGGAGCTACCTGCTCCTCGTCAAGAACGGCCGGGACGGCACCCGTGGCGCCCCGCAGATCATCCGCTACAACCCGGAGAACCAGCGATCGTTCACCGTGACGGGGCCCGGCTACATCTCGCCGGCGCCGTCGCCCGACAACAAGTACATCGCGGCGACCAGGACGGACAGCTTCGGGACCGATGTCGTCATCCTCGACGCGGCGACCGGAGCGGAGCTGCTCCGCGTGACCGACGACGACGCCTCCTTCTCGCCGGTCTGGTCTCCGGCCGGCGACGCGATCGCCTTCCTCCACCTCGACGGTTCGATCGTGGATCTCGAGATGGTGACGCTCGAGGGAGCCGCCGGCAGCTGGACGCTCGGCGAGCGGACCTCCCTGACCACGGTCTCGGGCCTCGACGCGGCGTCGCGACCCGGCTGGTTCGTCCCGGCTTCGGAGCTGCCCGAGCCGAGCCCCGGCGCGGTCCCGAGCGGTTCCGGCCCGGCCTCCTCGGCGCCGGCGTCCGCTGCCCCCTGAGCGCGGCGATCCGGAGGTGACGGCGGATCCCGTGACATCCGGTGGACTGCTCGACACCCACCCCGTCGATGGCTATCTCGAGCGGCTGGCGGCCCGTTCGGTGCGGACGGGGACCGTGCTGTGCGTCGGCATCGACCCGGACCCGGCGGCGTTGCCGGATGGCTTCAGCCGAGATCTCGCCGGGATCGAGCGATTCGCACGACTCGTTCTCGAGGCGGCGCTCCCGTTCGCCTCGGCGATCAAGCCGAATCTCGCGTTCTTCGAGGCATTCGGGTCCGCCGGTCTGGCTTCGCTCGAACGGCTCCGTGGCGCGATCCCCGGGGACGTCCCGGTCATCATCGACGCGAAGCGGGGCGACATCGGGTCGACAGCGGCGCGCCAGGCGACGGCCCTCTACGACGGGCTCGGGGCCGATGCGATCACCGTCAATCCGTACCTCGGTGGCGAGGCGATCACCCCGCTCATCGACCGCCTCGATCGCTTCGCATACATCCTGTGCCGGACCTCGAATCCGGGCGCGGTCGAGTTCCAGTCGCTCGTCGTCGGCGCAGAGGCTGGTCCGGACGGTGCGCCTGCCGAGCCGCTCTACGCTGAGGGTTGCGAGGCGAGCGGCGGCGTGGCCACCCGGCGGGACGGTCGGGCTGGTCGTCGGCGCCACCGCGCCGGTCGAGCTGGCGGAGATCCGGGCCATCGTGCCCGGACTCGCATTCCTGATTCCGGGTGTCGGCGCCCAGGGTGGGGAAGTCGGCCCGGTGCTGCGCGATGGCCCCGCCACGTCCCGACCAGCCGGCGGACAGCCGGGTGGCGGACTGCTCGTGAACGTTTCGCGCGGGATCGCAGGCGCGGCGGGCGGCGCGACGGATCCGGGCGAGGCGATGGCGGCGGCCGCCCGCGAATGGGCCGCCAGCCTGCCCGTGCTACCCTAATCGCCGCGAGCGCCACCCGCCGCACGGTCGGCTCGACGCTCCCCAAGCGAGGTTCAGTCGGACACGATGCCGTTCAACATCGGAGCGCCGGAGCTGATCGTCATCCTCGTCATCGCGCTGCTCGTGATCGGTCCGGGCAAGCTGCCCGACGTGGGCTCGGCGCTCGGCAAGAGCATCCGCGAGTTCCGCAAGGCGTCCTCCGACGTGCAGGACGCGACGAAGATTGACGCGGCGCCGATCCCGCCGGCCGCCGCCCCCCAGCCGGCGCCGCCTCAGACCCCGCCCAGCGAGGCGACGACCGAGTCGAATCGCTAGGCGCGAGGGCGACTGCCCGCCATGACTGACGTCGACGCCCTGCGCGAGGGCGGCGTCCCCGAGCGCCTGCCGACCCCACCCGAACAGGTCCCATCGAGCCCCGGACCCGGGACGGGCGCGCCCGAGACCGAGAAGGTGATGTCGCTCGTCGACCACCTCAGCGAGCTCAGGACGCGCCTCGTGCGATCGATCCTCGCCGTCGCGGTCGGCAGCGCCGTCGGCTTCTACTTCAGTCCGGCAATCCAGCGCATCCTGGTTTCCCCGCTGCCAGCCGACAAACAGGTCCTCCAGGTTCTCGATCCCGGCGGAGCATTCGCGATCACCCTCCGAATCTCGGTCGTGGTCGGGATCATCCTCGCGATGCCTGTCCTGCTCTATCAGCTGTGGGCGTTCATCGCGCCCGGCCTGACCATCAGCGAACGGCGGACGATGCGACCGTGGATTCCGCTCGCGCTCTTCTTCTTCGCGCTCGGCGTCGGGATCGCCTGGTTGGTCCTGCCATTCGCGATCGCGTTCCTGCTGAACTTCACCAACGACGTCCTCGTCGCCAATCTCGCGGCCGCGCCGTATTTCGACTTCGTGACCACGATGTTTCTTGTGTTCGGCCTGATCCTGGAATTTCCGATCGTGCTCTATGCGCTCTCGAGGGTGGGGATCGCAACCTCGGCGCGGCTCGCCGCGTCCAGGCGCGTCGTCATCCTGGCGATTGCCGTGTTCGCGGCCCTGGCGACCCCGGGCGGCGACGTCGTCAGTCCGATCATTCTCGGCGGGACGATGTACATCCTGTTCGAGGTCACGGTATTTGCGATCCGCCGCTCCGGTCGCTGAGCCGGCGACCTGCGTGCACGACTGCCCGAGCAGAGACGCGGGCTTAGACTGAACCGTATGGCCACCGCCCGACGGTCACCCGACGTTGATCCGGCGCCGGAGCCCGCGCCCGACCAGCACGTCGCGATCGTGACGGGCCTGTCCGGCGGCGGGAAGACCGCGGCCGCGAAGCTCTTCGAGGACCTCGGCTACACCGTCGTCGACAACCTCCCCGGCGAGCTCCTGCCAGACCTTGCCGAACTCGTCTCGGATGACCGCGAGCGATTCAGCAAGGTCGCGATCGTCATGGACGTCCGCGCCGGCAATGCACCGGTTGCGCTCGGAGCGATGCGTGGTGCGCTCGAGGGACGCGGGATCCGGCCGCAGGTGTTCTTCCTCGAGGCCCGCGACGAGGTGCTGATCCGCCGCTTCTCGGAGACGCGCCACCGGCATCCATTGGCCGACCAGCGAGGGATCGCCAGCTCGATCGTCGAGGAGCGCCGGATGCTCGAACCCGTCCGTGCCGAGGCCGACGTCGTGATCGACACGTCGGACCTGTCGCTGCGCGAGTTGCGCGAGAAGATCTTCGCCCGGCTCGGCGACGCGGCCGACCCGGACCGGCTTGCGATCCAGCTGATCAGCTTCGGCTTCAAGTACGGCGTCCCGCTCGAGGCAGACCTCGTCTTCGACGTCCGGTTCATGCAGAACCCGTACTACGTCGAGGGGTTGCGCCAGCTCTCCGGGTTGACGGAGGCGGTCCGCGACTACGTCCTGGGCCAGCCGGTCGCCGCGGAATTCCTGCGATACCTGCGCGAGTTCCTCACGTTTGCGGTCCCCGCCTACGTGAGCGAGGGCAAGACGAGGCTGACGATCGCTCTCGGCTGCACCGGGGGCTACCACCGCTCGATCGCGCTTGCCGAAGAGCTCGCCCGGTGGTTGCGCGAGGAGGACGTCGGCTCCGTTGCGGTCTTCCATCGCGAGCTCGAGCGGGCCTGACCGATGATCCCGTTGGGCGGCCACAACCTGCGTCGGTGGCTGACGCCGGGGATCGGTGTCAAGCGCTGGCTGGTCGTCGTCTTCATCGGGCTCCTCCTGCTCGCGCTCGGTGTGGCGCACCTGATCCGCCAGGCGACGCGCGATCTTCAGCCGGGTGGAGCCGCCCAGGTCCTGCTGGACGTGGTCACCCTCCAGTTCCTGCCACTTGCCCTTCGCGGCGTGGCCCTCGGACTGGTCGGGCTCGCTCTCGTGGCGATCGGGTCGTACCGCGCAGCCAAGGCGCTGACCGACCCGTTCCGCACGGCAGAGGACGGGCCACTCGTCGAGCTGATCTACCAGAAGCGGTTCCTTGCCCGCGGTCCGCGGATCGTCGCGATCGGCGGCGGGACCGGCCTCTCGACACTCCTCCGCGGCCTGAAGGAGCACACGAGCAACCTCACCGCGGTCGTGGCCGTCGCCGACGACGGGGGCTCGTCCGGCGTGCTCCGGGAGGAGCTCGGCATCCCGCCGGTCGGCGACATCCGGCGCTGCATCGCCGCGCTGGCCGACGCCGAGCCGCTCATGAACGAGTTGCTCCAGTACCGATTCCCCGGCCGGGCCTCCGATCCGGCGCCGGAAGCCGGCGGCTGGCTCGGCGGGCACGCCGTGGGCAACCTCCTGATCGCGGCGATGACCGCGGTCGAGGGCGGCGACTTCGAGGAGGGTGTCCGCCAGATGAACCGGGTGCTCGCAGTACGCGGCCAGGTGCTGCCGGCGACCGCGACGCCCTTGACGCTCCACGCCGAGCTGACCGATGGCACCGTCATCGACGGCCAGTCGCGGATCGCGGGCGCATCGGCGATCGTTCGCGCCTGGGTGACGCCGGATGACGTCCGCGCCTCCGAGGATGCGCTGGCGGCGATCGCCGAGGCCGAACTCATCGTCCTGGGCCCCGGTAGCCTCTTCACGAGCCTGCTTCCCAGCCTGCTGCTCCCCGAGATTCGCGATGCGATCGGCGCTTCCGGCGCCGTCAGGGTGTACATCTGCAACGTCGCGACCCAGCAGGGCGAGACGACCGGCTACGACCTCGCGGCACACGTCGAGGCGCTCGTCGGACATGTCGGCAGCGGCATCGTCGACGCGGTCCTCGCCAACAACCAGTTCGGTGCGCGCGTTCCCGACGACTACCCGGCAGAGCCTGTCCGCCTCCGCTGGCCGCCATCGATGGCAGCGCCGCCGCGCTTGATCCTCGACGACGTCGTCAATCCGGACGACGGCCACCACCACGATCCGGCCCGCCTGGCGGCGGCGCTCCTGCGGCTGTACGAGCGAGAGGGCGGGTTGCGGCGGCGATCGGGCGTCGCTCGGACCGCCTGACGTGAGCCGCTCCGAACGCGACCTGGTCAGCGCCCTCCGGGCCGAGCTGGCGGCGATCGACCCCTCGCGGCCCTGCGATCGACGCGCAGAGGCGGCGGGACTCGGGACGTCGGCGCCCAACCGCGAGGGACCGGTCGCACGACTCGTGATCCGGCTGAGCCGCGGCCCCGGCCGCGGTCGTGCCCCGGGTCGCATCACCGCCGGCCGCCCGTCAGCGGACGGCTCGGACGATCCCGTTGTCGAGTTCGATTGGCCGTCGGCTGCCGAGCATTGCCGGATGGCGTACCTGCGCGGCCTGTTCCTCGCCCGCGGCTCGCTCAGCCTCGCGAATGGCAGGACCCACCTGGAATTCGTCGTCGAACCGGACGAGGCACCGACACTGGCCGAGCGACTGGGCGAGGTGGAACTCACGGCGTCCTGGCGGGTCCGGCGGGGCCGGGGAGTCGTCACCTGGAAGAGCAGTGACACGGTCGGCCTGTTCCTCCGGCGGATCGGCGCCGGAGGGGCTCTGCTCGAGCTCGAGGCGCGCCAGGTTTCGCGCGCGCTGCGGGGCGACCTGAACCGCGTCCTCAACGCGGAGTCGGCGAACCTCCAGCGCTCCGTCGGTGCGGCCGGCCGGCAGATCGCCGCGATCGGCGAACTGGACGACGACGGCCGTCTCGCCGATCAGCCGTACGTCGTCCGCCTCGTCGCCGATGCTCGGAGAGAGACCCCGGAAGCGACGCTCGCCGAGCTGGCCGAGCGGCTCGGCCTCCACCGCTCCGCCGTCCAGCGCGCTCTCGAACGCATTGAGCGTCTGGCTCTGCACCCGGATGAGGGCGTCGGACGGCGGCAACGAGCGGGGACGCGCGGACGCCGGACATCGCGGACCGGACCGCACCGCGCTCTGGCATGATTCGAACGATGCGTCCCGTGATCGTCGCCGCCAACTGGAAGATGAACACGACGCCTGCAGATGCCGCCGAGCTCGCCCTGACGATCGCTGCACGGACGCGCGCGCCGGGTGTCGTCCGGGTCATCTGCCCGCCGTTCGTGAGCCTCGCCGCGGTCCGCGACGCGCTCGAGGGGGCGGGCGAAGGAGTCGCGGTCGGTGCCCAGGACGTCCATCACGAGGTTGCCGGCGCGTACACGGGCGATATCAGCGCGGCGATGCTGGTCGGGCTCGCGAGCTGGGTGATCGTCGGTCACAGCGAGCGCCGTCGTGACCACGGCGAGACCGACGCCCAGATCAACGGCAAGCTCCGGCGAGCGGTCGATGCCGGGCTGCGACCGATCCTCTGCGTCGGGGAGCAACTCGCCGAGCGCGAGTCCGGCGACGCCGAGCCGGTCGTCGCGACACAGCTTGCGGGAGCGCTCGACGGCCACGATCCCGGTGCCCTGCGCGACGCCGGCCTGGTCATCGCCTACGAGCCGGTCTGGGCGATCGGGACGGGCAGGAACGCCCGCGGCGCCGATGCCGCGGCCATGGCGGCAGCGATTCGAGGCGCCGTCCAATCGGCCGGCTGGGGAGCGGCGGCCGCCGACGACCTGCCGGTGCTGTACGGCGGCAGTGTGACCGCGGCCAACATCGCCGAATTCCTCGCCGAACCGTCGATCGACGGCGCCCTTGTCGGCGGCGCCTCGCTCAAGCCCGACGAGATGGCAGGGATCGTTGCCCGCGCCGGCGTGACCGCCGACGCCCGACAGTCCGAGACCCGCGTGTCGTGATCGACGCTCCGTGACCGACGCGTCGTCGCGCGCGGGAGGGACGCCGGCCCGACCCCGGCCGATCGTCCTCGTGATCCTGGACGGCTTCGGCATCGGACGCGACCCGGCCGCCGATGCGATCGCCGCCGCACCGATGCCGGTCTGGCGCGGCCTGCTCGACCGCTGGCCTCACGCGAGACTCCGGGCCTCGGAGGACGCGGTCGGACTCCCACCCGGCCAGATGGGCAACTCGGAGGTCGGCCACCTGAATCTCGGCGCGGGTCGCCCGGTCCTCCAGGATCTACCTCGGATCGATGCCGCGATCGCGGACCGCTCGTTCTTCGAGCGACCGGCTCTCGTCGCCGCCTGCGATCGCGCTGTCCAGGCGAGCGGCCGTCTCCACGTCGTCAGCCTCGTCGGGCCCGGCGGCGTCCATGCCAACGACCGGCATGTCGTCGCGCTGACTGAGTTGGCGGCCCAACGGGGAGTCGCGTCCGTCCGCCTGCACGCGCTGCTCGACGGCCGTGACACGCCGCCGCGTTCGGCGATCGGCTTCATCGAGGACCTCGAGGGGCGCCTGGCCGCGGTCCACCCGGACGCCCGGATCGCGACGATTGGAGGCCGCTATTACGCGATGGACCGCGACAAGCGGTGGGACCGAACCGCGCTCGGCTACGAGGCGATCATCCAGGGGGCGGGGGAGCGGGCAGGGTCGGCCGTCGAGGCGATCGAGCGAGCGTACGCTCGGGGCGAGAACGACGAATTCGTCCTGCCGACGGTCATCGACGGGGTCGATGGCGTTCGCGACGGCGACCCGATCATCGTCGCGAACTTCCGGGCCGATCGCGCGCGCCAGCTGACCCACGCCCTCGTCGACGTCGAGTTCACAGGCTTTGATCGCGATCGCCTGGGCCCCAGGCCGCGCGATCTGTTCGTCGTCACGATGACCGAGTACGAGGCGAGCCTGGCCGTTTCGGTGGCCTTCCCGCCCGAGGAGGTCCGATCGGTCGCCCACGCTGTCTCGGATGCGGGCTGGCGCCAGTTCCACGTCGCCGAGACCGAGAAGTACGCCCATGTCACGTACTTCTTCAATGGCGGCCGGGAGGCTCCGCTGCCGGGCGAGGACCGTGAGCTCATCCCGAGCTTGAAGGTTGCGACATACGATCTTGCCCCGGCGATGAGCGCCGGCGGCGTCGCGGACGCGCTCGTTCGATCGATCGAATCGGGCACGTACGACTTCATCGTCGCCAACTTCGCGAACCCGGACATGGTCGGCCACACGGGGGTCTGGGAGGCGACCGTCGCCGGACTCGTGACGATCGACGGCTGCCTGGCCCGGATCGTCGACGCGGTCGGCCGGTTCGAGGCGCTTGATCCGGCGGGTCCGGGCTCCCTCCTGATCATCACCGCGGACCACGGCAACGCGGAGGAGATGCGCGACGCGGAGGGCCGGCCGGTGACCGCCCACTCCCTCAACCCGGTCCCGATCGTCGCGATCGGGCGCGCGGTGCAGGGCCGCCGACTCCACGACGGCGTCCTTGCCGACGTCGCCCCGACGATCCTCGAGCTGGCGGCCCTGCCACGCTGGGACGGGATGACCGGCCGCTCGCTTCTCGACCCGGTGACGCTCGCTGGAACGGTCGCCCCGTCCTCTTCCCGGGGGCCGGCCGTAGCGTGATACGATCCACCGCCGAACCGTCTGGAGGTCCTTCCGCGTGGATCCGTTTCTGGCGATCGGCCAGATCATCGTCAGCATCGCCCTGATCGCAGCAATCCTGCTGCAGGCGCGGGGCACCGGTCTGTCCGGCACGTTCGGCGGCGACTCCGCCGTGTACCGAAGCCGGCGCGGCGTCGAGCGACGCCTGTGGCAGTTCACGATCATCCTGCTCGTCCTGTTCGTGCTGTTCTCACTCGCCGCCTTCACCTTCGCACCGGTCATCTGAGCCCCGAACCGGTCCGCGGCGGGTCGACAACCCGACCCGCGGTGGCGAAATCCATGAACCGCGTCGACCATGCCGTCATCGGCGGCCTCGTCGTCGTGCTCGCCGTGATCGCGTTGGCGATCGGCGTGCCGGCGCTCGTCCCGTCATCGGCCACGCCTTCGGCCGCCCCGAGCCTCGACCCGGTGGTGCCATACCGCGAGGGGACGATCGGACGACCGGTGTCGGTCAACCCGCTGGCGGCCCACACGCAGGTCGACCGGGATCTCGTCGCGTTGACGTTCTCGGGCCTCGTGAAGCTCGGTCCCGACGGCATGCTCATTCCGGACCTGGCGAGCCGCTGGACGTCCGACGAGACGGGGAAGGCATGGACGTTCAACCTGCGGCCGGACACGCGCTGGCACGACGGCGAGCCCCTGACGGCGCGAGACGTCGTGTTCACGATCGACGTGCTCCGCGATCCGACCTACACGGGTCCTGGCGCGGGATCCTGGCGGGAGGTCACCGCGACTGCCGTCGACGCGCGGACCGTCAAATTCGACCTGACGACGCCCCTCGGCGGCTTTCTCCAATTGGCGACCCAGCCGATCGCGCCCGCCCATCTCCTCGAGGGCGTGCCGATCCCGGACCTTGCCGACCACCCGTTCGGCGAGGCGCCGGTTGGCTCGGCGTCGTTCGTCCTGCTCGAGCTCGATGACGGCCACGCCGTCCTGGAGCCGGCCGCCAAGGTGCTCCCGCCCGTCACCGACGGGTCTCAGCCGGGCGCTTCTCCCGGTGCGCCGACGGACGCCCTCGCGACCGCACGCCCGACGAAGCGGCCGTCGATCGCCGAGCCGCGGTTGTCGCGACTCGAGTTCCACTACTTCGACGATGCCGCTGCCCTGACGCGGGCATTCGAGGCAGGCGAAGTCGACGCGGCATCGGGCCTGTTGTCGAGCCAGGCCGCCGATCTCGTGCGAGCCGTCGACGGCGCACGGGTCCTCGGCTCGCCGGGGACGACGCTCACGACAGTCCTGCTCAACCTTCGCCTCAATCACCCCGAGCTCCGCGACCCGGCGGTCCGCAGGGCACTCCTCGCGGCGGTCGACCGGCCGGCGATCATCGACAGCGCGTTCGGCGGGCTGGCGGCCCAGGCGAACTCACCGATTCCACCGACCTCGTGGGCGTACGATCCGGCCGCCAGCGTGCCGGTGCCTCATGACGTGGCAGCCGCCGCGGCGGCCCTCACGAAGGCCGGCTGGGCGAAGGTCGACGAACGGTGGCGGCCGGCGAACGCGAAGGATCCCTACGCGATCGAGCTGGTCGCCCCTTCCGCCGAGATGAACCCGACGCTCCACGCGGTCGCCGAGGAGATCGCCGCCGACTGGCAGGCGCTCGGCTTCACGGTTGAACTGGTCGAGCTCGATCCCGGCAGCTCGTTGACCGAGCGTCTCCGAGAGGGCAAGTTCACGGCTGCGGTCCTCGATATCTCGATCGGGCTCGACCCCGATCTTTATCCGTTGCTTGCGTCGAGCCAGACCCGGACCGGCGGCCTGAACCTCATCGGGCTGCAGGATCCGACCCTCGACGGGCTGCTGTCGGCCGCCCGGAAACCCGGCGACGCCGTGGCCCGGAAAGCCGCCTACACGGCCCTCCAGACGCAGCTGGCGACCGGGCAGTATGTCCTTCCCCTCGCCTTCGCCGACGAGGTCGTCGTGGCCCGAAAAGCCGTTCAGGAGGTCTTCGTCCAGCCCGTCGGCGACCCCTCGGATCGTTTCTGGGACGTGCTAACATGGCGCCTCGCGAACGACCGGTGAGCACGTGCAATCCGATCGCTACGGGTCGACGCCGAGGTGGCGAAATTGGCAGACGCGCTAGCTTCAGGAGCTAGTGCCCGCAAGGGCGTATGGGTTCAAGTCCCTTCCTCGGTACCACCTCACCACTGAACCCGTTGACGCGAGCACACCTGCCCAGGTGGCGGAATTGGTATACGCGTACGTTTGAGGGGCGTATGAGGCAACTCATCCGGGTTCAAGTCCCGGCCTGGGCACCATCACGAGCGACTCACGACCCCGGACGAGCATCCCGCCGGGGTCGTTTCATGCCCTGGTTGGAGCCCGTCAGCGCCGTTGACACTGGTCAGGCGGGGTGGGATGGTCAATCCGCTGTTCGCGGGTCGCTCCGTTGGGTGAGATTCTGAGGGTTCCCGAGGGCCACGAGCGACACGCTGCGTGACACGTCACGAAAGGGGGACGTCGTGATCCGTCATGGTTCGGAAAGCTATTTCGTGCTAGGCGAGGGGTTGCTCGGGGAGGCTCTGGGTGGCAGGACGCTCGCCATCGCGGCGGACGTAGCAGCGGTGCCGCCGTTCCGTTTCTCCCGCATGGGGCCGAAGGGCACGGGGAAGCAGCTGGGCGAGGCGAACCGCACGAAGATCTCGCAGGCGATGACCGTCGACAACCTCACGGCCGGCCAGATGCCGGCCGGCTTCACCTACCTGGGCCAGTTCATCGACCACGACCTCACCTTCGACAAGAGCGCCCTGATGGAGGGCGTCGACATCTCACCGGCGGAGCTGGAGCAGAACCGCTCGCCGAGCCTCGATCTGGACTCGCTGTACGGTGCCGGGCCACAGGATCCGGGGTCGGCAAAGTTCTACAGCGACGGACTGCACCTCAAGGTGGGCGCCGCCGACGGAGGGCCGCCGTCGCAGGGATTCGACCTGCCGCGGCGGGGCACGGGAACGCTCAAGCAGAAACGGGAGGCGCTGATCCCGGACCCGCGCAACGACGAGAATCTTGCGGTCGCCCAGGTCCATCTGGCCATGATCCGGTTCCACAACCGTGTCGTCGACAGGCTTCCCGTCACGGTCCCGCCGGCGGAGCGTTTCATCCGGGCGCGGAGGATCGTGACCAAGCACTACCAGTGGATGATCCGGCACGACTTCCTCCCGCGGATCTGCCAGGCGGCTGTGGTCGATGACGTCTTCAACAACGGTCGCAAGGCATTCGAGGTGGGGGCGAGCCCGATGGCCCTCCCGACGATGCCCGTCGAGTTTTCGGTGGCGGCCTACCGGCTCGGCCACAGCATGATTCGGGCCGAGTACAGCTGGAACGTGAACTTCCCCGACGCAACGATTGATCAGCTGTTCGACTTCTCAGGGTTGAACGGCGACTTGGGTGGTGGGACGCGACTGCCGAACATCTGGATCGCCGACTTCCGCCGTCTGTTCAAGTTCGACCGAGCCGACCTGGTCGTGCCGGCCGGCGAGTTCAACAAGGCGATGCGCATCGACACGAAGCTGGTCAGCCCACTGCGGCAGCTTCGGGTGCCGGACCCGGGCGCGAGGAAGAACCTCGCCTTCCGCAACCTGACAAGGGCGAATATGGTCACTCTGGCCACCGGCCAGCAGATGGCGACCTTCCTGAAGAACAAGGGCGTCACCCTGACCACGCTCACGAACGCGCAGATCCGGGATGGCTTGAACGGCGCCAACCTCGCCGGCCTCAGTCAGGAGCAGCGAACCGCCGCGCTGGCGAAAACGCCGTTGTGGTTCTACATCCTGCGCGAGGCGGAGCTCAACGGCGGCAAGCTCAACGGCGTCGGCGCCCGCATCGTGGCGGAGACGTTCCACCGCGCCATGGAGGGCAGCAAGTTCTCGATCGTTCGTGACACGACGTTCAAACCCACCATCGGCCCCAACAAGCCGAACTTCGCCATGACCGACCTCCTGCTGTTCGCCTTCCGGGGCCGGGCAAACCTGCTGAACCCTCTCGGGGGCTAGACCCGTCGTTCGTGTCGGTCAGGGGAAGCGCAATGTCTCAACGGCCTGGTCGACGACTGCCTTCCAGTCGGCGTAGTCGCCGGCACTGACGCCAGGAGCCGCGATCGTGTAGACGAGGAACTCGGTGCCGTCATGGTCGATGACGTAGCCGTACCTCATCGTGTCCTTTGGGTTGATCCCCTCACCGGTGTCGGACTCTTCGAATCGCACGGCCTGACGTCCACCGATGGTGACTGGCTCACGCAGCAGCGTGCGGACGAACATCGGGTCGCCCGTGCCCGAGCGTTCCGCACTGAAGGGCTCCGGCGTCTGCACGGCGTTGAGGGCGGTCAATGGATATTCGCTGTCCACGGGAACCGTGAATGCCGTGGGGTGGAACTGCTGGCAGACCTGCTGCTCGTTCAGTTCCGCCGTGTGCCAGGCGGCGGGGTAGGCGATCTCGAACCCGAGGTGGGCGTTCGCGCACGACTGCCAGCCGGCGGGCAGCGGGTTGGATGGCGACGGCGGGGCCGTCGGGGAGGGCGGCGCCGAGGTCGGTGAGGGCGACGTCGGTGGGGCGGACACCGGGCCCGCGCTCACGGTGGGCGCAGGATCACTGGCTGGCGACGATGGAGATGCGACGGAGCAGGCGGCGGCCAGCATCGCGGCGCCGGCCGCCAGGGCGGCGACGAGCGGCGCGCGCCGTCGGGATGTGGCTGGATGGTTCATCGGATGGCTCCTGGGCGGGATGGGTACCGCCATCGTCGGCGCATCCTTTCACGGCCACGTCGCCGTGGTGTTACGAACGCGTCACCGTGGCCTGCTCAGGTAGCATCCGTCCGGGCGGTTAGCTCAGTTGGTTAGAGCGCCTCGCTTACACCGAGGAAGTCACTGGTTCGAGTCCAGTACCGCCCACCACGGCTCGTGCTCGGGCGGCCGCCCCGCCGCGACGGTTCGACTCTTCAGGCCCGTGACAGCCCGCCTGCTAGACTCAGGCCGAGGATCGGCGGGGCGTTGCCATCGGCCGGCCATCGGAGGTGCGCATGGAAAACCTCGGACTGATCGTCGTCATCGCGATCATCGTCCTGCTCGTCGTCTTCGTCATCGGGATCTACAACGGCCTGATCCAGCGACGGCTCCGGATCGACGAGGCATTCGCCCAGATCGAAGTCCAGCTGAAGCGGCGACACGACCTCATTCCGAATCTCGTGAACGCCGTCAAGGGCTACATGGGCTTCGAGCAGCAGGTCCTCACCGACGTAACGAACGCCCGCGCCGCGGCCGTCTCTGCCGGCGCCCAGGGGCCAGCTGCCCAGGCCCAGGCGGAGAACGCATTGACGGGTACCCTCCGATCGCTTTTCGCCGTCGTGGAGAACTATCCGGATCTCAAGGCGAGCACGAACGTGCTCGAGCTCCAGGAGCAGCTGACGACGACCGAGAACCAGATCTCCTTCTCGCGTCAGCACTACAACGCAACGGTCCTCGACTACAACACCTCGATCGCGACGTTTCCGAACGTCCTGATCGCCGGCCCGTTCGGCTTCTCGAAGCGCGAGTTCTTTGATGCCGAGCCCGAGGCGGCGAACGTTCCGAACGTGGACCTGTCCCTGAACTGACGCTCGACGCGGTACCGCCGCCGAGGTCCACGTGGCCGAAACCTTCTACAAGCAGATCTCCGCGAACAAGCGCAAGTCGCTCTTCCTTGCGCTGATCGTCGTCGCCCTCTTCGCCGTGCTGGGCTTCAGCATCGGCTTCGCGCTCAGCGGCGAGCTGTCCGGGGCGATCGCCGCCCTCGTCATCTCCAGCCTCGTCAGCGGTGGGATCGCCCTTGGGTCGTACTTCCGCGGCGACGCGCTGGTCCTCAAGGTGTCCGGGGCGCGCGAGGTCGATCAGACCAGCGCGCCACAGTTGATGAACGTCATCCAGGAGCTGGCGATCGCGGCGAATGTCCCGATGCCGAAGGTCTACCTCATCGACGACACGGCACCGAACGCCTTCGCCACCGGACGCGACCCGAAGCACGCCTCGGTCGCGATCACGACAGGTCTCCTCGAGAAGCTGGACCGCGAGGAGCTCCAGGGTGTCATGGGCCACGAGCTGTCGCACGTCCAGAATTTCGACATCCGGTTCGCGATGATCGTCGGGGTCCTCGTCGGCTCGATCGCCCTGCTCGCCGACTTCTTTCTGCGGGCGACGTTCTGGGGCGGCGTCAGCGGTCGCAGTAGTAGTCGGAACCGGGAAGGTGGCGGCGGCCTCCAGGCGATCCTGTTCGTGGTCGCGATCGTCCTGGCGATCGTTGCCCCGATCATCGCCCGGTTCGTGCAGCTCGCCGTCAACCGCCAGCGCGAGTTCCTGGCGGATGCGTCATCGGTCCAGCTCACCCGCAACCCCCATGGCCTCGAGCGGGCTCTCGCCAAGATCTCGGCCGATTCGGAGGTCCTCGAGGTCGCCAACCGGGCGACCCAGCACATGTACTTCACGAACCCGATCAAGAAGTTCGAGGAGCGCTCGAAGGGACTCTTCTCGACCCATCCGGCGACGGTCGATCGGATCAACCGGCTCCGCGAGCTGACCGGGGAGCGGCCACTCGAACCCGCCGAGGTCGCCCAGCTCGCTGCGCTCGAGTAGGGGTTTGACGCTGGCCCCCAAGCCGCCGCCCGATCCGATCTACTTCGAAACCCCGGCAGCGCTGCGCGACTGGTTCGACGCGAACCACGAAACGGCCAGCGAGCTGTGGATCGGCCAGTATCGCAAGGCCGCGGGCCACCCCACCGTGACGTGGTCGGAAGTCGTCGACGAGGCGCTCTGTGTCGGCTGGATCGACGGCGTCCGCTACTCCGTTGACGCCGAGCGATTCACGCAGCGACTCACGCCCCGGAGGAAGGGCAGCAACTGGAGCGCCATCAACATCGCCAAGGTCAAGGAGCTGACCGCGCAGGGCCGAATGCGGCCCGCCGGCCTCGCCGCCTTCGAGGCCCGCTCCGAGGAGCGGTCGGCCGTCTACTCGTACGAGCAGCGTTACGCCGCGGCGCTCGAGGCGGCGGAGGACGCGCAGTTCCGGGCGAACGAGGCCGCGTGGAACTGGTTCGAATCGCGAGGTGCGTCCTACCGTCAGGGCGCGATCTACTGGGTCGTCAGCGCGAAGAAGCCGGAGACCAGGGCGAGGCGGCTGGCCGCTCTGATCGAGGATTCCGCTGCCGGCCGGACCGTCGGGCCACTGACCCCGCGCAAGGCCCCCTGACGGCGTCCATTCGTTGAAGGGCCGTCGGGGCCCGTGATATCCTGCGACTCGCCGGCGGGTGACCAAAGCCTGGTTGGCCATCGGGCCGAGATAGCTCAGTTGGTAGAGCACGCGACTGAAAATCGCGGTGTCGCCAGTTCGATTCTGGCTCTCGGCACCACCGCAGTCGGTGGTCGTGGGTTTCGAGCGGAAGTGGCTCAGTTGGTAGAGCATCACCTTGCCAAGGTGAGGGTCGCGGGTTCGAGTCCCGTCTTCCGCTCCATTTTTTTGCCCGGGAAGTGCCGGGGAGGCTCTCGAGGAAGCTGCCACTGCCCCTTCGTCTAGTGGTAGGACAGCGGACTTTGGATCCGTGAACCGAGGTTCGAATCCTCGAGGGGCAGCCATCGACCCGGGTAGCACCAGTTTGGGCATCTTGCTGTGGTGGAGCCGCGACGCCGAGCGAGCCCTGTTCGCCAACGCGTTTCCGCGCGTACGCGCTGGCCACTCGCCTCGGCAAGGTCATCCTTGACGAGACAGTAGCGGCGACCCTCGGGTAACCTCATCGGTGCTGGCGACGTGGTGAAGTGGTTCAACACGGAGGTCTGCAAAACCTCTATTCACCGGTTCGAATCCGGTCGTCGCCTCCACTCTTTGAGCACGAAACAGCCCGCCGAGCGATCGGCGGGCTTTCGTTCGAAGAGAGGTCGTTCCGTCGCTCAGCTGGTTCCGACGAGGAGCAGCCCGTTGACCCGGATGTAGCGGCTCACGAAGCGGTCGCTGTGGACGACGCCTCCGTTCGCGTTGCGAACGGTCCGGATCACGACCACGTCCATGCCGTTGGCCGGGACCTCGACGCGCTCCGACTTGCCACGCTTCATCGCGGACGTGTGGACGGTCTGGTCGCCTGCCTTGCGGAGGTTGCTCACGGCCGGCTTGCTGAACGTCACCGTCCGGCCGTTCGGCACCGAGTAGATCTCGAAGCGCACCCAGCCCGAGCCTGACAGGCCCCGGATGTAGAGGGCGTTCGCGGTGTCATTGCGGAACCGCATGTTCTGGCTGATCCGCCCACCGAACTTCGAGACGGTGGCGTCGAGCCCAAGCGGGTAGCGCGGGATGTAGTAGGCGTGCTGATCGCGCTCCAGGACCTGATAGCCCGCACGGATGGCCGCGTTGAACATCGTCGTCGAGGCCGAGCAGATCCCGCCGCCGATCGCGCCGGTCGGGTTCGTCCGGCCGCCTTCGATGATCCCGCCCATCCGGAACCCGCGGCCGAAGGTCACCGGACCGACGGCCTGCCAGAAGTCGAACACCTGGCCCGGGGCGATCACGGTCCCGTTGATCAGGGTCGCGGGGATCCTGATGTTGTTCCCGAAGCCGTTGCGCTCGCTTGACGTGAACCTCGTCGTCCACGCCCCAACGAGCGTGACCTGGTGGGTGGTCGCCGCGGCCTCTTCGGCGCTGAGTTCCGGCGGGAGCACGCCGATGACGACCGGCGCGGGCGCGGACGACGAGATGGAACCTGCGGCGCGGGCCGCCAGGACGTCGGCGATCTGGCCGGCCGTGCCGGCGATGTCAACGGTCCGGCCGTTCTTGCCGGGCACGAAGCCGAACGCTTTGCCGCTCTTCGATTTGAGAATGAGTGTCTCGTTCGCCGGGCGGGCGATGTCATCCGCAATTTCCTTCGCAATCCCGGCCAGGGTTGCCGTCAGGGCGGCAGGGTCGACCACCGGAACTGGCCGCTCGTCACCAGCCTCGAACCGGATTGCGGCGCGCAACGTCGCCGCGGGGATCGTCCACGACGCGTCGTCCCTGAAGTTGACCGTGAGCGGCTTGGCGATCCGCTCCGCCGCGGCGATCGCCAACACTGCATCCATCCGGTCGACGTCAGGCGGGACAACCGTCATCGGCAGCTCGACGCGCGCAGCCGCGTCCGTCCCGCTCAGGATTGCGGTCTCGATCGCTCCGACGGCGACGGTCTCGTCAAGAAACTTGGCGTCACGCGGCGTTGTCGCGACCCAGCCGTCGGCGCCCGCGACGATCTGGGCATTCCTGGGCGTCACGCGCAGCGCCCTGGCGCGCCCAGCGACCCAGGCGGTCAGAGCGTCTTTGTCGACCGAAATCCGCAGGTCAACCGCGCGCCCGTCGCGCCACATCCCGATCCGCTCGGGTACATCGCCGAGCGGGCCGGTGGCGCGCCCCGCGGCCAGGGCCGCCGCCACGGCGCCGTCCACGTCCACGCGCCGGCCAAGCTCACTCGAGGCGACCGTCACCCGGCGGCCGTCAGAGACGATCTCGACGGTCTTGGGGCCGAGCGGCAGTGCCTCCAGGCGGGCGACGAGCTCCTGCTGCGTCAGGCCGGACGCATCAACTCCCGCGACGGAGACGCCCGGCAGCACCCGCTCGGCATAGATCCGGTCGAAGGCGAGCGCAGCGAGGATCGCCAGGGCAGCGACGACGAGGACCGTGAACGCGACGATCGCCACGCGCCGCGGCAGGATCCGGATGCGCTGGAGGCGCCGGGGTCGCGGATCCGATACCGAGGTGACGGCCATTGACAACTCGCCGAACAAGCGGCATCCGGCGAGATGATGCGCCCCCGTGAGGGCGGCCCGACTCGGTATTGCCGCCCGCGCATGGTGCACGGCAACTCGTCCAGATGCAAGAGCCTAATTTCGGTGGCCGGCCGCTCGACGCGAGGCCGCGGCCTGGAGGACCGTCTGGAGCAGCTGGTTCGAGGTGATGGGCTTTGGCACGAAGGTCGCGCCGCGGCTGGTCACGCGTTCGAGGTCGAGCGTCTCGGCGGTGTAGCCGGAGAGGAGTACCACGCCGAGGAGCGGGTAGCGGTCCATCATCTGCTCGGCAAGCTCGATGCCTGACAAGTTCGGCATCACGACGTCGGTGATGAGCACATCGACCGGCGGGGCGCGCAGCGCGGCGGCGATAGCTTCGATCCCGTCGGCGACCGCGATCACCTCGAATCCGGCTCGCTCAAGGAGCTGCGTTGTCATGTCGCGGATCGCCGGTTCGTCCTCCACGACGAGGATCCGGCCCATCCCGACCATGTTGCCGGCTGCGACAGGCGGCCGGCTCTCCACGGGGGCATCGACGCGGGGGAAGTAGAGCTTGAATGCCGAGCCGCGCCCAGGCTCCGAGTAGACCCAGATGTGGCCGCCTGCCTGGCGGACGATCCCGTAGGTCGTGGCCAGCCCGAGGCCGGTGCCCTTGCCGACGTCCTTCGTGGTGAAGAATGGCTCGAAGATGTGCTCGCGCGTCGTGCGGTCCATCCCCACCCCGGTATCTGTGACGGCGAGGAGAACGTACGGTCCGGGCTTCACGTCGAAGTGCTCGATCGTGTACGACGTGTCGAAGGCGACGTTGCTCGTCTCGATCGTCACCGTTCCCCCGGTTGGCATGGCGTCGCGACCGTTGACGACGAGGTTGACGACGATCTGATCGATCTGGCCGGCATCCGCGCGGACATGTCCGGCCGCCGGATCGAGCTTCAGGACCAGCTTGACGTTCTCGCCGATCAGCTGGTTGACCATCGGTTCGATCGTCGTCACCGCTGCGTTGAGGTCGAGCACGGTCGCGTTGACCACTTGCTGGCGACTGAACGCGAGGAGCTGCGCCGTCAGTGCGGTCGCGCGCTCCGCCGCCTGGCTGATCGCATTGACGCTGAACAGCAGACGATATGGATCGAGTCGAGCGTGATCCCTCGAGACGAGGTCCTGGGCGAGGAGCTCGGCGTAGCCGTGGATCGCGAAGAGCATGTTGTTGAAGTCGTGGGCGATCCCGCCGGCAAGCCGCCCGATCGACTCGAGCTTCTGGGCCTGGAGCAGCTGGTTCTCGGCGTCCTTGCGGACGCTGATGTCGCGGATGGCCGCCGTGACGAGGATGCCCTCGGCGCTCTCGAGCGGGCTGAGCATGATCTCGATCGGGAACTCGCTGCCGTCCTTGCGCCGGGCCGAGAGCTCGATGCCGGTCCCGATCTGCTGGGCCAGGGCATCCTCGGCCGAGCGCAGGTCGTCGGCGATCAGCCGCTCGGCGAAGCCCTCCGGGATGATGTTCGTGACCTGCTGGCCGAGGAGCTCGTCGCGGCGGTAGCCGAACTGCTTCTCGGCCTGGAGGTTGAGCAGGACGATCTCGCCGGCCTGGTTGACCACGACCATCGCATCCGGGGCGGCCTCGAGCAGGCCGCGGTAGCGGCCCTCCATCTGGATCAGGTGCTGGTCGGCGTCCTTGCGGACGCTGATGTCGCGGATGGCCGCCGTGACGAGGATGCCCTCGGCGCTCTCGAGCGGGCTGAGCATGATCTCGATCGGGAACTCGCTGCCGTCCTTGCGCCGGGCCGAGAGCTCGATGCCGGTCCCGATCTGCTGGGCCAGGGCATCCTCGGCCGAGCGCAGGTCGTCGGCGATCAGCCGCTCGGCGAAGCCCTCCGGGATGATGTTCGTGACCTGCTGGCCGAGGAGCTCGTCGCGGCGGTAGCCGAACTGCTTCTCGGCCTGGAGGTTGAGCAGGACGATCTCGCCGGCCTGGTTGACCACGACCATCGCATCCGGGGCGGCCTCGAGCAGGCCGCGGTAGCGGCCCTCCATCTGGATCAGGTGCTGGTCGGCGTCCTTGCGGACGCTGATGTCGCGGATGGCCGCCGTGACGAGGATGCCCTCGGCGCTCTCGAGCGGGCTGAGCATGATCTCGATCGGGAACTCGCTGCCGTCCTTGCGCCGGGCCGAGAGCTCGATGCCGGTCCCGATCTGCTGGGCCAGGGCATCCTCGGCCGAGCGCAGGTCGTCGGCGATCAGCCGCTCGGCGAAGCCCTCCGGGATGATGTTCGTGACCTGCTGGCCGAGGAGCTCGTCGCGGCGGTAGCCGAACTGCTTCTCGGCCTGGAGGTTGAGCAGGACGATCTCGCCGGCCTGGTTGACCACGACCATCGCATCCGGGGCGGCCTCGAGCAGGCCGCGGTACTTCGCCCCCGAATCCTTGGTCATCTTGCCGGCCTCAACGTGGCCGCGCGCGCCGACGTCAGTCCTTGATCGGCGTTCGGGTAGCCGTCGTGCCGTCCGCTCGAAGCCGTCGCCAGATGCGGGTCACGAGGCGGTCCTCGTGCTCGAGTGCTGCAACGTACTCGGGGCTACCTCGGCGGAGACCGTGGCGCCGGCTCCAGGCCGTCGGCCAGCTCCTTGATCTCGCGGCGTGTCTCGTCGAGACGATCGAGATCGGATCGAGCGGCAGGACCGTTCATCGTGCCCATCGCCCAAGGGTGCCGCGTGCGTGGTCCGCGAGCTGAGGATGAAATCTCGCCTCGCGCCGTATGAGGCGCCCGGAGTCGAATCGCAGCGCCCGGGCCGGTACGATGCGGCGGGCCGGAGTGGCGGAACAGGCAGACGCGGCGGACTTAAAATCCGCTGCCCGCAAGGGCGTCAGGGTTCGAACCCCTGCTCCGGCACCAATCGTCGAGGGACCGTGGACCTCTACCGATCGAAGAGCGCCATCGCGCGCGGCCTGGAGCCCATCGTCGAGCGACTCGCGCGGTCGGGCATCAGCCCGGACGCGGTGACGCTGGCGGCGATCCCCGTCGGGCTCGTCGCCGGCGCGTTGCTCCTCCTCTCTCCCATGGCTCCGGTCGCGCTCCTCGGTATTCCCGTGCTCGCGGCCGTGCGGCTCATCCTGAACCTGCTCGATGGTGCGCTGGCGCGGCGGACTGGTCGGATGCATCCGAGAGGCGAGCTCTACAACGAGCTTGGCGATCGGCTCGCCGATATCGCGTTCCTTGCACCGGTCGCATTCCTGCCTGGCGCGGAACGGACGACAGTGCTGCTCGGCGTGGCGGGCGCGGTTTTCGCCAGCTTTGTCGGGGTCGCCGCTCGCGCCGCCGGCGGTGAACGGATCTACCGCGGCATCCTGTCGAAGCCGGGCCGGATGGTCCTGCTCGCCGCCTTCGCCGTCGCGGTATTTGTCCTAGGGCCAGAGGCATGGGGCCCGTTCGGGCCGCTGCTCCTCGTCGGAACGATCCTGACGGCCGCCGAGCGGATCGTCGTCGGGATCAGGCGGCTGGACTGATGCCCATCCAGGGCGCCTCGGCGATCCTCGTCCTCGGATCAGTGCTCGGGCTCGCCGGCGCGACCGCGTGGGCCCTGTTCCGCCGCCTTCGGCCCGGACCGGGCCTCACGGGACGAACGGCCCTCCTGAGGGCCGCGAGCTACGCTGCGCTCGCGCTGACGCTCGCCGTCGCCGTCCAGGCAGGCACGCCCGGCATCGCGGTCCTCATCGCGGTCATCGGGGCGATTGCCCTCCTCGAGTGGTCCCATCTGATGGACCTGCCGATCCACCATCGGGTCGCGCTCCAGGTTGCGAACGTGGCGATCGTCGCGTCGGTGGCGATTGGCGGGACCGCTGCGGCCGAGTGGCTCATCGGCGGCCTCGTGCTCGTCGGGATCGCCTGGCCCGTCGTCCGGGCGGACACCGGCCGGGCCTTGCGAGATCTCGGCTCCGCCGCAGTCGGCCTCGTGATCATCACCGTGCTCCTCGTTCACGCCGTCCTGCTCGCCGTCGAGCGCGGCGAATTCGGGATCACCCTGTTCGCCGCCCTCGCGGTGGCCTGCGCGGGCTCCGACATCGGCGCGTTCATCGTCGGTCGGCGGTTCGGGCGGACGCCGCTCGCGCCGCGGCTGTCTCCAAACAAGACCCGCGAGGGTGTGATCGGCAACCTCATCGGCGCAGCCGTCGGTCTTGCGCCCTTCGCCGGCCTCCTCGGTCCCTATTTCGCGTGGACGTCGTGGCTCGTCGTCGTTGGCCTGGTGGCGATCGGCTCGCTCTGGGGCGACCTGCTCGAGTCGGCGGTCAAGCGCGAGGCCGGCGTGAAGGACGCGGCGACGTGGCTGCCGGGCTTCGGCGGGATCCTCGATCGGATCGACTCGCTCCTGCTCGTCGTCCCGCTGGTCTACTGGGCGCTGCGACTGGCGGACGTCGCGCGCTGATGGGGGAGGGGGCGAGCATCTTCGATCGCCTCGAAGCGTTCGCGGCCCGTCGGGCCGCCATCGTTCTGATGGCGCTCTGGGCCGCGGCCGAGGCGATCGTGCTGCCGATCGTCCCTGATGTCGGTCTCTGCCTGCTCGTTCTCGCGGCTCCGGGCCAGGCCGGGCGCCTGTTCGCGGCCGTTGTCGCCGGCGCGGTCGCCGGGACCCTGGCGCTGGCGGCACTCGCGTCGACGGCGCCGGACGCCGTGAACGGGCTGCTGCTCGCGTTGCCCGGCATCGATGGCGCCGTGCTGGCGGACGCCGGCAGCCAGCTGGCACGTGACGGGATCGTTGGATTCGCCCAGATCGGCGCCGGTCCGCCGCTCAAGGTCTACACCGCCGAATGGGTGGAACTTGGTGGGGGCGTTCCGGGATTGGTCGTCGGCTCCATCCTGAATCGGCTCACCCGGATTGGACCACCTCTGCTCGTCGCGATCGCCGCCGGCCGTCTGTTCCGGTACTGGATTCGACGGCACGAGCGGGTCACGCTCGTCGCATACGCCGCGTTCTGGACCGCGGTCTACGTGGTCCTCTGGACGTAATCGGGCGTCAGCGGCGGATCAGGCCCCCGAAGCGACTCGCACGCTTCGGCGGCTCAGCGCCCAGCGTGACTGCGCCGTCTGTCCCGAAGGCCGTAGCGGCGAGCTTCTCGAAGCGCTCCGCGGGCAGCGAGCGAGGTGCCCCAAGGACGATCGGGACGCCCTCGTTGACCGACTTGAGGTAGAGGAATGGGTCGTATGGGAGTTCCGTGGCGACCCGCGTGCCGAGCGCACTCTCGACGTCGCGGAGCGTGAGGATCTCGCGGCTGAACTGGTTGTTCAGGACGAATGTCGACTTCGCCGCGACCGACCCCGCCTCGTTGAGATAGTCGAGCAGGCCGTGGAGGGCCTTCAACGCGCTGATCTCCGGGCAGACCACGAGGATGACCGAATCGGCGTGCTCGAAGACCGTCATCGTCCGCTCGTCGAGCCACGAGCCGGCGTCGATGACGACCCAATCGTACGAGTCCAGGAGCGTCGTGAGGATGCGTCCGACATGTTCCGCTGTCACGAGCTCCGCCAATTCCGGGGAGGCCGGTGCGGCGAGGACGTGGAGCCCGCTGTCATGCCTGATCGCGTAGGTCCGAAGCAGCTCTGGCTCCCGCATCGCGGATTCGTCACGGGCGACGTCGGCGAGCGACTGCTTGACCTGGAGATTGAGGTGCGTCGCGACCTGGCCGAACTGGAGGTGGAGGTCAACCAGGACCACCCGATCGGGCTTCTGGCGCGCCATCGCCATGGCGACGTTCGTCGCGATCGTCGTCGTGCCGACCCCGCCCCGCGGACTGTGGACCGCAACTGTTCGTCGCTGCTGGGTGACCGTGAGTCCATCGGCCGAAAGGACGGTCATGTCCTTGGAGCGCTGGAAGCGGAGGAGGAGCGCCTCCACCCGGGCCTCAAGCTCGCGGGCATCGAAGGGCTTGGCCATCACGTCGTCGGCACCGGCCTCGAGGAACCGGATCCGGTCTTCGACGTCGTCCGACTGGCCGACGCACAGGACCGGGATCCGGGCGAGCGCTGGGGTCGATCGGATCTCGCGGCAGATGTCCACGACCGACTTCGGGCCCGTCACGACGTCAAGGATCGCGAGCTGATGCTCGACGACCCGCGCGAACGCCTCGTCGGCGTCGGCGATCGTCGTGACGGTATGGCCGACCTTCGTCAGGACACTGCTGATGACCTCCCCGGACGCCGGGTCGGATTCGAGGAGAAGAATGGTGCTGGCGGGCAAGGAGCCTCCGGGTCTGGATTAAGGTTGATGAAGAAACCAGAGTACTCGGCCGAGAGGATACATCGGAGGCGTCGTGCACCACGGAATGGTGAGCGGGCACTCCTGCGAGCCATCGGCCCGAGGTCTCTGCTAAACTCCGGGCCGTTTCCTTTCGGCTCCGCGCCGGCGATCGCCGTCAGCGGGGCAGATCCCATTGGAAGGAGTGTCCTGGCGCATGCGCCGATACGAACTCATGCTGATCCTGCGACCCGACGTCGCGGACGACAAGGCCCAGGCGGTCATCGACCGCACCACTCGACAGGTGAGCACCGGGGGCGGGCAGATCGTCAAGGTCGCCCCGTGGGGCCGCCGCCGCCTCGCTTACCAGATCGATCGGTTTCGCGAGGGCTCGTACCACATCATCCTCTTCGAGGCGCCTGCGGCGGTCATCGCCGAGCTGGAGCGCGCCCTCCAGATCACCGAGGAGGTCCTCCGTCACCTCGTGACCCGTGTCGAGCGACCGACGAAGGCCGCCCGCGCCGATGGGACTGACGAGGATGTCGTGGATGACACCGACCTGCCGTCCGTCGAGGACGAGCTGGAGGACTACGACGACACTGAACGGATCGACGAATCCGAGAGCGAGGCGGCTCCGGCCGCCATCGATTGAGGCGGACACGATGGCTCTCTGCAAGGTCATGATCATCGGCAACCTCGGCGCTGATCCGGAGATGCGGTATACGCCGAACGGGCGGCCGGTCACCCAGTTCAACGTCGCGGTCAACCAGAGCACGAAGAACCAGCAGACCGGGGAGTGGGTCGAAGCGACCGACTGGTTCCGGGTCAGCGTTTGGGGCGATCGCGCGGAGCGCGCCGCCGAGAACCTCCGCAAGGGCAATCGGGTCTTCGTCGAGGGACGCTTCAAGACCCGTGAGTTCGAGGGACGCGACGGCCAGAAGCGGACCTCGCTCGATGTCACCGCCGACAGCGTCGTCAATCTGGAGAAGCGGGTTCGCGATGAGGGCGAGGGCCAGTTCGCCGCTCCGACCGACGGTGGATCGCCCGCCTCGACACCCGGCTCGGGTGGCTCGGGTGGTTCGCCGCGCGGTGGCGGCGGGATGGACGACACCGAGCTCGACGACCTGCCGTTCTGACTTCCGACACGACCGACCACTGACGCGCCGCCGGCCATCACGGCCCCGCGCACGAGGAGAACCACGACATGCCGCCAGCCCGATCAAAGAAGCGTGACGACTACTACCGGGATCGACGACGCCGAAAGGTTTGCGCGTTCTGCGCGGACAAGACCGTCCAGATCGACTACAAGGAAGTGAACCGTCTCCGCCGCTACCTGTCGGAGCGGGCGAAGATCGAGCCGCGCCGAAAGACCGGCACCTGCGCCGCCCACCAGCGCGAGCTAGCGGTCGCCCTGAAGCGAGCGCGCATCGTGGCCCTCCTGCCGTACGCGCCGCAGCACCTCCGCCCATAGGCCTGAGAGCCGGCAACCTCCCCGTCGAGTTGGCACCCGCTCTCGGAGGTCCAAGGCTGAGCTCCGCGAGGCCATTGGCCCGACGACGCTCCGCGAAGCCATCCGCCCGATGTTAGACGGCCTTGTCCTCATCGGCGGGGGGATCGCGGCCGGTGTCTTCGGGTCGCTCCTTGGCCTCGGGGGCGGCGTCCTCATCGTTCCGCTCCTGACGCTCGTGTTCAACCTGCCGCTCCTCGCGGCCGTCGGCGTCAGCCTCGTGTGCGTCATCATGACGAGCGGCGCCTCTGCCGCGGTGTACCTGGAGCGCCGCGTCGCCAATCTCCGCCTCGGGATGACGCTCGAGCTCTTCACCGCGATCGGCGCGCTGGGCGGCGCGCTCGTCGCGTTCATCCTCCCCGACGTCGTTCTCGAGCTGCTGTTCGCTGCGCTCCTGGTGTACGTCGCGCTGACGATGGCCCGCCGACGTGACCCGGTCGCCGAGACCGTCAATGCAACGGGGGACGGCGACGCCGAGGCGGACGTGCCGGCCCTTGCCGTCGTGCCAGAGGGCCCACTCGGCGGGACGCTGTCGGGGCCGGGCTACCAGGTGCGGCGAGTGGGGTTCGGTGCGATCGGAAGCGTCGGGGCAGGCATCACGTCTGCGCTGCTCGGGGTCGGCGGAGGGCTCGTCAAGGTGCCCGTCATGCACGTGATCATGGGGGTGCCGCTCCGGATCGCGACGGCGACGAGCAACCTGATGATGGGGATCACCGCCTCGTCGAGCGCGATCATCTACCTGTTCCGCGGCGGCATCGACCCGTATGTCGCGTCACCGACGGCGATCGGAGTCTTCCTGGGGGCCAACCTCGGATCGCGGATCGCCCACCGGATCGACCTCCGGATCCTGCGAGGCCTGTTCGTCGTCATCCTGCTTTACACTTCGTGGCAGATGCTCCAGCGAGCCCTCGCTTGACCGCTGATCCCGGTCACGGCCACCCGGCCGACCTCGATCGCTCGATCGCTCGCCTCCTGACGGTCGGAACGTACGTCTCGGTCGCGCTGCTCGCGGCCGGGGTCGTCCTGATGCTCGCGCGGGGGATCTCCCCGCTTGCCGGCGGGCCGCCGTTCCAACCCGAACTCATCGTCGACGACCTCGTCAACGGCCGCCCGGCGGGTTTCATGTGGCTCGGGCTCGTTGCCGTGATCGCGACGCCCGTGGCGCGGGTCATCGCCGCGCTCATCGGCTTCACCCGGCGAGGGGAACGGACGATGGCGGTCGTGTCGTTGCTGATCCTCGGCGTCATCGCCCTGAGCGTGGGCCTGGCGCGCGGCCTGGACGCCTGAGCCGAATGGACATCTTCATCCTGTTCGTCGCGTTCATCATCATCCTGATCGGCGCCGAGCTGTTCACGAACGGAATCGAGTGGTTCGGGCGCAAGCTGGAGCTCGCCGAGGGCGCGGTCGGCTCGGTCCTCGCGGCCGTCGGCACCGCGCTCCCCGAGACGATGATCCCGATCATCGCGATCCTGTTCGGCGGCGGCTCGGAGGCGTCGCACGGCGTCGGCGTCGGGGCGATCCTGGGCGCACCGTTCATGCTGTCGACGCTGGCGATGTTCGTCACGGGAGTCGCGGTCCTCATCGTCGCGAAGAATCGTCCCCGCCGCGACGTGATGGAGGTCGACACCGGCGTCCTCGCCCATGACATGCGGTACTTCGCGATCGCGTACGGGATCGCGATCGGCGCGGCCTTCCTGCCGCTGGAGCCGCCCTGGCTGAAGTGGATCGTGGCCGTCGTCCTCATCGGCATTTACGCCTGGTACGTGAAGGGCCACTTCGAGGCGGATATGGACGTTGACGTCGAGGATCTGGCGCCTCTTCGGTTCCACAGGTTCGATCTCGGCCGGACGAGGGTCGATGGGACGGCGCCTCGCCTGCGGATCGTCAACGTCCAGGTGATCGCCGCCCTCGGGCTGATCATCATCGGAGCCTACTTCTTCGTCGGATCCGTGGAGCACCTCGCGACCTCGTTCGGCCTGGACGAGGCGCTCCTCGCCCTCGTCATCGCCCCGATCGCGACCGAGCTGCCCGAGAAGTTCAACTCGGTCATCTGGGTCCGCCAGGGGAAGGACACGCTCGCGATGGGCAACATCACGGGGGCGATGGTCTTCCAGTCGACGATCCCGACCGTGGTCGCTCTGCTGTTCGCTGCCGACGCCTGGCATTTCTCGGAAGGAAGCCGAATCGCCTTCGCCTCGGCGGGGATCGCGTTCATCTCGTCCGCGTTCATCTTCATCCCGATGGCGCGGGCCGGCCGGCTCACCGGCCGCCGCTTGCTCATCGGCGGTTTCTTCTACCTCATCTACCTCGCTGTGGTCATCGCGGCGTTGATGGGGATCATCTAGCGACGCCCCGCGACGCCCGCGCGCCCCGCGACGCCCGTTGTCACGCCAGCCGTGACAAGCGGCGAACGAGCCGCCGCGGAACCCGCTTGGCGGGCCGCTCCTCCGCCCGTTGTCACGCCAGCCGTGACAAGCGGCGAACGAGCCGCCGCGGAACCCGCTTGGCGGGCCGCTCCTCCGCCCGTTGTCACGCCAGCCGTGACAAGCGGCGGGGTTCGGCGCACGGCATGCACCAGGAACGCCACGCGTTCAAACGGGCGGAGGAACGGGCAGGATGAGGCTCTCGTTCGCTCCGTGGAACGCCAGGCGTTCGAAAGGGCGGAGGAAGTGCCCAGATCGGAGGTCGACGCGCGTCTCGTTCGCTCGTAGGAACGCTCGGCGTTCAAGCGGCAGGACATGGGCTGGCGGTGGGGCGGGCTAAGGGCCGCTGCTATACTCCGGCCGACCGTTCGACGACCTCAGCGCGGCGTTCCGGCGCCGCCGATCCACGCAGGAGCGCCGTTCGCATGCTGACCCAGAAGACGTCCCAGGCGCCCACGGCGGGCGCACCGGCATCAACGACGACACCGGCCACGGCCGCGTCTGCCGCGCAGGACCTCGAGAGCCTCATCTGCTACTTCGAGGGGGACTTCGTCGCGATGCGTGACGCGAAGGTCAGCATCATGACCCACGCGTTCATGTACGGAACGGCGACGTTCGAGGGGATCCGCGCCTACTGGAACGCCGAGCAGGGCAAGCTCTACGGCCTGAAGCTGCGCGAGCACGTCGAGCGGCTTCGCCAGTCGTGCCGGATCCTGCTGATGGAGAACGTCCCATCGGTCGACGAGCTGACCGGGCTGATCGTCGAGACGATCCGCCGAAACGGCTTTCGCGAGGACGTCTACGTCCGCCCGTCGTTCTACAAGTCGACGAAGGCGATCGGCGTCCGGCTCCATCACCTCGAGAACGAGCTCTACATCATCACGGTCCCGTTCGGGAACTACATCGACACCGAGAAGGGCGTCCGGATGATGAGCTCGTCCTGGCGGCGGAACGTCGACGAGGCGCTGCCGGCGCGCGGCAAGATCGTCGGCGGCTACGTCAACATGGCCTTCCAGAAATCGGAGGCGGAGCTCAACGGCTTCGACGAGGCTCTCGTTCTGACCGCCGACGGCCACGTCAATGAGGCGTCGGCCGCGAACCTCTTCGTCGTCCGGGATGGTGTCGCGCTGACCCCGCCGGTCACGGACGACATCCTCGAAGGCGTCACCCGGTTGGCGATCGTCGAGCTGCTGACGAACGAGGGGATTCCGGTCGAGTTCCGCTCGATCGACCGATCGGAGCTCTACATCGCCGACGAGGCCTTCCTATGCGGCACCGGCGTCCAGATCTCGCCGGTCGTCGAGGTCGACCACCGGCCGGTCGGGTCCGGCGATGTCGGACCGATCGGGAGGCTCGTCCGCGATCGCTACTTCGACGCCGTCCGGGGCCGGCTGCCGGAGTACAGCCACTGGCTCACGGAGATCGAGCCCGCCTGAACCGGCCGCCGTCGCGGCGACCGAGGCTACAGGCGCGGCGGGCGGGACAAGGTCCGCGGTCGACTCCGCCGTCGTGATGAGGATGTCGACGCGCGCGGCCGGATCGTCCTCCAGGACGACCGTCGTCTCGAACAGCGCCTCGAGGAATTCGACCGTTGTGGCCAGCTCGGTTTCCGCGCCGTTGTAGACGACGATCCGCGTCGCGGTGGGGATCGCGTCGGGCTTCTGGTTGGGCGCCGACGCGGTGATGCCGTAGTACTCGAGATAGGACGCCACGTTGCTCGCCTGGCCCTGCCGGCCGGAGCCGTTCAACACCCAGACCGACGCGCCCTCCTGGCTGAACGCCTCGCGGCGATCCTCCAGCTGCGGGTCGACCTTGAAGGCATTCGCGACCGCGGTCCGGATCGCGTCGACCTTCGGCACGATGATGTAGCCCCGCGAGCTCTGGACGTGCTCCGTCTGGTAGCGATCCGGGGTGAAGACGTACGACCGGATGTCCTTCGTGTTGACGCTGCCGGCCAACCCGGCGAGCTTGGCGAGCTCCTCCTGCGGGATGTCGGTCCGGACGGTCGCCTTGAGCGCTTCCGCGAGCTCCGGGATCCGGGGGACGAGGTTGCCGATGTCGGCCTGCGCGCGAAGCGAGGTCAGCACCCGCTGCTGGCGGGCGCCGCGGTCGAAGTCGCCCTGGCCGCTGTGGCGTGACCGGGCGTAGACGAGCGCCTGGGCGCCCGTCATGTGCTGGAGGCCGGCGGGGATGTAGACGCGGGAAAGCCGGCCGGTGTCGGACGGGTATGTCTCGTCGGTCACCGGGATCTGGACGTTGATGGTCACCCCGCCCATCGCGTCGACGACCTGCCTGAAGCCGTCGAAGTTGACCTCGACGAAGTACTTGATGTCGAGGTCATAGAGGTTGCCGAGAACGAGCTTCAGGCCGTTGTATCCGCGCGTTCGATCGGTGCCGGCGACGAGGTCCGGCCGGTTCCGGACAGAGGTGAAGAACGCATTGATCTTCCGGGTGTAGACCGACCCGAACGCCTGGCGGAGCGGACCCGACGGCATGGGGACGTCGACCGTGTCGCGGGGCAGGCTGAACATCGCGACCTGCTTCGTCGTCGGGTCGATCGAGACCACGATCAGGGTGTCGGTGTTGTACGTGCCCTCCTTCGGCCGCTGGTCGGTCCCGATCAGGAGGATGTTCAGGCGCTCATTGCCGTCCCACGGCGGAATCGTCGTGTTCGGCAGCGGCGTGCCCTGGACCGGTGGCTCGGTGATGCTGGGCTCGGGGCTGCCGGTCTCGGCCGGCGGGTCCGTCGTCCCGGCGCTGCCCGACGGGGACGGTTCATCGCAGGCCTCCTCGCTGGTGACGAAGATGCAGCTGCGCAGGATGTCGATGGGGACGAGGGTGTAGCGAGCCAGGACCACGTGACCGCCGGCCATGACCAGGATCACCGCCAACAGGCCGGCGACGGAAACCGGGTTGAAGACGATGCGCGGTCGCCCGAGCCGCCCGCCGCCGCTCACCGCGACCGCGTTGAGGTAGACGGTGACACGGTACGCATCCACGATTGCTACCAGGCGGTACAGCAGCGCGATGAGGTTCAGGACGAAGACGCTGGGCAGGACCCACGGGACGAGCAGCAGTGCGATGAGCTCGCCCTGGTCGGCCCGGAGGAAGACGCCGGCGAGCAGCGCGAAGAGCAGGATCGGCGGCGCAGCGAAGCCGAGGGCGCGGTGGTACGCGCCGGCATAGGCGTGTCCGAGACCTGGGAAGAACAGAGACAGAACCGCCGCGACGAACGGCGAGCGCGCTCGCGGGCCCGCCTCCTGCGCAGATTGCATCGCGGGTAGGATACTCGGACGCCCGATCTTGGTGGCTCGAGCCACCCCGTCGCAGCCGAGGCCCGATGTTCCGACCCGTCAACTCGAAGCCCGATCTCGTCGCCCAGGAGCACGAGATTCTCGCCGAGTGGAGAGAGCGCCGGACCTTCGCCCGCCTTCGCACCCAGAACGAGGACGGCCCTCGCTGGAGCTTTCTCGACGGTCCGATCACGGCCAACAACCCGATGGGCGTCCACCACGCCTGGGGCCGGGCCTACAAGGACGTCTTCCAGCGGTTCCACGCGATGCTCGGCGAGAACGAGCGCTACCAGAACGGCTTCGACTGCCAGGGACTGTGGGTCGAGGTCAACGTCGAGCGCGACCTCGGGTTCACGAACAAGCGCGACATCGAGGCGTACGGGATCGCCGAGTTCGTCAGCCAATGCAAGCAGCGCGTCCTGACCTACGCCGCGCGGCAGACCGAGCAGTCGATCCGGCTCGGGATGTGGATGGACTGGAACGACCCGCACGAGCTGCGCCGGCTGCGCGACCTCCTCGCCGCGGACCCGGGCAAGGTGACAACGATCGAGGGGCCAGACGGACCGGTGACCGACACCGTCGAGATGCTCGTTGGACGGCTCGGCATGAAGGACGTCGGGGGCAGCTACTTCACATTCAGCAACGAGAACAACGACCTGATCTGGGGCTTCCTCGCGGAGTGCCACCGCCGCGGCCTCGTCTACAAGGGCCATGACACGATGCCGTGGTGCGCCCGCTGCGGCACGGGTCTCTCCGAGATGGAGATGAACGAGGGTTACGCCGATCGCGAGGATCCCGGCCTGACCATTCGCCTTCCACTTGTCGATCGGCCGGGGGAGGCCCTCCTCGTCTGGACGACGACGCCCTGGACGCTGACCGCGAATGTCGCGGCGGCCGTCGGTGAGGACCTCGCCTACGTCCTCGTCCGCCAGGGCGACGCGCTCCAGTGGCTGGCCAAGGGCACGCTCAAGACGGCGCTAAAGGGCCCGTTCGAGGTCGTCGAGGAACGGCGCGGCGCCGACATGGTCGGCTGGCGGTACGAGGGGCCGTTCGACGCCCTGCCGGCGGTCCGGGCGGCCTTCGCGAAGGGCACGCGTGACACGCCCGATCAGACGTACGAGCATCGCGTCGTCGCCTGGAGCGAGGTCGGTGAGGACGAGGGCACCGGGATCGTCCACATCGCGCCCGGCTGCGGCTCGGAGGACTTCGCGCTCGGCAAGGAGCTCGGCCTGCCCGTCATCGCTCCGATCGACGAGAGCGGGATCTTCGTCGACGGTTTCGAGTCGCTGACCGGTCGTGACGTCCGCGATGTCGTCGAGCCGATCATCGACCACCTCAAGCAGGAGAAGCGCTTCTACCGCCTCGATCCGTACGTCCACCGCTACCCGCACTGCTGGCGGTGCGGGACGCCGCTGGTCTTTCGGCTCGTCGACGAGTGGTTCATCAGCATGGGCCCGGTCTACGCCAAACCCCGCTCGGAGCTGACCAGGGACGAGGTCGACGCGAGCCTCCGCTACCAGATCATGGAGATCGTCGACCGGATCCGCTGGATTCCGGGCTTTGGCTACGAGCGGGAGCTCGACTGGCTCCTGAACATGCACGACTGGATGATCAGCAAGAAGCGCTACTGGGGGCTCGCGCTGCCCATCTACGACTGCCAGGCGTGCGGGACGATCGAGGTGATCGGCGGGCGGGAGGAGCTCGGGAGCCGGGCTGTCGAGGGCTGGGAGGCATTCGAGGGGCACACGCCGCACCGGCCGTTCATCGACGCCGTGAAGATCGCCTGTTCGTCGTGCGGGGCGCCGGTCGAGCGCATCAAGGACGTCGGCAACCCGTGGCTCGACGCCGGGATCGTGCCGTTCTCGACGCTCCACTTCCGCGAGGATCCGGAGTATTGGGCGAGGTGGTATCCGGCCGACTTCATCACCGAGAGTTTTCCGGGCCAGTTCCGCAACTGGTTCTACTCGATGCTGGCAATGGGCACGGTTCTCCGTCGGGAGCCGCCGTTCGAGACGATCTTCGGGTACGCCCTCGTCTACGGCGAGGATGGCCGGCCGATGCACAAGAGCTGGGGCAACGCGATCGATTTCGACGAGGCCGCCGAGCGGATGGGCGTCGATGTCATGCGCTGGCTCTTCATGACCGCCCGTCCGGAGGAGAACATCCGATTCGGATGGCATGCGGCCGACGACGCCCGGCGCGAGCTCCTGATCCTCTGGAACGTCTACGCGTTCTTCATCCGGTACGCGCTTCTCGCGCATTGGGGGCCGGAGCGCGGAGCGCCTCCGCCCGCAGAGCGGCCGCCGATGGATCGCTGGATCCTGTCGCGGGCGGCCGCGCTTGCCGACGAGGCGGGCGCACGCCTGGCCGACTACGACGCCCTCGCGGCGACGCGACGGGTCGCGACGTTCATCGACGACCTGTCGACCTGGTACCTCCGTCTCTCGCGGAAGCGGTTCTCGCGGAACGACGATGCTGCCGACCGTGACGCGGCCTTCGCGACCCTCCACGAGGCGCTCGTCAGCCTCACCAGGGTTCTCGCCCCGCTCCTGCCGTTCCTCGCCGAATCGATGTACGGCAATCTGGTCGCGGCGGTAGATCCAGACGCGCCCGACTCCGTGCACCTGACCCGCTGGCCGGCGGTCGAGCTGGCGGGGCAGCGGGCACCGGGCCTCGAGGGTGCGATGGAAACGGCCCGCAACGCGGTCGAGCTCGCGAGAACACTGCGTGGGACCGCCGGCCTCAAGGTCCGCCAGCCGCTGGCCCGGCTCTGGCTCGCCCTGCCGGGTGGCGACCTGCCGGAACGGGAAGCGCTCCTCGACCTCGTCCGCGAGGAGGTGAACGTCAAGTCGATTGAGCTGATCGGCGACGAGTCGCAGCTCGTCGAGCGCCGGGTCAAGCCGCTCCTGCCGAAGATCGGCAGGAAGCTCGGCGCGGCGATCCCGGCCGTCATGGCGGCGGCCCGCGAGGGCGCCGTCGAGATCCACCAGGACGGGTCGGTCACGCTCGCCGGCCACACCCTCGCCCCGGACGAGGTCGAGATCCTCGCGACGCCGAGGCCCGGGACGGCGGTGGCCCACGACGAGGGGCTCGTCGTCGTGATCGACACGGAGCTGACCCCGGCGCTCCGGGCGGAGGGTGACGCCCGCGAGCTCCAGCGAGCGATCCAGGAGTTGCGCAAGGAAGCGGGCCTCGAGCTGGACGACAGGATCGAGGCATGGGTCGACGGCCTCGAGCCGGCAGTGAGCACGCACCTGGACGCCGTCGCCACGGAGGTGCTGGCCGACTCGATCACGGTCGGACGGCCGGACAACGGCTCGATGACGACGACGGGCTCAATCGAGTTGACGGACGGCTCGGTTTCGATCGCCCTTCGCCGGCGGGCAGCCGGATGACCGGCCGACCGATCTGGCCGATCTTCTTCGGACTCGCCGCGGTCATCGTCGTCGTCGACCAGCTCACCAAGGCCTGGATCGTGTCGTCGATCGCGCCCGGCGGCTGGATCTCCATCGTCGGCAACTACATCCGGCTGGTCCACAGCCAGAACAACGGTGCGCTCTTCGGGCTGTTCCGTGAGAGTGCGCTGCTCTTCGGGCTCGCCTCGATGGTCGTGATCGGGCTGATCGTGGCCTATCACGGGCGGTCCGGCCGATCGCCCTACATGTCGGTGGCGCTCGGCCTCCTGCTCGGCGGGGCGATCGGAAACCTGATCGACCGACTCCGACTCGGCCACGTCGTCGACTTCGTCGATACCGGGATCGGCGATCTCCGCTGGTACACGTTCAACGTGGCCGACGCGGCGATCAGCATCGCGATCCTCCTCCTCATCCTGGCCGCGATCCGCCCGTCGCTCGTCGAAAAGCGGCCGGAACCGGTCCAGCCGGACGGCGATGCCTGATCTCGGCGTGCCCGCGACCGTCGGACGAGCCGCCAGTGCGCCCGGCACGCGTGTCCTGAAGGTTCCCGACGATGCCGGCTCGCAGCGAGTGGATCGCTTCCTCGCCGACGTCACGGGGCTCTCGCGGAGCCACGTCCAGAAGCTCATCTCGGCGGGTCACCTGACGTCGGACGGGGTTGCCCTCAAGGCCAACACCGTGATCGGACCCGGGACGCCGCTGCGGCTCGTCGTCCCGGAGGCGGAGCCGCTCGACCTCGCCCCTGCACCGGAAATCGAGCTCCGGATCGTCCACGAGGACGCCGACATGCTCATCATCGACAAGCCGGCGGGTCTTGTCGTCCATCCCTCACCGGGCCACGCGGGAGACACGCTGGTCAATGCGCTGCTGGCGCGTGGCGGGGCGGAGGAGTTCGGTGGAATTGCCGGCGTCATGAGGCCGGGAATCGTCCATCGCCTCGACCGCGACACGAGCGGGCTGCTGATGGTCGCCAAGCATGACGCCGCGCAGCACTCGCTGATGGCCCAGCTCAAGGCGCGCCGGGTGAAGAAGACGTACCTGGCCCTCGTTCTGGGTGAGGTCGCCGCCGCTGTGGGTCGGATCGAGGCGCCGATCGGTCGCGATCCCAAGCACCGCACGCGGATGGCGGTCGTACCGGACGGCCGGGCATCGACCACGGGCTACCGCGTTCGCGAGCGATTCACCGGGTGGACCCTCCTCGAGCTCGATCTCGTGACCGGGCGGACCCACCAGATCCGTGTCCACCTCGACGCGATCGGTCACCCGGTCGCCGGCGACCCGGTCTACGGAACCGGCACGTCAAGACGCGGCCCGGACGTCAGGGGCGGCGGCCTGGACCGGCTCTTCCTCCATGCCTGGCGCCTCGAGTTGACCTCGCCGTCCACCGGCAGCCTGATTCGGGCGGAGGCGCCTCTGCCACCGGATCTCGAGGGAGTCGTCGCCGGGCTCCGGGCGACGACCGCGATGCCGCGATGAGCGAGGAGCTGTTCGAACCGAAGGACCCGGCCACGGAGCCGACGCTGGATCCGGAGCCGGAGGAGCTGGTCGACGTCGCGGAGGACCCGGGCCGCCCGGATTTCGTCGTCGACGGCGCCCCTGGAGCGATGCTGGTCATCATCTCCGGACCGTCCGGCGTGGGCAAGGACACGATCATCGACGCCCTTCGCCGGCGCGAGTCCGAGGCAGGCAGGGAGGGCGACCGGCACTACGTCGTCACGTGCACGACTCGCGCCCCGCGAAATGGCGAGGTCGACGGCGTCGACTACCACTTCCTCAGCCGGGGCGAGTTCCTCCGGATGCGGGCCGCCCGCGGCTTCCTGGAGGCCAACGAGGTCCATGGCAACTGGTACGGCTCGCCGCGCGACCAGGTGCGCGACGCGCTCGTGGCCGGGCGCGACGTGATCCTCAAGATCGACGTCCAGGGAGCCCAGGTCGTCAAGGAGCAGGTGTCGGAGGCGCTCCTCATCTTCGTCGTCCCGCCGACCCTGGAGGAGCTGTTCGAGCGGCTCCGGACGCGGGCCACGGAGACCGCCGAGCAGCTCGAGGTCCGCCAGCGGGACGCCGCCATCGAGCTGGCTCGACAGAACGACTACGACCATGTCGTGCCGAACGAGACCGGCCAGGTCGAGCGAACCGCGGAGAGGATCGACGGGATCATCGCGGACGAGCACCTGCGCCACCCGGATCGCCGCGTCCGCGTCTGACCCTCGATCCGCTCGCCCTGCGACAATCGACCGCGTGGTGGTCGATCAGGAACGACTGATGCCCGAGATGGCGCCGGTGGCGCCGACCGCGGAGCGCAGCGTCGAGGTCGCGATCGACGCCGCGGGCGGCGGTGGGGCTCGAACGTACACGTACGCCGTTCCGGCGAGCCTCGCCGACATCGTCCCGGGCGAAGCCGTCCTGGTCGAGTTCGGGCGACGCCAGGCGCTCGCCGTGGTTCTCGGCGAGGCAAGCCGCCCGGCAGGCATCATCCTCAAGCCGATCGCCGCCCGAGTCCGGACAGACGGGCCGCTCCTGCCGGCGCTCTCGCTCTCCTTCGCCCGATGGATCGCGGATCACTACCTGGCGCCGCCGGCGCTCGTCATCCGGGCGATGCTCCCGCCGGGCCTGCTCGAACGGCTCGATCTCGTCGCCGAGCGGCTGCCAGGCGATCCGCCGGCTGACCTGACCGCCGCCGACCGCGACATTCTCGAGCAGATCGACCGGGGCCCGAGGGCGGTCCGCGACCTCGTCGCTCCGGAGGGCCGTGCCGGCCTGATCCGGCGCCTGCGCTCGCTCGAGACGGCCGGGCTGCTGGACCTGGATTGGACGCTGTCTGTCGCCGGCGCCGGACCGCGGTTCGAGCGCTGGATTCGGCTGACCGCGGACGGCCGATCCGCGGCCACGATCCTGGCCGAGGACGAGCGGCTGCCTGGCCGGCAGCTCGGGCCACGGCAGGCGGCCGCACTGATCGAGCTGGCGGCGCTCCCGGACGCCGAGCGGGATGGAGTCCCTGCTGCCGGCCCGTCGGAGCGTCACGGCCACGGAGCGATCGCTGGTCTCGCCCGGCGCGGACTCCTCGCGGTGGACGTGCGGGAGCGCCCGCGGCTGCCGCTTGCAACCCGGCCGGTCGGGCTGCGCGGCGGGCGTCCGCCTGGCGCCGCTCTGACCGAGGCGCAGGCCGCCGCCGTGTCGGCGGCGACCGCGGCCATCGCCGCGCACGATGCGACCCCGTTGCTACTCGACGGCGTGACCGGTGGCGGGAAGACCGCGATCTACGTCGAGGCGATCGCGGCCTCCCTCGCCCTGGGCCGGCCGGCACTCGTCCTCGTCCCGGAGATCGCCCTGGCGATGCCGATCGTCGACCGCCTCCGGGCGGATCTCGAGGCCCGGGTCGCCGTGCTCCACTCGGGCCTCGGCGAGGGCGAGCGCGCCGACGAATGGCGGCGGATCCGGGCCGGCGACGTCGACATCGTCGTCGGGACGCGCCTCGCGGTCCTCGCCCCGCTCGCCGATGTCGGCGTCGTCATCGTCGACGAGGAGCACGAGGGAACCTACAAGAGCGACCGGACCCCCCGCCTCCAGGCGCGCGACGCGGCCCTCCGCCTCGCGGAGCTGGCGGGGTCTGCGGCGATCCTCGGCAGCGCGACGCCGGCAGTCGACAGCATCGGGCGGGCGCGAGCCGGTACGTATCGGCGAATCGTCCTCCCGGCGAGGCCGTCGGGCAGCCGTCCGCAGGTCGAGGTCGTGGACCTTCGGGCGGAGCTTCGCGAGGGCAATCGCGGACTGCTCTCGAGCCGGCTCGTGGAGGAGCTCGCCTCGCTCGACCTGGCGGCCGGCGACCAGGCGATCCTCGTGATCAACCGGCGAGGGACCGCGTCCGTCGTCCTCTGCCGCGACTGCGGCCACGTCCAGTCGTGCCCGGAGTGCGAGCGCCCGCTCGTCTACCACCAGGCCGGGACGACCCTTCGCTGTCACCACTGCGGGCGGGCGACTCCGATCGCGAGCCGCTGCCCTGCCTGCGGGTCGGCACGGATCCGGTACCTCGGAGGCGGAACGGAGCGGGTCGAGCGGGAGGTGCGGGACCGCTTCCCGGCCGTCCGGGTCGGCCGGCTGGACCGCGACGTCGTCGAACGCCGGGGGGCCGCCGAGCGTGTCCTCGACGCCTTCGCGGGTCGCGGCATCGACGTGCTCGTCGGGACCAGTCTCGTCGCAAAGGGGATCGACGTCCCGAACGTGACGCTCGTCGGGGTCGTCTCCGCCGACGTCGCCCTCAACCTGCCCGACGAGCGGGCCGCCGAGCGGACATACCAGCTCCTCGCCCAGGCCGCGGGACGCGCCGGCCGTGGCGACCGACCGGGCCGCGCCATCATCCAGTCGTATCAGCCCGACCATCCGGCGATCCGCGCCGTCGCCGACGACGATGCCTCGGCCTTCTACGACGCCGAGCTCGAGCTCCGACGGCGGTTCGACTCGCCGCCCTACGGCCGCCTCGTGAAGCTGACCGTCGGGCTCGCCGATCGAGCCGCGGCCGAGGCCGAGGCGACCGCCATGGTCGGGCGGCTGCGGGACCGGGCCAGCGAGCGCGGGGCCCGGGTTGCCGTCGTCGGGCCGGCGCCCGCGTACATCGCCCGGCGTGCCGAGCGCTGGCGCTGGAACGTCGTCCTGCGCGGCGACGACCCGGTTGCGCTGCTCGACGGGGGCCTGGACGCGCCGTGGTCGGTCGACGTCGATCCCGAGTCGCTCCTGTAGGTTCCGCACCTGTTCGACGCGCCCAATCCGGCGGGATGCGCCTTGCCGCGATCCGAGCGAGAATGTGTCCCCCCTCGAACTGGAGACGCACGATGGACGATCAACAGAACCGACCGACGGACGGGCCGGCCGACGACTCGGCCAATCCAACAGACGCGACCCCCGGCGCCGACGAGACGTTCGGCTGGACGGGCGACGACGCCGAGGCGAGCGGCCAGGGCAACGCCGGCAACACGGCCGAGCGGATGGTGTCCCAGCTCCAGGCCATGATCGACTCGATCGCGACCCAGGCGGCCCCGGTCGCCCGACAGGTCGGCATCAAGGCAGCCGAGCTTGCGGCTGCTGCCGCGGACCGTGCGGGCCCGATCGCCCATCGGGCTGCGGACGCGACGGCCGACGCCGCCGTCAAGATCGCCGAGCGATCTCGCGTCATCGCGGCGGATCTTCGCCGAGAGATGAATGGCAACGGTCAAACCGCCACGGCGGAGCCGACGACCGACATCGCCGAGGAGCTCAGGGACGAGACGGCAAGCGGCGACGGCGACGAGTCGAGCGCGGTCAAGGCCGTTCTCGAAGACGCGACCGAATCGGGTGACAAGCCGGCCTGAGGCGCGTGCCGGACGCTCGGTATACTCCGCCGATGAGCGTCCGACCAATCATCCTCCTCGGCGATCCGCGGCTCCGTCTGAAGGGCCTGCCGGTCGACAGCTTCGGGAAATACCTGCACGAGCTGCTCGACGACATGACCGAGACGATGCGAGACGCCCCGGGCGTCGGCCTGGCCGCGCCGCAGGTCGGCGAGGCGCTCCAGGCCTGCGTCATCGAGGTTGGAGGGGAGCTCCACGAGCTCGTCAACCCGCAGATCGTGCGGACGTCGGGCGAGGATCGCGATCTCGAGGGCTGCCTGTCGCTGCCCGGCTACTACGCCTACGTCACCCGCCGCGACAAGGTCTGGGTCGTCGCGCAGAACCGGCTCGGCAAGAAGATCAAGGTATCGGGCTCCGGACTCCTCGGTCGCGCGCTCCAGCATGAGCTCGACCACCTCGACGGCAAGCTCTTCATCGACTACCTCGAGTCGATGGACGAACTGATCCCCGTCGGCCAGGGCGACGAGGAAGACGCCGAGGAGGCCGCGAAGGCCCTCGCGTGACCGACGCGCCGGGCGACAGCCCGCCGAGGACGATCTTCCTCGGTAGCGGCCAGTTTGGCGTCGAATCCCTGCGGCGCCTTGCCGCCGATCCGGATGTTGAGCTCGTCGGCGTCGTCACCGCGCCCGCCCGTCCGGCCGGTCGCGGAGGCAAGCTGGGCGTCACCCCGATCGCGGCCGCGGCAAGCGATCTGGCGGTTGGCACCGTTCTGACCCCGGAGCGACTGCGCAGCCCCGCGGCGATCGAGGCCATCCTCGCCCTCGAGCCCGAGCTGCTGGTCCTCGCGGACTACGGCCGACTCGTGCCGGCGGAGCTCCTCGAGCTGCGGTTCGGCGCGCTGAACCTCCACCCCTCACTCCTGCCACGGCACCGCGGCGCATCGCCGATCCCGGCCGCGATCCTGGCGGGCGACACCGAGACGGGCGTCACGCTGATGAACATGGACAGCGGCCTCGACACCGGACCGATCGTGGCCCAGGCGCGCGTCGCCCTGTCCGGGCGGGAGACCGCGCCGTCTCTCGAGGAACGCCTCTCGCGGGAGGCGGACGCACTCCTCGCTCGCTCGCTTGGGCCGTGGGTCCGCGGGGAGCTCCCAGCGAATCCGCAGCCGGACCAGGGCGCGACGCTGACCAGGCTGCTCAGGCGCGACGACGGCCTGCTCGACGCCACGCAACCGGCGGAACTCCTCGAGCGCCAGGTCCGCGCCTACCAGCCGTGGCCAGGGTCGTTCCTCGAGACCCCGAGCGGGCGCCTGATCGTGCTCCGTGCTGACGTCGAGCCGGGCCGCGCCGATCCGCCGGGTCGCCTGGTCGCGGGCACGGATCTTCGCCTCGCGACCTCCGATGGGTGGCTCATCCTCGAGGAGGTTCAGCCGGCCGGCAAGCGACCGATGAGCGGCCTGAGCTACGCACGGGGTCGCCCGGAGTTGAACGTAACCTAGACTTGCGCCGTGACTCACGCTCGCGTCCCCGTCATCACGGAGCCGACGGCGCCTCGCGACCCGCGACCGGGCCTCTCGGGACTCGATCCCGCAATCCTCGAGGCGTGGTTTGCCGCGCGCGGCGAGCCCGCCTACCGCGCTCGCCAGGTCGCCGACGCCGTGTGGGGCCGGCAGGCCACGGCGGTCGGCCAGATCCGGACGATCCCGGCGGCGCTCCGCGACGAACTGGACACGGCCTTCCGATTCGACACGGTCGGCGACACCGAGATCCGGCTGGCCGACGGTGGCCTGACCGAGAAGGCGCTCCATCGACTGTCGGACGGTGCGCTTGTCGAGTCTGTCCTGATGCACTATCCGGCTCGCGGCACCCAGCGAGAGCGACACACGCTCTGTATCTCGAGCCAGGCAGGCTGCGCGGTCGGCTGCCCGTTCTGCGCGACGGGCGAGCTCGGATTCACCCGTGATCTCGAGACCGCCGAGATCGTCGACCAGGTTCGTCATGCCGCGCGCCGGCTCGCCGCCGACGGGAAGCGGCTGACCAACGTCGTCTTCATGGGCATGGGCGAGCCCCTGCTCAACCTCGACCGGGTCCTGGAGGCCGTCGACGCGTTGAACGACCGGCACCGGTTCGGCCTTGGGGCGCGCCACATCACGGTCTCGACATCGGGCGTCGTGCCAGGCATCCGGCGGCTCACGGGACTTGGCCCGCAGTTCACGCTGGCGGTCTCGCTCCACGCCGCACGGGATCCCCTGCGCGACGTCCTGGTGCCACTCAATCGACGCTGGCCCATCGCCGAGGTCATCGCGGCCGCGCGCGATCACGCCGTGGCGACCGGACGGCGCGTGAGCTACGAGGTCACGATGATCTCGGGCGTCAACGACACCGACGTCGATGCGAGGGCCATGGCGGACCTGCTGCGCGGCGATCATGCTCATGTCAACCTCATCCCGATGAACCCGGTCGCCCACACCCCGTGGGTCGCGAGCCCGGACGACGTCATCGACCGATTCGCCGCGACGCTGCGGGAGGCGGGGATCGCGACCACGATCCGCCGCAACCGCGGGGCCGAGATCGGCGCGGCGTGCGGTCAGCTCGCGGCGGAGCGGGCAGGAGAGCCGACGGCCGCCGTGGTCGCCCGTCGCCGGGACCGGCTCATCGGCGAGAGCGCGGCGGCGCTCCGCGGTGAGCGAAGCCACGATCCGTCGCCCGTCGGGCTCGGGGGAGTAGCGGTGGGCACCGGCCGGGCTCGAATCGCGGTGAGCATCCTCGATGCCGACCACTCGAACATGGCCTACGCGATCAAGCGGGCCCAGCGAGAGGGTGCCGACCGGATCCATATCGATGTCATGGATGGCCATTTCGTCCCGAACCTGACGTTTGGTCCGAAGATGGTCGCCGGCATCCGGAAGCGGACGGAGCTGCCGCTCGACGTTCACCTGATGATCAGCGACCCCCTCACGTACATCGACGAGTTCCTCGACGCCGGCAGCGATTCGGTGTCGTTCCACGTCGAAGTCGAGGCGTCGCAGATCGAGCCGACGCTCAAGAAAATTCATGGGGCTCGCCGGGCGGCAGGCCTTGCCGTCAAACCGGCGACGCCGCTGACCGCCCTCGAGCCATACCGAAAACATCTCGACATCGTCCTCGTCATGACCGTCGAGCCCGGCTTCGGCGGCCAGTCGTTCATGCGCGACGTGGCCCAGGAGAAGCTGCTCGCGGCGCGCGAGTACCTGTCCCACAAGGCCCACGGCGCCGAGGTCCACGTCGACGGCGGCGTCAATCGCGAGACGGCCGAGTTGGTCGGCGGGCTCGGCGTGGACGTCCTCGTCGTCGGTTCCGTCCTCTGGATCAAGGGCCGGGACATGGGCCGCGAGATCCGGCTCGTCAAGGCGCTGGCCGACGAGGGATACCAGTACCGCCTGAACGATGGCAAGCCGCCGATCCCGCGCGACAAGATGGTGACGTTCACCCAGCTCCCGAAGCACCTCGCCTGGAAATTCATGGCCGAGATCGAACAGGGCGGGATCCCGGTCATCCCGCTCCGGGGCACCGGCCGGTTCAACCCGGACGGGGTCCGTGACTTCGACCTGATGGTCCCGGCCACGGTCGAGCGGCTGACGGCCCGGCGTTACGCCGAGGCACGGGCGAGGTATGCGGCTGAGGCCGAGGCGTGGCGCGAGGCGTACGTCCGCGAGCACGGCTGGACCGACCCACCGAAGCTCTGACCGATCGTGCGCGCCCTGCTCCAACGGACGACCGGCGCTCGTGTTCGCGTCATGGACGCCGTCGTCGGTGAGATCGGTGTCGGGCTCGTCGTGCTGTTGGGCGTCGGGCCGGATGATGACGAGGCAATCGCGGATTCCCTCGCCCGGCGGGTCACGGAGCTGCGCATCTTCGACGATGCCGATGGGAGGACGAACCTCTCGTTGACGGACGTCGGCGGTGCGATCCTCGTCGTCAGCCAGTTCACGCTGTTCGCCGACACCCGTCGTGGCCGGAGGCCCGGGTTCACCACGGCCGCGGCACCGGAGCTTGCGGAGCGCCTCTATCTCAGGTTCGCGGCAACGCTCCGGGAGCTTGATGTCGAGGTGGCGACGGGCCAGTTTGGTGCCGTCATGGCCGTCGAGCTCGTCAACGACGGCCCGTTCACGATCTGGCTCGACACCGCGGACCGCTGAAGGAGCCGCGCGGACCGAACTGGCGCACAGGCCGGCCAGATATTCATGGGCGGACTACTTGGCCCGATTCCGTGCCGCCAGAGCGGCTCGGCGGGCCCGCGATTAGCCGCTCGCGGATAACTGGCGCTCTCAATCGGGCCGAGCAGTCCCCGGGTGAATAGTTGGCCCGATCCGCGTCGGCCGCCGCGCGGGGCGCGCACAAACGAAAACCGGCCGCCTGTCGGCGACCGGTCGGTCTGGCGCGGGTGACGGAACCCGCTACTTCGCGCTCTTCAGCGAGGTGCGGCGGCAGCGCGTGCAGACGAGCGCCTTCGTCGTTGTTCCCTTCTGGACGAAGGTGAAGGGCTGCAGATTCGGCTGATAGCGGCGGTGGGCACGGACGCGGTTCATCCCCGACGACTGGGGATTGAACCCGCCCATCGACACCTTGCCGCAGATCGCGCAGGAACGGGGCATGCTGGTCCTCGGAGCGTGTGTCACAGGAACGTCCGACCCCGAACGGGTCGAGCGGGGCGGTATGATAGCACCGTCCTCGCGGGACCCGCCAGACGTCTACCGCCACGATATCGGAGGTCGCCGCCCGCGTGCCCACCGCTTCGACGCCCGGTCGATCGATCGTCAGCCGTCGAGCCGTCATCGACATCGTCCGGACCGCGACCCTCGGGTCGTATGGGGTGACCGGGTTCGCCGGAGGGATCGTCGGACGCCTCCTCGAGCGGATCGGCTTCACGCAGCCTGGCATCCGCGTGTCGTTCGGCGAGGACCCGACGGACGGATCGCCGTCGGATGACGTGCGCTCGCTCTGTGTCGACCTCGACCTCACGGTCGCCTACGGTGTCCCGATCGCCGAAGTCGCTCGACAGGTCGATTCCGCCGTCCGCTATGCCATCCGGCGAGCCCTCGGCCTCGAGGTCGCGCGGTTGACCGTCCACGTCGACGGCCTTCGCTATCAGCCCGGCGACCTGCCGGCGACGCCGGTCGCCCAATCGGGCGTTCGCCCCGACGACCTCGCCGCCAGCGGGACGGACGTCGCCTGATGGTGCGGCGAGCCTGTGACGGCGCCGGGCTCGTCGAGGCATTCCGTGCCGGGGTCGCCAACCTCGAGGCACACGTCGACGAGATCAACAGCCTCAACGTCTACCCGGTACCCGACGGCGACACCGGGTCGAACATGTATGCGACGGTGAAGGCCGCGCTCGACGAGGCCGAGGCTGTCACCGACGTCACAGTCGAACGCGTCGCGGCGGCGATCAGCTTCGGCGCGCTGATGGGCGCCCGCGGCAACTCCGGGGTGATCACGAGCCAGATCTTCCGTGGGATGGCGGAGGCGTTCGGCGGCAAGTCCCGATTCAACGGACTCGATCTCGCGCACGCTCTCTCGCAGGGAGCCAAGTCGGCCTACAGCGCCGTGGCGAAGCCGGTCGAGGGAACGATCCTGACGGTCATCCGCGAATCGGCAGAGGCGGCGGTCGTCGCCGCCGAGCGCTCGAACGACATCGAGACCGTCCTCACGGCGACCGTCGAGGCCGCCGAGAAGTCGGTCGCGCGAACGCCGTCGTTGCTCGCCATCCTCCGCGAGGCCGGGGTCGTCGACGCGGGCGGGCAGGGGGTCTATCGGCTCTTCCAGGGCGCGTTGCTCCATCTCCTTGGGCGGGCCCCAGTCGGGGCGGCGGCCGGCCAGGTGCGTGCCGGTGCCGCGCCGTCGGCGCTCGTCGCCCACGTCGACGATGGATTCGGCTACGAGACGATGTATCTCGTCCAGGCTCTTCCCGGCCGCCCGCTCGATGTCGACGCGATTCGCGATCATCTCGAGTCGATCGGCGAGTCCGTCCTTGTCGCGGGCGATCCCCGAGCGCTCAAGGTCCACGTCCACAATGAGCGCCCGGACGAGGTGATCGCATACGGCCTCGGGATCGGCAGCCTGAGCCGGATCAGCGTCGAGAACCTGGACAACCAGGCGCGCGACGTCCGGGAGGCACGAGCCACGGAGTTCACCGGGACCGACGGGAATGCCCCGTTCCCCCAGGAAGCGGAGGGCGCCGACCCGGGCGGGCCACCCGGCGACGCAACTGCCGAGACATCGACAAATGGCGTGTCGGCCGAGACGCCGCTCCGACCCGGCCCCGCGATCGTTGCGGTTGTGGCCGGGGACGGCCTCGCCAGGGTCTTCGAATCGTTCGGAGTCGAGCAGATCATCAGCGGCGGACAGATGGCGAACCCGAGCACCGGCGAGCTGCTCCGCGTCGCCCGCCTCGCCCGCGCGCGCGAGGTCCTCCTCCTGCCGAACAATCCGAACGTCCGGCTCGCCGCCGAGCAGGCGGCAATGGTCTGCGAGGACAAGCGGCTCGTGGTCGTGCCCACCCGCAATGCCGCCGAGGGGATCGCGGCCATGCTCGCCCTCGACCCGACCCTCGACGCGGCCGCCAATGCCGGCCCGATGACCGAGGCCAGCCGGGCCATCCAGTCGATCCAGGTGACCGAGGCCATCCGCAGCGCGACGATCGGCGGCAAGAAGGTGAAGCACGGCCAGACGATCGCCCTCGATCCGGACGACGGCCTGGTCGCCGTCGACAGCAACCGGGACAAGGCGGTCCTGAAGGCGGTCGCGGCGTTCCAGCCGGGGTTCGAGCTGATCACGCTTTACTACGGCGCCGACTCGACCCTCGGCGAAGCGGAGGAGATGGCCCGCAAGATCGGCGCGGCCTCGCCCGGGGCCGAGGTCGAAGTCGTCCACGGCGGGCAGCCGCACTACCGCTACCTCATCTCCGCCGAGTAGGCGCGTGGCCGGAACAACGGCGCGCCGCCCGACGAAGCCGCCCCCGCCCCCGCCGCCGCCGACCGACCCGGCGGCCCTTCTCGACACGGACATCGCCGGATCCGGCCTCGCCGCGGTCAACATCCTCAAGCGAGCCGGCCGGCGTCTCGGGTTCTTCACGGTCCGTGAATTGCTCTTCCACCTTCCGCGCCGCTACGACGACCTGCGCGAGATGCGGCAGCTCGGCGAGCTCCAATGGGTGGATGACGGAACGGTCGTCAGTGCTCGGGTGCGAGTCGTCGACGTCCGCGTCGAGCCGTCCTTCCGGCGCCGGATCCAGCGGACGATCGCGGTCATCGAGGACGAGACCGGGACGCTCGAGGCGACGTGGTTCGGCCGGCGCTACATCGAGCGGCGCCTCCACCCGGGCGACCGCGTCGTCGTGTCCGGCAAGCTGAAGCGGTTCGGCCGCAAGTTGACGCTCGACAACCCCGACTTCCAGCCCGAAGGCAACGACGACGAGCTGTTGCATGTCGGGCGGATCGTGCCGGTTTACCGGCTCACGGCCGGGCTGACCGCGACGCGGTTGCGGATCGCGATGCGTGATGCCCTCGACCGGGCCGGCAACGCCTACCCCGAGTACCTGCCGCAGCCCATCCTCGATGGCGAGGAGCTGGTCCCGATCGGGACGGCGCTGGAGGAGGCGCACTACCCCGCCTCGTTCGAGGGCCGCGACGCAGCCCTCCGACGGCTCGCCTTCGACGAGCTCCTCGCGCTTCAGCTCGGCATGGTCGGCCGGCGGCGGCAGCGTGGGCGCGACGCGGCACGGCCGATCCCCGTGGACGACGCGACGGACGCGGCGTTGCGCGGCACCCTCATCGGCTCACTGTCGCGCAAGCTCGGACGCGAGGTCGCCCTGACCGACGACCAGTCGGTCGCGATCGCCGACCTCCGAACCGACATCGCTCGGCCGACGCCGATGCTCCGCCTCCTCCAGGGCGACGTCGGCTCGGGCAAGACGGCCGTCGCAGCCTACGCGCTTGCGGCAGCCGCCAGAGCAGGATTCCAGGGTGCACTCCTCGCGCCGACGGACCTCCTCGCCCGCCAGCACCACGCGACGCTGGCGTCGCTCCTCGAGGATGCGGGCGTGCCCGTCGAGCTGCTCACGGGATCGCTGACCGCGCCGGCAACCCGCAACACGCTCGAGCTGATCGCGTCCGGGATGGCGCCCGTCGTGGTCGGGACGCACGCGCTGATCCAGGAGCGCGTGTCGTTCGCTGCGCTCGGGCTCGTCGTCATCGATGAGCAGCACCGCTTCGGGGTAGAGCAGCGAGGCCAGCTCGAGGCGAAGGCCGGCGGCCACGCGCCGCACGTCCTGTTGATGACGGCGACACCGATTCCGCGGACCCTCGGCCAGGTCCTCTACGCCGACCTCGACGTTTCCGACCTGCGGACGCAGCCCGAAGGGCGGATCCCGATCCGGACCGGGATCCGCCATCCAGACGCGATCGGCCCCGTCTGGGATCGCGTCCGGGCCGAGGCGGCGGCGGGCCACCGGACGTTCGTCGTCGTGCCGCTGATCGACGAGGCCGACGCTCCGGCGGACGATGCCGCGCCAACGATCTTCGACTCGTCCGCACCGGCCGCCGAGGCCGAGGCAGTTCGCCTTCGCGAGCTGCTCGCGCCGATCCGGGTCGGCATGGTTCACGGTCGCATGAAGGCCGCCGACCGCGACGCGGAGATGGCTCGCTTCCGCGACGGCGATCTCGACGTCCTCGTCGGGACGACCGTCGTCGAAGTCGGCGTCGACGTCCCGGAGGCCACGATGATGATCATCGAGGGCGCCGATCGGTTCGGTCTCGCCCAGCTCCACCAGCTCCGGGGCAGGGTGGGGCGGGGCACGGTCGAGTCGTTCTGCGTCCTCGTCTCGGACACGACGGACGAGACCGCCCAGGCCCGGCTCAAGGCGGTCACGGAGATGATCGATGGGTTCGAGCTCGCCGAACGCGACTTCGAGCTTCGGCGGGAGGGCGACGTTCTCGGGCTCGCCCAGAGCGGATTGCCGCGGCTGCGAGTCGCGTCGCTCCAGGACAAGACTCATGTCGTCCTTGCCCGGCACGCGCGCGAGCATGCGGAGGCGCTCCTCGACGAGGCCGGCCGGCTCCGGGCCGGTGAGGCGGCGCTCGGCCGGGAGCTCCAGCGCGGCTGGCTCGAGCGGGTCTGGGCCGGCGACCCTGCCAGCGGCGCCTGATCTCGAGCGGGATTCTTGTCAGTCACACTCGGCCTTCGCGCGAATGCCGGCCAGTTCGCGCTGCTCGTCGGCGTCCAGATACTCATCGGCGCGATGGTCGGCCAGGAGCGCACGGTCGTGCCACTCATGGCGGCGCAGGTCTTCGGGCTCAGCGGAGTCGCGGCGGCACTGACCTTCCTCGTCGCCTTCGGGATCACCAAGGCACTGACGAACCTCGCCGCTGGATTGCTCGCGGACACCTTCGGTCGCCGCCCGGTCCTCATTGCGGGCTGGCTGGTCGGTGTGCCGGTACCACTCATCCTCATCTGGGCGCCGGGTTGGGAATGGGTCGTCATCGCGAATGTCCTCCTCGGGATCAACCAGGGGCTGACGTGGTCCGTGGCGGTGATGATGAAGATCGACCTCGTGGGGCCCCGCCGCCGCGGGCTCGCCCTTGGGCTGAACGAGGCGGCCGGCTACACGGCGGTGGCGGTAACCGCGTTCTTGACGGGCGTCATCGCCGATCGGGCCGGCCTCCGACCCGCGCCGTTCGTGCTGGGGCTCGTCGTGGCGCTGGCGGGCCTCGTCCTTTCGGCATTCGCCGTTCGCGAGACCCGCGATCACGTCAGCCTCGAGCAGGGGCTCGTCGAGCGAGGCGCCCGACCATCGTGGCGCGACCGTCGTCCTGAGGACGAGCCTGACCAACCCGTCTCTTTCGGCGGCCAGCCAGGCCGGTCTCGTCAACAACCTGAACGACGGGATGGCGTGGGGCCTGCTGCCGCTGTTCTACGCGGCGGCGGGGCTGACACTGCCGGAAATCGCAATTCTCGCTGCCGCGTACCCGCTCACCTGGGGGATCGTCCAGCTCGTGACCGGCGCCTCGTCGGACCGGATCGGGAGGAAAGGCCTGATCGTGGCCGGCATGCTGCTCCAGGCTGCGGCGATCGCGACCATCGCCGCGGCGTCAGGCTTCTGGCCCTGGTTCGTGGCGAGTCTGGCCCTGGGGATCGGGACGGCGATGGTGTACCCGACGCTCCTTGCCGCCGTCGCCGACGTCGCCGATCCTGCGTGGCGCGGCTCAGCGCTCGGGGTCTACCGGATGTGGCGCGATCTGGGCTTCGCTGCCGGGGCGATCCTCGTCGGCATTGTGGCGGACAGAGCCGGTATGCCGACCGCGATCGCGGTCGTCGCGGCGATTACGGCCGGGTCGGGGATCATCGTCGCCGTACGGATGCGCGAGACTCATCCTCGCCTTCGGACGGCCGAGCCCTGACGCTACGATGCCGGCGTGAGTGAAGCGGGCCGAGTGATCGCCGGATCCGCGCGCGGGGTCCGGCTGCGGGCACCGGGCGCCGGCACCCGCCCGCTCGCCGACCGCGTCAAGCAGACGCTGTTCGCGATCCTCCAGCCCGATATCGACGGTGCCCGGTTTCTGGACCTGTTTGCCGGGAGCGGGGCCGCCGGGATCGAGGCGCTGTCGCGAGGCGCAGCGTCGGCGGTCTTCGTGGAGAAGGATCCGGGCGCGACAGCGGTGATCGAGGCGAACCTGCGCGCGGCGTCACTTTTCGGCCCGGAGGCCCTGGTCGTGCGTGCTGAAGCGCTCGCCTGGCTCGCTCGGCGTTCGTCATCCGACCGTCCCTTCGACCTCGTGATCGTCGACCCGCCATACGCCGAGACCGACGTGCTGACCCGGACGCTCGCGGCACTCGGGGCCGACGATGCGCCGCTATCGCCTGGTGCCCGCGTCGTCGCGAAGCACTTCTGGCGCGACCGCCCGCCAGAGCGGATCGGGCTGCTAGCATCCGAGCGCGACCGGCGGTTCGGGGAAACGGCCCTGACCTTCTACCGGCGCAAGGAGGAGCGATGAGCGTCGCGGTCTACCCGGGCTCATTCGACCCGATCACGAACGGCCACCTCGACGTCATCAGCCGGGCGGCGGTCGCGTTCGACAAGATCGTCGTCGGCGTTCTCGCCAACCCGCGCAAGCAGCCCCTGCTGCCCGTCGAAGAGCGCGTCCGGATCATCCGCGACTCGCTACGCGAGGCCGGCGCCCCGGCGCAGCCTGGCCGGATCGACGTCCAGTCGTTCGACGGGCTCACGGTCGAGTTCTGCCACGCCGTCGGCGCGGGGTTCATCGTCCGCGGCCTCCGCGCGATCAGCGACTTCGAGTCGGAGATGCAGCTCGCCCACAACAACCGGAAGCTCGCCGGCGACGTCGACACCGTGTTCTTCATGACCGCCCTGGAGCATGGCTACGTCTCGTCGAGCCTCGTGAAGGAGATCGCCTCGTTCGACGGCGACGTCTCCGCGATGATCCCGGCGGCGGCCGTCGAGCCCCTCGCCCGCGCGCTTGCGGAGCGCGCCGCCCCCGCTGAACGCTCCGCGCCGCCCGCGGGTGCGGTCCGGGCGCCCGTCCTCGCGGCTGGAACGCCCAGCGTTCCTACGAGCGAACGAGCAGGGCCAACGCGCCCGATTCGGCCTCGTCCTCCGCCCGTCCGAACGCCAGGCGTTCCAAACGGCGCGGGAAATGGGGTTCACGCCGGGCCTATTGGGATCCCTTCGTCCGTAGGAACGCCCAGCGTTCAATGCGCCCGGCGTTGGCGCCCGGTTGGCGCGGGTCCCGCTTGTACCGCGTGGCGTGACAAGCGTGGCCTGGCGCCTGCGTCGGCCGCCCGCGGGCACCACGTTCGTTAACGGGACGCTTCGGTGAGCGCGACACCGTGCGATAATCCCGCCCAACGACCCGCCGTCCCGGTCGACCGCCAGCGGAGGGCACTCAGATCGACATTATCTTTCTCGTCGAGCGCCTCGAGTCGATCATCGCGAACGGCCGGCGCCTCCCCTTGACGAACAACGTCGTCGTCGACCAGGCGGCCGCGCTCGGCCTCATCGACGAGCTGCGCGTCGCCGTCCCCGAGGAGGTCCGCGCGGCCAAGCGGATCAACTCCGAGGGCGAGCGGATCATCGAGAAGGCCCAGGAGGAAGCCGAGCGAATCGTCGCCCGTGCCCAGGAGCAGGCCGCGTTTCTGATCGACGAACGCGGTCTCACACAGCAGGCCGAGGGCGAGAGCCGCCGGATCATCGGCGAGGCGCAGGACGAGGCCGAGGAGGTCCGCCGCGGCGCCGACGAGTACGCCGTCAACGTCCTTGTCGGGCTCGAGGCCGAGGTCGTGAAGACGCTTCAGAGCATCAAGAAGGGCATTTCCCTCCTCGACGAGCGACGGGCCGAGATCCCGGACGACGCGGAGGATGGGAGCGGGCCGCTCGAGGACGATCTGGTCGAGGCCGACGACGTGGACGACGATGCCGAGGAGGACGCCTCGCTGCCGGTGCGGCGGTGAGCTCGAAGGGCCCGATCGTCGAGCCGCTCACGTGGAACGTGGCCGGCCTGCTCGGCGACGAGGCCGGCGCCACCCGCGACTACGAAGTCGCCGGCGTCACGATTGATCTCGGCGACGACCTTCGACAGGCCGACCCGATCGAGGGCCATGTCCGCCTCGCTCGGACGAACCGCGGATTGCTGGTGATCGCCGACCTGACGACGAGCCTCCAGGCCGAGTGCAGCCGCTGCGTCCGCGACATCGAGGTTCCGATCGAGATCTTCATCGAGGAGGAGGCGCTTCCCTCGCTCGATCTCCATACCGGCCGACCGATCGAGCTCGAGGCGGGCGAGGAGGAGCTGCTTCGCCTGAACGACCATCACGAGCTCGACCTCGAGGGCGCCGTCCGCGAGGCGATCCTTCTGGCCGAGCCGATCGCGCCGCTCTGCCGTCCGGACTGCCCCGGCCTGTGCCTCGAGTGCGGCGAGCGCCTCGACGAGGGCACCCACGATCACCCGACCGACGACATCGATCCGCGGCTCGAGGCGCTCAAGGCGTTCAAGGAAGGCTAGCCCGGTCGATGATTCGTGTCGGCTCGATCGTCATCCGCGTCGACGACCTGCAGCGCCAGACCGAGTTCTGGGCGGCCGCGCTCCACTACGCGCCGCGGGAAGGCCCGACCGACGATGACTTCGTCCTGCTGCGGCCGACGGACGGAGTCGGACCGAACCTCTCCCTCGATCGGGTCCACTCGAAGGTCCAGGTGCCACCGCGGATTCACCTCGACCTGTACGCGGAGGACCAGGCCGCGGAGGTCGAGCGCCTGGTGGCACTCGGTGCGACCGAGATCCACTGGGACAAGCGACCGCCAGACGCCGACTACGTGATCCTCGCGGATCCGGAGGGCAACCGCTTCTGTGTCGTCGACGCCGGCTAACCGGATCGCTGGCACGCCGCCGCCGGGCGCGGTACACTCCGCGATCGGCCCCGCTGAGAACGAGGGGCGTCTCGGTGCGTCCCGGAATCGACCGCCGACCTCAGACTGACCCCATCGAAGGAGACCGCAGACCGTGGGTGTTCCGAAGCGACGCGTCTCGCACGCCCGAAAAGGCGAGCGCCGCGCCCACCTCGCGCTGAGCGTGCCGAAGCTCGTCGAGTGCGACCATTGCCACGAGATGAAGCTGCCCCACCACGTCTGCCCGAACTGCGGCTGGTACCAGGGCCGCCTGGCGGTCGAGCCCAAGCAGCCGACGAACGAGTCCGCCTCCTGACCGTGGTCGACCAGATCGGCCACACCGCGCGAGGTGCCGGCGGGGAAGACCGCCGCGGCGTTTCGATCGCGGTCGACGCGATGGGTGGCGACCACGGGCCGGCCGAGATCGTGCCCGGCGCCCTCGACCATGCCGCGTCTCATCCTGAGGACCGGGTTCTCCTCGTCGGCGACGAGGCCACGATCCGAGCTCTGGCAGGCGAGCTGCCGGCCAACGTCGAGATCGTCCATGCATCCGAGGTCGTCGGGATGGACGAGCATCCGGCGAGGGCGCTCCGCGAGAAGAAGGACTCCTCGATCCTCGTGGCAACGGACCTCGTGAAGCGCGGCGAGGCGGATGCCCTCGTGACGGCCGGCCACACCGGCGCCGCCATGGCGGCAGCCGTCCTCCGGCTCGGCCGGCTCCCGGGTGTCGATCGGCCGGCCCTCGCGGTCCAGATGACGACCGACGCGGGACCCGTCGTCCTCCTCGATATCGGCGCCAACCCGGATTCCACCGCCGAGAATCTTGCCCAGTACGCGCGGATGGGCGCGATCTTCGCCGACCGCGTCCTCGGCGTCGCCGACCCGGCCGTGGCGCTGCTCTCGATCGGCGAGGAAAAAGGCAAGGGAGACGCCCGGATCCAGGGCGCGACCCAGCTGATCGACGGGACGACCCTGCGATTCGTCGGCAACGTCGAGGGGAAGGACCTCGTCAAGCACATGGCCGACGTCGTCGTCTGCGACGCGGTCCTCGGCAACGTCGTGATCAAGTTCTTCGAGGGCCTGTCGGGCTACATCTTCGACCTGTTCCGTGCGGAATTCCGGGGCTCGCTTCGCGGCCGGCTCGCGTATCTGCTCTTCAAGCCGGGCGTCGGCCGGATCCGTGGCGCGTTCGACTACGAGCGTGCCGGCGGTTCGCCGCTCCTCGGCGTCCGCGGGACGGTGATCATCACTCACGGTCGGGCGCGACGGCGGATGGTCGGCTACGGGGTCGCCGTCGCGGCGACGATGGCTCGGACGCGCGTGCCGGAGCTCATTGCCGAAGCGTTCGCAGCGGAGGCAGGCAGGTTGCAGGCGGCCGACACGGCCGATGACGTGGCCGCGGCAGCCGCCGCCCTCAGCAGCGAGCCGGCGCCCCAACCCGAGCCCGAGCCCCTGGAGTCGGCCTCGTGAGCGGACCCGAGCTGACCGTCGGTCGCGGGGTCATCACCGAGATGGTCCGGTTGGCCGCCTTCGAGGTGCCGGGCGTCAGCCGTGTCGGTCGGGGTGGGCCGCCGTGGAGGTCGTACTTCGCCGGCCCAGGGGTGACCGCGCGGCTGTCGGAAGACGGCGTGCGAATCCGCGTCTGGATCGTGGCTCGCCCCGGGCATGCGCTCGTGCCGCTCACGCGCCAGGTCCGTTCCGCGGTCGGCGCGACCGTCGAGCGCCTGCTGGGCCTGCGGCTCGAGTCGGTGACCGTCACGGTTGACGGTGTCGGAGGCTAGTAAAGGTTCGGAATCCTCGGGCCGATGGCCTCGGCGGAGCTCGGCCTCGGACCTCGGAGGGCCGCGTGACTGAACCTCGGGGAGCTGGTTCCAACCGGATCAGGGCGTATCGCACTGGTCGCCGACTGGCCCTTGCCGCGATCTTCGAGGCAGAGTTCGGGCAACGGACCCCGGAGGCGATCCTCGAGCGGCATCTCGCCGAGACCGAAGGCAGTCCCGCCGCCGCCACCCTGGCTCGATCCCTCGTCGCAGCCGTGGTCGCCCATCGCGACACGATCGACGCCACGATCGAGCGCGTCGCACCGCAATATCCTGTCGTGACACTTGCTCGGATGGACCGCGCATTGCTCCGTACCGCCATTGGCGAGGTGCTACACTCGCCGACGCCGGCCCGGGTGGCGATCGCCGAGTGGGTCGAGCTGGCACGGATCTACAGTGGAGACCCGATGCGGCGCCTCATGAATGGCGTTCTCGGGCACATCGCAGCCGGATCGAACGGCCCGTAGCCGTCGGCAACCCCACTTCCGAGGAGGGAGTCAGTTGGCCACCACGTACGAGCGCCTCAAGAAGATCGTCGTCGAGCAGCTCGGCGTCGAAGAGGATGAGGTCAAGCCCGAGGCCTCGTTCGTCGACGACCTGAACGCGGACTCCCTCGATCTCGTGGAGCTCATCATGAGCCTCGAGGAGGAGTTCGGGACCGAGATCTCCGACGAGGATGCCGAGAAGATCCGGACCGTCGGCGACGCGGTCGACTACATCGAAGAGCGCTCGACCTAGGCACGGCTCCGGCGGGAGCGGCGACGGGAGTGGTGCGCGCGGCGGCAGCACTCGCGGAGCGCCTCGGCCTCGCCGTCCGCGACCTCGACCTGCTCGAGCAGGCCCTCGTTCATAGCAGCTGGCTCCACGAGCACCGTGACGCGGCTCGCGGTCACAACGAGCGGCTCGAATTCCTTGGCGATGTCGTCATCAATCTCGCCATCTCCGAGGCCCTGTACGCGGCCTACCCGACCGATGACGAAGGTCTCCTCTCGACGCGTCGCGCCTCGATCGTCAGTACGACGGGTCTTGCCCGTCTCGCCCACCGGATCGAACTCGGATCAATGCTCATGCTCGGTGAGGGCGAGTCGCAGCGTGGCGGCCGCGTACGCCCGTCGCTGCTTGCCTCAGCGTTCGAGGCCGTCGCCGGCGCGATTTACCTCGACCTCGGCTGGGAGGCCGCGTGCACCTGGCTGACGACGCTCGCAGCGCCTGAGCTGGCCAACGATTCGCCGAGCCTCCTGCTCAAGAGCCCGAAGAGTCGATTGCAGGAATACACACAACGGCGGACGGGTGCTCGGCCCGACTATCGGATCGTAGATGCCTCCGGTCCGGACCACGAGAAGCTCTTCCGAATCGAGGTCTGGGTCGAAGATCGCCGCCTCGGGGTGGGGGAGGGTCCATCGCGCCGGACCGCCGAGACGGCCGCGGCCGTCCAGGCGCTCGAGGCGATCAGGAGCGAGCGGGCGGCGAACGCCAGCGCGGTGGCGGAAGCGGTCGCCGCACGCGCCGGCCAGACCACGGAAAACGTGCGATGAGCGCCCCGGCGCGCCTGCTCGCCCTCCGACTGCAGGGCTTCAAGTCGTTTGCGGAGCGAACGGTCGTCGAGTTCGGAGGCGGGATCAGCGCCGTCGTGGGCCCGAACGGCTCCGGCAAGAGCAACCTTGCCGACGCCCTCCGCTGGTCGCTGGGCGAGCAGGGCCGTGCCCTCCGCAGTCGGAAGTCCGAGGACGTGATCTTCGCCGGATCGGACAGGCGGGCGGCGCTCGGCATGGCCGATGTGACCCTCGTCCTCGACAACGCTGACGGCCTCCTGCCGGTGGACTACAGCGTCCTCGAGCTTGGCCGCCGGCTCTATCGATCGGGCGAGAACGACTACCTGCTCAACAAGCAGCGCGTCCGGCTCCGCGACCTCGTCGACCTGCTCGACGCGGCCCACCTCGCAGACAACGCGTTCCTGTTCATCGGCCAGGGCATGGTCGACCAGGCGCTCGCGCTGCGACCCGAGGAGCGACGGCCGTTGTTCGAGGAGGTCGCAGGTGTCCGTCGACACGAGCGCCGCCGCCGCAAGGCCGAGGACCAGCTGGCCGAGTCCGAGACGAACCTCGCCCGCGTCGAGGACATCCTCGACGAGCTCCGGCCGCAGGCGCGGCGCCTCGCCGCCCAGGCCGAGCAGCAGGCCACGCGCCTCTCGGCCGGGGAGGAGCTCGCGGAGGCACTCATCGTCGCGGCCCATGGCCGCTGGTACGAGGCCGCCGGCCGGGCCTCCGAAACGGGAATCAGGCGCGACCGCGAGCGAACCGAGGCCGACCGAGCGATGGCCGCACTCCAGGCGGCGGAGGAGGTCGCCGCCGGCGTGGCAGTGGAGCTGGCCGAGCGCGCCGAGGCCGAGCGGGAGCACCGCGAGGCGCATGACGCGGCGCGGACGCTGCTGACGAACCTCCAGCTTCGCGAGGCCAGGCTGGCCGGCGACCTCGAGGCCATCGAGCGGGACCGGATCCGCCTGGTCGATGAACGGGCGGCCGCCGAGGCGGACCTGGCCATCCAGCGTCGCGCACTGGCCCAGCCGCTCCCGCCGCGTCAGCTCGACCTCGATGGCGCCGTCGCCGACGCGGAGCGCGCGCTGGCCGATGCCCTCGGCGAGCTTGGGGCGCTGCGGGCGGCGCGACAGACCCAGGGCGACGAGGCGGCCGCGCTCCGCCGCGCCGAGGCGGCCCGCCAGGCCGAGGCCGAAACGGCGCGCCGCCGCCTCGCCGATGCCGAGCGGCGGGCAACGGCGGAAGCGGGTGACTCCGCGGCCACTGCGAGCAGGCGGATCGAACTGGAGGACGGATTCGCCTCGGCTCGGGCGACGCGCGAGGCTGCAACCGACGCGGAACGGCGCGCAGACGAGGCGCGTGAGGCGGCCAGGGCAACGTCCGACGCGGCGGAGGCAGCTCGGCAGGCGAGCCAGGAACGTGCGGCGGCGCTGGGATCGGCGCTCGCGGCGCAGCGCGGCCGGCTCGAGTCGATCCTCGCGCGGCTTGCCGAGGAGGAGTCCCGTGGCATCGCCAGAGCGGCGAAGCGGCGCGGCGGCAAGCGACTCGACGAGGAGCTGGTCGTCGATCCGGCGCTGCGGGCGGCTGTCGAGGCGGCGCTCGACGAGGCGGCCCGGGCGTACCTGGTAGACCGCGATGCCGTGTCTGAGCTCGCCACCGAGCGGGGCATGCTCGTGGTGGCCGACGGGACGCGGGGTGCGACTGGCGGAGGTGCGACTGCGGCTGGGGGCGCGGCGGAGCGGCGGTTCCTCGATCGCGTCGCGGAACTCGGAGCCACGAGGCTCGCCGACGCGGTTCGCCGCGATCCGACCGGCGCGGTGACGCGTCTGCTCGGTCGAGCCGTCGCCACACCGGATCTCGATGCCGCGCTCTCCTTGCAGCCATTGCTCCCCGCAGGCTGGGTGGCAGTCGTCCGGGACGGGTCCGCCGTCGTGGGCGAGCTCTTCGTGCGGTTCGGCCGCGCCGACGCGCCACTCGAGCGCCGCGCGGATGCAGAGCGGCTTCTCGGCGGAGGTCGAACGTCTCGAGGCAGAAGCGGCCGCGGCCGCGGAGGTCTCCAGAGCGGCCGACGCGACTGCTGCCGACGCACGGGGCGCCCTCGATGCTTCTCGCGCCGACCAGGCGCGGGCGGCCGGCGAGCGGCGCACCGCCGAGGAGGCAGAGCGAGCGGCCGCCCGTGCGCTCGAGTCCCTGGTCCGCGAGGCGAGCTGGCAGGAGGCCCAGGCGGAGCGGCTCGCCGCCGAGGTCGCCAGGCTGCGGGAGGCGGTCGTCGATCACGAGGCCGCGGCCGCGGACCGCCGAGCCGCCACGACCGCCGGCGCGGCTCCGGACGACGGTGCAGCGCTTGTCACGTGGGAGGCCCGCGTAACGGAGCTTCGGGCGAGCCGGGACCGGTTGGCGGCGGAGCAGGCGACATTCGATACGGCCCACCGCGAGGCGGAGAGCCGCCGAGCGAGGGCCGAGGCCACGGCCGGCATGGACGAGGAGCGGATCGAACGCTCGGAACGCGAGGCCGCCGCCCTCGGTGACCGCGCCAGAACGCTCGCTGCGGAGCGCGACCAGCTTGGCGCGGAGCTGGCAATTGCGAAGGAGCGGGAGACGGCCGCAGCGGGAGCCCTCGCCGGCCTCCGTGCAGCCGACGCAGCGGCACGCGAGCGCCTGGGCTCGGCCGAGCGAGATGCCGCGGCCGCCCGGGAGCGACTGCGCTCGGCCGACGAGCGCCTTCGATCGGCGGAGCGGGCCGATCTCGAGGCACGGCTGGGTCGTGACTCGCTCCGCGAGCAGCTCCTGGTCGAGCTGGCCGGCCTGGGCGAGCTTGGACTCCGACGGCTTCGGGCGGAGGCAGGGGCGGAGGCCGCGACCGCTGCCGGTGCCTCTTCCCATGCCGATGATCCAGAGGAGGCCGCACCAGACGAGGCGGGCGAATCCGACGAGGCCGTTGCGCTCGAGTCCGCCCTTGCGGCGGTCGCCGATCGGTGGGCCGCGGTTCCGCCGGCCTCGGAACCGCCGACCCCGGGACGGCTGGCCGCCCTCCGGCGCCGCTACCACGAACTCGGTGCGGCCAATCCGTTCGCCGTCGACGAGTACGCCGAACTGAGAGTCCGGCTCGAGACGCTCGAAGCACAGCAGGCCGACCTCCGCCAGGCGATCGTCCGGACGCGCGAATTGATCTCCGAGCTGAACACGATGATCGCCGAGCAGTTCGCCTCGACGTTCCGGGCGCTCGAGTCGGCCTTCGATCGGCGGTTCCAGCAACTCTTCGGTGGCGGTTACGCCCACCTCCTGCTGACCGATCCGAGCGACCTGTCGGCGACCGGTGTCGAGATCGTCGCCCGGCCGCCCGGCAAGAAGCAGCAGGCGCTCGCGATGCTGTCCGGCGGCGAGCGGGCCCTCACCGCCGTCGCGCTCCTGTTCGCGATGCTCGAGGTCCGACCGGTCCCGTTCTGCGTCCTCGACGAGGTCGACGCAGCCCTCGACGAGGCGAACGTCGATCGCTTCACGTCGGCCCTCCAGGAGCTCGCCGCGCGGACCCAGTTCATCGTCATCACCCACAATCGGGGCACGATCGAGGCAGCCGACGCGCTGTACGGCGTGACCGTCGGCGACGACTCCGTCAGCCGGGTGATCAGCCTCAGACTCGACGAGGCACAGGCGATCGCCGAGGGACACCTCGACGCGCCGATGGCCAGCGTCTCCTGATGTTCTGGCGGCGCAAGAACGTCGAAGATGAGGCCGCGCGCGACGAGGCTGCGGCGAGGCCGGAGATCGACCTCGACGCGCCGGAGCCGGACCCCGCCGATTTCGACCCCGAGCCGGAAGAACCTGAATCGCCCGCGGTAGCCGCGCTCCCGCCCGGCGCGCTGTGGGCGCCGGTCCCGCCGGTCGCCACCGAGCCCGAAGGCAGCCTCGACGCGGGACTCGAGAAGACGCGCGGTGGCCTGATCTCGCGGCTCCGCGGCATTCTCGGCGGCGACGTCGACCAGGCCGCCTGGGATGATGTCGAGGAGACGCTCATTGCCGGTGACGTCGGCGCAACGCTGGCGATGGAAGTCGTCGCGCGGGCGCGTAGTCGCCGCGACCCGGGCGGCGCCGAAGCAGCGGTCCGAGCAGAGCTCGCCGCGCTCCTCGTCCCGCGCGATGCCATGTGGTCGCCCCAGCCATCGGTCGCCGGCGGCCCGGCCGTCGTCCTCGTCGTCGGCGTCAACGGGACCGGCAAGACCACGACGATCGGCAAGCTCGCGGCGCGCTACACCGCGGAGGGACGTCGCGTGCTGCTCGCCGCGGCCGACACGTTTCGCGCCGCCGCGATCGATCAGCTCCGGATCTGGGCGGAGCGTGCCGGCGTCCCCGTCGTTGCCCATGCCCCGAACGCGGATCCCGGCGCCGTGGTCTACGACGCGCTCGACGCCGCCGTTGCGCGCGGGGCCGACCTCGTCATTGCCGACACGGCCGGCCGGCTCCACACGAAGTCGAACCTCATGGACGAGCTCACGAAAATCCGCCGGATCATCGACAAGCGGCTGCCAGGGGCCGTCCCCGAGACGATCTTCGTCCTCGATGCGACGACCGGCCAGAACGGCCTGGCCCAGGCGAGGGCGTTCCACGAGGCAGTCGGACTGACCGGGATCGTCCTCACGAAGCTCGACTCGACGGCCAAGGGCGGCATCGTCTTCGCGATCGAGCACGACCTCGGCGTTCCGGTCCGCTTCGTCGGGGTAGGCGAGAAGGTCGGCGACCTGCTGCTGTTCGACCCCGACGCATTCGTGGCGGCATTGTTCGGGTAACGAATCACTCGCTGAGCGGCACGTCATCCCCGGCGATCACGGCCGCATCCGGTGGTCGCAGACCGGTGGGCACATCGCGCATCCGGCGGATCGCCGAGAACCACAGGATCGCGATGGCGAAGAGGCCACCCGACGCCGCGAAGACAAGGGCCGCCCGGACGCTGACGGTCTCGGCCAGGATGCCGCCGACAACCGTCCCGACCAGCATCGCCGCCATCGCCAACACGTGGAAGCTCGCACCGACCCGACCGAGCGATCGGTCTTCCACGGTCGCCTGGCGAATCGAGACGGCGACGACGTCGAATGCCGTCATCGAGCTGTCCGACAGCAGCTGCTGAGCGAGGAGGCAGGCGAGGCCGAGGAGGGCCGCATCCGGGGTCAGCGCGATGAAGGCGTTGCCGATCGTCACCAGGACCATCGCCCCGATGAAGAACCGGGCAACGCCGAGCCGCCTCACCGCCCGCCCGGCGACCGTCGCCCCGACGAGTGAGCTGAGACCGCCAACCGCGGCGACCAGCCCGATGACGCCTGGTGGGAACCCGATCTCCGTCGCGAAGACGAGGTAGACCGCCCCGAACACGCCCCAGAAGCCGGCGATCGCGGCGTCGGCCAGGGCGAGGGGTCGGAGGATCGGGTCGCTCAGGGTCAGCCGGAGGCCCTCTCGGATTTCGTCGAGCACGCTCTGACGCTGGTCGACCGGCTGCGGCGGAGGCTCGGCTGCCCGGATGCCGCCGAGCAGCACGGCCGACACGACGAACGAGGCCGCATCGATCGCGATCGCGACCGGAGCGGTCAGGAGCTGGATCAGCCAGCCCCCCGCTCCGAATCCGACGAACTCTGCCGCCGAGCTGCTGCCGGTGAGCGTTGCATTCGCCTCGACCAGCCGGTCCCGGCCGATCACGGTCGGCAGGAAGGCGCGATCCGCGGTGTCGAAGAACGTCGTCAGGATCGCGGCACCGAACGCGACGACCACCAGATGAGCCAGCGTCAGTCCGCCGAGCGCGAACGCCGCCGGGATGGTGGCGAGGAGGACGGCCCGACCAAGGTCCGCCCAGACCAGGATCGGGCGGCGCCGAAGCCGGTCGACCCAGGCACCCGCGACGAGCCCGACGGTCAGTCCGGCCACGAGCTCCGCGGCCCGCAGGATCGCGACCTCGCCGGCGCCCGCGCCGAGGACGAGGATCGCCGCGAACGGCAGCGCGGTCCGCGTCACGAACGACCCGAGCATGGAGACCGTCGTCGCCGCCCACAACCGGACGAAGTCGTGCTCGTGCCAGACGCCTGGAACCGCGGGCATCGCCGGAGCATAGCGGGCGGTCCGGATCGCCAATGGTCCTGATCACGCCGGCGGAGGTGATCGGATACACTGCCCACGCCTCGGTGCGCCAGAACCCGCGCACCACCCGGTCGTCGAACGGAACGATTCGCGTTGCCGACCGGTCCTCAATCGAATGGAGTCCCTGACGAACTGTGTTCGACAGCCTGAGCGAGCGCCTACGCAAGACACTCGGTGACCTGACCGGCCGCGGCCGCGTCAGTGAGGCCGACGTCGACGCCGCGATGCGTGAGATCCGCCTCAGCCTGCTGGAGGCGGACGTCAACTTCAAGGTCGTCAAGGACTTCGTCGCCCGCGTCCGCGAGAAGGCCGTCGGCGCAGAGGTCCTCGGGAGCCTGACGGCCGGCCAGCAGATCGTGAAGATCGTCAACGACGAGCTGGTGGACCTGCTCGGGGCAGGGGATCGCACGTTCCACCTGCAGGGCAACCCGGCCGTGATCGCGCTCGTTGGGCTCCAGGGCTCCGGCAAGACAACCTCGGCGGCGAAGCTTGCACGCTACCTCGTCAAGCAGGGACGCCGACCCCTCCTCGTCGCGGCGGACCCATACCGGCCGGCCGCCGCCGACCAGCTCGAAACGCTCGGCAAGGCCCTGGACATCCCCGTCCACCGCGCTCCGATCGGCACCTCGGTCGTCGACATCGCCCGCGGCGGCACCGATGCCGCCCGCCGGCTGGTTCGCGACGTGGTCATCATCGATACCGCCGGTCGTCTGACGATCGACGAAGAGCTGATGGCGGAGATCTCCGCTGTCATGGCCGCGGTCAAGCCAATCGAGACCCTGCTGGTCGTGGACGCGATGACCGGCCAGGAGGCCGTCACCGTGGCCCAGGCGTTCAAGGACGCCGTTCCGCTGACGGGTCTCATCCTCACGAAGATCGACGGCGACGCGCGCGGCGGTGCGGCCCTCTCGATCAGCGCGATGACCGGTCTCGCCGTCAAGTTCATGGGGACCGGCGAGAAGACGGACGCGCTCGAGGTGTTCCACCCGGACCGCCTCGCCGGTCGGATCCTCGGGATGGGCGACGTGATGACGCTCGTCGAGCGGGCGCAGGACGTCGTCGACGAGAAGCAGGCCGCGAAGATGGAGGAAAAGCTGCGGAAGTCGCAGTTCACCCTCGAAGACTTCCTCGAGCAGATCCAGCAGGTCCAGAAGATGGGTCCGATGGGCCAGCTGATGTCGATGATCCCGGGCATGGGCGGCATGGCGAAGGATGCCCAGGAGGCCGTCGACAGGGGCGACCTCAAACGGGTCGAGGCGATCATCCGATCGATGACGCCACGCGAGCGACGCGACCCCAGCGTGATCAACGGCTCTCGCCGGCGGCGAATCGCCGCCGGGTCCGGAACCGTCACAACCGATATCAACCGGCTCATCAAGCAGCACGCAGAGATCCAGAAGCTAATGAAGCAACTTGCCGGCGGCGGGCGCCGGGCAGCGATAGCCGGCCTCAGCGGCCGGCGTTAGGAAGGATTCGCGACATGACCGACCAGCCGAACCCTGGCACGAAGCCGGAGGAGACCGGGACGTCCGCGACGCCTTCGGAACCGCCCGGCCACGACGATCTCACCTCGGCGTACACACCGTCTGAACAACCGGTGCCGACCGCCAACGTTCTCTCGGGGGCCGCCGCGCAGGAGCCCGCAACGGCCGGCGCGGAACCGCGTGCCGGTCGTCGATCAACCGGCATTCGCTGGGCGATCGCCCTCGGTGGCGTTGCCATCGTCCTCATCGCCACAGCGGCGATCCTCGTTCTCGCCGGCGGGCGCCCGAGCCCGTCGATCGCCGTCGGGTACATGCCCAACGACACCGTCCAGTACGCGGAGTACCGGCTCGACCTGCCCGGCGACCAGCGCCAGAACGTCGCCGGGTTCATGTCGAAGTTCCCGGGCTTCGACGACCAGGCCGCGATTCAGCCCAAGCTCTACGAACTCTTCGACCGCATCGTCCTTGCCGTCTCGAGCGACCAGCAGACGTTCTCGGCCGACATCGAGCCGTGGTTCGGTGGCCAGATCGCCATGGGCTCCGGCGCCCTGTCCGCAGAGGCGCTGGCCCCCACGACCGGTGAGCTCGGCGGGATGAACCCGCTGGCCGGCGTCGGTCAGGACGCGCTCGTCGTCGTCAGCGTGAAGGACTCCGGCGACGGCGTCCGCCTGGATCAAGAAGACGGCCGGCACAAGCCTTACCGAGACGGCCTACGGTGGCACCACGATCTACAGCAAGGATGGAGCGGCGGTCGCCGTGACCGACAACGCGATGCTCATCGGCGCCGACGCCTCCGTTCGCGCGGCGATCGACTCGAAGGGCCAGGGCAAGCTCGCCGAGGACGCCGAGTTCAAGGCGGCGTTCGCGACGGTCAGGGGCGACTACGTCGTCTTCACCTACGCCGAATACCGCGCCACGGTCCAGGCGATGGTCGACATGATGGGTCCGGCGGCTCGCTCGACAACACGACCGTCGACGAGGAAGTGATCAAGTTGGTGCCGGCCTGGATCGCCGGCTCGGCGCGGTTCGAGAACGATGCCATCGTCAGTGACGGGGGCTTCCCGTCGGTCGATATCGGCGTCGACGGCGGCCAACAAGCGCAGCACGCTGACGAGTCACGTCCCGCCGGCCACGATCTTCTACGCGGAGTCGCACGATGTCGGCAAGTCTCTGACCGCGCTTCTCGATCGGTTCCGGGCGCTCCCGGAGCTCCGTGACACGTTCGCCGAGATCGACCGGACGGCAGCGATCGCCGGCGGCATCGACGGGTCGATCGGCTGGTGGGGAGACACGGCAATCGCGGTCTCGACGGGCTCCGACGGCTCGTTGCACGGCGGCCTGCTGATCGCCCCGACGGACGTCGAGGCCGCCAAGGCGACCTTCGGCACGCTCCGGGCCCTGCTGGCGCTCGGTGGAAGCCAGGCCGGCCTCGAGGTTCGCGACGAGCAGCACGGCGACACGACCGTGACGATCATCGACTTCAGCGGCGTGAGCGGTGTCACCGACGTGACGGTCGGCGCCAAGCCGCTGCCCACGGAGTTCGCCTACGCCGTGACGAACGACATCGTCGTCATCGGCTACGGCCCGTCATTCGTGACCGACGTCCTCGACGCCGGCCCCGGTCCGTCGTTGGCCGACGACGCCCGATTCAAGAGCCTTCTCGCTCGTGTGGGCGAGGAGAATGTCGGCTTCTCATTCGTCGACGTCGACGCAATCCGCAAGCTGATCGAGCCGATCGCCAAGAGCGAGGCATCCGCCGATGACTGGGCGACATACGAGCGCGAGATCGTGCCGTATGTCTCGCATTTCGACGCCGTCATCTCCGGCATCCGGATCGACGGCGACATCAATCGCCTCATCTCGGCCTTCACCGTCAAGTAGCCACACATGCTGCCGGTGGCGCCCAGACCACCGGCGGCATCAGACCAGGAGGAACGTCCAGCATGGCAGTCCGCATCAGGTTGACGCGCGTCGGCGCGACGAAACAGCCGAGCTATCGAGTGGTCGTCGCCGATAGCCGGAGCGCGCGCGACAGCCGCGCGATCGAGACGATCGGCCACTACAACCCCCGGACCGAGCCAATCGAGGTCAATATCGACGCCGAGAAGGCGAAGTCCTGGCTCGCCAAGGGCGCCCAGCCGTCCGACACGGTCCTCCGGCTGTTCCGGAACGCGGGCATCGTGCCCGCTGAGAAGTAGGAGTCACGATGGCAGCAGCGGAACTTGTCGAGTACGTCGCGAAGTCGCTCGTCGACGATCCTGACGCCGTCAAGGTCGAGGTGGTCCGCGACCAGAGCGGGACGGTGATCGAGCTCCACGTGGCCGAGGATGACATGGGCAAGGTCATCGGCCGGAACGGCAGCGTCGCCAAGGCGCTGCGCACGCTCCTCAAGGTGACAGCCGCCCGGGACGGCGAGCCCGTCTCGCTGGAGATCCTCTAGGTCTGGGCACCGAACGACTGGTCGTTGCGCTCGTTCGCGGAGCGCATGGGCTTCGGGGCGCCGTTCGGGTCGAGATCCTGACGGACAACCCGGAGCTTCGCTACGCCCCCGGTCGCGTCCTGTTCCGTGAGGGAGATGAGCGCCCGTTGACGATCGATTGGTCGACGGCGGTCGCCGACGGGCCCGGCTGGCGACTCCACTTCGTCGAAGTCCCGGATCGGTCGTCGGCGGAGGGGTTGAAGGGCGTCTACCTCGAGTCCGTTGTCGGCGCGGAGGCACCGCTTGCCCGAGGCGAGTATTTTTGGCACGAGGTGATCGGGTCGACGGTGAGCGGGGTCGACGGGACGATCCTCGGTACGGTCAAGGACGTGTACCGCTCGGGCGGCGCCGAGGTCTACGTCGTCTCCGGTGGACCGTACGGTGAGTTCGATGTGCCGGGTGTCCGGCCGTTCGTTCGTGTCTTCGCCCCGCGCCGGAGCGAGATCGTGATCGACGCGGAGGCACTTGACCTCTCTCCCCCGAAGCAGCGACCGACCGGCGCCGGTGGGCCACGGGGGCCGCGACGGCGCGCCGGACCGCGGCGTCCGAAAACACCTCCCGGCGACCCCGAGGCGGCGGTCGAGCCCGAGACCGCAACCGCACCTGAGTCCGCACCCGAATCGACGCCCTGACGATGGTCCTCGAGATCGACGTCCTGACGTTGTTCCCGGCGATGATCGAAGCGCCGCTCGCCGGGAGCATCCCGGGCCGGATCCAGGAGCGCGGGCTCGTCGAGATCCGGACGCACGACCTCCGCGAATGGGGCATCGGCCGACACCGGAGCGTTGATGACGCGCCCTATGGCGGTGGGGCCGGGATGGTCATTCGCCCGGAGCCCGTGGCCGCGGCCCTCGACACGCTCCGACGTCCGGAATCGTTCGTGATCCTGCTCGATCCTGTTGGTGAACCCTTCGGCCAGGCACGAGCCCACGCCCTTGCCGGGATGGCGCACCTCGTCCTCGTCTGCCCGCGATACGAGGGGGTCGACGAACGGATCCGCGATCTCGTCGACCTCGAGCTGTCGATCGGCGACTACGTGCTGACGGGCGGCGAGCTGCCCGCCCTCGTCCTGATCGATGCCGTCATCCGGCTCCTTCCCGGTGCAATCGACGCGGCGTCGACGGCCGAGGAGTCGTTCGCCGACGGGCTCCTCGAGTACCCCCAGTACACCCGGCCACCGTCATTTCGCGGTCGCGATGTCCCGGCAATCCTGGCGGGCGGCGACCACGGCGCGGTCCGTCGTTGGCGGCTCCGCGAGTCGCTTCGTCGAACGCTCGATCGGCGGCCGGATCTGCTTGCCGGCCGCGACCTCAGTCGCGAGGAGTCGGACCTGCTCGACGACCTTCGCCGGTCGGACGAGGGCGGCAGATGACCCCGTGCTATACTCCGCCGCCGGTCGTCCCGGACGGCCATTCCTCGTGATCCACCAGGCAGCCGTGCGCCGCCGACCCAAGAACAGGACCGCCCGTGAACGTGCTTGACGAGATCGTCTCAGACCAGCTTCGCACCGACCTGCCGGAGATCGCGTCGGGCGACACGGTCAAGGTGTCCGCGAAGGTCGTCGAGGGCAACCGCGAGCGCATCCAGGTCTTCGAGGGCACGGTGATGCGGCTGCGAGGCGGCGGCATCACGCGCTCGATCACCGTCCGCCGAATCGCCAGCGGAGTCGGCGTCGAGCGGACGTTCAAGATCCACAGCCCGCGCATCGAGAAGATCGAGGTCGTTCGCCACGGCCAGGTCCGTCGGGCGCAGCTCTACTTCCTCCGCAAGCGCGTCGGCAAGGCCGCGACGCTTCGCGAGCGCCGCCCGAACAACTAGCTCTCCGAGTCCCGGCGCCGGCTCGTGCCGGCTGTGGCGATCGCGCCAGCCCGCCCGGAGTGCCAACCCCCGACGACTCCTTGCCAGATACCACCTCACGTAGTGGGAGTCGCCGTCAGTCGGGCCATCTGGCCCGAGCCGGGCTCCGAAGGGCCCGATGCCGGTGCCAGTTACGCTCTGGGATGGTAGGAGGCACCGAGTCGAGGCCGTCTGCCGGACACTCACCACCCAGGGTGGTTTCTGGCAATCTGCCGGGTGGGCGGCGCGATCTCGCGGCCTGTCGGCTACCCTTGACGTCGATGACGGTCATCGTCCCCACGCTCCGGTTCGAACGCCGCCTCTGGCGTGACGGCCTCGAACGAGTCGTGGGCGTCGACGAGGTAGGCGTCGCCCCAACCTGTGGGGCGGTCGTCGCAGCCGCCGTCGTGATGCGCCCGAACTGCCATCGCATCCCGGGCGTCCGCGACTCGAAAACCCTCTCGATGGCCCAGCGCGAGCGCCTCGAGCCGCTGATTCGCAAGCGGGCCGTCGCGATCGGGGTCGGAGCTGCTTCCGTGACCGAGATCGATCGGTTGAACATCTACCACGCCACTCACCTCGCGATGCGACGGGCAATCGCCCGGATCGGTGGCCACGAGCACGTCCTCGTCGATGGCAACCGGATCGCGAACTTCGAGCATCAGGTTGGCCCGTACACCTCGATCGTGGATGGGGACGCGCTCTGCTACTCGATCGCCTGCGCATCGGTCGTTGCCAAGGTCGTCCGCGATCGGATGATGACGCGCCTCGCGGCCCGCTATCCCGGCTACGGCTGGGAGCACAACCAGGGCTACGCGACGCGCGACCATCGCGACGCGATCAGACGCCAGGGCCTGACGCCGTTCCATCGCCGGAGCTTCCTGGCGCTGCAGCGGACGCTTGCCGGCGACCAGCTCGACCTCGACCTGCTAGGGGATCCGGCAGCGTCGCCGTCAACACATGACCTCCTCGAGCGAGAGCTCATGCCGGTGATGTCCGACGACGCGACGCTCGACCTGGCCGATCTCGAGTCGCTGGAGCTCGCCACCTCGTAATCCCCGGTGCAGGCGTCGGCGAGCCCTCGACAAGCGGCAGGTGAGCGCCGTCTGGGAGCATCGGCCGGTGGACGGCCGAACCTCCGCTCGGACGCGAACGGCCGCTCAGCGCGCGGGTGATACCGCCGAGGTGTTCGTGAGTGCGTGGCTGAGCGCGGCGGGCTGGACCGTTCTCGCCCGTAACGTCCATGTCGGTCGGCACGAGCTCGATCTCGTGGCGGTCGATCCGGGTCCGCCGCGGACTCTCGTCATCGTCGAGGTGCGCTGGCGCCGTCGCCGAGACTTCGGCCTGCCCGAGGAAACGTTCGATCACCGCAAGCGACGCCACCTGCGCATCGCGCTCGGCCGGCTTCTCGAGGACGGCCTGCCGGATGGCGTCGCCACGCCGAGATTGCCAGTTCGCGTCGACCTGGTCGTCGTCGAACCGGGCAGTGATCCGGGCGACCAGCCCCGGATCCGCCATCATCGGGACGCGCTCGGCGGCTGAAGACGGCCGCGACCGCAGCCCGCCGCTCGCCTGGTCCGGCTGGCGGACCAAGGCGACGCTCACGAGGCCATTTTCGCCGAACCGCGGGCGATGGTAGACTCCGCCGGGCCCGGAGCCGCACCGTGCGACACCGCGCCATCGAAAACTCCATCCCGCGCCCGATTCGGGCGACGGAGATCACACGCGGACCGTTCCGACCGGGACGGTGCCGGCATCGAGGCATCAACGCCACGAGCCGGTTCCCGGCGACGAGGTCCGCGGCGGAAGAAAACCGACAGGAGGTCGCTCACCGTGCCGTCCGTTTCAATGCGGCAACTGCTCGAAGCCGGAGTCCACTTCGGCCACCAGACCCGCCGCTGGAATCCCAAGATGCGCCCGTTCATCTTCGCGGAGCGCAACGGGATCCACATCATCGATCTCGCGCAGACGGTCAAGCATCTCGAGTCCTCGCTGGTGTTCGTCCAGGACGTCGTCGCTCGCGGCGAGTACGTCCTGTTCGTCGGCACGAAGAAGCAGGCCCAGGAGCCGATCGCCCAGGAGGCGACCCGGGCGGGCCAGCCGTACGTCAACAAGCGCTGGCTGGGCGGAATGCTGACGAATTTCACGACGATCAAGAAGCGGATCGGCCTGCTCGAACAGCTCGAGGCACGCCAGCAGGCCGGTGACTTCGAGCGAATGTCGAAAAAGGAGGCGGCCAAGCTGCAGGAGGAGCTGGCGAAGCTCCAGCTGACCGTCGGCGGGATGCGGAAGATGAAGCGCGTCCCGGGCGCTGTGTTCATCATCGACCCGCACCGCGAACGGATCGCCGTCACGGAGGCGAACAAGCTCGAAGTCCCGGTGGTCGCGACCGGCGACACCAACGTCGATCCTGACGAGATCGATCACATCATTCCGGCCAACGATGACGCGATCCGGGCGATCCGCCTGCTCTGCACGCTGATCGCCGACGCCTGCATCGAGGGGCAGCAGGAGCGAGCCGCACGCGCCTCCGCCGAGCCTGAGCCCGAGGTTGCCGTTGCCACGGAGCCCGAGTTCGACGAGTCGGCCGCAGACGAGCTCGTCGCCGCCCTCGCCGGCGGCGCGGCGTTGACGTTCGAGCCCGACGCGGATGACGACGACGGCCTGCTGCCCGGTGGCCGCCCACTCGCCGAGCCCGTCACGACCGCGAGTGAGGCGACTCCCGACGAGATCGCCGCCGAGCTCGCCCGCGAAGCCGCGGAGAAGGAAGAGACGGCCAACGCCGGCTGACCCGGCATGGTCAACGCCCATAGCCCACACCGCGGGCCGGCCGGCCCGCCCGACACAGGAGAACCACAACGAACATGGCGGACATCTCTGCCGAGAAGGTCAAGGAGCTGCGCGAACGAACTGGCGCCGGCTTCATGGACTGCAAGAACGCCCTCGTCGAGGCGGATGGCGACCTCGACGCGGCGGTCGCGATCCTGCGCGAGCGAGGCCTCGCCGCAGCGGCCAAGCGATCCGACCGCGATGCCCGCGAGGGCCTCGTCTCGAGCTACATCCACACCGGCGGTCGCGTCGGGGTCCTCATCGAGGTGAACTGCGAGACGGACTTCGTCGCCCGGACGGACGAGTTCCAGAAGCTCGTCCGGGACCTGGCGGTCCAGGTCGCGGGCATGGACCCTCGCTATGTCGACGTGGATCGGATCCCCGAGGCCGATCTCGAGGCCAAGAAGGCCGAGCTCGCGCAATCGGAGACCGTCACGAGCAAGCCCGAAGACATCCGCCCAAAGATCGTCGAGGGCCAGCTCAAGAAGTGGTACGCCGAGGTCAGCCTCTACGACCAGCCGTTCCGCGATGAGGACCGAACGGTGCGTGACCTGATCACCGAGTCCATCGCCACGATCGGCGAGAACATCCGCGTCCGTCGCTTCGCGCGGTATGCGCTTGGGGAGGAGTTGTGAGCGACGCCACCAAGCCGGAGCGGAATGGACTCCGCTATCAGCGGATCCTGTTGAAGCTGTCGGGCGAGGCGCTGCTCGGCGACCGGACCTATGGAGTCGATCCTTCCTTCGTCGCGTCCATCGCGCGGCAGGTCGCGGAGGTCCACGGCCTCGGCGTCCAGGTCGCGATCGTCGTCGGTGGCGGCAACATCTTCCGCGGCCTGGCCGCGGCAGCGCGCGGGATGGATCGCGCGACGGGCGACTACATCGGGATGCTCGCCACGGTCATGAACGGCCTCGCCCTCCAGGATGCGCTCGAGCACGTCGGGATTCCCACCCGGGTGATGAGCGCGATCGCGATGAACGAGGTCGCCGAGCCCTACATCCGACGCCGTGCGGTCCGTCACCTCGAAAAGGGCCGGGTCACGATCTTCGTCGCCGGCACCGGCAACCCTTACTTCACGACCGATACGGCCGCCGCCCTGAGGGCGGTCGAGATCGACGCGCAAGTCCTCCTCAAGGCGACCAAGGTCGACGGCGTGTACGAAGCCGACCCGATGACTAACCCGTCGGCCAAGCGGTACGCTCAGCTCCAGTACAGCGACCTGCTGCGTGACCAGCTCAAGGTCCTCGATGCGACGGCAGTCTCGCTCTGCATGGAGAACGATCTGCCGATCGTTGTCTTCGATCTGAACAAGCCCGACAACATCACGAGGGTCGCGGTCGGCGAACCGGTCGGTACCCTCATTTCCGGCGCTGCGAGCGCCGTTGGAGGGAGCCGCCCATGAGCAGCGAGACCCTGGCCGGGGCCGAAGGCAAGATGGGCCGCGCCGTCGAGGCGATGGAGCGCGACTTCCAGGGCATCCGGACCGGCCGCGCCTCCACCTCCCTGGTCGAACGGCTCCAGGTCGATTACTACGGTACCCAGACGCCGCTCAACCAGTTGGCCGGGATCAGCGTCCCGGAGTCGCACCAGATCGTGATCCAGCCCTGGGACCGAAGCGTCCTCGGCGCGATCGAGAAGGCGATCCTCAAGAGCGACATCGGCCTCGTCCCCAACGTCGACGGGACCGTGGTGCGGCTCAACATCCCGCCACTCACCGAGGAGCGTCGCAAGGACCTCGTCCGAGTCGTCCACAAACGGATGGAGGATGCCCGGGTCGAGATTCGGAACATCCGGCGCGATGCGGCCGACGACCTGAAGAAAGAGGAGCGCGACGGCGAAGTGGGTGCCGATGAGGCCCGCCGCCAGCTCGACGCGTTGCAGAAGACGACTGACCGGTTCGTCGCCGAGGTCGACCGAGCCGGCGGTGTCAAGGAACAGGAGGTCCTCGAGGTCTAGGTGGCTCGAACACCACTGGCCCGGCCGACGGACGCCCCGCCCCGGGCCCACCTGGTCGATTACGCGGATCCGACAGGTCCCGCGGCCGCGGAGGCGGGCGACGTCCTCCTTGACGCGGCCGACCTCCCTCGCCATGTCGCGATCATCATGGACGGCAATCGGCGGTGGGCGCGGATCCATCATCGGGCCGAGCTCGAGGGGCATGCCGCCGGGGTCGAGGCAATCAGGGTTCTTCTCCGCCACGCAGTTCGCCGCCGCGTCCGCGTCATGACGCTCTACGCCTTCAGCCGCGAGAACTGGGCGCGATCCGACGACGAGGTGGCCGGGCTGTTCGGATTGCTCGAGCACGCAATCCGCAGCGAGACTGCCGAGCTCCGCGCAGAGGGGGTTCGAATCAGGCTCCTCGGCCGCCTGGAGGAGCTCCCCGCTGACACGCGCCGATCGATCGATGACGCCCTCGCCCAGACGGCCGACGGTGACCGGCTTCTGCTGAACGTGGCATTCAACTACGCCGGCAGAACGGAGCTGGTCGATGCGTTCCGCCGCCTTACCGAACAGGGCATCGCCCCGGAGGCGATCGACGAGGACGCGATCTCCGAGGCGCTGTACACCGCCGGGCTGCCCGATCCCGACCTCGTGATCCGGACCGGCGGCGAGCAACGGCTCTCGAACTTCCTGATCTGGCAGTCCGCCTACGCCGAGTTCTACTCGACCGAGGTGCTCTGGCCCGACTTCGGGGCGGACGCCTTCGACGCCGCACTTCTCGAGTTCGCCCGGCGGACGCGCCGATTCGGGCGCTGACAACCCGCTCGATCGCGTCGGGCGGTTCCTAGGATGCTCCGTCAGCGCGCGTTCAGCGCAGCGGTTCTCATCCCGCCCCTCATCCTCGTCCTGGTCCTCGGCGGCGCCTGGATCGTCGCCCTGATTCTCGTGGCGACCGCCCTCGCGGCTGTCGAGGTCTTTCGATTGCTCCGATCCGCCGGCTACCCGTCCGTGCCGGCCCTCGGGATCGCCCTCGCCCTCGGCATCGTCGTGGATGCGGCCGCCCCGGTTGGGCTCGAGGGCAGCGGGCTCATCCTCGTGGCCGTCGGGGTGATCCTCGCGGCCGTCGGGGCGTTCGCGAAGCGCGATCCACGCGAGGGGTTGCCGACCTGGTTCGCGACGGTCTTCGGTGCGCTCTACGCCTCGCTGCTCGCGTTCGTGGTCCGGCTCGGTGCGGCGGCACCGGAACCGCCGGCCGGCGCGCCGCTTGCGGTCCTCGGTGGCGAGCGCGGCTGGATCCTGCTCCTGATCCTCGGAGTCTGGGCGTACGACACGGGTGCGTATTTCGTCGGCCGACGCTTCGGGCAGCGGAAATTCCTCAGCCACATCTCCCCATCGAAGACGTATGCCGGGCTCGTCGGCGGCCTCCTCGCCTGCACCGCCGCCGTGACGGCGATCGCGATCGGGCTCGGCGAGCCGCCGCTGATCGGGCTGCTTCTCGGACCGCTACTGGCGGCGGCCGCCCAGGCCGGCGATCTCGCCGAGTCAATGCTCAAGCGGGCGGCGGGTGCGAAGGACTCGGGGACCCTCATTCCGGGCCACGGCGGAATCCTGGACCGAGTCGACTCATTCCTGTTCGCCGCACCGATTGTCACGCTCTTCGTCCTCGCGGCGGTCCGCTGACGTGGTGGGGCGAAGGGAGGGGGACTCGAGCGTGCGCCGGGTCGCTCTCATCGGCTCGACCGGGTCGATCGGGCGCCAGGCATTCGACGTGCTCGCGGCCATGCCGGAGTCGTTCCGGGTCGTCGCGCTGGCTGCGGGACATAACACGACCCTCGTCGCCGAGCAGGCGCGCCTCGTGAAACCAGCCGTCGTCGTGGTCGCCGCCGATGCCGGGACCTCGGGTCTCGAGCTTCCTCCAGGGACCGCACTGCAGCAAGGCGACGAGCCACTGGAGGCGGTCGTGACCCGCGAGGACGTCGACCTCGTGGTCGTCGGGACCGGCGGGATTGTCAGCCTCGGACCGGTGATCGCCGCGTTGCGAGCCGGCAAGGTCGTCGCGACCGCGAACAAGGAAACGCTCGTCGCCGGCGGCCATCTGGTCATGCCCCTAGCACGCGATCTTGCCTCGGGCGTCGCGCGTGAACGGGTGATGGACCCGTACGCGAGTCCACTCGCCTGGCTCCGTCCGATCGACTCGGAGCACTCCGCCATCTGGCAGTGTCTCGTCGGCGAGCGGATGGCGGGGGTGGCCGCCCTGGTCCTGACGGCGTCCGGCGGACCGTTCCTCGACTCGCCGGACGACCTCGCCGATGTTCGACCCGATCAGGCCCTCCGCCACCCCACGTGGTCGATGGGCGCGAAGATCACGATCGACTCGGCCACGCTGGCGAACAAGGGCCTGGAGGTCATCGAGGCGCACTGGCTGTACGATGTCGACTACGACGCGATCGAGGTGGTGATCCACCCCCAGAGCATCGTTCACTCCGCCGTCCGATTCGTCGACGGCTCCCTCAAGGCCCAGCTGGGCACCCCGGACATGCGACTCCCCATCCAGTACGCGCTCACTCACCCCGATCGCCTCCACTCAGCTTCGACGGCCGTCGACCTGGTCGCCGCCGGCCGTCTCGACTTCCGTGCGCCCGACGAGGGTCGGTTCCCGGCGCTTCGGATCGCGCGGGAGGCTGGTCGGATCGGACAGCGGGCGACGACCGCGCTGATCGCCGCCGACGAAGTGGCTGTCGAGCGGTTCCTCGCGGGGAGCCTCGACTTCACCGGGATCCCGCGCCTTCTCGAGGTGGCCGTGCAGTCCTTCGGCTCCGGCGCCGACCAGGCGCCTGACCTCGAGGCCCTCGTCGCTCTCGACGCGGAGGTCCGCGCGGCCTACGCGACCGGCCCGATCGGGAGCGCCGCGTGACCGAGGTCTTCCAGGGCGGGATCACGATCTTCCTGTTCTTCTTCATCCTCGGGGCCCTCGTGCTCGTCCACGAGCTCGGCCACTTCGTGACTGCTCGGATGGCCGGCGTCCGTGTCCTCGAGTTCGGGATCGGATTCCCGCCGCGGGCGAAGGTGCTCCGAGTCGGCCGTGCGTCGGAAGAGGACGTTCAATGGGCGATGCGACGACGAGAAGCGTCCCTTGAAGCGGCCCGGGGCGACCGGGAGCTGACCGAGGCCATTCTCGACGCGGAGCCGGAGGTCCCCGCCGGTACCGTCTACACCCTGAACTGGCTGCCGATCGGCGGCTTCGTCAAGCTCGAGGGCGAAGACGGCGACGAGGCCGACGATCCACGATCGTTCGTGCGCGCACGACTGCCGGTGAAGCTCATCATCCTCGCCGCCGGCGTCGCGATGAACCTGTTGGTGGCCCTCGCAATCTTCACGATGATCGCCTGGATTGCGACCCCGGTCGTCGGGGTCAAGATTCCGGCCGTTGAGCCGGGCTCACCGGCCGAGATGGCCGGACTCCAGGCCGGCGACGCGATCGTGGCGATCAACGGCCGAACATACGAGTACTTCAGCAGCGACCAGCTGTTCGTGGACCTGCGATCGCTTGCGGGCGAGACGGTCACGCTCGGGATCGATCGGGCGACGGAGGCCGACGGTGAGGTGACGGCCACGCTCCGCAGCCCCGAGGAGGTGGCGGAGGGAAAGGGCGCCCTCGGGATCAAGGTCACCGAAGAGAAGCCGTTCTTCGAGACACACTTCACGGGCGCTTACACGGGTCGCGACCTGTCGGCCGCGGTCGGTATCGGGGTGAATGAGACGTTCCGCTGGTTCGGGTTGATCCTGGCGGGTCTCGGCGACCTCGCCCGCGACTTCGTCGCCGATCCGACGGCACCGCCGGCGGTCTCGGGGCCGGTTGGGATCGCAACCCAGATCGGGGAGGTCTTCTTCGGGGTCGGGCCGATCATGACGCTGTACGTGGCGGGAATCCTCTCGGCCAACCTCGCTCTCGTGAACGCCCTGCCGTTCCCGCCACTCGACGGCGGACGGGCGCTGATGATCGTGCTCAAGTCGATCTTTGGGGCCCGGATCAGCCTCCGCGCGGAGCGGCTGACCTACGTCGTCGGGTTCGTCTTCCTGTTCGCGTTCCTGATCTGGGTGACCGGGTTCGACCTCCTGCGGATCCTGGGCGGCGGGACCTAGGGCTCGTGCCTTCCCCCGACGCTCTCAGGCCTCGACGCAGGCCGACGGTGAGTGTCGACGTCGGCGGGGTCCTCGTCGGGAGTTCCCACCCGATCGTCGTCCAGTCGATGACGAACACGGACACCGCCGACGCGGACGCCACGGCGATCCAGGTCGCGCGGCTCGCGCACGCGGGCTCGCAACTCGTGAGGATCACGGTCAACACCGAGGCCGCGGCAGCGGCCGTGCCGGAGATCGCTCGGAAGCTCGCGGATCTCGGCGTCCAGGTCCCGATCATCGGCGACTTCCACTACAACGGCCACAAGCTGCTCGTGGAGTTCCCGGAGACGGCCCGCATCCTGGCCAAGTACCGGATCAATCCCGGGAACGTCGGCGCAAAGCGTCACGACGAGCATTTCGCGACGATCGTTCAGGTCGCCATCGATAACGACAAACCGGTCCGGATCGGCGTCAACTGGGGCTCGCTGGACCAGGCGCTCCTGACCGAGCTGATGGACGTCAACGCCGCATCGGCGAAACCGAGGGACGCCCGCGACGTGATGATCGAGGCGATGATCGAATCGGCGATGCGGTCCGCCGAACTAGCCGAGGCGACCGGGCTCGGACACGATCGGATCATCATCAGCGCGAAGGTCTCCCAGGTCCGTGACCTCGTCGACGTCTATCGCCTGCTGGCCGCGCGATCTGATTACCCGCTCCACCTCGGACTCACCGAGGCGGGTCTCGGGTCGAAGGGGATCATCAGCTCGACCGCCGGCCTTGCGATCCTGCTCGACGAGGGGATCGGCGACACGATCCGCGTCTCGCTGACCCCGGCTCCAGGCGGCGATCGCACCGAGGAGGTCGAGATCGCTCAGCAGGTCCTCCAGTCGATGGGACTCCGGTCGTTCCTGCCACAGGTCTCGGCCTGCCCGGGCTGTGGTCGAACGACGTCGACGTTCTTCCAGGAGATGGCCCAACAGATCCAGACCTACCTGAAGGACCGGATGCCGGAGTGGAAGGAGATCCATCCCGGCGTCGAGGAGATGCGTGTCGCGGTCATGGGCTGCGTCGTGAACGGCCCGGGCGAATCCAAGCACGCGGATATCGGGATCTCGCTGCCGGGCACGTTCGAGGAGCCGGTCGCGCCGGTCTTCATCGACGGAAAGCTTGATCGGACGCTGCGAGGCGAGGGCCTCGTCGACGAGTTCGTCGGCATCCTCGAGGAATACGTGTCGACGCGTTACCCGGCGAACGCGACCCCCGACCGGCCGGCCGCGATACCCGCACCTACTCCCTGAGCCGGGCCGTGGGCGCCCTCGACGGTAACCGGCCAACCATCCATCCGGGGACTGCTGGGCCAGGTCGATCGGTCCGCGAAGGGGCGCGATCTGGCTCCGAACGCCTGATCAATGCACGGCCTTACACGGCGTACGGGATCAAATTGTCGTCACGGGCGGCGAATTGCGCCTCCATCCGTCCTAAGAGTCTGTCGGTGGATATCTGGCCAGGTGTGAGGCGAAGGGGCTGCCGCCGCACGATCCCCGTTTGAGCGTCCACGCCTCCCGGTGTATACTTCCGCGGAACTGAACGGCCGCTCCGGTGACGTGGGTGACCCCCACGTTTCTTTTATGTCGGCCTACACAACCATCGAGTCGGAGGCGCATCGTGAGTCGAGACTTCGTCGGTGCCCTCCTTCAGCTGAACGCGGAGAAGCAGGTCTCCCGCGAACAGCTGATCAGCGCGGTAGAGGACGGGATCCAGTCCGCCTACCGTCGCGTGGCAGGCGACGAGGACATCCACGTCCGGATCGACCCCGAGACGGGCAAGATCCGTGTGTTCCGCGCGCGAACCGCCGTCGCCGAGGTCGAGGACCCGCTCGTCGAGTTCAGCCTCGAGGACGCACGCAATCTCAAGGCGGATGCGGAGATCGGTGATCTGGTCGAGATGGAAGAGCTCGACGGTGACGTCTTCGGCCGGATCGGCGCACAGACCGCCAAACAGATCGTCCTTCAGCGAATCCGCGAAGTCGAGCGAGACCAGGTCTTCGACAAGTTCGCCAGCCGCGAGGGCGAGATGATCACGGGCGCGGTGAACCGGGTCGAGCCGCGGGCGATCATCCTCGACGTCGGCAACAACGTCGAGGCGATCCTTGCGACCTCCGAGCAGTCGGCCGTGGAGCACTACCGAATCGGTCAGAACGTCAAGGCCTATGTTCTCGAGGTCCGCCGATCGACGCGTGGCCCGCAGATTCTCGTCAGCCGGACGCATAAGGGCTTCCTCAAGCGCCTGTTCGAGCTCGAGGTCCCGGAGATCCACAGCGGGACGGTCGAGATCCGGGCGATCGCCCGTGAGGCCGGCAGCCGTTCGAAGGTCGCGGTGGCTTCACGTCAGGAAGGACTCGATCCGGTCGGCGCGACCGTCGGCCAGCGCGGCGCACGGGTCCAGGCCGTCGTCGCCGAGTTGGGCGGGGAGAAGATCGACGTCATCCCGTGGAACGACGATGCCGGGGTGTTCGTCGCGAACGCCCTCAGCCCGGCCCAGGTCATCTCGGTCGACATCGACGAGGAGCATCGGATCGCGAGCGTCACCGTTCCCGAGCGGATGCTCTCGCTGGCGATCGGCCGTGAGGGCCAGAACGCACGGCTCGCCGCGCGGCTGACCGGCTGGCGCATCGACATCCGGAGCGACGTGTCCGTCGCCGAAGCAAAGGCCGCCGCAGCCGAAGCGGCGAAGGCGCCCGCCGAGTCCACGTCGGAAGCGGCACCCGCAGACGCGCCCGCCGACGTCAAGCCGGCGACGAAACCCCGCGCTTCGAAGGCGGCTGTCGCAGCCGCACCGGTTGAACCGGCCGCTTCGGACGAGGATGCCAATGCGAAGAAGGTCGCGAAGCCTCGTGCGAAGAAGGCGGCCGCGAGCACGGCGGCGACCGCCTCGAGCGACGAAGAAGCAGCGCCAGCAGCAGCCGAGGTTGCGCCCGCCAAGAAGCCGCGAGCGAAGAAAGCGGCCGCGACCGCCACGGTCCTGGAGGGCTCCGAGAACGGGGCCACGGCGCCGGAGCCCGTTGCCGTGGCCGCTGCGACCACGACGAAGAAGACCAGGTCGAAGAAGGCATCAACGGGCGCCGACGAGGAGGCCTCGTCGTAGCCCCGCGACAGGCCGGCGGCGCGCCGCATCGGGTCCCGGCTCGATCATGCGTCGCCTGCCGCACGAAACGAGCCAAGCGCGAGCTTGTCCGCGTCGTGCGGGCACCGGACGGACGCGTGACGATTGATGAAACAGGCCGCCTTGCCGGCAGGGGCGCGTACCTCTGCCGCGAGGCCGGCTGCTGGACAACCGCACTCGAGCGGGGCGCTCTCGGGCGCGCCCTCGAGACGTCGCTTCCGGCGGAGCTGCGAGAGTCGCTCCTTGCCATGGCGACGACGATGACGATGACTGACGAAGGAGGAGCCCGTGGCAAGGAGTAGAAGCGGAACCCGCGGGCGGCGCGGACCCAGGAAGCCGCCGCGCCGTGATGGCAGTGGCGTCCCGGCACAGGTCCAGGTCGCGGATCCGCGCGAACGCGGCGCGATCGAGCTGCCGCCGACGATCACGGTCAAGGAGCTCGCTGAGCTGCTGACCGTCAATCCGGCGGACGTGATCCGAGAGCTCATCAAGAGCGGAATCTTCGCGACGATCAACCAGCTGATCGACCGGGACACGGCGTCCCTCGTCGCGGGCGAGCTCGGCTACGAGGTCGCCGAGGCCGTCGCGCCTGCCGCCGGTACAAATGGCGAAGGTGACGACGAAAGTGCGCCCGCGGCGGCGACGAAGGAAGTCCTCTTCGAGGAGGACGATGCCTCGCTCCTGCAGCCGCGCGCCCCGATCGTGACGGTCATGGGACACGTCGATCACGGCAAGACCAGCCTCCTCGATGCCATCCGGACGACCGAGGTCGCGTCCGGCGAGCGCGGCGGGATCACCCAGCACATTGGCGCGAGCGAGGTCGTCCACGACGGCAAGCGCGTCGTCTTCCTTGACACCCCGGGCCACGAGGCGTTCACGGCGATGCGTGCTCGCGGCGCCAAGGTCACCGACATCGCGGTCGTGGTGGTCGCGGCTGACGACGGTGTCATGCCCCAGACGCTCGAGGCGATCAGCCACGCCAAGGCGGCGAAGGTGCCGATCATCATCGCGCTCAACAAGATCGACAAGGCCGATTCGAACGTCGACCGAGTGAAGACCGAGCTCTCCGAGGCCGGCGTGATCGTCGAGGAATACGGCGGCGACACGCCGCTCGTGCCCGTGTCGGCACGTACCCGGGTCGGTCTCGACGAGCTGATCGAGATGATCCTGCTCGTCGCCGATCTGCAGGAGCTGAAAGCCAACCCGAAGCGCTCCGCGATCGGGACGATCGTTGAGGCCCAGCTCGACAAGAACCGTGGGGCCGTGGCGACCGCGATTGTCCAGACCGGAACGCTCCGCGTCGGCGACGTGATCGTCGTCGGCGAGACGTTCGGCAAGGTCCGGGCACTCGAGAACGAGGAGGGGAAGCGGGTCACGAAGGCTGGCCCCTCGAGCGCTGTCGTGGTACTCGGCCTCTCGGCCGTCCCGGAGGCCGGCGACATCCTTCGCGCCGTTGGCGACGAGAAGGAAGCTCGGACGATGGTCGAGAGCCGCAAGTCCGAGAGCGCGGCGAAGAGCGGGGAGGGGAGTGGCCGAGCGACGCTCGAGGACCTGTACCGGCAGATCCAGGCCGGCCAGGCCAAGGAGCTCCGGATCATCCTGAAGGCCGACGTGTCGGGTTCGCTCGGCGCGATCACCCACGCCCTCGACCAGCTGAACCAGGAGGAGATCCGGATCAACGTCCTCCACGAGGGCGCCGGCGACATCACCGACAACGACATCATGCTCGCATCCGCATCGGACGCGATCATCGTCGGCTTCAACACGAAGATCACCGAGACGGCCCGTCGGGCCGCTGACGCCGAGGGCGTCGACGTCCGGCTCTACGACATCATCTACAAGCTGACCGATGACATCTCGGCGGCCCTCCAGGGTCTGCTCGAGCCGGAGGTTGTCGAGGTCGTCGAGGGCCGGGCGGAGGTTCGCCAGATCTTCCGGGTCGGCAAGAGCACGGTCATCGCCGGTGCGTTTGTCACCGACGGGAGGATTGTCCGTGCCAACGCTCGCGTCTGGAGGAACGGCAAAGTCATCGCCAGCGACCGGATCGAGTCGCTTCGCCGGTTCCGGGACGACGTGCGCGAAGTTCAGCAGAACTACGAGTGCGGCATCGGCCTGGCGAACTTCCACGACCTGGAGGAGGGGGACATCATCGAGTGCTTCTCCAGTCAGACGGTCAGCCGCGTCCTTGCTCCCAGCTGAATAGCAACGTGACGAACGCCCGGCGTGCGGCCACCACCGGAGTGGCCCGATGACAGCGCGTACCGATCGCGTCGATGAACTGCTGCGGCAGGAGATCGGGTCGATCATCGCTCGCGAGATCGCCGATCCGCGGGTCGGCTTCGCGACGGTCACGAGCGTCGTCACGACGCCCGATCTCCGTCATGCCAAGGTGTTCGTCAGCGTCATCGGCCAGGCCGCGGATCGGAAGGCGACGCTGTCGGCGCTGGGCCGGGCGATGCCGTTCATCCAGCACGAGCTCGGCAAGCGGCTCCGCATCAAGCGCATCCCGCAGTTTCATCTCGAGCTTGACGACACGCTCGAGCGTGGGACCCGCGTCCTTCACCTGTTGAGCGAGCTCGAAGCCGGCCACGAGCCCCTCGAGGAGGCGGCCACGGGCGAGTCGCTGCCGACGCCGGTTGCCCGTCTGCCCCACGAAGGAGACGCGGAGTCGCCGGTGGAGGAATTGACCGTCCCGGCCACGCCCGCCCCGGCGCGCCGGCGCCGCATGTTCAAGCCCACCAAGAACCGTTCGGTGCCGGGCCGTCGACACCGATGATCGACCTCGCTCCGTGGGTCGACGCGGTCCCGAATTCCGTCGTCGAGCACATCCGGTCCGCTCGCAACGTGCTGGCGGTCGGTCATGAGAATCCGGATGCCGACACGATCGGCTCCACGCTGGCGATCTGCCGGCTCGTCGAACGGGCCGGTGGTCGGGCGACGGCGGTGTTCGCCGACGCGCTTCCACCCATCTACGACTTCCTCCCGGACGTCGATCGCGCCCTGATCGACCCTGATCCCGACGCCGACTACGACCTCCTCGTGGTTTCCGATTGCGGGAGCATCGAGCGGATTGGGGCTGTCGCTGACCGTCACTCGGCGCTGTTCGAGCGCCTGCCACGAGTGATCATCGATCATCACGCCTCGAACGATGGCGGCGGCGATCGCGACTGGATCGATCCTGTCGCCGCGGCGACGTGCGAGATGACGACGCTCCTGGCGGTCCGGCTCGGCGCTCCTCTCGATGACGGCGACGGCGCGCTCGCCACGCTCCTGATGGCGGGCATCGTCATGGACACCTCGACATTCGCTCACCCAAACACGACGCCGCGCACGCTCGCCGTATCGGCGGCGCTCGTCGGGGCGGGTGCCCCCCTGTCCGATATCTCTCGACGCCTGTACAGGACGAAACCCGAGGCACAGCTCCAGCTCTTTGGCGTCGTCCTCTCCCGATTGGCCGCCGAGGCAGGCGGACGGATCGTCCACACCAGCCTGTTCGATGCCGACCTGGCCGAGACCGGCGCGATCCCGGCTCACTCGGAGGGGATCATCGATCTCCTTGCGCAGGCCGAAGAGGCAGAGATCGCGATCGTCTTCAAGGAGGCCGGCGCAGCGACGCGCATCAGCGTCCGGACGAAGCCCGGGGGGGTTGACGCTACCGTGCTCACTGGCGCATTCGGCGGCGGTGGCCATGCCCGCGCGGCCGGGGCGACGCTCGCCCTGACCGTCGCGGAGGCGCGGCCGATGGTCCTCACCGAGGCCGAGCGACTCGTCGCCGCCGTCGCGCGCTAGGGTTCCCGCCATGGACGGAATCCTTGTCGCCCTGAAGCCGGCCGGCCCAACGTCGCACGACGTCGTCGCGCTCGTGCGGCGCCTGGCGGCGACCAAACGAGTCGGTCACGGCGGCACCCTGGATCCGTTCGCGAGCGGCGTCCTGCCGATCTTCCTGGGCCGAGCCACCCGCGTCGTCGAATACCACCTCGGTGACCGCAAGGAATACCGGGCAACCCTCTGCTTCGGCGCCTCGTCGACGACGGACGATCTCGAGGGCGAGCTGACGCCATCCGGTGCCGCGGCCCCGGAACGTGAAGCGGTCGAAGCGGCACTGGATGCGTTTCGCGGTCCCATCTCGCAGCGGCCGCCGGCATACAGCGCGATCAAGGTCGCCGGCCGCCGGGCATACGCGATGGCCCGAGCCGGGGAGTCGGTCGAGCTGGCGTCCCGCGACGTGACGATCTTCCGATTGGAGATCGTCGAATGGGACAGTTCGGACAAGGATCGCCCGATCGCCGTCCTCGAGGTGGAGTGCTCGGCGGGGACGTACATCCGGGCCCTCGCCCGCGACCTCGGCGAGGCCGTCGGGAGCGGTGGGTACCTGGGCGCGCTCAGCCGGACCGCGAGTGGACCCTTCCGGATCGACGAGGCCGTCCCGCTCGAGCGTGTCCGGGAAGCGGCGGCAGAGGGGCCGGACGCGCTGGCAGCGCTGCTTCGGCCGATCGATGCAGGGCTCGAGTCGCTCCCGGAGCTCGTGATCACCGAAGGCGAAGTCTTGGCCATCTCGCGCGGTCAGTTCATCCGCGCCAAGCTGCCGGTGGGCGACCCGGGCGCGCCGATCCGCGTCCGGGATGGCGCCGGCCGGCTCGTCGCGATCGCGACAGTCCGTGACGGTCGGCTGGCCCCGGACAAGGTCCTCGTCGACGCGCTGCCTGCGAACCGGGCGGCGGATGCCTGACCACCCGATCGAGGTCGTGGGCGGGGTCGAGGCGCTCCGTCCCGAACACGGGCCCCTGTTCGCCGTCATCGGGGTGTTCGATGGAATCCACATCGGGCATCAATATCTGCTGCGGTGTCTCGTCGCGGAGGCCGGCAGCCGCGGCGCCAGGCCATCGGTCATCACGTTCGATTCGCATCCCGACGAGATCCTGGTCGGTGCTGCGCCGCCGGTGCTTCTCGACGCTGCCGAGCGCGTCCGGATGCTCGGTGAGGCAGGCGTTCAGGTGGTCGTCGTCCAGCACTTCGACGCGGCGCTTCGGGCGACGGAGTACGACACGTTCATACGGCTCATCAGCGCGCGAACTGCTCTCTCGGGTCTGCTCATGACACCCGATGCCGCCTTCGGCCACGACCGCCGCGGGACGCCGGACGCGGTCCGCGACCTCGGCGAGCTCGACGGCTTCGATCTCGTTGTCGTCCCGCCATTCGCGCTCGACGGTCGCTCCGTTCGCAGCTCCGACATTCGGTCGGCGATCGCGACCGGCGACCTCGTGACCGCCGAGCGGTTGCTCGGGCGGTCATACGCCGTCGTCGGCCAGGTCGATGCGGGCGGGCTTCTCCACGTTCCGATGCCGGTTGCGTCTCCGCCCGTCGGCTCGTATCGGGTGTCGGTGGAGCACCAGCCGGCAATCGTCCGCGTCGACGACTCGGGAGCGATCCGCCTCGAGCCTTCGGGATCCTGGTCGCCGGGGAAGCGGCTCTTGATCGAGTTTGCGGCCACCTGACTCGGCCCCGAGGCTCATCCGACCGCGTTTGCTGCCTAAGTAGTGACCCTGCTACCATCCGTCGGTCAAAGAAGAGGGTTAGTAACAGAGTTCGTGTTCGGAGGAACCGAGTGCCGCTTGCGCGGGAAGAGAAGCAAGAGATCATGTCCGGGTTTGCCACCAAGGAAGGTGACACCGGATCGCCGGAAGTCCAGATCGCGCTCCTGACAGGGCGGATCAAGGGGCTGACCGACCATCTCAGAAGCTTCCCCAAAGACAATCATTCGCGCCGCGGCCTCCTCAAGCTCGTTGGCCAGCGCCGTCGACTTCTTGCTTATCTGATCAAGAAGGACAACACGCGCTACCGGACCGTCATCGGACGGCTGGGGCTCCGCCGCTAGGTTCGTCGCCTCTGCGCCCCGGGTTCGCCCGAGGCTCTCGCGCGTCTGAAGCCTTCGGCCCGCCCGCCATCGCGCCCGCAGGTCGTCTCCTCCTCCACGATCAAGGAGGATCCCATTCCCGTGTCTCAGACATTCGAGACGCAACTCGGTGGTCGCACGCTGACCATCGAAACCGGCAAGCTCGCACGGCTCGCCGGCGGTTCTGTCACCGTCCGCTACGGCGACACGATGGTGCTCGGTACGGCCAACCGGTCCGAGCCGCGCCCCGGCCTTGATTTCTTCCCGCTTACGGTCGACTTCGAGGAGCGCATGTACGCCGCGGGCAAGATCCCGGGCGGCTTCATCAAGCGCGAGGCCCGTCCCTCGGAGAACGCGATCCTCGCCGCCCGGCAAACGGACCGGCCGATCCGGCCGCTGTTTCCCGAGGGCTACAAGGACGACGTCCAGCTCGTGATCACGGTTCTGTCGACGGACCAGGAGAACCTCCCGGACGTCGTCGGCACGATCGCCGCGTCCGCGGCCCTGACGATCAGCGAGATCCCGTTCAACGGCCCGATCGCATCCGTCCGCGTCGGCCGGATCGACGGTGAGTTCGTCGTCAACCCGACCTTCAGCGAGCTCAAGGAATCGGAGCTCGACCTGATCGTCGCCGGCACGCGCGACGCGATCATGATGGTCGAGGCGGGCGCAAACCTGCTGCCCGAGGACGTCATGGCCGAGGCCATCCTGTTCGGCCACCGCGCCCTCCAGCCGATCGTCGACCTCCAGGAGGAGCTCCAGAAGGCGGTCGGGAAGCCGAAGCGCGTCCCGTACATCGAGCCGTCGACGAGTTCGGTTCTCGAATTCGCGTCGGCGACCGACGCCAAGCGCGAGCTCGTCGTCATCGACTCCGAGACGACCGGCACAGATCCCAAGATGTCGGACCTGGTCGAGGTCGGCGCGGTCAAGATCAAGGGCACCAAGATCGTCGACCGCTGGTCGACGTTCGTGAACCCCGGCCGTCCGATCGTCGGCAACCAGATCCATGGAATCACCGACAAGGACGTCAAGGGAGCACCGAGCCCCAGGGAGGCAGCCGACCAGCTGCTGGCCTTCGTCGGCGACGCACTCGTCGTCGGCCACAACGTCGGGTTCGATCTCGGATTCATCGAAGAGGCCAAGGGCGACGGGTTCCGGTTCGAGCCGGGCACCTACCTCGACACCCTGGTCATCGCTCGCGATGGCTATCCCGGAGCGGAGTCGTACAAGCTTCCTGACCTCGCCCGGTTCTTCGGCGTCGAGCTGACGCAGAGCCACCGCGCGCTTCCGGACGCCGAAGCCACCGCGAACCTCCTGCTCTGGTTCGCGAACGACCTGCCTGGCCGGATCTCGACGCTCCGCGACTCGATCGCAGAAGCTGTCCGAGCGAATCGCTCAGGTGGCGACACAACGAAGCTCCTCGAGGTCGCCAAGCGCGAGGCGCGCGTCAGCAAGGGCCTGTTCAACCTGATTCAGAAGCAGACCGTTCGAAGGATCGTCCTCGACGAGGGGATCCGGATCGACGGCCGTGGCCTGTCGGACATCCGTCCGATCACGGTCGAGGTCGGGCTCGTCCCGCGGGCGCATGGCTCCGGCCTGTTCACCCGTGGCGAGACGCAGGCGCTGACCGTCGCCACGCTCGGTTCGTCCTCGGACGTCCAGCGGATCGACACGATCAGCCCGGAGACCGAGAAGCGCTACCTCCACCACTACAACTTCCCGCCCTACAGCACCGGCGAGAACAAGATGATGCGCGGGCCCAGCCGGCGCGACATCGGCCACGGCCACCTGGCCGAGCGGGCGCTTGTTCCGGTCCTCCCGAGCCACGATGACTTTCCATACGTGATCCGCCTCGTCAGCGAGTGCGTGACCTCGAACGGATCGACCTCCATGGCCTCGACGTGCGGCTCCACGCTCGCCCTCATGGATGCCGGCGTGCCCATCACGGCACCCGTCGCCGGTGCGGCAATGGGCCTGATCACCGAGCCGGACGGCAAGTTCGTCGTCCTGACCGACATCCTCGGCAAGGAGGACTCGATCGGTGACATGGACTTCAAGGTGACCGGAACCAGGGACGGTGTCACCGCCCTGCAGATGGACATCAAGGTCCAGGGGATCAGCGAGGCGATCATCCGTGAGGGCCTCAAGCAGGCCCTTGCCGCCCGCCTGACGATCCTCGACAAGATGGCAGAGGTCCTGCCCGAAGCTCGCTCCGACATGAGCGACTTTGCGCCGCGGATCATCACGATCAAGATCAACCCCGAGAAGATCCGCGAGATCATCGGCAAGGGTGGGTCGATGATCCGGAAGATCCAGGAAGAGACCCAGACCGAGATCAACGTCGAAGACGATGGCACGGTCGAGATCGCGGCCGTCTCCGGCGAGAATTCGCGGAAGGCGATCACGTGGATCGAGAGCCTCACCCGTGAGGTCGAGATCGGGGCGCTCTACCTCGGCAAGGTCACCCGGATCATGGGGTTCGGCGCCTTCGTCGAGATCCTGCCCGGCAAGGAAGGCCTCGTCCGGATCGGCGAGCTCGCCGACTACCACGTGCCGACCGTCGAGGACGTCGTGTCCGTCGGCGATGAGGTCATGGTCGTCGTCACCGAGATCGACCGCCAGGGTCGGGTCAACCTCTCGCGCAAGGCGGCCATGCAGCGCCACCTCGCCAAGGAACCCGTCTGAAGTCCGTTACGCACTATCGAGCCGCCGGCCCCGCCGGCGGCTCTTTTTCATGGGGCGTGCACGTGCAGCGCGATATGCATGCCCGGGTCTCGAATCTGCGGATTTGGCTCGCGCGGCGTGCAGAGGCGACCAGATCAGGCCCGAATCCAGGGGATTTCGCCGATCTCCGGCCCTGGCCGGTCGCATGTGCACGTGGGGCGTGAATCCGGACGATGGAAGGCCGATTGTGCTCGTGGGACGTCCACTCGGGCCATCCGGTCGTCGGGGAGCGAGAGTAAAGCGCTGCTATACTCCGCCCGTGCCCGGACCAGTGACAGTGACTGCGGAGCCATGCACGACATGACACGCCAACCTCTCACCGTCGCGGTCGTCGGCGCCACCGGCGTCGTCGGGCGGACGATGACCCAGGTCCTCAACGAACGGGAGTTTCCGGTCGGGGAGCTGCGCCTGCTCGCCTCCGGCCGGTCGGCCGGGCGGATCGTCTCGATCGATGGCCGATCCCACGAGATCGCCGAGGCCCTGCCGGAGGCGTTCGACGGCGTCGACATCGCCCTCTTCTCCGCCGGCGGCGACATTTCGAAGGTCGCTCGCTCCGCAGGCGGCCGCACGCGGGGCGACCGTCATCGACAACTCGAGCGCCTGGCGGATGGACCCATCCGTCCCGCTCGTGGTCAGCCAGGTAAACCCCGACGATCTCGAGGGGCATTCCGGCATCATCGCCAATCCCAACTGTTCGACGATGCAGCTCGTTCCGCTGCTGATGGCGCTGCGCGACTCGGTCGGGCTCGAGCGTGTGATCGTCGACACGTACCAGGCCGTCTCCGGCACGGGCGCGGACGCCATCGCCGAGTTCGAGGGCCAGATCCGCGCTCACGTGGCGGGCGAGCCGAAGCAGGCGAGCGTCTACCCGCACCCGATCGCCTTCAACGCGCTGCCGCAGGTCGATGTGTTCCTCGACAACGGCTACACGAAAGAGGAGTGGAAGGTCGTCAACGAGAGCCGCAAGATCCTCCACCTGCCGGACTTGCGCGTTTCCTGCACCGCTGTTCGCGTCCCGGTCTTCGTCGCTCATTCCGAGGCGGTCCACGTCGAGACTCGGGACCCGATCACGCCGGACCAGGCGAGGGCGCTGTTCGCCGCCGTTGACGGCGTCGTGATCCAGGACGATCCGTCCTCGTCGAGCTACCCGCTCGCGAGCGAGGCGGCCGGCAGCGACGACATCTTCGCCGGGCGCGTCAGGACCGATCCTTCGATTGCCGGAGGCCGCGGCCTCGCCTTCTGGGTCGTCAGCGACAACCTCCGCAAGGGGGCCGCGACCAATGCGGTCCAGATCGCAGAAGCCCTCGTGCGGCGCGGCTGGATCAAGGCGGCCAGTCAGCGTGGTGTTCCGGCGTACACGGCGTCGAGCGGCGAGCGGGTCGGGGTGGTCGCCGGGGGAGCAGCGTGACCCATGCCGAGCGCGAGACCGCGCTCGCGGAGGTTGCCACGGAGGTCCGAGCCTGCACTCGCTGCCGGCTCCACGAGACCCGGACACTCGCGGTCCCGGGCGAGGGAAGCCCGGACACGGAGGTCGTCTTCGTCGGCGAGGGCCCCGGGTTCAACGAGGACCGCCAGGGTCGACCGTTCGTCGGCCGCGCAGGCGATCTCCTGACGAAGTTCCTCGCCACGCTGCGCTGGCGGCGCGAGGAAGTCTTCATCACGAACATCGTGAAGTGCCGACCACCCGACAACCGGGATCCTGAGGCGGACGAGATCGCCGCCTGTGCGCCGTACCTCCGGCGTCAGCTCGAAATCCTCGATCCGGCGCTGATCGTCACGCTCGGCCGGCACTCCCTCGGCCGCTTCATGCCGGGTGAGCGCATCTCGCAGGCCCACGGCACGATCAGACCGGTCGATCCGGCGACTGGGGCCGGCCAGGCGATGGCGTTCGCGCTCTACCATCCCGCGGCCGCCCTCCGGACGCCCGACATCGAGCGAACGAGCTACGCCGACGTCGCGCTCATCCCGACGGCGCTCCTCGAGGCGAGAGCCCGCCGCGAAGCCGCGCAGGAGCAGCAAGGCCCGTCCGACTCGGCCGCCACGTCCGCGCCGTCCGCCACGCAGGCGCCGCTCGGCGCTGGTGCGGCCGGCCAGGCCGCCGCAGCCGTCGCGGTCATGGCCACGATCGATGGGCCCATGCCGGCTACCGCGTCCGCCGACGTCCCGCCCGACATCGAATCCGATTTCACGCTGTTCTGATCGCAATCCGAGACGTGATGACTGATTCCTCTTTCCCTCTGCGAATCATCCCGCTCGGCGGCGTCGGCGAGATCGGCAAGAACATGTACGTGTTCGAGTACGGCGACGAGATCGTCGTCATCGACTGCGGCCTGATGTTCCCGGACGAGGAGATGTTCGGCATCGACCTCGTCATCCCCGACATCTCCTACCTCAAGGAGCGCAAGGCCAACGTCAAGGCGTTCGTCATCACCCACGCCCACGAGGACCATGTCGGCGCGCTGCCGTACGTCCTGCCGGAGTTCCCCGGCGTCCCGGTCTACGCCTCGACCCTCGCCCGCGGCCTCCTTGGCAACAAGGTCAAGGAGCACAAGCTCCACAACAACCCGCTGATCCCGCTCGAGCCCGGCGACGAGCTCCAGATCGGGCCGTTCGGCGTCGTTGCCTTCCGGATCGGCCACTCGATCCCGGACGCGATGGGGATCGCCCTCCGGACGCCCGTCGGAGTCGTCGTCCATACGGGTGACTTCAAGTTCGACCACACCCCGGTCGACGGCAAGCTCTCGGACTTCGCGATTCTCGCCAAGATGGGCGCCGAGGGCGTGATCTGCCTGCTCTCCGACTCGACCCGCGCCGAGAATCCCGGCTACACGCCGTCCGAGCGCACGGTCGGCGAGGCATTCCGCGAGATCATGGAGCCGCTCGACGGCCGGGTGATCGTCGCCACATTCGCCAGCAACATCGCCCGCGTGCAGCAGGTCCTCGACGCGGCCAAATCGTTCGATCGAAAGGTCACGGTCATCGGCCGCTCCATGGAACAGAACTTCCGGATCGCGACGGATCTCGGATACCTGAGCCACGAGCCCTCCCAGATCGTGGCGAAGGACCGAATCAACGAGATCCCGGACGACAAGCTCGTCATCTGCACGACGGGGGCCCAGGGCGAGCCGATGGCGGGGCTCGCGAGGATGGCCAACCGCGACCATCGCTTCGTCGAGATCAAGGCAGGCGACACCGTGATCGTCAGCGCAAGCCCGATTCCCGGCAACGAGGAATATGTCAGCCGGACGATCGACAACCTGTTCAAGGCAGGCGCCAACGTCTTCTATCACACGATCAAGCGGGCCCACGTCTCAGGTCATGCCAGCCAGGAGGAGCTCAAGCTCATGCTCGGCCTGACCAAGCCCCGACATTTCATCCCGATCCACGGCGAATTCCGGATGCAGGTACAGCACGGGCGTCTCGCGATCGAGACGGGCGTCCTCCCCGAGAACGTCTTCATCATCGAGAACGGGACCCCGATCGAGATCGCCGCCGACGGCACGGCCCGACGCGGTCAGCCCGTCCAGGCCGGCTACGTGTACGTCGACGGGCTGTCGGTCGGTGACGTCGGCGAGATCGTGCTCCGCGACCGGAAGGCACTCGCGAACGACGGGATGTTCATGGTCGTGGTCACCGTCGACAAGCAGACCGGCAACATCGTTGGCCGGCCCGAGATCATCACGCGCGGCTTCGTCCACCTCAACGAGCAGGACCCGATCATGCACGAGGCGATCGAGCGGATCATGACCTCGATCCAGAACCCCGGCGACCACATCAGCGAGATCGCGCTCCTCAAGAGCCAGATCAAAGAGGGCGTCTCGCGGTACCTCTACGAGCAGACGAAGCGGCGGCCGATGGTCTTCCCGGTCGTGGTCGAGGTCTGAGCATGGCAACACGTCGCCGGCCGGCGGCCAGACGAACGAGCAGGGCCCGCCGACGCGGCGGGTCGCTGCCGTCGGTCAGCCCCGAGATCGCGCGATCGCTGGTCGGTCTCGTCCTCCTGGTCCTCGGTGCGGTGACGCTGATCGCCCTCGTTCTCCAGGGCCAGGGAGCCCTGACCCAGTGGTGGATCGGAACCGTCGGTCCCTGGTTCGGCAGCCTCCGTTGGTTGTTGCCGTTCCTGCTGCTGGGCGGCGGCTGGTACCTCGAATGGGGCCCCGGAAAGCATCCGGGTTCGGGCTGGGGACGGACGCTCGTCGGTACGGCGGTGGCCTACCTCGCCCTGATCGGCATCGTCCAGGTGATCGGCAGCCGCGGCGGTGGCCACATCGGCCGGTTCCTCGCTACGACGCTGACCCCGTTGTTCACGGCTCCGGGCGCCGTCGTCATCCTCGTGGCGTTGATTGCTATCGGCCTGATGATCGGCTTCAGCAAGCGCCCGAGTGATCTCCTGAATCCGGCCACCACCGCTGCTCGCCGGCTCGGTTCGACGGCCGCGGCGTCCATGCGCCGCGATCCCGCGACCGACGGCACGGGCCGCGCTGAGGAGCCCCCCGGCTCCGGACGCTCCCGAGGTCGCGCCGGTATTCCCGTCGGACCGGCCTCACCCGGTCAGACAGGACTCTGGTCCAAGTCCGGAGAGGCGGACGATCCCGACGGACGGATCCCGGCCGCGGTGCCCAACATCGGCCCCACGTCCGCCACGTTCGCCCAGGGCCGGACCGGCGAGGGTCTCGCGCCCTCGGCGACGCTCGTCGCGGACCGGCCTCGCCCCGTTCGCGCTCTGGACGACATCACCGACGCGGGCGATTCGCCGCCGACGAAGGAACGAATCGAGTACGTGCTGCCGCCGCTCTCCCTGCTCGAGGACATCGCCAACCCGACCGAACCGGGCGGCAGTGCCGTCGCCCACGCCCGGAACGAGGAGATCATCGTCAAGAAGCTGGCGAGCTTCGGGATCACGGCCCAGATCGTGGCCCGCAACGCCGGCCCGGTCGTCACCCAGTACGAGGTCCAGCCCGCGGTCGACGTCCGGGTCTCGCGGATCGAGGCGCTCGCCGACGACCTCGCGATGGCGCTCGCCGCGCGGTCGCTCCGGATCGAGGCTCCGATCCCCGGCAAGAGCGCCGTCGGGATCGAGATCCCGAACAAGGACTTCAACCTCGTCGCCCTCCGCCGGATCTTCGAGGAGGTCCCGTTCGCCGACTCGGAGTCGAAGCTGACCTTCGCCCTTGGCCGGGACGTGGCCGGGGTCGCGAAGGCGGTCGACCTCGCCAAGATGCCGCACCTCCTCATCGCGGGAGCGACGGGCTCGGGCAAGAGCGTCATGGTCAACGCCGTGATCACGAGCCTGCTCTGCAAGTCGACCCCGGACGATGTCCGGATGATCCTGATGGACCTCAAGCGGGTCGAGCTCGCCGGCTACAACGGCCTGCCGCACCTCCTCGTCCCGGTCATCACCGAGCCCGAGCGTGCCAAGGCGGCGCTCAAGTGGGCGGTCAACGAGATGGAGGGCCGCTACCGCCGGTTCGCCGGCGCGACGGCCCGCAACATCAAGGGCTACAACGAGACCCGGGCCGACCCGGACGACCGGATGCCCTACATCGTCATCATCATCGACGAGCTGGCCGACCTGATGATGCGCGAGGGCAAGAACGTCGAGGACGCCATCGTCCGTCTCGCCCAGAAGGCGCGCGCGACGGGGATCCACATGGTCCTCGCCACGCAACGGCCGTCGGTCAACGTCGTGACCGGGCTGATCAAGGCGAACTTTCCGAGCCGGATTGCCTTCGCGATGGCCTCCCAGATCGACTCCCGGACGATCCTCGACACGCCGGGGGCGGAGGACCTCATCGGGCGCGGCGACATGCTCTACCAGCCGGCCGACCTGCCCCGCCCGATGCGCCTCCAGGGCGTCTTCGTCGCCGATCCGGAGATCCACCGGGTCACCGAGCACTGGCGCGAGCAGATCGAGAATCCGCACTACGACATGGGGATCGTGGAGACCGACGAGGATGGCGTCGGGTCTGTCGACGACCTGTCCGACGAGGAGGCGGATCGGCTGCTGCCGGATGCCGTCGAGGTCATTCGGGAGTACGATCGTGCCTCAGCATCGCTCCTCCAGCGACGCCTGAAGGTCGGCTACGCGCGAGCCGCCCGGATGATCGACCAGCTGGAGGCGCGGGGCTACATCGGTGCGTTCGACGGTTCGAATGCTCGTGCCGTGCTTCGCCACGACGGTGCGGGGCCCTCGGGCGGATCGGCGAACGGTGAGCACGCCGACGAGGACAGCGATCGATGACGACACGGGACGAGGCACGACGGGCGACCGGGGAGGTGCGGGTGGACACCTCTCGGTCGAGTGCACCCGTCGAGTCGGTCCCGTCGCTGCCGGAACGACTGTACGCGGCACGCGAGCGAAAGGGCGTCGACCTCTATCGCGCCGAGCGTGACACCAAGATCCGCGCCCGCTACCTTGCCGCGCTCGAGCGAGGCGACTATCGCGAGCTGCCAGGCGCCGTCTACACGAAGGGCTTCCTCCGCAACTACGCGCTCTATCTCGGCCTCGAGCCGGAGGAGGTCCTCAGCCAGTGGCGTCGCGAGCGCGGCGACATGGGCCCGCCAGCACCGGTGATCGCCGTTCCGCGGCCGCTCAGTCCGCCCCGCCGCGGGTTGACCTTCTCGCCAGGCGTCATCGTGGCCGCACTGCTGACCGTCGCCGTCCTCCTCGTCGGCGCCTACCTGGCCGTCCAGGTCATGCGATTCGCCAAGCCGCCGACCCTCGACGTGACCGACCCCAAGGTCGCCACGCTGACCGTGGACGAAGAGACGGCCTCCTACGTCCTGCGCGGGACGACGATCCCCGGCGGCACGGTGACCGTCGAGGTCGCGGGCGGGGCCGCCCGCCGGGCGTCGGCCAATTCGACCGGCGTCTGGAGTCTCGAGGTCGATCTCCGCCGTGGCAAGAACGAGTTCAAGGTCGATGCGACGGATCCCGACACGGGCAAGCATGCCGAGCAGACGGCCCAGGTCGTCATCACGGTGCCGTACGCGGAGATAGAAGTCCCGAGACTGACCGTCGATCAGCCGTCCGACGGAACGACGTTCGAGAACGGGGCGATCCCGGTCCAGGGGATGACGACGAACGCGACGAGCGTCACGGTTGCCGCGACCTACGACGGGCCGGTCGAGGGTACTCCAGCCGTTGCGGGGGCAAGCCCGCCGCCCTCACCGGCGCCCGTGACGGTGGCGGTGGCGGAGGACGGGACATTCAGCACGCCACTGCAGCTGACAGCGGGTCGCTGGTCGATCATCGTCACCGCCTCCGGCGCCGGCAACAAGACCGCGTCGCAGACGCGACACGTGGGCGTCGCCTACAAGGGCGTCAACCTCGTGATCGAGGTGAAAGGTGGTCCGGCCTGGTTGAAGGTCTGGGTCGACGGCAAGCTCGATCCGAAGGCGGCCGGCGTGACGGCTGCGAAAGGCAAGACCATGACGTTCACGGCGGACAGAACGATCGAAGTCCGCACGGGCTCCTCGGGCGCGACGTTCTTCACGCTGAATGGTCAACCACTCGGTCCGCTCGGGAAACGAGGCACGCCCGAGACGTGGCTCTTCCAACCACCCGACGCGCCGAAGAAGACGACGCACCAGTAGCGGTGGCCGGCAATTCGCTCGTCGTGCTCGCCGAGCGGCTGCAGCGTAGCTGCATTGACCGCCGGCTGACCCTCGCGCTCGCCGAATCCTGCACCGGAGGGCTCGTGTCCGACGCCCTGACCGACGTGCCCGGCTCGAGTGACTACTTCCTCGGCGGGATCGTCTCGTACGCCGACGAGGTCAAGGAGCGGCAGCTGGGCGTGCCGGCCGAGGTCATCGCCGCCCACGGCGCGGTCAGCGCCCAGGTCGCTCGGGCGATGGCAGAAGGGGTCCGGACCCGTCTCGGGGCCGGGATCGCGGGCGCCGTCACCGGGATCGCCGGACCGGACGGCGGCAGTGACGCAAAACCGGTCGGGCTGACCTATGTCGCGGTGGCCGACGACCAGGGCGTCGACGTCCGGCGCTTCGTGTGGAGCGGCGACCGCGGATTGAACAAGCTGTCGAGCGCCGAAGCGGTGCTCCAGCTCCTCGTCGAGCGGGTGGACAGCCCGACGGCTGCCGGCGGCCAGTGACGGCCCGAGCCGCCGTCGGGGCCGGCCTCGCGCCCGCCCGTGAGGCTCGGCCCATCCGCCCGGGTGAGCGAATCCACGTCGTCGGCGCCGCGGGAGCCGGGGCGAGCGCGGCCGCGCTCCTCGCGCACAACGCCGGCGCAGCCGTGACCGGCTGCGATCCCGGCGGACCGTCGCCCTACTCGGCGGCCCTCGAAGCCGCCGGTCTGTCGATCGCCTGGGAACATGACCCCGGCCATGTCACCGGAGGACCGCCACCCGACCGGCTCGCGGTCACCAAGGCGCTCACCGCGATCGCACCCGATCACCCTGAGCTTGCCGCCGCGCGACATGCCGGTGTCCCCATCGAGCCGTGGCAGCAGGTCGTGGCCGACGCGGCAACGGGCCGGACGCTGATCGGCGTAGCCGGCACTCACGGCAAGAGCACTTCGGCGGGTTGGCTCGTCCACGTCCTCGTCAGGGCCGGTGCGGATCCGTCCGCGTTCGTCGGGGCCTTGCTGCCGCCGGACGTCACAGGCGGGGTCGTGGCGACGTCGCGCTGGGGAGCCGGACCGGCCTTCGTCGTCGAGGCCGACGAGTACGCGGGCAACTTCGACGCCTACCGCCCCGTGATCGCGATCGTCACCTCGGCTGAATGGGACCATCCCGATGTGTTCGCCGACCGGGATGCGGTCATCGGGGCCCTCGAGGGGTGGCTGCGTCGCGCGCTCGACGGATCCCCGGCCGGAGACGCGGTGACCCTGATTGCGAATGTCGCCGACGAAGGTGCCGCCATTCTCACGACCCACCTCCACGACTGGCCCGGGCGGATCGTCGCGACTGCCCTCCTTGACGCTCCGGCCCAGCGCCTGGCGAGCTTCGGGCGGGGCATCGCGGACGAATTCCGATCCGCCGGCGGCCCAGCCACGGTCGTCCTGGGCCGGGTCGCGGAAACGACTCCAACCACGACGACGCTCGAGATCCACGGCCTGGATCCGCTCCGCGGCCCGATACCGGTCCGGCTCCCGACGGCGGGCCGTCACAACGCGGCCAATGCCCTCGGGGTCGCGGCGGCCGCGCTGGCCGCCGGCCTCGATGCCGAGGCGATCGTCACCGGGCTCGGCTCCTTTCCTGGCGTCGGCCGGCGCCTCGAGCGGAAAGGGGAGGCGGGCGGTGTGGTGGTCTACGACGATTACGGCCACCATCCCACCGCGATCCGGGAGACCCTCGCCGCAGTTCGACAGCGGGAGCCTGGTCGCAGGGTCTGGGCCGTCTACGAGCCGCTCACGTACCATCGCACGGCCGCCCTTCTCGAGGACTTCGCCGCCGCTCTGGCCGACGCCGACGGTGTCGCGATCGCCGACATCTGGGCCGGCCGGGATCCGGACACGACCGTGGCCTCCGCAAGCGGACTCGCCGATGCGGTCTCCCGGCGGCGGTCCGACCTGACGGTGGCCGCGCCGGGATCGGTCGAAGCGACGGCTGCGTGGCTCGCGGGAGTCGTCCGGGCCGGCGACGCCGTGCTCGTCATGGGCGGCGGCCGGAGCTACCGGATCGGCGAGCTGTTGCTCGAGGAGTTGGAACGCCGATGAAGATCGACTACCCGGCTGCGGGGGACCTGCTGGAGCGGTTCGGGCGCGCGTGGGAAACGTTCGACGGAGATGCGTGGGTCGAGCTGTTCACGGATGACGTCGAGTACCACGAGGAACCCTTTGAGCCGCCGCTGGTCGGACATAACGCGGTCAGGGCATACTTGTTGGAGGCGGCCGAGCTCCAGGAGGAGGTCAGCTTCACCGTCGAGCGGCACTGGGTCGTCGATCCGACGATCCTCGTCGCCTGGCACGCCGGCTACATCCAGCGCTCCGATCGGGCGCAGGTCCGGCTCGCGGGGTTCATGACGCTCGAGATGCGTGACGGACAGGATCGCCCGGCTGCGGGAGTGGTACCACCGGCGATCGTCGCCGACGGGCTAGCGGAGGCAGGACAGCACACCGATGGCAGGAGACGTTTCGTTCGACGTCGTCAGCGACTTCGACGAGCAGGAGCTTCGCAACGCACTCGACCAGGTCCGTCGCGAGGTCCAGCAGCGGTACGATTTCAAGGGCGTGACCGTCGATCTGACCCAGGCGAAGGACGAGCTCGTCCTGGTGACCGACGATGAGCATCGCGCGGCGGCGATCAAGGATCTCATCGAATCCAAGGCGATCAAGCGTGGGCTCTCGCTGAAGATCTTCGATTGGGGCAAGATCGAGGAGGCCGGCGGCAACAAGGTCCGTCAGACGATCGGCCTGCGCCGGGGCCTCCCGGACGACATGGCAAAGCGGCTGTCCAAGCTCATCCGCGATGAGTTTCCCAAGGTCAAGTCGCAGATCCAGGGCGAGGCGATCCGCGTCTCGGGCAAGAGCAAGGACGACCTGCAGCGCGTGATCGCCCGGCTTCGCGGGCTCGATGAGTCCGTGCCGCTCCAATTCGAGAACTACCGGTAGGCCTCGCGATGCCCGGCTCCAGGTTCGCCCGGATCCTGATGATCGCAGTGGCGATGGTCGTCGTCCTGGGCCTGATCGTCGGGATGCTGGCCGCGCCGGCAGCGTACTGACGAGATGGCGATGGAACGGGAGACGATCGACGCGGCCGCCGAGCCGGACAGCTCGGCCGCGGACGTGCCGCTGGACGGGTCACAGGGCGAGGACGCGGCAGAGAGCACGCCGACGGGGATCGGGGCGTTCGACGGGACCGAACCCGAGCGCGAAGCGCAGGTCGTGCAGGAGCCCGAGCCTGCGCCCGTGCATGAGCCGGAGCCCGGCACGAGCCGACGCCGGAGCCTGCGCCGAGCCGCGCCACACCAGAGCCCGCGTTCGAGCTCGCCCCAGCGCCCGAACCAGAGCCCCAGTCCGAGCTCGCGTCCGCGCCCGCACCCGAACCTGCGGCGGCGGCGGAACTCGAGCCTGCCCGTACCGTCGGTCGGTTCATTGCCGATGCGCTTCGGGCGGTCGGTGTTCGGTACGCGTTCACCGTGCCGGGTGAGAGCTTCCTCGGGCTGCTCGAAGGCCTCGACGCGGCCGGAATCCGCATCGTCAGCACGCGCCACGAGGGTGCCGCGGCGTTCATGGCCGAGGCGCACGGTCAGCTGACCGGCCGGCCCGCGATCGCCCTGGCGACACGCGCCGTCGGTGCCGCCAACCTGGCGATCGGCATCCACACCGCACGCCAGGACTCGAGCCCGATGTTCGTCCTGATCGGGCAGGTCGAACGCCCGTTCCTCGGCCGCGAAGCGTTCCAGGAGGTCGACCAGGAGGCGACGTTCGGCGGCCTGGCCATCCACGCGGCCGAGATCCGCGACGCCGCCGACATCCCGGCCGCGGTGGGGGAGGCGATCCGTGCGGCCCTCACGGGGCGCCCGGGCCCGGCGCTCCTGTCGCTCCCGGAGGATCTCCTCGACGAGGTGCTCCCGGCCGGGACCACCCTTGACACGACACGAGCGGCGCCTTCCCGGCCCGAACCGGACGAGGTCCGAGCGATCCTCCAGTTCCTCGCCTCGGCCGAACGACCGGTGATTCTCGCGGGGGGCGGCGTCCTCCGGGCCAGGACCTCCACGGACCTCGTCCGGCTGGCGGATCTTCTCAGCGTCCCGGTCATCGCCGGCTGGCGTCGCGGCGACGTCATCTCGAACGATCACCCGCTCTATCTCGGCATGGCCGGCTATGGCAGCCCGGCGGCCGTGCGAGAGCGCCTCGATCGAGCCGACGCGCTCCTCGTCCTCGGCTGCCGGCTGTCGGAGATCACGAGCTTTGGCTACGCGATCCCGCATTCGGGTCAGCGCTGGGCCCTCGTCGACATCGAACCGCTGGCCGCCCGCGATGGGCTGCCGACGCCGGCGATCTCCGTCCGCTCGGACGCACGAACGTTCCTTCGGGCCGCGGTCACTCGGCTCCAGGGCTCGGTCCTCGATGCCGCCCTGGTCGACGCACGGCATGCTGCCAACGAAATCGACCGCCAGGCCTGGGAGGTCGCGTCTGCCGTCGATGACGATGACTGGTCCGGACCCGGCGTTCATCCCGGACATGCCATTGCGACCCTCCGTCGCGTCCTGCCCGACGACGCGATCGTCGCGACAGACGCGGGCAACTTCGGGCTCTGGTTCGCTCGACACTTCCGCTTCCGACGTCCCGGCACGTTCCTCGGCCCGACGTCGGGAGCAATGGGCTACGGGCTTCCAGCTGCGATCGCGGCCTCGCTTGTCCATCGCGACCGGGCTGTCGTTGCGGTCGCCGGCGACGGTGGGTTCGCGATGACGATGGCCGAGCTCGAGACGGCGGTCCGCGAGAAGGCCCGCGTCGTGGCGCTCGTGTTCGACAACGAGCGATACGGGACGATCCGGATGCACCAGGAACGGCGAGGCACCGGGGCCGGCATCGCAACGGATCTCGGGCCGATCGACTTCGTGGCCGTCGCCCGGGCGTGCGGCGCGCGTGGCACCAAGGTCGAGAACGACGCCGCCCTGGAGCCGGCCCTTCGCCAGGCGCTCGCCGCCGACCGCCCGACGGTCATCCACCTGGCACTCGATCGCCGCTGGGTCTCCCCCGACCATCCCGCAACGTGACCGGGGCTGGTCCCGCGTCGGAAACCTCCTACCGGGCGCTGCTTTCCGTTCCGTGGCTGACCCGGATCCTCGCGGCGATGATCATCGCCCGGATCGCGCAGTCGATGGTCGCCATCGCGATCGTGCTCTTCACGCTCGAGGAATACGGATCGCCCGCGCTGACCGGGATCGTCACGCTTGCCGCGACGCTGCCCGGCCTCCTCGTGAGCCCGATTGCCGGAGCGCTGCTCGACCGCCATGGCCGGATGCGGCTCATCCGGCTCGACTACGTCGTCGCAATGGTGGCGCTGGCGCTCATTGCCGTCCTGTCGCTGCTCGACGCGCTCCCACCGTGGCTGCTGGTCCTCATCGCCGCGGTGTCGTCGCTGACCGCAATCCTGAGCGTGACCGGGTTGCGAAGCCTCTTTCCGGTCATGGTTCCCGAGCACCTCTGGGAGCGGGTGAACGCGGTCGATTCGAACGGCTATGTCATCGCGACGATCTTCGGGCCGCCGATTGCGGCCGCCCTCGTCACGATCTTCGGTGGCGCCGTGGCACTCCTCGGGACATCGGTGGCATTCGGATTGTCGGCGCTCGCGATGGTCGGCATCCCCGATCCACCGACGGCGATCGACTCAACCGGAAGGCTCATGAGGGACGCCCTCGACGGCCTCCGCTACGCCTGGCGGAATCAGACGATCCGCGGCCTCGCCTTCTCGATCTCGTCGCTGAACCTCGCCGGGGGCATCACGACGATCGCCATCCCGCTGATCGTCCTTCGGCAACTCGGCTACTCGGAGGTCTTCGTCGGCGTCACGTTCGCCCTGTCGGGGATCGCCGGCATGGTCTCCGCGCTCGCGTTCGGACGGATGGACACGAGGGAGCGTGAATGGCCCCTCCTCGTCTATCCGATGCTGGTGCTCGCGCCGGCCGCCGCCCTGCTCCTCCCACCCGTGGTCGCCGTGGGCCTCGATCCGGCCGTCGGGCTCCTGTTCCTGTTCGGCTGGGCGATCGTCGTCGGGATTGCGAACGGGCCGCTCGATATCGCGCTGTTCACGATCCGCCAGCGGCGGACCGATCCGGCATGGATGGGCCGGGCATTCGCCGTTTCGATGGCGATGAACTTCATCGGCTTTCCGATCGGGGCGGCGGTTGGTGGTGCTCTCGCCGATCAGTCCCTTGCCCTCGCGATCCTGCTCGCGATCGCGGCGTCTCTCGCCGGGGTCGCGTTCGCGGCCGTGATGGTGCCTCGAACGGACCCGAACGCCGGATCGGGCGCGTCGGCCACGCTGGCGACCGACTGACCGGGTTGGGCCGCCGGCCAGGTGACGTCAATCGTCCTGGGAGAGGATCACCACGGAGTACGGGCCGAGCCCGACCTCGAGGGAGAATCTCAGGCCGTCGCGCCGCTCACGAGTCGCATCAGCGTCGACCGACTCGACCGTCTCGAACTCCGGGTCGTAGCCATCCCAGTCGGAATTGAAGCGGACGCGCCAGCGCCCAGCGCGCGGAACACCGATCCGGTACTCGGGGAGCGGCGTTGCCGAGAAATTCGCCAGGACGATCACGTCGTCGCGTGGGCCGCCGTTCTGCCAGCGGTGATAGGCGAGGACGCGATCCGTTTCGTTCAGGTGGTGGACGACGATATTCGGGCCGCGGAGACCGCGGCTGACGTCGACGACGTTGCGACGAAGGCTGATCAGGTCGCGGTGCAGCTGGAGCAGGCCCGCGTGGCGGTGGCGCAGGCCCCAGTCGACGCCCTCCTCGTCGGTGAACCACGACCCCTCGACGAGTTCCTGACCCTGGAACAGCATCGGGATCCCGGGTGCGGTCATCACGAGGGCACTGCCGAGCGTCGCCCGCTTCTTCGAAGCCCAGCTATGAGCGTAGCCGGGCCAGACCTCCTCGGGGACGCGGGAGGCGCCGTTCGCGTTCTCGTCGTGGGATTCGGTGTAGATGACCCGCTTGAACGCATCGGCCGGATCGACCACGAGGGCCCGCGCGACGGCCGCCACGTCCCGATCTGCGTCGGAGCTGGGTATCAGCGCGTTGCGCACGGCATACACGAAGCCCCCGTCCCACTGCGCCCCGAACGCAGCGCCCTTGTCGCTGCTGGGCCGCGTCACGGCAGGGTCGGCCTGCATGTCCTCGGCGATCATCAGCCGGCCCGGGAACAAGTCGGCGAGCGCCGTGTTGACCTCGGCCATGAGGCGCCAGCCGTCCTTGATGCGGTCTGCGGCGCGAAGGCCTCCGCCGGTGATGCTCGAGATGTACGACGTCGCGTCCCAGCGCAGGCCGTCGACACGAAACTCATCGAGCCACTGGACGGCGTTGTCTCGAAGGAATGCCCGAACTTCCGGTCTGCCGAAGTCGGGCCGCGTCTCGCCCCATGGCGTCGATGACCGATCGTCCTGGTAGAAGTAGATCCCGCCCTTGCCATTCTCCGACCAGCCGTCGAACTGCCAGAGGTCGAGATCGGACGGCCCGAGATGGTTGTAGACGACGTCGAGCAGCACGGCGATTCCCGTGTGGTGAGCGGCCTTGACGAGCGCCTTCAGGTCGTCGGGGGCGCCGTAGCTCGCGTCGACAGCGAACGGGTGGGCCGGGTTGTACCCCCACGACCGTTCTCCCGCGAACTCGAACGGCGGCATCAGCTGAATCGCACCCACCCCGAGTTCGCGGAGGTATTCGAGGCGACCCCTGACACCATCGAGCGTGCCCGGCCTGCCGTGCATCCCTGGAGTGAACGTTCCCACGTGCAGCTCGTAGATCACCAGGTCGTTCCAATCAGGGGTGCGAAACTCCGCGCCGTCCCATGAGAACCCCGCCGCGCCGTAGACGATCGCGTTGCCGACCGAGCTCGTCATTCGTCGCGCTCGAGGGTCGATCCGGGACAGCTCGCGACCGCCGGTCCGGATGGCGAAGCGATACTCGTCGCCGTCGGCCGCCTCGGCGACGTCGACCGACCAGGTTCCTCCATCCTCGGCTGCCATCGGATCTCGCGCCGGGTCCCAGTCGTTGAACGAGCCGACCACGGAGACTGCATCGGCATGCGGGGCCCAGACCCGGAACGTGACGCCGCCGTCGAACGGAATGGCCCCAAAGCCGCCGCGGGTCGAGGCGAGCGGGGCGGTCTGATCGGCCATCGGATCGATTGTGCGATGTTCGCGCGTCGCGCGTCGCGCGCTTCGGCTAGCCTGAACGGATGGCGGCGAAGAAGGCGGAGGACGACCGTTCGCTCAAACGGCTGGGCGGCGGGCGCTGGCAGACGCGCGACGAGCGGTTCCTGATCGAGCCCCAGTCCGGGACGTGGGTGCTCGTCGACGCGGAGCAGACCGACGACCTCGGCCTGCCGCTGGTCCGTGGCCCCTATCGATCGCTGACCGAGGCGAAGGCGGCAGTCGAGGAAGCGCGGGGCACTGACGCGCCGGAGTCGCCGCTCGCGGGTCGGGTGAAGGAGGCATCAACGCGGCCGACGAAGACGCCGCCCTCGAAGGCGGCTTCGGCGGCGCGTGGCGGCAAATCGGGCCGCGCCAAGGCGTCCGAGCCCGAGCAACCGGCGGAGGCGCGCTGGATCGCCGATCTTGGGCCGCGGGATCGCGGCCGCGCCCGTCGGCTCATCGAGCAGCTCGGCGAGGCGGGCGTTCGCGACGCCGAGAGCATCGTCCGCCAGGACCTGACCGGCGGCGTGCCGACGATTGCGCGACTCTCGCTCGCGGACCGGCTGGCCGCGCTCCTTCCTGCCTCTGACGAGGCGGCAAGCACGATCGAACGGGCGATCAAGCGACTCCTCGATACGATCGACGATGGTCGCGACGACGATCGCGGCGTCCGCTGGCGTCTCGTCGACGGCGAGAACCGCCCGATCGGCCTGACCGCCGCGGACCTCCGGGCGGCGGTGAAGAGACGAGCCAGCGGTGACGGGAAGGGGATCGATTGATGACGGATGCCGGCGTCCCGGAAGGAGTCGAGGTCGAGACGATCTACGTCGTCGAGGTCGCTTACGCGGCAGATGCGGCGGAGAAGCGCCCGGCCGTTCGCCCGGAGCACCTGTCACGTGTCGCACAGCTCATGGCCGAGGGGCGCCTGATCGAGGCCGGCGGCTATCTCGACTTCAGCTCCGCGCTGCTCTTCGTGCGGGCGGCCAGCGCCGAGGAGGCCGCCGCGCTCATCCGCGATGACGTCTACATCCGGGCGGGCGTCTGGGTCGACGACGTGCGGGCGCGGCCATTCGGCCGCGTCGTCCGGTCGCCTTCGCACAGGTAGTCGCGTGCGGGCCTTGATCTTCGATCTCGACGGGACGCTGGTCGACACCGTCTACGCGCATGTGTTCGCCTGGCAGCGGGCGCTCCTCGATTTCGGCTCGCCGATCGACGGCTGGCGTATCCACCGGCGAATCGGGATGAGCGGCGGGCTCTTCGCCCGGGCGGTCGCCCGCGAGATCGGCCGCCAGCTGACCGACGATGAAGCGGAAGCACTCCAGCGCCGACACGGCGAAATCTTCCGCGAGATCCTGCCGGAGCGGCGCCCGCTGCCGGGCGCGGTGGCCCTCCTCGCCGAGCTGCGGCGGGCCGGCATCGTCCACGGCATCGCCACCTCCGGCCGGCGGCCCGAAATCGATCTTTCGCTCGACGCCCTCGGAATTCCGGAGAGCACTGTCGTCGTGGAGCGCGGCGACGTCCTGCGCGCCAAGCCGGAGCCGGACCTGTTCCTCGCCTGCCAGCAGCGGCTCGGCGTCGAGGTCGCCGATTGCTACGTGGTCGGGGATGCCGTCTGGGACCTGCTCGCGGCGCGTCGCGCCTCGATGTTGAGCGTCGGGCTGCTGACCGGGGGCTACGGCGAGGACGAGCTCCGTGCCGCCGGGGCGTTCCGCGTGTACAGGGATGCCGAGGAGCTCCACGATTCGCTCGACGAGCTGGGGATCGCCCTGTCACCGGCCTGAAGCCGCCCCTGGTGCGCCACCAACAAGGGTGACTGACCGAATCGGCCCGTCGGGTGGACAATGTCCCCGAGCCGGCCATCGGCCGGATCGCGCAGGAGGGTCACGATGAACCAGCTCATTGTCGTCGCGTTCGACGATCTCGAGGCCGCCCGTACCGCGATGAAGCGCATGCGAACCCTCGAGCGCGAGGGTCTCGTCAACTTCGAGGACAGCGCGATCGTCGAGCGCCTGCCGGATGGGACGAGCCACGTCCGCAACGAGCTGAGCGGCGCCACAGAATCCGGGGCCGTCATCGGCGCGCTGATCGGCGGGGTCGTGACGGTTGTGTTCCCGCTGGCCGGCATCGCCCTGGGAGCGGTCATTGGCGGGGCCGTCGGCGCCTCCCTTGGATCGGGCATCGACGGCAAGTTCATCGAGGAGGTAAAGAACACGCTGACTCCTGGCCGATCCGCCCTCTTCCTGATCGTGAAGGAAGGTGAAGCCGGAACGACGATCGCCGCCCTCCGCGGACTGTCCGGCGACCTCGTCCAGACGACGCTCGACAGCGAAACCGAGGAGCAGCTCCGCCGAGCACTCGCGTAGAGCTCGCCGGCTCCGGGGAGCGGGGGCGTTGCCCGCACACGACAATCAGGCCGTGACGACGCCCTCCCGCACCGACGGGCCGAACCGATCCGTCTCGATCCTCCGCGACCCCGCGTTCGGGCGCCTGTGGTTCGTCCAGGCGGCGACACAGGTCGGCGGAAACATGGCGCTTTACGCGCTGACCGTGCTTGTCTTCGCGACCACGCGCTCCAACGCCGCGGTCAGCGCGCTTGTCATGTCGTTCCTGCTGCCGACGATCTTGCTCTCCGCGATCGCCGGCGTCGTCGTGGATCGGCTGAACCTGCGATGGGCCCTGGTCTGGCCGAATGTCATCCGGGCGGTCCTGACACTCGGCCTCGCGCTGGCCGGCGCGAACGTCGCGGTCCTCCTGTTGCTCAACCTCGGGATCAGCCTCACCACGGTCATGCTCACGCCCGCCGAGGCGGCGATGATCCCGCGGATCGTGCGCCGAGACCAGCTCGAAACCGCGATGGGCGTGTTCAACCTGACGCTCCAGGCGTCGTTCGCCATCGGGTTCGCCTTTCTCGGCCCGGTCCTGGTGACGATCGCGGGCCCGTCGGTCGTCCTCGGCATCGTCACCGTCCTGTATGTCGCGGCGACGCTTGCCTGTCTCGCCCTGCCGTCTGCACCGCCGCCCGTCATTCCGCCCGGAGTCGCCAGCCGGGCACTGCATGAGCCGATCCGCCAGCTCAACGAGGGGTTCGCGGCGATCCATGGGAACCGGGAGGTGAGCCGGCCGCTGCTCCACCTGGCAGCGTCCGCATCCCTGGTCGGGGTTCTCGGGGTCCTGGGGCCGGGTCTGGCCGGCTCGATCGGTCTGGAGCCTGCCCAGCTCATCGTCGTCGTCCTCCCGCTCGGCCTCGGGGTCGTGGGCGGCGTGCTCGGGCTCCGCCGCTTCGGGCGCGGCGTTCCCCGCCGGCGGGCGGCGGAGGCCGGCCTGGTCGGCTTCGGGCTGCTCGTGCTGGGCGTCGCGCTCGTGGGCCCACTGCTCCAGGGCGAGGCGCCGACGGGGCTCGGCAATGCGACCGCCGGCGACGTCGGGCCGGCGGTCCCGATCGTTGTCGTCCTGGCGTTCTGGGCGGGGGCGGCCTACGCCGTGGTGACGGTCTCAGCGCAGACGGCGCTCTTCGAGCACATGCCCGAAGAGGTCCGCGGCCGGGTCTTCGGCGTGCTGGCGTCGATCGTCAGCGCTGCGAGCCTGCTGCCGACCCTTGTCGCCGGACCCGTGGCCGACGTGACCTCGGCGCCGCTCGTGCTCGCCGTCGTCGGTGCGGCGATCATCGTCATCGGCGTCATCTCGGCCAGGCTCTTCGGGCCGACGGCCGACCGGCCGACCTGACGCGCGTGGGGATCACCCGGCCTGGCCGACCTCGGGCACGTCGTCGGGGCCCGGCGTCGGGGCGGCCAGGCCGTCGACCACCTCGACGTTCGGCAGCGCCAGGAGGATCGCGGGCGAGGCGATGACCTTCCAGCTGCGGCTGCCCCCGCCGAGGACCACTCTCGGCCGGGCCATGACCGCGGCATCGACCCAGACGGGAAGATCCTGAGGCAGCCCGAACGGCGTCACTCCGCCGATCTCCATGCCGGTCAGATCGCGCGTCTCGTCAGCCGCCGCGAAGGATGCCTTGCGCGATCCGAGCCGGGCGCGAACGGTCCGATTGACGTCCAGCCGGTACGGCGCGAGGACGATGCACGCCGCGTAGACGCGCGGCTCCGACTTTCCGACGACGACGATCGTGTTTGCCGACTCCTCGAGCGCAAAGCCGTATGCCGCACAGAACTGCGCGGTGTCGGCGAGCGCCGGGTCGCAGGGAAACAGCTCGTACTCGGCACCCAACCCGGAAAGCACGCCCTCGAGCCGAGCACGGTCGGCATCAGTCTCCACCCTCAAACGGTACCTGAGCGGCTGCTCACCGGCTGTACCATCGGACCGTTCCGCTTCCACGGGAGATCCGATCGTCGTGACGTTCGAGCAGCTGGACTTCGTGTATATGCCGAGCCACGACGTCGCAACGGACATGAGGTACTTCACCGATGTCCTCGGCGGTCGGCTCGTCTTCGCGATCGATGCCATGGGGATCAGGGTCGCGATGGTCGAGCTCGGCGAGCAGTCGCCGCGGCTCATCCTCGCCGGTCACCTGGAAGGCGAGCGCCCGATCCTGGTCTATCGGGTCGCGCGGCTTGCCGACGCCATGGCCGACCTGGAGTCGCGCGGGTGGACGCCCGCTGGGACATTCGAGATCCCGCAGGGCCCGTGCTGCTCGTACAGCGACGCCGGGCGGCCATCGGATCGCGATCTACGAGCTCAAACGGCCGGAGGTCGTCGAGCACTTCGCCGGTCGCCGCGACTTCAGCTGACGCCCGAGGATCCCGGCCGGTGTCATGTCCGAAATTGGCGAGACACCCGGCCGACGCGGTGCCACGATGGGGCCATGGCCCTCGACCGCATCGCCTGCTACCGCGCGGTCCAGGCGCGTGACGCTCGGTTCGACGGCCGGATCTTCACGGCGGTCCGGACCACCGGTATCTACTGCCGGCCGATCTGCCCGGCACGCACCCCCAAGTTCGAGAACGTCGCGTTCTTCGCGACGGCGGCCGCGGCCCAGGAAGCGGGCTACCGGCCGTGTCTGCGCTGCAGGCCCGAGGCCTCGCCGGATCTCGATGGCTGGCGGACCGCCTCGAGCACGGTGTCACGAGCGCTCGAGCTGATCGCCGCGGGCGCCCTCGACGGCGAGAACGCGACCGTCGGCGACCTTGCGGCGCGGCTCGGAATCGGGGAGCGCCATCTCCGGCGCAGCCTCCGCGACCAGCTCGGCGTCTCGCCAACGGGCCTCGCCCAGGCGCGGCGGGTGCTGTTCGCGAAGCAGCTCATCCACGAGACACAGATGAGCTTGACCGACGTCGCACTGGCGGCGGGCTTCGGCAGCGTCCGACGGTTCAACGACACGTTCCGGGGCCTGTACGGGCGACCGCCCTCGGCACTCCGTCGACGGCGACCGGCCACAGCGATCGACGAGGGAGCCGGATCGGCCGTCACCCTCCGGCTGACCTATGCCCCGCCATACGACTGGTCCTCGATCATTGCGTTTCTGGCCGCCCGGGCGATCGACGGGGTCGAGGTGGTCGAGGGCGATCGCTATCGTCGGACGATCGACCTGAACGGCCGCCACGGGACGATCGAGGTCACCTTGGCGAGCGGCCGCCACGCCCTCGCTGCAACGATCCGCTTCCCGGACCCGCGCGCCCTGCCGTCAATCGTCCGGCGCATCCGCCGGGTGTTCGACCTCGGCGCGGACATCAGCGTGATCACGGCCCAGCTCGAGGCGGATCCCACACTCGGGCGTCTCGTGCTCGACCGACCGGGCCTGCGCGTGCCGGGGGCCTGGGACGGCTTCGAGCTCGCTGTTCGGGCCGTCCTCGGCCAGCAGATCACGGTGGGCGGCGCCCGCCGCCTGATCGGACGGCTCGTCGCCACCCACGGCGAGCGGCTGCGGGTGGGTCCCGGAGGTGACCTCGACGGGTTGATCGCGGTATTTCCGAGCCCCGCGCGCCTGGCAGCGGCCGATCTGACGCATCTCGGGATGCCGCGAGCGAGGGCGGCCGCGATCTCGGGCCTGGCGGCTGCCACGGTGGCTGATCCGGACCTGTTCCGCCGGGACCCGTCGCTCGATGCCTCGATCGCGCGCCTGACCACCCTGCCCGGGATCGGCGAGTGGACGGCGCAGTACGTCGCGATGCGGGCCCTCCGCGAACCGGACGCCTTCCCGGCCGCCGACGTCGGGCTGCTTCGCGCCCTGACCGGTCCCGACGGACGGCGCCCGACCCAGGCCGCGGCAACCGCTCGCGCGGAGGCGTGGCGGCCGTGGCGCGCCTATGCGGCCCAGCACCTGTGGACCTCGCTCGCCGTCCGCGTCGACGATCCGGCCGGCGTCGGGCACGAGGCCGTGGCCTGATGACCGAGGATCAGTTCTCGCAACCCGCCGGCTGAATTCGCAACCGAATAGCGAGAATTCACGGTCTTGCGTAATGGCGCTGGCGGTGGCAAAATGCCGCCGTCATGAACACCATGCGGCACACCCGTCGCTGTATGTGCCTGACCTGCGCCGAGCAGGGCAGGTGGTGTACCTGAGCGCCAGACTGAAGCCGTCGGCGCACGACACTCACCTCGACCCCTGCAAGGCGGGGGTTTCTTCATTTCTGAACACCGTCACGACGACCGAAGGGACCACCATCTCATGACCGTTCTGGATCCAGGGCTAAGCGCCACCGACATCGAGATATCGACCGCTGAACTTCACGACCGACTCCACGATCCGGATCTCACGATCGTCGATGTCCGCCCGATGGCCGCCTACAACGGCTGGCTGCTGAACGGGGAGGCTCGTGGGGGCCATATTCCGGGCGCGGTCGCATTCCCGTCCGCCTGGCTCGACAGCCTCGATCCGGCGGAACTCGACCGCGAGCTGATCGCCAAGAGAATCGTCCCGGACCGGAAGATCGTGCTCTATGGACACGGCCCGGGTCACGCCGTCGGTCTCCTGAACCGATTGACCGACTTCGGCCACTCGGACGTCCGCACCTACGACGAGGGATTTGGTGCCTGGGCGGCCGACGAGGCCCTGCCGATCGAGCGCCTGCCCAACTACGACAAGCTCGTCCACGTGGAATGGCTCCGTGACCTCCTCAACGGCGGTACGCCGGAAGGGTTTGACGGCGGACGGTTCCTGCTCTTCCACGTCAACTTCGGAGTCCCCGAGGAGTACGCGGAGAACCATCTCCCGGGCGCGCTCTACCTGGACACCAACTGGCTCGAAGACCCGGAGAACATCTGGCAGCGCCGCCCACCGGCAGAGCTCGATCAGGCGGTCCGGTCGCTCGGAATCACGAGCGACACGACAGTGATCGTGTACGGCCGCGACACGGAAGGCCAGGCAAACGAGAAGTGGCCCGGTCGCAGAGCGGGACAGATCGCGGCCACGCGTGCGCTCGCGATCCTGAGGTACGCGGGCGTCAAGGATGTCCGCCTGCTCGACGGCGGCTACGACTGGTGGGTCCGGGACGGGTATCCCCTCGAGACGGTCCTGCGCGAGCCGACGCCGGTCGAGAGCTTCGGCGTCAGCATCCCGCAGCGCCCCGACTTCATCGTCGACATCGACGAGGCGAAGTCGATCCTGGCCGACCCGGCGGGTTCAGCGCTCGTCAGCGTCCGGACCTGGAGGGAGCACATCGGCCAGGTCAGCGGCTATAACTACATCGGCCCGGCCGGCCGGATCGCCGGCGACGTCTGGGGCAACTGCGGCTCCGACGCCTACCACATGCAGCACTACCGGACCGTGGACAACACGATGCGTCCATATCCGGAGATCGCCGCGAACTGGGAAGAGGCCGGCATCACCCCCGACAAGCGGGTTTCCTTCTACTGTGGCACCGGCTGGCGGGCGAGCGAGACGTGGTTCTACGCCTACCTGATGGGATGGCAGAACATCTCCGTCTACGACGGCGGCTGGTTCGAGTGGAGCAAGGACCCGATCAACAACCCGATCGAGGTCGGTGAGCCGCAGGACGAGTTCGCCGCCTAGGAGCCTCACGCGTTCATCCGAGAGCGGCGGCGTTTCGGGGGCTCCTTGCCGGCCTTTGCCTGGGCGTCGAGGATCTGCTTGAAGACCTTGCCCATGCCAGGTCGCATCAACTCGCTGTGCTTGGCATCGGCTTCCCGATCACGCCGCCGTACGCGCTCGGCCTCACGCGGGTCCAGATCGTCGCTCATCGGCCGGATGGTCGGTGCTGACCGCCGTCCGCGTCAACCGATGGGCGTGCGACCGCTCAGGAAGCCGGCTCGTACTCGGCGGGATGATCGCCGCGGTCCTTGTCTGCCGTCCGGGTGATCGTCGCGAGCGCCTCCTCGACGGTCGTGCCGTTTGCGTCGGCCGCTCGCTTGACGTCCTCGTAGGTGATGTTGATGCCGGGCTTGCCCATGTCGTCGTGGGCACGCATGCAACCGCAGTTCAGGCACATGTGGTGAGTCCTCCGGGCTCAGTCAGCCGGTGACCGTGACTGAGCCCTTCATGTTCTGGGGATGTAGGTGGCATTGGTAGTGGTAGGTGCCCGGGGCCTGGAACGTAAAGCTCGTGGCAGCGCCCGGCTCCATCACGAGCGGCTCGGTAGGCAGCCCCCCATCGAGGAACTGCACGGAGTGGCTGAAGTGGTCGTTGTTCGTCCACGTCACGGTCGTGTCGGTCGCAATTGCGATGTCGGGCGGAGCGAACAGATACGACGGCGGAAGATCGACGGCCGACGTGGCCACCGGCGACTGCCCCGATGACCCGCTCGGCGCGCATCCCGCGACGATGCCCATCAGCAGCGAGGTGGCCGTGATCAGCGCCAGTCCTCGCACCCGCATCAGGCGCGAGCGACCCCGTCCGAGCGGCTGAGGACGGTGCGGCTCGTGTACACGAAGACGAGAGTGAAGGCGACCAGGTTCAGGACCTCGGCGATCGTGTGGGCGAACAGGATCACGGTCCAGTTGAGGTGGTAGGTCATATAGGCGATCTCTCCGAGGGCGAAGAGCGAGAAGGCCCAGCCGAGCGTGCTCGCGCCCGCACCGAATGATCGCCAGGCGAAGTACGCCCCTGCCGCGAACAGCACGATGTGGACGATGAGGAACCCGACCGGGGGGATCCCGTTGACGAAGTCACCGAACGGCACGGTGAGAACTCCCTTCTGGCCGGTCAAGCCGGCCTGACACGCGGACTCCGTCGGCGATCACGCCGAGGAGAATGGCGACCATGCCGATGAGGACCACGAGGTGAGCCGCATGCTCGCCAGGCGAGAACGACGCTCCTGGCACGGCGCCTGGCGCGAAGGAGTGCTCGCTCAGGTCGAAGATGACCCCGAATACCAGCGTTCCCGCGCCAAGCTTCGCGAGCCGTGGAACGGGGCGGCCACCGGAGACAGCGTCACGGATCCCTGAATGCGAGCCAGCGGCCATTCGATCACCTATGGTTCTATCGCTAGTCCATCCTATCTTTAGTCTTCCGTGGCGCGGCGTCAAGTCTTTCGCTAGCGGCGATATGCGATACAGTTCCGCCATGAGCGACAACACGACAGAGCCCCTCGGCCAGCTCGCGGTCCTGGCGGAGCCAATCCGCCGCCGGCTCTACGAGTACGTCGTCGAGCAGCCGGCGCCCGTCGATCGGGATCAGGCGGCTGGCGCCCTCGAGATCGGCCGGCCGCTGGCGGCGTTCCATCTCGATCGGCTGGTGGGCGGGGGATTGCTCGAGGTGGAGTACCACCGGCGGTCCGGCCGGACCGGTCCCGGGGCTGGGCGACCGGCCAAGTTCTATCGCCGCGCGGCCGAGCGCGAAGTCGAGGTGTCTCTCCCGCCACGCCGCTACAGCCTCGCGGCCGAGATTCTCGCCGACGGCATCGATCGATCGGGCGAAACCGGAGCGGTCGCGAGCGTGCTTGACGCGGCCCGTGCGGTCGGCAACAACCTCGCCGAGTCCGTCGCTTCGTCAGCCGGCCGTGAGGGCCTGATCGAGGTCCTGCGAGGGAATGGCTATGAGCCGTATGACGATCCCAGCGGCGTCATCCGACTCCGCAATTGCCCGTTCCATGCTCTTGCCGAGCGGCATCGGCAGCTGACCTGTTCGATGAATCTCGCCCTCCTGTCGTCTGTCACCGCGCAGCTTCCAGGAGCAGGCCTCGCGGCCGAGGCGCGTCCGGCCGATGGCTCCTGCTGCGTCGCGTTCGTCCCGTTGTCATAGGCTCGTCACGCGCGCGGCGTAGCATTCGGCCCATGAGTGACACCGACACCAGATCACCCCAAACGAAGACCGACGCCGAATGGCGTGCCGAATTGACCCCCGAGCAGTACCGGGTCCTGCGCCAGAAGGGTACGGAGCGGGCCTTCTCCGGCGACCTGTGGGACGAGCACCAGCCGGGCACGTACCGCTGCGCCGGGTGCGGGACCGCGCTGTTTCGATCGGAGACGAAGTTCGAGTCGGGCACAGGCTGGCCCAGCTTCTTCGCCCCGGCCGATCCGGACGCGGTCGCGACAGAGACGGATCGGATCCTCTTCATGACGCGGACCGAGGCCCTTTGCGCAACGTGCGGCGGGCACCTGGGACACGTCTTCGACGACGGTCCCAACCCGACCGGGCTTCGATACTGCATCAACTCGGCGGCTCTGAAGCTCGACCCGAAGGACTGACCGCGGGGCGACCGGCGGATGCTATCGTCCGAAAGTGACCGTCGAGATCCGTCAAATCCGCGACGATGAGCTGCCCGCGTTCGTCGACACGTTGAGCACGGCGTTCCTCGAACGGCCGGATATCGAGAAGGCCGCCGCGGAGGTGCGGCCGCTGTGGGACCTCGGGCGGGCCTGGGCGGCCTTCGATGCCGGCCGGATGTGCGGCACGTTCCGGTCCGGCGCGACCGAACTCACCGTGCCGGGCGGAGAGCACCTCCCGGCCTCAGCCGTCTCGGCCGTCACGGTGCTGCCGACCCATCGTCGGCGCGGCATCCTTCGCGGCATGGTCGCCGCCGAACATGGCGCGACCCGCGAACGCGGCGAGGTCGTTGGGCTCCTGTTTGCCTCCGAATATCCGATCTACAGCCGGTTCGGGTACGGCCCGGCGTGCCGGGATGCAACGTGGACGCTCGACACGCATCGCAGCGAGTTCCGCACCGGTCAGACCGGTGGAATGGAGCTCGTCAAGCCGGACGGTGATGCCGCGACGGCGATGAAGGCCGTGTACAACGCGTGGCGGCGACGCCAACCGGGAGAGATCCGCCGGCGCGACGTCCACTGGGAGTACGACCTCGGCATCCGCGAGTCGGCCTGGGGACCGACGTGGAAGGGATTCGTCGTCCTCCACCGGGATCCGACGGGCGCCGTCGACGGATATGCGCGCTACCACGTCGACGACAAATGGGAACAGCGCCAACCACGGAACATCATCATTGTCGATGACCTCCATGCCCTGACTGATGAGTCGTACGCCTCACTGTGGCGGTACCTCGCCGAGATCGATTGGGCCGCAACCGTCAAGGCGGAACGGCGCAGCCCCGCCGAACGGCTCCCGTGGCTCCTGGCAAATGCCCGGGCGGCCGAGATTTCGAACTTGGGAGACGGGATGTGGGTCCGCCTCCTCGACGTCCGACAGGCGCTCGAAGCTCGAACCTACGACCGCGAGGCGCATCTTGTCCTCGACGTTGTCGACCGGGAGGCTCCTGGCGGACGAACCCGCGTCCTGCTCGACGCAAGCCCGGCCGGTGCGACGTGTGCCGGCACCCAGCAGTCGGCCGATCTCACGCTGGACGTCGCAGCCCTCAGTGCCGCCTATCTCGGCGGGGTGCCGCTGCGGGACGCGGTCATGGCAACCGGCGTCGATGAGCACCGTGACGGCGCCCTCAACGAAGCCGACGCTCTGTTCCGGACGCTTGACGAACCCTGGTCGTCCACGTTCTTCTAGCGGCCGCGAGAGGGGACCTGCCGAGTGGCACAATCGCAGCGATGACAGAGGGAGCAGCGCCCGTCGAGCCGTCCGCGGCCGACCCGCTCATCGCGGGACGCGAGGCGCTGGGCCGCCACGCGTGGCAGGAGGCCTTCGAGCTCCTGTCCAGGGCCGACGACGAGGGCACACTGTCAGGAGCAGACCTCGAGTCGCTGGCCGAAGCCGCATTCTTCGCCGCCCGCGCCGATCTCGAGATCGAGATCAAGGAGCGAGCCTTCAAGGCCCACCTCGCCGATGACGACCAGCTTCGGGCCGCATACATGGCGCTGGAACTCGCCCGCGAATATGGGTATGCGGGCAAGCTCTCGATCGCATCTGCCTGGGGCCGGCGAGGCGAGCGGCTGCTCGAGGGCAAGCCGGAGAGCTACGTGCACGGCTACCTGGCGCTCAGCAAGAGCGAATTGGCGAGCGTCAGCGGCAACATTGACGAAGCACTCAGGTTCGCCGAGGAGGCCGTTCAGGTCGCGACTCGCGAGGTCAATGCGGACCTCCAGGCGTTCGCCCTGACGAACTTCGGCACGCTCAAGATCGCAACCGGCGAAACGACCGACGGCATGGCGCTGATGGAAGAGGCGTCGATCTCGGCCGTTAACGGCGATCTCTCGCCGTTCGCTGCGGGCGCCACGTGCTGTCGGATGATCGCCGCCTGCCGGGACCTGACCGACTATCGGCGGGCGAGCGAATGGACCGAGGCGACCGAGAAGTATTGCGAGCGCCGCTCCGTCGCGGGCTTCCCCGGTGTCTGCCGTGTCCACCGCGCGGAGATCGTCGCCCTGAGCGGCGCATGGGAGCGGGCCGAGCAGGAGCTCCGGCAGGCCGCCGATGAGCTCAGCGGGTACGGTGCCATCCCGCCATTGGCGGACGGGCTGTATGCGATCGGCGAGATCCGCCGCCTGAAGGGCGACTTCGAGGCGGCTGAGACCGCCCTGCGCGAGGCCCATTCGATGGGCAGGACGCCGCATCCGGCCCTCGCGCTGATCCGCCTGACCCAGGGCAAGACAAAGGCCGCCACGACCGCGATCGAGTCGGCTCTGGCAGAAGCGTCATGGGACCAGTGGGCGAAGGTCCGGCTGCTTCCCGCCCAGGTCGAGATTGCCGTCACCGCCGGCGATGCTGGACTGGCCCGGACGGCTGCAGATGAGCTTGCCCGGATCGTCGACACATATCCGTCACCGGCCCTCGAGGCCGGCAAACACCAGGCGCTGGCTCGCGTGCTCCTGGCCGAGGGTGACACGGCCGGATCGGCTCGGGAGGCACGCGTCGCGATCCGTCTCTGGCGAGACGTCGCGGCTCCTTACGAGGTCGCCCGGGCTCGTGCCATCCTCGCGAAGGCGATTCGTGTTACCGGCGACGACGACTCGGCCGATTTCGAGCTCCGGGCGGCTCGCGACGAGTTCGCGCGGCTGGGCGCCCAGCCGGACGAGGCGGCCGCCGAACGCGAGCTGCAGGCCGCCGTGGAGCGACGAACCGGCCCCGTCCAGGCCCGCAAGACGTTCATGTTCACGGACATTGTTGGCTCGACCAATCTCGCCGAGGCGTTCGGCAACGAGGCCTGGGAGCGGCTCTTGCGCTGGCACGACGACAGGCTCCGCGATCTCGTCGCGAAGAGTGGGGGAGAGATCGTCAACTCGACCGGGGACGGGTTCTTCGTTGCGTTCGATTCCGCTCGCCAGGGGATCGACTGTGCCCGCTCGATCCAGCGCGCCCTGGCCGACCATCGCGAGGGCACCGGCTTCGCCCTCTCGGTCCGGATTGGGCTCCATTCGGCCGAGGCGAACCAGCGCGGCACGGATTACAGCGGCGTTGGCGTCAACGTCGCTTCGAGGGTTGCTGCGGTCGCTGGTGGGGAGGAGATCGTCGCGACGGTCGACACGCTCAAGGAAGCGGGTGAGTCAGCGACATCGAACACCCGCGACGTCTCGCTGAAGGGCGTCTCGTCGGCCGTCAGCGTCGCGACCGTGGCCTGGTCGGAGGGCTGACGCCTCGGATGGCGGTGAACGAAGCGCGCCGGACGGCGAGGCCGACGCCTCGATGCTCGTCGACGTGGATCGGCTCGTCGCCGCCTACCACGACGAGCGTCCCGATCCGGCGATTCCGGCCCAGCGAGTTGCCTTTGGGACGTCCGGGCATCGCGGTTCGTCGTTCACCACGTCGTTCAACGAGGCACACATCGTGGCGGCCAGCGCCGCGGTCGCGCGGTACCGGCGCTCAGCGAGCATCAACGGGCCGCTCTTCATGGGTCGGGACACCCACGCCCTCTCGGAGCCGGCGTTCCGGACGGCACTCGAGGTGCTCGTCGCCGACGGAGTGGATGTCCTGGTCGATCCGACCGACCGCTTCACGCCGACGCCGGCGCTGTCGCACGCGATCCTGACCTACAACCGCGACCGACGGGACGGCCTGGCGGACGGGATCGTGGTGACCCCGTCGCACAACCCGCCTGAGGACGGCGGCTTCAAGTACAACCCGCCGAACGGCGGCCCCGCCGACACTGACGTCACCGGCTGGATCCAGGATGAGGCCAACCGGCTGCTCGAGGACGGCGTCGACGCGGTTCGCCGGATGCCGTACGAGCGGGCTCGGGCCGCTGCCGGCGAGCACGACTTCCTCGGCGGCTATGTCGGCGATCTCGGGGCAGTCGTCGACATGGAGGCGATCAGTGCGTCCGGCCTCCGGCTGGGCGTGGATCCGCTCGGCGGCGCGAGCGTCGATTACTGGCCCGCGATCGGCGAGCGCTACGGGCTCGATCTTGCCGTCACCAACTCCCTCGTCGATCCGACGTTCGGGTTCATGACCGTCGACTGGGATGGTCGGATCCGGATGGATCCCTCGTCGCCGTACGCGATGGCGGGGCTCGTCGAGCTGCGCGACCGCTTCGATGTCGCGTTCGGGAACGACGCCGACGCCGACCGCCACGGGATCGTCACGCCGGGCGCGGGACTGCTGAACCCGAACCACTTCCTGTCGGCGGCGATCGCCTACCTGTTCGGCGGGGCGCGGGGCTGGGAGCCATCGGTGGCGGTCGGCAAGACGCTCGTCTCGAGCGCGATGATCGATCGGGTCACCGCCGACCTGGGTCGCCGGCTCCTCGAGGTTCCGGTCGGGTTCAAGTGGTTCGTCGCGGGGCTTGTCGACGGCTCGGTCGGGTTCGGGGGCGAAGAGAGTGCCGGCGCCTCGTTCCTGCGGCGCGATGGGACCGTGTGGACGACCGACAAGGACGGGATCATCGCCTGCCTTCTGGCAGCGGAGCTGACCGCTCGCAGCGGGCGCGACCCCGGCGTCGCCTACAGCGAGCTGACCGAGCGATTCGGCGCCCCCGCGTATCGCCGGATCGACGCTCGGGCCACGAAGGCAGAGAAGGCAATCCTGGGCCGGCTGTCCGCAGACCAGGTGACCGCCACGTCGCTCGCCGGCGACGACATCAGCGCGATCCTGACGACGGCGCCGGGCAACGGAGCCGCGATCGGCGGGCTCAAGGTGGTCACGTCGAGTGGCTGGTTCGCCGCTCGTCCCTCGGGCACCGAGGACGTCTACAAGATCTACGCCGAGAGCTTCCGGGCGAGGAGCATCTCGGTCGACTGATCGAGGAAGCCCAGGCCCTCGTGACGACGGTTCTCGCGGCCGACCACGCCACCTAACGCGGTGGCTGACCGCATTCTCACCCGGCGCCACCTCAACCGGGCGCTGCTGCATCGTCAGCTCCTTCTTGAGCGGGCGACGATGTCGATCCCGGAGGCGGTCGAGCAGGTTGGGGGCCTTCAGACGCAGTACGCGCCATCCGGATACGTGGGCCTGTGGACACGGCTCGCCGGCTTCCGACGGGACGCGCTCACCGAGGCCCTCGAGGACAGGAGCGTCATCCAGGCGACGTTGATGCGGACCACGATTCATATCGTCTCGGCTCGCGAGTTCTGGTCCTTCGCGCTGGGTGTCCGGCGGGCTCGACGCACTTGGGCGCTCAGGATTCCCGGGCCGACGGGCGACGAAGCCGCCCTGGAGGAGGCAGCAAGACAGATGCGACTCGCCCTGGCGGACGGGCCGCGGACGGTGAAGGAGCTCGGCGAGCTGGGAGCCGGGTTCGTCGGCAACCTCGGCCTCTGGGTCGATCTCGTCCGCGTCCCACCGTCGGGCACATGGGCGCGACGGCGGGCCGATCGCCTGGCGCTCGCGGAGGACTGGGTCGGTCCGCCCGATACGTCGGAGGACGAAGGGCTTGAGCACCTCGTCCGAGCCTATCTCCGGGCCTTCGGCCCGGCACCGTGGCGCGACATTGCCTCGTGGGCGGGAATCTCGGTCTCCGACGCGAAACGCGGCGGCGAGCGGCTCGAGCTCGCCCGCTACCGGGACGAGGACGGCCGCGAGCTCATCGACCTGGAGGGCGCAGCGCTGCCAGATCCGGACACGCCGGCGCCGGTCCGCTTCCTGCCGCACTGGGACGCGAACCTGCTGGTACATGCGCGGCGGACTGGGATCCTGCCCGAAGCCCACCGGCCACGGGTCTTCGGCATCCGCAACCCGTTCTCGGTCGGCACGTATCTCGTCGATGGCGCCGTTGCCGGGGCCTGGTCGGTCCGAGACGGTCGGATCGAGCTTGACCCCTACGAGGAGCTCTCGGCGAAGGTTCAGCGGGCCGTCGAACGCGAGCGCGAGGAGCTCGAGGCCTTCCACGCCTGACCCGGAGCGGCCTGAGGCTCGAGCCGCCGACGGCCGCCGCGCTCCCTGCCAATTCCTGGCGTGGTAACCGTGGGCCGTGGGGTCGCATGTCAAATCGTCACCAAGCCTCGTGTTGGCAGCCACCCAATCTACTTCCGATGACTGGGCGTGCGTGGCTCGGAGGAGTGGCGGTGGGAGGGCGCCGTCAAACAATCACTGGCTGAACGATTGGCAGGGAGAGGCGGCCGACTAACTGAGGGTGCATGGCCGCAACGACGTCGTGCGAGAGGGGCTCGCCCATGCGTCGAGTGACCTATTGACCCCGCGGACGGGGCGGCTCGACACTCGCTGCCCAAGTGAATAGAGGGGGTCGAGATGCGCCGAGGCGGTACCGTCCTTGCGCTCGTTGTGCTGTTGGCGGCACTCCTGCCGTCGTCGGTCCTGGGCGCAGACGCCCCGAGCGCCACCAGTTCCGCCTCAGGCGCCTGGATCGTCACCCTCGACAAGGGCACGAACGCTGGCATTGTTGCCCCCCGGATCGCCCGCGAGGCAGGCGGCAAGGCGGCGCTGGTCTTCGACGATGCTCTCCTGGGCTTCGTGTTCCACGGCACGGCGAAGGCCGCAGGCGCTCTCGCCCGCCACCCGAACGTGCGGCACGTCGTCGCTGATCGTCCGGTCCATATCGCGGCAGAGACCGTCCCACCCGGCATCCGGCGGATCCGGGCCTCGCACCCGACGGCGCCCGACGCGCATGAGGCTGGGTTCACGGGGACCGGCGTCCGCGTCGGCATCCTCGACACCGGCATTGACCTCGACCATCCGGATCTCGTCGCCGGGATCGACGCCGGGCTGGGCAAGAACTGCATGGGCCCGGGCGCCCCCGAGGACGGCCACGGGCACGGGACGCACGTGGCCGGCACGATCGCGGGCCGGAGCGGGAACGGCATCGGTGTCGTGGGCGTCGCACCCGGAGCCCGCCTCGTCCCGTTCAAGGTGCTCAACGACGCCGGCGAGGGTTCGTGGGCGACCGTGATCTGCGGCATCGACCAGGTCACCGCCTATGCGACCGACGCCGACCCCACCAACGACATCCAGGTCGTGAACATGAGCCTGGGCGACGTGGGACCGCTGGGATCGTGCACTGACGGTGGGCTGCGCGAGGCGATCTGCCGCTCGACCGCCGCAGGCGTCGTCTACGTGGCGGCGGCCGGCAACTCGTCTACCGACGCATCGACCTTCATTCCCGCCGCCTTCCCGGAGGTGGTGACCGTCTCTGCGATGACCGATTTCGACGGCGAGCGTGGCGGCCTCGCGGGGTGCCGCTTCATCCTCCCGCTCTTCGGCTTGTACTGCGACGACGAGCTCGCCGCGTTCTCGAACACGGGATCGGCGATCGACGTGACCGCACCCGGCGTCGAGGTCAACTCGTCGTGGAAGGGCGGCGGCTATCAGAGCTCGAGTGGGACCAGCATGGCGGCGCCGCACGTCGCCGGTGTTGCGGCACTGGTTCGCGCTGAAGACCTGACGCTGACCCCGGCGGAGGTCGAGACGCTTCTGAAGCGGACAGGCGAGTATCCAGACGGGAGCGCCGCGGAACCCAACTGCGGCTCCACGAGCCAATGGGACGGTGACGTCGACGGGATCCCTGAGCCGTTGACGAATGCCCTTCGTGCGGCGCAGCAGGCCGCAGATCCAACGTCCGCTGGTCTCCCGGTTCTGTCAATCACCGCTCCGGCCGAGGGCGCCAGCGTCAGCGGCATGGTCACGATCGAGGCAACCGCGTCTGATCCGGACGGCATTGCCAGTGTCCAGTTCCTGGTCGACGGCGCTCCGGTTGGATCGGACACGAGCGCGCCGTTCGAGGCTCTCTGGGACACCACATCGACGTTTGACAGCGCACACACGATCACGGCTCGCGCAACGGACACGGTGGGGACGTTCGTGTGCGTGCACCGTGTGGTCGAGGTTGGTGCGAAGGTCCAGGGTGACTGGGTCGGGACGTACGGGGTCGACGGCTATGCCCTGGCCAGCTGGAACGGGACCGATCCGGCGGCCGACCTCGTCGTCCTGCCGACCGCGACGCTGACCCTCGAGTCGGGCTTCCGCCACCGCTGGGCGGCCGCGACGACCGACGTCCGGGCGCTCGAGAGCCCGTCCCAGGCCGAGCGCCGGGCGGGGACCTGGGCCGGCAACAACCAGCTCCGCCTCAGGCTCGACTTCAGCGCGCCGTACACCGGCACCCTCCATGTCTACGTCGTCGACTGGGACTCGACGTCCCGGCGCCAGACGATGACCGTGACCGACGGCACGACGAGCCGGACGGTGCCGATGGCGACGGCCTACGGCGGCGGTGCCTGGCTGCACTTCCCGATCAGCGTCCCGGAGGGCGGCCTCGTCCGGATCACGGGCGACTACGGGGCCGGCTACAACCCGGTCGTCAGCGGCCTGTTCCTCGGCGGCCCCGGCGACCCGCCGGTGGCCCCGCCGCCACCGTACGAGCCGGGCGTCCAGGGTGACTGGGTCGGGACGTACGGGGTCGACGGCTATGCCCTGGCCAGCTGGAACGGGACCGATCCGGCGGCCGACCTCGTCGTCCTGCCGACCGCGACGCTGACCCTCGAGTCGGGCTTCCGCCACCGCTGGGCGGCCGCGACGACCGACGTCCGGGCGCTCGAGAGCCCGTCCCAGGCCGAGCGCCGGGCGGGGACCTGGGCCGGCAACAACCAGCTCCGCCTCAGGCTCGACTTCAGCGCGCCGTACACCGGCACCCTCCATGTCTACGTCGTCGACTGGGACTCGACGTCCCGGCGCCAGACGATGACCGTGACCGACGGCACGACGAGCCGGACGGTGCCGATGGCGACGGCCTACGGCGGCGGTGCCTGGCTGCACTTCCCGATCAGCGTCCCGGAGGGCGGCCTCGTCCGGATCACGGGCGACTACGGGGCCGGCTACAACCCGGTCGTCAGCGGCCTGTTCCTCGGCGGCCCCGGCGACCCGCCGGTGGCCCCGCCGCCACCATACGAGCCGGGCGTCCAGGGTGACTGGGTCGGGACGTACGGGGTCGACGGCTATGCCCTGGCCAGCTGGAACGGGACCGATCCGGCGGCCGACCTCGTCGTCCTGCCGACCGCGACGCTGACCCTCGAGTCGGGCTTCCGCCACCGCTGGGCGGCCGCGACGACCGACGTCCGGGCGCTCGAGAGCCCGTCCCAGGCCGAGCGCCGGGCGGGGACCTGGGCCGGCAACAACCAGCTCCGCCTCAGGCTCGACTTCAGCGCGCCGTACACCGGCACCCTCCATGTCTACGTCGTCGACTGGGACTCGACGTCCCGGCGCCAGACGATGACCGTGACCGACGGCACGACGAGCCGGACGGTGCCGATGGCGACGGCCTACGGCGGCGGTGCCTGGCTGCACTTCCCGATCAGCGTCCCGGAGGGCGGCCTCGTCCGGATCACGGGCGACTACGGGGCCGGCTACAACCCGGTCGTCAGCGGCCTGTTCCTCGGCGGCCCCGGCGACCCGCCGGTGGCCCCGCCGCCACCATACGAGCCGGGCGTCCAGGGTGACTGGGTCGGGACGTACGGGGTCGACGGCTATGCCCTGGCCAGCTGGAACGGGACCGATCCGGCGGCCGACCTCGTCGTCCTGCCGACCGCGACGCTGACCCTCGAGTCGGGCTTCCGCCACCGCTGGGCGGCCGCGACGACCGACGTCCGGGCGCTCGAGAGCCCGTCCCAGGCCGAGCGCCGGGCGGGGACCTGGGCCGGCAACAACCAGCTCCGCCTCAGGCTCGACTTCAGCGCGCCGTACACCGGCACCCTCCATGTCTACGTCGTCGACTGGGACTCGACGTCCCGGCGCCAGACGATGACCGTGACCGACGGCACGACGAGCCGGACGGTGCCGATGGCGACGGCCTACGGCGGCGGTGCCTGGCTGCACTTCCCGATCAGCGTCCCGGAGGGCGGCCTCGTCCGGATCACGGGCGACTACGGGGCCGGCTACAACCCGGTCGTCAGCGGCCTGTTCCTCGGCGACGACAGACCGCGCGACGAGGAATAGTGCTGGGGCGTCACCCGGCGTTCACGGGGATCACGGCGGTGACCGTGAGGCCCGCGTCCAGGCTCCCGCTGATCGTTCCGAGCTGCTGCGCCGCCCCATCGTCCCTGAAGACGTTGTCGGAAGCCAGGCTCAGCTGGCTGAGAGCCTGGACGCTCTGGGCATATCCGTCGGTCGCGTAGACGAGGTCGCAGGCGTCCTTCGGCAGCGCGATCTGGGAGGTCGCGATCCTGTTTCCCTCGTCGGTCGCCAGCTCCAGGCTGGGAAAGACCTCGAAGTGGATGTGCGGCCAGCGGCCCGGGTAGCAGGCCGGGAAGATGCTCGTGAACGTGACCAGGCCGCTCTCGTCCGCCGCCTGGACGCCGCGCAGGTAGTTCTCGTCCGCGGCCGATTCCGAGTACAGCGAGTACGCCCCGTCGCGGTCGCAGTGCCAGAGGTAGACCGCCGCGCCGCTGAGCGGTGCGCAGTCGCCGTTCGCGTCCTGGATCGTGAGGTTGATCGTCAGCTGGATTCCCGCGGCGACCGTGCTCGACGAACCGAAGCTCGATCGGATGTCCTGCCGGACGACGTCGCTCTCGGCGAGGACGTTCGGGCCATTCGACCCATCACCGGGGAAGGGTCCAGCCGTCTCCTCCGGGATGACAGCGCAGCTCGCGCCCGTTGCGACCGCCGCGGCAGTGGCACTGGCCGACGCCAGCGGCGTCCCTGTGGCCCCAGCCGGTCCACAGCCGACGATCGTGAACAGGCTCGCGCTCAGGCCCCCGAAACCCAGGAGCTTCAGCACGCGTCGCCGATCGAGCGTGTTCAGGTCGAAGACGAGACCGCGGTCGTGCTCCTCGAGGTGATGGTCGGCGTGGTCGTGGTCGAGCAGCTGGCTCATCGAGGGCCTCCGTCGCGTTCGTCGCGTTCGTCGTCTGGGCAGGGCAACGTTGCCCTCGAATTCTTCGAAGCGTCTGAGAGGCCTCTCATGGTGCGCCGTGTCCGCAACGTCACTCCAGGCGGATTCGCCGCGGCGTGATCCGGATTGGCACGGAGAAGTCCCGCGCGGTCTGCGCTTCGCCCATGCCCCAATGCGCCAATGGCTCGCGGTATTTGGCGCGGTATGTCGGGTGCTCGTCCGACGGAAGCGTGCTGCGATCCTCCTCGGCAGTCCCTTCGATGATGAACAAGTGGTCGCCGTAGGGATCGGACTGGAGGTGGAACGACACGAGCGGGGAGCGGGCGATGTTCCGCAGCTTCGGCGTGGCGGGCTTGCTGTAGAAGAGGATCGTCTCGGCCTCCCACAGGAACGAGATCACCGACGATTGGGGAGTCCCGTCCGCGGCGACCGTCGTCAACCAGCCGACGACGTCAGCCGCGAGGTGCTCGCGCGCCCAACCGGAAACGTCACGCTGAAGTGCCACGCTGAGCGCGCCCGGTTCCATCACTCGTTTCCTCCCGATCAGCGAATCACGATACGGCCCGAAGCACCCAGGCATCGACCGGCGCGCGCTTTCCCCTGACCCGCGTCGGGCCGAGGGCGACCCCGTCACGCCCGGCACCGAGCGCCTCCCATGTGGCTCCGGCGACGATCACCTGGCCGGGATCGCCGGCTGCCATCAGGCGTGCCGCGACGTTCGTGGTATTCCCGATGACGGCGAAGCTGTGACGACCCGCGACTCCGACGTTGCCGACGACGGCGGGTCCGGTGTTGACGCCAATCCGGAAGGTCGGCCACCCCGCGTGGGCCTCGGCCAACGGGCGGCCGGCTTCGATGATCGCCAACGCTGCCATGGCCGCGCGACGGGCGTGATCCGGCTGATCTCCGCTCGCGTTGAAGATCGCCATGACCCCGTCGCCGGCGAAGTGCTCGATGACGCCGCCTGCCGCGTCGATGACCGGGACAACCACCGCCCAGTACTCGTTCAGCATCGCGATGACGGCGGTCGGGGCCCGTGTCTCGCTGAACGTCGTGAATCCGGCGAGGTCGGCGAACAGCACGCTGACCTGCCGCTCCTCACCGCCGAGGCCGGGAGCCGCCGCGCCAGCACCACGCCGGATCTGCTGAGCGACGACCGACGGCAGGTAGGGCCGGAATGAGGCATCGAGCCGTCGCAGCTCGCGGGTTGCCTGGACCAGGAGCGCCACCTCGTCGCTCGTGGCGCCTTCGTGTCGGAGATTGGCGAGGACGCGGTCCGGTGACTCGCCGCGCGCGTCGGCCGCCGCGACGGCCGCGATCGCACCGGCATGCCAGCGGTCGATGCGGGCGAGCGTCGCCTCGAGGTACAAGCCTCCGAACGCGCCCGTCAGCGTTCCGCTCCGGCGGTACTCACGACGAGCGCCGAGGGCGATGGCGGCGAACGCGAGCAGCATCAGGACGTGCCATTCCCACCAGCTCAGATGCCAGTTGCGGCTCAACGCGACCGCGATCATCGCTTCCGCGAAGAGGATGAACGCGACGGCCACCGTCAACGGGAGGATGCCACCGCGACGCCGGTACAGCAGGACGTAGCGTCCGGCTGCGAACGCGAAGAGGGCCACCGCGAGAATGGCCAGCGCCGTCAGGGGTCCCGCAACCTCCCTGCTCGGTGGCGGGCCGTCGAGGGGAGGCAGGCTCGCGAGCGAGAGGATCGCCCAGGCGACCATGAGGGCGATCAAGCCGCCGAGCAGCGACGGAGCGCCAGCGGAGGACCATCGCGGCGTGCGGGCCGGCGAGCGGACTGGCCGACGCGGCGGCGAAGACGGACGCAATCGCGAGCCCGATCGGCGTTGCGATGGCGAACCCGGTGTTGGGGCTCGGGAGGAGGACGCCGGGCGTGGCGAGGGCATGGAGCCCGAGGAATCCGGCGCTTGCCAGGAATGCCAGCGAGACCAGCACGAGTCGCGCGTCGCGATAGCGGCTGGCCGCCAGGTTCGTCAGGTACGCGAGCGCGACGCCGACGACGGCAGTCAGCAGTACCAGCCAGAAGTGGCTCGGGTGATGCTCCCACTCGATGTCGAGCTGCGGTTGGGCGAGGAGCAGCGCAAGGCCAAGGACCGGCAGGACGAGCAGGATGGTCCACGGCCAGGGGAGCGCGCCTGGCCGATCGCTCGCGTCGACGCCGCTCGCCATGGCCGAAGCTTACGAGGCTCGCTCAGCCGCCGGCTCGCTGGATCTCCTGAACGGCCCAGCCGTTGCCGTCCGGATCGCTGAAGAAGACGAACCTGCCCCAGGGGAAGTCCTGGACCTCGCTGACCTCGACCCCGCGCCCGACAAGCTCCGCTCGCGCGGCAATGATGTCGGAGACGACGAGCTGCAACCCGCGCACGGATCCAGGCGCCGCGTCCGAGACTCCGACACCCAGCGCGATCGAACACGCCGACCCCGGAGGCGTCAGCTGGACGAAGCGGATCTCGTCGCTGACATGATGGTCGTGGTCGGCATTGAAGCCGACCTGCTCGGAATAGAAGGTCTTGGCGCGGTCCACGTCCGAGACGGGAACGGCCACGAGTTCGAGCTTCCAGTCCATCTGACTCCCTCTCAGCTACGCCTGCTGCGTGATCGCCGGTCGCGACCTCAAGTATCGCTAGTACCCGTCGACGACGATATTGCGGAGCTGCTCGCCCCGAGCAAGTCGGCCCGCCTGGTCGGCCACGAGCTGCCAGGCGCGGTCCTCCGCACCGCTGACGTCGCCGCCGATGTGCGGCGTGATGAGAACGCCGGGCATCGACCAGAGCGGATGGTCCTCCGGCAGCGGCTCCGGGTCCGTCACGTCGAGGGCCGCCCGGATCTGCCGATCCACGAGGGCCTCCATGAGCGCAGCCGTGTCGACGACGGCGCCACGGGATGCGTTGACGACGAGCGCTCCGGGCTTCATGCGCGTCAAGATCCCGGAGCCCACGAGACCGCGTGTCTCCGGCGTGAGCGGCAGGAGGATCACCAGGACGTCGGCGGATGGCAGGAGCGCAGGCAGATCCGCCAGCTGACGGACGCCTTCTCGGCGTGCGGCGAGCGACTCGGACGACCTCGACGCCGAACGGAACGAGGCGTTCCTCGACCGCTCGCCCGATCGAGCCGTAGCCGAGGATCAGCACCGTCGAGCCCATGAGCTCGCCGGGTGCCCCGTCACGCCGCCAGGCTGCTGCTCGCTGGGCATCGATCAGCTGTGGGAGCCCCCGGTTCGAGGCGAGGATCGCCATGACGATCCATTCGGCGACTCCGATGTCATGCACACCGCTCGCATCGCAGAGGGTGACGCCCGGTGGGAGGCGACCGACGATACGATCGACACCGGCGGACAGCGTCTGGACGACCCGCAGCTCGTCCAACCGAGGCGCTGCTTGAATCGCGGCCTCGACGTTGTGGTCGGCGACGAGCATGTCGGCCCGCCCCAGGTGGTCCGGCCATGGCCCGGACGACGTGTAGTCGTGCAGGTTCGCCACGCGGCCCAGGTTCGTACGCCATTCCGACGGCGTCCGGGACGGAACCCAGAGATCCACTTTCACGTACTCAATGATGGACGAGATCCGGATCGTCGCGCAGAGCGACACTCAATTCCTGTAGGTTCCAGCCTGTGAACGACACACCCGCCGCCCAGCTCACCGCGCTCGCGGGGCAGTACTGGGAGGCGACGCTTGCATTCAGCCCCCGGTTCGCCACCTACCTGGGCGACCGCCGCTTCGACGACGCGCTCGATGACCGATCCGACACGGCGATCGAAGGCCACGCTGTCGCGACTCGACCACATCCGGGCTCGGATCGACGTCGTGGACGAGGACGCGCTCGGGGCTGAAGACCGCATCACCAGATCGGCGCTGATCGCACAGATCCGACGCGACCGCGCCGAGCTCGATGCCAACCTCCAGGCATGGGCGGTCGATCCACTCGATGGCCCACAGGTCGCCGCCCTCAATCTCGAGGCGATCCAGGCGATCGCGACGCCGGAGCAGGCGCGGGCGATGGTTACGCGGTGGGTCGCCCTGGGTCCATGGTTCGACGCCCACGCCGAGCGCCTCCGCCGCGGGGTAGAGGAGGGCCTCGTCGCCGTCCGATCGCCCGTCGAGAAGGTGCTCGAGCAACTCGAATCGACGCTCGAGCAGCCCGACGACGAGTTGCCGCTGCTGGCGCCGGTCGCCGTCGATCACCGCGACTGGCCGGCGGACGAGCGGTCGGCCTTCGTCGACGGCCTCCGAACGGCAGTCCGTCACGTGGTCCGGCCCGCGATGGAGCGGTACCGAGCCGTCATCCGCGACGAGATCCTGCCCGCCGCTCGGCCGGATGAGCGTCCGGGACTCGTCCATGTCCCCGGCGGACCTGACGCCTACGACAAGCTGATCGAGCTTCACACGTCGCTTGTGCTTCGCGCCGAGGACATCCACGCGATCGGTCTCGAGGAGGTCAATCGGATCGACGCGGATCTCGCCGGCCTGGGCGAGCGTGTGCTCGGCACGTCCGATCTCGCGGTGATTCGCGACCGGCTGCGCTCGGATCCGGCCATGCATTTCGCGACGCGCGACGAGGTTCGCCGATCCGCCGAGGAGTCGCTGAAGCGAGCGCAGGCGGCCGTTCCGGGCTGGTTCGGCGTCCAGCCTGCCGCCGACTGCGTCGTCGTCACGATGCCCGAGCACGAGGAACGCCATTCGACGATCGCCTACTACCGACAACCGGCGATCGACGGTTCGCGGCCCGGCCAGTACCTCATCAACACGTCGGCGCCGGAGACGCGGCCGCGGTACGAAGCACAGGCACTCGCCTACCACGAAGCGATCCCGGGCCACCACCTCCAGCTCGCCATCAGCCAGGAGTTGACGAGCCTGCCGGACTTCCGGCGCCACACGGGACCAACTGCCTATGTCGAGGGATGGGGTCTCTATGCGGAGCGGCTTTCGCAGGAGATGGGCCTGTACTCGGGCGACATCGATCTGATCGGCGTGCTCTCGTTCGATGCGTGGCGGGCTTGCCGCCTCGTTGTCGACACGGGGATGCACGCGCTCGGCTGGACACGTGCCCAGGCGATCGACTTCATGTTCGGCCACACGGCCCTCGCCCGGAACAATGTCGAGAACGAGATCGACCGCTACATCGTCGGCCCGGGCCAGGCGCTCGCATACAAGATCGGCCAGCGCGAGATCCTCCGGCTCCGCTCAGACGCGCAACGCGAGCTCGGCGGCCGGTTCGACATCCGCGGCTTCCACGATGCCGTGCTGGGTCACGGTGTCGTCGGGCTCGAAACGCTCGGGGAGATCGTGCGTGACTGGACGTCCAATTCGTCAAAGACGGAGCGCTCGGTCGGACGCTAGTCTGACGCCATGACTACTCGACTTGACGTCATCGGAATCGTCGTCGCCGACATGGCCCGCTCACTCGCCTTCTATAGACAGCTCGGCTTCGACCTTCCTGCCTCGGCCGACGCGGAGCCGCATGTCGAGGCAAGTCTTCCCGGCGGGCTGCGGGTCGCCTGGGACACGGTCGAGACGATCCATTCGTTTGATCCCGACTGGACGCCGCCGTCCGGTGGTTCGCGGGTTGCGCTCTCCTTTGCCTGCGACGACCCGGCCGACGTCGACGCCATGTATGCACGCCTGGTGGCGGCCGGCTACGAAGGTCACCTCGAGCCGTGGGATGCGTTCTGGGGCATGCGGTACGCGGTCGTCCACGACCCTGACGGCAATGGAATCGACCTGTTCGCCGCGCTGCCTGAGGCCGGCTGACCGTTCCTCAGCGGCTGAGCTCCGTCATCGACACGCCCGCGAGGGCCTTCGCATCGCGGGCCAGGTGGGCCTGATCGGCGTAGCCAGCCTGGGCGGCGACATCGGCGAACACGACCCCGTCGCGCCCAAGCTCGATCGCCCGGCCGAGCCGGAGGATCCTGGCCAGGGTTTTCGGCCCGTAGCCGAACGCGTCGAGGGATCGGCGGTGGAGTTGCCGCTCGCTCAAGCCCACCGCATCCGCCACATCGGCGACGCCGCGGCCAGAGCGGACTAGCCGAACGACCTCACGGATCGTGGCGACGGCTCCTTCGGAGCCTCGCAGGCGCTCGTCGGCGATAGCTTCCAGTGTCCGACCGGGATGGCCGCCGGCCCCAATCTCGTCACCGAGGCGACGGACGGCGGCGGGCCGCCAGATTGCCTCGAGTGGCACCCGCTGGTCCCGAAGTTCATGGGCCGGGACGCCGAGGACCATCGGCCCGACGCCGGACGCGAATCGGAGCCCGACCAGGGTATGGCCGGCCCGGCTCGAGAACATGGTCGCCCTGGTGTCGGGTCCCGCCACGAACAGCCGTCCGTCGCTGTTCCAGATGAGGTCCATGCACCCGTCGGGGAGGATCCGGACGTCGCCTGAGGTGGTTACGCGCCGCCAGACGACGCTTTCCTTCAGCCGCGAGCGACGCTCCTGGTACACGTGCCCAGTATGCCGCTCATCATGGGTTCGGCTTCGCCGTCTCCCAGATCTGGAGCTCATCTGGTCCACGTGGCCGGGAGACGCCCTTCTGGCCCTTCTGCTGGACGACCCGGGACCGGATCTTTCCTCCCGAGCGGTCGAACAGATCGTTCATGTGCGCGATCTGCTCGGCCTCGGTCTTCAGGTCGGGCGCCTCGCCGGTGCTGCGGAGCAGCTTGTACTGCCGGAGGAGCCACTTCTTGAAGTTCTTCTGGGCACCCTTAGGGACGTCTTTCACAGATGTCGCGGCCTGGGTCTTGCTGATCATGAAGTCCTGCCCACCGACCTTCATTTCGCCCTTCGTGGACTTGACCTGCTTGCCGAACAGGTCGGCCCAGGCCTCACCGGCCTGCGGGATGCCGCCGAGGTAGCAGCCCCAGAATTCGACCTCGGCGTCCTTGGCCATCGCCCCGCGAAGGCCCTTGCATTCGGGCGACTTCATGTAGGCCTTGACCTCGTCGGGCTGGACGAAGCGCCACTTCTTCTCCTTGGCCGGGGTCATGCCCACGCCCCCGATGTTCGTCTGGCCGTGACCCACGATCCGGACCTTGCTGAGCGTGATGCCCTGCGACGCAAGCTTCGTCGCCTCGGCGCAGATCTCCTCGATGTTCGCCACCTCGCGGTAGGCGTGGCCCTTCAACGTGTTCTTGACGTAGTCGGTCATGTCCTTCGTGAACTGGTCGTTCGGCTTGGTGAGGATGAAGATGAGCTCGATCGACTTTCCACCCGCGCCGGCCACCGGCTTGTCGGTCGTCGTTTCGTCGCGCTGGACGGTCGCAGCGGCAACCAGTGAGGCCACGGCGGCGTTCCCGGCGAGTCGCTGGAGGTCGAGGAGACCGATGGGCTCAGGAGACGGGCCCGGCCTGTGGTTCGACGCGGAGGTCGGCTCTCGCGCCGGCGATCGCGGCGTCGCGCGGGCAGCGTCGGTCTGGCGAGTGGCACGCTCGTGCATCCGCATCGACGGCGACCGTTGCACGAACGGACATGGAGGTCCAGTGCCGGCCGGGCGCACGTTCGGGCAGTCGGTCGTTCCCGAACAGGATGTCCGAAGCGCATCGTCGGCTCGTCCTGATCGATCCTGACCATCGCCAGATCGCCTCAACGAGGAGTACCCTCAGCACAACGTCTTGCCCAGGCACGGTCGGACGACGGAGATTCGTCATGACCGCTTGGCTTCGGACGCGTCCGATGGCGCTGCTCGTCTTCGTCGGGCTCGTAGTCTCCGCCTGCGGAGGGCCTCCGCCGGCGGGCACCTCGAACGCCGCTTCGGCCAACGTCCCTGCGCCCGACGGTTCAGGCCCGGTCGACGTAGGCCCCGCATCAATCGGGCTTCCGGCGATCGGTTCGCCGGGCGATGTCAACCTGGCGCTTGCGCGCCAGGAGGCGGCCGACCGCGACCAGGCGAGGATCCAGGCCGGATTCCCGCGCGAGGTGGGGTCGGGCTGGAAGGCTCTCTCGGTGACGGCCGATGACGCCATCGACGCAGCGGCCATTACGATCGGCGCGGATCTCGGGGGGATCCGCCAGCGATCCGCCGGCTCGCTTCGCGGCACGCCGGACCGCACGCCAGCTGCGATCGATCCGCGGCCTGACGGCGGCGGCGACATGGCAGATCGACGTCCTCGAGCTCTGAGATGAACAGCATCAGCTGGAACGTCGGACATCTGGCCTGGCAGGAGCAGGCGTACTTCCTCTCAACTCGAGGGAGCACCCCCTATCCGGAGATCGCCGACCGGTTCGTTTCGGGCGGCCCGGCCGGCACGCCACCGCTGGCGGAGGTGGTCGATGCCTGGCGCGCTATCACGGCGGCGGCCGATCCACGGCTAGATACGCTCACGTCTTCGAAGCTCCTGGAGCACCCGATCCGACAGGGAAAGCCGCTCGCGCGAATCCACGGCAACCAGCTTCAACGGGTGATCTACCACTACTGGTATCACACGGGCGAGAACATCGGCGATCCGCCAGCAGCTCGGCCACCGCCGGCTGCCGCAGTTCGTTGGCGCCGTAGACGAGGATGCACACGGGCCCACGGTCGGCCGGAACAGGCGCCCTCACCGACCCGAACCTAGCGGGACACCACGATGGCTCCGACGGGCATCGGGGTCTTGGCCGGCGCGATCGGCGGCGGGGTCTTCGGCTGCAACTGGTAGAGGCCGGTCCGAAGGTACGCCGTGAAGGGGGTGCTCATCGCGTTCACCGAGTGGATCGACACGCCCCTCGAGAGCGTGCTGATCGCCTGGCCGCCGCCGAGGTAGATCCCGACGTGGCTCCCGTTGCCCCAGATGACGAGGTCGCCCGGCGTCGCGCTGGTGCGGCTCGTCCTGCCTCGATCGCGGAAGTACTTGTAGAGCGCCGAGGCCGACCGATACTTGCCGTTGCCGATCAGGGACAGATCGCCGGCCGTCGCGTATGCGTAGATCACGAGGCCTGAGCAGTCGAACGCGGCTGGCCCGCTTGCGCCGTAGCGCCAGGGATCGCCGAGCTGGGCCTTGGCGACCTGGATGACCTGGGTGGCTTCGCTCGGGTCAGCGGCGGAGGCCGGCGTCCACGGGGCGGATGTGATGACCAGAATGGCGGCTAGGGCCGCCGAGGCGAGCGCAGGGGCGCCCGGGATCGGCAATCGCAAGATGCTCCTTTCGACCAACGCGCCCGCTGGGGCAGGCGGCGGCGGGGAAGGCACGCCCGACCCGTGCGACGTGAGCCATCGCGCGGCCGTGGAGTGACATTCGAGTTATCTGGGGACTTAGGCCGCCAGCCGGGGGAACGAAGGCGGGCGGCCTGATCACGCTACCTGAACAAACGGTTTCTTCGTCCCCTGACGAAAGTTCGCCGTGTCAGCCGAGCCGGTCCTGAATCCATGGCTCCGCTACGGGCGTAGCGGGAGTCGGGTGATCCAGTAGTCAGTCGTCGGCGTCGGCGGCGTTCCAAACCGGGCGTTCACAACCCACAGGGCGCCGAGCGTCGCGGTCGCGGTGGTCGGCACCGACAGAGCCTCCGGTGAGGGTGACGTGATCTCGCCAATGAGTCGCGCGTGCCGCAGGCCGTGCGAGAGGCGTAGGACCGCGACGAGGTTCAGCTGGTTCCGGACGACGTAGAGGGTCTGGCCAAGGACGAGCAGGCCGTCGCCGAACTGCACGCTGTATCCGCCGGTATCGATCGACTTCGCCTTGCCGTTCCACGGATTGACGCGGAACAGCTGGCCCGTGTTCGACTGGACGAGGATCAGGTAGCCCGACTTGGCCGCGATGCCGTTCGCGTTGAAACCGGTCGTGTACTTGATGTCGCCGGTGAGCGGCATCGTCCTGGCCGCGGACGAGGGCGGCAGCTTGCCCCAGCGCCGGAGCGGGACGACGGCCAGCTGCTGGTTCACGGAGTCCGTCGCGTAGACGGTGTTGCGCGTGATGTCGAGGTCGTTGATGAACCCGGTCGTCGGGAAGTCATATGTTCGAAGCAGTTCCCCGGTTCGAACCTTGTAGACGCGGATCGTCTTGGTCGGCCCGCCGGCAACCCAGAGGCGGCCCCAGTGGTCCAGGTGCAGCCCGACCGCCACTCGCCCCGCAACGCCGGGGACCAGGATCCGGCCCTCGCCGGTTCGGGCGTCGCCCTTCCAGATCGCCCCGTTCGCCAGCGAGCCGGCGTACAGGTGCGAACCCCACGACTCGATGCCTTCCGGCTGGAACCCGTCAGGCAGGTCGATGCGGGCTGGCAGATCGCCCGGGCCAGGGTGGTGACCGCCATGAGCGGCAACCGGTGCGGCGGCCGCGGTCAGCACCAGGACCAGGGACAGGACGATGGACGACAGACGTGATGCGGACATGGGGCGAACCTCCGAGATGGCCATCGAACGGCCGACCCTCTTCCGGCGGCTGATCGTGGCGTCTGGGATCGCGCGATCGCGCGCAGATTCCTGTGTCCCCCCGCAGATCGTTACGTCACCCTGACCCGGTTCGGATGCCCGACCCAATAGCGTGGTGCGCTCGACGAGGTTGCAACCGCATATCAACCATGCGATCACGGTGCCGCCCGAGGGTTCGCCTAGCGGGTGACGATGACAGACCCGACCGGGACCGGTGTCGGGGCAGGCGCGGGTACCGGCGTCGTCGGGGCGACGATCACGTACTTCTTGTACCAGGCCCGGTCGTACGTCGGCGTGGCATCGAGCTCGAGATACTGGTTGAGCGGGCTACCGGCGGCCGTGTATCGCCGGTGGCTCGAGCCGTACGGGTCACTGATCCAGACGTGGGTCACCGTGAAGTCCCCGAGGCGCGGGTCGCCAGTCGCTTCGAAGCCGGTCATCACGACGGCATGGCGACCGTTCCAGATCACGATTCCGACTGGCATGCCAGTGACCGCGATCTGCGTCGCGGCCCGCTTCAGGGCCGAGTATTCGGACGTGTAGGACTCCCACATGTAGGTGAACTCACCGCCCGTCCGGGAATCGTAGTAGGTCATCGCCTTCGACCAGCCAAGGGGGTCGGAACCCAGCTGACGAGCGTCGTTCAGGGCGTCGCGCGGCTGCGCGTAGCGCAGGATCGTCATCTGGCTGAGGCGCAGGTCCCTGCCCGCGATGAAGTTCAGCATCATCGCCGTCGACGCCGCCACGCACGTCCGCCCGTCGACCTGCCGCTCGTAGCCACTGCCGAAGTACACGTCCATCGCGAACGGCGTGGCGGCATTGGTGTTCGTCGGGGCGAAGCCTGCGATGAGCGCGAACCCGAGAATCAGCCCGGCGACCCGCGGCAGGTGGCGGACGACGGTCCTGTACATCGATGGCTCCTTCGTGCGGCGGCCGCGCCAGGGGTTCAGACCACGGCGCAGGTTCGGCAAGACTGGGTGCGACGTCAGGCATATCCGCCCGACAGACACATCGTGGAGGTCGCCGCGGGCTGGCGCACCGTGCCGGATGGTCCGGTTCCAGCACGAATTCGTCAGGGGATGGTGCCCGACCGCCTCAGGGCAGGGTGAGGTCCGCGACGCGTTGGGGGCGACCGTACAGATAGCCTTGCCCCAACTCGATCCCGAGCCGGCGCAGCGTGTCCGCCTCGGCCTGGGTTTCAACGCCCTCGGCGATCAACCGGCAGCCCGTCCGCAGTGCGTAGTAGTTCAATCCCGCTGCCAGTGCCTGCCGAAGGTCGTCCGCGTCGATCCCGCCGACCAGGCTGATGTCGAGTTTCGCGAAGGCTGGCTGGAGCTCGAGGATGTGACGCATGCTCGCGAAGCCGGCGCCGGCGTCATCGACCGCCACCTGGACGTGCTCGCCCAGGTCATGGAACGCGGCTCGAAGCGCTGGATAGTCCTCGATCATCACGTGTTCAGTCAGCTCGACGACCATCGACCGGCCCGTCGGCGCAAAGATCCCTCGGAGTTCGGCGGAACGCTCGATCACCGACCCCGGCGAGATATTCACCGACAGGAACGCTCCCTGGGGCAGCTCATCCGCCTGCTCGACGGCCATCGTGATCGCCGCCAGCTCGAACGCCGGGGCGAGCTCGGCTCGTGTTGCTTCGGCGAATCGGACCTCCGGTGGCGTGCCGTCGTCAAATCGTGTCAGCGCTTCGTATCCCACGATCTCCTGCGTCTCCACGTCGACGATCGGCTGGAAGACCGTATGGAACTCCTTGGCGTCGAGCATCGCCTGCAGGCGTGCGCGCAGGGCCCCGGCTTCCCGCCGTCCGGCGATCGCGGAGCCGGCGACCGCGCTCAGGACGCTCGCATAGTCGATCGCCGCGGCGAGCAGCTTGGCCTGCCGACTCCGGGATGATCGGGTCTCATCGGCCACGGCGCCGATCGACAACAGTCCAACGAGGTCGTCACCGGAGAAGATCGGGGCCGAGGCCACAATGTCAAGATTCGCGTTTCGGAGGGACGCCGTGTTCTCGGCCGGCCCACCGGCCTTGATTTCGTCGACCCATGGTCCATCCTCGGCACGGCCGAGCAGATATCCGGCAAGGTCTGTCGGAAAGATGTCACCGCCGCGGCGCACCCCGTCTCCGCGGTTGAACGTCGCGAGCTCCTGCATCCGCCGGTCGCTCGTGATCTGCGCAACGGACACGAAGTCGCTGTCCGTCCGTCGAGAGAGTTCCGCCACCACGGCCTCGGCCGTTTCCGCTGGCTCGGCCGACAGGTTCAGCGAGCCAAGCGCTGCCACGACGCCGGCGCGGACGGTCAGCTCATCCTCGAGCACGCGCGACCATGCCGCATGGGTCCGAAGCTGAGCTCGGACGCGGGCGATGAGCTCATCGAGCCGCACGGGCTTGATCAGGAAATCGTCCGCACCGGCCTCGAGCCCTGCGATGACCGACTGATCGTCGCCTGAGCCGGTCACCATGATGATGGGCAGCGTGGCCGATTCCGGCCGCCGCCGGAGAGCCTGGACGACCTCGATCCCGCTCATTCCGGGCATCCCCAGATCACACACGACCACGCCGACGCTCTCGGTCTCCATGATGTCGAGCGCCGACGGACCGGAGCCGGCCTCGATCACCGCGAGACCGGCGTTCCGAAGGGCGAACGCGATGAGTCCGCGGACCGCGGCTTCGTCATCGACCACGAGCACCGGTAGCGAGTCGGCGGGTCTGGCGGGTGGCTCTCCGCCAGGCGGGCGGCGTTCCGGAGGCTCCGGCTCGGTCATCAGGGATTCGATTTCCCATACGGCTGGGCGTCCCAGCGACCTCGTCGCGGCGCCACGATCACTACACTCTACCGCCGCTGCGTACACTCGGGACGTGCATGAGTTCGGCGACATTGGGGGCGGGAATGCCAGACGACCGGAGTTCGAACGACATGCCCGTGCGATCCGCTGAGGTCGATGCGTTTCTGGCGGCGGTGCCAGACGAGGCGAGGGCGTCGCTCGAGGCGCTCCGCGGGACGATCGCCGCCGCGTCACCCGAGGCCGTCGAAGGGATCGGCTACGGGGTCCCCGCCTTCAAATATCGCGGCCGGCCCCTCGTCTCCTTCGCCGCGGCGAAGGGCCATTGTTCGTTCTATGTCCAGAGTCCGGCCGTCATGGAGGCCCACCGGGACGAGCTGGCGACGTACGACACATCCAAGGGAACGATCCACTTCGCCGCCGGCACATTCCTGCCCGATGGCCTCGTCACGAAGCTCGTCAAGGCGCGAATGGCCGAGACCGACGCTCCGAAGAGGTAATCGGACATGGGATTTCTGCGGCGCTTGCTGGGCGGCGGCGAGGAGCAAGACAGTCCGGCGGCACCTCCGGCGGATCCGGCCGAAGTCGACGCCTCGGAGCGTGAGCACGAGCTCGAGGTCCTTCGCGGCGAACAGGAGCGCCTCGATGAGTTGACGCAGCGCCAGCTCCGATATGAGAAGTACGCCTGGCAGCCACCCGCCCAGGGTGGCGAGCGCCGCGCCGAGGACAACGACGAGTCCTCGAACAGCCGGTGAACGGATTCGCGTGACCGAACCCGTTCGACCGCGCCTTCGCAGGGTTTCGACACCGGACCTGAAATCGGCCGAGATCGTGGCGATCCGCGCGTTGCTCGAGGCCGCATTCGCGTCCGATGATGAAGACGAACAGTTCGACGAAGACGACTGGCAGCACGCCGTCGGCGGCCTCCACTTCGTCCTCGACCTCGACGGCCGAGATCGTCGCCCACGCGTCCGTCGTCGAGCGTGAGATCCATGTCGATGGCCGCCCGCTCCGGACCGGCTACGTCGAGGCGGTCGCCACGGCGCCGGATCGGCAGGGAGTGGGCCTGGGCTCTGTGGTCATGGCCGACGTGACGTCCTACGTCAAGGAAGGGTTCGATCTGGGCGCGCTCGGAACCGGTCGTCATCGGTTCTACGAACGGCTCGGTTGGCTCAGATGGGCCGGTCCGTCGTCTGTGCGGACGCCTGACGGCCCGCGCCGGACGCCCGACGAGGACGGCCACATCCTCGTGCTCACGACGCCGTCGACGCCGCGACTCGACCTGACAGCGCCAATCAGCTGCGAGTGGCGCGCAGGGGACGTGTGGTAGCGATCGGGGGTTGACAGACCGCTCGGCTTCGGGTTCAATAACCAACACGTTCCATAATGTAGTGGTTATAGAATGAATGTCGACCAACTGAGCACTGTCTTTGGCGCACTCGCGGATCCCACACGACGCGCCATCCTCGCCAGGCTGACCGAGGGCGACCGGACGGTCGCGGAGCTCGCTGCGCCGTTCCCCGTGTCGCAGCCGGCCATCTCCCGACACCTGAAGGTGCTGGAGGCGGCCGGACTCATCTCGCGCAGCCGGCGGGCAACGGCGCGTCTCAGTCACCTCGAGGCCGAGCCGCTCAGGGAGGCGACGGCGTGGCTGGTCAGCTACCAGGAGTACTGGGACGAGAGCTACGACCGCCTTGACGTGCTGCTCGCGGAGCTGCAACGAGTTCGACCGATCCGCCGCAAGGCGAAAAACGGAGAAGGGAGCAAATCATCGTGAAGACACAGATAACTTCGGCGCCAGGCCTTCCGTTCATTGATACCGCCAGGGAGTTCGACGCACCGCGCGATCTTCTCTTCCGCGCTCACACAGATCCGGAATTGCTCGCGCAATGGTTGGGTCCAAGCAGGATGACGATGACGGTCGACCGCTGGGATGTTCATGACGGCGGCTCCTGGCGATACACCCAGAGCGATGCGGAAGGCAACGAATACGCGTTCCACGGGGTCTTCCATGGCCCGCAATCGGTCGACGGAATGCTCCAGACATTCGAATTCGAGGGCGCCCCGGGCCACGTGTCGCTGGGCTCGATCACATTCGAAGAGCGCGACGGCCGCACGACGCTCCGGGTCCACTCGGTCTACCAGTCGGTCGAGGACCGCGACGCGACAATCGCCAGCGGGATGTCCGACGGCATGGACGGTGGGTACCAGCGCCTGGAGGAGCTCATGGCTCGCCTGGTCCCGGTCACCTGACCGCACAACGCACGAAGAGCACGACACAGAAGGAGAGCACGACGTGGACTACAAGCTCGAAGTGGTGGTGGTCCCAGTTAGCGATGTCGACCGGGCGAAGGCCTTCTACAGCGAACGCTGCGGCTTCGTCGTCGACGCGGATTCCACACCGGCCCCGAATTTCCGGGTCGTGCAGCTGACGCCGCCCGGTTCGACATGCTCAGTCACAATCGGGCCCGTCATTCTCGCCGAGGGGGCACCTGGCTCCCGGCCCAGCCTCCAGCTCTCCGTTGCCGACATTGAGTCTGCGCGGGCCGAGCTCGCGGGGCGAGGGGTGGACATCACCCCCGTCAGGCGGATCGAAAACGGCGAGTGGGTGGATGGGCCAGGCGGTCCGTACAACTCATTCGCCTTCTTCAAGGACCCGGACGGCAACGACTGGGCCATCCAGCAGAAATAGTCACCAGAACCGCGGGGAGGGACACGATGGACTGGAAAATCGAGCTGATTCCGGTGCCGGTCAGCGATGTCGATCGGGCGAAGCGGTTCTACAGCGAGCAGCTCGGCTGGGTCGTCGACCTCGACCACCAACCGAACGAGACGACCCGCCTGATCCAGCTGACCCCTCCCGGGTCGGCCTGCTCGATCATGATCGGGACGCTGGAGTTCGAGTCGGTTCCGGGTTCTCTGCAGGGAATCCAGATCGTCGTCGCCGACATCGAGGCCTCGCGCGCGGAGCTTGTCGAACGCGGTGTGGACTGCACTCCCGTCAGGCACTACGACGGAGCAGGCTGGGCCGAGGGGAAGGGTGGGGACTGGAACTCCTTCGTCCACTTCAGTGATCCGGACGGCAACGGGTGGGTCCTGCAGGAGAGCCCGGCTCGCCCGTAGAGTTCCGCGCATGGCCCATCGCCGCGGACTCCTGACCGTCGTCCTGGCGATCGCCTCTCGTCGCTGCGTGCGATACAAGCCAGCGGTCGCCCGTGCCGTCGGCCAGCACGAGCGGGACGCCCAGCGCGGCCCCCGTTGTCGACTGGCGAGATCCCGCGCTAGCACCGGACGTCCGCGCGACGGCGCTCCTCGCCGCGATGACCGTCGACGAGAAGATCGGCCAGATGACGCAGCTCGAGAAGGACTCCGTCGATCCGAGGGGCGTCACAGACCTGCTGCTGGGTTCGGTGCTGAGCGGCGGCGGCGGCGCGCCGCCACAGAACGACCCGGCCGGCTGGAACCGAATGGTCGATGCGTATCAGGACGCCGCGCTTGCGACCCGCCTCGGCATCCCGATGCTCTACGGCGTGGATGCGGTGCATGGTCACAACAACGTCGTCGGCGCCACGATCTTTCCGCACAGCATCGGGCTTGGTGCGGCCGGCGACGCCGAGCGCGTCGAGCGGATTGGACGCGCCACAGCGATCGAGATGTCAGCGACGGGCATCCGCTGGAACTTCGCGCCGGTGGTTGCCGTGGCGCAGGACGTGCGTTGGGGCCGAACCTACGAGGGCTACGGCGAGGACCCACAGCACGTCGGCGAGCTCGCGTCGGCATTCATCCGGGGGCTCCAGGGTCCGGACCTGACTGCCCCGGATGCGGCCGCCGCCACCGCCAAGCACTTCCTGGGCGACGGCGGCACGACCTTCGGTTCCTCGAACACGCAGGATTACCTCCTGGACCAGGGGGTGACCGAGCTGGACGAGGCGACCCTGCGGCGACATCCACCTGACGCCGTATGAGTCGGCGCTCGAGGCCGGCGCGCGCATCGTCATGGCGTCGTTCTCGAGCACGACAGCGGGCAAGGTCCACGCCGACAGGCACCTGATCACGGAGGTATTGAAGGGCGAGCTGGGATTCAGCGGATTCGTCGTCTCCGATTGGGAAGCCGTCGACCAGGTCGACTTCAACTACCAGACGGCGGTGGCGCGGGCCGTCAGCGCCGGAATCGACATGGTCATGGTCCCGTACGACGGCCCCAAGTTCCAGGAGGCGGTTCGAGCCGGTCTCGCTTCCGGGTCGATCGACGCCTCGCGTGTGGACGACGCGGTCCGGCGAATCCTCCGCGTCAAGTTCGAGCTGGGGCTGTTCGAGCAGCCGATGCCACCGGAAGGGAACCTCGCGGCGGTCGGCTCGGAGGCGAATCGAGCGCTCGCCCGCGAGGCCGTCGCGGCCTCACTGGTCCTGCTCAAGACCACCCCTGGCGCCCTCCCGATTGCGGACAGCGATACCGTCATCCTGGCCGGGGACGGCGCCGACGACATCGGGCTCCAGTCCGGCGGCTGGACGATCTCGTGGCAGGGAAGCCGGGGGGAGACGACTCCGGGAACCACGATCGCGGAGGCGCTCGGCGCTCGCCTGGGCGATCGCCTGACGGTCAATCGCACTGGCGAGCTTCCGGACGGAGCTCGGGCCGACGTGGGCGTCCTCGTGCTTGCGGAGACCCCGTACGCCGAGGGCCAAGGCGATTCGCGAACGCTCGCGCTGCCGATCGGCAATCGCATTGAGGCCATCCGCTCGAACGTCGATCGACTGGTCGTCGTGATCCTGTCCGGACGGCCGATGATCCTCGATGATCTCCTGCCACAGGCCGACGCGGTGATAGCCGCGTGGCTGCCCGGCACTGAGGGCGCCGGTGTTGCCGACGTCCTCCTTGGCGATGCCCAGTTCATCGGCACGACACCGTTCACCTGGCCGGCTACGCCCGAGGACGCACCCCGAACGGGCAAGGATGCCTGCGAAGGCGCGATGTTCCCTCTCGGATACGGGCTGAACACGACGGGGGAGGCGCTCGGGCCTGCCGCCTGTCCCTAGCGTGGCGCTACCATCCAGCGGTGGAGACCTACGGCAATCCGCCCGCTGGACTGACGAACTGGGCCGGGAACCTCGTCTATGCGGCCGCACGGCTCCACGAGCCAAGGTCGATCGATGAGCTCCAGGAGATCGTCAGGAACACTCGGCCGCTGAGGGTCCTGGGTTCTCGCCACTCGTTCAACGACATCGCCGACACCTCGGGGCATCTCCTCTCGTTGCACGAGATGCCACGCGTCTTCGATCTGGACCCGGTGGCGGGGACGCTCACCGTCGATGGGGGAGTCCGCTACGGGGACCTGTGTGGTCCGCTCCACGCGGCCGGATTCGCACTCCACAATCTCGCTTCCCTGCCGCACATCTCCGTGGCCGGTGCATGCGCGACGGCCACTCACGGCTCGGGCGAACACAGCGGCAACCTTGCAACGGCCGTGTCGGCGTTGGAGGTCGTCGCCGCGGATGGCGAGAGGCGGATCTTCTCTCGCGATCGGGATCCTGACTCCTTCAACGGCGCCGTGGTCTCACTCGGGAGCCTCGGTGTGGTGACATCGCTCACCCTGGACCTTCAGCCGACGTTCCAGATGCGACAGGACCTCTACGAAGACCTCGCCCTGGCCGCGGTCGTCGAGCATTTCGACGAGATCGCGTCGAGCGCGGACAGCGTGAGCCTGTTCACCGAGGGTCACGGACCGCTGTTCGAGCAGGTCTGGCTCAAGCGCCGAGTGCCGGAGGGCGACGTATTCGAACCGCCGCCGAACCTCTTCGGAGCAACGCGCGCGACGGTCCCGATCCACCCGATCCGACGGATGCCGGCGGACGCCTGCACGGAGCAGCTCGGAGTCGCCGGTCCGTGGCATGAGCGGCTTCCGCACTTCCGGATGGACTTCATGCCCAGCAGCGGCGCCGAGCTCCAGTCCGAGTACCTGATCCCGCGGCACCATGCCGTCGAGGCGCTCCTGGCGATCGATGGCGTCCGCGACCGGTTCCAGCCGCTGCTACAGGTGTCGGAGGTGCGGACGATCGCGGCCGACGAGCTGTGGATGAGCACGGCATACCAACGGCCCTCGGTCGCGTTCCACTTCACGTGGCAGCCCGACTGGGAAGCCGTTCGCGGAGTCCTGCCGGCGATCGAGAGCGCCCTGGGCCCGTTCGAGCCTCGTCCGCACTGGGGCAAGCTGTTCACGATGTCGCCCGAGTCCATCCGGGCGTCGTATGAACGGCTGCCGCAGTTCGTCGCGCTCCTGGATCAGTACGACCCGGCCGGGACGTTCCGGAACGCGTTCATGGACCGCTACATCTTCGGCGGCGAGGCCACTCCCACGGAGATGGGCTGAGCGAGGCGCGCAGGCGATAAACTGCCGGCGTGGCCGTCTCGACCCCTGACGCCCCGCTCCTGCGTCACACCGATCCTGGACTGGTTCGGCCGCTGCCCGCGGCGATCCACGATGCCCGGGCCGACCTTCCGCCGATCGTTGCCGACATCCTTGCCATCCCCGAGTCCGCGCTCGGGCGTGAGTGGCCGTGGGTCGGCGGCGGAGAAGGGGAGGTGCGATACGGCCTGTTCCGGCTCCACGAGCTCTTCGAGCGGGCGGAGGTCCAGGCATCCCGAGCCGTGCGCGCATCCGGCCGTGACGGCGGACTGGCAGCAGCACTCATCGCGCCGGCCGACGCGGCTCGCTGGGACCTGCACGGCCTGCTCGCGCCGCTCTCGGACGCCGAGATCGACGCCGACCCTGGGGAAGGGGAGTGGTCGATCCGCCGAACGATGGGCCACACGCTCAACGGCCAGCGCGCCTACGGCTGGTCGACCGCGTGGTGGCAGGATCGAGCGTTCGCCATCCACGATCCTGAACTGCCGCCAAACCAGGGCGACGCATTCTGGGCCGACCTGCCGGACGAGGAGGGCTCGGAACTGGCCGGGACGCTCGACGAGATCCGGGCACGGTTCGACGCGACCCTCGACCTGTCCGGCGAGCGCCTCGCGGGCCTGCCCGAGGACAAGCTTGACCACGGCGCGCGCTGGTCGGGATTCGCCGTGCCCGTGTCGTTTCGGCTGAGCCGGTGGTCGAGCCACATTCGGGAGCACACGATCCAGGTCGAGAAGACCCTCGCGATCCTGGGCCGCGCGTCGACGGAGCCGGAGCGACTCGTCCGCCTCACGCTCGCCGCCTACGGTCGGGCGGAGGCGGTCGTGTTCGGCCAGCCGGATGCCGATGCCGCCGCCGACATCGTCCGCGCAGCCGTCGCCGAAGCCCGCGACACGATCGCGGATGTCCGCCGGTCGGCCGAGGCCTGACGAGCGGACGTGCCGGCACCGGTCACAGCCGCGGAGTACGTGAAGCGGCTGGAACAGCACCGCGATCCGGTCGAGCTCGAGAAGTACGGGCGCTACTTCAAGTCGGGACCAGGGGAGTACGGCGAAGGCGACGTCTTCATGGGCGTTCGAATGGGGCAGGTCTTCGCCCTCAGCGCGGAGTTCAAGGAGATGGGGCCGGCCGAGATCGAGAAGCTTCTCGAGAGTCCGATCCACGAGGTCCGCGCCGGCGGTGTGAGCATCATGGCCAAGTCGGCGTCGGGCAAGAAGACCCCCGAGAGTCGCCGCAAGGAGCTCTACGAGCTCTACCTGAGGCGCACGGACAGGGTCAACAACTGGGACCTGGTCGATCTCGGCGCCTGGAATGTCGTCGGCCGATACCTGCTCGACAAGCCGCGCGACGTTCTCTACGAGCTTGCTCGCTCGACGAGCATCTGGGAGCGCCGCATCGCGATGCTGGCAACCCTCGCGTTCGTCAGGACGGGCGACCTGGACGACACATTCCGGATCGCCGAGATGCTCCTGGACGACGATCAGGACCTGATCCACAAGTCCATCGGCTGGGGGCTGCGAACGGCCGGCGACCACGACCGCCCACGCCTCCTGCGGTTCCTCGATGAGCACGCCGCGACGATGCCGCGCACCGCACTGCGCTATGCGATCGAACATCTCGAAAACGAACAGCGGGCCCACTACCTGAACATGAAACGGACCGAGACTCGACCACAAGGGGACTGATCGATGGACGAACAGGCCGTTCGCGACCACGCACACGCCCTCTGCGACGCGCTCGTCGCCGGAGACATTGACCGCGCGACCGAGGACTTCAGCAAGGAGCTCCGCCGGAATCTCGGAGAGGTGCTGAGCCTGCTACCGCTCCCCTCCACCGCGGCGACCGTCGAATCGGTCGATCACGGGGGCTCCAGCTACACCGTCGTCATCCGGTTGGTCGGCGAGACAGAGGAGGTCGTGATCCAGACTCGCTGGAAGGATCGTGACGGCCGGCCCACGGTCGTCGAGGCGAGCCACCTCAGCGCGACGGCAAGGGCTGAAGCGACTGACGAAGGTGAGGAAGAAGGCCTCGAAGGCGGGTGACTCCGCTCGTCGGCGCTCAGGGAAGGCGGTCCGCCGCAACTCCGGCGTCGACCAGGCGCTGACGAGCAGTCCTTCGCTCGTCAAACGTGAACAACGACGTGAACTCTGGCTGGAGGACGAGGTACTCCATCGTCAACTCGAGTCTGCCCGCCTGCGACAGCCTCATGAACCCGGCCGACACGCCCGGCTTGGCAAGCAGGCGGCGTGCCGTCTCGACGCCGCCCAGACGTGCGAGCATCTGCCGGAAGCGGTTCGCCGGATACCGGATCTCGCGCCTCCAGGTCTCATACAGCTCGGACATCGCCGCGTCGAACCCGATCTCTGTCGGAGAGGGTGGCGAGCCTATGGATCCCATCGGACCGGGAGCGATCTCGGTTTCCTGAAGATGACCCCGGTTGGCGGCGTCGACCCAGAGTCGATCCGCATCCCCGGCCATCCATCGAGCGCCGCCTCCAGGGCCGACTGTGTTTCCAGTCGTGCAAGGTGGAGCCCGACGCATGCGTGAGGACCCTGGGCGAACGTCACATGTGACCTCGCGTTGGGCCTCGAGATGTCGAACACGTCCGGGTTGGGGAATGTCGCCGGGTCGCGGTTGGCCGCGGTCAACGACACGATGACGAGATCGCCCTGCCTGATGGATGCGCCGGCCAGCTCGGTATCGGCGGTCGCGTAGCGGTCAACTCTCGAAGCCGCCGGTTCCAACCTCAGGGATTCCTCGACGGCGTTGGCGCCCAGAGATCGATCGGCCGTCAGGGCCGCCATCTGCTCCGGGTTGGTCAAGAGGTGCCAGAACAACGTCGTCGTCATGCCCTCGCTCGTCTCGATGCCGCCGAACATCATCACCGCAGCGTTCGAGACGACCTCGGCGGGCGTGAGTGTCACGGTTGCATCCGCCAGCACACCGCTGCCGTGTTGGATGGTCCCGGCGACGTGGCGCCCCAGTGCATCCACCGCGTCTCGCGCCCTGGGACCGATCTCCTGCCCGGCCGACACCCGATCGACCGCCGCAACGATCTCGTCGTACCAGCCGAGGACCACGCCGGGCTGGGCGTCCAGCAGGTCGAGCGCGGTGGCGACGACGTTGACGGCCAGGGGACCCGCAAGATCTCGCCGGACCTCCGCCATGCCGGCAGGTGCCAGCGCACTTACCAGCCGGCGAGCCTCCGACGCGACGCCATCTGCGAAGCGATCCATTACCTCGGGCCGACGGAAGGCCGATGCAAATGGGTCTCGATGCCGCCGGTGTTCGTCTCCGTCCAGCGACAACATGCTCGGGCCGACAACCTGGGCCGTCGAGAAGCGCGGGTCATCGACGGTGAACAGAACGGCGTCGCGCATTACCTCGATACACAGATCTCGGCGCGTCACCAGCCAGCCACCAAGGACCGGCACCCACGAGACCGGTGTGCTCTCCCGGAGGCGAGCCAGGTGGTCGTATGGATCGGTGTCGAGCTGCTCGAGCGTGATCGCTGCCTCGAGCGGATATCGGGTTTGCGTCGAGGTCACAACGTGCAGCATCGTGCGCCCGCAACGGGCTGCTGTCGAGGCAGATCCCCGCGCTCCGCTGCAGCCCTCAACCTCATCGTTGGCCAAGAGCCGCGGAGATCCCGTCCAGCTCTTCGCGCGCCCACACCTGCCAGTTGTCACGGAAGGCGGCGTGCTCGCGCGACTCGAGGGCCCAGATCAGGATCTGCATTCGGCGGAGGACAGCGAATGCCGCCATGTGGGACTCGTAGCGAGCGGGCAGGGGACGCAGGCGCGAGTACTCATCCCGAAGCGCGGTCCGCATGGCAGCGTAGCCCTCGCGACTCTCCAATTCCCACAACGGAACCTCGAGGTCGTAGAGATAGAACCCCCAACCGCAATCGTCGAAGTCGATCGCCTGCACCTCGCCGGCACGGAACAGAACGTTCTGGTAGTGAAGGTCGCCATGGATCAAGCCGAACGTGTCGGGCTGGGCTCCGAGCTCGCGTGTCGCGGTCCAGACCACGTCCAGCGCCGCTGCAAACAGGGCCGCGTCCTCCGCCGACAGGAGCTCCTCGACCAGGCGCAGACTGCGTTCGGCGTCCCCGCGCGTCGGGTGCTCACCCGGGCGTGCCGCTCCCGCCGACCCAGCGATGCTCTCGCGCTTGGCACTGTCGGTCAGGGTGTCCGTGCGCGGACGTGCGAATCCGACCGGCGGCGTCCAGCCATCCGCGTGATCGTGCAGACGCGCCTGCAATGCGGCCACCAGCCGCATGTGGCGCGGCGCGAGTCTCTTGTCGACGAATCGCCCATCGAGCCATCGGAGCAGGACAGAGACACGCGGTTCTGGCACCCCGACATCGCTCGCCACGACCACTGGCGAGCCGTCGCGGGTCGTCATCGGCTCTGGCACGCCGAGGTCAGTTTCGCGTCGGAGCGCCGTCAGCCAGGCCATCTCGGAGCCGATCGTGGCCGCCGTATGAACACCGGGGCGGTTGATTCGCAACACGTACGGGCCGCCGTTCGCGTCGACCCTGAACGTCGTGTTGTGCTCGTGCCGGAGGGGCCTCAGCCGCGCGCCTTCCAGTCCGTAGCTCGCGAGCGCGGATTGCCCCAGACGCCGAAGCCGCTTGAGTTGCCCTCGCATGCCCAGTGACTCGTACGGCCGCATCGAACCTCCGCGGACGATGTTGACAGGGCGATCGCGGGCGGTGTTTCAGCCGGCGCTCCAACGCGTCTGGCTGAATGTGTCGCCCTTCGCAAAGGCAAGGATCTTGCTCGGCTGAATCTCGAAGACGAGCGCGGTGTTTTCATCGCCCGCCATGGCGAAGGCGCCGTCCCGAACGAGGAAGTTGAAGGGCGGCTCGTACTTGGATTCGTATCGTTCGGCGACGCGCTGGAGCCTCGATTCGTCGGTGACCCGCTCGGCGACGCCCTCAACGACCACGTCCAGCCCGTAGAACCCGTTGCAGCCCGTTGTAACCAGGCAGTTCTGGTTGCCCTCGAGGTTCTTTGCCTTCTGCTCCGTCGGCCCCGTGCAGAACCAGATGGCGCCGTTGAGCCAGATTGCGACGAGCGGCGTGGAATGCGGCCGTCCATCGGCGCGGACGGTCGTGATCCAGTAGGTTTCCGCGTTTTCGAGTTCCGTTTCCACCCTCGACCACGGGGTCGAACTCGCGTCCTCGCTACTGAAGCGGCTGTCCAGCTCCCCGGTCGACATCTTGATGGGCATTCGGTCACTCCTTCCGCGCAGAGGGTCAACCGTACCGGGCCACAGGCGCTCTGTGCAGCCCGAACCGCCACGTCAAAGTTCTCTCGCAACCGCCCTCCGAACGTCTTGACAGGCAAGTACACACTTGCCTATCATCTGCGCATGGGGGACGTATTCAAGGCCATGGCTGATCCGACTCGACGAGCGATCCTCGATGAGTTGCAGGAGCGGAACGGCCAGACGCTGTTCGAGCTGTGCGTTCGTTTGATGAACAAGCACGGCCTTTCCTCGACCCGCCAGGCAGTGTCGCAGCATCTCGACGTCCTCGAGGAGGCCGGGCTGGTCATCACCCGCCGAGAAGGCCGCTACAAGTTCCACGAGCTCGATACGACGCCCCTGCGGGCGATCGTCGAGCGATGGCCCACGACCGAAGAAGGGAGATCCGAATGAAAATCGTTGTCACGAGCGTGCTGGTGGACGACCAGGAGAAGGCACTCCGGTTCTACACCGACGTTCTCGGCTTCGTGACGAAGCACGACATCCCGATGGGGGAGGCACGCTGGCTGACGGTCGTGTCACCGCAGGATCAGAACGGGACCGAACTGCTGCTCGAGCCGGACGGACATCCCGCGGCCGGTCCGTTCAAAGAGGCGTTGGTCGCCGACGGAATCCCGTTCACGTCCTTCGGCGTGGACGACGTGAACGCTGAGTTCAGCCGGTTGCAGGAGCGCGGTGTGAGGTTCACCCAGGAGCCCCTGGCGATGGGACCCGTGACCACGGCCGTGTTCGACGACACCTGCGGCAACCTGATCCAGATCGCACAGCAGGCGCTAGGCGGTCACTCCGGTCGGCGCTGGTTCGACCGGAGGAGCTCCTCGAACGGGGTAGGTGCCTCGAACGCGATTCGTTGGTGCCTGGTGCGGTCGGGTGACCATCGCGTCGGCGAGCTCTCGGGCGGCCCGATCGATCCGCTCGACGAGGCTGCCATCAGCCCTGAGGCCACCGCCGCCCCAGTCCTCGGACGCCGCGTAGACACCGGTCGCGACCACGGCCGCGTTCAGATATGCGAACAGCGGTCGAATGGAGTGCTCGACTGCGAGAGAGTGCCGAGTCGAACCCCCGGTGGCCGCGATGAGCGTCGGCTTGCCGGCGAGCCCGTCCCGATCAAGGACGTCGAAGAACATCTTGAACAGGCCGCTGTACGAGGCGCTGAAGATCGGCGTGACGGCGATGAGCCCGTCGGCCGCAAGGACCGCGTCGAGCGCTGCCTGCAACGGCGGGCTCGGAAAGCCCGAGAGCAGGTTGTTCGTCAGATCGTGGGCATGCTCCCGGAGCTCGATCACCTCGACCCGCGATTCGATGTCCGCGTCACGAAGGTGTCGCTCGACGGCGGCCACGAGCCGATCCGCCAGGAGCCGGCTCGATGACGGCTGGCCGAGCCCGGCGCTGACGACGACCAGCGATCGCACCGCAGGCGGGTTCATGCCGTTGCCAGTTCTGTCGATCGGGCTGCGTTCGCCTCGACGACCTGGGGATGGAGCGGCGGGCCATCCGGCACACCGGCCGGCCGGAGCGCGGCGAACTCCTTTCGAAGGACCGGAACAACGAGCTCGCCCAGCATGTCCATCTGCTCGAGCACGGTCTTCAGCGGCAGGCCGGCGTGGTCTGCCAGGAAGAGCTGGCGCTGGTAGTCGCCGACGATCTCCCGGAATGACATCGTTCGATCGATGACCTCCTGGGGGCTGCCGATCGTCATCGGCGTCTGCGCCATGTAGTCCTCGAGCGACATGCTGCCGCCGTAGACCGGTGCGTGGTCGAAGTACGGGCGGAACTCGCGAATCGCATCCTGCGAGTTGGGTCGCATGAAGACGTGGCCGCCGAGCCCGACGATCGCCCGGTCGGCCGGGCCGTGTTCGTAGTGCTCGAAGCGCCGGCGATAGAGATCGACCATCCGCTGGACGTGCTCCTTCGGCCAGAAGATGTTGTTGTGGAAGAACCCGTCGCCGTAGAACGCTGCCTGCTCGGCAATCTCCGGGCTGCGGATCGAGCCGTGCCAGACGAACGGCGGGACGCCATCGAGTGGGCGGGGGGTGGACGTGAAGCCGGTCAGGGGCGTGCGGAACCTGCCCTCCCAATCGACGACGTCCTCCCGCCAGAGGCGGTGCAGGAGCGCGTAGTTCTCGTATGCCAGCGCGATCCCGTTGCGGATGTCCTGCCCGAACCAGGGATAGACGGGGCCCATGTTGCCGCGACCCATCATCAGGTCAACGCGGCCGCCGGCGAGATGCTGGAGCATCGCGTAGTCCTCGGCGATCTTCACCGGATCGTTCGTGGTGATCAACGTGGTCGCCGTCGACAGCATGAGCCGCTCTGTGCGAGCCGCGATGTAGCCGAGCATCGTGGTCGGGGACGAGGGGACGAACGGCGGATTGTGGTGCTCGCCCGTGGCGAACACATCCAGCCCGACCTCCTCGGCCTTGAGGGCGACGCTGACCATCGTCTGGATCCGCTCGGCCTCGCTGACGGCAATGCCGGTGTTGGGATCAGGCGTCACGTCGCCGACTGTGAAGACCCCGAATTGCATCTCGACTCCAGAAGGGACGACAGCGTCTCCGTCGCCTTCCCTCATTCTACACGATGTTAGTTGCGCACGCAACTACATGTGCTCGTCGGACGGCGAAATGCCGACTTTCGCCGAACATGAGATCGTTGCATGTGCAACAGAGGAGACTGGCATGACCGACGACGCTTCCACGTGGGAGAACCAACTGATCGCCGACTGGCGCGAGCATGGCGGCACCGTGACGAGCGGACCGCTGGCCGGAGATCCATTGCTGCTGATGACCTCGAGGGGAGCGAAGACGGGCGACGCGAGACGCGCCATCCTGACGTTCTCGCGTGACGGCGGCGACTACGTGGTCGCAGGAACGGCCGGCGGGTCGCGGACCGAGCCCGCCTGGCTGCACAACGTTGCGGCCAACCCGGACGTGGAGATCGAAGCGGAAGGGCGGACGTTCCAGGCGACGGCATCCGTGACCGAAGGCGCTGACCGCGATCGGCTGTGGGACCAGCACGTCGTGGCGCTTCCACGCTTCGCCGCGTATCCGGAGCAAACAGGGCGGGTGATTCCGATGGTGCGCCTGACGCCGTCCGGCTAGGAGCGGCGACGAAGGCGGCGGGTCCCCTGACCGTCAGCACCGGAGGATCCTCCGGTATCCTTCCCATTCGCCCAGACGCCGCCGCGGCGGCACCCAGCGAGCAGGGGGATTCATGACCGAGTTCATCGAGATCCGCGGCGCCCGAGAGAACAACCTCAAGGACATCTCGCTGCGAATCCCGAAGCGGAACATCACGATTTTCACGGGTGTCTCCGGCTCCGGAAAGTCGTCGGTCGTCTTCGACACGATCGCGACGGAGGCGCAGCGCCAGCTCTACGAGAACTTCACGTTCTTCATCCGCAGCTTCCTGCCGCGCTATCCGCAACCAGAGGCGGACGCGATCGAGAACTTGAGCATGGCGGTCATCGTCGACCAGAAACGGCTCGGCGGCGGCTCGCACTCGACGGTGGGCACGATCACCGACATCTACACGGCGCTCCGGCTGCTCTTCTCGCGGCTGGGCCAGCCCCACGCTGGCTACTCGAACGCGTTCTCGTTCAACGATCCGCAGGGCATGTGCCCCGAATGCAACGGCATCGGTCGGAAGGTCGGCGTCGTCTCTGACGACTTCATCGATCGCTCGAAGTCGCTCAACGAGGGGGCGATCCAGGTCCCGTTCTGGGTCGGCTGGGAGATCGGGGCCTACGCGGCCTCGGGCTTCTTCGACAACGACAAGAAGCTGGCCGACTACACGCCCGAGGAGCTGGACCTCCTCCTGTACGGCAAGGATCGCAAGTACAAGCTGCCGATCGGTGACAAGACGATGAACGCCACGTATCTCGGCGTCATCGAGAAGATCGAACGCTCGTACGTCCGGCGCGACATCAAGACGCTCTCGGAGCGCACCCAGCGGGCCGTCGAGCCGTTCCTGCGACTGCGGACGTGCCCCCTCTGCAAAGGCGCACGCCTCAGCCAGGCCGCCCTTCGCTCACGGATCGATGGCCACTCGATCGCCGAGTTCTCCTCGATGGAGGTCGGTGAGCTGATTGCGATCCTGCGATTGATCACGGGCCCTGTTGCGGAGCCGATCATCGCCACGCTCGTCGAGCGGCTCCAGGCCATGGTCGACATCGGGCTCGACTACCTCAGCCTGGATCGCGAGACCGATACGCTGTCGGGCGGCGAGTCACAGCGCATCAAGATGGTCAAGCACCTTGGCAGCAGCCTCATCGACGTGATGTACATCCTCGACGAGCCGAGCATCGGCCTCCATCCGCGCGACGTCCATCGGCTGACCGAGCTGCTCCAGAAGCTGCGGGACAAGGGCAACACCGTGATCGTCGTCGAGCACGATCCCGACGTCATGCGGGTGGCCGACCACGTCATCGACATGGGCCCGGAGGCGGGCGATGCCGGCGGCCGGATCGTGTTCGAGGGCGGCTTCGCAGACCTCCGCCACGCCGACACGCTGACCGGCCGGTACCTCGGCCGGTCGCTGCCGATCAAGGAGCGCGTCCGCACCGCTACGGACTGGCTGCAGATCCGGAACGCGCGCGAAAACAACCTCAAGGGGGTCGACGTCGATATCCCCACGGCGATCATGACCGTCATCACCGGCGTGGCAGGATCCGGCAAGAGCTCACTCATCGACGGGGTCTTCCTGCCGGCGCACCCTGAAGCCATCGTCATCGACCAATCCGCCGTCGGCATCTCGTCCCGCTCCAACCCGGCGACCTACACCGGCGTCATGGACGACATCCGGAAAGCGTTCGCTGCCGCCAACAAGGTCGACGCCGGCCTGTTCAGCTTCAACTCCAAGGGGGCCTGCGAGAACTGCAAGGGGTCCGGCGTGATCTACACGGACCTCGCCTTCTTCGACGGCATCAAGACCCCCTGCGAGATCTGCGCTGGGCGGCGGTTCAAGGAGGAGGTCCTCGAGTACACGCTCGATGGGCGAAACGTGAGCGAGGTGCTCGGACTGACCGTCGCCCATGCGCTCGAATCCTTTACCCAGCGCGAGATCGTCCGCAAGCTCCAGGCGATGAGCGACGTGGGCCTGACGTACCTGACGCTCGGCCAGCCGCTGAGCACGCTGTCGGGCGGGGAGTGCCAGCGAATCAAGATGGCGAGCGAACTCCACAAGAAGGGCAACATCTACGTGCTCGACGAGCCGACCACCGGCCTCCACATGTCTGACACGAGCCACCTGCTCGGGATGCTGGACCGTCTGGTCGACGCGGGCAACACGGTCATCGTCATCGAGCACAACCTCGACGTCATCCGCAACGCCGACTGGATCATCGACCTCGGGCCAGAGGGTGGGAGCCGGGGAGGCCTGGTCATGTTCGAAGGCACCCCGATGCAGCTGCTCGACGCGCCTGACTCCCTGACGGGCGAGTACCTGCGGCGAGCGGACCCGGTTACGGCCTGAGCCGCGGCGCTACTCCAGCTCGAGTCTCTCGTAGGCGAGCGTCAGCTCCTCCATGGCGACGTCGGTTCCCTTGGCATTCAAGGGCCCGCTCGTGTGCTTGATGATTCGGGCGCGGAGGAGCTTCCACGTCATCACGGTCGCCGTATGGTCCTCGTTCTGCAGCTGGATCACGACCGTCCGGAGGCTTGCCGCATCACCGTTTCGGATCTGGTCGAGCCACTGGTAGAGGTTCAACGAGCCGATGATCCCGCGTTTGAGCACGATGTCGTTGTACTTTGTCAGGCCGGTGAGCTTGCGCGGGTTGTTCTCCTTCTCGTTCCCGTTCCGGTATTCGATGACATCCACGCTCATGCCGATCTCGCTGCATTCCTGGAAGCCGGCCTCCGGCCCCTCGGTCTCGCCGGTCCCGAGATTGACGAGGAAGTTGAACTGGGCGTAGGGGCGGTCGCGAAAAACGGCCATCTCAGCCTCCCGTGATCCTGGGGTTGTTGTCGAGCCAGACCAGGTCATCGAACGTCAATTCGAGCTCCTCGTAGGCGATGTCGTTGTTCATGGCGTCGAACGTCGGCCCGGACCAGCGACGTGGCGACGCGCCGACCAATTTCCAGGAGTTCACGATCTTCCCGCCCGGGGCGGAAAGCTGGCGGATCGTGACGTCGCGTCGGTCGTCCTTGCCATCCACGATGAGCCGACGCCAGTCGTAGAGCTCGCTGGAGCGCGTGAGGGCGCGCCTCAGGACGACAGTCGCGAAGCGATGGACGGGGCGGTCACGGGGCCCGTCGGGGTCCGTCTCCGAGGTGAGCGGACCGATCTGGGCGAAGCCGATCTCCCGATCTCCGATCAGGACCTCGAAACTGCTGATTCGGAGCAGCGGCTCCGGCGCTCGTGACGGCATCTTCGGCGGATGCTACTGCGAGCCACCACGCGACGTGCGGTCAAGTCGACTCGATTTCGCCTGTCTTCGACCGATGGACGTGGGTCACGCCCTTGTCCTTGCCCCCGGAGAGGTCCACTCTGAGCGTCCACGTTGCAGAGGAAGGGGCTACCGGATGGGCGACAACACGGCGATGGCGGCAGCGTTCGAGGAGGTCCTGCAGTCCGGCGACTTCGGCCGGCTGGGCAAGCTGATCGAGGAGTACGCGACCGACGACTTTGTCCAGGAATGGCCACAGTCCGGTGAGCGTCTGACGAAAGCCGCCTCGAAGCGGGTCGGCGAGAACTATCCAGAGATGTCTGGATCGAGTCCCAAGTTCACGTACCGCCGGATGCTGGGCGGCGGCGATGTCTTCGTGGTTGAGGGCACGATCGACTATGGCGACGGCGTTCCGGTGAGCTATGTCGGCATCGGGGAGGTCCGTGACGGCAAGATCGTGAGGCTGACGGACTACTTCGCGAACCCGTTCGAAGCACCCGCCTGGCGCGCCGACTTCGTCGAGAAGATGGAGACCGCCAAAAGCTAGTCGCCTGTCTCCATAACGGTGACCCCTTGGCGCCTAACGGAAGCGGCGCCGAAAATGACGCCGACAACCGCCGTCGGATCACCCACCTTCTCGATGGCATCCGCGAGCACGAATGACAGTCTTGGGTCCGACAGCTCGACAAACGAGCGACACGGACGGAGCGATTGTCATGAACCCGATCCTCGTGCAGCAGATGGCCCATCACCAGATGGACACGTTTGATCGAGAGGCCGAGGGGAATCGCCGCGTCACGCTCGTCATGCCATCGGCCGCGAGCCCCGTAACTCTTCGTGCGCGTCTGAGCCAGACGACGGGACGGCTCCGGCTGGTCATTCGGAGCTCCGCCGCATGATGCACCCCCTCGCCGTCGATTCGGTCGGCATCGCCGGCTCGGCGCCGGGCGATGAAGGGGGAAGCCCCTATCATCGGTCGATGGCTCGTCGCCTTGTCAGCCCGACAGTCGTGGGACGCGCGACGGAGATCGCCGCTGTCGCCCAAGCCCTGGACGGCGCGGTGGCAGGTGCACCGGTCCATCAACTCGTCGCCGGCGAGGCCGGCGTCGGGAAGTCGCGTCTGGTGGACGAGGTCTCGGCGATGGCGTCCGCCCGCGGGATGCGGGTGCTCTCTGGGGGCTGCGCGGACATCGGCGACGGCGGCGTGCCGTACGGCCCGATTGTCGAAGCACTTCGAGCCCTCGTCAGGGAGCTCGATGACGACCAGCTCGAGGCCGTGGTCGGGACGGCAAGGCAGGACCTCGCGCGCCTCGTCCCCTCGCTCAGCCCGGCCACGCCGAGCGACACCGCCGCCCAGACCGAATCGCTCCAGGCTCGCCTGCTGGACGCCGTGCTCGGCGTGCTCCAGCGGCTGTCGGAGATCGGCCCGGTCCTGCTTGTCGTCGAAGATCTTCACTGGGCCGATCCCGCCACCCGCGAGACGATCGGGTTCCTGATCCGACAGCTGCGCACGGATCGCATCCTGTTGGTCATGACGTTCCGGGCCGATGAGCTCCACCGACGCCACCCACTGCTGCCGTGGCTGGCCGAGCTCGACCGAAGCGGGCGGGTCGAACGGTTGAATCTCGGGCGGTTGGATCAGTCGGAGACAGGAGCGCTCCTTGCAGCCATCCTGGGCGCGCCGCCGACCCCGGAGCTCGCCGAGCAGATCCATCGGCGCTCCGACGGCAACCCCTTCTTTGTCGAGGAGCTTGTTGGGGCCGGCGAGGACGTCGATGGGCGATTGCCACCGACCCTTCGTGAAGTCCTGCTTGCCCGGATCGTCGCGCTGCCGGAACGCGCGCAGGCGGTGATCGGTGTGGCTGCCGTCGCGGGTCGGCGCGTCGACCATGACTTGCTCGCGCGCGTCGCCGCGATGGATGACGCGGACCTGCTCGACGCGCTCCGGACTGCCGTCGGCAGCCATGTGCTCGTGACAGGGTCGGACTCCGATGGCGAAGACGGCGACTACGCGTTTCGCCACGCGCTCCTCCAGGAAGCGGCCTACGACGACCTCCTGCCGGGCGAGCGACAGCGTCTTCATCGCGCGTTCGCCGAGGCCCTCGCCGAACGTGGTGCTGGCAGCGGGGCGATCGCGGCCGGGCATTGGGCGGAACTCGCCTACCACTGGTCGGCGGCGCGCGACGACCGCCGCGCCTTCGAGGCGTCGATTCTGGCCGGCGAGGCGGCCGCGCGGGCATTTGCGTTCGCGGACGCCCGCCGACATGACGAGCGTGCGCTCGAGTTGTGGTCAACGATCGATGAGCCGGCCAGCGTGGCCGGGATTGATCGGCTTGCCCTGCTCGATCGTGCGGCCGTCGCTGCATGGCTGTCCGGCGACGCCCGCAGAGCCGTCGTGCTCCGCAGGGAAGCCGTGGCATCCGCCGAGCCAGACGCCGACCCGATCCGGGTCGGGACGATGCTCGAACAGCTCGGCCGGGCGTACTGGACCAACGGTGAAAGCGTCGCGGCCCTCGAGACCATCGAGGCGGCCGTGGCGGTGATACCGGCTCATCCACCGACGCCGGCACGGGCACGAGTCCTGTCCGGGTACGGCCAGATGCTGATGCTTCTCGATCGCTGGCCGGAGGCGATGCTGCAGTGTGAGCAGGCGATCGCGATGGCGCGCGAGGTGGGCGCTCGTCAAGTGGAGGGACACGCCCTCAACACGCTGGGATTCGTTCTGAGCGCCGAAGGTCGGTGCTCGGACGGGATCGCGGCCCTCGAAGAGGCGCTGAGGATAGCGCGCGAGGTCGCCAATGCAGACGACATCGGCCGCGCGTACGTGAACCTGGGCGAAGCGAGGCTCGATTGCGGTGATCGACGCGGCGCGGCCGACGTGCTTCGCGAAGGTGTCCTCGCCACGGACGAAGTCGGCGTATCGCGGACCTACGGGCGCTTCGCTCGGGACGTCGGGATCGAAGCGGCGTACGAACTGGGCGAATGGGACGAGGCTGATCGGCTGGCCCAAGGGGGCAACGCGGTCAATGAGCAGGGCCGCCCGAACCTGCGCCACGGCCTCGCCCGTTGGGTGCCGTTGCTTGTCGCGAGAGGTGATGAACACGCCGAGACGCGACTCGAGGAGCTGCGAGTCATGCTGGAGGGATCCCTCGTCGCGACGCAGTTCAACACGCCGTTTCGCCTCGCCGTCGCCGAAGCCGCCCTGTGGCGCGGCGAACCCGACGCTGCGCTCGAATCCATCCGGGAGGGTGTCCGGGAGATCGAGAACCGGGGGTGGCATTGGTCACATCTGCGTCTTTTCCGCCTGGGGATGCGTGCCGCGTCGGAAATCGCCGAGGTCGCACGGGCGCGACGCGACCGGAGCGGCGAACAGGCGGCCGTCCAGGCCGGCACAGGCCTCTGGGACTCGCTCCAGCCGCTCCTGGGCGCGGCGCGTTCCCGCCAGCATGGCCTTGACGCCGATGAGACGGCCGCGGAAGTCGCGACGATCGAGTCCGAACGCTGTCGCTTGCACGGCGAGCCGGCGGCCGCGGCCTGGCTTGATGCCGCCGACCTCTGGCGGGCCCGCGGCAACCCATACGTTCTCGCCTATTGCCGCTGGCGTGAGGCCGAGGCGCGACTCGGCGACGGCGATCGCGCGGCGGCGGCCACGGCCCTCGGCGAGGCGCACCGGATCGCGACGAGCCTGAACGCCCGTCCGCTCAGGACGGCGGTCGAGGCCCTCGCGCGCCAGGTCGCGCGTGGACCTGTCGTCGATGGACGCGACGACCGCTCCCATCCCAGTCGCGACCGACGACGATCCGTTCGGACTGACCCGGCGCGAGCGCGATGTCTTGCCGCTGATCGTAAAGGGTCGAACGAACCGCCAGATCGCCGAGGAGCTGTTCATCAGCGAGAACACCGCCGGAGTTCACGTCTCGAACATCCTCGGCAAGCTCGGCGCTGCAACGCGGACCGAGGCGGCCGGGATCGCCGCCAGGCTCGGGATCGGCAGCGACTAGCCGGCGACGAAGCGGCCGATCGTTGCCGCATTGCGAAACGGCCAAGGTTGGCCGTATGTTGGAACCAACCGCAACCTTCCAGCGAGCAAATAACGGCGAGGCGACCCGGAATTTCGGTCGTCCTCCCGATGTCGCGGAAGGCCTTTAGCCCGAGGCTTTGCCCTGCCTGTGGCAAGGCGAAGAGAGACACAAGGGAGGATCCGATGACGGAAACCGCAACGCAGCCTGACTTCGCGGCCATCAAGCAGCGCCAGCAAGCCACCTGGGCGAGCGGCGACTACAACATGATCGGGACGCAGATCACGATCGTGTCCGAGTTGCTCATCGAGGCGCTCGACGTCCACTCGACGGAACGCGTGCTCGATGTCGCGACCGGCAGTGGAAACGCCGCCCTGGCCGCGGCTCGCCGCGGTTGTGACGTCATCGGGGTGGACTACGTCCCGGCCCTGCTGGCTCGCGCCCGGAGGCGCGCCGAGGCCGACGGCCTGGAGGCGGAGTTCGTTGAGGGCGACGCCGAGAACCTGCCGTTTGACGACGGTTCCTTCGATGTCGTGAGCTCTGTCTTCGGTGCCATGTTCGCGCCCGACCAGGACCGGACGGCGAGCGAGCTCGCGCGTGTCTGTCGGCCGGGCGGCCGCATCGGCCTGGCGGCACACACCCCCGAAGGGTTCATCGGCCAGCTGTTCAAGACGATGGGAAAGCACGTTCCGCCGCCTGCGGGCCTCCGTTCGCCGGTCCAGTGGGGCACGGAGGAGCGGCTGCGCGAGCTGTTCGGCGACGCGATCGCTGAGCTCAGCGTCGAGAAGCGGCACTACGTCTTCCGCGATCGCTCGCCCCAGGCGTATGTCGACTTCTGGCGGCGATATTACGGACCCACGCTGAAGGCGTTCGAAGCCGTCGGCGAGGCCGGTCGCGAGGCGCTCGAGGCCGACGTGCTCGACCTGATCGGGCGGTTCAACCGGGCCGATGACGGCACGATGGTGGTTCCGAACGAGTACCTCGAGGCGGTCATCGTCCGGCGCTGACCCATCGACCGGTCAGTCAAGGGCGGCGTAGACCGCCTGGATCACCTCGTCGGTGGCTGTCGACGCGACGCCCCACTCGTTCCGAAGGCACACGACGACGAGATCGTAGGCGGGATCGACGATCAGCTCACTGCCGGACGCGCCCTTGTGGCCGAACGCCGAAGGGCTCGCCGGCGACCCGCGCCCGAGGCCCGGTCGGGCCCATCCGAGCCCGTAGGTGGGCCGCCGGCCGGTCCCGAGCTCGGTCAGGCCGTCTGTGTGGTGGCGCGTCATGAGGTCGACGAACGGCCGGCCGAGGATCCTCGTGCCGTCCAGCGTTCCGCCGGCCAGCATGGTTTGTCCGAAGCGGACGATGTCGTCGGCCGTCGACCAGAGGCCGCCGCCCGGCGCCGCCAGGGCGATGAAGTAGGCGATCATGAAGTCATATGGCACACCCGGCGGCCCCAGCGTCCCCTCCAACGGGAGCGACGCAGGACCCGGGACCGCTGGGTCGAACGTCGTCGCGCCCATCCCGAGCGGCTCGAAGATCCTGTCTCGCACGAACTCCGGAAAGGGGTTACCTGACAGCCTCGCGACGAGCTCAGCGAGCAGGTAGAACGAGTCCGATGCGTAGGCGAACGCCGTGCCTGGCAGGAACCGGAGTCGGTCCCGATACAGCCGTTCGACCATGGCGGCCAGCGTCGGCGGCACCGTGAGGTAGAACTCGTTCGGGGCGTCCGTGAGGCCTGCCGTGTGGGTCAGAACGTGCCACGTCGTGATCGGTTCCGGCTCGACGCCTGATTCGACCGGCGCCACGGGCCGGAACTCCGGCAGGTACGTCGTGAGCGGCTCTGTCAGGACGAGGGTTCCCGCCTCGACGAGTTGCAGGATCGCCGTTGCGGTGACCGGCTTGGTGATCGAGGCGATGGCCGTTCTCCGCGGCGAGTCGAGCACCTCGTCGTGGAGATACGCCGCCGAGCGGACGACGCCTTCCCCGCGGGCGACTGCGAGGGCCGCGTACGTCGTCCGGCCCTCGGCGACCTGTCGTGCGACCAGGTCGAACGCGCGGCCGAGGCGCGTCGGATCGAGCCGGGGTGGAGGAGTCGGCATGACGAGACGAAGGTACGTGACATTCGAGAACGTCGCTCGCATGCCCGTACCGATGGGGGATGGGGTCGTCCAATGCAGTCGGGTACGGTCCACCAACTACGTCGTCAGCCGAGGCATCGCGGCCCGGAAACGACGAGGAGGTCCCGACCGTGCGTGCTCAATCGCCTGGGACCGTCCCGCACTCGCGTGGGCGGTCGCGCGAGCGTGCCCGCCGGGAGGGAGCGTCGCTGGCGCCAGCGCTCGAGATCGAGCCGGTAACGCGGAGGCTCGACGAGCGCGACCGACTCCTCGCAATCGCCGCTCGGGTGGTCCGCCTGGGCGGATGGACGGTGGATCTTGCCGAGGGCGTGGAGTACCTGTCCGACGAAGTCTGCGCCATTCACGATCTGCCCCTGGGCACGACCCTCACCGGGCAGGAGTCGCTCGACTTCTACTCACCCGAGTCTCGGCCCATCCTCAAGGCGGCATTCGCGGCATGTGCCACCGACGGGGTTCCGTACGACCTCGAACTGGAAATCATCACGGCCAAGGGCCGCCGGATCGCGATCCGGGAAATCGGCGAAGCCGTTCGCGGGCCGAACGGCGACATCGAGCGGGTCCACGGCGCCATCCAGGATCTGTCGGCGCTCCGAGAGGCCGAGGCGAAGGCGGATCGGCTCGGCGCGTTGCTGGCTCGGACACTCGAGAGCATCACCGATGCGTTCTACACCCTCGATCGCGAGTGGCGATTTACGTATGTCAACCCCGAGGCCGAGCGGGTTCAGCAGAAATCGCGTGCCGAGTTGCTCGGTCGCGTCGTGTGGGACGTATTCCCGGAGGCGGTCGGCACAGTCTTCGACCTCGAGTTCCACCGTGCCGTCGAGACCGGCACGACCGTCGTCTTCGAGTCCTACTACCCGCCGTTGGACCTGTGGGCTGCCGTGCGGGCCTTCCCGACCGAGGACGGACTGGCCGTGTACTTCCTCGACATCAACGCGAAACGGGCCGCCGAGCAGGATCTCGAGGCGAGCGAGCTCCGCTACCGAGCCCTCTTCGAACGAGCCGGCGACGCCATTCTCATCGCCGATGACTCCGGCCGGTGTGTTGACGCCAACGAGTCGGCCGCCGCGCTGCTCGCCCTGCCATCCGAAAGCATCATCGGCCGAAACCTCAATGAGTTCCTGGTCGACGCGCTCGGCAGCCCCGATGTCGATGCTGCCTGGAATGCGTTCAGGTCAGCCGGCGAGATGCGCGGCGAGATCCGGTTCCGGCGACCGAATGGCGAGATCCGCGAGACCGAGATGAGCGCGGTCGCCGACATCTCGCCCGGGCTCAACCTGGTGATTGCCCGTGACGTCACCGAGCGCCGCTACCTCGACGAGCAGCGTGCCCGAATCCTGGATGCCTTGCGACGACTTTCTCCAGGGGACGAGCCAGAGGAGGCGGCAAACGCCATCTGCGCCGAGATCGTCGACAACGGCGACTTTCCATCAGCTGCGATCTTCGCGTTCGAGACAGAAACCCAAACGACCGCGCTCGGGGCGAGGTTTCGGGACGGCCGAGACGCGCGCGTCCTTCCCCTGTTGTCGGAGCGACGCCTTGCAATCCTCAAAGCAAGGGCGTCACGAGGTCCGTGGATCGACGACTGGCACCGACGAGGGGATGCGTCGGCGCGCGCACAGATGGCCCTCCTTGGCGTGAGAGCGTCGATCTTTGCCCCGATTGAGTCGGACGGTCGGGTAATCGGGGTGCTCGCCGCCGGTGGGCAGGAAGATCCAGCGGAACTGCGGCAGCGTGTTCCCGCACTCGTGGAGTTCGCTGCCCTTGCATCGTCGCTGCTTGGGCCCGGGCTCCGTCGTCGGTCCGAGCAGGCAGCAGAACGCGCTCGGATCCGACGAGTCATCTCTCGGCGGGCCTTCAGCCCGGCCTTCCAGCCGATCGTCGACATGAGGAGCGGGGAGATCCTGGGCTACGAGGCGCTCACGCGCTTCGGGGATGGCTCGCTGCCCGATCGGGCCTTCCAGGACGCTGCCACCGCCGGCGTCGGTCTCGAGCTCGAGGCCGCGACGATCAAGGTCGCACTCGAGGCGTCAGCCGACCTCCCGGCCGGCCGCTTCCTCGACATCAACGTCTCACCGGATCTCGTGATGGCCCGCGAGCCGCTCCGTGGGCTTCTGGCGAGCTCAGCCATCGATGTCATTCTCGAGATCACGGAGCACGTCAGCGTGCGGGACTACGCGGAGCTCCGCGAGGCAATTGTCGCCCTTGGGAGCGACATCCGGTTCTCTGTCGACGATGCGGGAGCAGGTTTTGCGTCAATGCGCCACATCCTCGAGCTTGCTCCGACACAGGTGAAGCTGGACCGTGCGCTTGTTGCCCGAATCGACACGGACCCGGCACGACAGGCGCTCGCCACGGGCCTGGTCCATTTCGCGCGGACCATCAACGTGATGCTGATCGCGGAAGGAGTGGAGACCGCCGCGGAGCGGGACACGCTCCTCAGGCTCGGAGTTGACGTCGGCCAGGGGTTCCTGTTCGGTCGAGCGGCGCCGGCTGCAGAGCTCAGGAGACGCGGCCGCTAGCCCGGACACTACCTCGGAGCCCAGGGTGTACTCCGCGTAGGCGAACACGGCATCATCACGCCATGGCCCTGCAGGACGACATCGAACACATTGGCCAACACCAGCGACTTCTCAGGCGTCGTCGTCGTGTCCAATGGCGGCAGGCGCCTGGTCGAGCTGGCGCGAGGGTTCGCCGACCGGGCGAACGGCCGGCCGAACATCCTCGCGACGCGCTTCGGTATCGCGAGCGCGACGAAGGGCCTCACCGCGCTCACCGTCGCGTCGCTCATCGAATTGGGCGAGCTCCGCCGAGACACGACCCTGCGCAGTCTCCTGCCTGACGCGCTGCCGATGGTCGACCCGGCGGTCACCATCGAGCACCTGCTCGGCCATACCTCCGGAGTGGGGGACTACCTCGACGAGGAGGAGCTCGGCGATGTCGACGACTACGTGATCAGCCTCCCCGTGCACCGCCTGGCAGCCCCGGCTGACTACCTGCCGATCCTGGACGGCTTCCCGCAACGGACAACGCCGGGGAGCACCTTCGCCTACAACAACGGCGGCTACGTGATGCTGTCCATCGCCGTCGAGATCGCGAGCGGCCGGAGCTACTACGACCTCGTCCAGGAACGGGTGCTCGACCCGGCCGGCATGGTCGATACCGGCTTTGTCCGATCGGACCGGCTCCCGGCCGGCGCGGCCATCGGCTACCTCGCCGATGGGCGCTCGAACGTGCTGCACCTGCCCGTTCGTGGCGCCGGCGACGGCGGTGCGTACTCGACGCTCGGCGACCTGGAATCCCTGTGGCAATCGCTGTTCGCGGGCCGGATCCTGCCGATCCCCGTCGTCGATCGCATGGTCGAGTCGCGCAACGATTCGCCGGACGGCCGACGCTACGGCCTCGGATTCTGGCTCCGCCCAGATCGCGAGACCGTCATGCTCGAGGGGATGGACGCTGGTATTAGCTGTCGGACCGTCTACGATCGGCCATCGGCCCTGATGTATACGGTCATCTCGAACACCTCCTCAGGGGCCTGGCCCATCGTGGCGTACCTGGACGAGCGACTGCCGAGCATCGCGAGTGAGTGAGACGATCGCGGCGGACGAGGTTCGCGCCGCGCTGGCGGACTTCGATCGCGCCTTCGCCTCAGGCGAAGCGACCACGCTGGCAGAGCTGTTTGCCGTCGATGCACTGTTGCTGCTGCAGCACACTGAACCGATCGAGGGGCGCCCTGGGATCCGTGATCACTGGACCCGGCTATTCGCCACGTACGACACTGGATCGTGGCGTGCGGAGCATCAACTCGTCGAGGTTCACGGCGACCATGCCTACAGTCTCTCGATTTACTCGGAGACGCTCGTCCATCGCGCCGGCGGTCCATCGCGACTTGTGAACGGCCGTCTGATCCGCTTCCACCGACGCGATCCAGGCGGCTCCTGGCTCGTCGCGGTCGCCATGAACTCGCACGTGCGGCCGGTCGAGCTGTTGGAATGAGCACGCCGCAGACATCCCTGACATGACCGAGGCGGCCGCGATCGTGTTCGCCGTTGTCTCCGTTGGAGTCATTGCGTTCCAGATCGCCCTGGCGCTTGGCGCTCCATGGGGGGCATATGCGATGGGCGGCAAGTTTCCGGGGCGCTACCCGCCAGCGATGCGCGCCGCCGCCCTCGGCCAGGCAGCATTGATCGCCCTCGTGGCTGTCATCGTGCTTTCGAAGGCAGGCCTCATCCTGCCGGCGATATCTGAGGCCCTCCCGTCGCTGATCTGGCTCGCGGTCGCGTTCTCGGGCGTCAGTGTCGTGCTCAACGCGCTTACGCCCAGCTCCAGGGAACGCCGGGTCTGGCTGCCGGTGACTGCGGTGATGTTTGCGTCCAGCCTTGTCGTCGCAGTCACGGCGGTGTGAGAGAGAAACAGACGGACGATAGGTCCCTGCAACCCCCACGCTCGATCCGTATGGAGCAGCCCAAAGGGCCGATGCGCTACTTTCGCGATGATGGCGGAATGGCAAGCAGGAGGACACCCTCATGCCGAAGATCACCCCGTGCCTCTGGTTCGATGGCCAGGCTGAAGAGGCCGCGAAGTTCTACGCATCGATCTTCCCGAACAGCCGCGTCGACAAGGTCGTTCGCTCGGCCGCGGACAACCCGAGCACGCCGGAAGGCGCGGTGCTGACGGTTGAATACACGCTGGATGGCGCGCCGTTCATCGGCCTGAACGGCGGTCCTGAATTCACGTTCAGCGAGGCCATCTCGTTCGAGATCGACTGTAACGACCAGGCCGAGGTCGACCGCTACTGGGACGCGCTGGTCCAGGGAGGCGGCGAGCACAGCGTGTGCGGCTGGCTGAAGGACCGCTTCGGCGTGTCGTGGCAGGTCGTCCCGCGGCAGCTCAACGAGATGCTCGAGAGCCCTGATCGCGATGCTGCGAGGCGTGCGATGGAGGCGATGCTCAAGATGCAGAAGCTGGACGTGGCGACGCTCCGCGAGGCCTTCGAGGGAGTGCCTGCCTAGGACCTGGCCCGGCTCGGCGGCGTAGTTAACGGCGGCGCAAACTTCGGGGCATGGAGCCCCGCGTCGCCGTTGCCAGTGTCCCGATTGAGAGCACGGACGGGACCTTCCATATCGGGCATGAATTGTTCCCCGAGTTCGCGGCGTACGCGGCCCGCGGCGTTCACGTCCAGTCGGACCAGGTCAGGCTCGCGACTCCCGATCCCGGATATGTCGATACGGCCCTGACGGTCCTCGCCGAGGCCGCTCGGCAGCTCGAGGTGTCGGAGGCGTATGTCGTCTTCGTCGACACGGTGGTGCCGCCTCCACGGTTCGGACTGCGCTATGGGTTCAAGGGCGCCTTCACCACCGACTATCCGAACTACATCTGGGTCTTCGCGAACTGGACGCCTCGCGCCGAGCTTCGGGAAGTCATTCGCCACGAGGCGGCCCACCTTGCGTTCGCACGCACGCACACCGCCGAAGAATCGGCGGGTCACTCCGGTCCCTCGGAGGACTTCGCGTTGGCGTTCGAGAAGCGGTTCGGGCGACTCAGGCCGGTAGCTTCGTCGCGACTTCTGCCCGTTCGGTCGTAGGCAGATCAAGCCGCGGCAGCCAAACTTCGTCGAGCGCACCATGGGACGACAACGCAGGCACCGGGAGTTCGAGGAACGGCGGGCGCCATCCGAGCCCCGGCGTGAGCCTCCATCGAAGACCGGCGATCGGGAGCACCGAGCAGCGGAGCTCGAACCGATGGCTAGGTCGGTCCTGTATCTCCAGCGCACGGCCGGAAACTCCGCGGTTGCCACGGCGATTCGGGGTCTCGGCGCGCGCGGTGGGACCCGTCCGGTCGTCCAGCGGCAACCAAAAGTCAAGAAGCAGCCTCAATGGGTGATCGATGCCCAGGTCGCGTTCGATAAGGCATTCCCCAACATGAAGGGCGTCGTCATCAAGAACTACGCGGACCTGAACAAGACATTGCAAAGTGCCCACTACAGCGGGTGGACGCAGTCCAAATCCGAGATCTACCTCAGGGACCCGTCGAAACCTCGTGACCCGAAGGAAAAGGCACCTTCGAAGACCGTGCAGGCGATGTACGTGCGGTACATCCTGCAGCATGAATCGGTCCACATCGAACAGTTCATCAAGCCCGGCGGGCCACCGACTTCCTGGGAGGGGATGCTTCTCTTCGAGAAGGAGGCGTACGCGAAGGACAGGATCTGGCTCCGGGGCGCAGGCGAGAAAATCATCACCGACGAGCCGACGTTCGATGCCATCGAGGCAGAGGCGGACAAGAACCAGATGGCGATTGATAGGGTGATTGCTGCCGCGGGGACCCTGACGGGTCCCGCTCGTGACAAGGTGATCTACGAGCAGATGCTGAAAGAGAAGCTGATCCCGCCAGGTACCGATCCGCTCCCGAAGAAGCTCTACACACAGCCCTGACGACAACGAGAGCGACTTGCCGCCGCCCGGCGGGCGACCGGGGGCGGCTCGGCATCAGTGGCATGGCTAGCCGCACCCGCGGCGGGGTGGCTGTCCGGGTTGGCGAGCGCGTTACTCTCGAATCGAGCGGGATCGTCGACCGCCGACCATGAGGGAGGAGCCATGAAGGCGGCCATGCGCGACCGATACGGGCCGCCCGACGTGGTCGGTGTGAGGGAGATCGACCGGCCGGTCCCAGTCGACGACCAGGTTCTCGTCCGAGTGCGCGCGGCATCCGTCAACCGAGCCGATCTTGATGGTCTCACTCCCAAGCCGTCCTTCGTGCGTCTTTTCATCGGCCTGCGCGCGCCGAGGAATCAACGCGTCGGGATCGATGTCGCGGGCGTCATCGAGGCGGTCGGACCGAGCGTGACCCGATTCAAGCCCGGTGACGAAGTGTTCGCCGACCTGTCCTCGTTCGGGCAGGGCGCGTTCGCCGAGTACGTGTGTGCACGGGAGAAGGCGTTCGAACTAAAGCCGCCCGCGCTGACATTCGAGCTGGCTGCAACCCTCCCGCATTCCGCGATCCTCGCGCTACAGGGCCTTCGGCGCAGGAACGGCCGATCTCCGAAGCCGGGTGAGAAGGTCCTGATCGACGGCGCGTCGGGCAACGTGGGGCCCTTCGCCGTCCAGATCGCGAAGTTGGCGGGTGCCGAGGTGACCGGCGTCTGCAGGACCGAGAAGGTGGACTTCGTGCGTTCGCTCGGCGCCGACCATGTGATCGACTACACCAAGGTCGACTACACGACGACCGGTGAGCAATACGACTGGATCATCGATACCGACTCCCACCACTCGATCGTCCGTGTCCGACGCGCCCTCCGACCGAACGGCAGCTACATCACGCTCGGAGGCGGGACGGCGAGCATCTTCGCGGCGCTGCTGTTGGGACCGCTGATCTCAGTGTTCGGCGACAAGTGGTCGGGCCTGCTGCTCTGGTGGAAGCCGTTCGACGCGCATGACATAGCGACGCTGGCGGAACTGGTCATGGCCGGCAAGGTGCAAGCCGGCGATTGATCGGCGTTACCCGCTCGACGAGGTGGTCGATGCGCTCCGCTGGGTCGATGACGGCCACGCCAGGGGCAAGGTCGTCATCTCCTTCCCGGAGGAGATCCAATGAGCGCGGAAATGATGATCGCGACCGCGGTCGACCCGGACGGGAAGTGGCTCTATCGCGTGGGCGGCGCATCCGCGCTTCTCCTGGGTATCGGATACATCGTGATCTTCCCGCTGTATGCGTCCGTGGGAGCTCCTCCGAGCGGCGCCGAGGCGTGGCTCGAGTATTCCGCCGGGAAGACCGCGGCATGGTGGGCGATTCTTGGCATCTCGGTCCTGACGGATCTGCTCTTCATACCGATCGCGTTGGCGCTATACCTCGCGTTGAACAGGGTCGATCGCAACGCGATGCTGGTGGGAACCTCATTCGTGTTGCTGTTCGTTGTCCTGGACCTGGCAGTGACCTGGACAAACTACGCCGCGCGCATCGCGCTCAGCGAGAACTACGCTGCTGCCACGACCGATGCGCAGCGGACGGCCTACGTCGCAGCGGCAACGTTTGCGTCCGCGGTGCTGACGTCGACCCTGGTGGGTATCTACAGCATCGTCACCCTCTCCGTTGGGATCCTGATCGTCGGCCTCGTGATGCTTCGGGCCGGCTTCAGCAAGGGTGCTGCCTACCTGGGTGTGGCCACAGGCATCCTTGGGATTCTTTCAGTAGCCGGCCCTCTACTCGCCCCTCCGCTGGGCGTCGTCGTCATCATCGCTTCCGTTCTCACCACGGTTTGGCTCTTGCTTGTGGGCTACCGCCTCATTCAGCTGGGTCGGCACTGATTCTCTAGGTTCCGTTCGGCGGACCATCGTCTGGCCGAGATCGGTTGGTATCCTGCCGCCGGTGCGCACGCTGCTGGCCCGGATCACCGAGACAGTCACGCCGGCGAGGCTGGGACGGAGCTTCCGCTGGCTCCTGTCGGCAACGACGATCAACAACGTCGGCGACGGCATCGCGCTCGCGGCAGGCCCGCTGCTCGTCGCCTCCCAGACGCAGGACCCGCTGCTCGTGTCGATGGCCCTCCTGGCCGAGTACCTGCCTGTACTGCTGTTCGGTGTATTGGGCGGAGCCGCGGCCGACCGGTTCGATCGACGGCGCATGGTCATCGTGGTGAACCTTGGCCGGGCTGTCGTCCTGGGCGTGCTCGTGGCGACGATCGTCAGCGGGAACGTGAACATCCTCGTGGTGCTGGTCGCTCTGTTCGTCCTCGGCACGGCGGAGACGTTCGCCGACTCTGCCAGCAGCACCCTGCTGCCGGGTCTCGTGGCGCGCGAGGATCTCGGCATCGCCAACGCGCGGATGCAGGGCGCCTTCGTGCTGACGAACCAGCTGGTCGCGCCACCGATCGGCGCGTTCCTCTTCGCCGCCGGCATGGCCCTGCCGTTTGCGACGAACGCAGCCTGCTTTGTCCTGGGCGCGCTCCTCGTATCGCGTGTCGTGACCAGCGCGAGGACGGTGGAGCCAGACCGGCCCGGCCTCCGGGCGGAGATGGCCGAGGGAATCCGCTGGCTCGTCGAGCACCCGCCGATGCGGACACTGGCGATCACGATCTTCACCTTCAATGTCACGTTCGGGGCGGCGTGGTCGGTGCTCGTGCTGTACGCGAGCGAGCGGCTGGGCATGAACGAAGTCGGGTTCGGTCTCCTGACGACCGCGGTAGCCGTAGGCGGAGTGATCGGAGTCGTCTCCTACGGTCGGTTGGAGCGGCGGTTCTCCCTCGCAGACATCATGCGGGTGGGGCTCCTCATCGAGACGTTCACCCACCTGTCGCTTGCCCTGACGACGTCCGCAGCGATCGCGCTGATCACGATGGTCGTATTCGGGGCGCACGCCTTCGTCTGGGGCACGACGTCGACGGTCGTGCGGCAACGCGCAGTACCCGACGCGCTGCTCGGGCGGGTGACCGGGGTGTACCGCGTCGCGATCGTGGGCGGGCTGGTGATCGGGGCTCCGCTCGGCGGCCTGCTCGCCAGGACCTTCGGGATCACGGCCCCGTTCTGGTTTGGATTCGTGGGCTCCGCGCTGCTCGTGGCGATCCTGTGGCGGGAGTTCGACAACATCGTCCACGCCGGCGATGTCGCCGAAGTGTGACCGGAGGGGGCGGGGCCGCTCATCCCCAGATTCCCGTGACACGGGTAGTAGCCAACGGAACACGCCCTACTGCCCGTGCTGCGGGCACTAACAGGCCGCGAGTCGGCTGCTACCCATCGGTCGTGCGTGGCCTGGCCGCGCGGACCCCTTCCCGGCGTTCAGCCGTTTCGTACTACCCGTAGGACGGGAATCTGGCGGGAATATCAGCGTCTCCACGCCTGGCTCGCCCACATCGTCCGGAGGCCGAATTAGGCGCTTAAGGCTTCGGATGGGCAAGGAAGAAGTCGAGCACCTCATCGGCGAACGTGGCCGCCAAGGGCGGACCGTGGCCGCCTTCTGGGATCGTCCACAGCTCGACATGACCGCCGTCCCGGCAACCGGTCGCGGCCTTGATCGTGGACTCGGCCGGGCCGTCGGCGCCGTCGATGATTGCGTCGACATCGACGGCCCCGGGCAGGTCGGACACGGTTCCGGAACACCCATCGTAGGTGGCCCATGCATTGACCGTGTCCAGCGCGCCGGGGAACGGCTTCATCGGATCGCCCGATGCCCCGATTCCGGTGATCCTGCCGCCGGCGTAGAGAATGGTGTCATCGTCCGTGCCATGGATCTGGAGGATCGCGACCGGCTCGCTTGGCCGGCAGTCAGCTGGCTCCGCGAACGTAGTGCCGGCCAGGCTGACGATCCCGGCGACAAGGTCAGCGTGATCGCACGCCATCCGGTACGACATGAACCCGCCGTTCGAGTGACCGATGAAAAAGACCTGCTTCGGATCCACGTTCACGGTCGCCTTGATGGACGCCACCAGGGCGCTGAGGTAGTCGGAGTCGTCGACTCCCGTCCCATCGAAGTCACAACACGCGTCGGTGGCGTTCCAGAAGGGAGCGCCGTCGCTGTCCATCGTCCCGTCGGGATGAGCGTAGATCACGCCTCGTGCGTCCGCCGCTGACCCGAGATGGAAATAGTCTTCGTGTTCCAGTCCGGACGATCCGTACCCGTGCAGCATGATGAGCAACGGGGCCGGCTTGGCTGCGGAGTACGAGACGGGAACGTGGACGGTCACCGGTCGATCGCCACCGACCACGAGATCGTCCGACGGGCTTGCCGTGGGCTCGGTGGGGGTCGGCGTCGGCGTCGGCGTCGGCGTACTCGCCGATGTGGCCGATGGGCCCGGACTCCCCGATTGAGCAGGCGTGCTGCCGGAGCAGCCTGCGAGGAGAACGACGAGGAGCGCTACGACCAGTCGATGTGCCATGCCGGACGCAGCATATCGGTGCGGGTCCAGCGCCGGCGTCGCGGTCAGTCCGGGCGCCAGAGGTCGATCTGCGGCAGATCAGCGATTCCGAGGGTCTGCGACAGCTCGCCGCAGTGGTACGCCTCGTGCGTCAGGATCCGTTGCACGATCGACGCGCGTGAATGGACCTGGCGTTCGTCGCCGTAGAACCGCTCGACGGTCTCCTCGAGCATCGCGGGCGTCCAGCGATCCAGGCAGCGATCGATGATCGCCCACGTCGTGTCGAGGGCCTCGACGAGCTCGGCGGCGGTTCTCGGGTGGTCGAGGTCGTCCTCCCAGCCATCGCCATTCGGGTCGGTGAACGGCGTCTTGTCCGCACCGGGCTCACCCAGAACGGAACACAGCCAGTAGACACGGGTGCCGGCCGTGTGCCCGACGGTCGCCCAGATCGGCCAGCGGTCGGACGAGGGCCGGATCGCCAGCTGCTCGTCGGACATCGCACCGACGATTTCCGTCAGGCGCCGGTTGTACTGCGGCCATTTGTCGTAGAACAGTCGGATCGACATGTGCTACGCGAGTTTACGTCCCAGGGACGCCACGTCGCGCCTTAGGTAGGGGACGATGCTCCCGACCGGTATTGCCAGTGCGGCTCGATCGCCGAGCCGTCCACGGGCAGGACGTCCTCGCCGGTCGTGACCTCCGAGACGTCATCCTGCGTACGCGTTGCGTACTGCTCGCCGGTGATGCTCCGGTACCTCGCCCCCAGGCCCGGGTTTTCGGACCATTTCTCGACCCACCGACGCGGAACCGTCTCCCGGCCGTCAACCGGCATTTCGGGCATACGGAGCGGGTGGGACCAGGTGCCCTCGGTTCGCTGGGCGATGACCACGTCGAGCGCTGGTCCGTTGCCGATGTTGCGGAGCAGCCAGGTCGCCGAGGAGGGATCCCACGCAAACACAAGCGCCGGCTGGCGGGCAAGCCGAGCCGCTCGCAACTCTCGGACACGATTATCGAAGAAGACGATGAGCGACACGACAAGAGCAACGCCAGCGAATGCCGTGCTGATCAATTCCAGGGTCGTCATCAGTCGACTAAAGGACGTCGATGAGCTCGCCCGTCGAAGGTGTTGATCATTGCTGCGCCCTCCGCAGTCGAGGCCGGGCAGTGCAGTCGGTCCGGGTGCCTCGATGCTCCAGCCCGCGCGAGTATCGTGACTCGATCGCGTCTTCGGCCCATCTCGTCGCACGCGTGATGAACCCGATACGATCAGGGCCGGATGAGCGACGAGGACGGCTACTTCGGCGAACGCGTCGCGGCGACATACGACGATCCCTCGGACAGGATGTTCGACCCGGCCGTCGTCGGCCCGGCCGTCGACTTCCTCGCCGCGCTCGTTGGTGACGGGCGCGCGCTCGAGCTCGGGATCGGGACCGGGCGGATCGCCCTGCCGCTGGCTGCCCGCGGCGTCGAGGTCCACGGGATCGACCTCTCGCGGGCCATGACCGACCGGCTGCGCGCGAAGCCGGGAGCGGAGGGGATCGGCATCACGATCGGCGACTTCTCGACGACGAAGGTCGATGGGACGTTCCGCCTCGCCTACCTCGTCTACAACACGATCATGAACCTGACGACCCAGGCGGGCCAGGTGGCCTGCTTCCAGAACGTTGCCGCGCATCTCGAGCCCGGCGGAACCTTCGTCATCGAGGTCGGCGTGCCCGACCTTCGGCGCCTGCCGCCGGGCGAACGGTTCGTCGTCTTCGACGGCAGCGAGACGCACTGGGGGATCGACGAGTACGACGTCGTGAACCAGGGCCTGATTTCGCACCACTTCGAGGTCCGTGGCGATGCCGTCGAGAAGTCGTCCGGGCCGTTCCGCTACGTCTGGCCGGCCGAGCTCGACCTGATGGCGATGCTCGCCGGCCTCGAGCTCCGGGAGCGCTGGGCCGGCTGGAATCGCGAGCCGTTCACGAGCGAAAGCCGCCAACACGTCTCGGTCTGGGAGAAGCCGACCGGCTAGGGCGAAGGATCGTGGCCGGCTGATCGCCCGCAACCGGTAACCTTGGCCCGATGCCAGCCGAGTTCATCTACAGCACCTACAAGCTCGCCCGACACTACCCGCCCGACCGGACCGTGCTCGAGGACATCTCGATCTCGTTCTATCCGGGCGCCAAGATCGGCGTCATCGGCCCGAATGGGGCCGGGAAGTCGAGCCTCCTCCGGATCATGGCGGGACTCGACGACGGGTTCAACGGCGAGGCCCGGTTGACGCCGGGCTTCACCGTCGGTTTCCTGAGCCAGGAGCCTCAGCTCGATCCCGCCAAGGACGTGAAGGGCAACGTCATGGATGGCGTCGAGCGAGGTCCAGGCGCTGATCGACCAGTACAACGCCGTGATGGCGAAGTGGTCCGACCCGGACGCCGACTACGACGCGATCGGCGTCGAGCAGAGCTCCCTCGAGGACAGGATCAATGCCGCCGACGCCTGGAACGTCGAGCGGAACGTCGAGATCGCGATGGAGGCGTTGCGCTGCCCGCCGGACGAGTCGGACGTCACGACTCTGTCCGGCGGCGAGAAGCGGCGGGTCGCACTCGCACGGCTCCTGCTCCAGCACCCCGATCTGCTCCTCCTCGACGAGCCGACGAACCATCTCGACGCCGAATCTGTCGAGTGGCTCGAGCGCTTCCTCGACGAGTACGCCGGGACCGTCGTCGCCGTCACCCACGATCGCTACTTCCTCGACAACGTCGCGAAATGGATCCTGGAGCTCGACCGCGGGAGGGGAGTGCCGTTCTCGGGGAACTACTCGAGCTGGCTCGAACAGAAGCTCGAGCGTCTCGGGCGCGAGCAGAAGCAGGTCGACGCCCGCCAGCGCACGCTCGCACGGGAGCTCGAGTGGGTCCGGATGGGCGCGAAAGCCCGGCAGGCGAAGGGCAAGGCGCGGCTGTCGGCCTACGAGAAGTTGCTCGCCGAGGCGAATGATTCGAAGGACACGACCCGCGAACTCGAGATCGCGATCCCGCCCGGCCCGCGCCTGGGCGACCAGGTCATCGAGGTACAGAACCTGCGGAAGGGCTACGGCGATCGGCTGCTGATCGAGGACCTGACGTTCTCGCTGCCGCGATCCGGCATCGTCGGGATCATCGGCCCGAACGGAGCGGGCAAGACGACGCTCTTCCGGATGCTCGTCGGCCAGGAGCAGCCCGACGGCGGGTCGATCGAGATCGGCGATACGGTCCAGCTCAGCTACGTCGACCAGGACCGCGACGAGCTCCGGCCGGACAAGTCGGTCTTCCAGGAGATCACCGACGGCGTCGAGGCGGTCAAGGTCGGCAACCGCGAGATCCCGGCCCGAGCCTACGTGTCGAGCTTCAACTTCCGCGGCACCGACCAGCAGAAGCTCGTCGGAACGCTGTCCGGCGGCGAGCGGAACCGCGTCCACCTCGCGAAGCTCCTCCAGACGGGCGGCAACGTCCTGCTTCTCGACGAGCCGACGAACGACCTCGACGTCGACACGCTGCGGGCGCTCGAGGCTGGCCTCGAGTCATTCCCCGGCTGCGTTGTCGTCATCAGCCACGATCGCTGGTTCCTCGACCGGATCGCGACCCACATCCTCGCCTTCGAGGGCGACAGCCAGGTCCGCTGGTTCGAGGGCAATGTCAGTGACTACGAGGCGTTCCGCCACAAGGAGCTCGGCACGGCAGCCGACCAGCCGCGCCGGATCCGGTACAAGCGCCTGGTGGCCTAGACGACGCCTCTGGCCGCCCAGGCTACCGCCGTGAGGGTGAACGAGTCGCGGGGCAGTAGCAACCGACATCGCTCGCGAAGCTCGACCTGCCGATCCGCCTCCAGCCCGGCGACGTAGGCGCCGGCGGGGCCGACCCCTGCCGTGAACGGCTCCCACCAGTCGTCGAAGCCTGCGAAGTTGCGACCGACGGACAGCTCGGACTCCTCGACGTCTCGGAGTTCCGCCGACTCGAACAGTTCGACCAGGTGGCCCTGGCGGGCACCGGCGAGCCTCGACTCGTCGATGACCGTCGGATCGAGGTCCCGAGCCACCTCCCAGAACGGCCCGAGCGGACCCCGGCCGCCCGCGTAGTCCCAGACGCAGGCCGCGACGACGCCGCCGGCCCGCGTTACGCGGCCCATCTCTCGCGCACCCGCGATGGGGTCAGTCATGAAGTGGACGACGAGCTGGGCGAGCGCGGAGTCGAACGACTGATCAGGGTATGGGAGTGCCTCGGCGGACGCCTGCCGCACGTCGACGCCTGGATGGCGCGCCTTCGCCGCAGCAACGAACGGTTCGGACGGATCGACGGCGGCGACAGCGTCAGCTCCAAGTCGAGCAACGAGCTCCGCGGTGAGGTTTCCGGGTCCACAGCCGACATCGAGTACGCGATCTCCGGGCACGATGTCGGCAAGGTCTGCGAGTGGAGCGGAGAGGCCGCGAGACCAGGCGCCCATGAAGCGGTCGTAGGCCTCGGCGGCGACATTGAAGGTCATGTCCGTTCGGACCCGCCGATCGGCAGTGATTCAGGACTCATTGGTTGAGCGTAAATCATGCACGTCCAGCCCTTGACACTACCGCCCTGCGCGCGCACGTTGCCATCGCTGAGAGGAGTCACGGGTGAACGATCGACGACACCTGCGAAGGGACGACGACGCGGATAGAGAGCTGTCGCCGGCGCCCAGGCGCGAGCGGCGCGAGAGCCCCGAAGCGGCTTCGATCCTTGACCTGCAGGGGAGCGTCGGCAACCGCGCCGTCGCGCAGCTTCTCGAGCTACAACGACAGCCGGCCGATCAGGCGCCCGGGGCCGAGCCTGCCAACGATGGCCCGACGACGGCCAGCGGCACGATGACGATCCCCGAGATGAAGCTGGCGATGCCGATCCTCTCGTTCTCCCAACAGATCGGTCGGCCGCGTGAGCCTGACAGCACGGCCGGCGAAGTCGTCGTGACGATCTCCATGGAGAGCCTCGATCCGCGGATCGCCGAGGCCGTGGCCAAGGGCCGTGAATTCGAGACGATCACGGTCACGATCGGCACCAAGTCGAAATTCACGCTGCATAGCGTCGTCTTCTCGAGCTTCCAGCTCGGCTCCGACATGGCCACGCTTTCGCTGAACTTCAAGTCAATGGAGTTCAGCCCGGGCGGGTAGTCTGACGGCGTGACCGATGCCGCCGTCGACGACGTCCTGACCGCCGCGCCGCCGACCTTCACGGAGGACGAAGCGGCGGCCCTCGCGCGCGACCTGTTCGGTGTTGACGGAGTGGCCAGATCCGTCGCGAGCGAACGCGACCAGACGTTCCTGATCGACGGCGACCGACCGGCCGTCCTGAAGCTCTCGAACGCCGCAGAGGACCCGGCGCGGCTCGACATGGAGGCGCTCGCAGCCCAGCGCGTGGCCCTCGTCGACCCGGAGATCCCGGTCGCGCTTCCGTGGCTCGTGCCCGGCACGCCATACCAGCCGGATGACCCGGCCGCGTACCGGGCGCCGACGCAGGGACCGGATGGCACCCACCACGTCCGGATGTACGACCGACTGCCCGGTCGGGCGTCGGTGCAAGGCGCAACTCTCAGCGACGAGGCGGTTCGCGATTGGGGGACGATGGCCGCGCGCGTCGGTCGGGCGCTGCGCGGGTTCTGGCACCCGTCGGCGGCCCGGGTGATGCTCTGGGACGTCCAGCACGCGCTCCGTCTCCGGCCGATGCTCGGCGCCGTGCGCGACCCCGAGATCCGGGAGCTCGTCGCGGCGGCCCTCGACCGGTATGAGCTCGCGGTTGCGCCCGTCTGGCCGAGCCTCCGCGCCCAGATCGTCCACACCGACCTGTGCGCCTCGAACGTCCTCGTCGACGACGACGGCCAGGTCACCGGGATCATCGACTTCGGCGATGCGAGCTGGTCGGCGCTCGTCGTCGATCTCGCCGCCGTCCTCGAGACGGTCGTCGACGGCCGCGAGGGCGACGACTTCTTCCGAGCCGCTCGTCTCGCGCTCGACGGCTACGAGAAGGTGACCCCGCTCGAGCCGGGGGAGCGGGCGATCCTCGGCGAGCTCCTCGCCGCGCGGATGTGCGCGGCCGTCGTCGTGCCGGCCTCGCGGGGCGCGCTCTACGAGGACCCCGAGTCGCTCCAGCCCGGCGTCCGCGAACTGGGCGCGTCGGTCCTCCGTCAGCTCGAGTCGGTTGGCTGGGACGAGGTCGCGCGGCGTCTCGGCGGGCGCGAGCCGGGGACGGGGTGGACGGTTCCGGCCCTCGCAGAACGCCGCGCCCGGGCCATCGGCCCGGCCATGACCGGCCTCTTCTACCGCGAGCCGCTGCACCTCGTCCGCGGCGACGGCGCGTGGCTGATCGACGCCGACGGCCGCCGCTACCTCGACGCGTACAACAACGTCCCGGTCGTCGGCCACGGGCATCCGCGGGTCGTCGAGGCGATCGTCCGCCAGGCTCGACGCCTGAACACGAACATGCGCTACCTCCACGAGACGGCGCTCGAGGTCGCCGAGCGGCTCACCGCCTCGACCGGCGGCGCGCTGGACGTCGTGATGTTCGTCAACTCGGGCTCGGAGGCGAACGACGTCGCCTGGCGGATCGCCCGCGCCGTCACGGGTGTCGACGGCGGGATCGCGACCGACTTCGCCTACCACGGCATCACGGACGCGATCACCGACCTGACGCCGGAGGAGTGGGGGAGTCGGCCCGGGCCCGAGCACGTCCGCACCTGGCGCCCGCCCGACGCGCTCCGCGGCTTCGACGGCAGCCTCGAGGAATTCGAGGCAGCCCTCCGGGAGCTCGACGGCGAGCAATCACCGGCCGGCGGCGGCGATTCTCGACGGCGTGCTGACGAGCGACGGGATCATCGGCATCGAGCCCGCTCTCGCCCAGCAGCTCGTCCGGCACACGCGCAACGCCGGCGCCCTGTGGATCGCCGACGAGGTCCAGGGCGGCCACGGCCGGACCGGCGCCGCGATGTGGTCCTACCAGCGCCTGGGAATCGAGCCCGACATCGTCACCCTCGGCAAGCCGATGGGCAACGGCCACCCGGTCGCCGCGGTCATCACCCGCCGCGACCTCGCCGAGCGATTCTCGCCCGATGGCGAGTTCTTCAGCACGTTCGGCGGCAACCCGGTCGCGATGGCTGCCGCGCTCGCGGTTCTCGAGGTCATCGACGACGAGCGGATCATCGAGCACGCCGCCGACGTCGGGGAGTACCTGGCGGGCCGCCTGCGCGAGGTCGCCGTCCGCACGCCGGTGATCGGCGAGGTCCGGGCGATCGGCCTCGCGATCGGCGTCGAGATCGTCCACCCTGGAACGACCGAGCCCGATCCGGCGACGACCAAGGAGATCGTCGAGGGGATGCGCCAGAACGGCGTCCTGATCGGCACGACCGGCCGCCACGGCAACACGCTCAAGATCCGGCCGCCCCTCGTGTTCGGGCGCGAGCACGCGGACTTGCTGGTGGCCACGCTGGAGGACGTTCTCTCGTTCAGCGAGGCCGAGGGCGGCTGATGCGGAACCTCGGGACGCCTTGGCTCGTCCCGAGACGGTGACCGACACCTCAACATCGACATCCCGGCTCGCCCGCTTCGACGCGCTGTTCGCGGCGCATCAGCGGCACGTCCTCGCGTACGCGATGCGTCGCACCCGAAGCCTCGCCGACGCGGAGGATGTCGCTGCCGAAACGTTCACGATCGCCTGGCGCAAGATCGACACCGTCCCGGCCGCGGAGCCGCTCCCATGGCTCTACGCCGTCGCCAGACGAGTCCTGGCAAACCATCGCCGCGGCAACGGTCGGCGAGAGCGCCTGGCGGCGCTGCTGCGCGTGGAGGACGTCGCGACCCCGATCCGCGCCGGCGAGGACCGCGACGGACCAGCCTTCGCCGCCCTGGCCTCCCTGTCGCCCGCCGACCAGGAGCTCCTGCGACTCGTCGCGTGGGAGGAGCTGGGGAACCAGCAGATCGCTGCGGTTCTCGGGATCACCCCGAACGCCGTGTACATCCGACTCCATCGCGCGCGGACGCGCTTCGCGGACGCCCTCTCCCGAGAGTCGGGGGACGATGACCTGAAAGATCTGGATCCGAGCCGGACATCGGCTGATGTGAAGGGCACCAACGGTGCCGCATGGAAAGGAGTGGCGAAGTGAGCGTGCCGAACGGATCCGATCCGATCGACCGGCTCCGCGCCGCCGATCCGATCCGTGCGGACGAGGTGCCCGACGCGAGTCTCGCCCGCGTGTCGGCGAGGATCCAGGAGCACATCGTGACCGACATCCAGCACACTTCCACCGCCGATCCGAGCCGCCGCCCCCTGGCCCTGCTCGGCGGTCTTGCCGCGGCGGGCGCGCTCGCGCTCGCGATCGCCCTCGGTTCCGGCTTCGGCTTCGGCGCCCCGGCACAGGGCCCGATCGCCGCCAACCCAACCCCGACCGAGAACCCGGCCGCGGGCGGCGGCGTGGCATCGTGCCTCGTCTACGACCCGGCGAACCTGCCCACATTCGACATCGTCTTCGACGGCACCGTCACCGCCGTCAATGGCGACCAGGTGACGTTCGACGTCAACGACGGCTGGAAGGGCGTCGACGGCAGCGTCACGCTGACGGCGCCGCAGGTCGACCCCGCACTCGTCGGCCCGCTGCCCGACTTCGAGGTCGGCGGGCGCTACCTCGTGACCGCGGCCGGCTCGACGATCAACGCGTGCGGCTACACCCTCGACTACGACGCCGCAACGGCGGCCGACTGGGCGGCGGCCTTCGCCGGCTGACCCGAACCCACCCACGCACGGCTGAGGCCCCGTCGGATGGCGGGGCCTCGATCGTGTCCGCCAGCGGCGACGAGTTTCAGAAGTCGATTGGGTCGTAAGATCGACACAGCCCGATTTTGGAGACCCGACACCATGTCCGACTTCGTTACCTCCGGCGACGGCACTCGAATCGCCTACGACACCCTCGGCGACGGCGCGGCCGTCATCCTTGTCGGCGGGGCGTTCCAATACCGTTCGTTCGACCCCACGACGACCGAAATGGCCCGTCAGCTCGCGACACAGGGCTTCACCGTCATCAATTACGACCGGCGGGGTAGGGGAGAGTCGGTGGCGACCGGGCCGTTCACGCTGGCGCGGGAGGTCGAGGACATCTACGCCCTCATCGATGCCAGCGGCGGCGAGGCCTCGCTGTACGGCAGCTCCTCGGGCGGCTCCATCGCGCTCGCGGCCGCGGCCGCCGGCCTGGAGGTCACGAAGCTCGCCCTGTGGGAAGTCCCGCTCGACGAGGAGCTCGGGACGGAGGGTGCCGAGTTCCTGGCCGGCCTCCGCGAGCGGATCGCCGCCGGCGACAACGAGCGGGTCGTCGAGTACTTCATGCATGACATGCCGCCCGAGTGGGTCGAAGGCTCGCGCCAGAGCGAGGCCTGGCCGCTCATGTGCGCGATCGCACCCACCCTCGAGGCCGACTCGGAGTCCCTGGCCTGGAGCCAGTCCGCGCCGCGCGCGGAGCTCTGGGCGACCGTCAAGCAGCCAACGCTCGTACTGGTCGGCGAGGATACGCTCCCGATCATGCCGGTCGCGGCCGATTCGATCGTCCGCGCGCTCCCGAATGCCCAGCTCCGAAGGATCCCGGCCACGGACCACCAATGGGACGTGGCGACCATGACGCCGGTCCTCGCCGAATTCCTCGGCGCCCCGGTCCGTGCGGGCCGCTGACTGACCTACCGGCGAGCGTCGAGCGGGTCTGTGTCGTCTGGCCCGATCGCGTAGCCGGTCCGCCGCCAATCCGCATACGCGGTCACGAGCCCGTCGTCGTCGACGGTCAGCTCGGCCTCGAATGTCCCGCTCGCGTAGCGGTACGTGAACTCGTCGAGGCGGGTGTAGGTCTGGGCGGCCTTGATCACGGTGAGTTCCGGGAACCTGACCCAGGCGGCCTGGATCGTCTGCGACGTTCCGGCCGCCAGGCGGATGCGCCGGATCGGCAGGGTATTCGTGGACGGGCTGCAGCCGAGGTCGATGTCCGTGCATCCCCGGAGCCCTCGCGCGGCCGCGCCGTCCACCGTCCAGCTGCCCTTGGCCGTGCGCTCAAGGGCGATCGTTCGCGTCTCGAAGCCGCGCAGGTCGCGGACGTGAACGGCGGTCGTCATCCCCGCGCGATCGGCGAGGACCCGGTACTCGACACGCACCGGCAGGCCACCCTCAGCGCCGAGGACCGTGCCAACGAGCGAGAGCCCGCTGTCGCGGATGGTCAGGGTGCAGTGCTCGTCGGTCTCGACCTCATCGGACCGCCGCCACGCCGCGCGTCTCGTCGTCATGCCGCCACAAGGTTACCCACTCGCAGCGTGTCGAATACCGGAGAGCCTGGAGCCGCTCGCCTCGTACCGTCGAGCCTGCCAGATCCCGTCGGGAGCGATGGACCGCGATGCAACGATCGACCGGGTCGCCGAGTTGCGCTGCGGACGCGACGAGGTCGATCCCGAGAGGTCGCGGTCCTCCATTTCCCACCCATGATCCATCACGTGGTGCGCGGTTCGGCGGACGAGAAACTGGATCGGCCAGGTCCGCGCCGGCTTGCCTTCGGCGTTGTAGGCGCGGATCGCATCGAGGTACGCCTGCCGGTGCCTGGCGAGGCCGACCGGGGTCATGACGTCGTCGAAGGGTGTTCGCACTTCGACCTTGCGCGAGAACTGCTCGGGCTCGTTGGTGTACACGTGGCGGATGATCTGCTCGCGACTGCGCCCGGCGCTCCGAGGCCCCGGCCGGAGCTCGGCGGCGACGCGGGCCGTGACGTCGTCGAAGTAGGCCCAGCAGGCTTGCAGGAGTTCGAGCCGCCGTTCCAGATCGGCCGCTGCGAGCACCTCGGCCTCGATCTGCGACGGCACGTGAGCGATGCCCCAGAAGTCGGTCGAGCTCGATCCGGGTACGCGTTCGACCACATCCATGTCACGCGCCCGCGAGTAGGCGCTCCCCAGGCCGGCCCGATCCGCGACCCCGGCGTATCGAGGGACGTAGGCGGCCAGTTTGCCGAGTGCGTCGTCCTCCGAGGTCCCCCAGCGATCGAGTCCGGGCCAGTCCATGGCACCCGCCACGACCTTGCGCTTCTTGCCGATTTCGAGGATCACCCGGAGCGCGTCCGTCATGCCGGAAGCCTACTGCCGCTCCGTCGACGTAACCAAGTTCCCAAATTTCCGGCGAGTGTGTAGCCTATTCGAGCCGACCAACCACACATCCCGAAGGAGGGGGTCATGACGGATCAGCAGTCGTCCGACCAGTCCACGGCGACCGCCACGAGCGAATCGACGGATCCGGAAGTCATCATCGGCTTGGTGACGGACGGGGCCCACTCGCTCATCGTGGCCCAGTTCCCCACGATGGAGGACGCCCAGACGGCCTACGAGCAGCTCCAGGAGATCGAGCGACGCAGTCCGCTCAAGATCGATGGAGTCGTCATCGCCAGTTGCGACGCCGAGGGCAAGATCCACCTGGGCAAGGTCACGGAGCACAGCACGAAGACCGGCCTCAAGTGGGGCGTCGTCGGCGGAGCCATTCTCGGCGTCATCTTCCCGCCGTCGATCATCGGCAGCGCCGTGGCTCTCGGGACCGCCGGAGCCGCGCTAGGCAAGGCGCGCAACGTGTTCAACCGCAAGGGCCTCGCCGATGAACTGGCCGGCACGATGAAGCCGAATACCTCGGGAATCGTCGCACTCGTCGAGGACACCGCCGTCGTCGAGATCCGCGCGGCGCTCGCCAAGGCCGACCGGATCGTCGACCAGGCGATCGACAAGCAGATCGCCGCAGAGATCGACCGCGAGGCCACCGCCGCGAAGGAGGCACTGACCTCGGGCCGCTGACCCTCAGACAGCGACTGGGACGGCGGGGTTCGACGGCGCGACCGAGGACCCCGCCAGCATGTCAGCATTCAGGTCCGATGGCCAGAACCGGCGCGGCGCCCACGTTCATCCCACCGATGCTCGCGACGCTCGTCGGCGGGCCATTCGACAACCCCGACTGGCTGTTCGAGGTCAAGTGGGACGGCTTCCGGGTCGAGGCGGTCGTCGACGGTGGGGGAGTCCGGCTGTGGACCCGCGGCGAGAAGGATGCGGCACAGTGGTACTTCGGCCCATTCCTTGAGCCGCCGACGTGGATCGCCGCCAACGACGCGATCGTCGACGGCGAGGTCATCGCACTCGACGAGCGGGGCGAACCCGACTTCGCGCTGCTCCAGGCTCGGATCAAGGGGAGGGGAGTGGCCGCCGAGCCCACGCCGTTCGTCTACGAGGTCTTCGACCTGCTCCACCTCGACGGCCGGTCGCTCCTCGATTCGCCGCTGGAGGAGCGCCGCCGACTCCTCGCGGACGTGCTCCGCCCAGACCCGCGCGTGCGCTTGAGCGAGCACATCGAGGGCGACGGGATCGCGTTCTTCGAGGCTGCCCGGGTGCGAGGCCTCGAGGGCGTCATGGCCAAGGACCGCAACGCGCCGTACGTGCCCGGCGCCCGCTCCATGGCGTGGCAGAAGATCAAGATCCGTCCCGAGCAGGAGCTTGTCGTCGGTGGCTGGGTGACGGGCACCGGCAAGGCCATCGAGCTCGGCGCGCTCCTCGTTGGCGTCTACGAGGACGGCGCGCTGCGCTACGCCGGCAAGATCGGCGCCGGCTTCACGAACGACAACCGAGCGGAGTTATTGGCCGCCGTTGCGCCGCTCGCCGCCGCCGAGCCACCGTTCGCGACACCGCTCCCCAAAGCCGCCGCGCGCAACGCCCAATGGCTCCGCCCGGAGCTCGTCATCCGCGCCGAGTTCGCCGGCTGGACCGGCGACGGCCTTGTCCGCCAGGCGGCCTACAAGGGCCTCGAACTCGAGAAGCAACCGCAACGCGTCATCCGTGAACGCCCGAAGGGCTGACGGAGAGTCATCCCCGGCTAGCCAGAGCGCCGTCAGCTACCGCGCGTCAAAGCGGCCGAGGCGGCCAACAGGAGGGACATGACCGTCATCGATTGGTTGCTCGACTCCGATCCCTCGATCCGCTGGCAGGTGATGCGCGACCTGACCCACGAGCAGGCAGACGTCATCGCCGCCGAGCGGGCACGGATCGCAACCGAGGGCTGGGGCGCCCGGCTGCTCGCACTCCAGGCGCCGGACGGCCGGTGGGGCGGCAGGCCCTGGTCACAGGACTGGACGGACACGTTCCACGTTCTGGAGCTCCTGCGTCGGTTCGGGCTCGATCCCGACAGCGAGCAGGCCCGGCGGGCCGTCGATCTCGTCCGAGAGCACGTCACCTGGCGGGATCCCGACATTCGAGACCCCGTGGGCCGACAACCGGTTCTTCGAGGGCGAGGTCGAGCCGTGCATCAACGGCAACGTCGTGGCAACCGGCGCGTACTTCGGTGTGGACATGACGTCACTCGTCGACCGGCTCCTCGGTGAGCAGCTCCCTGACGGCGGCTGGAACTGCGAGGTCGAGAACGGCGCGACGGTGTCGTCGTTCGGGACGACGATCAACGTCGTCGAGGGCCTGCTCGAGCACGAGCGGGCGATCCGGCGGCTCGGCCGAGGTGCGCGCGGCGCGCCGCCGCGGCGAGGAGTACATGCTCGAGCGCCGGCTGTTTCGTCGGAAGTCGACCGGAGAGGTGATCGACCCCAGCTGGCTCCAGTTCTCGTTCCCGCATTGGTATTTCTACGACGTTCTACGCGGGCTGGAGCACCTGCGTGCCGCCGCGGTCAAGCACGACGAGCGCGTCACCGAGGCGATCGGGGCCGTCGAGGCCAATCGGGATCCCGATGGCCGGTGGCCGCTCCAGAACGTTCACGCCGGCGAGGCCCACTTCGAGATGGAGGACGGCGAGGGCGAGCCCAGCCGATGGAATACGCTCCGGGCGATGCGCGTCCTCGACTGGTTCGCGCAGGGAGACTAGCCGCGGGTAGCGACGATCCCCTTGAATTCGCGAACTCGATCCGTGATCGCGGTCTCTGACGGCAGCCGCTCCATGCTGGATGCCCCGAAGAACCCGGCGACACCGGTTGTCCGCTCCAGCACGTACCGAGCGTCCGCCGGCTCCGCAATCGGGCCACCATGGCAGAGGACGATCACGTCCGGGTTGACGGAAGCAGCAGCGTCCCGGATCACCTGGACCCGCTCCACGGCGTCGTCGAGGGACATCGCCGTTTGCGCGCCGATCGTGCCCTTCACCGTCAGGCCCATGTGGGCGACGATCACGTCGGCCCCCGCGCCGGCCATCGCCCTGGTTTCGTCCTCGGTCAGGCAGTAGACCGCGGTCAGCATGTCCAGCCCGCTGGCGGTTCGGACCATCTCGACCTCGACGTCGTAGCCCATGCCGGTTTCCTCGAGGCCCTGGCGGAACAGGCCGTCGACCAGCCCGACGGTCGGGAAGTTCTGGACGCCCGCGAATCCCATGGCGCGCAGCTCGTCGAGGAATCGGGGCATGCTCCGGAACGGGTCCGTTCCGCAGACGCCGGCAAGCACGGGCGTGTCCCGAACCACGGGCAGGACCTCGCGCGCCATGTCCACGACGATGGCGTTCGCGTCGCCGTACGGCATGAGCCCGGCCAGCGAGCCGCGGCCGGCCATCCGGAATCGACCCGAGTTGTAGATGATGATCAGGTCGGCACCGCCCGCCTCGGCGCACTTCGCCGACAGGCCGGTCCCGGCGCCAGCTCCGATCACGATCTCGCCCGCCGCGACCGTCTTGCGCAGCCGCCGCCGGGCCTCCGCGCCGGTCACGTGGCGACCGGAGTCGTGGTGGCCATCTGGCGCGCACCGTTCGCGACCATGAGCGCGTGGAGCCGATCCGCCATCGCCACGCCGAACGACGGATCGTTGATGTTGACCGGGAGGTCCACGCACTCGATGTCCGGACGAAGGCCAGCGCGGAGCGCATCGAAGAGCGCCCGGTCTGCCACTGGATCGTGGAAGGGCTGACCGGGCGTATCGATCATCGAGACGCCCGCTGTTGGGATGAACACGCTGACCGGGCCCTTCGCCTGACTGACCTTCTGAGCGATCAAGCTGCCGAGCTGCGCGTTCTCATCCGGCGTCGTCCGCATCAACGTGACGCTCGCGTTGTGGACATGGAGCAGCCGCGATCGATACCGCTCGGGGACGGTGTCGAGCGGACCGAAATTGATCATGTCGAGCGCCCCGACCGACACGACCTGTGGGATCCCTGCAGCTCCCGCGGCCTCGAGCCGATCGGGCCCGGCAGACAGGACGCCACCGCCGATCTCATCCGCGAGCTCCGTCGTCGTGACGTCGAGGACACCGTCGATCGATCCGGATCGGATGAGGGCCTCCATCGCCCGACCGCCGCTGCCCGTGGCGTGGAAGACGAGCACCTCGTAGCCCAGCGCCTCGAGGCGCTCCCTGGCAACGGTGACGCACGGTGTGGTGACGCCGAACATCGTCGCTGCGATCAACGGGCGACCGCTCTCAACGGTGTCTTGCGCTCGCCGCGCTCTGTCCGCGGCCATGCCCGCGATGGCGGCTGCGGCATTACCCAGGATCGACGTTGAGATCCGATTGATGCCGGCGATGTCGACCACCGGGTGGAGCATCGCGATGTCGCTCTCGCCGACGTACGGCCGGGTGTCGCCGGCGGCCATCGTCGACACGATGAGCTTGGGGACACCGATGGGCAGCGCCCGCATCGCCGCCGAACCGAGTGTGGCGCCGCCACTCCCGCCAAGCGCAAGGATCCCGTCCAGCCGGCCCTCCGCGTTGAGTCGCCCAACGACGCGCGCCGCGCCTTCGCTCATCGCCGCCATCGCCGCCCCGCGATCGTTCGCCGCCGCGAGTGCCGCACGGTCGAAGCCTGCAGCGGCGGCGACCTCGTCGGCCCCGATGTCGGCCGGATACCGGGTCTGACCCATCGTGCCGGCGTCGATCATGATGACCCCGCAGCCGAGGTCCAGGAGACGCTGGCGGACGAACTCGTACTCCGCCCCCTTGGTATCGAGCGTTCCCAGGAGCACAACGGTCGTCATCGGGCGGCTACGATAGCAAACGACCCCAGCACGAATGCCCGCAACCGTATGCACGCTGACGAAAGGGGAGCCAGGTGGAAACGGTCTCTGCCGATCGGCGCTTCGTCGCTCCCGAAGACGTCGAAACGATGGTGTTCGACTGGGGTGTCCTCAAGTGGCTCTCCGAGATCCGCGTCACGGGCTCTGGCATCGCCGCCGGCGTGGTCATCCTCCAGCCCGGCAAGGGCCACCTGCGCCACAACCACCCGGGGTCGGAGGAGATCCTCTACTACCTGGCCGGGGAAGGGGAGCAGATGATCGAGGACGAGGCGGGCACGCCGATGTTCCGCCACGTCCGCGCGGGCGAGATGGCCTACATCCCCGCTGGCGTCTATCACGGCACCGAGAACACCGGCCCTGAGCCGATGCACCTGCTGGCGGTCTATTCGCCCGGCGGCCCCGAAGCCATCCTCCGTGCCCAGCCGGACTGCGTCACCCTGCCGCCGGGGGAGTGGCCCGCCCTGGCCTGACCCGGGCCGTCAGGCCGGTGTCGCGAGGATCGGCGACGGGTCGACTTCGGTAGCCGGCTCGAGCACCACAACCGCGGTCTGCCCCGGTCGCCGATACGCGTAGTCGTCCGGGTTGTCGCCGAACTCGCGCCACCTCGCCCAGAGGCGCTCGCGCTCCTCGCCCTCGGCGGCCCGCGCACGGACGGCGCGCGTGCCGTTCTTGAGCTCGACCTCGGTGTTCGGCTGAGCCTGCAGGTTGAGCCACCACGCCGGCTCCGGCGCCCCCCAGCCGTTCATCGCCATCGTGACCAGGTTCGGACCATCCTCGTAGTAGCCGAGGATCGCGCTGCGCGTCTTCCCGGTCTTGCGGCCGATGGTCGTGATCCGCATCGTTCCCCAGCGCCCGGGCTTGGCGAGCGACAGCCCGCGCCGCCCACCACTGAGCCGGTGGATTGCCCGGTGGACCATCCAGGCGCCACGGATGAACCAGCGGGGCGGGAGCCGTTTCCGCTGTCCGGTACTCGCCTCCATCAAGCTCCTCCTCGCGATGGTCCCGTCTGTCGGGTGCCCGAACCAACGATACATGGCGCCCCGCGGCGTCCGGTCGACCTGACGTAGGCATCGCGGCTGGACTGGCGTGCCGCGTCGGATCGATACTTCCTGTCGATGAGGGACGCGACGACCGACGAGGCGCGCAGGCGCTATGACGAGCTGTACCAACGCTCGCTCAGCGACCCCGAAGCGTTCTGGCTGGAGGCCGCGGAGCGTCTCGATTGGACGAGCCGACCGGAACACGCGCTCGAGCTTCGCGAGGGTTCGAGCTTCGCCTGGTTCGCCGGCGGTCACACGAACCTCTCGGTGAATGCGCTCGATCGTCACGTCGCGGCAGGTCGAGGCGACACCCAGGCACTGATCGGGCTCGACGAGCGCGGCGGGCGCCGCGCGCTGACATACGCCGAGCTCCTCGCCGAGGTCGAGCGGGTCGCCGCCGGCCTTCGCGGCCTGGGGATCGGCAAGGGCGACCGCCTCACGATCTACATGCCGACTTCGGTCGAGGCGATCGTCGCGATGCTGGCGACGGTCCGGATCGGGGCGATCCATTGCGTCGTCTTCGCCGGGTTCGGCTCGGGCGCGCTCGGCGACCGAATCCGGGCGAGTGGCTCGCGGCTCGTGTTGACGACCGACCTCACCTACCGCAGGGGCAAGGATGTCGACCTGCTGTCGATCGTCGACGACGCGATCGACTCAGGACCCAGCGATGTCGAGCACGTCGTGGTCCTGACGAGGGGCGACGCGTCCCGTCCGCAGCGCGACGTGGAGCTGGCGTGGGACGCCCTCCTCGCGGCCGGCGATGGCCATTCGGGCGCCGCCGAGGACACCCTGGCGGAGGACGCGGCGTTCATCCTGGCAACCTCGGGCACGACCGCGAAGCCGAAGCTCGCCGTCCACACCCATGGTGGCTACGGCGTCCATGTCGCCTCGATGGGCGACTGGGTGTTCGCGCTTCGGGCCGGCGAGATGTGGTGGTCGACGTCGGACATCGGCTGGGTGGTCGGCCACAGCTACATCGTCTACGCGCCGCTGATGGCCGGCGCCACGACGATCGCCTACGAGGGCGCCCTGGACCACCCCGACGCCCACGCTCCCTGGTCGATCATCGAGCGCGAAGGGGTCACCGGCGTCTTCACCTCGCCGACCGCCGTCCGGCTGCTGATGCGCTACGGCGAGGCGATCCCGAGAGGGCACGATCTGGGGCGGCTGGAGCGCGTGTTCTGCGCCGGCGAGGTGCTCAACGCGCCCGCCTGGGAGTGGCTGCAGCAAACCGTCTTCGAGGACCGCGTGCCGGTCATCGACCACATGTGGCAGACCGAGACGGGCGGCCCGATCTTCGGCAACCCGTACGGATACTCGCTCCTCCCCATCAAGCCCGGTTCGGCGGGGGTCGCGCTGCCCGGGATCGAAGCGGACGTGGTCGACAACGATGGCAGGCCCGTCGGGGTGGGGGAGAAGGGGATCATGCGAATCAACCGGCCGTTCCCGGGCCTGATCGCCACGCTGTGGGGCGAGCCCGAGCGCTACGTGGCCGATTACTGGCAGAAGACCCCTGGCGGCTACTACGTCGGTGACGCGGCGCATGTCGACGCCGACGGATATGTCTGGTTCGCCGGCCGCGCGGACGAGATCATCAAGATTGCCGGCCACCGGCTCGGGACGATCGAGGTCGAGACGGCGTTCCTGCGCCATCCGGCCGTCGCGGAGGCGGGCGTGACCGGCGTGCCCGACGAGCTCCGCGGCGAGGTGATCGACGCCTTCGTTGCGCTCAAGGCCGGGCACGAGCCATCGGATGAGCTCCACCGGGAGCTGCTCCAGACCGTCCGCCGCGAGCTCGGGCCGGTGGCGGTCATCGGCCACCTCTCGGTGGTGGCGATGCTGCCGAAGACCCGCAGCGGCAAGATCATGCGGCGCGTCCTCAAGGCCGTGGCGCTCGACCGCGACCCCGGCGACATCAGCACGATCGAGGACGAGGGCTCGGTCGACGAGGCACGCCGCGCCGTCGAGGAGATGCGTGCCGGCATCGTGACGTGACGGCTGCGCGACGAAGCGACGCGGTCTTCTTCGACCTCTTCGGCACGCTGTTGTCCCTGGGGCCGCTCGACGAGGCCTGCGACCGGCTCTCGCCGGGCCGTGGTGCGGAGATCGCCGCCCGATGGCGGGCGCGGCAGCTCGAGGCGTCGTGGCTGCGCACGGCCATGCAGCAATGGGTCGACTTCGACGTCGTTACGCGCGATGCCCTTCGGGCGACTCTCCATGAGCTTGGTGTGGCTGGGACGATCGACGAGTCCGTGCTCGACGAGGTTGCCGACAGCTTCATCGACCTCCCGCTCGTCGACGGCGCCAGCAACGCCGTCCAGGAGCTCAGGGCGGCGGGCCTTGTCACGGGCGTCCTCACGAACGCCTCGACGCGAGCGCTCGGTCGGGTGAGCGGGCGGATCCCGCAGATGGACCACTATCTGTCAGTCGACGCCGCGCGCCAGTTCAAGCCGCATCCGAGCGTGTACCAGCTCGCGGTCGACGCGACCGGGCTCCCCGCGACGCAGATCGGCTTCGTGACGGGCAATGGCTGGGACGCCGCCGGGGCGGGTGCGTTCGGGTTCCGGGTGGCCTGGCTTCGACATGGCTCGACTGCCAGCCTGCCGGCCGTCGGCGCCCCCGAACCCACCATCGCGACCTGGCCGGAGATCGTGAGCATCTTCAGGCAGTAGGTCCACAGAGACGGCGACCGTTGCCCCTCGGCGTAGAGTTTCGACATGGTCACCGGGATGCCGGTCAGGGACGACGCACCAACGGCGCGCGACCGCTCGACGGGTGAGCGACAGGGGCCGATCGGCTACGAGCATCGCTACACCCATGGCGGGCCGAAGGGCGGCCTGCTGTCGGGGCAGATGGGCGAGTACGGCAGCGGACCCGGTCGCCTCGATGGTCCACTGGCGCGACGACCACGGTGACTTCGTGCCGATCCGGTTCGGGCCGTTGCGCGCCCACGTGGCCTTCGGTCCGACGGAGATCGAGGAGGTCCTGGTCGACCACGCCGCCGACTTCCGCAAGAGCTTCGGCACCCGGATGCTGATCCCGCTTCTCGGCCGGGGCTTGCTGACGGCCGAGGGCGAGGATTGGCTGCGCCATCGCCGGCTGGCGTCGCCGGCCTTCCATCGCGCGAGGGTCGAGGGCTACGGCCTCACGATGGCCGGCTACGCCGAGGACAGCGTCAACGCGTGGCGAGACGGCCAGGCCGTCGATCTCCACGACGAGATGACAGCGCTGACGCTCCGCATCGTCGCGCGAACACTCTTCGACACGGACGTCACCGCCCGCATCGAGGAGGTCGCCCGCCTGGGCACATCGATCCAGGACTTCTTCTACCTTCGCTTCGCGAGCCTCAGGTTCCTCATCCCGACGTGGCTCCCGACGCCCGGCAACCGCCGGCTCGGGCAGGCGACGCGCCGCCTCGACGATGTTGTCTACGGCATCATCCGCGAGCGGAAACCCGGCGAAGACCGGGGCGACCTGCTCTCGATGCTGCTCCTGGCGCGCGACGAGCAGGGCGCCGGCATGTCGGAGCGGCAGGTCCGCGACGAGGTGATGACGCTGCTGCTCGCGGGACACGAGACGACGGCGCTCGCGCTGAGCTGGGCGTTCCTGATGCTGGATCGCAACCGGGAGGCGCGCGACCGCCTCGAGGCCGAGCTCGCGGCGGTCCTCGGGAACGAGCCGGTGTCCCCGGACGCCGTGCCGGCCCTGCCCTACGCGCAGGCCGTCGTCAACGAGACCCTTCGCCTGTACCCGCCGGCCTACGTCACCGGCCGCGAGGCGATCCGCAGCACCACCATCGCCGGAGTACGCATCCCGAAGCGCCACATCGTCCTCATCTCGATGTACACGACGCACCGCGACCCGCGGTTCTTCCCGGATCCCGACGCCTTCCGTCCCGAACGTTGGCTCGACGGCCTGGAGAAGCGCCTGCCTCGAGGGGCGTTCATCCCGTTCGGCCTGGGGTCGCGGAAGTGCATCGGCGCCTCGTTCGCGATGATGGAGGCGACGCTCCTGCTCGCCACGATCGCCCGCCGCTGGCGATTCGAGCTCGCCCCCGGCGATATCGGGACACAGCCGTCGATCACGCTCCGACCGGCGGCGGCGATGCCCGGGCGCATGCGACCCGTCGCCCGTGCGGTCGCGTAGCTCAGGCTTGCGGAGGCGCATGCGCGGCCTGGGACCGCGCCTGGGCGAATTCGACGCAGTGGCGGATCTCGTCGTCCAGTGACGAGCGATAGAGCCGGGCGACGCCCAGCCACCGTAACAGCCCGCTCAGCGGCCCTGACACCTCGAACGCGTGGCGGATTCGGGAGCCGTCATCCGTCGGTTCGATCTCGTAGACGTTGATGATCGTCATGCCGACGGGCCGGACCTCGATCCGAAGGAGGCGATCCCGGACGAGACGCTGAATGTGGCAGTGGTAGGTGACGGGGTATTTCGGCCGGATGTCGACCGTCCCGCCCTCGACGAGCGGGCCATCCGAGCGCGCCCAGCGGACGTTGTGGCCCCACGTCGACCAGGTCGACGGGTCCATGTAGAGGTCGAAGATCGCGCTCGGCTCGACCGGCGCTTCACGGATCGCCTCAATCGTGTAACCCATCACTGACGCTCCGTCGAGTTCATCGGGCTCGCCGCGCGGCGGAGGCGGCGAGGCGATCGTACGCCTCGGCGATGAGCGGCTTCACGACCTCGTCGAACGTCGTCTGGCTCGGATTGAGGATTGCGATCCAGCGCTGCTTCGCGTACACGGGGTGGGGGAGGATGGTGTCGAGGGCAGCGTAGTCGGGCTCGTCGATCGACCCCACGAGCCGTCCGAACGTCTCCTTGCCGACGCCGATGTTCAACCGGAACACGTCAGGCCGCGCCAGGTTCGACGGGTTGCCCATGTCGTGCTCGTCGGTCGTGACGATCGTCGCGAAGTTCGGCCAACTCGACTCGTCGAGCGAGAAGAACGTCGCCCCGAGGGCCGACGCCACGACGGTCTCCGGGTAGGTGGTGGTAATCCAGTTCGTGATCTCGTCCGGGTTCGGGCCGGACTCCCTGTTCGATCCCATTGCCTGAGCGTAAATCATGCATGTCAAGTGCCGGACTTGACCTGACGTGCGACCCTCATCGAGCACAGCGAACGCAGTTCCGAGAAAGGAGCGAGATGGGAGCACCCGTGACCAGCCAGAAGGTATCCACCTCCTTGGAAGGCATGAGGCTCCATGCGCACGCTCAATCTCGGAATTCTCGCCCACGTCGACGCCGGTAAGACCACCCTCAGCGAGCGACTCCTCTACACCGCCGGCGCGATCGACCACGTCGGCAGCGTCGACGCCGGCACCACCCAGACCGACACGCTCGAGCTCGAGCGCGAACGCGGGATCACGATCCGGTCCGCGGTCGCGTCGTTCCTCGTGGGCGATCTCGCGGTCAACCTGGTCGACACGCCCGGCCACCCGGACTTCATCGCCGAGGTCGAACGCGTCCTCGCCGTGCTCGACGGCGCGGTACTCGTCGTCTCGGCCGTCGAAGGCGTCCAGCCGCAGACGCCGCTTGCTGTTCCGGGCGCTCCGCAGGCTCCACGTCCCGACGCTGATCTTCGTCAACAAGATCGACCGGGCGGGCGCGGATCCGGAACGCGTCGTCGAGGCGCTGCGGCGCCGCCTGTCGCCCTCGGTCGTCCCGATGCAGCGGGTCCGCGACCCGGGCACCCGATCGGCGACCGTCGAGTCATTCGCGGAGCACGACGAGGTCCACCGGACCGCGCTGATCGAGGTCCTCGCCGAGCGCGACGAGGCCATCCTCAGCGCCTTCGTCCGGGATGAACGACCCGCTGTCCGATCCGACGGCTGCGAGAGGCGCTGGCCGACCAGACGCGCCGGGCGGCCGTCCACCCGGTGTTCGTCGGCTCGGCTGCGCACGGCATCGGCATCGACGCGCTGCTCGCCGGCGTCGTCGAGCTTCTTGGGGCCGCGCGCGGCGACTCCGAGCGCACCGGTCTCGGGTCGGGTGTTCAAGATCGAACGGACCGCGTCGGGCGAGCGCGTCGCCTACGCCCGGCTGTTCGCGGGGGCGCTCCGTCCGCGCGAGCGCGTGCGCGTCGGCGGTGGAGGGCGAGGCGAAGGCCAGCTCGATCCGCGTCTTCGCCCCGGCAGGCGCACCGCGGCGCGACGTCCTCATGGCGGGCGAGATGGCGATGATCCGGGGCTCGGCGCCGTCCGGGTCGGCGACGCGATCGGCGAGCCGCCGCCGGGCGACGGGGCGACGGCGCGCTTCCCGCGCCCTGCGCTCGAGGCGGTGGTCTTCGCGCGCCGGCCGGAGGAGCAGGGCTCGCTCCGGGCTGCTCTCGCCCAGCTCGCCGAGCAGGACCCGCTGATCGACGTCCGCCAGGACGAGGAGCGCCATGAGATCTCGGTGTCGCTGTACGGCGAGGTCCAGAAGGAGGTCATCCAGGCGACGCTCGAGCGCGACTACGGCATCGCCGCCGACTTCCGCGAGACGACGACCGTCTGCATCGAGCGACCCGCGAGGGTAGGGGAGGCCGACGAGGTCATCGCGGCGAAGACGAAGACGAACATCACCGGGCGGAGCTCACCGCTGAGCACGAACCCGTTCAGGGCGACGCTGGGCCTGCGGATCGAGCCGGCGGCCCCGGGTTCAGGGATCGAGTACCGCCACGACGTCGAGGCTCGGCTCATCCCGCTCTACCTGTTCAAGACGCCCGAGGTGTTCGCGACCCAGATGGAGGCGAACGTCCGCGAGGCGCTGACGGAGGGCCTGGCCGGCTGGCAGGTCACCGACTGCAGGGTCACGATGACCGACTGCGGCTACGCACTCACCGGTCACGTCCGCGGCCGACTTCCGACGGCTCACGCAGCTCGTGCTGATGACCGCTTTGGAGCGCGCGGGCACGTGGGTCTGCGAGCCGCTCTCGGACGTCACGCTCGAGGTGCCGGCGTCGACTGCCCCGGGCGTGGTCGCGGCCCTCGGCCGCCTCGGCGGACGGGTGACCGGCCAGTTCTCCGCGAACGGGCTCTCGACGATCGGCGCGGTCATGCCCGTCGCCCGCGTCCGCTCGATGCAGCACCAGCTGCCGGGCCTGTCGATGGGGGAGGGCGTCCTCGAGACCCGCCCTAATGGCTATCAGCCGATCGGCGACAACCCGCCGCGGCGGCCGCGTCTGACCCCGAGCCCGCTGGACCGCGACGCGTGGCTGGCCTCGCTCGCGAAGCGAGGTTGAGGGATCGGGTTGCGTACGTTACGACGCCCGATTCTGGACATTTGTCCGCACTTCACGCGGTAGGTTCGCGCGTCTCCTAGGCACGGCGGAACCAACATCGACCGCCACCACCCTTGGAGTTCCCGATGCCCAGATTCAGCTTCGTCCTGGCGGCCTCCCTCGTGGCCGTGCTCGGGTTGGCGGCGTGTAGCGCTGCCCCGAACGAGCCGTTCGGCTCACCGTCGGCGCCGCCGGCCAGCCCGTCGGCCCGCCCGTCGGCCTCGCCACCGCCGAGCGTGACCCCGCCGCCGGCGACACCGGCTCCCACGGATCCTCCCGTGATCGCCACCCCGCGACCCACTTCACCCGGCTTCAGCGCCGCCGAGCAGCACCTCCTCGATGGCGTGCAGCGCGGGGAGAAGGACTGTCGGCCCGCAAGCGGCAGGGACGAGCTTCCTCCGCATGCGCTCGCCGGCATCGAGTGCCGTTCAACTGATCCCGCCGTAGCCCGCGTGGGCTTCTACCTCTTCGCCAACGACGAGGACATGCTCGACGCATACCTGTTCCGGATGAACGCCGAGAACGTCGAGATGGACTCGGGCTCGTGCAACGATGGCGAGGCGGAGCATGCCTACATTCCAGATGAGGGCTTCGCCTTCGATCGTGCCGGCTGTTTCCTCAACGACGAAGGGTTTGCCAATTACCGGTTCACGATGGCGGGTGACCACGTGTATGTCGGCATCCTCGGGCGGTCCGCCGACATGCTCGCCCTCGAGACCTTCGCTTGGAAGGGCAACATGGACGTGCCGGGCATCCCGACGCTCTGGTTTGGCGGCATTGACTGATCGTCGGCGCCTACAGTGATGGTCGTGCTGATCATCGTGCCGCCGTCCGAGACCAAGCGCCCGCCGCCGGCCACCGGCCAACCCGTGGCGCTCGATGCGTTGTCGTTCCCGGAGCTCACGACGATGCGGTCGAGGATCCTCGATGCGCTGATCGCGACCAGCGCTCGTGCGGACGCGTTCGATCGGCTCCATGTCCGGCCCTCGAAGGCGGCGGAAGTCGCGCGCAATGCCAGGCTCCTCGAGTTGCCGACCATGCCGGCCGCCAAGGTCTACTCGGGACCGCTCCACGAGGGTCTCGCCGCGACATCGCTTTCGCCGGCGGCAAGCGAGCGCGCCGAACGGCAGATCGTCGTGACCTCCGCGCTCTGGGGCATGCTCCGGCTCGGCGATCGGATCCCGTCCTACCGCCTGTACCTGTTCGGTCGGCTGATCGGGATGGAGCGTCTGGATAAGGTGTGGCGCACGGTGCTGCCCGACGTTCTCGCGTCGGCGGCGGAGCCCGAGGGTGTGATCGTCGACCTGCGGTCGCCGGAGTACCAGATGATCGGGATGCCCACCGGACAGGGCGATCGGACGGTGACACTTCGCGTGGACCAAGGGGTCGTCGGCCACCGAATCGGCGACGTCGTTGCGAAGCGGACGCGCGGCCAGGCGGCGCGGCACCTCCTCGAGTCGACCGTGGACGCCGCCGAACCGGACGAGCTCGCGGACGTCCTCGCCGAGCGCTGGCCGGTGCGGCTCGAGCCTCCGCCGCGGTCGGGCAAGGCCTGGACGTTGACAATAACCACCGAAGACTGACAGCAGCCGACGATGAGGAGGAATTCGATGCCGCAGGAACGAACGCCGGAGCGCGAGGAGTCACTCCTCGCCGACGAGGAGAAGACGACACCCTGGGCGGTTGCCCGCGAGCGCATCGCGAATCGCGAGCCGGGGCAGGCGAACTGGCTCGCGACCGTTCGTCCCGACGGCCGGCCGCACCTCATGCCCCTCATCGCCGTCTGGATCGACGGCGCCTTCCATTTCCTGGCGGGGGAGGGGACTCGCAAGGCACGGAACCTTGGCCGCCGACAGTCGCTGCGTCATCTCGATGAGCAGCTTCGAGCTCCCGTCGATCGACATCGTCGTCGAAGGTCAAGCGAGCCGCTCGGTGACGCCGACGCCGTTCGAGATGCGGCCGAGACGTCTTCAAGAAGAACGGCTGGCCACTCGAGGTGCGCGGCGTCGAGCTCTTCGGCCCGAACGCCCCGACCGCGGGCCCGCCGCCCTACCGGATCTTCCGGATGATCCCGTCCAAGGCGTTCGGACTGCCCGGGCAGTTCGGAATGGAAAAGTTCAAACCAGAGGAACTGCCGAAGCCGACGCGCTGGACCTTCGGCGACGCATAGCGGGGCTCAGGATGGGAAATGAGCCCAGTTCGGACGAGGCGCGGGCCCGAGCGGTCGTGGAGCGGTTCGAGGAGGCCCTCGACCGACAGTTCGATGCGGCGGAGGCGCGATCCTGGCCGCAGGCGCCGAAGCACATCCGCGAGGCGCATGGCGATCCGAGTCTGCCCGATCCACCCTCCCGGGAGGCGATGGACGCTTGGGCGGCGTGGCTCGACCTCCGAATGAACTCGAAGCGGCGGTGCCGGGAGAACCTCGAGAAGGGTCGAGATGCTGTCCGCGACGACCCCGCCAGGGCTGAGGTCCACTGGAAGCGCGCGATCTCGACCGCCGAGCGGGCCCTCGCCGAGCTCGACGACCGACCCGATGGGTGGAACCCGAAGCGGTCGAGCACGAGGACGTGCCTGACGACCTCATCGTGGGCTATCTCGCGCTGCTCGAGGAGTACCGCGGTCGGCTCGTCGTGAACGATTCGGTGCTTCCCGCGCCGGCCGCGCGGCTCCGCGCCGCGCTGGAGCGGCGGTACGAACGCAGCCCTGACCCAGCACTCGCCGAGGCCCTCATCGCCCTGCCGGTCTTCGTCCCGCCCGACGATGCCGTCGCAGTCGAGGGCTATCTCCTGCGCCGAAGCGGCAAGAGCGGGCCGATCGGCTCTGCGACGTGGGACCGTGGCCTCACGGTGGTCCAGCGGATCGCCGGCGAGCAGCGGGTCGCCATGCGCCGGATCCTCGGCGCCGCTCCCGGTGACGCGGGCGTCGCATCGCCCATCCCCGTCCTCGGCGCCGTGACGGCCTCCAGTGCCGCGGCGGCGGAGCAGGCCGTGAGCAGTTCGACTAATTCGGATCGTCGGCGACATTTTCGCCGGCTGCTTCCTGTCTCTTGCCGGCTCGCTTGTCGGGTCCGTGATCGGCACGGTCGCTCTTACACTTCGCGTGCTCCCCGACGTCAACATCGCGGAGCTCGTCGCCAGATTTGTGGTGGGGTTCGTCGTCGGCGTCGTCGTCGGCTTCATCGCAACGTTTGCGGCCGCCCCGCTCGCGATTCAGTTCGGCCGCAGTCACGCAGAGAACGTTTGGGTCGGCGCCGTCGCCATCGCCGCTGCAACCGGCGCCGCGGTCACAGCATGGAGTCTCATCGCGGTATAGGTACGAGACGTGCGACCGAATGCCGGTGAGTCGACCAGATGCGAATCAGAGAGGGAAGCGGATGGTCGACGACAACAACTCAGGTAGCGCCCACCACCTCGATCAGCTGCGCCGATCGTGCGCCGAGGTCGATCACGCCCGAGGACGCGGGCTACGACGAGGCGCGCCGCCTCTGGAACGCGGTCCACGATCGGCGGCCGGCGGTCATCGCCCGACCGTCGAGCGCCGAGGAGGTCGCCACCGCGATCCGCTTCGCGCGCGAGCACGACCTCGAGATCACCGTCCGGTCCGGCGGCCACAGCGCGGCCGGGCTCGGAGGTGCGAACGGCGGACTCCTCGTCGACATGTCCGCGATGCGCGGCGTCGAGGTCGACCCGCGGACCCGGATCGCCCGATCGAACGGCGGCGCGCTCCTCGGCGAGCTCGACGTCGCCGCCCAGGCGCACGGTCTCGTCTGCCCGACCGGGGTCGTCGGCCACACCGGCGTCGCCGGGCTGACGCTCGGTGGGGGAGTGGGCCGCCTGCAGCGGAACTTCGGGCTCACGATCGACAACCTGGCCGCCGTCGAGATCGCGACCGCCGACGGCCGCCTCGTCCGCGCGACCGAGACCGACGAGCCCGAGCTGTTCTGGGGCCTGCGCGGCGCCGGCTGGAACTTCGGGATCGCGACCGCCTTCGAGTTCCGGCTCCAGCCGTTCGGGCCCGACCTCCATCGTGGCGTCCTGGCCTTCCCGGCGACCCAGGTCCAGGACGTGTGGACCGTCTTCCGCGACTACGCGCCCGGTGCGCCCGATACGGTGTCGGTGATCTTCGGCATCGATCGGGCGGGACCGGACGCCGGCTACCCGGACGACCTCGTGGGCAAGCCGATCACGTACCTGGCCTGGAACCACAGCGGCTCGGCCGACGACGTCGAGCGCGACACGGCCGGGCTTCGCGTCGGGCCGACGCCGGTGACGACGACGATCGGGAGCGTGCCGTACCTCGACGTCCAGATCGCGCACGACCTCGCGTTCGCCTGGGGCAGCCGATCATTCATCAAGAGCCACAACGCGAACGACGTCCGTCGCGAGGCCCTGGACGAGCTCGTCGAGCTCGTCGCGACCGCGCCGGGGGAGGGGACCTTCTCGGTCACTGCCCTGGGCGGAGCGATCGGCCGCGTCCCCGAGGACGCGACTGCGTATGCCGGTCGCGCGTCAGCGTTCGACCTCAGCACCGACTCGAGCTGGACCGACCCGGCGCTCGACGAGGCGAATGCCGACTGGTGCCGGCGGGCGCTGGCCGTGGTCGAGCCGGACCGAGCCCTCGGCGCCTACGCGAACGGCAACTCGGATGTCGGCCCGGAGGAGTCGCGCAAGATCTACGGCGACGCCAAGCTCGCGCGCCTCGCCGCCCTGAAGCGCGAGTGGGACCCCGACAACGTATTCCACGTCAACCCGAACGTGGCGCCGGCATAGAGGTGACCGGGGACGCCGGCGTGTCTGCCCGACTAGACCACCGCGCAGCGGCCGGAGCAGCCGCCCTCGCCGCAGGTTTCAAATCCGTTGATCGTCGAGTTGCACCGCTTGCAGGAGTTGCAGTAGCCGCCACCATCGAGGCCGATGTCTCTGCCGATGATTCCACGGAGCCCAGTCGGGCGCACTGCTAACTGGACCATGGCTCCCCGAGTTTCGAGGCTAACAACGCATTCCTCCGGTTGGAACCTCACGATCATTTGCAGTTCGGCAACATCGACGTTTCGTGCAGGTCGCCGACGCCTTGCGCACGCCGATGACGCCTTCCCGATCCTCGCGGTGGACATCTCTGGAGAGGGCCTGCCGTCATTCCGGGTTTCCTGCGACGCCTTGGGCGGTCCAGAACGACCTCTCGCGGCAAACATGGATCGGGAGGAGTTCGCGGACTGGACGGATCCGGACGGCGTCCACCGGGACTGCTGATCCGCGATGACGCTGGCACAAGCGGCATCCGTGACCGAACGCGGCCCGCGCTGAGCGGCGATGCACGTTCGTTCGGTCGAGGGCGAGGAGCGGGTAACGCCGCTGGAGCTGTTCTTCGACCTCGTCTTCGTCTTCGCCATCACGCAGGTGACCGGCTTCCTGGCAGAGAACCAGACCGGGGAAGGCCTGCTGCGCGGCGGGCTCCTGCTCGCCGCGCTGTGGTGGGCGTGGGCGGCCTATGCCTGGCTGACGAACACCCTCGACCCCGAAGAAGGCGGCGTCCGTCTGGCCATGTTCGCCTCGGCGGGCGCGATGCTGATCGTGGCGCTCGCGACGCCGGCGGCGTTCGGAACCGAGGCGTTGGTGTTCGGCGTGGCGTACTTCTTCGTCCGCGCGCTCCATGTCGTCCTGTACGCGATCGCCAGTCGCGACGATCCCGAGCTGCACGCCGCCGTCCTCCGGTTCGTGCCTGGCGCCGTGCTCGGACCGTCGCTGCTGGTGATCGCCAGCTTCTTCGATGGGCCCGTGGAGATCGGGCTGTGGGTCGCCGCCCTGACGATCGACTACCTCAGCGCGCTGATTGGCCGCGGGCGGGGGTGGCGCCTCTCGCCGGCGCACTTCGTCGAGCGGCACGGGCTGATCATCATCATCGCCCTGGGAGAGTCGATCGTCGCGATCGGCGTCGGCGCCGCGGGGCTGCCGCTGGATGCGCCCAGGATCGCGGCCGCCCTCCTGGGGATGGTCGTCGCGGCGGCCCTGTGGTGGTCGTACTTCGACTGGGTCATCTTCGTCTCGCAGGCCAGGATCACCGACGCGCACGGTGCCGAGCGCGCCGACCTCGCGCGCGACCTGTACACGTACCTCCACATGCCGATGGTCTTCGGCATCGTCCTCTTCGCTCTCGGCATGAAGGAGACCCTGGGCCATGTCGACGAGCCGCTGGGGATCATCCCGGCCATCGGGCTGTGCGGAGGTCTGGCGCTGTACATGGCCGCGCACGTGGCCCTGCGGCTGCGAACCGGCGGCGGCTGGGGCCACGGTCGGCCGACCGCCACCGTCGTGCTGCTCGCCCTGATCCCCGTCGCCACCATGGTGCCGGCACTCGCTGCGCTGGCCCTGGCGGCGGCCGTCTGCGCGACGCTGATCGCCTACGAGGCGATTCGGTATCGAGGCGCGCGCGCCTGGATCCGGAGCCACCGCGGCGAGTTCACGATGGAGGAGGTCACACGCATCGCGCCCCGGACGGGCGCTGCGCCCGCCGATCCGGAACCCTCGACTGATCCAAACGGCGATCGCCCCGTTGCCGAGTAACGAGCGTCAGGCAGGCGACGCCTTCCGGTGCATCCGCAGGTGCGCGGCCCCGGACGCCGACACGGAGACGAGGGCCGGGCTGCCCGGCGAGTGGCGACGTTCGATGAAGCCCAGGTCGGTCGCATCCTCCCAGACCGGCAAGCGTGGGCACGAGGTTCGCCACGCCTCCATGGTCTCGGCGTACGGGCGTTCGCCCGGCCCGATCCACTCGAGCAGATCGAGGATCAGGTCGTCGACGGTCTCGGACACGGCGATCGAGCTTGCTCTCAGCTCATCCGACTCGCGGCGCAGCGAAGGTCGGGTCGGAGCGCCAGACGCCGTCATCGTGGACCAGGCGCGCGATCGCCAGGTGCCCGGCAGGGAGGTCTTCGGACACGGCGACCTCCGCTGACTCCTCGATCCGCGAAGACTCGCCGTCAGGCGTCGGGTTCGAGGGACGCTCGGCGAGCGCAACCGTGACGTAGCACACCGACGAACCCTTGCACGGGTCCAGCTTCGCCGGCTCGCACACGACCAGCTCCTCGCCGTTGGAGTCGATTGCGAGGCCCGGAGACACCACGATCGCCGGGTCGCCCCCGTCCGGGGGCTGCTCCAGGCCGACGCCGAGGCCGCGGACGATCCCGACCCCGTGCAGGAGCCGGTTGTGGCGTCGGTGCTTGGTCCGGTGGTAGGACTGCTCCTGCTCGAAGTCGTCGGGGGATAGGAACTTGCCCGTGAAGTACCGATTCCGAGTCAGCGTGCCGTCGTCGCAATCGGAGCGTTCCGCGCGCTCGAGACGCTCCAGGATCTCGCGCAGGCGTGAGCGGGCGTGCGGCGACATGTCGCCTCGAGACAGGAGATCCTCGGTGAGGAACGCGAACAGCTCGACGAGCGTGATGCCGGGATCGGTGTCCGTCCAGTCGGTCCAATCCGGCGCGAAGGCCGCCGCCCGAGCCGACAGGTCGCGCCTGAGTTCCTCCCGACGAGCATCCGACAACTCCGCCACGGTCTTCTCCTCCCATCGTGAGCTCGACCCCAAATCTACGACGGAACGAGTCGGGCCGACATGGCGGTCGCGAACGACGGGGCGGGCGTACCCTGACGGAGATGGACGACCACCTCTCGACGAAACAGGTGGGCTGGATCCTGGGCCGATCCGCTGGCACGATCCGCGACCAAGTGAAATCGGGCGAGATCGATGGATCGCGGATCACCTCGGGCTTTCGCATCCCGAAGGTCGAGGTCCTGCGGCTGGCCCGTCAGAAGGTCGAGGCCGAGGGCGGCCGGAAGCTGTCCGATCGGGCCCTCGAGCGGCTCATCGACGAGGTGATCGCCACAAACGAGGCCGCGACGAGCCCGTGACCGTTCCCCACGGCCACCACCCCTGACATGGTTTCTGAACTGGAAGCATTTCTGGTCCGCCATGTCGAGGCCGGTACCGTGCCGGGTGTCGTAGCACTGCGCGGGGGCGCCGACCCCGAAGTGGTTGCCGCTGGCGTCGCCTCGGTTGACGGGAAACCCATGCGTGACGACGCCATCATGCGGATCCAGTCGATGACCAAGGCGATCACGTCGGTCGCGGCTCTGCGTCTCGTGGAGGCCGGTCGTCTCGGGCTCGACCAGAGTCTCGAGGGGTGGCTGCCGGAGCTCGCCGACCGGCGGGTGCTGACCAGTCCTACCGCGCCGTTGGACGACACCGTCCCGGCCCACCGCCCGATCACCCTTCGCCACCTGTTGACGTTGGGTTCCGGCTACGGCATGGAGTTCGGTGATTCGCCGCTGCGGAAGGCGATGGCCCACAACGGCACGGAGGCCGGGCCAGATCCCGTCACGCTCGGCGCCGACGAGTGGCTCGCCCGGCTGGCCGAGCTCCCGCTCGCATTCCAGCCCGGAGAGGGCTGGCGCTACCACCACTCGTTCGCCGTGCTCGGCATTCTCCTGGCTCGGCTCACGGGTCTGCCGCTCGGAGAGCATCTGGCCAACGACCTGTTCGACCCGCTGGGGATGCCTGACACCGCCTTCTGGGTGCCGGAGGAGAAACTCGACCGGCTACCGGCAGCGTACCGACATGGCGAGGCCGGTCTCGTGGAGGTGGAACCGGCGCGTGGCGGGTTCTATGCCGGGCCGCCGCCCTTCGATGTGAGCCACGGCGAGCTCGTCTGCACCGCCCGGGACTACCACAGGTTCCTGCGGATGCTGGTGGAGCGCGGGCGGGTCGAAGGAGCGCCGGTGATCTCCGAAGTCCATCTCCGGCAGATGACGAGTGACCAGGTCCCCGCCGAGAACAAGACGCCGGACAGCTTCTTCCCGGGCTTCTGGGATGGAACGGGCTGGGGCTTCGGCGTGGGTGTCGAGACCGGGGGCCCGCGGCGCGGGCGCTACGGCTGGAGCGGCGGGCAAGGGACCAACTTCTACGTCGACCCGGACGGAACCGTCGGGATCCTGCTTACCCAGGTCGAGATGGGTGAGCGCGTAGGCGGGATGGTCGACGAGTTCCAGGCGCTGCCTCCGCCGTCCTGAGCGTGCGGCCATCATCTCGAACGTGGCCGACGACTATGATCCAAGCGTGGATGCGGCCTCCGTCGAGCAGTTGATCGCGACGGCGGAGGAGGCCCGCGCGGCGATGCGTCGGGGCGAAGACGCCACCGGGCTCGAGCAGTTCGAGCGGCACTACGGCCCCATGCGGGAGGCTCTCGACGTTTGGCTCGGTTCCGGACGGGCCGACGACGCATTTCGCTTGTCGGCCGCGCTCGTGTCGTTCTGGATGGCCACCAAGCGCGTCGACGAGGGCATGGCCTGGTTGGACGCGGCGCTCGGGACAGGGGAGGGGAGTGACGCGGCCAGGGCTCGCGGGCTTCACGACCACGGCTACCTGGCGTTCTTCTCGGGCGGGTATGAGCTCGCTGAGCGGCGGTTCGCCGAATCCCGCGTCCTGGCGGACCGGGCCGGAGACCCCAATGTCGCCGCGCTCGCGCTTGCAGGCGCGGCGCGGGTAGCCCTCAACGACGATCCCGCCGCTTCTGTCCGGCTGCTGCGCCAGGCGATGGAGCTGACGCGGGACCTGCCCGATAGCCCCGGCCGATCGAGCGCCGAGCACGTCCTCGGCGTGGCGTTGCAGCTGTCCGGCGATCTCGCGGGCGCCCGGGACGTGATGCAGGCCCGACTCGACGACGCCCGCAAGGCCGGCAACGAATTCGTAGTGTTCGTCGAGTCGTCCAATCTGAGCATGGTCGAGCGCAAGCTCGGAAACTTCGACGGGGCCGAGGCGTTGTCGCTCGATGCTCTCCGGATCGTGACACGGAAGCACGATGAGATGGCCATTCCGTGGGTGATTAACGGCCTCGCCGCGGTCACGGCCGCGAAGGGCAAGCATCAGCGGGCGGCGACACTCCTCGCGATCGCGGAGACGCTTCTTAGCCGTGCCGGCGGCGAGTGGCCGGCGGACGAGCGCGAGCAGTTCGAGGGGACGCTGGCGGCCGTATCACTCGCGCTTCCGGCGAGGGTCCTCGATGATGCCCGGGCGAGGGCAAGCGCGATGACCCTCGATGAGTGTGTGGCCACCGCGTTCGGCCGATGAGGATTCCTCCGAACGGGAGTCTAATTACTGACGATCACACCAAAGGAGCAATGACCATGAAGCTGATCGCCACGATGATGCTGACCGTGGACGGCGTGTACCAGGGTCCCGGAGGCCCCGACGAGGACCGGCGCGGCGGGTTCGACCGCGGCGGTTGGACCGCGGCGCACGCCGACGAGGAGATGTGGCCCTTTCTGACCTCGATGTTCGAGCGCGCGGATGCGCTGCTGCTCGGACGCAAGACCTGGGAGATCTGGGAGCCGTACTGGCCGCTTCACGACAGCGGCGACCCGGTCTCCCACGGCATCAACGTCCTGCCCAAGTACGTGCCCTCGACCACGCTCAAGGACCCGACGTGGCAGAACACCCATGTCATCACGGGCGACGTCGAGGCGGCGGTGCGCGAGCTCAAGGCGAAGCCCGGGCGCGAGCTCCAGCTCCACGGCAGCGGCGTCCTGCTCCGCTGGCTGCTCGAGCGCGACCTCGTCGACGAGCTCAACCTGCGGATCTACCCGGTCGTCGTTGGCGACGGGCTTCGGCTGTTCCCGGAGCGCGGCCAGACGCACAACCTGGAGCTGGTCGAGTCGCGCTCGACGCCGTCCGGCGTGATGCTCCAGACCTATCGACCGGCCGGCCGGGCGACCTTCGGCACCGCCGGGGAGTGACGCCGGGCCGCTGAGACGCGAGGATTCGCGTCAGCGCAAGCCCGCGAAGAACGCCCGCAGGTCGCCGACATAGAGGTCCGGGACCTCCATCGCCGGGAAGTGCCCGCCGGCGTCGTGCTCGTTCCAGTACGCCAATTGCTCCTCAGGATCGAGAATCCGACGGACCAGCGGTTCGCGCCCGAATGACACGAACCCTTGCGGTCGGCTGTGAGCCTCGCCCCAGGACGCCGCCGTGTGGGCGGTCTCGTAGAGGAAGTTCGCGGCGCCGCGCCGCCTCGGTTGAACCAGTACACGCTCACCAGCGTGAGGAGATGCTCGAGGTCGACGGCCTCCTCCGGGAGCCCCTTGGCCGGATCGGTCCATTCCTGGACCTTCTCCACGATCCAGGTCAGCTGCGCGACGGGGGAGTCGGTCAGGCCGTAGGCGATCGACTGCGGACGCGTCGTCTGGAGCGCGATGTACCCGAAGTCCTCGCCCCGCGCCGCCTTCAGTGCGGCGTGACGAGCCTGCTCGTCCTCGGTGAGGTGGTCCGTCGGCGGGGTGTACTCGGTCGCGATCGCGCCCGGATCCGTGACGACGAGGGTCCCGATCATCCGCTCGCCGGCCAGCAGGCCAATCTCCGCCGAGATCCCGGCCCCGATATCGCCACCGGCGACCCCATACCGTTCGTAGCCGAGTGCCTGCATGATCTGGTCAAAGGCGTTGGCCGAGCGCTGGATGCCCCACCCGGGCACTGGAGGCGCGGAGAAGCCGAACCCGGGCAACGACGGGATCACGACGTCGAAGGCGTCCTCGGCACGGCCGCCGTGGGCCTCCGGATCGACCAGCGAGTCGATCATCCGGGTGAACTCGACGAACGAGCTCGGATAGCCGTGGGCCAGGAGGAGGGGAGTCGCGCCGGCGACCTTCGAGCGGACGTGGACGAAGTGGAGGACCTGGCCGTCGATCGTGGTGGTGAACTGCGGGAACGAGTTGAGGCTCGCCTCCTGCGCCTTCCAGTCGTAGCCGGACGCCCACGTCTCGACCAGCCCGCGGGCGTACGACGTCGGGACGCCTCGGCTCCAATCGGCCACGACGTCGGTCGGCCAGCGCGTATTTGCCAGTCGGGTCTGTAGATCGGCGATATCGGCATCGGAGACGGCGATGGTGAAGGGCGTGATCTCCACGGGAACCTCCGCTCAGTGGACTTGGAATACGTCCATCTAAGCGGAGTTCGGTCGCGAAGTATTGAAGCCAAACGACACGCCGGGGAAGCCGGCGCCGCGCCCGCGCGCGGGCCCCGACACGAATGTCAGATCGCCTCGTCGCGCTCCTTGGTCCGGCCCGGCGTGTAGCCCGTCAGGTGCTTCAGATCGCGCGTCAGGTGGGCCTGGTCGGCGTAGCCCATGTCGTGCGTGACATCGAGGATCGACGCACCCTGGCGCAGACGCTCGGCGGCCTCGCGGGCGCGAACGATCTGGCGGATCCGATTCATCGTGAGTCCGGTCACCTGCGAGACGTGACGCTGGATCGACCGGATCGAGGTCGACGGAGGCTCGCCGCGCAGGACCGCGTTGACCACGGCGTCGTCGCTGAGGAGCCCGAGCTTCTCGAGATCGGCGACGAGGTCGTCGGCCGTCTCGTACGTGGGCATCGGCCACTCCCGGTCGGCCAGGAGGAACGACTCGCTGGTCGGCATCGGCAACGCATCGGTCGTGTCCACCATCGCGGTCGTCGGCACATGCGTGAGGAACGACCCGCGATGAAAACGGATGCCGACGTTCCGATTGCCCGCGCGGTAGGGGACGGGGGTGATCTTTGTGGATGGGCCGCTCAGGAGCGCCCGGTTCCCGTCGGCGCTGCGGATGAAGATCATGTCCCAGCAGGCGTCAGCCGCCGCCAGGTACGTCCCATCGGTCCGGTCGTGGGTCCGCCAGATGATGTCCACGAATCGAGAGCGCGACGGTCGTTCCTCGTAGTCGAAGGGCATCTCGCGGACAGCGCCTCAGAGGATCGGCGAGAGCGCCGACATGACGGCGTTGATCGCACGCTCACGACGGTCGCTGGGCATCCGAGCGGGCGTGGGCCGTGTCACTCCCATCGGCCAATGATGACGGCTTGGCGGGCGTCGCCGCTGCCCACGGCGTCGACCATCTCGGCCGGAGGCGCCATCATCGACCCGACACGACGGAGGCTGCGTGAGAGCAAACGATGCCCGACGACACGCGAATTGATCGCTGGTTGTGCGCGGTGCGCCTCGTCAAGACCCGGCCCATGGCGACCCAGCTGTGCGAAGGCGGGCACGTCCGCGTCAACGGCAACCCGGCAAAGCCGTCGACGAAGGTTCGTGCCGGCGACGTCGTGCATGCCCTGATCGCCGAACGTGAGCGGATCGTCGAGGTCGTGCGGCCGATCGAAACGCGCGTCGGCGCGCCGGTCGCCGCCACGTGCTACGTCGACAACAGCCCACCGCCGGTGATCCGAGAGATCGCGCCCGGCATCAAGGCGGTCCGTGGGGAGGGCCGGCCGAGCAAGCGTCTTCGCCGCGAGCTCGAACGGATGCGGCGGGCCGGGCTGCCACGCGTCGACGGATGATCGTCAGGCGACCTACGGCGTCGTCCAGTCGAAGGGTTCACTCACGTTCGGCAACCGAAGCAGAGCGGCTGCCGCGTCGTTCTTGCGCCGGCTGCCCAGGCCAGGAGTCACCGCCGCCAGCCGTGGCAGGCCGACCAACGGCGCGAGATCCTCGGGCTGCAGGTGGCGCATGTCGATGAGCTCGATGGCTTCGAGCGCGGGCGCGGTCGCGAGCGGGCCCAGGTCTCTGAGGCCCTTCATGGTTTCGAGCCGAATCCGTCGTAGCTCGGTCGCCCGATGAAAGTCCGGAAGAGCCTGGACCTGACGCAGCGCCTGGAGAAACAGCGCTCGGAGCGACGGGATCTGCCCGACGGCGGACACGTCCGTGAGCCCGTGGATCATCCAGAGCTCGAGATAGCGCAGCTTCCCGACTCGTGGCAGGAGGCGGAGATCGCGCGTCCCGCCAAGTTTGAGATCGAGGGATCGCAGCCGCTTCAGGGGCAGAAGCAGCGATAGATCGGGCATCGTGATCGAGCGAAGCGTCAGGTCGTCCAGTGCCGCGAGCCCGGAGATGACCTCGAGGTGCTTCGTCTGTCCCTCGATGAAGAGCGAGGTCAGCTCGCGAAAGCGCGCGAGGATCGCAAGGTCGAGCTTCGCCCGGGTCGCGCCGATGACAAGCTCGTCGAGGTCCATCGGCAGGTGGCGAAGGCCATCGATCGATGTCAGGGAGTCCCACATGGCATCTGCGCCGAAGCGACGGAGGGTGGGAAAGAACCGCAGGAACTCGAGATCCACGATCGAGTGGTCGTAGGAGCCATACGCTCGGAGCGTCATCTCCGGGTACTGCCGGAACCACTCGCCGAGCTGGCGGAAGTCGTCGTCGGTCAGCTTGCTGCGGAACTGGACGACGCCCCGAGCGGTGGGCGACGGTCGGAGCATCTCGCCGGTCAGCGGCGATGACACCTCGCGGAAGTCTGACGTCGGCGCCGGATCACCCGCGATGAACCGCCATTCCGCTCGCATGACGCCGTAGCCATCGCCCCAATACGTGTCCACCGTCGTCGGAGGCTCGATCCCGTCGGCGTCGAGCGGCCGCTCGCCCAGGACGGTGCCGCCGCCGAACGAGATGAGGCGCACATGGGCGTTGCCGACCTCGAGCACCCGACGTCCGGCGATCGCCTCGGACGACGGAGGCGCCTCACCGACCCAATCGAGGATCGCGCCGATGAAGCGCGTTCGACCACCGATCGCCTTGTCGCGCTCGACTCGAAGCACGCGCCCGCAGCCGAACCGGCCGTCCGAGAGCGGGATCGACCAGAACTGGCCAGGGCTCAGCTGAGCGTTCGTCTTCGGCGTCAGCGGGTACGTGGTCATCGTTCGGGCGCCTCCATGCGCTCGAGAAGCGCCATCGTCGTCGCCCAGCTGCGGATCGTCATCGACTTGTAGGCCGGCGTGCCGACGATCTTGCCGAGGCGGCTCTTCGTCCGTTGCCGCGGTAAGCCGCTGCGAGTAGATCACGCCCTTGCCCGGCCACACCGTGTCGACGCCGGGTCGCGGGTCGAAGACCTTCATCGCCGTCGGCGCGTCGATCCCCATGAGGAAGACCGCGTCGCTGTTGTACGTGTCCGGCTTGTCGCCGAAGCCCTTCGGCCGATCCTGGACGACGGCCCGGAGCTGGGCGCGCGTCAGGACCAGGACGGCGATCAGCTCGCTGTCGAGCTTGAACGTCTTGGGGAGCGCTTCCTCGAGCTCGCGCTTGATCGCGACCGCCGATCTGGTCGGAGCTCAGGATCACGTTGCCGCTGGCGATGTAGGTGGAGACCTTCGTGTGGCCGTGCGACTCGAGGAGCTCGCGCAGCGCCGCCATCGGCACCTTGTTCCGGCCACCGACGTTGATGCCGCGCAGGAGGACGAGGTACCTGGTCATCCCGGTCCCGAGCCGATCGAGCTCACGCGTCGGCCGGGAGCAGGCGAAACGGCCGGTCGCGCGGGCCGACGATCGCTCGGAAGTGCCGCTCGTCCAGCGTCAGGAGGTCGACGGTCTGGTGTCGACCGGCCAGAACGACGATCGACGCATCGGCGAGCCCAAGACCGAGATCGGCGTACCGGTCGAGAATGCCGGTCGCGCGCGAGACATCGTCCGCGTCGAACGGCGCGAGCTCGTAGGCGCCGTCGGCGACTTCCCCGAGAAACGAGCGAGCGACCCGCGCCGAAACGTGGCGCGCGAGCAGGTAGTCAAGCTCGGCGAGGACGAAGGGCGAGAGGATGCGAGGTCCGCCGGCCTGCTTCAGCGACATGGCCGCGGCACGATGATGGACTTCCGATGCATCAAGGGCCGCGAGGAGCCCGCTCGTGTCCAGCAGGATCACTGCTCTCCGAAGCCCTCGAGCAGGTCGTCCGCACGTGTCGCAAGACCAGCCTGACCGCTCTCGAACAGCGGGATCGTCGGCTCGGCGACGCGATGGCCGGATGTCACCGTGTCCACGCCCTCGCGGATGAGCTCCGCCTCACTCTTCCCAGTCGCACGAGCGGTCGTGGCGAGGGCGCGTCGCTGCGCACTCGTAAGGTAGACGGTGGTCCGTTCCATGCCATACACAGTACCATACGTTTGGATCGACGACAGGGGGCGGATCCGCCCGGGGGCAGACTGAAGCGTCGAGCAATTGTCGAGGCTGGTCGAGCGATTTCGTCGCGAAGGTGAAAGCGGGAAGATCCTGCGCGACAAGGAGACAACGATGCCCCAGTACATGCTGTCCGTGCACACCGCCCCAGGCGCGCCGCGCGAGCCAATGACCGACGAGGAGCAGCGAGCGGGCTTCGCCCGGATCGCCGGGATCGAGGCCGACCTGGAGGCGGCCGAAGCGTTCGTGTTCTCGGCCCGGCTCAGCGAGCCGAGTGAAGCCAAGGTCGTCCGACGGGGCCCGGGCAAGCCGAAGAGCACCGACGGCCCGTTCGCCGAGACGAAGGAGCAGATCGGCGGCTTCTACCTCATCGAGGTACCGACGATCGAGGCCGCCCTCGACTGGGCGTCACGCGTCAGCGACGCGATCGGCGAACCGATCGAGGTCCGGCCGCTCGTCGGGAGCCGCGGCCGCTGAGTCCGAACGCGAATCGAATCGAGACGGCCTGCGGGCGTCGCCGCTGGCGAGATCGAGGTAGGGTCGAGGCGCCGGAGCCCACGGCGTCGACCATCTCGGCCGGAGGCGCCATCATCGACCCGACACGACGGAGGCTGCGTGAGAGCAAACGATGCCCGACGACACGCGAATTGACCGCTGGTTATGCGCGGTTCGCCTCGTCAAGACCCGGCCGATGGCGACCCAGCTCTGCGATGGCGGGCACGTCCGCGTCAACGGCAACCCGGCCAAGCCATCGACAAAGGTTCGTGCCGGCGACGTCGTGCATGCCCTGATCGCCGAACGTGAGCGCATCGTCGAAGTCGTGCGGCCGATCGAAACGCGCGTCGGCGCGCCGACCGCGGCCACCTGCTACGTCGACAACAGCCCACCGCCGGTAATCCGAGAGATCGCGCCCGGCATCAAGGCGATCCGGGGGGAGGGCCGGCCGAGCAAGCGTCTTCGCCGCGAGCTCGAACGGATGCGGCGGGCCGGGCCGGGCTGATCGCCGACGGACCGGCCGCCGGCCTCCTCGTGACGAGGCGACGTTTCGGGCCGTCGCGGAGCTCATCGCTTCCCGAAACCGGGCAGGGCCGTGGCCTGTTTCATCCACGACGCGAGTTGCTGTTCGTCGAGGTCGTCCAATGATTCGAGGTCGACGCCGCGCGTGTCCTTGCCCATCCCGATCGGCGTGCTCGGCGGTACGGGCGTGAGGGACGTGCCGCGTCCGAACGCGACCTTGACGTGGCCGGCGAAGCCGCCGCACGCGAAGCACCAGCCGTCGCCGACGCCGTACCACGCCATGCCCCACTTCACGGAGCGCTGCAGGTCCGGCAGCGTCTCGGCCGCCAGGGCATCGACGCGTTCGGCGATGGAGCGTTGCGGCTGCGGCAAGCTGCTGATGTAGGCAAAGACCGGCTTGTCGCCGACCGCGGCCTTGGCGGGGCTTGCCCTGCCAGTCATGGCGGCCGGCAGCGTCGCGAGGACGTTGGCTGGCGCGACCGTCGGCTCGGTGGGTTTGCGTGTCATGTTCGACTCTCCGCTTCGTGTTCGTCCAACTCTTGGACTGCCGACCGGCTCGAAACTCATCGGTGCCGCTCGTCGAACAGTTTCGTCAGCGCAACGCCGCGAAAAACGCCCGCAGGTCGCCGACATAGAGATCCGGGACCTCCATCGCCGGGAAGTGCCCGCCGGCGTCGTGCTCGTTCCAGTAGGCCAGCCGTCCCTCGGGATCGAGAATCCGGCGCACCAGCGGTTCGCGCCCGAATGACACGAACCCTTGCGGTCGGTCGTGGGCCTCGCCCCAGGATGCCGCCGTGTGCGCGGTTTCGTAGAGGAAGTTCGCGGCGCCGGCGCCGCCTTGGTTGAACCAGTAGACGCTGACCAGCGTGAGGAGGTGATCGAGGTCGACGGCCTCCTCCGGGAGCCCCTTCGCCGGATCGGTCCACTCCTGGATCTTCTCCACGATCCAGGTCAGTTGCGCGACCGGCGAGTCCGTCAGGCCGTAGGCGATCGACTGCGGACGCGTCGTCTGGAGCGCGATGTACCCGAAGTCCTCGTCCCGCGCCGCCTTCAGAGCCGCGTGACGCGCCTGTTCGTCTTCGGTGAGATGGTCCGTCGGCGGGGTGTACTCGGTCGCGATCGCGCCGGGATCCGTCACGACGAGGGTCCCGATCATCCGCTCGCCGGCAATCAGGCCGATCTCGGCCGAGATCCCGGCACCGATATCGCCACCCGCCACCCCGTACCGCTCATAGCCAAGTGCCTGCATGATCTGGTCAAACGCGCTTGCCGAGCGCTGGATGCCCCACCCGGGCACTGGCGGGGCGGAGAAGCCGAACCCGGGCAACGACGGGATCACGACGTGGAAGGCGTCCTCGGCCCGGCCGCCGTGGGCCTCCGGGTCGACCAGCGAATCGATCATCCGGGTGAACTCGACGAACGAGCTCGGATAGCCGTGGGCGAGGAGGAGGGGAGTGGCGCCGGCGACCTTCGAGCGAACGTGGACGAAGTGGAGGAGCTGGCCGTCGATCGTGGTTGTGAACTGCGGAAACGAGTTGAGCCTCGCCTCCTGCGCCTTCCAGTCGAAGCGGGTCGTCCACGTCTCGGCGAGCCCGCGGGCATACGAGGTCGGGACGCCTCGGCTCCAGTCGGCCACCACGTCGGCCGGCCAGCGCGTATTCGCCAGGCGGGACTTCAGATCGGCGAGATCAGCATCGGAGATGGCGATGGTGAAGGGCGTGATCTCCACGGGACGAACCTCCGTTCAATGGACTTGGGATGTGTCCATTCAAGCGTGGTTCGGTCGCGAAGTATTGAAGCCAAACGACACGGAACGCTAGATCGCCTCGTCGCGCTCCTTGGTCCTGCCGGGCGTATACCCCGTCAGTTGCTTCAGATCGCGCGTCAGGTGGGCCTGGTCGGCGTAGCCCATGTCGTGCGTGACATCCAGGATCGTCGCACCCTGGCGCAGACGCTCGGCCGCCTCGCGGGCGCGAACGATCTGGCGGATCCGATTCATCGTGAGTCCGGTGACCTGTGAGACGTGACGCTGGACCGACCGGACCGAGGTCGACGGAGGCTCGCCGCGCAGGACGGCGTTGACCACGGAGTCGTCGCTGAGGAGGCCAAGGGTCTCGAGCTCCGCGACGAACTCGTCGGCCGTCTCGTACGTGGGCATCGGCCACTCGCGGCCGGCCAGGAGGAACGACTCGGCCGTCGGCATCGGCAACGCCTCGGTCGTGTCGACCATCGCGGTCGTCGGTACGTGGGTGAGGAACGACCCGCGGTGAAACCGGATGCCGACGTTCCGATTGCCCGAGCGATAGGGGACAGGGGTGATCTTCGTGGATGGGCCGCTCAGGAGCGCCCGGCTGCCGTCGGCGCTGCGGATGAAGATCATGTCCCAGCACGCGTCAGCCGCCGCCAGGTACGTCCCATCGGTCCTGTCGTGGGTCCGCCAGATGATGTCCACGAACCGAGAACGCGAGGGTCGTTCCTCGTAGTCGAAGGGCATCTCACGGACAGCCTACATCGACCGGATGTCTGATTCGGGGCGTGACGCCAGGGCGGCTAATTGCACAAGTTGTGCATCTACGTGTATGGTGTCGCCATGCCGCGATCGACTAATCGGGTGAATGTCGTGCTCGATGACGAGCGCGCGACGAAGCTTCAGCGCCTCGCGGAGCGGACACACACGAACCCCGGAACACTGGCCCGGTCGCTGTTGGCCACGGCGCTTGACGAAGCCGATCCAGATGCCCGCAACGTGACCGAACTCCTCGACGCCATCCCGGGCGCCTTCGAGCGAGCCGAAGCGGGGAGGGGAGAGGCGGCGGCAGGAGCTGGGACACCCGTCGAGGATCTCTGAGCCGTGGCCCACGTCGTCATCACCCCGACGGCGGCAGCCGATCTCGCGCGCATGATCCGGACACACAGCCTGCCGGCCGACACGACGCCGAGGTTCAAGCGCTCCGTGGCGGCGCTATCGCGGTTCCCGTTGATCGGGGCGCCTCTGCACGGTCGATGGTCGGACTACCGATTCGTGCTCGGGCCCTGGCGCTGGATGATCGTCGTCTACGTGTTCGACGAGTCAGCCGATCGGGTGGCCATCGTGACGGTCCAGGACGCTCGAACAGCTGGAGCGGCGACCTCGAGCTCGTAAGGCCGTCGGTTAGCCGTCTACGGCTTTGGATGGTCGACCAGGAAGTCCATGACCGAGTCTGCGAACGAACCGATTGCGTGCCGCCATTCTTTGGCCCTAGCGACTCCTCGCGCAGTAGCAGACATAACTCACCTTATCGGAAGTGACAGGGACCATGCCTGACAGCCATCGCAATGGGCCTCGGCCGGCCAAAGCGGGCTAGAGGTCGAGCGGGCCGAGGACGTCGACGCGCGACCCGATGCGACGGCGAAGTCGCTCATCGAGCGTCAGCAAGGGACACTCGAGCTGTCCCGCGAGTGCGACGTACTCCGCGTCGTAGGTCTTGGCCCAACCGAGGTCGGTCGCCACCACCGTGGCGGCCTCCGCGAGCGATCCGGGCGGGGCGTGGGTAACGTTCAGCGACGCAAGACGGGCTAGAGCCTGTCGGGCGACGGCACCGGGAACATCGCCGCGCCAGACGAGTTCACGCAGCGCGGACGTCACCTCCGACGGCATCAGGGACGGCGCGTGCAGGGTATGTCGATCGAGCGGACCTATCGTACCGGCGAGCAGGACCTGCAGAGCGATACTCGCGTCCACCACTAGACGCATCGAGTCAATGCCCGGCGCGCGTGCGCCGAATCGCCGCCACGACGTCGGGCATGGGACCGCCCCAGAAGGTCGCCTGCCACTCTGGCGGAAGAGGCGCAGTCTCGGAGCGCGTAAGGGCGTCCAGGTCGGCCTCGTCGATCACGTGCTGCGTCCCGACCTTCGTGGCAGGGAGCCGGCCCTCGCGAATCCAGCGTCGGACGGTTTCGGCGTTCTTTCCAACTCGGCGAGCGGCCTCAGGCACGGTCAGCATTACACCCTCCATGTCGTTGCATACTACAACATCCGATTAGGTCGAGGTCGAGGTCGCGGGCAAGCGGAGTCCTCCAGCCAATCGGCGGTGTCGCCAAGGTGACACCCAACTGAAACGTGAATCAGAAACCGGGCCTCTGCATGAGGGCGTATGAGGGAATGTCGGCCGCAGCCTGCCGGCAGCCAACAACCCCGCAAGAGAGGTTCCCGATCATGCGCTCCAGACTCTTGATGGTCGCCGCACTGCTCATCGTCGGTGTCGTCGTCTTCGCCTGCAGCACGCCAGGCGCATCTGTCGCTCCGAGCGCCACCCCGGCCGCGCCGTCCGTTGCGGCGTCCGAGGAGCCGCCCGCGGCGTCCGAGGAGCCGCCCGCGGCGTCCGAGGAGCCGTCAGCGGCCGCCGAGGCGACGGTCGAAGTCGGGACGTTCACCGACGGCGAGTTCATCGTCGCCGGGTCGAACCAGATGACGGTCTACATCTTCACGAAGGACGTGAAGGACAGCGGCAAGAGCGAGTGCACGGGCGGCTGCCTCGAGACGTGGCCGGCGCTCACGGTCCCGGCCGGCGCCACGCCGACCGCGGGTTCGGGCGTGACCGGCGACCCTCGGCACGATCACCCGCGAGGACGACGGCACCCTCCAGGTGACGTACAACGGCCTGCCGCTCTACTTCTTCAAGAACGACGCAGGCTCCGGGCGACCTGAACGGCGTCTACGAGAACTGGGAGGCCGTCGCCCCCTGACCGGGGATCAGACGAGCCGACCCGCAACCGGGTCCACCGACGCGCCAGGCGTCCCGGTGGACCCGGTTCTTCATGTCCCGGCCGCCCCCGCCGCGGTCGCCCGGATCCGATCGAGCGCCTGCCCCACCCCGCCCGTCCAGGGCTGACCGTGGCCCGGCAGGAGCAGGCCGGCCTCGATCCCGTCGAGCCGGCTCAGCGAGGCCAGCGCCTCGGCCGGATCGGCGCGTGAACGGCGCGATCATCGGTCCGGTGGCCCCCGTCGTCACCGCGAGCGTCGCGAGCGTGTCGCCGGCGAACAGCGCGTCGTGGGACGGAACGTGGAGCGCGGCGCAGCCGGGCGTGTGACCCGGGACGAGGATGACCCGCGGCGCGCCCGGCACGTCGAGCGTCGCACCGTCGCCGTACGTGGCGACCTCGGTCAGGTGTCGGCGTCCGGAGAGCGCCGTGGGTGATCCCGAACAGCAGGAACCGGAGCATGGGCACGAGGCGCACCGGCGCCCGTCCTGGCCCGGTTCGGCACCTCGCCTCGCGCGAGCGCCGCGTCGAGCTCGTGGACGCTGACCGGCAGCCCGCGCTCGCGGCGTGCCCGCTCGGCGAATCCGACGTGGTCCGAGTGGCCGTGGGTCAGGACGATGGCCCGGACGTCCTCGAGGCCGCGGCCCATCGCCGCGAGCTCGGCCGGCAGGTCCGCCCAGTAGCCCGGCACCCCGGCGTCGATGATCGTGACCTCACCGCTCTCCTCGACGAGGTACGAGTTGACGACGCCGCTCCCGAGCCGATGGATCCGATCGCCGATCTTCATGGCTCGAGGGCCTCTCAGGGCCCGGGAGGCGGCGTTCGGCGTTCGATCCGGTCACGATGACGAGGGCCGGACCCTCGAGGGAGCCGTCAGCCGCGGCGGCGAGGATCGCCGCCCACGAGGCGGCCCCGCCGCCCTCCACGGTCACGCCGAGAGCGGTCGTCAGCTCGGCCTGGGCCTCGCGCAGCGCGTCGTCGGAGACGAGGACCATGTCGTCGACACGACCCTCCATCGCCTCGAGCGCGGCGGGGACGGGCACCCGTGTCGCGATCCCGCCGGCCCACGTGTCGGCCGCGTCAGTCTCGATCGGGCGCTTGGCCCGCCACGACAGCGTCATCGACGGCGCCCGCTCGGACTGGACACCGATGACGCGACACGATGGCAGCGCGTGGCGAAGCCAGGCGCCGACCCCGACGATGAGCGCCCCGTTGCCGACCGGGACGAACGCGGTCCCCAGCCGGGGGAGCACTCCCCGCTCGGCGCCGTCGGTGACCTCCAGGGCGAGCGTGCCGGCGCCCGTCGCCACCCACGGATCCTCGCCGTCGACGAGCAGGACCGCGCCCTCCCCCGCCGCGAACCGCTCCGAGGCGGCCCGGGCAGCGTCGAAGTCGCTCCCCTCCTGGACGACCGTCGCGCCGAACCGCCGGATCCGCCCGAGCTTCGTCTCGTTCGCATGGTCGTCGGCGAAGACGACGACCGGCACGCCGAACGCCCGACCGGCGAACGCGCAGCCCTGGCCGAAGTTACCGGTCGAGGCGACGACGAGCGGCCGGCCCTCCCCCACCCTGCCGTCCTCGGCCAGGTGCCGGACCGCGAGCCATGTCCCCCGACCCTTGAACGCGCCGATCGGATTCGCGCGTTTCGAGCTTGACGACGACCTCGACGCCGGCTCGCTCGCTCAGCGCCGTCGCTGACGAACTGCGGGGAGTCGACGAAGGCCGGGTGGATCAGCTCGCGAGCGGCCCGGATCGTCGGCCCGGCGAGCGGCGGACCAAGGGCGCGCGACCTGCTCGTCGGCGGTGTCCCAGCGTCGCGCGATCATCGGCCGATGGTCCCACAGTGGACGCCGGGCGGCGCGCAGCGTGGCCGGGCCGGGCACAACAAAACGCCCGAAGGAACCTTCGATCACTAGATGCTCCGACCAATACAAGTACCAGTCGGATCACTAGATGTTCGAGGCCCCTTCAGGCAAGACCTACGATACGGGGCGGACCTTGCGTCTGCCTAGTGGGTTATCCACGACTTATCGCATTCACGCGTCGATTTCTGGAGGCTTGTCCACAGCCTTCCCACGATCGTCGCGGATGACGCGACAAGGTGCTAGCGGGCCGAGCTCGCGTACGTGACGGTCCCGGCGTCGGGCTCGAAGTACGCCCGCGGCACAGCGTCCGGGTCATGACCGAAGAAGACGAGCTCCCAGACCGGTCCGTCGATGCCCTGCTGGCTGTGAATGTCCCCGGGAGGGTCCTCGAGGAACATCACGTCGCCGGCTCCCAGTTCGACCTCCTGGGCCAGCGCGAGTCGTGCATGGTCGGGGTCCGAACCATCGTCGAGCCGAGCCCACTTCAGATACCGATCTCGGCCCCGGATCACGCACACGATGCCCCACGAGTTGTGGTTGTGGACGGGCGTCGGGGCGTCCGCCGGAAAGCGGGCGAGCATGAGCACGGGGCCATCCGTCGTCCGAGCGAGGACCGGTGGCCGCGGCGCCGGCACCGTGGAGACTCGAGAGGACCGTCTCGTTACCCACGAAGACTTCGGTCCCAAGCCTGCGAACGGCGTCAGCGATCGTCTCCCGCGTCGTGGCGGTATGTCCCGTCCGTCCCGAGGAGGCCGCTTGCCCAGGCAACAAGGGCCGCGGCTTTCGTGGCGAGTTCGGCGTCGTCATCCATCGCGACGTTCCTCGGGGTGGCATGGAGGTTGATCGGCCGCGTCCCGCGCCCCCGCGGCTGCCGGGCACAACAAAACGCCCGAAGGAACCTCGCTTTCGTAGCCTCCAACACTAATGCAAGCACCAGCGTCGTCGCTTTCGAACTCGTGGCCCCTTCAGGCAAGACCTACATTAGGGCCGGGTCCGACCGGTGCCTAGGGGTTTATCCACGACTTTCGAATCTTGCGACTTCATTTCGAGAACGTTGTCCACAGGTTCCCACGACAGGTTCCGGACCGACCCCGAGACGAACCCGGCCAGTCACTCCTCGAGCGGCCAGCTCTTGCCCTCGTCGAGCACAGGCAATCCGTGATCGTCGACCCGCAGCGGCTCGCGGTCGCCGAATCGCCATTTGGCGGCGGCCACGCGCTCGACCCGGATCGGCCCGAACTCCGGCTGCAGGGTCAGTGGCCCGAAGACCACGCCCGGCACGCTCGTTGACGACCACACGGCGGCCGCTCGTCGCAGCAGTTCGGCCGCGGCGACCTGGCAGATCGTCGATCCCTCGAGCAGGACGATCCCATCGGCATCCCAGGGTTCGCCCGCGACGTGCTCGATCCCGTCCGACACGATGACGTTGCCGTGGAGCGTGCCGTCGGCCTCTGGGTGCAGCGTCATCAGCCCCGACGGCGTTCCGAGCTCGAGGTGCGTGAAGCGACCGTCGGAGCCGGTCTCGAGGAGCAGCGAGCTCACGACGCTGTCGTCGCGATACCGGACTTCGCGCCAGCGCCGCCCGCGTCGACCCTCCGCGACCGACCAGGTGACCCACCAGCTCTCGGCGTCGCGTCCGCGACCGGCCCGGCGCAGCCAGTCGGGCATCGGTCAGGAGTCGCCCGGGCCGGACCCGTTCGACGACACGAGCGACTCCGACCAGCGTGCGGCCGTCGCCTCGAGCTCGCCCGCGAGGACGGGCGCGGCCCGACCGTGGACCCGAACATCCTGGTTGCCGTAGTCGAGTTCGACCGTGCCCCGCTCGCGCGTCCGGGCGAGGAGCTCGCCGGCCGTGTACGGGACGCGGACGTCGACCTCGACCCAGAGCGATGCGAGAAGCGCCGCGATCTCGGCGCGGAGCGTGTCGAGCCCGAACCCGGTCAGGGCGCTGACCAGGACGCTCCCCGCGAGCGCCGGCGCCGGGGCGTCACCGTCGCGAGCGGCCGCCTCGACGAGATCGGCCTTGTTGAACGCCACGAGTCGCGGCTTGTCGCCGGCACCCAGCTCGTCGAGGACGGTCTGGACGGTCGTGCGGTGCTCGCGCAGGTGCGGATCCGAGGCGTCGACGACCTCGATGAGCACATCCGCCCGGTTGACCTCCTCGAGCGTCGCCCGGAACGCGTCGACGAGCTGGTGCGGCAGCTTGTGGATGAAGCCGACGGTGTCGGTCACGATCGCCGTCTGGCCGTCGCCGAGCTTGACCTGGCGGGAGGTCGGGTCGAGCGTCGCGAAGAGCATGTCCTCGGCCCGCGCGACCTCGCTGCCGACGAGCGAATTGAGGAGCGTCGACTTGCCGGCGTTGGTATAGCCGACGATGCCGACCGTCGGGATGAGCCGCCGGTCCCGGCCGCGAGCCGCCGTCGACCGCTGCTGGCGGACCTGCTCGACGCGCTCCTTCATCTTGGAGATCCGGGTTCGGATGATCCGTCGGTCGGTCTCGAGCTGGCTCTCGCCGGGTCCGCGGGAGCCGATGCCGCCCTGGGTCCGCGAGAGGTGTGTCCACAGCTTCGTCAGGCGCGGGAGCTGGTACTCGAGCTGGGCGAGCTCCACCTGGAGCCGGCCCTCGTGGGTCTGGGCGTGGAGGGCGAAGATGTCGAGGATCAGCCGGCTTCGATCGATCACCTTCACGTTGAGCAGGCTCTCGAGCGCCTTCTGCTGGCTCGGCGAGAGCTCGTCGTCGGCGACGAGGAGGTCAAAGCCGGTCTCGCTCTTCGCCTTGGCGAGCTCCTCGGCCTTGCCCTTGCCGACATACCAGTTCGGATCGATGTGGCGGCGGTTCTGCCATTCGGCCCCGACGACTTCCGCGCCCGCGGTCGTCGCGAGGTTGGCGAGCTCGCCGAGCGAATCCTCGGCGGACCAGCCCGAATCATCGCCGGTGTCGACGGCGAGGAGGAATGCCTTCTCCGCGGGCGGAGCGAGGTCGATCAGGGTTCTGCTTGGCACGGCGGAAGGATACCCGGAGCGAACTTCGCGTGACTGAGAGCCCGTAGCCGATTGTCGCCGGACGAATCAGCAGTCGAACGCAAACCAGCACAACGCGTTGCGCAGCCGCTGGTCGTCGAGGACGAGATCTCGGATCTCGTGCTGGGAGTCGGGCGCGCTGCCACTGGCACTCCAGGCGCGCCGGCCGCCTCGCGCTCCTCTTCAGCCGCTGCCGCCCGCGCGGCCCTGATCGCGTACGCCGCAGCACCGAGTTCGATGGGCCGCCACATGGCCGCACCGCCGCGGCCTGGCCGGCAGCGTACGGCGGCATGCCGTGCCGCTCCACTCAGGTCTCTGGCCGCGGCGTTCGCATGGCCGGCCGCCGTGCGGGCCTCTGCCCACGTGATCTCCACCTCGCGCCCAGGCACGCCACGAGATCGATCGCCCGACGGGGACGGTCGTCCTTCGGCCGTGCCTCCTCGAAGTGGTGCAGCGCGTGCTCCGCGCAGTCAGCCGCCCACACCGCGAGAAGACGATGAACGTCGTCCTGGAGGGTGCCGCCGCGACGCACGGTGATGAACCGCGGATCCCGGACCTTGGGGAGGATCACAAGTGCTCGATGAGCGTCCGCGCCACGGCGAGTGCCTTCGGCAGTGGGTCATCGGTGGCGTCGAGCCAGTCGATCCCGGGCTCTGAGCGGAACCACGTTCGCTGGCGCTTCGCGAAGCCGACGTTCCGGCGCGCGTCCTCGGCGATCGCCGCCTCGATGGTCAGCGTGCCGTCGATGACCGCCCACGCCTCGCGATAGCCGATCGCGGAGAACGCGGGCAGGGTCGGGTCGAAGCGCTCCCGGAGCGACGCGGGCCTCGTCGACCAGACCGGCATCGAACTGGGCTCGGGCACGGGCCGCGATCCATTCGCGATGCGTCGGCGTGATCGAGGGTCAGACCGATCCAGCGCGTCGGCCCGTCGTAGCCGCGCGGCGGCGGTGTCTCGCGGTCGCCCTCGAGCTCCGCGATCTCGAGCGCCCGGACGACGCGGCGCGGGTTGCGGAGGTCGGTTCGGGCGGCGCGACCGGGCGCGGCGGCCTGGAGCCGCGCGACGAGCGGCTCGAGGCCGTCGCGCACGAGGTCCGCTTCGAGCGAGGCCCGCACGGCCGGGTCGGACGGCAGCGCGGCAGTGTCGATCCCGCGGGCCACCGCCCGCAGGTAGAGCCCCGTCCCGCCGACGAGGATCGCGAGCCCGCCGCGCGCCGGCGATCCCGTCGAGGGCCTCGCGGGCGTGCGCCGCGAAGTCGGCGAGCGTGAACGGCTGGTCCGGGTCGACGAGGTCGAGCCCATGGTGCGGCACGCCGGCTCGATCGGCCGCGGACGCCTTGGCGGTCCCGATGTCGAGCCCGCGGTAGACCTGGCGCGAGTCGGCCGAGATGATCTCGGCGGGGACGCCCTCGGCGGCGAGCGCCTGGGCGAGGCGGATCGACAGGCCGGTCTTGCCGGTCGCCGTGGCGCCGGCGATGACGAGGAGCGGTGGAGCGTCACGCCCCGACGAGCGCTGCCTCGGAGTGCGTACGGACCGGCGTGATCGACTCGGACGCGGACGCGTTCGACCGAGCAGGTCCGGCTCGCCGGCAGGTGGACGAGCTTGTTCTGGCGCGAGCGCCCCGAGACCGTCGAGCGCGTCGGCGATCGAGGGCTCCGCTTCGTGGTCGTGGCTCCGCGGCGGCGGCGACCGTGTCGACGAGGACCTCGACTTCGCGCCCGAGCCACGCCTCGTTCCGCTCCAGCCCGATCGCTTCCTGGACCGCGAGCAGCTCGTTCAGGCGGCGGCGCTTGACGTCGGCCGGCACGTCGTCGGCGAGGTGCGTCGCCGGCGTCCCCGGCCGCTCGGAGTACGCCGCCGCGAACACCTGGTCGTAGCGGACGGTCTCGAGGAGCCGCAGCGTCGCCTGGAACTGCGCCTCCGTTTCGCCGCAGAAGCCGACGATGACGTCGGTCGAGATCGCGATGCCCGGGACGGCGTCGCGGATCCGGGCGAGTCGTTCGAGATAGTGCTCGATCGTGTACTGGCGTCCCATCCGCCGCAGGACCGCGTCGTCGCCCGACTGGACCGGCAGGTGGAGGTGCTCGCAGACCGACGGGCAGTCGGCCATCGCGGCGATCAGCCGGTCCGACAGGTCCCACGGGTGCGACGTGACGAAGCGCAGCCGCTCGATGGCGGGCTTCCCGTCCGCGGTCCGGATTCCGTCGATCGCCCGGATGAGCTCGGCCAGGTCGGGCCGGCCGTGGAGATCGAGGCGGCGACCGGCCCAGCGCTCGGCGTCGACGTGGGCGAAGCGCGGGTCCGGGGCGAGATCGTGGCCATAGGAGTTGACGTTCTGGCCGAGGAGCGTGACCTCGCGATAGCCGGCCGCGGCGAGCGAGCGCGCCTCGTCGACGATCTCGTCGAACGGCCGGCTCCGCTCCGGGCCGCGGCTGAACGGGACGATGCAGTACGTACACGTCTTGTCGCAGCCGTAGATGATCGGCAGCCAGGCGCTCGTCGCCGAGCCGCGCGCCACGGCGCCAGTCGCAACCGCCTGGGAGCGGGTCGCCGCGAGGTGGTCGGCGACGCCGACGATCGACCTTCCGACCGTGGTCGTCGCCCCGACGATCCCGACCGGGGCCTGCGCCGAGGCAAGCCCGAGCCGATCGACGAGCTCCGGCTCCTCGTCGGGCCGAAGGAACAGATCGACCGCCGGATAGCGCTTCTTCAGGCCCGCCCGGTCCGGTTCGCGGACCGAGCAGCCCGTCATGACGATCCGTAGCGACGGATTGGCCGCCTTCAGCCGGCCGAGATGACCCTGGCGGCCGATCACCTTCTGTTCGGCGGCCTCGCGGATCGCGCAGGTATTGATGACGATGAGGTCCGCCTCGTCGAGCGTCGGCGCCTCCTCGCAGCCTGCGACGAGCAGCCGGCCGGCCATCTCCTCGGAGTCGCTCCGGTTCATCTGGCAGCCGAGCGTCCAGACGTGGAACCGCGGCAGCGTCCGTGACTCCGGCCGGTACTCGGTGAGGCGGGCGTCGGCGGGCTCGGGAGCGGTCGATCCGCTCGGGGCGCCCGGCGAGCGGTGCGAGGTCGAGGACCGGAAGGGCTCGGCGCGATGGGCTTGCGAGGTCTGTCACGATCGGGCTGATCGTAGCCGCATCGCACGCGACGCGGCGACTCGGCGAGAATAGGCAGATGGAACGTGCTGACGAATCCCGAGATCTGGATCTCGCTCCTGACCCTCACCGTGCTCGAGATCGTCCTCGGCATCGACAACATCGTGTTCATCTCGGTCCTGACCTCGAGCCTGCCGCGCGAGCAGCAGGCCCGGGCGCGGCACGATCGGCCTCGGGCTGGCGCTGGTCATGCGGATCCTCCTGCTGCTGACGATCTCGTGGGTCATCGGGCTGACCGCGCCGCTGTTCACGATCGCCGGGCATGGAGTTCTCCGGCCGTGACCTGATCCTCATCGGCGGCGGCCTGTTCCTCCTGGCCAAGGCGACGACCGAGATCCACGAGGGGCTCGAGGGCGGTGGTCACAGGCCCGGCGACGGCGTCGAAGGCGATCAGCTTCCGCGGCGTCCTGATCCAGATCGTGCTGCTCGACGTCGTCTTCTCGCTCGACTCGGTCATCACCGCGGTCGGCATGGCCGACGAGATCCTCGTCATGATCGCCGCGGTCGTCATCGCGATCGGCGTGATGCTCGTCGCCGCCGGCCCGCTGTCGAGGTTCATCGAGGCGCATCCGACGGTCAAGATGCTGGCGCTGAGCTTCCTGCTCCTCATCGGGATGTCGCTCGTCGCCGACGGCCTCGACCTCCACATCCCGAAGGGCTACATCTACTTCGCGATGGGCTTCTCGATCTTCGTCGAGGTGCTCAACCTGCGGGTTCGGGCTCGCGGCGAACCAGTCCACCTTCGGCCGCTACGTCGAGGAGCCGACCGAGCCGCGGAACCTAGCCCCGCAGCGCCGCCACAGCGGCCAGCAGGCCGCTGCCGACCGAGTCCGGGACGTGGAGTGCGGCGTAGGCCTCCGCGTACGGCATCAGGTCGCCGTGGTAGTCCGAGCCGCCGGTGGCCACGAGTCCGACGGTCCTGGCCACGGCCGCCACCATCGTGACCGTGTCCCGGTCGAACGAGCGGTAGTAGACCTCGAGGCCGCCCAGGCCGACCTCCCTGAGCTCGCGCAGGAGCGGAATGCTGGCGCGGGCGCCTCCGAGAAGTGGGCGAGCACCGGCAGCCCCCGCGCCGCGCGGATCGTCGCGATCGCATCGCGCGGCCCGAGGCCCTCGCGGGGCACGTATGCCGGGCGAACCCCAGCCGAGCAGGCGCCGGAACGCGTCCTCGACGCTCGTCGGCGAAGCCCGCCGCGACCAGCGCTCGCGCGATCGTCGGACGACCGAGCGCGTCGTCCCGCGTCATGTCCATCGCCCCGACCTGCGCGTCGATCGGCAGCCCGATCTCGGCGAGTCGAGCCACGGTCCGGTCGAACCGGAGGCGCCGGGCAGCTCGCTGACGGCCGAGGGCGGCCTCGAAGGCCTCGTCGGTCTCGTCCATGCCGAAGCCGAGGATGTGGAGCTCGCCGTCAAGCAAGCGGGATGTCGCGCGAGATCGCGTTGATCTCGACGCCCGAGATGAGCTCGAGCCCCGCGGGAATGGCACCCGGCGTGCCCGTCAGCTCGCGGTAGGCCGCCAGCGAGTCGTGGTCCGTGATCGCGAGATAGCGCACGCCGGCGGCCGCAACGTCACGGACAAGCTCGGACGGCTCGAGGATCCCGTCGGATCGGGTCGTGTGGGTGTGGAGGTCGACGATCGATGTACCGCCCCCGACGAGCGCCCCCGGCGGCCCCGCGTGCCGGCCTCGCGGCCGCGCCGGCTTCGGCGACTCGATGTCAGACCTCGACCAGCCGCTGGATCCGCTCGATCGCGAGCGCCCGGCCCGTCGCCGGGTCGATGTCGATCTGGGTCGCGTTGAAGACGACCGGTCCGTCGCCGACCTCGAACCGCGTCGGGAGGGCGTTGATGAACCGCGGCAGGACGGTCTTCGGATCGAAGCCGATCACGCTCCAGATCGGTCCCGTCATCCCGAGGTCGGTCTGATACGCGGTTCCGCCGGGCAGGATCCGCTCGTCGCCGGTCACGACGTGGGTGTGGGTGCCGACGACCGCCGAGGCGCGACCATCGAGGTACAGCCCGAGGGCGTTCTTCTCGGACGTGAGCTCGCAGTGGAAGTCGACGAGCCGGACGAGAGGCAGCGGCTCCGACGACTGGTCGAACAGCCGGTCGGCGTCGGTGAACGGGTTCTCGATCTGCTGCATGTACGTCCGGCCCTGGAGGTTGACGACGGCGATCTCCGTCCCGTCGCCGGCGTGGTACAGTACCCCAGCCCCGCCCGGGCACGCCGTTCGTGCCGTAGTTCAGCGGCCGCAGGACGCGATCAGAGGACTCCAGGTAGGGGTAGATCTCGCGCTTGTCCCAGATGTGGTTGCCGGACGTGATGACGTCGACGCCCGACGCGAGGATCGAGTCGGCGGTCGAGGCCGTCAGGCCCATGCCGCCCGCGACGTTCTCGCCGTTCGCGGTGACGAAGTCGATCTGGCGAGCGTCGCGCAGCTCCGGCAGGAGTTGCTCGACGGCGACCCGCCCGGGCTTGCCGATCATGTCGCCGATCATCAGCACGCGAACGGCGCCGTGCGGCCGAGGCGTGTCGCTGTTCGCGACGTTGCCGAGCCGGGTCAGGCCGAGCTGTCCCCCATCCCCCGCCGGGCCGGCTACTTCGCGTACTCCACCGCGCGCGTCTCGCGGATGACCGTGACCTTGATCTGGCCCGGGTACGTCAGCTGCTCCTCGATCTTGCGCACGATGTCGCGGGCGAGCCGCGTCGCGGTGAGGTCGTCGATCTCCTCGGGCCGGACGAGGATCCGGACCTCGCGGCCGGCCTGGACGGCGAACGACCGCTCGACGCCGGCGAAGCTCTCGGCGATCGCCTGGAGGTCCTCGAGCCGCTTGACGTAGGTGTCCATGGTCTCGCCGCGGGCACCCGGTCGTGAGGCGCTGATCGCGTCGGCGATCTGGACGATCGGTGCCTCGAGACAGGCGTACTCGACCTCCTGGTGATGGGCGGCGATGCCGTTGATCACCTTGAACGGCAGGTTGTTGCGCTGGGCGATCTGGGCACCGATCGCCGCGTGCGGACCCTCGACCTCGTGATCGACCGCCTTGCCGATGTCGTGGAGGAGGCCGCCCATCTTGGCGATCTGGATGTCGGCGCCGAGCTCGGCCGCGATGACCGCCGCCAGGCGACCGGTCTCGATCGAATGGTTCAGGACGTTCTGACCGTAGCTGCGTCCGGTACTTGAGCCGGCCGAGGAGCTTGATGATCTCCGGCGGCAGGCCCGGGACCCCCGAATCGTAGGCCGCGGTCTCGCCGGCCTGGCGAATGATCAGGTCGACCTCCGCCTTCGCCTTGGCGACGACCTCCTCGATCCGGCCCGGGTGGATCCGGCCGTCGCCGATCAGCTTGGTCAGCGCGACACGGGCGATCTCCCGACGAACCGGGTCGAAGCCCGACAGCACGACCGATTCCGGCGTGTCGTCGATGATGAGATCGACCCCGGTGGCCTGCTCGAGGGCCCGGATGTTGCGACCCTCGCGGCCGATGATCCGGCCCTTCATCTCGTCGTTCGGGAGATGGACGACGGTCACGGTGTGCTCGGCGGTGTGGTCGGCGGCGACGCGCTGGATCGCCGTGACGATGATGTCGCGGGCCTTCTCGTCCGCCTCCTCGCGGGCCTTCCGCTCGATCGCTCGACCGAGCTTGACGGCATCGTGCTCGGCCTCCTCGCGGACGGCCTCGAGCAGGAGCGCCTTGGCGTCCTCTGCGGAGACGCTGCTCACCCGCTCCAGGGCCGCGACCTGTTCCTGGTGTGCCTTCGCGACGTCCTCACGGGCGCGGTCGATCTCGCGTTCGCGGTCGAGGAGCTTGCGGTCCCGCTGCTCGAGCATGTCGGTGCGCTGATCGAGCTGCTCGTCCCGCTGGAGGAGGCGTCGCTCGAGCGCCGACGAGCTCGTTTCGGCGGGCCCGCGCCTCGTCCTCGCCCTCGCGCTGCATCCGGAGCTTCTCGTCCTTCCCCTCGAGGATGAGCTCCTTCTGGCGGGCGCGAGCCTCGGCTTCGATCCGGCGAGCCTCCGACTGGGCGGCCTTCATCGACTGAGATGCCCACATTCCACGGGCAAACATGCCGAGCACGGCTCCGCCGACGGCGCCCAGGAGGGCCGCCGCGACCAGGACCGGTAGTTCCATCTTCGTCCTCCCGTCCGGCCGATCTACGACCGGAGGAACTTATGCGTGAGGACGGCGCATTCGTGGCGTTCTGATTTACGACGGGAACGCGGTGGCTCCCCGGGAGACGCACCGTTGGGTCACGATCGCGCCGCTGTCTCGATACAGGCGCCGCTCGGGCGGCGCGTGGTTACTCTGCGGCGTAGCCTACGACCGGCTGGCGGCACGGGTCAAACGAGCGCTACAGTTGCCATCCCAAGCGAAGGACAGGGATCACCATGGCGACCAATGACAACGAGGGCTCTGCCGACGTCGAACGTCAGACGACGGAGCAGGCGCTCCAGCAGTGGCGGGCCGCCGAGCGGACGGTCGCTGTTGCAAGGCGCGGCCGGCTCGCCGCCGAGGCGGCGGCCCAGGCGGCCGCCGATGCCGCGGAGGCGGCCCTTGCGACGGCAGAGGCAGCGAAGGCCGCACTGGCGTCGATGGCCCTTGCGGAGCAGTCGGCCACCAAGACGGCCGTCGCCGCGAAACTCGTGGTGCAGTCGGCCCGCGCAGACCTGGCCGATGCCGACACCGACGTTGCGATGGCGGAGGTCGATGAGGCCGATGCACATCTCGGGTACAGCGATGCGACTCGCAGGGCTGCCGACCGCCAATAACGCTATCGAGTCCTCTCACCATCCATGCCTGCGCTTCACCTCGGCCGTGTGCTCCTTGCTCTTGCCATCGGTTTCTCAGGGCCCGTCACGGTCGCGCCCCTACGCCCCGTGCCGATCGTCGTCGGGGAGGGGCCGCTCGCCGGCGCCGTGATCGCCCTGGACCCGGGCCACAACGGTGGCAATGCCTCGCACGCGGCGGAGATCGCCCGGCCGGTCTGGATCGGGAATGGTTACAAGCCGTGCAACCAGGTGGGGACCTCGACGCGCGGCGGCTACCCGGAGCACGCCTTCACGTTCGACGTGGCGCTCCGCGTCAAGGCCAGTCTCGAGCACCTCGGGGCGAAGGTGTACCTGACGAGGACGACGAACACCGGCGTCGGCCCCTGCGTCGACGTCCGCGGGAAGTTCGGCGAACAGGTGGATGCCGACCTGACGGTGAGCATTCACGGCGACGGAGCGGGTGCCGCGCACCGCGGCTTCTTCGTCATGCAGCCCGGCAACGTGCCGGGCTACACCGACGACATTCGTGTCGCGTCGGGCATCCTGGCGAAGGCGATGCGCAACGGCCTCACGGATGCGGGCCTGTCCGTGGCCAACTACTACGCCACCAATGGCCTCAAGACGCGGACAGACCTCGGCACCCTCAACTGGTCGGACGTGCCGATCGTCATGATCGAGCTCGGCAACATGAAGAACGCAACCGACGGGGCTCGCATGGCGAGCAAGAAGGGCCGGACTCAGTACGCCAACGGCATCGTGTTCGGCATCCGCCGCTACCTTGGCCGGTAAGACCCCGGTCGCGACCCATCAGCGGTGAGGCACGCCATGAGCGGTCCAGCAGGTACGATCGTGCGGTGAGCCGCTTCGACACGAGCGCGGCCGCGGTCCCGATCACCGCCGCGTGATCGACCCGGCAGGTGCCATCGTCATCATCCTCGCCGGTGCCGCTGCCGGGGCGATCAACACCATCGTCGGATCAGGCTCGCTGATCACGTTTCCGACGCTCGTGTTCCTTGGCTACTCGCCGCTCGTGGCCAATGTCACGAACACCGTTGGACTCGTCTTCGGCTCCGTCAGCGGGACGATTGGCTATCGACGTGAACTGGCTGGCCAGCGCCGCCGGGCGGTTCCGCTCCTCCTCGCCGGTGGCCTCGGCGGCATCACCGGTGCGACCCTGCTCCTCGTCCTGCCCGCCAGCGCATTCGGCCAGATCGTCCCGATCCTGATCCTGTTCGCATGCCTCCTGGTCGCGCTCCAGCCCAGGCTGTCGACGTGGGTTCAGGCGAGACGAATGTCCGGCCTCGTCGAAGGAGCGAGCGACCCGACATCGGATGGCGGCCCGCTCCTGATCCTGGGCGTGTACCTGACCGGGATCTATGGCGGCTACTTCGGGGCGGCGCAAGGGGTCATGCTGATCGCCCTGCTCGGCGTCCTGATCGTCGACGACCTTCAACGGCTCAATGCTCTCAAGAATGCGATCACGGTGGTCGTCAATGGGATTGCGGCGGTCTTCTTCATCGTCCTGGCACCGGTCGCGTGGCTGCCGGCCCTCCTCCTGGCTGTCGGCTCGATCGTCGGTGGCCAGCTCGGGGCAACCGTCGGGCGCCGCCTGTCACCGACGGTCCTGCGAATCCTGATCATCGTCATCGGCACCACGGTCGCCATCCGCCTGCTCATGGGCTGAGGCGGACCGGGTCCCTCGGCGGGAGCGTCAGGCTTCCTCTGCCACCGGATCCACGAAGCGTGCTGCGACGGTCGAGCAGACGCCCGGATCGAATCCGTTTCGTGCCAGCAGCGAGTACGCTCGCTGGCGGCGTGCGCGCGGGTCCGGGACCCGCTCCAGCGCCCGGGCATTTCGCTCGAGCAATCGCCCGGCGGCTGCCTCGTCCACATCGCCGGCCTCCGCCGGGCGATCGGCTCGTCGATCGGCGAGGACCTCGTCGAGCAGGGCGCGGTCGATGCCCTTCATGGCCAGCTCCTGACGAAGCGCGCGCTCGCCTCGCGGTCTCGCGCGATCGCGTGACTCGATCCACGCCCTGGCGAATGTCGCGTCGTCGAGCATCCCGAGCTCCGTCAGGCGAACGATCGCGCCCTCGATGAGGTCAGGCTGATACCCGGCCGTGCGCAACCGGCGCCGGACCTCTGCAACGGACCGCGCCCGCGCTTCCAGGAATCGCGCGGCGGCCTCGAGGACGACGGCCGGATCGTCGACAGCGGCGCGTCGCTCGCGGCGTTCGGCGAAGCTCTCGCGCCGCCGTTCGCTCACTCCGCCTCGGAGATGCCCTCGACCGGCAGCGCGACCTCGTTGATCTTGCCCCGGATCCGGCGGTCGATCTCGGCGGCGATGTCGGCGTTCCCCTTGAGGAAGTCCTTGGACGCCTCACGGCCCTGGCCGAGCCTCGTCTCGCCGAACGTGAACCAGGCGCCTGTCTTCGACACGACGTCCATGGCGACGCCGACGTCGAGGAGGCCACCTTCCTTCGAGACGCCTTCGCCGTACATCACGTCGAACTCGGCGACCCGGAACGGCGGCGCGACCTTGTTCTTCACGACCTTGACCCGGACCCGGTTGCCGACCGACTCGGTGCCGGTCTTGATCGTTTCCACCCGCCGGATGTCGAGGCGAACGCTGGCGTAGAACTTCAGCGCACGACCGCCCGGCGTCGTCTCCGGGTTGCCGAACATCACCCCGATCTTCTCGCGGAGCTGGTTCGTGAAGATGAGCGACGTGTTGGAGCGGCTCACCGCACCCGTGAGCTTGCGCAGCGCCTGGCTCATGAGACGGGCCTGGATGCCGACGAACGAGTCGCCCATCTCGCCCTCGATCTCGGCACGCGGCACGAGGGCCGCTACCGAGTCGACGACGACGACGTCGACGCCGGCCGATCGGATGAGGGTCTCGGTGATCTCCAGCGCCTGCTCGCCGGTGTCCGGCTGGCTGACCAGGAGCTCGTCGACATTCACGCCGCAGGCCCGCGCGTAACCCGGGTCCAGCGCATGCTCCACGTCGATGAAGGCGGCGACGCCGCCTCGTGCCTGGGCCTCGGCGATGACGTGCTGGCAGACGGTCGTCTTGCCCGACGACTCCGGTCCGAAGATCTCCGTGATCCGGCCGCGCGGGATGCCCCCGACGCCGAGGGCAAGGTCCAGGGCGATCGAGCCGGTCGGGATGAAATCGACCTGCTGACGCGAAGCCGCGCCGAGCTTCATGATCGAGCCCGTCCCGAACTGCTTCTCGATCGAGAGGATCGCGGCATCGACCGCCTTGCCGCGCTCCGCCTGGGCTCGTTCCGCTGTCCGGTCGCCGGCTGGCGCCCCGTTCCGCTCGTCTACGGTCCGCTGTCCGGTCATCGCCATCGTGTCACGCTCCTGTCGATCCAATCGTCGCCGACAGGCCGTGCCACGGGCCTCGTGCCGGGCGGTTCAGCCCTCGTCGGTCTCTTCCTCGACCACCGGCTTGGGCTTTCGGGGCTTCCGGATGAGCTCCGCCTGCTGGGGCGGAGGCTCCGAGAGCGACGTCAGCTTGGGCAGGCCGAGCTTGTCCTTCGGCTTCTTCTTTGCTTCGCGGTGGGGACGATCTCGCGAGCCCATCCATGCTCCTCCGCGGTGGAACGCAGGTTACCGATCGTGCCTTCACGCAGACTTCTCCGCGACTGCATCGCCGCTTATCCGGCCCGCGCGCGATCGAAGTTCTGGCATGTCGGCTGGGAACGTACCGGCCCGGATTGCTGTCCGGATCCTGGTCATGAAGTCTAGGGTGAAGGTCAGGTTGTGACAAGTCGCAAGCCGGTACGCGAGCAGCTCCTTCGCCCTGAAGAGGTGGGCGATGTAGGCCCGCGAGAATCCTCGGCAGAGGATGCACGGGCAGTCCGCCTGGACCGGCTCCGGGTCGTCGAGGAATCGCTGGTTCCGGAGGTTGATTCGGCCGCCTTCCTCGCTGGCGCCGGGCACCCAGAGCTGGCCGTTCCGCGCGACGCGCGCGGGCAGGACGGAGTCGAACAGGTCCACTCCCCGGTGAACCGCCTCGAGCAGGTCCGCCGGTGATCCCAGGCCCATCAGGTAGCGCGGCCGCGGATCGTCGTCGAGGATCGGGACGGCGAGGTCGAGGACGGCGTCGCGCTGCTCCGGCGTCTCGTCGCCGGCCAGCCCGCCGAGGCAGATCCCATCGAACGGCAGGCTCGCGATGAAGCGCGTGCTCTCGGCGCGGAGGTCCGGCTCGAGACCGCCCTGGACGATCCCGAAGAGCGCCTGGTCGGTTCTCGTGTGAGCCGCGAGCGAGCGCTCCGCCCAGCGGTGAGTCCGCTCCGTCGCCTCCGCCACGACGGCTCGCGGCGATGACGGCGTGACCGGCTGGTCAAAGGCCACCGCGATGTCCGACCCGAGCGCCTCCTGCACCGCGACCGCGACCTCCGGCGTGAAGCGATGGACGGATCCGTCGAGATGGCTCCGGAACGTGACGCCGTCCTCGTCGACGACCCGCAGGTCACCGAGCGAGACGACCTGGAAGCCGCCCGAGTCCGTGAGGATGGGCCGGTCCCAGCCCATGAACCGGTGGAGTCCGCCGAGTCGGGCGATCCGCTCGTGGCCGGGTCGCAGGTAGAGGTGGTACGTGTTCGACAGGATGATCGTCGCGCCCGTCGTGGCGATGTCCGTGGGATCGAGCGCCTTGACCGTCGCGTTCGTCCCGACGGGCATGAACTGGGGCGTCTCGACGATCCCGTGGGTCAGCTCGAGGCGACCGACGCGGGCGCGGGTCGATCCGTCCGTCGGCGGCGGAACGACGACCTGGAAACTGGCGGCGCCCGTCACTCCGCGGGGACGTCCCAGAAGCCCGGCATGTCCGGCTCGCCGCGCCGCGGCGGCGGGATCTCGTAGCCGAGCCGGGCGAGGTGGGCTCGTGCCGCCTCTGTCGCGATCCGGCCCTGGGGCGTTCGATCGAGGAACCCGAGTCGCAGGAGGAACGGCTCGTAGACGTCCTCGATCGTCTCCACTTCCTCCGAGAGGACGGCGGCAAGGGCCTGCACGCCGACCGGCCCGGAAGCGAACTTCTGGATGATCGCGGCGAGGAGCTTGCGGTCCGTCGAGTCGAGGCCCTCGTCGTCGATCTCCATCTGGCGCATGGCGGCAGTGGCGGTCGCCTCGTCGACGCGGCCGTCGCCGTGGACCTGGGCGTGGTCGCGGGTCCGCTTGAGCAGCCGGTTGACGATCCGTGGCGTGCCCCGGCCGCGCGCCGCGATGGCCCGTGACGCCGACGCCTCGATCTCGACGTCGAGGATCCGGGCGGATCGCTCGACGATCGCCGTCAGGTCGTCCTGCTCGTAGAAGTCCAGCCGGTACGTCGCACCGAACCGGTCGCGGAGCGGTGAGCTGATCCTCCCCGCGCGGGTCGTCGCCCCGACGACCGTGAAGGGCTTGAGGCTCAGCCGGAGACTCCGGGCGGACGGACCCTTCCCGATCATCACGTCGAGCGCGTAATCCTCCATCGCCGGGTAGAGGATCTCCTCGACGGCGCGGTTGAGGCGGTGGATCTCGTCGATGAAGAGGACGTCGCGCTCGTCGAGCGCGGTCAGGATCGCGGCAAGGTCGCCGGCGCGCTCGATCGCGGGCCCGGACGTGTACCGAACGTTGACGCCGAGCTCCCGGGCGATGATCGTGGCGAGGGTCGTCTTGCCGAGGCCGGGCGGGCCGTAGAGCAGGACATGATCTGCCGCCTCTCCCCTCCCCTTGGCAGCAGTGAGCAGGACCGACAGGTTCGCCTTGACCTCTCGCTGACCGATGTATTCGTCCAGCGTGCGAGGCCGCAGGGCGCCTTCGACGATCCGGTCTCCCTCGTCGACGAGGTCCGGCGCGAGGATCCGGGAGAGATCGTCGGTCATCGGGCGCGAGTGTACCATGGAAATCGCCAATTAGCACGCCTGTTCGACGCGCGGAATCCCCACCCTCGGACTAGGGGTTTCCTGTCAGAATGCCCGATCATGCGGCTCTCTCGGCGCTCTGAATACGGCCTCCGCGCGCTGACCGATCTCGTCCGCAGCGGACGCGGAGCAACCGTGCCCCTGGCGACGCTGGCGCGCCGCAACAACCTGCCGCCGAAGTTCCTCGAGCAGATCATGGCCACGCTCAAGCGCGGCGGCATCGTCGGCACGACGCTTGGCGCGCGCGGCGGATATGCCCTCGCCAGCGACCCGACGACGGTCTCGATCGGGCGGGTCATCCGGCTGCTCGACGGCGCCCTCGCTCCCCTGTCGTGCGTGAGCCTCCGCTTCTACGGCCCCTGCTCGTGCCCGGACGAGGCGACCTGCGCGCTTCGTGACGTCATGCTCGATGTCCGCGACGCGACGCTCGCGATCCTCGACGAGCAGACGCTCGCCGATCTGGCGGCGCGTCCCGGTCGTGCGTCGATTGATCCGGCGGGCATCCACGCCGAGGCGCTGGCGGGCCGCCGCCCCTGATCGATACTGCACGCGGCCGCCGTGCGTGGACCAACGTTGGCGCGATCCGTGCGTGCTACGGTCGCGACGGTGAGCAGCCACGTGATCGCCAGAGCCGCTCGCGCCGGGATGGCGTCGTTCGTCGGGTTCGGCCGTGGGATCTGGTTGTTTCCGCTCGACACGATGTTCCGAACCGTCGGCCTGCGCTATGGCTGGCTCAAGGCCCTCTTCACGTTCACGCCCGCGACGCTGATCCGCGGCGTCGGCCAACTCCGCGCCGAGCGAGCAGCCTGGCGTGCCTCCCGTCGTGTCCCTGCCTACGGGCGCTACCTCGCCGAATCGGGTGTCGATGTCGCCGGGCTCTTCCCGCTCGGCATTCTTGGGCGTCTACCCGAGACCGACAAGACAGAGCTACGTCGACCGATACGGCCTCCTGGAACGATGCATCGGCGGAGCGGTCCCCTACCCGGGCACGACGATCGACGAGTCGAGCGGCTCGACCGGCACGCCGTACAACTGGATTCGCGGCCGCAGGGAGCGCGAGGTCGCGCATCGCAATATCGGCTTCTTCGCCCGGTACACGCTCGGGAGCGGGCCGCTCGTCACGATCAACGCCTTCTCGATGGGGGCATGGGCGGCGGGCATGAACATGAGCATGGGGATGATGCGCCACGGGATCGTCAAGTCCGTCGGGCCCGATCTCGACAAGATCCTCTCGACATTGACGTACCTTGGTCCGTCCTACCGATTCCTGATCTCCGGGTACCCGCCCTTCCTCAAGCACCTGATCGACGAGGGTGAGCGACGCGGCTTTCCGTGGGCCGACTACGAGCTCCACGCGCTTGTCGGCGGCGAAGGCATGACCGAGGAGCTTCGGGACGTCCTCCTGACCCGATTCGACTCCGTCTACTCGGGCTACGGCGCGACCGACATCGAGATCGGGATGGCCGGCGAGTCGCCGGTGAGCATCGCCATCCGCCGGCTCGCACGCGCCAGGCCGGACATCGGCCGGACGCTGTTCGGGCCTGATTCGCGCCTGCCGATGGTCTTCCAGTACAACCCGCTGATCCACTTCATGGAGGTCAACGCCGTCGGCGAGGTCATCTGCACGGTGTCGCGCCTCGATCTGCTGGCTCCGCGCATCCGATACAACGTCCACGACTCAGGTGGGATCGTCGATTTCGGGGCCGTCCGCAGCGTGCTGAAGGAAGCGGGGTACGACCTCGACCGACTCAACGAGGCCACCGAGGTCCACGGTCCGCGCGGCCCGCTGCCATGGTCCCGGCCCATTCCCCTGCCGTTCCTGTGGATCCACGGCCGCCGCGACGCGACGATCAGCGTCATGGGCTCGAACATCTACCCCGAGGACATCGAAGCCGTCCTCTACCGCGACGGCGACATCGCCCCCCGGCTGCACTCCTTCATGCTGTCGGTGATCGACGATGCGGCCGGCACGCCGCGGCCGGCAGTCGCCCTGGAGCTGTCCGATCTCGACGGGATCGACGATGCCTGGCGGACGGCGGCGGCCGAGCGGCTTCGCGACGGGCTCGGCTCCCTCAATATCGACTACCGATCGTCACTCGGTGAGTTCCCGGGCGCCATGCTGCCGATCGTCTCCACCCACGAGGTCGGCAGCGGCCCGTTCGCCGGCGACGCCGGCCGGATCAAGCAGCGCCGGATCAGCGCGGGCTGATCGGTCATCTCAGCGCCGATCCTGTCGGAGGGGCTAGTCGCGGAGGAGACTCCGCAACGCGGCCTTGACCCGGTCCTCGAGTGTCGATGCGACGCCGACCTCGGCGAGCGCGCTCCTGGACGCGTCGCGCGCCTCGGCGAGCGAGTAGCCGAGGGCCTGGAGCGCCGCGACGACCTCACCCTCCGAGGCGCCGACCCCGGCGCCGGCTCCCGCGCTGGCCGCCACGCCGGCAGCCGTGACCTTCTCCTTGAGCTCGAAAATGATCCGCTCCGCGAGCTTCTTGCCGACCCCGGGGATCGACACGAGGACGGCCTGGTCCTGGAGCATGATCGCGAGCTGGAGATCGGCCGTCGGGCGCGACCCGACGATGGCGAGGGCCACCTTGGGGCCGACGCCGGTCACGGTGAGCAGCAGGGTGAAGAACCCGAGCTCCTCCGGGGAGCGGAAGCCGTACAGGGCCTGCTGGTCCTCGCGGACGAGGTGGTACGTGTGCAGCTTGAGCGTCGAGCCGGGCACGGACGTCGAGAGGATCGCGGGCGAGGCGAACACGCGATACCCGATCCCGCCGACTTCGATGACGAGCGAGTCGAACGCGACGGCCCCGACGCGGCCTTCGACTGACGCGATCACCGGGCCAACCCGCCAGTTACCACCCGGAGTGGTGAGAGTCCGTGTCGAAGGGCTCCAACTAGGCGCGGAGGCATTGGCATTAGTCCCGGAGGGCTAACTAGGCGCACCGTGCGGTCCAGCGAGACGCTCGGACCCGGCCCATCACCACCCGGGGTGGTATCTGGCAGGATCGGGCGAAGAGGAGGCCCGCTCAGGAGGCCGGCCGCTCAGCCCGGCGCTTCTCGCCGGCCAGCGCCTCCCGAACCGCCCGATCGTAGGCCGATCCTCCGCGCTCGATCGGTGCATTCGCGGCTCGATCCAGGACTCCCGCCCGCGAGCGATCCACCTGGCCGATCTGATTCGCGATGCAGACGGCGACCGCGAGGGCATCGGCCGCGTCGTCCGGGCGGGGCAGCTGGCTCATTCCGAGGACCAGCTGGACCATCCGCTGAACCTGTTCCTTGTCGGCCGCGCCGTAGCCGGCGATCGCGCTCTTGACCTCGTTCGGTGTCGCCTCGCGGACCGGGCGGCCGTGCTGGGCGGCCGCCAGCAGCACGACGCCGCGCGCCTGCCCGACGGCCATTGCCGTCTGGGCGTTCTTGCTGAAGAAGAGCCGCTCGACCGCAACGACGGCCGGATCGTGGAGCGCGATCAGTTCGTCGACCAGCCCGTGGATCGCGAGGAGTCGATCTGGCATCGCCAGGTCCGGGCTCGTCTCGAGGCAGCCGTAGTCGATCGCGCGGAGGTGTCCGCCGTTCCGTTCGACGATGCCATAGCCGAGTGCCGCGGTCCCGGGGTCGATCCCGAGGATGATCACCCGGCGACCTCGGCAAAGACATCCTCGGGGATGTCGAAATTGGCCGTGACCCGCTGGACGTCGTCGAGGTCGTCCAGCATTTCGACGAGCCGGAGCGCCTGGCGCGCCTTCGTCGAGTCGAGCTCGACCGTCTGCTTCGCGATCATCGTGTTCTCGGCCGAGTCGACCGTGACGCCCGCTGCGTCCAGGGCCAGTCGGACGCGCTCGAGATCGCCGGGCGTCGTGTAGATCTCGATCGTGTCGGGATCCTCCGTGTCCACGTCCTCGGCGCCGGCGTCGATCGCGGCGAGCGCGACCTCGTCGGGGTCGACCCCGTTGCGCGTCACGGCGATGAGCCCCCGCGGCTCGAACTGCCAGGCAACGGCGCCGGAGCCGGCGAGCTGGCCGCCGGTCTTGGTGAAGATCGAGCGGATCTCGGCCGCGGTCCGGTTGCGGTTATCGGTCGCGGCCTCGACGAGGACGGCGACACCGCCCGGGCCATAGCCCTCGTAGACGATCTCCTCGAACTGCTCGGCCTCTCCGCCGCCCGTCGCTTTCTCGATCGTCCGCTTGATGTTGTCGGCCGGCATGTTCACCGACCGGGCCTTCTCCATCGCGAGCCGGAGCCGGTAATTCGCATCCGGGTCGCCGCCGCCCTGCCGCGCCGCGACGCTGATCTCGCGGGCAACCTTGGTGAATACCGCCCCGCGCTTCGCGTCATTCGCGCCCTTCTGGCGCTTGATCGTGGACCACTTGGAATGTCCTGACATCGCGGGCCGGAGTATAGCCGACTATCATGGCCAAACCGCGGCCCGCCGCTTCTCCGCGAGGCCGCCCAGAGCCCCAGAAGCCGATCGTCCCGGCAGCCGCGCAATCGTGAGGTACGACCGTCGATGACGATGAAAAACGTCGACCCCGCCCATCTCCGAAGCATCGTCCTTGCAGGGCATGCGGGCGGTGGCAAGACCACGCTCGCCGAGCACCTGCTCTTCCAGGCCGGTGCGATCCAGCGACTCGGTCGGGTCGACGACGGAACGGCGCACCTCGACTACGAGCCCGAGGAGCAGAAGCGCCGCGAGTCGCTCAGCCTGGCAGTCGCGACGTTCGAGCACGACAGCACCAGGATCACGCTGGTCGACACGCCCGGCTATCCGGACTTCGTGTCCGAAGTCGTCGAGGGCTTCGCCGCCGCCGACGGGGCGCTGTTCGTCATGGATGCCTCGGCCGGAGTCGAGGCGGGCCTCGAGACGGCGGTCGCCCTGGGCCGAGCGACCGGCCGGGCGGCATGTTTCTACATCAACAAATGCGATCGCGAGAACGCCAACCCGACCGCCGCGCTCGACGCGCTCCGAACGGCCTTCGGCAACAAGATCGCGCCGCTCCACCTCGCGATCGGGGCCGGCGAGTCATTCGAGGGCTACGTCGACCTCGTCCATCGGAAGGCCTGGCGGTTCGACGGCAAGACCGAGGTCGAGATCCCGATCCCCGATGACCTGTCGGATGAGATCGCCCGGCGTCGCGACCAGCTCCTGGAGGCCGCGGCAGAGGCCGACGACGACGTCCTGACGAAGTACCTCGAGGGCGAGGAGATCAGCGACGCCGAGCTCGACGCCTGCCTCCATCGCGGCGTCCGCGACTCGATCCTCGCCCCGGTGCTCGTCGGCAGCGCCGGCAAGGGCATCGGGATGACCGCGCTGCTCGACGCGTTCATCCGCTACATGCCGACTGCGGCCGAGGAGCCGCCCGTCCCCGCGAAGAACGCCAAGACGGGCGAGGAGGTGACGATCACCCCCGATCCGACGGGCCCGCTCGTCGCCCGGGTCTTCAAGACCGCGGCGGACCCGTTCGTCGGCCGGCTGACGTATCTCCGCGTCGTCTCCGGCACGCTCCACGGCCAGGGTCATGCCTGGAACGCCAATCGTGAAGAGGACGAGCGGATGGGCCAGCTGCTCCTCCTCCATGGCAAGGACCAGGAGCCGATCGGCGAGCTGCTGGCCGGCGAGATCGGTGCCGTCGCCAAGCTCGCGACCACCGAGACGGGCGACACCCTCTCGACGAAGGAGCAGCCGATCATCCTGCCGCCGCTGGAGTTCCCGCAGCCGACGTTGTCGGTTGCGATCGAGCCCCAGACGAAGGCGGACCTCGACAAGATGGGCGCGGCACTCCAGCGGATGCTCGAGGAGGAGCCGTCTGCACGGGTCGAGCGCTCGGCGACCGGCGAGCAGCTCCTGATCGCCACCGGCGAGGCCCATATCGCGGTCATCGGCGAACGCCTGAAGCGCAAGTTCGGGGCGTCGATCGTGACGAGGACGCCGCGAGTCCCCTATCGCGAGACGATCCGGGGCACCACGAAGGTCGAGGGCAAGTACAAGAAGCAGACCGGCGGACACGGGATGTTCGGGCACGTCTGGCTGGAGATCGAGCCGAATCCGGGCGGCGGCGTCGAGTTCGCGGCGAAGGTCGTCGGCGGCTCCGTCCCGAAGGGGTTCTTCCCGGGCATCGAGAAGGGCATCCGCGAAGCGGCCTCTGAAGGCGTTCTCGCCGGCTATCCCCTGTCGGACTTCAAGGCGACGCTGTACGACGGCTCATTCCATACGGTCGACTCGAACGAGCTGTCGTTCAAGATCGCCGCCTCGATGGCCCTCAAGAAGGGCGTCATGGACTGCCGTCCCGGCCTGCTCGAGCCGATCATGGCGGTCGAGATCCGGGTGCCCGAGGAGTACATGGGCGACGTCAACCGCGACCTCAACACCCGGCGCGGTCGCCTCCTGGGCATGGACACGCTCGGTGACGGGTTGCAGGTCGTGTCGGCCCAGGTGCCCCAGTCGGAGCTCTTCACGTACGCGACCGAGTTGCGATCGCTGACGCACGGCCGCGGGACGTTCACGGCAGTCCTCGATCGGTACGAGGAAGCGCCGCAGAGCGTCGCGGAGAAGGTGATCGCATCGCACAAGAAGGAGCTCGAGACCGCCGGCGGGCATTGACCGGCGCCGCGCTCCGGAATCGCTACGGACACGGCGTGATCCGATAGGCCAGACCCGTCTGATTTCGCGGTCCGGAGGCCGTGCGACCAGGCGTGATCGCGTCAAGCAGCTCGCCGTGGCCGGCCTCGTCGAAATAGAGCAAGTCGAGCCTGGCATCAACGGGCCACTCCTGAAGCTGGCGGCACTGGTGCGTCGACGAGGCGGAACGATCCAGTCCTCCGTCGGAGCGCCCATGCCGCGACAGGACCCCTCTGTACGCGTGAGGCGGCAACGGTGTAGGTCTCCTGACCAGATTCCGCGAACGACGATCTACGACCGGCTTGTCACTGTCGTTGAGCGCCCAGACGGAGTAGCGGTCGTCCACGATGCAGCCTGCGACGGCGCACAGACGGCGAGCGTCGAGCGCGATCGCCGCCGCCAGGACTCGTCTCGAGGCAGCCGAGTTCCGCGGTATTCCATCGGCTCACTGAACCACCTGGACGCCCTGCAGGCAATGGGTCCAAGGTCGACGATCGGCTCTACGCTCGGAGGGCCGCCTCGACGCGTGAGCGATCCGTCGTAGAGCGCACGCCCGACGATCGCTCCGACACAGCCGAGCTCGCGCACGGCGGCCAGATCCGCCGCGCTGCGGATCCCGCCGGAGGCGATGATCGAGCCGCGGCCAAGGCCGACGAGCCGCTCGAGGAGGCGCAGATCCGGCCCACCGAGCAGACCGTCGCGCTCGACGGCGGTCACCTCGAACGTCGTGACGCCCGCGTCGGCGAGTCGGTCGATCAGCTCGTCGGGCGGCAGACCGGGCGTCCCCGTCCGCCATCCATCGCCGATGGCCAGGCCATCGCGAACATCGATCGCGACGACGACCCGGGCCGCTCCGTGGGCTTCGACGATTGCGGCGAGAAATGCCGGGGTCGGCGATCGCGGCTGTGCCGAGGACGACCCGTGCGACGCCACGAGCGAGATGGCCTGGGCGACCGAGTCCGCCGTCCGCAGTCCGCCACCCGCCTCAACCTGCGCCCGGTCCCCGACCTCGGCCTGGATCGCCGCGATCGCGTCCTGCTGCACGGGCTCGCCCGCGCGCGCGCCGTCGAGATCGACGACGTGGAGCCAGCGAGCGCCGCTCTCGACGAATGACGCGCGCGACGAGAACGGGATCATCGGCGAAGACCGTCTCCCGGCCGAAGTCCCCTTCCTTGAGCCGAACCACGCGTCCGCCCCGCAGGTCGATCGCCGGCAGGACGTCGAAGGTGCTTGTCAAGCCCGTATCACCGTGTTAGCGTGCTACTACATTACTACGCTACCACAGTACGGGAGGCACCCACAGGGCGCATGGCAGACGATTGGCGAACCGCCGACGCGGAGGCCCTCTTCGACGCGATCCTGCTGCTCGAGACTCGCGAGCAGGCGGAGCGGTTCATCCGCGACCTCTGCACGATCAACGAGATCCGTGACATGGCCCAGCGCTGGGCGGTCGTCCGGCTCCTGGACGCGGGCATGCACTACGCCCAGATCTCCCGCGAAACGGGCGCGAGCACCGCGACGATCACCCGGATCGCCTCGTGGCTGCACCACGGCGAGGGCGGCTACCGCGAGGCGCTCGTCCGCCTGCGCGATGCCGGCGGCGCCAGTCTTCCCTACCCGATCGCGGGCGAGCGGTGAGCGAGCGGCTCCGCCTCGCGATCCCGAACAAGGGCCGCCTCGTCGACCCGACGCTTCACCTGCTCCACGATGCGGGTCTGATCTTCGAGGAGCACGAGCGAAGCCTCGTATCGCGCGTCCAGAACTTCGACCTCGACATCCTGTTCGTCCGGACGAACGACGTCATCGAGTTCGTCGGCGACGGTGTCGCCGACCTGGGCGTGACCGGCGTCGACCTGCTCGTCGAGACCGGCGCGGAGTTGCCACGGATTCGATCGCTGGGCTACGGCCACTGCCGGCTCGCCGCCGCCGTCCCGAGCGACACGCCGTACAAGTCGGTGGATGATCTCGCCGGCCTGCGCGTCGCTACTGCCCACCCGAACACGTCGCGTCGGTTCTTCGAGGAACGCCGGATCCAGGTCGATGTGATCCCGATCTCCGGAGCAGTCGAAGTCGCGCCCCGCCTCGGGCTGGCCGAGGGGATCGTCGACCTCGTGTCAACCGGCTCGACGCTGGTGATGAACGGCCTGCGCCAGATCGGCGACGTCCTCGCGTCAGAGGCCGTCCTCGTTGCCAACCCGACGGCCCACCGGCAGCGGACCGACGACATCGCCGCGATCGACACGATGCTGAGCGCGGTCATTGCGGCTCGCGGTCGCAAGTACCTGATGATGAACGCACCCGCAGGCAAGTTGGCCGCCCTCGAGGAGCTCCTGCCGGGACTCGAATCGCCGTCGGTGATTCCGCTCGCCCACGAGGGGATGATCGCGATCCACTCCGTCGTCGGCGCCGACGAGGTCTGGGGGCTGCTCCCCCGCCTCAAGGCCGCGGGTGCATCGGGGATCCTCGTCCTGCCGATCGAGAAGATCGTCCCGTGACGGCGACACCGACGCCGCCGGCCGCGGCGACATTCCGGTTCCGCCGCCTGCAGCTGGGCGACGCCGCCGAGGACCCGTCGACCGCCGAGACGATCCGGCGACTCGTCCGGCGCAGCGCGGTGCCGGACCAGGCCGTTCGCGACGGAGCCCATGAGACGCTCGAGGACGTCCGGCTCCGCGGCTCGGCGGCGGTCCGCGCTGCCGCGTCACGGTTCGGCGGCGGGTCCGACGACCGGCTGTTCATCGAGCGAGCCGAGCTCGCAGCCGCCGCGGACCGTCTGCCTGGCGCGACCCGCGACGCGCTCGAACAGGCGATCGCCAATGTCCGCCGCTTCGCCGAGACGCAGCGTCCCGCATCCGCGCGCGTCACGATCGCCCCGGGTATCGAGATCGAACGGCGCTGGACTCCCCTTGCGCGCGTCGGCGCCTACGTCCCGGGCGGATCCGCCCCATACCCATCGACGCTCGTCATGACCGTCGTCCCGGCCATCGTCGCCGGCGTCCGCGACATCGTGGTCGCGTCACCGGCTGATCGGGATGGTGAGCTTGACCAGGTTCTGCTCGGCGCCGCCGGGATCCTCGGCGTCGGCACGCTCCTCGTCGCCGGTGGGGCCCAGGCCATCGGCGCCCTCGCCTACGGACTGCCGGATGTCGGGTTCGTCCCGGTCGATCGCATCGTCGGCCCGGGCAACTCCTGGGTGACGGCGGCGAAGATCGAGGTGAGCGCGGTGGTCGGGATCGACATGCCGGCCGGGCCGTCGGAGGGGATGGTCGTCGCCGATTCGACGGCAGATCCCGTTCTCGTCGCCGCGGACCTCGTGACACAGGCGGAGCATGGCCCGGACTCGCCGGCCATTCTCGTCACGCCCGACGCCGACCTTGCCGACGCCGTCGAAGTCGAGGTCGCGGCCCTGCTACCGCGGCTCGAGCGGCGGTCGATCCTCGAGTCCGCCCTGCGCGACCACGGCTGGATCGTCCTCGCCACGGACCTGAGCGCCGCGATCTCGTTCGCCAACGAGTACGCGCCGGAGCACCTGTCGGTCGACGTCGCCGACCCGGAAGCCGCCGTCGATCGGCTGACCAACGCCGGCTCGATCTTCGTCGGCCCGTGGGCACCGGAATCCGCCGGCGACTACGCGACCGGCGCAAACCACGTCCTGCCGACCGGCGGGCTGGCCCGATCGTGCGGCCCGCTCGCGGTCGAGTCCTTCGGCCGCTTCAGCCAGGTCCAGCGGATCGATCGCGAAGGTCTTCGCGGCATCGCCGAAACGATCCGGGTGCTGGCCACCGCCGAAGGCCTCACGGCCCACCGCAACGCCGTCGACGCCCGCTTCGACGACCGGTCGCGGGCGTCTAGCGGCGGAGCCGGAGCGATGAGCCCGACGCCCGTCACCTTCAGCTCGCCGACACAGCCCGCCTCGTACAGCTGGGAGGCGACCGACGAGGAAGTCGCGGCCCGATACGGCCTGCCGATCGAGACGATCGTCCGCTTCGACCTGAACACGTCGCCGGCGCCGCCGGACCTCGTCGCCGGCCTCCTGGCCGCCGGCCGATTCGAGTCCTCGCTGTCCGAGTATCCGCCGACGGACTACCGCCGCCTGGTGGAAGCTGCAGCGGCCACGTATGAGGTGGCCCCGAACGAGATCCTGGTCGGTGCCGGTGCGGACGAGATCCTCGATATCGCCGGCAAGTCGTTCCTTCCGGCTGGCGGCACGGCTGTCGTCCCCGTCCCGAGCTATGCGATGTATCGGGTCATCACCGAGCAGCGCGGGGCGAGCGTGATCGGCGTTCCCCGGCGACCGGCTGCCGAGGGCTGGGCAATGGACATCGCGGCGGTTCGCGCGACCGCCCGCACCGCCGACCTCGTCTGGCTGTGCAGCCCGAATAACCCGACCGGAGTCGCCGAACCAGAGGGGGCGATCGAGGAGCTCCTCGCCGGACTCGACACCGATGCGGCGGCGGACGGCCGCGACCCCGCGATCGTCGTTCTCGATGAGGCATACGCAGAGTTCGTCGAGACGACACTCATCCCGCTCCGCCTCCGGCACCCGAACCTGGTGGTCGTCAGGACGGCGAGCAAGGCGTATGCGCTGGCGGGCCTCCGGGTCGGCTTCGGGATCGCGGACGCGGCGACCATTGCCCGGATGAATCCCTTTCGGCCACCGGGGTCGATTTCGACGGTGAGCGTCACGCTCGTGACCGAGGCCCTCATCGATCCGGCGGGGATGCGCGCCAACGTCGCCCGCGTCGAGCGCGAGCGCGGCCGTCTCGCGAAAGGCCTGCAGGAGGCCGGCTGGGAGGTCGGCCCGTCGGTGACGAATTTCCTCCTCGCGAGGTTCGCCAGCCCGGACCAGGCGGCGGCGACGGCGGAGGCCCTGCTCAGCCGAGGGATCGTGCCCCGGACGTTCGGCGCCGGCCACATTCTCGCCGACTCGCTGCGCGTCACGGTCCGCGACGCGGCAGAGAACGACCGCCTCATCGCTGCCGCCCGCGCGGCGACCGCGGAACGCAACGAGGCCGGCGGATGAGCACTCCGCTCGGATCCGTGAGCGTGTCGGGTCGCGATGGCCGCCGGGTGACCGTTTCGCGGAAGACCCGTGAGACGGACGTGACGCTGACGCTCGACCTCGACGGCAGCGGCGCGACTGCCGTCTCGACAGGCATCGGTTTCCTGGACCACCTGCTCGGCTCGCTCGCTCACCACGGGCTGTTCGATCTCGAGATCAACGCGACGGGCGACCTCGAGGTCGACGAACACCACACGGTCGAGGACGTCGCCCTCGTCCTTGGCACCGCGTTCGCGGAGGCGCTCGGCGATCGCGCCGGGATCGGCCAATTCGGGGAGGCGACGGTCCCGATGGACGAGTCGCTCGCCGCGGCCGTCGGTCGACGTCGGAGGCCGGCCGTACGCGGTCGTCGACCTGCCGTTCCGCGGGGAACGCGTCGGCGCCCTGCCGCTCCAGCTCGTCGAGCATGCGCTCGAAGCGTTCGCCCGCACGGCCGGGGTGACGCTCCACGTCCGTGGCTCCGGGCGCAACGACCATCACCTGGCGGAGGCGGCGTTCAAGGCGCTCGGACGGGCCCTGAGGGTCGCCTGCGAGCCCGACGCCCGGCGGAGCGGTGTCGCCTCGACGAAGGGCTCGCTCGGGTGACCGCGGCACCGCTCGTGGCCGTCGTCGACTACGGTGCGGGCAACCTCGTCAGCATCGATCAGGCCCTCGGAGCGGTCGGGGCGCGGGTCGTCCTTGCCACGGACGCCGCATGCCCTCGCAGGAGCCGATGCCCTCGTGGTGCCCGGCGTCGGAGCCGCGGCCCCGGCGATGGAACGCCTCGATCGACAGGGCCTCATCGATCCGATCCTCCAGCTGGATTCGCGATGACCGGCCGTACCTCGGGATCTGCCTCGGACTCCAGCTCCTCTTCGAGAGCAGCGACGAGGACGGGGCCACGACACTCGGCGTGCTGCCCGGCCGGACCGTCCGCCTCGAGGGCGCCCCGACCCTCCCCCACATCGGATGGAACCAGGTTGAGCGCGTTCGGACCCACGCGATCTTCGACGGGATCGCCGACGACGCCGACTTCTACTTCGTCCACTCCTACGCCGGCGCTGTTGATGACGGCTCTCGAGAGGCCATCCTGGCCGAGACCACCCACGGCCGCTCCTTCACATCGGCGGTCGCCAGCGACGCCCTGGTCGGCGTCCAGTTCCATCCCGAGCGGAGCGGACGCGACGGACTCCGGCTTCTCGCGAACTTCGTCGCGCTCGTCCGTGCGCGTGGCGCGGCGCCGGGCCGCGACCGCGACGCCGCCGCAGTGAGCCCGTCCTGATGCTCCGCCGTCGCGTGATCCCCTGCCTGGACGTCGCCGGCGGTCGGGTCGTCAAGGGCACCCGGTTCGTGGACCTGGTCGACGAGGGCGATCCACCGGAGCTGGCCGCGCGCTACGCGGCAGAGGGCGCCGACGAGCTCGTCTTTCTCGACATCTCGGCCGCCCCGGAGGGCCGCGCGACGCTTGCTCGAGATCGTCGAGCGCACGGCGCGCCGGGCGTTCATCCCGCTGACGGTGGGCGGCGGCGTCCGAACCGTCGACGAGATGCGCGCCGTGCTCCGCGCCGGCGCCGACAAAGTCTCCCTGAACACCGCCGCCGTCGCCGAGCCGGCGCTGATCTCACGATGCGCCGGCCAGTTCGGACGGCAGGCCGTCGTCGTCGCCATCGATGCCCGGCTGAACGCCCGCGGCAGCTGGGACGTCCTGGTGAGAGGCGGCCGGGAACCGACGACGCTCGATGCTGTCGCCTGGGCCAGGCGGGCGGCTGACCTTGGCGCCGGCGAGTTGCTCGTCACCTCGATCGATCGCGACGGAACACAATCCGGGTTCGACACGGACCTCCTGAGGGCGATCACGAGCGCGGTCACGGTTCCGGTCATCGCGTCGGGCGGCGCCGCGGGTCCGGCGGACTTCGTCGCAGCAGTGACCGAGGGCGGCGCCGACGCCGTGCTCGCCGCCTCGATCTTCCATCGCCGGATCCACTCGATCGGCGAGGTGAAAGCGGCGATGGCGGCGGCCGGCCTCCCGGTGAGGCTCGGTCAGGAGGCCGCGTGACCGGAGCGCCGATTCAGCCGCCGCCCGACATCCGCTACGGCTCGGATGGCCTCGTCCCCGCCGTCGTCCAGGACGTCGCCGACGGCCGCGTGCTGATGGTTGCCTGGATGGACGCCGAAGCGTTGGCGGCCACGCTCGGAACCGGCGAGGTGCACTTCCACTCCCGATCGCGCGGCCGCCTCTGGCGCAAGGGCGAGACGAGCGGCAACGTCCTCCATCTGCGGGGGATCGCCACCGACTGCGACCAGGACGCGCTCCTCGTCTCGGTCGAGCCGCACGGCCCAACGTGTCACCGGGGGACGAGGAGCTGCTTCGATCCCGACGGAGCGCCCGCTGCCCGCCAGACCCAGCACCAGGACCTTGCGTTTCTCGAGGAGCTGTGGGCGACGATTCAGTCGCGCGCCGAGGCACGCCCGGAAGGCTCGTACACCGCCTCGCTTCTCGAGGGCGGCGTCGACGCCGTCGCGCGGAAGGTCACCGAGGAGGCGACCGAGGTCCTCATCGCCGCGAAGGACGATGCGGCGTCGGAGACCGCCGGACGCGACCGCGAGTCAACGAGAGCGGCCGTCGCCGCCGAAACGGCCGACCTGCTCTATCACGGGCTCGTCCTCCTCGCCGAGCGTGGCGTCGACCCGTCGGAGGTGATGTCGGTCCTCCGGCGCCGTCACGCCTGACGAACGAGGCGGCCAACCCGCAGCGTTCGCTTCCCGATCCGGACCGGGAGCCACTCGTTCGCGACGGGCTCGGGGACGGCGTCGTCCGGCGATGCGACTCGAACGCCGGCCACGGTCAGCCCGCCGCCCGCGATCAAGCGCCGTGCCTCCCCGAGTGAGCCGAACAGCCCCGCCGCGACGAGGAACCGGGCGACCCCGTCGCGACGCTGCTCGTCCGAGAAGTCGAAACCGTCGGCATCCTGGTGGAGGGTCCGGAGGACCTGCGGATCCGTCAGTGGCCCGGGCGCGAAGGCAGCATCGGACGCAGCGACGACCCGTTCCGCTTCCTCCGTCCCGTGGACCCGGGCCGTGACGTCGTAGGCGAGCGCCCGCTGCGCCTCGCGCCGTTCCGGCGCATCCGCCAGCAGCCGTTCCAAGCGGTCCACCTCGTCGCGGTCGAATAGCGTGAACCAGCGGAGGTGCGTCCCCACGTCCCGGTCGTCGGTGTTGAGCCAGTACTGGTAGAACGCGTACGGGGACGTTCGATCGCGATCGAGCCAGATCGAATCGCCGGCCTCGCTCTTGCCGAATTTCGTGCCGCTCGGCGTGAGGAGGAGCGGGTACGCCAGCCCGTGTGCGAGGTCGCCGGCAGCATTGGCGGCGTCGGGACTCGCCTCGAGGCCGGCCCGCCGGCGGATCAGCTCGAGGCCGGCGGTGATGTTGCCCCACTGATCGGCTCCGCCCATCTGGAGCTCGACCCCCATCGTCCGATGGAGATGCTCGAAGTCGGCGGCCTGCAGGAGCATGTAACTGAACTCGGTGAACGAGAGCCCGCGATCGAGCCTGACCTGGACCGAGTCCTTGGCCAGCATGTACGGGACCGTGAAGTGCTTGCCGACGTCGCGGAGGAACTCGATCAGGCCGGTGTCGCCGAGCCACTCGATGTTGTTGACGAGGAGCGCTCCTCCGGGCCCCGGCGTGAAGTCGAGGAACCGTTCGAGCTGTGAGCGGATCCCGTCGGCATTGGCCTCGAGCGTCGCGCGGTCGAGCAGATTCCGCTCCGTCGATGTCCCCGATGGATCCCCGATCATCCCCGTCCCGCCGCCGACAAGCGCCACCGGCGTGCCGCCGTGGCGCTGGAACTGGAGCAAGCCGAAGATCGGGACCAGGCTCCCGACGTGCAGCGACGGGCCACTCGGATCGAACCCGTTGTAGCCGCTGATCGGCCGGCCGGTGGCGAGGCGGGCCGGGAGGCCGGGGGTGGTCTCGTGGAGCATCCCGCGCCATTCCAGTTCGGGGATGAGCGCCGCGAGGCCCTGAGCAGGCGTCACACTGCGTGCTGCCGAGCCGTCTCGACGCCTGAACACAAAGGGGTCACCACGACCCCTATGCTATCGTGCGGCCAGTCATGCACACCAGCCTCGCGCGGCGCCAGCGCCATCGTCGTCTTGGCTCCCGCAGGCGGCCCCGCGGCTCCTCCGCGATCAAGAGGACCGTGATCGCCATCCCGATCGTCTTGTTCGTGCTCTTCCTGGGCGCGGGTCTGGCGGGCTTCCTCGGGGTGACGGCCGCCTACAGCTACTACAGCGAAGGGCTGCCGGACCCGAAGGCACTTCTCACAGAGCTCGAGTTCGACCAGCAGACCGTCGTCACCGACCGGACAGGCGTGATCGAGCTGGCGCGCCTCGGGGAGCGCAAGCGGGAACTCGTCACCTTCGACGAGATCCCGGACGAGGTCCTCGACGCAACGACCGCGATCGAGGACAAGGACTTCTGGGTTAACCCGGGCTTCGATCTCGCCGGCTTCCTGTCCGCCACGGTCGACACCGTGAACGGCAAGCCACGCGGTGGTTCGACGATCACGCAGCAGCTGGTCCGGACGCGGCTCCTGCCGCCCGAGGCGTTCGACGGCAGCCGCGAGGAGCGGAAGATCCGCGAGATCATCCAGTCGCTCCGGCTGACCCAGGAGTACCCGGGCGTGGCGGGCAAGCGCGCCATCATCACCGCGTACCTCAACCAGAACTTCTACGGCAACCAGTCATACGGCATCAAGGCCGCGGCGCAGACGTATTTCCGAAAGGAGCTCGCCGACCTTACGCTCGCCGAGGCGGCGATCCTCGCCGGCATCCCCCAGTCGCCGACGAACTTCGACCTCAGGAAGGCCGCCGAACAGGTCTGCCTCGAGGAGGTGGTCGAGGGCGTCGACTGCACGAAGTTCCAGCTCGTCGTCCCGGCCGACTCGGCCATCGTGGTCCGCCGGAACCACATCCTCGACCGGATGAAGACCGAGAGCCCGTTGAGTGGGTCGCGGCACACCGTCAATGAGTACGAGAACGCCAAGTCGGACCCTGTGATCCTCGCGCCACAATTGGGTGTCCAGTGGCATGCGCCGCATTTCGTGTGGCAGGTTCGCGAGGAGCTCGCTCACATCCTCTGCCCGGAGCTACCGGTCGACGACTGCGACAAGATCGACACCGGCGGCTTCCGCGTCACCACGACTCTCGACTGGCCGATGCAGGCGACGACGGAGAAGTGGGTCTACGTCGCATCCCGGGCGACGAACTTCAAGGACACCAGGACGTACCTGAAGAAACTCAAGATCCCGACGGGCGACTACGGCTGGCTCCTCAACCTGAAGGGCAAGAACATCCACAACGGCGCCGCCGCGGTGATGGACTACCGGACCGGTCAGGTCCTGGCGTACGTCGGGTCAGGCAGCTACACGAGCCCCGGCAACGCGAAGTTCCAACCGCAGTTCGATGTCCTGTCGGACGGCTGGCGGCAGCCCGGATCGTCGATCAAGCCCCTCAACTATGCGATCGGCATCGACGACGGGACGATGACCGCGTCGACGATGTTCATGGACGTCGTGACCGACTTCGGTCGCGGCTTCACGCCGACCCAGGCAGACAAGGTGGAACGCGGCCCGGTCCGCCTCCGATCGGCCCTCCAGTTCTCCCTGAACATCCCGTCGATCAAGGCCGGCCTGATGAACGGCCTTGACCACTTCTTCGAGCGGTCGCGAGACTTCGGCATCGAATATGTCCCGGGCGCCCTGCCGGTGGTCTCGATGGGGATCGGGACGCTCGAGCTCCACCCGATCGACCTGCTCGGAGCGTACGGCGCGATCGCCAACGAAGGCATCCTCGCTCCGCGGACGACAATCATGAAGATCGTCGACTCGGATGGCCTCCAGGTCTGGCCGGCCTCGGACGGCGGAGGCCGGAAGGGGTCGGCGGTGGTCAGCCCGCAGGCCGCGTACATCATCACGGACATCCTCGCAGGCAACACCGACCCCAGGGTCAACCCGTATTGGGGCGAGTGGGCGGTCTATGACGGTCGGACCCGCCGCCCGGCGGCCTACAAGACCGGCACGACGAACGACAACCGTGACGTCCATGCCTACGGATACCTCGCTCCCCCGAAGGACCCGAACGCACCCGCGCTGGCCGTCGGTGTCTGGATGGGCAACAGCAACAACGATCCGAACAAGGACACCCTGTCGCTGGGTTCGTCTGCCCCGCTCTGGTCGCGGATCATGCGCGATGTCAGCAGGGGCACGCCGATCGCCGCCTGGAAGGCGCCTTCCGGGCTCGAGACCGCGACGGTCGACGCATTCAGCGGGATGAGACCCGGACCGTTCACGTCAAAGACGGTCAAGGAGCTCTTCATCAAGGGCACGGTCCCGAACGACCGAGACGACATCCATCGCCCCGTGACGATCGACGCCGCGACCGGCAAGCTCTGGCAGGACGGCTGCGCCGGTCCGAAACGGACGGTCGGTGCGCTCGACTTCAGCCAGGTCGAGGAAAACTTCCCGAACTGGGGGAAGTACACGCGTGGCTGGGTGAAGCGCGCTGCCCGCGGCGTCGGTGTGGGCGGCGGCCCCGAGGGCACCCGGACCGCCTACTTCTACGGCGGCGGCTTCTTCCCCTACGGCAGGACGTGGGGCGGGGTCATGGCCCCGACGGAGTTGTGCACGATCCCGGAGCCCACGGCGGAACCCTGCGGCGGCTTCTTCGAAGAGCCGTGCGAGACGGAGAGGCCGTCCAGGAAACCGCGGAAGACGCCCAGACCCTGACGCTCAGCGTTACAGGGTGACGATCGAGGCGCCGTCGCCTCCCTCGCCGCGCTCGCCGGCCCGGACGCCCTTGACGAGCGGGTGGCTGCCGGCTTCCGTTCGAACGGCGTCGCGCAGCGCGCCCGTGCCGCTGCCGTGGATGATCAGGACCTTCTCGAGGCCCGCCAGCGACGCATCGTCAAGGTAGCGGCCGAGCGCCTCCAGCGCTTCGTCGACGCGGGCGCCCCGCAGGTCGAGTGACGAGGCCACGCTCCGCGCGCGATCGAGGCGCAGATCGCCCACACCCTCGCCACCCTCCTCGGGGCGCTCGCCACGAGTGCCACGACCGCCAACCAGTGCCGGTTCGAGATCGTCGACGTTGACCGTGACTCGCATCCCGCCGGACTCCAGCGTCGCCCGCTTGCCGCCGCGCTCGAGGGCCGTGATTCGACCCTCCCAGTCGCCGGTCCGGCTCCGGGCACGTTCGCCGAGTTGCCAGTCGTGCGCCACCCGCTCCGGCGGCGTCGGCTCCGGCGGGCTCTCTGGCAGGCGCTCGAGCTGGCCCTCGGCCCGGGCGACCGCGGCATCGATCGACGGAATCGTGATCGTCTCCCGATCGAGGCTCCGGCGCGTCTCCTTGACATCGTCGCGGAGGTCGGCGACGAGCCGTTCAGCCTCGTTCCGCGCCGACCTGACGAGCTCATCCCGCTCGCGCCGAGCCCGCCGCCGTTCCTCGTCGGCCTCGCGCAGCGCTTCCGCCGCACGAAGCTCGGCGTCTCGGGCGCGATCGAGGGCCTCGCTTGTTTCGCCTTCCGTCGTCCGGATCCGGGCCAACGTTTCCTCGAATGCCCGCTCGTTCTCCGACAGGCGCGACCGCGCGTCGGCCACGATCGCCTGATCGAGCCCCAGCCGCTCGGCGATCGAGAAGGCCTGGCTGCCGCCGGGCAGGCCGATCGTCAACCGGTAGGTTGGCGACAAGGTCTCGAGGTCGAATTCCACCGATGCGTTGCGCGCACCGGCCGTCGTATGGGCGTACGCCTTGAGCTCCGCGTAATGGGTCGTCGCCGCGACGAGCGCGCCCGTTCGGATGAAGTGGTCGAGCAACGCCTGGGCCAGCGCCGAGCCCTCGGTGGGATCTGTGCCGGCCCCGAGCTCGTCCAGCAGGACGAGCGTGCCCGGCCCGGCCTCCTCGACGATCCTCGTGATCGACCGGAGATGGCCGGAGAACGTCGAGAGGGACTGGGCGATGGACTGCTCGTCGCCGATGTCGGCGAACACGTCGCGCAGGATTGGCAGGCGGCTGCCGGCTTCGGCGGGCACGTGGAGGCCGGCCTGGTGCATGAGCGCGAGAAGCCCCAGCGTCCGCAGCGTGACCGTCTTGCCGCCGGTATTGGGCCCCGTGACGACGAGCGCCGTGTAGCCGTCGCCGATCCTGACGTCGATCGGGACGATCCGGCCCGTCAGGCCCGGGTGGCGGGCCCCAAGCAGGACGATCTCGACCCGATCGGTGGTTTCGGCCCGGATGCCGTCCAGCTCTCCGGCGAGCTGTGCCTTGGCCGCCCAGAAATCGAAGCGGGCGAGTGCGTCGAGCGTCTCACGGAGCGGCTCGGCGTTGGCGGCGACGAGGGCCGACAGCTCGTCCAGGATCCGCTCGATCTCCTCCCGCTCGGCCAGCTGGGCCTCGCGCCAGGCATTACCGAGCTCGACGGCGACGAGCGGCTCGACGAACAACGTCTGGCCGCTCCCAGACGAGTCGTGGACGATGCCCTTGACGCGTGATCGCGCCTCCGCCTTGACCGGGACCACGTAGCGACCGTTGCGGAGCGTGATGATCGGGTCCTGGAGGGCGCCACCGAGCTCGGACCCGACGAGGGCATCGAGCCGCCGCCGAAGACGGTCGTAGGCGACGCGGACAGCCGACCGGAGCCCGCCGAGTCGTGGCGAGGCCGTGTCGAGGATCTCGCCGGCCGGGTCGAAGCTCCGGGCGAGCGTGGATCCGAGGGCCGGCAGCGGGTGGATCTCGCGGGCCAGCCCGTGGAGGAGCGGACGCCGGTCGTCGGCGAGCGACGTCTGCAATCGCGCGGCGGCGTCGAGCGTGTCCGCGAGCTCGAGGAACTGGCCCGGGTCGAGCCGGCCGCCGCGAGCCGCCCGATCGATGGCCGGACCGATGTCGTGGGCGCCCCCGACGCCGACGCCCGCTCGTTCGCTGAGCAATGCACGCGCCTGGTCCGTCTCGTCGAGGGCGCGCGCGACCACCACCGGATCGGCCGACGGCTCGAGGGCCTCCGCGAGGCGGCGGGACGGCGGGAACGAGGTCGCCGCGGCGAGGCGCTCGCGGACCTGGGGGAACTCCAGCAGCGTGATCGAGCGGGCGTCCACGGCCGATCAGCCGGCTCCCCCGGCGCGAGGTCCGGAGACGGCCCGATTGCCGATGGCGACGAAGCGCCACGGCACCTCCGTCCAGGGAGGCCCGGCGAAGTCGATCCCCAGGCGTGGCGTTGTCGCGATCCGTGGTGCGGGCTCGTCGGCGGGGGCGGCCTCGAGTCGCAGCGGCGACTGCGGATCGATGAGATCGACGCCGGTCATCGACCGATCGATCCCGAATGCCGCCGCCACCAGCCCGGGCCCGCTGGCGAGGCGATGCGCCGGGAGCGCGGCGAGCCGCGAGGCCTCCGCGCGCTCGGCATCGGCGGTCGGCGCCCGGCGACGGCTCCGCCAGCGGTCGAGTCGCGCCGCGCGCATCGCGTCGATGCCGGCGATCGGCTCGACCGCTCGAACGAGCAAGGCGGCCGGCCTGCCCTCGGGCTCCGTGACGATGTTGAGACAGTCGTACATCCCATAGACAAGGTACACGTAGGCGACTCCCGGCGGCCCGTGCATCACGGCGTTCCTGGCGGTGCGCCCGAACCGAGCGTGCGACGCCCGGTCATCGGCCCCGATGTATGCCTCGAGCTCCACGATCCGACCTTCGCGGCGTTGCCCCTCGGACGGGCCGTCGCGGATCAGCCTCGCCCCGATCAGGGCGGCCGCGGCTTCGAGCGTGGGCCGCCGGACGAGCGCGACCGCGTCGTTCAGGCGACGTTGTAGATCGACTTCAGCTCGCTCGGAATGAACAGGCCGAAGACGTTGTAGAACCCGGGGATCAGCCGCGTCCGGAATAGCTCTGCGGTCGAGGAGTCGTCGAGGAATTCATGGAATCCGCGGAGGAACGGCAGCTCGCCGGAACTCTGAGGAATCTCGCTGAAGATGAAGAACGAATCGAGGATGACGATGATGCAGCCGATCAGGAACAGCCCCTGGATCACGCCGAGCACGCCGCCGATCACCTCGTCGGCGAACGTCGCCTTCTCGAACAGGGGCTGCTTGTGATAGAAGCCCTGGATGATGAGGGTGAAGGCGATCGTGGTCGCGATGAACATGATCAGGAAGCCCAGCATGATCGCGTACTGGTCCGGAAACTGGTTCCAGTAGGAGGCCAGGAAGTTACCGAGGGGTTCCCGGAGGTTTGCCACGAAGAGGAACGAGAAGACCATCGAAGCGAGGCCGAGGAGCCGACGGATCGTCCCCTGGAAGAAGCCGAGTACGAACATCCCGATCAGGAACAGGATCACGAGCACGTCGAATCGATTGATCGACGCGAGGAAATCACCGATATTCACGAAGGCTCCTGAGCGATGTCCGCCGCAGCCTCACGACTGGCGAGGCGCGCCACAGGGTAGCAGCGTCGAATCGGCGGTCGCAACTGAACTCAGGTCCTGATTCGACCGCTTACCTCCGACTCGATCGCGGCCGTAATCGCTCCGATCGCCGCGTCGACTTCCGCCTCGCCGAGCGTCCGATCCGGCGCGCGAAAGGTCAGCCGGAATGCCAGGCTCTTCTCGCCGGCCGCGAGCGGTGCGCCGCGGTAGATGTCGAACAGCCTCGCCGATTCGAGGGCCGGCCCGCCGCTCCCCCGGATCGTCGCCGCGACCTCACCAGCCGCTCGAACCTCAGCCACGACGACGGCAACGTCACGCTCGGCGGCCGGGTGACGCGACGGGGCCGCGGCGATGACCGCAGGCAACCGACCGCCACCCAGACCGGACACATCGAGCTCCGCCACGACGACGCGCGCGCCGCGAAGGTCCCACTCCTCGGCGATGTGCGGATGGAGTTCGCCGACCCACCCGGCGATGGCGAGGCGATCGCCGCGCTGGCCGCGGAACCTGGCGGCACGACCGGGATGGAGAAGCGGCTCGCCGGTGAGCGGCGCGTATTCGACGGCGTCGATCCGGAGCCGCCGTGCGATGAGCTCGATCGCGCCCTTCGCATCGTCGATGTCGTACGGGCGCGCCGGCCGGTCCCAGGACACCGGCTCGGCGGCGCCTGTGCCCGCGATGCCGAGTCGCCACCACTCGCGGACGCTCGCGCCGTCGCCGCCCACCGCGGGTTCGGCGCCGTAGCCCTTGCCGATCTCGTAGATCGTGACGTCCTCGATCCCGTGCCGGATGTTGGACGAGACGATCTGGACGAGGCTGCCGACGAGGGCCGGGCGGAGGACGGAGTGGTCACTCGAGAGCGGGTTGGTGACGGCCACGATCCGGCCGCCTTCCTGGGTCCCGCCGTCGACGGGCGGGATCACCGATTCCCAGCGGAACGCTTCGGCGATTCGCGGGGAGACGAGCGCGTGGGTCACGACCTCGGTCAGGCCGGCACCGACGAGCGTCTCGCGGATCGCATCGCGGACCTCGAACGGCCGGTGTCGGTAGGGCGGCATCGGCGTGTGGGGCAGGATGCCCGGGATCAACTCGTAGCCGCGGACCCGGGCAACCTCTTCGGCGAGGTCCGCCTCGATCGCGATATCTCGCCGCCAGGTCGGAACGACCGCAAGGATCGCCTCGTCGTCAGCGGCCGGCACGTCGAGGGGCTTCGGATCGGCCGAGACGGTGATGACCGCCGTCGCCGGCGCCGGCTCCGTCTCGACGCCGACACGAGCCAGCAGGAGCCGCTGCTCGTCGGCCGGCAGCGTGACCCCGAGCAGCCGATTGACGCGGGCCGGGCGGAACGCCACGCGCGTCGGCGTCGGCTCGTTCGGGTTGGTATCCACGCTCCCGCTGGCAACCGTTCCGCCAGCCCACTCGGCAATGAGGCGTGCCGCCCGGTCCGCCCCGAGCCGCGCCAGCCGGAATTCCTGGCCCTTCTCGAAGCGGAGACTCGCCTCCGAGCGGAGGGCGTAGCGCTTGGCAGTGCGCCGGATGGCGATCGGATCGAAGATCGCGGACTCGACGATCACGTCGGTCGTCGAGTCGCTCACCTCCGACCGGGCGTCGCCCATGACCCCGGCGATGCCGAGCGGACCGTTCGGATCGGCGATGACGAGCGTGTCCTGATCCAGCTCACGCTGGACGTGGTCGAGGGTCTCGATCCGCTCGCCTGGATCCGCGCGCCTGACGATCAGTCGACTCGGCCCCTCCCCTCCCCCGACAGCCGCCGCATCGTACGTGTGGATCGGCTTGCCGAGCTCGAGCATCACGTAGTTGCTCACGTCGACCACGTTCGAGATCGGCCGAACGCCCGCCGCACGGAGCCGCATCTGGATCAGATCCGGCGACGGGCCCATCCGGACACCCCCGACGTGCCGCCCGACGAACCGCAGGCACAGGACCGGGTCGCGGACGTCGACGACGAGCAGGCCGTCGATCGCGGGTCCCGTTTCGGTCGGTGCCGTCTCCGGAAAGCGGATCGATCGGCCGTCGATTGCGGCGACCTCGCGAGCGAGTCCGACGAGGCTCAGGGCATCGCCCCGGTTCGGCTTGACGTCTACATCGAGGACGACGTCACCGTACACGTCGGACAGGGCCGTTCCGAGCGGCGCATCGTCGGCCAGGATGAGGATCCCGTCCGCGTCGCCGGTCAGGTTCAACTCGTCGCCCGAGCAGAGCATGCCGTTGCTGACGACGCCCATCTTCTCGGTCCGCTCGATCCGGCGCTCGCCCGGCAGGACCGCTCCTGGCAGCGCGACAGGGACGCGCTGGCCGGGGGCGATGTTCGTCGCTCCGCACACGATCTCGAGCGGCTCGCCGCGGCCCAGGGTCACGGTCGTCAGCCAGAGCCGATCGGCCCTCGGGTGCTTGTCGACGGTCAACAGCTCGCCGATCACGACGTTCTGCCAGTCGCTCCCCCACCGCTCGATCGACTGGACCTCCATGCCGAGGAGCGTCAATCGCTCCGCAAGCTGCTCCGGCGCCAGCTCGACGTCGACGTAGTCACTCAACCACGAAAGCGGCACTCTCATGTGAACTGCCCGAGGAAGCGGAGGTCGTTCTCCATGTAGAGCCGCAGGTCGCCGACAGAGTGGCGGAGATTGGCGATCCGCTCGACACCCATCCCGAAGGCGAAGCCCTGGTATCGCTCCGGGTCGAGGCCGCCGTATTGGAGGACGACCGGGTGGACCATCCCTGCGCCAAGAATCGTCATCCAGCCAGTCCGTGAGCAGGCCGGACAGCCCGTGCCTCCGCAGACGAGGCACTCGACGTCGAACGCCACCGACGGCTCCGTGAACGGGTAGTAGCCGGGTCGAAACCTGGTCTTCTTGTCGGCGCCGTAGAGCGCCTTCGCGAACTGGTCGAGGAGGCCCTTCAGATCGGCCAGCGTCGTGCCTTCGTCGACCATCAGGCCCTCGACCTGGAAGAACTCCGAGGCGTGGCTCGCATCGATCGCCTCGTACCGGTAGCAGCGACCGGGCAGCAGCGCCCGGATCGGCGGCTTCTCCTGGTGCATGACGCGAATCTGGCCCGGCGATGTGTGGGTCCGCAGCAGATGACCCTCGACGTCGACGTAGAGCGTGTCCCAGAGGTCTCGCGAGGGATGATCCGGCGGGATGTTCAGCATCTGGAAGTTGGTGAGGTCGTCCTCGACCTCGGGCCCCTCGTAGACGACGAACCCGAACTGGCCGAGGACGTCGGCGATGGCCTCGATCGTTTCGGGGATCGGGTGGAGCGCTCCGCGCCGGAACGGCCGGCCAGGCAGCGTGACGTCGATCGCCTCCGCCGACAGGCGAGCCTCGAGCGCCGATCCCCGGAGCAGCGCACCCCGCTCGGCGAGCGCGGTTTCGATCGCCTCTCGGACCACGTTCGCGACCGCTCCGACTCGCGGCCGGTCCTCCGGCGGCAGCCCACCGATCCCGCGGAGGATCGGTCGTCAAGCGGCCTTTTCGGCCGAGCACGTCGAGTTCGATCGCTTCGAGCGCCGGCACATCGGCCGCAGCCGCGATGGCAGCGATCGCCTCGTCGCGCAGCGTCTCGAGATCACGGGTGAGATCTGTCAGGTCCACTCGTCCCTCAGCTGAGAATCACGAACCCTCGAACGTCGTTGACGTCGAGGGCTCAGGGTACGGCCTCTCCCGAGGCGTTATGCGCTCTTCACGGCCTCGACGATCTTTGTAAACGTGCCGGCATCGCGAACCGCGACGTCGGCCAGCGACTTGCGATCGAGCTCGATCTCCGCCTTCTTGAGCCCGGCGACGAACGCGCCGTAGGTCATCCCGTTCTGGCGGGCGGCGGCGTTGATCCGGATGATCCACAGCTGGCGCAGCTGCCGCTTCCGCTGCTTGCGGTCGCGCGTCGCGTAGGCCATCGCGTGGAGGCTCGCCTCGCGGGCCGGCTTGATGAGCTTCGACTTGGTGCCCATCCGGCCTTCCGCCGCGTTGAGGAGGCGCTTGTGGCGCCTGTGGGCTGTGACGCCTCGCTTGACTCGTGCCATCGGGTTGAATCGCTCCTAGAGATACGGCAGCAGGCGACGAACCTGCTTGAGGTGAACCTTGGTCATGACTGCCTTGCCGGCGTAGCGACGGGTGCGGCGAGACGACTTGATCTCGAGGTGGTGCCCTCGCCAGGCCTTGACCCGGTACACCTTGCCGCCGCCGGTGACCCCGATCCGCTTCTGGGCTGCCTTGTGGCTCTTGATCTTGGGCACCGTTGCCTCACTCTCCTGTCGGAGCCGGCGGGTTGGCGGCCGGCGAGTCGCTCGTCTTCTTCGTTGTGGTTGTCTTCGTCGGTTTCGCCGCCGCCGAGGAGGCCGTCGCGGTTGCTGTCGCCGGCTTCGCCGCGGCGGGCTCCGCGACCTTGGCTGGCGTGGCGGCTGCCGGCTTTGCTTCGGCCGCTGCCGTTGTGGCCGCTGGCTTCGATTCTGATTTTGCGCCCGCCGCTACGGGCTCTGGCTCTGCAGCCGGCTCTGGCGCCGTCTCCGTTCGCGCGGGGATCGGGGCCGCGTCAGGTGCCGCACCGTTTGTTCGTTCAGCCGCCTCGCCTGGCCGCGGTGGCTTCGTCGGGACTTCGTGTTCCTTGGGCTTGTGCAGCGAGGCAACCGTGAGGTGCATCGACTTGCCTTCGAGGAGCGGCGTCCGCTCCGGCGTTCCGTGTTCCTTGATCCTGTCGGTGAACCTCGTCAGCATGTTCCGACCGAGCTCCGGGTGCGTCAGCTCCCGGCCACGGAAGCGGACGGTCACCTTGATCCGGTCGCCGTCCTCGAGGAACTCGATCGCCCGATGGACCTTCGTGTCGAAGTCGCCCGAGCCGATCTTCGGCGTGAGGCGAACTTCCTTGAACGTCACCGAGCGCTGCCGGCGCTTGGCCTCCTTATCCCGCTTCGTCAGTTCGTACTTGTACTGCCCGAAGTCGAGAAACTTGACCACCGGCGGGGAGGCCATCGGGGCAACCTCGACGAGGTCGTACCCCCGCTCCTGCGCCATCTCGAGAGCCTGGGCCGTGGGCATTACACCCAGCTGGGCTCCCTCTTCATCGACGACCCGAACCTGCGGGATTCGGATCATCTGGTTGACGCGCAGGTCTCGTGCTATGGCTGACCCCTTCGAGCTTGTTTCGGCAATTTCCAGCGACCGAAACAGCGGGCACGCAGCGGCCCGGGCGCGGTCGCCGCGGGACTATAGCACAGGCCCCGAATCACGGGCAATCGAGCCATCGCCGTGTCGCTATGCTGAGTAGGTGATCCTCGAATTCCTCATCGCGGTCGCGGCAATCGTCGCCGCCTGGATCGCCGCCCGACGATGGGCGCTGCGGTACACCGCGCATTACGGGCGGCGACCGCCGAATGGCTGGATGTTCGCCCGCGTGGACAACCGCACGCTCGAGCGCGAGCGCTTGGTGCTGCTTGCGATCCTCGTCCTGACGGTCGTGGTCGCGCTGCTCGTCCTGAAGCGCACCTACCCGGGCTGACCGGTCAGGCAGCTTCGGGCTGTCCGCGCGCAATGGCGGCCGCAGCATAGACGGCGAAGGCCTCGGGATCGAGCGGGCGGGCGAAGTGAAAGCCCTGGGCGTACCGGCAGCCAAGGTCCGTCAGCGCCTGGATCTGAACCGGCTCCTCCACTCCCTCCGCGATCGTGCGCAGATTGAGACTGCTGCCGAGCGAGATGATCGTCCGGACGATGGCCGTGTCGCCGTCCTTCGTGCCGAGATCCTGGATGAACGAGCGGTCGATCTTCAGGATGTCGATCGGGAAGCGGCGGAGGTACGCCAGCGATGAGTAGCCCGTGCCGAAGTCGTCCAGCGCGAGCCGAATCCCGAGCGCCCTGAGTGACGAGAGTTGACCGATGACGTAATCGGTGTCCTGGAGCAACACGCCTTCGGTGATCTCGAGGACCAGGGATTCAGGCGCAAGTCCGGTCTCCGCCAACACCGCGGCGACATAGTTGACCAGCGCCGGATCGCGAACCTGGCGGGCCGACAGGTTGACGGCGATCGTGAAGTCCGCGGCGACGATGCCCTCCGCCTTCCAGCCCGCTACACGCTTGCAGACAGCGGCGATCATCTGCTCTCCGATCCGGACGATGACGTCAGTCTCGTCCGCGATCGGGATGAATTCGCCGGGCGGGACGATGCCCCGGAGCGGGTCCGTCCAGCGGGCAAGAGCCTCGGCTCCGATCATCCGACCGGTTTCGAGCTCCACGATCGGCTGGAACGCGACCTTGATCGCGCCGGTTTCGACCGCCAGCTCGAGATCCTGCCGGAGGCGAAGCCAATTCACGACGTCGGCCCGCATTTTCGGATCGAAGAATTCGTATTGACCCGGGCCGCGGCTCTTCGCCATGTACATCGCCAGATCCGCGTTGCGGACGAGGGTATCCGGCGTGTCCCTGCCGTGGCCGATCGCGATCCCGATGCTCGCTCGCGGCATGACGACATGGTCGTGAACCCGGAGGGGCTGCGCAATTGCGGCGCGAACGCGTTCGATGATCGGAACGATTTCCTCGGTCGTGGAGACGTCGTGAACGAGGATCGCGAATTCATCGCCGCCGTAGCGCGCCACCGAGTCGCCGGCCCGGACCGAACCTCGAAGCCGCTCGGCAACTGCGCTCAGGAGCTCATCGCCCGCGGCATGGCCGAGCGAGTCGTTTACCTGCTTGAGTCCGTCCAGGTCGATGAACATGACGACCACGGGAGCCTCTGAACGGGCGCTCATCATCAATGCCTGGGCGACCCGGTCACCGAACAAGGTCCGGTTCGGCAGGCCGGTGAGCAGGTCGTGGAGACTCTGGTGCTCCACGAGTCGCCACGTCGTCAGACTCACTGCGCTCGCGGCGAGGATGAATCCGCCGTGGATCGCTGCCCACACGATCGGCGACTGCTGGCCCGCCGCGTGATTGAACACTGAACTGGGATCCATCACGCCAACCAGCCCGTGATGGACCACGACGAACGCGATCGCAGCCAGGAACGGCGTCCAACTCTGGTACAGGGCAATCACGCCGACCATGACGAAGAAGTGGAAGTGCAACTCGATATAGCCGCCGGAGAGATGGACCAGCAGGGCCGACGAAATCAGCAGGCCGATGCTGGCCGCCACCGAACGGGCATTGCGACCCAGGATGGACCATCCGGCCAGCAGTGCGGCAAGGGCCGGGAACACCGCCTCTCCCAGGCTGTGAACGAACCCTCTACCCGCCAGCGAGCCGAAGATCACGACGATCGGAACATGGAGCCAGAGAAGTAGCGAGACGCCCATGTGGCGTCGGCGCCACACGGCTGCGGGCAGTGCTCGTCCGGTCGGCAGGTAGAGCGCGAGGAACGGCGGCAGTCGCGTGACCGTTCGCAGGCGGGCGACTCTGCTCGGCCGGAACGATGGTGTCTCTGCGCCTACGATCACGTGCCCACTGTGCGCCGATCACGCCGAGGGGCGTCATAGCCCCGATGGCTAGTTCGACTGACCCGTTCGTCCGGTCAGGCCGTCTGACCGACCTCTCGCCGGCTGGCCTCGGCGGCGAGGCGATCGGCGAAGGTCTCCCACGGCTCGGCCGGCTGCTGCTCGCCGGCCCGCGTCCGCGGCGATGCCGTCCTGGCCTCGATCTCGCGATCGCCGAGGACGACCATGTACGGGACCTTCTGCTCCTGGGCAAGGCGGATCTTGTTCTGCATCCGGTTGTCGGAGCGGTCGACGTCGACGCGAAGGCCGCGAGACCGAAGGAGCACGGCGAGCTCGTCGGCCGCCTCGATGTGCCGGTCGGCAATCGGAATGACGACCGCCTGGATCGGCGCAATCCACAGGGGAAAGGCGCCCGCGAAGTGCTCGACGAGGATCCCGATGAAGCGTTCGAGCGAGCCGTAGATCGCCCGATGGATGGCGATCGGCCGCTGTGGCTGGCCGTTCTCGTCGATGTAGGTCAGGTCGAATCGCTCCGGGAGCATCGTCAGGTCAGCCTGGATCGTCGCCATCTGCCACTCACGCCCGAGCGCGTCGTCGATGTAGATGTCGATCTTCGGCGCGTAGAACGTCCCGTCCTTCGGCTTCACCACGTAGTCGCCGCCGGCCCGGTCGAGGGCGGCCTTCACGAGGCTCTCCGCCCGCTCCCACAGCGCCGGGTCGCCGATCGCCTTGTCCGGCTTCGTCGCGAACGCGAATCGCGGTGTCAGGCCGAACCACGAGTACGCCTCGTGGACTTCGCCGAGGACCGCCTCCAGCTCGTCGGCGAGCTGGTCGGGCCGGACGAAGATGTGGGCGTCGTCCTGGATGAACTGACGGACCCGGGTGAGGCCCGACAGCGTTCCTGATCGCTCGTTTCGGTGGAGCCGGCCGAACTCGCTGTAGCGTATCGGCAGATCGCGGTACGAGCGGATCCTCGAGCGGTAGATGAATGTCGACTCAGGGCAGTTCATCGGCTTGAGCCCGAACTCGTGGTCCTCCGATGTCAGCCGGAACATGTTCGCGTCGTAGAGGTCCCAGTGACCCGACTGCTGCCAGAGCTTCTTGTCGACGAGGATCGGGGTGCTGACCTCCTGGTAGCCGCGCCGTGTCTGGAGCTCCCGCATCGCTCCCTCGAGCGTCCGCCAGATGGTCTGGCCCTTCGGGTGCCAGAAGGCGGAGCCGGGGCTGACGTCATGGAAGCTGTAGAGATCGAGCTGGACGCCAAGGCGTCGGTGGTCGCGCTTCTTCGCCTCCTGCCGGCGCCAGAGGTATTGATCGAGCTCATCCTGGGTCGGCCAGACCGTGCCGTAGATCCGTTGGAGCATCGGTCGCTTCTCGTCACCCCGCCAGTAGGCGCCCGCGACGGCGAGAAGCTTGAACGGGCCGATCCTGCCGGTGCTCTCGACGTGCGGTCCCTTGCAGAGGTCGACGAAACCGCCGTGCTCGTAGACGGATACCGGTGGCATTGGTGATCCATCGGCCGCGGCCTTCGCGGCGAGGTCATCGAGGATCTCGACCTTGAACGGCTGGTCGTGCTCGACGAAGAAGGCCCTCCCCTCCTCCGGTGACAGCTCGCGTCGAACGAACGGGTGATCAGCCGCGACGCTCGCTGCCATGCGCGTCTCGATCGCGGCCAGGTCGTCGGGCTTGAGGGGGCGCTCGAGCTGGAAGTCGTAGTAGAACCCGTCGTCGATGGCCGGGCCGATCCCGAGCTTCGTGCCCGGAAACAGGTCGAGAACCGCCTCCGCCATGACGTGGGCCGCGGAGTGGCGCATCGGGTCGAGTGGATCGCCTGCCTCGGCGTCGAGCAGCTCTTCGGCCGAGCCGCGCTCCGGCGCGACGAAGTCCTCGGCGGCCTCGGCGGCCTCGTCGGCCGGTCGGCCGGCCCCGATGCCGGCGCCTGCTTCACGTCTGCCATCCGTCACGTCCTCCGAGAATCACGAAACCCCTCGCCTTTCGACAGGACGAGAGGTTTGAACTCCCGCGGTTCCACCCGCCTTCGCGGTCCCTGTTCCGGCTGACCGTCACATGTTCCGCGCGCTCTGGCCGCGCTATCGGGCGGATCCCGGGCCGGTTCGCCGGCCGCTCGCGGGTGGTGCGACGCTGTCGGTTGTCGCCGGGCTTCCAGCCAATGGCCCGGCTCTCTGCTGACTCCGTCTCGCCGTCGCGTGTCCCGTTCAACGCGTTTTCATGTTGAGTTGGTGGGCGACACTGGACTCGAACCAGTGACCTCTTGCATGTCAAGCAAGTGCTCTAACCAGCTGAGCTAGCCGCCCGACGTCGCTGATCCCGTGACCTGCACGCCTCCAGTGGCTATGGCTGCGGACGTTCCATTTTCCGCAACCGAGGCTGGATTCGTTCAGGCCCAGGGGCCAGCGGCGACCCGCATTCTACCCGACCCCGCCAGGTGCGAACAACGCCGGGCGCGCTCCGGCTGACTCCAGGACTACGGCGTGCAGCCCACGCACTGGTCCGGGATGTTGGCCGGCCTGAAGGTTCGGTGCCGGACTCCGATGACCGTGGCGCCGGGATCGTTGTAGATGCCGCCACCCTGTCCGACGGCGTCGGCAGTGTTCCCGCCGATCCTCGTTCGCCCGTGCAGCGTCACGACGCCCTTGTTGTAGATGCCGCCACCGAAGTCCGCCGAGTTGCCGCTGATCTCCGAGCCGGTCAGGACGAGTTGCTCGCTGCCGCTGCCTGGCAGGAAGGCCGGTCCGTTGTGAATGCCGCCGCCGGAGAGGCTCGTGTTGCCGGTGACCTTCGAGCGGATGAGTTTGGCGATCCCTTCATTCAGTACCCCTCCGCCGAAGAGTGACGTGTTGCGGCTGACAGTCGAATTCAATGAGGGTGAGGTCACCGTGGTTCTCGATGCCGCCGCCACTGAACGGAAGCGCGGGATCGCTGTCCGTGACGCTTGTCCGGATCAAGCGTCGCAGTTGCTCCTGCCTGGTTCCAGAGACCCTGCCCGAACCGCCCGCCACCGCGCGTGATCTCCGAGTGCTTTCACCACGAGGGTGCCGGCATTGAAGATGTTGCCGCCCATGTACTGCCCGTTGTGATCGATCTTCGAGTCGAGGATCGTCGCGTCGCCGTAGTTCGCGATCCCGCCGCCCTGATTCGACGTGTTGTCCGCCACCGTCGAATGCTTCATGACCAGCGTGCCGTTGTTGAGGATCCCGCCACCACCGCCAGGGCTCTGGTTGTAGCCTCCGGTGACGATGAGTCGCTCGAGTCCGGAGGGTCACGCCCTCGTCGACGGTGAGCACCGAACCCCCAAGCGCGCCATCGAGCGTGGCGCGCTCGTGCCCGCGATGTGATGCCGCGAGGATGGTCGCGTCCTTCGAGACGACGGTCGCGCCGATACAGGTTCCACGGACGCGCAGGGTCACGCCGGCCGACGAGGCGTCGAGAGCTGCCTGGACGGTCCGATGGATTGCGTGTGTTCCTTGCGACCAGACGATGCACGTTGGCGTCGGGGGCGAAGCCGCGACACTGATCGGCAGGGCGAGAATCGCTGTCGCGACGAGCCCCGAAACCAGGATGCGGGTGGCACGGCGAAGCCGTCGCCAGCCGGCGAAATGCTGGGTGTTCATGGCGTCCCCCTCGCGCAACGACGGTCGTTTCCGGGACCGTGTCAGCGCGGTTCGCGGTAGCCACCGGCCCATGGACAGACCGTCTCTTGCCGCGGAAGTACTGTAGTACTTATTCGCCGATATACCTAATGCGCCGAGCCGGTCGGGATCGCGTGTTCAGTAGTCGTAGGGGCCGGCGCTCGCCGGTGGCGCTGAAGCCGGCGCAGACGCTGCGGGTTGATCGGCTCCGCCGGGCTCGACGGTACTGCCACCGCCTGGGACACATGCGGCGAGGGCAAGCACGAGTACCAGGCTGAGCGCGAGGCGTGCAAGCTGGGTCATGGGCAATCCTCCTTCCGGCCGATACGCGCTGCCGCCGACGCCGGTTCTCCCTCCGCTCCATGATGAGCGCGATGAGAAATGGCGGCGGGTATGAGCTCATCGACGCGGGCGACGGGCGGCGGCTGGAACGGTTCGGCGGGCTCGTCGTCGACCGGCCGGCGCCGACGGCGGACGCTCCGCGCCAGTTGCCTTCTGCCTGGGACGACGCCGATCTGCGATTCGATCGGTACCGGGGCTGGAGCGGCCCGGCCGCGAGCGACCGCGAGCCGGAGCCGTGGGTTCTCGAGGAGAACGGCCTCCGACTGGAGCTTCGGGCGACCGAATCAGGACAGGTCGGCTTCTTTCCGGAGCAGCAAGAGTTCTGGGCCTGGCTGCACGAGCGAATCCAGGACCGCCCGGGTGGCGCGATCCTCAACCTGTTCGCCTACACCGGCGCCACCACGCTTGCGTTGGCGCGTGAACGTTCTGAGGTCGTCCACGTCGACGCGTCCCGGCCGGCGGTCGCCTGGGCCCGTCGCAACGCTGAGCTGTCCGGACTGGCCGACCGGCCGATCCGCTGGATCGTCGACGACGCCGAGACGTTCATCCGGCGCGAGATCCGTCGCGGCAGGCGCTACGACGGGATCGTCCTCGATCCACCGAGCTATGGGCACCCGCCGCGGGGCCGGGGATCGCGGCTGGAGCATCGGCTCGACGGTCTCCTGGACGCCTGTGCGGCGGTCGCGAAGGAGGAGATGTTCCTCCTGATGACGACCCACACGCCGAACCTCGACGCCACCGCTCTGGTCGACGAACTCCATCAGAGAATGGGCGGACGCGAGGCCCAGGCGGGCGATCTCGCCCTGATGGCTCGTTCCGGCGCGCTGCTGCGGCTGGGCTCGTACGCGCGCATCATCCGTCGATGATCGAATCGCAGCGAGCCGTCACGTCGCTGTCGAACCCGCGGGTAAAGGCCGCCGTCCGCCTCCGGGATCGTGGCGAGCGCGACACGACGGGCCTGACGATCGTCGACGGCCCACGGGAGCTGCTCCGCGCGCTCGTCCACGGCGTCGCCATCAGCGAGGCGTTCATCTGCGACGAGCTGATCAGGACCACCGAGGCGGAGGATTCGGTCCGGCGGCTCCGGGTTGCCGGGGCGAGCACGATCCGCGTGTCGCCGGAGGTCATGGCGAAGGTTGCCTTCGGCGATCGCTCGGATGGTGTCGTCGCGATCATTCGCACACCCGACACACGCCTTGACCGCCTGACGCCGCCGAGCGATGCACTGGTCGTCGTCGTCGAGTCGGTCGAGAAGCCTGGCAACCTCGGGGCCATCTTGCGGACGGCCGACGGCGCCGGCGCCGACGCGCTCATCGCGGCCAACCCGCTGACGGACCCGTTCAATCCGAACGCAATCCGGGCCAGCCTCGGGACGATCTTCAGCATGCCGATCGCCGCTGCCACGACCGCGGCCACCCTTGACTGGCTTGAGGCCAACCGAATCCGCCCGATCGCGGCGCGCGTAGACGCGCAGATCCTCTACACAGCTGCTGATTTCCGAGGGCCGACTGCCGTCGTCCTCGGGAGCGAGGCGGAGGGCCTCTCAGGTGCCTGGGCCGACGCCCGCGTCACGCCCGTCCGGATCCCGATGCTGGGGACCATAGACAGCCTGAATGTCTCGGTCGCCGCCGCGATCATGCTCTACGAGGCCGTCCGGCAGCGCACCTAACTGCCGGCACGAGGAGGCGCAGAATCCCGCCATGGACATCTTCGACTTCGTCATCATCGGTGCCGGCCCCGCCGGCGAGGCGGCGGCATACAAGGCGCGCGAGCGCGGCGCGACGGTCGCGATCGTCGACCGCGAATGGTTCGGCGGCAGCTGCCCCCATATCGGTTGCCTTCCGTCCAAGGCGCTCCTCTACGCGGCGGCCCGGCACGCCGCCAACCCGGCCGCGTACCCGTGGCCGAAGGCCTCGTTGCACCGCGACTTCATGATCAACCGGCCGACCGAGGCGGCCGAACCGGACGACAGTGGGCACAAGCAGCGGCTCGAGGACGCCGGCGCGGTCGCCTACCGCGGCACCGCACGGATCGTCGGACGCGGGCACGTCGAGATCCGTCACGACGACGCGGTCCATCTGCTCGATGCGCGGAACATCGTCGTTGCCGTCGGCTCCGTCTCGAAGACGCCGTCGCTTCCGGGGCTCGAGGGGATCACGCCCTGGACGAATCGCGAGGCGACGCTTGCCCGTGAGCTGCCGAAGAGTCTCATCGTCCTCGGTGGCGGCCCGACCGGCTGCGAGATGGCCCAGGTCTACGCCCGATTCGGTGTACCGACGACGATCGTCCAGTCGGGCAACCGCCTCATGCCGACCGATCATCCTCGCAACGCGGAGGCGGTCTCCGCCGGGCTGGAGACGTCCGGCGTCGAGATCCGCCTGGGTGTCCGAGCCGTCGCCGTCCGAGCAAACGCCGGACACGACGGTGCCCACGTGATCGACCTCGACGACACCTCGACGGCGGAGGGCCACGAGATCCTGCTGGCTGTCGGTCGGACAATCCCGCTCGACGACCTCGGCCTCGAGCACTACGGCCTCGACACGAGCGGACGAACGGCCATTCCGCGTGACGGTCGACTCCGGATCGCCGAGGGCCTCTGGGTGGCCGGCGATGCGGCGGGACCGGAGCTCCACACGCACCAGGGCCACTACCAGGGCGAGATCGCCGTCCGGATGGCGCTCGGCGACGATGTCCGGCCCGACTACCGCGCCCTGCCGCGGGCGACGTACACGGACCCGGAGGCGGCGTTCGTCGGGATGACGCTCGAGCAGGCGCGCGCGGCCGGCCTCGACGCGTTCGAGAAGGTCGCCGAGTACGCCACCTCGTCGAAGGGCTTCGCCGTCGAGGCGAAGGCTGGCCACGTCACGATCGTCGTTGACCGTGGCAGCGCGCGAGCTCGTCGGGGCGGCGATCGCGTGCCCGGACGCATCGGCGGCGATCCATGAGTGCGTCGTCGCGATCAAGGCCCGCGTCACGGTCGACGTCCTGGCCGATACGATCCACGCCTTCCCGTCGACGTCGCGCATCTTCAATGGCCTGTTCGCCGAGGCACTCCAGGAGCTCGACTCACCCGCGCGGTAAGGCTGAGCCCGGCAGGTCGGGCTCTCGTCGGCGCCAGAGTGGGGTCAGATACCACCCCGCGTGGTGAAAGTCCCAGCCGGGACCCCCAAACGGTGCCATTCACCATCCTGGGTGGTATTCGGCAGCCAACTGAGGCCGATTCGGGCGATCATGAGTCTCAGGCCGCCTGGCGACGGCAGCATCCACTACCGGCGGTGGTAACTGGCGACGACTCCGCGAATGGCGCGCCTCGGGCGGCTCCGGCTCGACGCCGCCTCGGGCCGCTACGCCTCGTAGCCGACCGCGCCGTCGACGAGGACGAGCCTGGGGCGGGCGGTCGCCAGCGCGCCACCGGGCTCCACCGGCTCCGTGAGCGCGGCGATCGGCAGGACGACGAGGTCCCCTCGCTGGCCAGGGACCAGGCGGCCACGATCCGACTCGCGTGCGGTCACGGCGGGGCCGATGCACGCCGCCCGGATCGCGCGCTCGAGGGTGAGGGCCTCGTGCGGGCCGAACGGCGGTGTCCCGGCCGGCCAGCTCGGGTCGGAGCGGGTCACGGCCATCGCGAGGCCCGGCCACGGGTCGATCGGCTCGACCGGGGCATCCGTGCCGAAGGCAAGGACCGCGCCGCTGTCGGCGAGCGACCGCCACGTGTAGCCGCTCGTCTCGGCCCGGTCGCCCCACAGCCGGCGAGCGGCCGCGGCGTCCGCCCGCAGGTGAATTGGCTGAACCGAGGCCGCGATCCCGGCCCGCACGAAGCGACCTCTGTCGTCGGGATGAAGCAGCTGGATGTGCTCGAGTCGCGGCATGAGCGGGACACGTCCGACGGTCGGTTCCAGCGCGTCGAGCGACGCTCGAACCCCGTGGTCCCCGATCGCATGGATCATCGTCGCGATCCCGGCGGCAGCGGCCCGGGAGGCGAGGGCGGCGAGTCGATCCGGCGGCGTGATGAAGACGCCGCGCTCGGTGCCCGCGGGAATCGGGCGACCCGGTTCCGTCTCGATCGGTTCGAGGAGGGCGGCGGTCCGCGAGGCGAGCGTGCCGTCCGCGAAGAGCTTGAGCCAGCCGAACCTGGCGCGATCGATGCCGGGCCCGAGCGGGTCGCCGCTCCGCAACCTGGCTTCGATCGCCGATGCCAGCTGCTCCTCCCGGATGCAGGCGTGGACCCGGAGCGGGAGCCGGCCACGCTCGGCCAGGCGTCGGTACGTCCCGATCCCGGCCCCGAGCCCTTCCTGGAGCGAGAGGGCGCCCGGGTCGTGAACGGCCACGACCCCGAGCTCGACCAGGCGCTGGGCGAGCACGGCGATGAGCCGGTCGTAGCGCTCGTCGTTCGGGCGCGGGACGTGGTTGGTGACGAGCCGGGCGGCTGATTCATGGAGCACGCCAGTCGGCTCGCCCGCCTCGTCGCGTCGGATGAACCCGCCGGGTGGATCCTCGGTGTCGCGCGTGACCGACGCGGTAACGAGCGCGCTGCGGCTGGCCCAGAGGGAATGGTGATCGTGCGCCCACAGCGCCACCCTGCGTCCCGGCGCCGCCTGTTCGAGGTCGTCCGCCGTCGGCCAGCGGCCCCAGCGATCCGAATCCCAGCCATGGCCCTCGACCCAGTCATCAGGCCCCGGCGTCAGCCTCTCGTGGGCGGCGGCGATCGCGGCCAAGCCGGCGTCGAGAGACCCCACCTGCGAGAGGTCGACGGTCTCGAGGGCAATGCCCCCGTCGGCCAGATGAAGGTGCGAATCGGTCAGGCCGGGGATCGCGACCTCGTCCGGATCGAGCTCGAACCGGACGGTGAACGGATCGGCCCGCGTCTCGAGCTGGACAGCCGATCCGGCGAACGCGACGCGGCCGCGCGTGATGCCGACGGCCTCGACCCACCCGAATCCCGCGTCCCCGGCGAGGGTCGCGATGCGTCCGGTGACGAGCGTTTCCAGTGGCACGAGTCAGCCGGCCAGACCCAGGGCGGCGAGATGCGCCGCGAGGTGCTCGGGGTCCTCGATCGGGGCGGGATCGGCGAGCAGGTCCGCGAGCCCGTCGCGATCGAGTCCGGCACCCAGCCCGAGCGCGACCGCGATCCGCGCCTTCGGTCCGCCGAGGTGCCCGGTGCGGAAGGCGCCGGCCCGGACCCAGGTCGCTCCGCCTCCCGGGAAGGCGTAGGCATCGCTTGCGGCGCCGGCCGGACAGCGCGTCGTGAATGCGACCGGCAGCCCATCGGCGATCGCCCGCTCCGCTGCGGCCAGCAGCCCGGCCGACGTGTTGCCGGCGCCCGTCGCCTCGACGACGAAGCCGTCTGCGCCGGCGGAGCGCAGCGCATCGATCGGCGTGCCGTCCATGGCGACGGCGGCCGTGACCAGGTGCACGCGCTCCGCGGCCGATTTCGCGGCGACCTGCCGCCGCGGGCCGCGCGCCCGGGTGATCGCGACCTCGCCGCCGGCCGCGATTCTTCCGAGCGGCCCCGTGTTGAGGCTGCGGAACGTGTCGAAGGCGCTGGCGTGGACCTTCGTGACATCGTCGGCGGGCTCGATCGTGCCGGCAAGGACGACGACGACGCCGGCTCCAGCGAGCGTCGACGCAGACGCTGTCCGGACGGCATCTCGCAGGTTCGCCGGGCCGTCGAACGAGGGGTGCTCGGACGTCCGCATCGCCCCGGTGACCACGATCGGCTTCGGGCCCGCGTGCAGGAGGTCGAGGAAGAACGCGGTTTCCTCGATCGTATCCGTTCCCTGCACCACGACCGCGCCCGCGCAGTCCGGATCGGCGAGAGCCTGCTGGACCGAGGCGTGGATCTCGAACAGGTCCCCGAACGTGAAGTGGCTCGCGGGGGTCAGTCCGCGATCGATCGCCACCACGTCGGCAATCGCCTCGAGGCCCGGCGTGGCCGCGAGAATCGCGTCCCCGGTCAGGACCGGCACGTTGCCGCCGGCGACCGGGTCGCGGCGCATGCTGATCGTTCCTCCGGTGAAGACGACGGCGACGCGGGCGGCCACGGCCATGCCGTCAGCGATCGTGATGCGGTTCGGCCGGTGGATCGCCCGCAGGATCGTCGTCCGCCGTTTCGGGGTAGGACGCCGCCTCTGGATCGGACGTCGGCGGCGGATTCTCATCGATCTCGGTCTGCGCGAGGTTCTCGATCGGCCCGGAGTTCGGCAACTCCCTGGATCGCAGCGCGGCCACGATCGGGTCACGCGAGCCCACGTCGTAGCGCGTCGCCGTCTCGGCGGGCTTGAGACTGCCGCGGACGAAGATCGACGCGAACCCTGCGGCCACGATCGCGATGCCAACGAAGGACAGGACGAGCGTCGTCCCGACGATGTCGCCGATCGGGCCGACGATGAGGATCGGCAGGAAGCTCGCGACCGAGACGAGCATGTTGAGCACCCCGAACACGCGGCCGCGGACATCCTCCGGCAGGTCCTCCTGCAGCTGCGTCTGGGCCGGGATCGCGACAAAGGCATAGGCAATTCCGGCGAAGAAGGCGACTGCCACGTTGATCGACAGGAGCGACGTGAGGAGCGACAGGTCCGGCAGACCTGTCGCGGTCTGGGTCGAGGCGAGGAAGCTGCTGATCCGGCCCGACAGGGCCATGGCCAGGATGAGGAACCCGAGTGCGACCAGCCCGCCCTCGATCACCCGTCGCCTCGGGAGCAGCTTGCCGTACGTGTTGAGCACCAGGATCCCCATCACGATGCCGATCCCGAGCGGCAGCACGATGACGACGAAGTCCTCCTCCTCGAGCCCGAGCGTCGTCTCGGCAAACGCAGGCCCGAGCACGCCGAGCACGCCGACGAGTGAGGCCGCCACCCCGAGGTAGACGAGCGACCAGCGGATCTCGAAGTGTCCGCGGATGTAGGCGAGACCTTCGCGAAGTTGGGCGAAGATCGATTCGACGGCCTTTTCAGTCTCGGTTACCGTCGCGCGGCCGAACGCCTTCGGCGTCGCCGCTGGCGGTGGCGCCTTCGGAAGCGTGAAACAGAAGCCCGCCGCGATGAAGTAGAGGATAGCCACGGCGATCAGCAATGCCTGGGGGCCGGCAATCTTGACGACGAGCGGGCCGAGCAGCGCGAAGCCGATGGCGAACGCGGCGTTGAGGGTCAGGGTGAAAATCCCGTTCGCCGCGAGCAGCTGACGCCGAGGAACGAGGTTCGGGATCATCGCCGCCTCGGCCGGGGCGAAGAAGACGGTCACCGTCGAGATGAAGATGTTCAACAGGTAGATCAGGATCAGGTTGTCCCCGACCAGGAAGATCGCCGCGAAGGCAACCCCACGCAAGATGTTCGTGACGATCAGGACCAGTCGCCTGTCCAGCCGGTCGACGAAGACGCCGGCGACCGCCGAGAAGAGGACGGCCGGGACAAGGAACGTGAGGATGAGGGCGCTGACGGCGGTCGTTGAGCCCGTCGCCTTCGAGATGATGACCGTCAGTCCGAAGATCACCATGTTGCCGCCGATCTGGGTCGCAGCCTGGGCGAGCCAGAGGAGGAGGAACGGTCGATTCCGGAAGACTGCGAGGGCGCTCTCCTCGCCCGCCGGCGCCGGCCCGACCTGTGCGTCGGTCACGGAGCCTCCTCCGGGGCGCCGGGTTGCGGCGCGGCAGCAGCGCTCAGGGCGGCGTCACCTCGGCTGACGAAGCCCCCGAGCCGCCGCTCCACCGTCCGGCGCCCGACGAGGACGTGACGGCCGCAGCCGCGGCAGCGCAGGCCGATGTCGGCGCCGAGGCGGTCAACGAGCCACTCGTTCCCGCCGCACGGATGTGGCCGTCGGAGCCACAGCACGTCGCCGAGGAGGAGCTCGAGGGCAGGTCGCTCTGTCATTCGGCGGGTCAGGGTACCAGCCGTGGGCCGCCGTGGCTGGGCAGGAGGTCCCTGGCGGTCGCCGGCAGGATCATCATGTTGGTCTCCTCGACGTCGATCGTCGCCTCCGGATCGGTGGCTGCGAGCTGGGCGATGATGCCGCCGGCCCGAGCGAGCGATCCGGTCAGCGTCTCCGGCGATCCGATCGCCTGGATCGTGAACGGGTCGCCCAGCGCTGAGTCGTCCACCGACAGGGCCCCGGGAAGGCCGCCGACCACCGTGCCGGTCACGACCCGCACATCTTCGATCGCGATCGCCTCGGCACCCGCGTTGCGCAGCTCGTTGATGAGGTCCTCGATCGCCGGCGCCCCGATCAGGCCGCTGATCGAGATCGCGATCCCGTCGCCGGCGATCGGGTCCAGCCCGGCCCACGCCCGGATCCTGTCGAGGTCGGCCCGAATCTCGTTGACGGACGACGTACCTCGCGAGCCGCCGACTTCGAGCGTCGCGAGCTGGCGGTCGAGCGTCGCGATCTCCCTCCGCAGCTCTTCGTTGCGCGCGTTGAGGCTGGCGACGAGGAACGTCAGGTCCTGCGAGGACAGCCCGGCGAGCGTGTTGTTGCCCTCCTGGGACCGAATCTGGACGACGACGAGCAACCCGAGGACGAAGGCGACGGCCGCAACCAGGGCCTGGCTGCGCGGTGCACGCAGCGAGCCGCTCATGGGGCGGGCGCCGCTGACGGGACAGCGTGAGACTCGCGCAGGTTGAGCCCGCCGGCGAACTGCGGAATCTCGACATTTTCGAGTTCGGCGAAGGCAATATCGAGCCCGAACGTCCCGCGACGAGTCTGGATGAACTCGCGCCAGCCCTGCGACAGCCCGAGCTGGTCGAGCAGATCGGGCGGCCCGATCGCCGAGACCTGGTACGGCGGCGCAAGGTACGCGGAGTTGACGAGGATCGTGTGACCGATATCGAGGACGCCGGTCGACGCCGTCACCCGTTCCTCGTTCACCGCGATCGACTCGGCACCGGCCAGCCAGAGCTCGTCGATCACGGTTCGGATGTCCCGGGCCGTGACGAGGTAGTCCGATTCGCTCGCGTCGGCGGGCACAGGCTGGGTCGAATCGGAGAGTCGGAGGACGAGGCCAGTCCCCTGCAGCGGGATGAGCCCCGCGGCAATCCGTGCCTCCTCAAGCTTGTCGTTGAGGTCGCGGACGGTCGCCGTCGTCCCCTGGCCCCGCTCCTCGAGGGCCTGGATCCGGTCGCGAAGATCCACGATCTGCGCCTTGAGCTCCTCCTGCACGCGCTGCTGCTCGAGCGCCGCCTCGACCAGTGGGGCGCGCTCCTGGCTCGTGTACGTGACGCGCGGACCCTCTGCGGCGAGCTGAGCGGCAATCAGGAATCCGAGAGCGAGAAGCGCGAGACCGAGGGTGATCTGCCAGGTCTGGATCGAACGGAGTCGACCCCTGGGTTCGGTCACGGCTCCGGGCGGACTGAGCGCCGGCGCACGACCAGGGCGAGCCCGATGACGCCGGCGAACACCGCCGCGATGACGAGCGCGGCGAGGATTTGTCCGTCCGCCGAGTCCGTGCCGGCCGCGCCGTTCGGCGGCACGTTCGCGCCCGGTGGCGGCGACGATCCGGTGGCGGGCGCCACGCTCGGATTCGGGGCCGACCCGCTCCAGCCATCCGGCACCGGGCCGGGCGGAGCGGGCTGCGGCCCGTGGCGGACGGGAACGGCAGCACCGAGGCTCGTGAGCCACTCCGCCTCGAGCGCGGCCGTGTCGACGCCGAGCGCGGCCGTGAACGCCTCGTCGTCGGTCACGCCCGTGGAATACGAGCGAATGAGCCCCACGAGCGCGTCCCGGCCGTGGGTCCTGACGATGTAGTCGACCGCCGAGACGCTCTCGGCGTACCCGAGATGGAAGCGCTCGAACGTCGTCGGAAAGGCGCCGGCCAGACCCGCGAGGGGGATGATCGTCCCGTTCGCGACGACGCCCTCCACTGACGATCGATAGTTCGACGCATAGCCCTCGGACAGGTAGACCGCGAGCCCCTCATTCAGCCAGTGAGGCGGATCGTGAAACGGATTGTCCGTCGCGGTGGCGAACACGAGGTGCGTCAACTCGTGGGGAACGACGACCTCGACCCAGGACTGGTCGATTTCGGCCGGCGTGATGAGCGCGAACATCGTCCGGATGTCCGAGTGGGCCTGGCCGCCGACGTTCTCGCGAGTGCCAGGGCCGAGCGCGTCGTAGAAGCGGTCCTGGTCGGCGTAGATGTAGAAGTCGATCGGCTCCGTCTCGGTCACGCCGAGGAGATCCGCCGTGTCGGCGACCGCCTTGTCGCCGATCGCCAGCGCCCGCGCCCCGAAGGCGTCCCCGCCCTCGTACCAGTGGACGCGGACGATGTCGCCGGTGAGCGACTTCCAGGCCACCGAATCGTCGGCGTAGGTGAGTGTCGTCGGCGGTCCCAGCCAGGCTCGTCCGTCCGGGTCGGTCACGCGCCAGCGAGCGACGAACGTGGTGTTGGGAACGATGTGACCGTCGGCCAGGTTGACCTCGAACCTGAGGGTCTGGTCCCCGCTCGCGGGCGTCTCGATCTCGGTGACGCTCGGTCCGGCCGCGCCCGGCCGCTCGAGCAGCAGCTCGACGCGTCGCGGCACGGCCGCCATGACGACCGGCTGTTCGAACGTGATCGCCTGGCCATAGGTTGCGGTCGCCCGAGGGTCGCCGAACGTCACCGCATCGGCGGCGGCAACCGTCCCCACCCCGATCCCGGCAGCCGACAGCGCGATGACGAGCGAGGCAGCGAGGCGGCCGAGACGGCGGATCACTGGTCCGCCCAGGCGAGGCCCGCCATCCGGATGATCCCCATCCCGTTCTCGCCGGCACCCAGGAGCCCGTCCCGGGCAAGGGTCCATTCGACGTCGTAGGAGAGCGGTATGACCGGCGCGTCGTCGCGGACGATCGTCTCCGCTCGGTCGAACGCGGCGCGGACGGCGACGGGATCCGTCGTCTCGAGGGCGTCCGTGATCGCCTCGTCGAAGGCCGCCGAGCTCCACGATCCGTAGTTGTTCGACGATCCGGTCCCGAGCAGGATGCCGAGGAAGTCGTTCGGACCCGGATAGTCCGCCACCCAGCCCATCGACCACATCTGCGGCGCGTCTGCGGCCAGCCGCTCAAAGTAGTCGCCGCTGCTGGTCTCGTAGTTCAGCTCGACGCCGAGCTCCCGCTCGACCTCCTCGACCACGGCCGCGTCATAGGCCGTCCCGAACGTCATGAATGTCGTCTCGGGGAAACCCTCGCCATCTGGAAACCCTGCCTCGGCGAGGAGGGCGCGTGCCTCGTCGGGGTCATGGGCAGGAAGGAAGTCGCGCTCGCTCCGGCCGGGGATGCCGGGCGGAACCATGCCGGTCGCGACCGTCGCCGTCTGGCCGGCGACGAGGGATACGAGCCGGCGCCAATCGACTGCCCTGGCGAATGCCTGGCGGACCCGGACATCGTCGAACGGTGGTCGGGTCGTGTCGAAGCCGTAGTAGGAGAGCGACAGCGAGTCGCCCTGCCGGAGTTGCGGTCCGAGCGTCTGGTCGTACGCGATCCACGTCGCGTCGAACGGGAAGATGCCGGTCAGGTCGATGTCGTCGTCCTCGAACGCCGCGACCGGGCTGCGCCCGCCGATGTCGTGAATGAGCTCGACCGTCGGGATCGGGGGCGGGCCGGCCCAATACTGCTGATTGGCCTCGAGGGTGGACTTCTCGTCGGTCACGGCCTTCAGGACGTAGGCCCCGCTGCCGACGAAGCCCGCCGGAAGGAGCGCTTCAGGGTTGCCGCCGACACCGGGCGGGAGGACCGCGAACGTCGGGCTGGCGACGATCGACAGGAAGTCCGTCGCGGGGCGGGTCAGGCGCACCTCGACATCCAGGCCGTCGGCCGTGAGCCCGACCGAGCCGGGGTCGCCGTTCTCCCCCCGCGCATACGCCAGCGCGCCCTCGACGTCGCCGATGAGTGACACGAGGGGCGACGGTGCATCCGGGTTGACGATGCGCATCCAGCTCCGGACGACGTCCTCGCCCGTCAGCGGCGTGCCATCGGAGAACGTCAGGTCCGGTCGGAGGTGGAAGAGGATCCTGCGCCCGCCGTCGAGCAGGTCCCAGGACTCGGCGAGAGCCGGCCGGACCTGGAGCTGGGCGTCGAAGGCGGTCAGGCCCTCGAACAGCTGGGCGGAGACCGCGGCGCTGCCGATATCGCCCTGGGCAGCCGGGTCGAGGGTCGTCGGGGCGCCGATGAGAATACGGACCGACTCTGGGCGTGCCGCCGCGACGCCGCCCTCACCGGGAAGCGCGGGCGCGGCCCGGACGGCGAGGCCTGACAGCGCGACGAGGATCGCGCCAACGACCGCCGCGTGCCGTCGGACCCGGCCGGACCGGGTCCCGGTCGTCAGGATCGCCCCCACCAGGCTGGCGTCGGTCGAAGGTCGGACGGCCGCGCGAGGCGGGGTGAGGCGATATCGAGTCTGCGTTCGATCGGCACCGGCAGCCGCGGTCGAAGCGACCACGCGTAGCCGTCGGCCGAGAAGCCGGCGAGCAGCGCGATGATGCAGACCCAGCGGCGCATGGCGGGAGTATAGGGCGAGGTCCCGGAAAGCCCGGCGGGCGGCAACGTTGAAGCTGTGGGGCCCCCAACCGACACGGCAGTTACGATTCCGCGGTGACCCTTCGCGTCAGGAACACCCTCAGCCGCTCCGTCGAGGCCGTTCAGCCGGCCGACGGAACGCGGGTCCGGATGTATACGTGCGGTCCGACCGTCTACCGCTATGCACATGTCGGCAATCTCCGGACGTTCCTGCTTGCCGACCTCATCCGGCGGGCGCTCATCTACCACGGGGTAGAGGTCCTCCACGTCCAGAACATCACGGACGTCGGCCACCTTCGCGACGAGCGCTTCGATCGAGGCGAAGACCGGATGCTCCTCGCGGCCGGGCTCGAGAACAAGACACCGGCCGAGATTGCCGACGCCTACGAGGCGGCCTTCCACGTCGACGAAGCCGCGATCAACATCCTGCCCGCCCACGTCTTTCCACGCGCAACAGAGCACATCCAGGAGATGCTCGAGCTCGCCGAGCGTCTCGTTGATCTCGGGCATGCCTATGTGAGCGACCACGGCAACGTGTACTACGCCGTCGCCTCATTCCCCGAATACGGCAAGCTGTCAGGCAACAGCCTCGACGAGCTCAGGGCCGGCCACCGCGGGCACGTGGAGCACGACAAGCGGGACCCGGCCGACTTTGCGCTCTGGCGCGCGGCCGGCGAGGGGCGCCTGCTCCGCTGGCCAACCGCCCGCTGGGGCGATGGCTTCCCCGGCTGGCACCTTGAATGCTCGGCCATGGCAATGCGCCACCTTGGCCCCCGGTTCGACATCCACACCGGCGGCATCGACAACGTCTTTCCGCATCACGAGGGCGAGATCGCCCAGTCCGCGCCGGTGGTCGGCGGTCCTCCGGCACGACTCTGGGTCCACGGCGAGTTCCTCCAGGTCAGCGGCCAGAAGATGGCCAAGTCCGCGGGCAACATCGAGCGGGTCACGGAGCTCTCCGAGCGTGGCATCGACCCGCTCGCCTTCCGCTACCTCACCTTGACCGCCCGCTACCGTCACAAGCTCGAATACTCCCCGGATTCGCTGGCCGGCGCGGCCGCAGGACTCGAGTCGCTCCGGTCCCGGCTGCGGGCCCTCGGACCGCCACCGAGCGATGGCCCCTGGGCCGGACCGGCCGTGATCCGGGCCGGGGCGGCCGGCGACCGACCGACCGGCACCGCTACCGGGACCCTTGGGCACGGCACCGACGGCGACGTCGACCTGTCGGATCGCGCTCACGACCCATCGGCTCCGCTCTCGTCGGATGGGCGGGCGCTCCACGATCGGTTCGTGGCGGCCGTCGACGACGACCTCGACCTCCCCACCGCCCTGAGGGTGGTTCGCGAGGTCGCGCGAGCCGGGCTCCCCGACGACGAGCGGCGCTGGCTCGTGCTCGACGCCGATGCCGTGCTCGGCCTCGGCCTGGACGGCGTCTGGGCGACCGATCTCCGGACGGAGGCACCCGATGACATCCGAGGCCTGCTGTCGGAGCGGACGGCGGCACGGAAGGCCGGCGACTACGCCCGAGCCGACACGATCCGGGCGGAGATCGCCGAGCGCGGCTGGGACATCGTGGACGGGCCAGACGGTCCCGAGCTCAGGCCCCGGCAGTAACGAGTCCGGAATCAGTCGAGGGGAACGCGCCGTTTCGAGGCCTCATTCGGTCAGCCGCGAGAAAGGAGCAGGTCCTTCCGCGAGCCGAATCGGTCGATGATCCGGTAGAAGTTGCGCTTGCTCAGCCGGTCCCGCTCCGCATCGGGGAGACTCGTCCAGCCGCGATGTTCGTGGCGGACCGCCGGCAGCTCAAGCGCGAGCGCGCGACGCGGCGTCTGCCCTTCGCCCTCGTCGCGCAGGACCAGGCTCCACCAGAGATCGAGGTTGCGGTAGAAGCGGAATCGCTCATCGAGTGGACCGCGGGCATTGGCGTCATCGCGCCGGAACGCCATCGCGTACCCCTCGATCGCGTCAACGTCTCCGGCGGGCGCGTCGCGGAAGTGGCGGAGATCGTCGCTCACCACGCCCCAACCGCCGGCAATGGCGATCGTCGGGTCGTCCAGCGCCAGGACAAGCGGCGTCAGGATATCGGCGGTCGGCTCGACGCTCGTATCGATCACGGCGATCACCGGTCCAGCTGCCCGCTTGATCCCGATGTTGACGGCGGCCGCCTGGCCGAGACGGTCGGACGTTCGGACGACCTCGGCGTCGACGTGTTCGAGGGCGGCGTCCTGTTCGGCGGATGGCCCGTCGGCAACGACGACGATCTGCGGGGCATCCCGCTGGTGGCCTCGTAAGCCCGCGAGGGCCCGTTCGAGATCGGCCGGCCAATCGGTTGCCACGAGGACCACGGTCGCGAACGCAGATGCGGGTTCATCTGCTCTCGACGGCACATCGGCACTGGAACCGTACCGGACAACGCCGCCCGCCTCGACGGTCGGTGGGCTCGCCGGAGACAAGGCAAAGTCGGTCCCGCGGTCGGCGATCGTCCAGCCGGCGGCCTCGATCTGGGCGCGCAGCCTGTCGGCCTCCGACCAGTTCCGCTCGGCGCGGGCTACGGCTCGCTCGTGGGCGGCGGTCAGGACCTCGTCCGGGATGTGCCGGCGGCTCATGGCGGCAGGATAGTCGCGCAGACACGGAAAGCCGGCGTCTCGACGGACGCCGGCTCTCGGGTGAGGTCAGGATCGAACGTACCCTGGCGACGATCTGTGCTGCGGTCGAGCGCGAACTCGACCGCGGATGGTCTGGGAGCGCGAGGGGCGCGTGAAGCGCGAGGCGTCAGCGTGTTGTGGCTGACGCCCGGGACCTGCTAGGCGGAGCCGACGAGAGAGCGGATCTCCGCCTCGACGCGGGTCGCCGGCTGACCCGTCTTCTGACTGATCGTACTGATCAGCGTGTCGGGGTCGTACCGAGCGGCTTCGAGGTCCTGGTCGGTGACGCCGTTGAAGCGCTGCTTCAGCTGCGGCTTGACCTTCTGGAAGTTGGTCTGGAGCTGCTGCCGGGTCTGCGGGTCGAGCATGTGAGATGCCTCCTTCTGCTCTGACCGCTCACCGGGCCGCTAGCCCCGACCTCACATCGATCAGTTCACCACGATCCGCCTCAGAAACGCCTTGTCGCCTCCTGCTGGCCGGGGTTGCAGGCGCGTTTCAGCGACATATCAGTCCCCTGGCGCGGGACAGGGCGCAGGCTGCCGCTCTCGCGGTAATTCAACCCTTCCTGGGTTTCTCGTCGGCGTCCGCGATGACGCGATACCCGGTCGCCTCGAGCATGTCGATGCTGGGACTGCCCGACTCGGGCTTGACCCGCGCGTTGATCGCCGCGGCCCGGAATGCGTCGTTCCGAGCGCCTCGGACCGATGACTTTCGGCGGACCTGTGCTGCCTTCGCGGCGCCGGCGGGCGGAGGCTCGTCGTCGGTGGTCCCTCCCACCGCGCCGGCCGCGACTGCCACCGGCGCGCCGTCTGCAGGAGCTGTCGCGACGGGCGCAGCTACAGGGGCGACGAGCGGCGCTGCGTTGTTCGCATACTCGCGACGCGGCGAGGGCTCCTTCTCACCGAGGATTCGAAGCAGGACGGAGGTCATCGTGGCGCGATCGGTGTCGAGGTCGCCGTGGCCGCGCGCCTCGGACCTGGCATCGCCCGGAGCCGTCTGCGGCGAGACGATCGCGTGACCGCCGATCGCTGCCCGGAGGGTCCGTCCCACCTTCGGGATGTCGGTGTCGAGGTACTTCGCGAGACCGATCATCGGCACCTCGAACTCACCGCCCATTGGCGACCGCTCGAGAGCCCTCGCGACCAGGTACAGCAGGGACTTGTGATAGATCGTGACCGGCCCGCCCGGGCACTTGTCGTCCTGCTCTCGCTTCTCGCCGAGATTGAACAGGCGGACCTCGCGGAGGTGGTGCCGCCCGCCCCGCGCATTGCGCGGTGGGTTGAGGTGCGGCAGCACCTTCGCGGCGAAGTCGTCGACCCGGAGCGCCCCACCGAGCAGCTGCATGGACTTGACGACGATGTCGTCGGCGGCGAGCCGCTCCATGAACGAGGCGAGGAAGATCGCCCCGGCGCTGTGCCCCGCGAGGTGAACCTCGACCCGGCCTTCAGGCTGGCTCGCGATGTACTGGATGAGCCGTGACGACGTGAGCGACGCACCGGGCAGGTCGCCGATCCGTTCCGGGGCTCGCCAGTCGACCGGTCCGGTGATCCGGACCGAGGCATCGGCCGCGTTCTTCTTCATCTCGTTCCAGAGCGGCCGAATCGACGAACGGGCGAGACCTTCGACCAGACGATCGAACTGCTCCTCGAGGTCGTCGAAGAGCCCGCCGGCCGGGAGGCGCGGAATGAAGACGTCCTTCAGGGCGCCCATGATCGTCGTGCCGGCCCCGCTCTCCCAGGCGAAATGGATCGGGTAGACGTTGTTGTTCAGCCACCACTGGATCTGCTGATCTGCCGTGCGGATCCCGCCCGCCTCGTCAACGAGGCCCCCGTGGGCATAGAACACGACCCGTCGGGGCGGTGCCGCCACGGTCGGGTGATCGCGCCGGTGATCCTGCTCCCACTGGGCATGCTGCACATCCATCTGGCGGAAGATCGCGTCAATCTGGGCCGGACTGCTGGTCAGCTTGCCGCGCTTCGAGAGCCGGCCGTCGTCGGACAGGTTGACGACGTGGCGCGCGAGTCGGGCGAGGTTCGCGCCGGGCTCGCTGGCGAGGCCGCCGCCCGTCAACGAGACGGTCACGGTCAGGGGCTTGGCGAACGGCGTGTGCGGGACGCCCGGCCGGGCGACCCAGGCGTCATACGCATCGGCGAGCCAATCCTCGTACGGAAGCGTCGCGAAGCCGTCCTTGCCCCAGGCGGTGCCCCACGAGTTCTGGACGAGGAATCCGACCTCGTTGTAACCCACGAGGGCAAACGCGTGGCCGCCGAGCCACGACGGGTTCGCGGACTTGCGGATGATTCGGAGCGGGTCGGTCCCCTTGTCCATCACGACCGGGCGGACCCAGCCATCGTGGACAGCCGCGGACGCGACGACCGCGTGGAGTTCGCTGATCGCGGACTGGAGATCGTCGAGGCGCTGCGCGTTGACCCGGTAATAGGCGCCGAGGGGCCGTTCGCTCGCATCGCGGATGAACGCCGGGTCGTCGAGATCGGGTTCGGGCCCGAGCAGCGACGGCCAGCGGTCCACGGTCGCCACGCCGTGACGGTGCCAACCCTTGAGCGCGCCGCGAAGCGATGAGCCGATGTCCTGCTCGCCGTTGAACTCGTCGTATCGGCGTGCCAGCCGGTAGAGCATGTACGGGCTGACACGTGCGGGTGCCTTGACGATCCTGCCCCGCCAGTCGCGCGCCAGTACGGTGTTGATCATCGTCGCGACGGCATGGCCGGTGCAGGAGTTGCCGTCCTGGGCGAGGACGAGCGCTTCCGCGCGCTTGTCGAGGACCTTCGGCAGGAGCTGGAGCCTCGGGCGATATTCGAGGTCTCTCGCGTCGAAGGCATCTGGCACAGCGGTCGCCGGGAACTCCCCCACTCCCTCGATGCTGACCGTCATCGGGACCTGCGTCTTGGCCATGTCGAGATCTCTCCCTCGTGCGACGAGGGTCACTTCTATCGCGGTGACGTCTCGGGCACGTCTCGGCGCGCTAGCGGGGAGGCTTCGCCGATCCGTAGAAGGATTGCCAGAGCGCCAGGCGGTTGCGCGAGGCCCACCCTGGAACAGAGCGCCGGCCCTTGGGCATCGGGTCTCCCACGGCCGCCGACAGGTCGTCGCGGTGGTCGGAGAAGTAGTCCCAGGCGGCATCGCTCATCGCCGCCGCACCGCCGGCCTTGAAGACCTGGGCAAGGAACAGGTACGCCGCCTCGCCGCCCGGCTCCACGCTCCACTGGATGTGCGCGAGGAACCGCGGGTCACCTTGTTCGATGATGTCCCGGTTCTGGCGCGACATGATCCCCGCGATCGTCCCGATCCCGCGCATGCAGGCCCGGATCCCCGGCCCGAGATAGGCGGTGATGTAGGCCGCGAACACCGGATTGGCCTTGCCGGCCCAGTGGTCGAGCGCCATGTCGATGCCCTTGAGCGTCTTGAGGCCCTCGTCGAGCTGCGTCTTCGCGGGGCCGACCAGTTCCAGGATCTCGATCACCTTGCCGAGCTTCTTGTTCGCGGAGGCGAGCTTGCCGGCGGCGGCGCTGATGCTCGCCGGCATCTTGGGCAGGGTGATGAGGGCCGCGCCCTTCTTGCTGAACAACTTGGCGGCTTCGTTGAGCCGGTCGACCTGGTCCGTGATGTGGGCCGCCGCTTCCTTCGTCTCATCGATCGCCGAGACGACCTGCCCGAGGGCCGAGTGGACCTTCTTCAGCGCGTCCTCATCGCCGGCCATGAATGCGGCCCGGCGCTTGTCCGCGAGGAGCACCTGGAGCTCGGCGAGCTGCTTGTCGGCGGCCTCCCGGATCTGGTCGGCATCCCGATCGCGCGCCCGTGCCAGGTCGGCCACGCGGCGGCCCCGCATGCTGTTGATGACCTCGACCGCGTGGTTGATGAACTCGACGAGGTCGACCTCGTCGGTCGGCGTCGTCAGCTTCGTATTGCTTGGCGCGTCCCGATCCCAGCCCTTCCTGGCGGCATCGAACTGGGCCTGGGCTTCGGACGGCAACTCGGCCAGCGCCTTCGGAACGGTGTAGCCGGCGTCGGTAGCGGACCGGACCTCGTCGTTGGCAGCGCCGACGATGCTGAGGAGGACCTGGCCCTGGTCGACCTGTGTGGCGCCTCCCTCGAACGTATTGGCGCCGCCGCGGAAGTTGGCCTGGCCCCGCTCGATGGCGATGTCGGCGAGGTCGTAGACGTCGAAGCTGGCCTTCGGCGTCAGGCGAACATGGTCGGCTCGAAGCCGGCCAAGGACCGTTCGCGCCTCGCCAAACGCGAGGTCGTCGAGCACCAGCTCCTTTGCCGGAATCGGGCCGGGGCCGCCGACCGCACTCTGGACCGACGCCAGGACGCCGCGGTACCGGGCCGGAACGGCCATCGACGGCGCCGGCGAGTTGCCACGAAGGGCGATGTACCGGACCCAGGCCTCGGCGGCCGTGAGGTCGGCGGGCGTCGCGTCGCCCGATGTTCCGGCTCGAGTCCCGCCGCCCGCCGGGGCCGGCGTGGGCTTGGCATCCCCGGGCCCCCGTTGGGCAACGATCGTGGCCGGCGGCGCCAGGTCGCCGAGCCGTTGATACGGCTCGAACAGCCCGGCGACGGCCCGATTCCCGGCCTGGTGCTGAAGGTTCGTGACCGAATCCGCCGGGACGCGCGGGGCATCCGTCGCTGGCGCGTTGCGCGGCGTAGCGTCGCGCTGCCGGTCAGTGGCGCGCGGCCGATCATTGTGGACGCGGCCCTCGGCGCGACTGGTCATCCCGAAGCGACAGTAGGGAACGCCACCTGCGGGCGTCAATGTCCGCTCGGGCAATCATCGCGTGATCCGATGCTGACAATCGGCGGGTCGGCGGTACGACGGATTGGTGATGCGTTTGCGACCCGGCGAGTTCAATCTGGTGGCGACATGCAAGACGATTTCGTGCCGGTCATGGCGATTCAGCCCAACCGGTGGCACACCGAGCTTGAGCGCGCACGCCGGCGGCGTGACCAGGCGGCGCAGGGCAGCCCGGACTGGGACGCTGCTTCGGAGGCTGTCGTCGAGCTCGAGGCCAAAGACGCTGAGGCACGCTCCGAGCAGCCCCACCGGAAGCTGTATCTCGTCGAGGCACGCGCAGCGAGCTGAAGCACCCCGCGCCGTCGTCAGCGTCAGGCGATGAGGCTGCCGAGCTTGGCGGGGCGTTGCCGGTGGCCGTCCGACACTGGCGCGGCCCGCAGCTCCTGGACGGGACCCGGTCGGCCGAGATAGAAGCCCTGGCCGAGATCACAACCGAGCGCTGAAAGCTGATCGAGCTGCGCGGCCGTCTCGATTCCCTCGCCGATCGTCGTCAGGCCGAGCCTCTTGGCGAGGGCGATGATCGCCGAAGCGATCGCCTCCTCCGGGCCCTGTTGCGCGAGGGCTACAACGAACGACCGGTCGATCTTGACGATGTCGATCGGCAGGTGGGCGAGGTAGCTCAGCGCCGAGTATCCGGTTCCGAAGTCGTCGATGGCCACGCGCACGCCGATCTCGCTCAAGCGCTCGATCGCAGGCCGTGCGATTCCGATCTCCAGCAACGATGACTCCGTGATCTCGACGACGAGGCGATCGGCCGATAGCCCCGTCGCTTCGAGCGTCTTTGCGAGTCGCGGAACGATATCCCCGCGAACGAGCTGGCTCGACGACAGGTTGACGCTGACCCACGGACGCTCGCCGGACTTGCCCTTGCCTGCTGTCGTGCGACAGGCCTCATCGACGACCCAGTCGGTCAGCGGGCCGATCAGCCCGCTCGATTCGGCGATCGGGATGAACTCGCGCGGCGGGATGAGCTCGCCGTCGCGGAGCCACCGGACGAGCGCCTCGAAACCGATCGTCCGCCCCGTCCGGAGATCGACGACCGGCTGATAGTGCAGCCGGAGGTCACCGCCGGAGATGGCGGCGGCCAGGTCCGTCCGGAGCTGGAGCTGTGTCATCGCGGCCGCCTGCATCGACGACTCGAAGAGCTCGAACCGGCCCTTGCCGCGGCTCTTGGCCAGGTACATCGCAATGTCGGCGTTGCGGACGAGATCGTCGGCGCTCCGATCGTCCGTGCCGGCGATGGCGACGCCGACGCTGGCCCGCACGATGAGACGATGGCCGCCGATGTCGAATGGCTCGCCGAGGACCGCCAGGACACGTTCGGCGACCCGGATCGGGATCTGGTGATCGGCACAGCTGGGCAGTGCGATGACGAACTCGTCGCCGCCGAGCCGGGCAGCCGTATCGCCGTCGCGAATCGTCGTGCGCAGCCGCTGGCCGACCGCAGCAAGGAGGGCGTCGCCTGCGTCATGGCCGTATGTGTCGTTGACCGCCTTGAAGTCGTCGAGGTCGACGAGCAGAACCGCCAGTGATCGGCCGGCCGATCGGTTCGCGTAGTCGGCCGTCAATCGATCGGTGAACAGGTTTCGGTTCGGGAGCGATGTCAGGGCGTCGTAGAGCGCCTGGCGACGCAGCAGCTCCATCAATGAGTCACGCTCTCGAAGGCTCTCGCCGAGCTGGCGCAGGGCATCGCCGAGTCGGGCGATGACGAGGATGCCGATCAGCGTCCCGCCGATGAGGTACGGCGTCGGATCGATCTGGCGACCGGTCGCCGCCTCGATCGCCAACGTCGCCGGGTTGACGAGGAGCGCCGCGGTCAGGGCGACGATCCGACGGCGGCCAATCGGCCCGAGATCGGATCGCTGTCGCTCGGGAGCCAGCGCCATCGACGGATGCAGCGCCGCGGCGCCCACGAACGCGATCGACGCGAATTCGGCGAACACGAACGGGCCCGTGAGCGCGCTGTAGCCGATGTGGCCGCGCAGCATGTCGAGCATCGTGATGGCGTTGGTGGCAATGACGAGAAGGACGAGGAGGCGGGTGGCCGGTCTGTGCGCCCCGTCGAGGAACCACATCCGGGCAACGACCGCAGAGGCGACGAGCGCGGGGTAGAAGAACGCGGCCGTGACCGCAGAGTTCTCACGGGCTTCGAGGACGTATGGGGCGACTCCGAACGCCCAGATCAGCACGCCCGTTCCCGAGGCGAGGATCGCCGCGTCCAGGAACGCACCTCGTTCGCCTCCCGGAATGCGGCCGCGAATCAGGATGACGAACCCGGTGAAACCGGCCACGTAGCCTAGCGCGGTCATTCCCTGGCCGACGACGAGGAGCGCGCCGGTCTCGGGAATCATCCCGATCCCGATGGTCGTGAGCAACACGCACAGGGCGATGAGCTGCCACGGCAACGGGCGCGTCGGGTGATGAGTCCTGATGCCAATCAGAACGGCGACCGGGGCCACCAGTCCCAGCCCGGTCAGAAGCGGCTGGATGAGGACCTCGTCACCGACGAGCGCTCCACCGAACGCGAGGCCGAGCCCGACGGCGAGAAACCCGAGCCACGCCCGAGGGTGAAGTTGCGCTCCCGGCCGGAGCCGCGGCAACCCGCTACTGGGCGCAGCGACCTGAGGCTCGACTGGCGCGTTCAGGCCATGGATCCCCATGCCCCAAGTCTCCGCTGCTTGACACTGGATCGCTATGGACCATACGGCTGCCGGTTGGTGACCTCCGCCGATCGCGCGAACGCCGGTCGGTCGCGGTCGTGGGGTCCGGCTACGAGGGACGCGGCGGCTCGTAGAACACTCGAAGCCTCAGCTCGGTCGAACGGTCGTCGCCGATCCGGAAGACGAGGTCGTTCTGGCCCTCGTCGAGACCGACGCTGATCGCCCAGTGGCCGGTCCCGTCCGCCGTGGCATGTTGATCGAGACCGAAGCTGACGTCGCGGGTGACCGTGAGTCCGGGCGGAGCAAGGCCGATCACGGTTACGTCTTTGGTCGCGATGGCCTGACCGTCACGGGGGCTCTGGATCGAGAGACCCATGATCAATGGAGGAGCGTCGATCGCAGATCCGTCCGGCGATGCTGATGCGAGGCCGTCAGGCGCGGCGGCAGGGCCAACCGAAGGCCGGGGACCCACGAGCACCATGAACATCACCACTCCCACGGCCACGATCACGGCCCCGAAGACGAGGCCAGGCCAGCGTGAGCCTCGATCGACGAAGGGGCGCGGCGAGGGAGTCGAGGGCGTCGAGGGCGTCGAGTCCGAGCCCGGGTCGAGGGGCCTTCCCAGTGCATCGACAGGTGGCTCCGAGCGATCTCCATTCGGGGCCGTGGAACCCCCCGAGGCCTCGGCGGTGCTCAGGCCGCACTTCGGACAGAACGGAAACCCTTCAACGAGGGAGGTTCCACAGCGAGAACAGGATTGCGGTCCCACGTCGGTCACCAACCGCTATACGGCAGCTTCCCAGCCGTCGAACTCACCGCAGTACAGAAACACGACAATCTCCCTCGCCCGGCGCTCGTTGGTGCATGCGGCGCCGCACGATGCTACTCGCTGTCGCGGCGTGTGAACATGCGGCCGTCCCGGGCCGCGAAGTCCCACACCTCGATCGCGGGCGGCTCGATGCCGAGGGTCGTGAGCACGGTGCAGACCTGGCTGCGGTGATCAGTCCCGTGGTAAAGCGCCTGGGCGAGCCGGATCCCGAGCGGCGCATGCGTCTCATAGCCGCCCTCTTCGTATTCGACGACGACGGTCGTGGGATCGAGATCGCCGGCGATCAGGCGCTGCCAGGCCGAATCGTGAGCCTCCATCACGGCGCGCAAGGTTGGGATGTCGCTTTCCGCCTCGTTGAAGGGCTCCGGTTCGCCGCCGCGCAGGACGTCCAGGTAGAAGACGTCCCCGCCGACGAGGTGGCGGAGCGTGTCGATGATCGAGCCGTACGTGCCGGGCGCGGTGGTCGCCAGCTGCCCGTCGTCGAGAGCCGCGCACGTTTCCAGGAGACGAATCGTTGCCCAGACGTGATGGCCGAACGCGTCGGCCAGGAGAGGCGACGGCAACGACGTCACGAAGGTCCCCGGTCCCAGAGGTCGATCTGCGGGAGCCCGGCGATCCCGAGCGTCTGCGACAGCTCGCCGCAGTGGTAGATGTCGTGGCTGAAGACGCGCTGGAGGACCGAGCCGCGAGTGTGCACCCACGTATCGTCCCACTCAGGACGACGGAGTTCTTCGTCGAGCATGTCCAGGGTCCATCGGTCCAGGCAGCTCTCGACGATGCGGAAGGATGAGTCGAGCGCCTCGACCAGGGCATCGGAGCTGAGCACATGCTCGAGGTCGTCGTCCCCGGGGCAGTTGTACGCGGCGTTCGTGAACGGCGTCGTGTCCGCGCCGGGCTCACCGGCGAAGTCGCAGAGCCAGAACACCCGCTGGCAGGCCGTGTGTCCGACGGTCGCCCAGATCGGCCAACGCTCGGGCGACGGGCCTGGACCATGACCGAGCTGTCGCATCGCCAGCTGCTCATCGGTCATCGCGGCGACGACGTCGCGGAGGCGCTGGTTGTACTGCGGCCACATGCTGAAAGCCGGCCGAATCGTCAAGGTGCTCATGCGCTCCACCGTACGTTCCGATTCTTGTCGGATCCTGTCAGCAATCGTCGAGGCCGATCGTGGCGGGCAATCTCGTCGCTACTCCTGCCGGCCGAACTGGCGGAGATGGAGGATGAGTGACGCGATCAGTAGCAGCAGGAAGACCGTCAGCCCGAAGTGCACGACCGGGTACTCGACGCCAGCCGGGAGGACTCGCCGTGTTCCGTCCGGATCTGCCATGACGAAGTAGAGCACGGCGCCCACGCCGAGCACCGCCGCGCCCAGCGAGATCAGCCTGCGGCGGGCGCGACGGAGCCGCCCCCGGATCCCGAACAGGGAATCGACGGCCGTCGTGAGGGCCGGCTCCTGGGCCTCGAGGAACTCGACGAATTCGATTGCCCGGCGGACCCTCACGGTCGCGTCGAAGGCTCGACCGACCGCCAGGCGTGGGTCGAGTGCAGCGATCGCTTCCTGGCGAGTGAGCCGGCTGAAGAACCGCCGAACCGTGGCGGCCAGGTCGTAGTTGGTCGCCAGCTGGTGGCGCAGCGTCCCCAGCGTGACGAGCATCCTCAGATAGGCGAGCAGGCTCTGCGACAGTCCGAGCTCATGCAGCCGGATGATGCGGAGGGTGTCGACGGCCAGCTTCGAGTACGGGTTCTCGACGTCGATGCCCAGGCGACCCGGGCGCTCTTGCCGCCGTGCCCCCGCCGTGTCGTACAGGAATGCGTCGTGGACCCGCACCAGGTCGCGGCGAGCAGCGGCCGCGTCTGTCTCCGCCGTCGGCGCCATCCAGCGCATGAGCTCGCGGACGGCCGACTCGGTATCGCCCCGGAACAACAGCCACGTGTAGTAGGTCAGCGACCGCCGGACCCGTTCTGGGAGCTGGCCCACGATCCCGTAGTCGACGTAGCCGATGCCATTGCCCGGCAGCACGAAGACATTCGCCGGGTGAAGGTCCGCGTGGAAGTACCCGAACACATAGACCTGATTGAGCATGTTCCAGTCCAACTGGCGGACGACCCGGTTGACGTCGTAGCCACTCGCTGCCAGGGCGTCCAGGTAGCCCTGGTTCCCCTCGCGCATCGCGGAGATGATCTCGATCAGCGGGATGCCGCTGATGAATTCGGAGGTCAGGACCCGCGACGTCGTGTACTCGCGGTAGATGCGGGCGATCCTCTCCCGTCGATCGCCGCGCGCGTTGTCGTGGAGCACGACGGCCTGGCGGGCCTCGACGAGGTAGTCCACCTCGTCGGCGGTCCAGCGCGCGAACTCGTCGATCACCTGGCGGCTGTGGGCCGTGCCGAACGCATGGGTCCAGTCGAGAATTCGTGTCACCGCGTACATCAGGTCGATGTCGGACCGGAGGACCTCGCGAATTCCCGGGCGCTGGACCTTGACGGCGACGGTCTCGCCCGACTCCAGGACGGCCCGGTGGACCTGGCCGATCGATGCGGCGGCGAACGATTCGCGCTCGAAGTCGTGAAAGACCTCCTCGGGCCAGCCGCCCAGCTCTTCCCGCACGATCTGTCGGACCTGTTCGTAGGGAAACGGTCGGACCTGGTTCAGCAGCTTGAACAGCTCGTTGCAGTACGCGGCCGGCAGCAGGTCGAACCGCATCGCCAGCATCTGGCCGAGCTTGACCCACGCGCCCCCGAGCTCCTCGAGCGCCAGCCGCGTGCGAACCGGTCCCGAGGGGACCTTGCCTCGCCCGAAGTGGACGCTGGGCGCGAGGTAGTACCGGACCGCGACTCCGATCAGCTGCCAGACCCGCCGGGGGTGCCGGAGGAGCGCCCTCACGAGGTCGGCCAGACGTCGGGTCGGACCTGATCAGTCCTCGTCGTCGTCGAGCCGGACGCGGCCACGCCGGCCGCTCCGTGCGACCTGGTCTTCCCAATCCCGCCCGGCTCGAACGAAGTCGGACATCTGGCGGCGAGACCAGCGGTAGAACAGGCTGAACATGCCTTCGGCGGCGAGCCGCATCTCGCGCGGATAGCGGGCCATCTGTCGCGCCCACTCGGCCATGACCGCCTCGCGGTCCTCGTCGCTCAGCTGGGAGAGCCGCCGCATGCGCTCACGCCGTGCCCAGGCGGCCCGTTCATGCTCGTTTGGGCCACTCAGCCACTCCTGCCGCCGCTTGCGCTCGCGGGCAGCCCACTCGTCAAGCTCAGCCTCCGTCGGCTCGAGCATGATCGGGTCGATTCCCGAGCCCGGATCAGAAGTGGGATCCGAGGGTCCATCCGTGTCGTCGACCGCGGCGCGGCGCCCGGTCGCTTCAGCCGATTCGGCCATGCTCCACCTCCACCCCAGTGATGCTAAGCCACGCGTTAAGAGCCCATCATCCCACGCGATGGAGGTCTCGTCCGAGCCCGACACGCCATGTCGCCACAGGTGGTCGAATGGCGGGCGCGGAGGTCCCTAGAATCGGCGTGTGAAGAAGATCGGCTTCCTGTCGTTCGGACATTGGTCGGCGTCGCCCCACTCGCAGGTCCGGTCGGGCTCGGACGCGCTCATCCAGTCGATCGAGCTCGCCGAGGCGGCCGAGGACCTGGGCGCCGACGGTGCCTACTTCCGCGTCCACCACTTTGCCCAGCAGCTCGCATCGCCGTTCCCGCTCCTTGCGGCCATCGGCGCTCGCACCAAGCGCATCGAGATCGGGACCGCCGTCATCGACATGCGCTACGAGAACCCGCTCTACATGGTCGAAGATGCCGGTGCCGCCGACCTCATTGCGGGTGGTCGTCTGCAGCTCGGGATCAGCCGCGGCTCGCCGGAGCAGGTCATCGATGGCTTCCGGTACTTCGGCTACGCGCCAGCCGACGGCAAGACCGACGCCGACATGGCCCGCCAGCACGCCGAGGTCTTCCTCCAGGCGCTGTCCGGCGCCGGGTTCGCCCAGCCAAACCCCTCGCCGATGTTCCCGAACCCGCCCGGTTTGCTCCGCCCGGAGCCGCATTCGCCCGGACTGCGCGACCGGATCTGGTGGGGTGCCGGATCACGCGCGACCGCGGAATGGACGGCCGAGCAGGGCTTGAACCTGATGTCGTCAACGCTTCTGACCGAGGACGCCGGCGTGCCGTTCCACGAGCTCCAGGCCGAGCAGATCCGGCTGTTCCGTGAGGCGTGGGCTGCGGCTGGGCACGAGCGCGAGCCACGGGTGTCGGTCAGTCGCAGCATCTTCGCGCTGGTCGACGACCGCGACCGAGCGTACTTCGGGCGCGGCAACCAGGAGTCGGACCAGGTCGGCTACATCGACGCACAGACCAAGGCGATCTTCGGGCGTTCGTACGCCGCGGAGCCCGACGTCCTTGTCAAGGAGCTCGCCACGGACACGGCGATCCAGGCGGCGGACACGCTCCTGCTGACGGTCCCGAACCAGCTTGGCGTCGAGTACAACGCCCACGCGATCGAGAGCATCCTCAGATACGTGGCACCGGGCTCGGCTGGCGCTAGCCGTTGGATGGTGTGGCGCCCCCGGCCGGCCTCAGAAGATGAGCTGCCCCAGCGCGTAGCTGATCGCCAGCGTGCCGAGTCCAACCGCGAGGGTGCGAGCCACGGTCCGACCCACATGCATGTGTCCGGTCCGGGCGCCGACAACCGAGGTCACGACCAGCGAGACGGCGACCGCCGCGAAGATGGCCCATGCCTCGATGGCGACCGGAGCGAAGATGGTGATCAGGAGTGGGATCGCCGCCCCGATCAGGTAGGCGATCGACGCGCCGACCCCCGCTACGATCGCCTGCGTTCTCGTGATCACCTGCAGGATTCCGTGCTCGCTCTCGAGCTGGGCCGCGACGGCATCGTGGGCGCGTCAGCTGCTCTGCGACGACCTGCGCGAGCTCCGGCGACAGCCCCTTCGCCTCGTAGTGGGCGATCAGCTCCTCGAGCTCCGCCTCGGGGCTCGCTGCCAGCGACGCCGCCTCATCGGCTGCCGCATGGAGGTGCGCCTCGCGCTCAGCGTCGATCTCGGCCCACTTCGCGCCGCCTGCGGCGAGCATGCCAGCGATCGTCGCCACCGTGGCAACGATCAGGAGTGCCCGATCCGTGGCGCCGGCTCCGGCAAAGCCCTCGAGGATCCCGGCGGTCGCGATGATCCCGTCGTTCGCGACAGCGGTCCAGGACCGCAGCGACGCCTCGTTCGTCACGACTGCCCAGATAGCGGCCCGGAGGTCGCGATGAGGTGCGGCCGCGGCTGCCAGGTTTCCCCGTTCGGTCGTCACGGCGCCGATCCTACGGCTGCCGGCGTTATCGGCGCGCGGGTCAGTCGATTCGCGACGACCTCAATAGGAAGGATCCGTGCCGCTGCGAGTGAAGGTGTGACTGGTCATGAGGCTAACGACGTCCTTGCCGGGGCACTCGCCCGATCGAGTCTGGTTGACGCACTCGACCATGGCGAGCGTGAGCCGTCCGCGGGACACGGCCCAGCGATAGGTCATCCAGCCGTCCCTCCCGTTGGTCATTGTCAGCTTGTCGCCGTCGACCGTCATGACGCCGAGGTCGCCCTCCGGGACGCCACCGAGCAGCCACAGCTCCCCGTCGAGGACGAAGCCGAGCCACCACCGTTCGCCGTCGAAGCCGAACCTGAGGGCTACCGTCGCTCCCGGCTTCCCAGCCTCAGCGGCCGCATCCGCCACCATCTGGCGAAATTGCTTGGGGTCCGCGTCCGTGACCGGGTAGTCCCATGTTCCACGGAACACCTCGAGTGCCGCGACTTCCGGCGGCGGCTCGAGCACGGGCGCGATCGCCGTGGGGCGGCTGGCGTCCCGCAGCCGCTCGATCTCATCGTCCGTCAACGCCGCCTGGAACACGGTTGCGGCGTCGATGGCCCCAGGCCAGAAGTCCGCCGGGCCACCACGCGCCTTCGAGCCACCGACCACCATCGCGCCGCGCGCCTGCCAAGGCGCGTCGAAGGACGTCTCGGCCGCACGCCTACCATCGATGTAGAGACGAATCTTCCCAACTGGCTCGTCGAACATCCCGGCGACGTGGACCCAAGCAGCCGGATCGATCACCGGCCGGGTTGCTCGAGCACGGAACGTATGCCCAGCGATGTTGGTGTCCGCGTCCTTCATCGAGAAGGCCCAGTCCGCCTCGCCCACGCCGAGGTAGAACGCGGCGGCGGTCTCTCCGATCTGGCTGAGGACGCTCCCGAACGCCGACGGCTCGCTGACGGTCACCCAGGCCGCGACGCTGAAGCTAGCGGTGGTGTCGAGGGGGCCCGCGCCAGTCGTCGCTCCGTACCCCGTGACGCCGTCGAGCACGACCGCCCCGTGGTCGAACTCGTGCGCGCCGACGAACGACAGCGGCTCGCCGGGTGACCCGTCGCCGTTGGTATCAAGTTGCCACGCCGCCAGCGGCGTCGGCTCGACGCTCGCTGCGGGCGCCGGCGTCGCCGAGGTCCTCGGTGTCGGCGGGACAGACGGCGCGATGCTCGCGGTGCACGCGGCGAGCAGGGCCGTGACCACGGCCAAGATCGCAACCTGCCGGAAGGCGCGCAGGAACAAGCCACGCATCGGAGTCTCCTTGCGGGTTGGGGATCAGGGAGCCAGCCGCTGCCAGCTCCAGTACGCCTGGTCGGTCGACACGTCGTACGACTTGGGCACGACGTGCGCGAGGACGGTTGGCTCCGCGGTCGGGTCCCGGGCGTGCAGCAGCAGGAGCTCGCAGCTGGTGACGACGGTGCAGCGGAGCGCGGTGATCTGCGTGCCGTCCGGCGACCACTCGAGGCTGTCGGCATCGCCGCTCACGGGCGCGAGCACCGTCTCGCTCCGGGTGGCGATGTCGAGCACGACGACCTGCCACTGCCGGCCGTCCGTGGATCGCCAGTACGCGAGTCGACTGCCATCCGGCGACCACGCCGGCTGGGCCTCGTCCTTGTCGGTGCCGGCGACCACGTCCTCTTGCGGGTGGTCCGTGGCGATGAGCAGGACGTCGCGATCCAGCCGGATCGAGTCGCCGTAGTGGACGGCGACCGACCGGCCGTCGGGAGACCACCGCGGCAGTTGCAGGAAGCCCTCTTCAGGGCTGCTCGCCCGCTTGCTGAGCAGGGCGAGGGCGCTGCCGTCGGGCGCCGAGGCGTAGAGGAAGTTTTCGGGGTGTCGGGTCGGCTCGCCGAGGAAAGCGATGCGATCACCAGCGGGCGACCACGCCGGGTACTGAACCGAGAACAGCGATGGTGGCAGGAGCTCCGCGAGGCCGGCGTCGTCAGCATTGACAATCCAGATCCTGGCCGCCGGGTCTGCTCCGCTCGTGTCCAGGATCGTGATCGCGATCTGCCGGGAGTCGGGGTTCCATGCCGGAGCCTCCCCGATGATCGCGACGCCGGTGCTCCCGTCGGCACTGGCCAGCTCGCGGGCGCCCGAGCCGTCCACGTTCGCGACCATGAGCGTCGTCTTCGTGCCCTGCTCGCGCAGGAAAGCCACGCGCTGTCCGTCGAGGGAGACGCTGGGCCGTGTGTCCGTTCCGGGTCCCGATGACAGCGGCTTTTCGTCGCTCTCGCCCGGCTTGAGCGCGACGATTTGGCTGCCGTCGTCGTAGATGACAAGGCCGTTGTCGGCGAGTCCGAAGGGCGCGGGGATCCGTGGCCGTGAGCCGACGATCCCGACGACCACCAATGCCGCAATCAGCAGCACAAGGAGGACGACCCAGGCCAGGCGCCCTGTTGCCGCGGCGGGCAGCCCAGGAAGGTCGAACGGGATCCAGTTGCGCGGGAACATCCAGCCGGGCCGCTGGCGGTCTGCTCGCGCTCGCGCGCGGACCTCATCCAGATACTCCGGCACGGTGGAGGGCGCGACGTCGGACAGGGTATCCGAGAGTCGGCGATCGAAGGGGTCGCGGGCGTTCACGCCTGGCCCTCCATGAGCTGCGCCTCGGACGCGTGCTCGTTGACTCCAAAGGCCCGGCGCAGCTCATGCCGCGCACGGTGGAGCCGCGATTTCGCCGTCCCGAGCGGGACACCGAGCGCGACTGCGGCCTCGGGCAGGGGCGTGTCTAGGTAGTAGAAGAGGACGACGATCGTGCGGAGGTCGGGGTCGAGGCCGCGCAAGGCGCGCTCGAGGACGTCACGGTCTGCCGTCTGCGATTGTGCGTCGGGAACATCAAGGTCATGGATCGGCGTGATCTCGACCTCGATGGGTCGCGCCCGCCGCCGGCGTAGCTCGTCGTAGCAGGCATGCACCAGCAAGCGATGGAGCCAGGCGTCGAATCGGTCGGGGTCACGAAGGGACCGAAGATCCCGCCAGGCCTTTGCGAACGCCTCCTGGACGGCGTCCTTGGCCTGCTCGGGATCGCGCAGGATCAGCCGGGCCGCGCCGTCGAGACGGCCGATCGCGGCGAGGGCGAGCGCGTCGAAGGCGTCCAGATCGCCCCGGCGTGCCCGTTCCACGAGTTCCCGATGCGCCACGCTCTGCCTCGGCTATCGCGCGTGTCTGAGTCGCGCTCATAAGGTACGGCGGATGGGAAAGGGCATCGGTTCGCCAACGGCACAGTCTGTGTTCGGTCGAAGCGGGCAACCCAGCCCGTCAAACGAGCTGACCTGCTGGCGTGGTACGCGGAGCAAGTGACCGCATCCAGCGCTTACTCGACCAGCAAGCGAGTCCATCTCCACTCCCAGACCGTGCCCACCTCAGGGCCCACTTGATCAGCGACGTGCTCGAAGCCCAACGACACGAGCACGCCTGTCGACGCGTTCGGACCGGGCCGCGTATGCGCGATGACGTGATCGACCTCGCCGCTGGCGACCGCACGCTCGACCAGGGCCCGGGCAGCAGCGGTCCCGAACCCGTGCCCCCGGAACTCAGGGGCGATTTCGTAGCCGATCTCGACAGCGCGGTCGACCGGCCGGGCGGCGAAGCCACCCGAGCCGAGAAGGCGCCCGGTCGCAGGGTCGACGAAGAACTGCATCGACCACCCGTGATCTGCCTCCGGCGCGTTCTGCAGATGCTCCAGGGTGAAGCTGATGGCTTCTGGGAACTCGGGCCAACCGTCCGGCACGGGTGAGCCCATCAACTCGCCGAACACGCTGCGGTCCTCGTTTAGCGCGTTCAACAGCGGCACCGTTGCTGGGACAAGCCGAACCTGCGTCTGAAACAACATGCCTCCAGCCATGACACGCGTGCAGTTGCGCCGACGTTCGCAGGTTGGGCAGGAACTGGCGCCCCCGGACGGATTCGAACCGCCGACGCCGGCCTTAGGACGGCCGCGCTCTATCCACTGAGCTACGGGGGCGCGACCACCATCGTACCGCGCCAAGTGCGGCGCCCTCCCGCGGCCCTGCCTGCCAGATTCCCGTGGTGCGGGTAGTAGACAAGGTCTTGACCCGCGGATCGGATCTGCACAAGCGTGGCCGGCCTCCTGATCGACCGCTAGTGCCCGTCCTGCGGGCGTAAGGCGTGATCTTGTCGTCTTGTACCCGTATGGCGGGAATCTGGGAATTGGACGCCACGACAGGGCCGGAACGTGGCGCCGCGCCGGCCATTCCGGCCCTCAGGGAACCCACTACGGGGCCGCGAGCGTTCTCTCGCCTAGAATGCCGAACGAGATGGCCGCCACTCCCCTCCCCGACCTCATCCTGTACACGCGCGCCGGCTGCGGGCTGTGCGAGGAGACGCGGGCAATGCTCCAGGGGCTTCTCGAGGACCGTGCGGCGCGCGGCGCGCGCATCGCCCACCTCCGCGAGCGGGATATCGCCGCTGATCCGACGGTCGAACGAGACCTCTTTGACAAGATCCCTGTCGTCGAGCTTGGGGGTCGACGGCTCGAGCTCGCGATTTCGGCCTCGCGGCTGCGCCGTTTCCTCGACGACGGCCTCGACGGCGCCCTGGCGTGAGCGGCGCCGATCTCACGATCCTCGTCGCGGTTGCGGCGGGACTCCTGAGCTTCCTCTCCCCGTGCGTCCTGCCGCTCGTGCCGGCATATCTCGGTCAGCTGACGGCGGTCGCGGTCGCCAGCCGATCGGATCCCGGCTCCGGGGGCCCGAACAGATGGCTCATCTTCCGCCATGCCATCGCCTTCGTCGCAGGCTTCGGTTCGGTGTTCACGCTGCTTGGGGTGACGGGGACGTACGTGGCGTCGGGTCTCTCGGAGCAGCTTCCCGCGCTGCGCCAGATCGGTGGCGTGATCCTGATCGTCCTGGGCCTCAACCTCGCCGGGGTGCTCAGGATTCCGCGCCTCGAACGGACGTGGCGCCCGATGGATGCCGGCGCCGCCGGATCGATCGCCACGGCGACCGGCACGGTGTCGCTCAGCGCCGCCGGCGCGGGGCCGGACACCGGTCCCGGACTGGGCGAGAGGCTCGGCGGCCGGATCGTGAGCTCGAGGGGTGGCTGGCTCGCGTCGTACGGGCTCGGCGCGATCTTCGCCATCGGCTGGACTCCCTGTGTCGGCGTGATCCTCGGGGCGATTCTCGGCCTCGCCGCGGGCTCGCAGACCGTCGGACAGGGCGGCATCCTGCTGCTTGCCTACTCGCTCGGCCTCGGCCTGCCGTTCCTCGCGATCGCGCTCGTTTACGAACGTGCGCCCGCCATCATGCGACCGCTCGTCCGCCACGGGCGTGCCGTCTCGGTCATCGGCGGCGCCCTGGTCGTGGCCGTCGGCGTCGCGATGGTCATGGACTGGCTCTTCATCATGTCGACCTGGTTCGGTTTCGCGGGCATCTGAGTGAGCGAACGGCCCGGATTCACCCATCGCAAGGAGCGGCACGGCCTCATCGGCCCCTTCAGCGGGCGGCAGCTGGCCGTTGCGGCGATCTCCGTCGTCGTTGCCGCGGTCGGACTCTTCGTGGCCACCCGGCCGCTGGGCTCGACCGACCCCATCGCACCGAACGACCCGCGGGCGACGCCGTACATCCTTGGGCCGGCACCATCACAGGGGCTACGAGCTGGCGAGCTCGCCCCGGAATTCACGGTCCAGCGGGGAGACGGCACGACCTACCAGCTGACCGACCTGGACGGGCAACCCGTCCGCCTGGCGGACCTCCGGGGCAAGGCCGTCTGGATCAACTTCTGGGCGTCATGGTGCCCGCCGTGCCAGGCGGAAACACCGATTCTGCGGGACCTCGCCGAACGCTATGAAGATCGAGGTCTCGTCGTCGTCGGCGTCAGCGTCCAGGAGACAAGCGTCGATGACGTTCGAGCGTACGCGGAGCGCTACCAGCTCGGGTACACGGTCGCCGCTGACCTTTCTGCCGACATCTTCCACCTCTATCGGATCTACGCCCTGCCGAGTCAGTTCTTTGTCGGTCCGGATGGGGCGATCCGTTCCGTCGTCCTCGGCAAGCTGAACGAGGCCGGCGCCACCGCACAGATCGAGGCGATCCTGCCCGGCTCGGCGGCCGCGCCATCGGCTCCAGCCTCGTCTCCCTCCCCGACACCGCCGCCTTCGCCATCGGGCTGACCCGAAATGTCGAGCGAGCGGCGATCAATTCGTCGACCGTAGATGAACCCCGCCCGATTCACGAGCGGCCGATGGAGGATCCCACGTGCGCTACATCCTCATGACCATCCAGGGACCCGATCACGTCGAGGCGTGGAACAACAGCAGCGCGGACGAGAGGCAGCGTGAAGTCGCGGCCGTCATGGCCTGGTTTGCCGAGCACGGAGCCGCCGGACGGATCGTCGGGGGCGAGGAGCTCGGCTGGCCGAACCAGGCACGGACCGTGCGGAAGCGCGGGATCAGCGATGGCCCGTACATTGAAACGAAGGAGCTCCTCGGCGGCTTCATCGTCGTTGAGGTGGGCTCCGAGGCCGAGGCGCTCGAGATGGCGGCCGGCTGGCCCGGGCTCCAATGGGACGATGACGCGGTCGAGGTCAGGCCGGCCGGCTCGTCGCCCAACGAGGCCGCAGCGGGCGGCTGAGCGCGAGGGCGGGCGCCGCGGAGGAGTTCAGGGGGAGAGTTCGGACGGACCGCCGATAAGCGACGGAATTGCCAGCTCTGCCGCCGCCCGACATCCCGCCGGAGGGTCGACACGCCGCCGGCGAGTGTCTCGATGTCCGGCGGTCCGTTCCGATGACCAGACAATAGCCGTCGCCCAGAGCCCCGCCATGGGCCGATTGTCATGAACTGTGTACGTCATCCGACAGGGGTGGTGCGTCAGCGCGCCTCGTAGCGGTACCGGTCGCGGTCGCGGACCAGGCGTCCGATCGGGGCGACCGGCTCGTGCGACAGGACCACGACCCACTCCTCGTCGGCGGCTTGAGCGAACAGCGAGCCCTTGACGACCACCGAATCGAGCGGGAAGTCATCGAACGACGTAACCCAGCGCGGATTGGCCGCCCACGGCCGCATGCACAGGTCGCCGAAGAAACCCAGCGTCCTGGCCCCCTCGCCCGCTCCCCGGACGACGACCGCCTGATGGCCCGCCGAATGGCCGCCGGTCGGCACCACCGAGACGCCAGGCAGGAGTTCGCGCTCGCCGTCGGCCCAGCCCTCCTCACCCCAGGATCGGACCAGCCGGATCTCCGGCTGATCGTAGGAGGCGACGAGTCGAGGGTTGTCGCCCAGGGCGATCTCCCACTCGGCTCGCTGCCCGACGATCGTCGCCCGCGGAAACGCCCGCGAGCCGTCGGCCAGCAGCAGCCCGCCGGCGTGATCGAAATGGAGGTGGCTCATCGCCACGACGTCGACAGATGCGGGCTCGAAGCCGGCGGCGACCAGCGCGGGCACGATCGGTGTGCCCTCATAGGCGCGCATCTCTCGCACCTTGTCGCTCACGCGCTCGCCGATCCCCGTCTCGACCAAGACACGCCCGGCAGGCGTCTCGACGAGGAGGCAGTTGAGCGCCTGGAGCAGTCGGTGCTCGTGGTCGATCTCCTCGGTCACGAGCGAGTTCCAGAGGATCCGCGGCACCGGCCCGAGCAGCGCACCCGCGTCGGAGCGGAACGTGCCGGCCTGGATCAGGGCGACTCGGACGCCGCCGCCAAGCTCAATCGACCAGTCGACCGCGTCGTTGATGGGCACGGGCGGCGCCCTCAGCCGCCTGGCTTCTTGCCGTTCGCGAAGTCGCGGTGGAACGCGGAGGCCGTCGGCTCTGACTGATCCTGGTATTTCGAGCCGAGGTCCTTCGAGCCGTACGGCCGGTCGACCGGGCTCGACATCTTGAAGAACGAGATCTGGCCGATCTTCATCCCGTAGTACAGCGCGATCGGCAGGTTCGCGACGTTCGACAACTCGAGCGTCAGGTTTCCCCGCCAGCCCGGGTCGACATAGCCGGCGGTCGAGTGAATGAACAGCCCTAAACGGCCCAAGGAGCTCTTCCCCTCCAGCCTGGCGACCAGATCGATCGGCAGCTCGACCCATTCGAGGGTCTGGCCGAGGACGAATTCGCCGGGATGGAGGATGAACGGCTCGTCGTCCTCGACTTTCAGGAGCTCGGTCAGATCCGGCTGGGGCGCCCGGACATCGATGAAGGCGTAGCGGTTGTTCCGGAAGACGCGGAAGCTCCGGTCGAGGTGGAGGTCAACCGAGCTCGGCTGGAGGTCGGCTGGGTCGTATGGACGGATCCCGACCTCGCCCGCGTCGATTGCCGCCCGGATGTCCCGATCCGAGAGGACGCTCACTTTGGGATGGCCTTGCCGCCGCCACCGCCGCGCAGGTCGACCGCGATCGAGCCCCGCTGGTTGAACAGCGAGTCGACCTCGCGTTTGAGCGCCTCGAGATCGTCAAAGCTCTGGTAGACGCTGGCGAACCGGATGTAGGCGATCTGGTCGAGCTCGCCGAGGGCCTCCATCGCGAGGGCGCCGATCCGCGTCGACGGAACCTCCGTCGCCCCCTCGGAGCGCAGCTCTGCCTCGATCCGGTCGGCCGCCTGCTCGGCGGCGTTGTCCGGAACTGGTCGACGGGTCAGCGCCTTGCGCAGCCCCGATGCGAGCTTGTCGCGGTCGAATTCCTGGCGGGTCCCATCGCTCTTGACGACGATGAGTCGCGCGGCCTCGACCCGCTCGTACGTCGTGAAGCGTGTGGTGCACGCCGCGCATTCGCGGCGGCGCCGAATCGTCGCGGCGTCGTCGAGGTCCCGCGAGTCCACCACCCGCGTCTCTCGCTCGCCGCAATGGGGGCAGCGCATCGGTTCTCCTGGTCGCCACTACCACAAGCACTTGTGGTGTGCAAGGAGGATACCACTACATGCGGTAGTGTCGAGGGCTCCGCGCGGGCGGTTCAGCCGGGACGAGCGCGGCGGCCTCAAGGGCGTGCCGGGCGATCGCTTCCCGGGCGTGGAGGATGTTCAGGTAGCCGCGCTTGATCGACGTCTGCGCCTCGAGCCCACGGGAGCCCGCCCGAGCCGACATCTGGATCGTGCAGCCGTGCTCGACCATCTCGAGCGCGCGGCCAGCGCGTTCCAGCTCCTCGACGAGCCCGTCGCGGATTGGCTGGCCGTCGTCCGGCGTCCGGAGCCCGCGACCCTCGTCGGCATACTTCTGGACTGCGTCGAGCGACGCTGCGAGGTCATCGAACACGGCGGCCGCGGAGAGGGAGCCGCGCCGGACAGCATCGATCCGACCGCTCACCTCGCCGAGGGACAGCTCGGCTCGGCCGGCGAGGTCGGCGACCTGGTTGCGGAACCGCTCGACATCGCGGTTTGCCGCTCCGAGACGTCCCGCTCGGCGAAGGAACAGCACGAACATCGCGGCGAGGATGAGGAACGCGAGGAGCGGCAGTACGACCGCAGGTTCCATCCGTCCGTCCCGATGCCCGTCGCCGCGCTCAGGCGGAGCCCCGCCGAGCCCGAAGCTCGGCCAGGATCGCGGGACCGACTTCGAACAGGTCGCCGATGACGACGAGATCGGCGAACTCGGCGATCGGTGCGTCCGGGTCACGATTGACCGCGACGACGGTCTCGGCGGTCTGCATGCCGACCTTGTGCTGGATCGCCCCGCTGATGCCGAGGGCGAGGTAGAGCTGCGGCTTGACGATCTTGCCGGTCTGGCCGATCTGCTGTGCGTACGGGATCCAGCCAGCGTCGACCGCCGCCCGCGTCGCCCCCACCGCGCCACCGAGCGCCTCGGCCAGCTCCTCGACGAGCTTGAATCCGTCGGCGCCACCGACGCCCCGACCGCCGGACACGATGATCCGCGCCTCCTCGATCGGGGCTGCCGCATTCTGCGCCTCGAGGCGATCGACGATGTTCACGGCCGGGAGCTCGGGGACCGGACCCGACGACATTGCCTGCACGAAGCCGGGGTTCCCCCGTTTCTCGGCAGCCGCGCTGTTCGGCCGGATCGTGATGATCCCTCGGCCATTGGTGAAGGCAGCCTCTGTGATCAGCTTCCCGCCGAACACGCTGTGGGTCGTCACGGGGCCGCCGTCCCACCGCGACACGCCGTCGCGTTCGCCAGCACTCCCATCCCCGTCAGAGCGGACAGCATCCCGGCGAGGTCCCGACCGTCCGGACTCGCAGGCAGCATCACGATGTCGTATTGCTCGATCAGGATCGACAGCGCCGCCGCTACAGGCGCGAGAGAGTGGTCCGCGGGGAAGCCAGAGTCCGCGTAGACGGTGTGGACGTACTCTGCGAGCTCGTTCGCGGCGGCGTCCGGCGACGGGCCGGCCGCAACGCCTTCGACGGCCCCGGCGCCTGCCTCACCGAGCGATCTGGCGAGAGTGGCGACCTCGGCGGAGAGCTTGGTGAGCGAGCCGTCCGGGGCAATCTCTCCGACCACGAGGATGCCGGGCATCAGATGATTCCCCGCTCGGCGAGCAGCGCCACGACCTGCCGAGCGGCCTCGTCGGGGGCCTCGCGCACCACGCGCGTGGCGGCCCGCGCCTCCGGAGGTCGCGAGCCGACGACCTTCGTCGTCGAACCCGCCGTACCGATAGTGGCCGGATCGATGCTGAGATCGGCAAGTGTCAGGGTCGTGATCTCCTTCGATCGAGCTGCCATGATCCCTTTCAGCGACGGGTAGCGCGGTTCGCCCAGCGCCTGCGTGCCGCTGATGAGGACGGGCATCGGCGCCTCCAGGACGTCGTACCCGGCCGGTGTGATGCGGTTGACCCGGACCGTGCCGCCGGCGCTGTCTGGCTCGATCGTCGCCGCGTATGAGAGATACGGCAGCCCGGCCAGAGCAGCGACGCCCGCCGCGACGACACCGGCGCCGCCATCGGAGGTATCGACGCCGGCCAGCACGAGATCGAAGTCGAGCGTCTTGAGCGCCGCGGCGAGGATCCGGGTCGTCGCGACCGTGCACGAACCGGCGATCGCCGGGTCCGTCACGAGGACGCCCCGCGTCGCGCCCATTGCCAGCGCTTTGCGCATGGTCTCGGGCGCATTGGCCGGGGCCATCGTCAGAGAGGATGACCTCGCCCTCGCCGGCCGCCTCGATGAGCTTGAGCGCCTTCTCCAGGACGTACTCGTCATTGCCGTTGACGACCGCGGGGCTGGCCGTGCGGTCCAGGCGCCCATCCGGCCCCAGGCGCTCCCCACCCGAAGCCGGGTCTGGGACGGGTTTGGTCAGGACGACGATGCGCACGTTCGGTAGATCTCCTCTCAGCCGCTGCGTGCGGCCAGGGCGCGGGCGATCACCAACCGCTGGATCTGCTGCGTGCCCTCGTAGAGCTGGGTGATCTTCGCGTCGCGCATCATCCGCTCAACGGGAAACTCGTCGATATAGCCGTATCCGCCCAGGACCTGCACGGCATCCGTCGTGACCCGCATCGCCGTGTCGCCGGCGACGAGTTTACACATGGCCGACCAACGAGCCGCATCGGGGGCCCCGGCCTCGATCTCGGTGCAGGCCTTGTACAGGAGCTGCCGGGCCGACTCGGTGCCGGCGTCCATGTCGGCCAGCATCGCCTGGATCATCTGGAACTCCGCGATCGGCTTGCCGAACTGCTTGCGCTCCTGGGCGTAGCGCGCTGCGACCTCGAGCGCGCCCTGCGCGATGCCGACTGCCTGCGCGGCGATCCCCGGCCTGCTCCGATCGAGCGTGCGCATCGCGATCGAGAAGCCCTCACCCTCCGCGCCAACCCGGTGGCTGTCCGGGACTCGGACGCCACGGAAGCTCAGCTCCGCGGTGGGCGACCCGCGAATCCCCATCTTGTGCTCGATCCGCTCGACGCCGAAGCCGGTCATTGACTTCTCGACGATGAAGCAACTCAGCCGCTTGTGTCGCGGCGTCTCCGGGTCCTCGTTCGTGGCCGCGAACACCGTAATGAGGTCGGCGACGCTGCCCTGGCTGATGAATCGCTTCGACCCGTCGATCAGCCAGTCGTCGCCGTCGCGTTTGGCCCTCGTCCTCGTCGAGGCCGCGTCGCTGCCGGCCTCGGCCTCTGTCAGGGCGAATGCGATGAGGGTCCGGCCCGCGGCGAGGTCCGGGAACCAGCGTTCCTTCTGCTCGTCGGTGCCGGCGATCAGGAGCGGCAGAGCGCCGAGCTCCTGGACGGCGAGGATGAGGCCGCTGGTCGCGCAGACGCGACTGATCTGTTCGATCGCCAGGCAGACGGTCAGCAGCTCCCCGCCGAGGCCGCCGTACTGCTCCGGGAAGGGCAACCCCAGGATGTCGTGCGAGGCGAGGAGCTCCTTGACGTCCCAGGGAAACTCGGCGGTCCGGTCGATCTCGGCCGCTCGAGGCCCGATCCGCTCATCGGCCAGCACCTGCACCGCGTCGCGGAGCATCAGCTGATCCTCGCTGAGGCGGTAGGACCCGGAGGCGGGGGTGGCGGACGTGGGCTCGGTCACCGCGGGTCATCGTAGCAGCGTCGCGCCCGTGTCCCTCGTCGCCGCGGCCCAAATCCGTCCGACCCCCACAGCTTTCCTTCACCAGCGAACTGTTTCGAGCCTTCGGACCGGGTCCGTTCTCCCGCAGAGGAAAGAGGTCTGGCTCACCGGCGTTCGGGCGCTCGTGGAGGCGCGTAAGACGCACCTCGCCGCACGAGGCCGTCGTCACGCCCGCCGTCGCAGCCGATCTGTGTTCTCCCTGGCTGCAAACCTGGGTGGCTCAGCCGGTCGTCACGGTCCGGATGGCCTCGAGGGCATCTGCGTACCCGCGGTAGCGACCACGCACGTCGTCGATCCTGTCGAGCCCAACGTAGCGCCGGCGATCGGACCGGCCTCCACCGATCGGGTCAAACAGCACGAGGCAGCTCGTTGCTCCGTTGTCGGCCGGTATGGCGCCGCTCCACCAGTCCCCGAAGGCATCGGGAGGATCGGGGCAGACTGCTCGAAAGCTCGTCGGGTGAAGCCTGAGCGCGTGGAGGATTTCCGCGGACCACAGCGCGACGACGACGTTGGTGACCACATCCCATCCGCCTCGCAGGCCGAGCCGACCAGCCGCGATAGCGGGCAGGTACCGACGCTTGATGTTGTAGCTCCCGAACGCCTCCTGAATGTTCGGGAAGCGCGTCTTGTTCTCGACGTGCAGCAACGCTCGTCGTTCGATCGACCAGGCCAGGACATCCGCCCGTCCCGCGAACTGATAATGCTGGAAGGGGTCATCGAGGGCGAGATCGAAACCGAACGATCCGATGCGCTCTGCAATCGCCTCCCCCATCGCCGCGTGGACCGGATCCTCGAGGCGGACGGCGGCGGCCCGCCGACGCGGATGGACGAGATCGAAAGCCGGCTCCAAGCCCAGTGCGGCTGCTACCGCGGCGTACGCGGCAAGGCTGGCGGGTCGGCCGTGCTCGATGCCATGGATGAAGCTGACCGAGAGGTCCGCCCGATGGGCAACCTCGCGGAGCGACCAGCGCCGCCTGACGCGTTCGTCGCGGGCGACAAGGCCGAGGTGTCCGGCCAGCTGGAGCGCGGTGCGATCGGAGACCGAGTTGCCTGGCATTCCTTCGCCAGTGAACTCGGTCTCGCTCGACCGGCGATCATCAACGGATCAACCGCGACTTACTGCAGAACCGGCAACTGGCGGCCTGCCGGCTGCGTCGGGGCCAGTGAGTCGGCGAGGATCTCGGAGATGTCGCGGGCGCTCACGGTCCCGCTGGACGTGGCGGGCGCGGCCGCCGACGCGGCGTCGGCCAGCCCGTCCTTCATCATCACCATGCAGAAGGGACAGCTCGTCGCGACGGTCTCGGCGCCCGTCTCGAGCGCCTGGCGCGTCCGCTCCGCGTTGATCCTGGTGCCACGTGTCTCTTCCATCCACATCCGCCCGCCGCCCGCCCCGCAGCAGAACGTGTTCTTGCCCGACTTCTCCATCTCCCGGAGTTCCACGCCGGGCACGGAGCCCAGCACGTCGCGCGGCGCGGCGATGACACCGTTGTAGCGCGCCATGTAGCACGAATCGTGGAACGTGACGGAGCTGGTTGGCCCTTCGTCGGCGACCCGCAGCCGGCCGTCGGCGAGGAGCCCCTGGAGATACACCGAGTGATGGACGATCTTGAACGACCCACCGAGCTGGGCATACTCGTTGCCGATGGTGTTGAAGCAGTGGGGGCACGCCGTCACGATCGTCCGCTCGCCCATCCCGTATCGATTCAGCGTCTCGACGTTGCCGGACGCCAGGATCTGGAACACGTAGTCGTTGCCCATCCGGCGAGCCGGATCGCCGGTGCACGACTCCTCCTGGCCGAGGACGGCGAACGGCACCCCGGCGGCGTCGAGACAGGTCGCGAACGCCCGGGCGACTCGCTTGTTGCGCTCGTCGAATGCGGCCGCGCAACCGACCCAGTACAGCACCTCGAGCTCATCGAGCCGTCCGTCGGCGGCCATGGACGCAACCGTCGGCACCTCGAACGGAAGGCCCTTCGTCCAGTCGAGTCGCGTCGAGGCCGGCTGGCCCCACGGGTTGCCCTGGCCCTCCATGCCGCGGAACGCACCGGCGAGCTCGGCCGGGAACCGGGATTCCTCGAGCACGAGGTTCCGACGGAGCCCGACGATCTTGTCGACATGCTCGATGAGGACCGGACAGGCTTCGACGCAGGCGCCGCACGTCACGCAGTCCCAGACGGCCTCGTACGGGATCGCGTCGTCGACGATCAGCGACGCCATCCGCTCAGGGGCCGGTGTGGCACCGCCCAGACCGTACGTTTCCCGGACGATCGGCGAGTTCGGGATCAGGTCGAGCCCGTGTTCTGCCTCGACCGACATGTCCCGAATTCCCATGATGAAGGTCTTCGGGTTGAGCGGCTTGCCCGTGTTCCACGCCGGGCAGGCCTGCTGGCAGCGGCCGCATTCGGTGCAGGTGAAGCCGTCGAGGAGGTCCTTCCAGCCGAGGTCCTGGAGCGACTTGAGTCCGAATGAGGCGTCCTCGCGTTCGAGATCCATGGCCGGCAGCTCGCCGCGGGGTCGGAGCTTTCGGAACCAGATGTTCGGGAACGCGGTCGCGATGTGCAGGTGCTTCGAGAAGGGCAGGTAGACGAGGAACGCGGCGACGAGGACCATGTGCCCCCACCAGAGCGCCTGAAAACCGAGCTCCAGCGCTTCAGGCGAGAGCCCGCGCAGCGGCACAGCCAGGGCGGCCGAGACGAACGCCCCGGGCTGGTCGCCGTGCAGTGCGAACTCGAACGCCTCGGCCAGGAGCTCCGTGGCGACGACCCCGCCGATCATCGAGAGGATCAGGAGCGCGTCGCGGTTGTACGTGAGCCGCTTCGGGCGCGAAACGAGCCGCCGCCAGAACGCCCAGAGGATCGAGGCGATGACGATCACCGCCACGATGTTCTGCATCGCCGAGATCGCGATCCAGATCGCCCCGTCGAGGGGCGCGGACAGGACCATCTCGATGATGCCGCCGGTCACGATGTTCGCCGTCCCGATCGTCAGCAGGACGAACCCCCAGAAGATGCCGGCGTGCATGACGCCCGCCCGGACGTCCTTGAACATCTTCGTCTGGACGATCGCGTACTCGATCAGGCCGGCGAGTCGAGCCCCGATCTGGCCGAACGGGCGCGGCTGCTCGACCGACGGCTGAGTCGCCGCGAACACGCGCAGGTGACGGGCCATCGCCAGCAGGAAGACGATCGCCGCGCCCCAGAAGAGCGGGAAGACGAGCGGGTAGCCGGTAACGTCGGCAAACACCGGGAACATCACTCGTGCTCGTCGGGTTCGGCAACGACCCGCGGATCCGCGATCTCCGCGCCTGGTTCAGCGCGGCGCGACGGCCCATGATCGAACGGCCCGGCCAGCGTCTCCAGGGCATGATCGAGGACCGGAACGATCGCCTCGAGCGATTCGATCGCACCCTTCGGGCTGCCCGGCAGGTTGACGATGAGGCACTGGCCGAGCACGCCGACGACGGCGCGGCTCAGATCCGCCATCGGGGTGTGGCGTCGACCCTCCGCTCGCATGACCTCGGCGAGCCCCGGCACCTCGTAGTCGATCACGGCGAGCGTCGCCTGCGGCGTCACGTCGCGTGGCGTCAGCCCGGTACCGCCGGTCGTGACCACGAGCGAATGGCGACCCGCGGCTGAGCGAATGGCCGATTCGATGGCCGGCCGCTCATCCGGCACGACGGCGCGCTCGACCTCGAACCCGAGGCCGACCAGGCGCGTCGCGATCGCCGCTCCGCTCGAGTCCTCCCGTTCGCCGGCGGCACCGCGATCGCTGATCGTCAGGACGAACGTCCAGCGCCCGCTCACGCCGGCCCCCGCCGCTTGCCCCCGATCCGCCCCGCGGCGCGCACCCCCGGCTTCCGGTGGTCCGGCGGGCGATCTGCGTCCGCATCGGGCGGCCGGTGCCACTCGCCGCTCTTGCCGCCACTCTTCGATAGCAGCCGGACGGCGCGAACCTCGACGCCCCGCTCGACGCCCTTGACCATGTCGTAGATCGTCAGGGCGGCGACGGAGGCCGCAGTGAGTGCCTCCATCTCGACTCCCGTCGGGGCGGTCGTCGCCGCTTCGGCCCGGATGCGAAGCACGCCGGCAGCCCGATCCGGGGTGACCGCGACCACGAGATCGGTCAGCGCGATCGGGTGGCACAGTGGAATCAGGTCGCTCGTCCGCTTGCCGGCCATGACGCCCGCCAGCTCGGCCACCCCGAGGACGTCGCCCTTCGGTCCGCCGCCGTCGATCACGAGGCTCATCGTCTCTGGCGAGACGGCGACCAATGCCTCCGCCACGGCGCGCCGGGCCGTCACCGCCTTCTCCGTGACGTCGACCATCCGCGGCCGGCCGCTGCGATCCACGTGAGTCAGCCGTCGGCGCTCGGTGCGCGGAGGCGGTTTCTGGGCCATCGTTCCTCCGAAAGAGTCAGCCGGCGTCGAGCCACCAGAGCTCGACCTCTGCGCCCGCGTCGAGCGTATCGTGCGCCTCCGGGACGACAGCGAGCGCGTCCGCGGCGGCAAGGGCCGAAATGACGTGGCTCCCCTGCCCTCCCGGGCCCCCGGCAAGCCGGATTCGGACGCGGCCGCGGTCGTCGCGGACGGGCGACCCGATGGCGTCGCGCTCGGCGATGACCCGGACGAAGGCCCGTCGGCCGTGGCTCTTGGTGACGCTCTCGTCGAGGACGGCGCGGTCGACCGGGCGGCGGAGGCGATCGGCCCGGTGTCCCGCGAGCGCCCGGATCGCGGGACGGACGAACAGCTCGAACGTGACGAAGCTCGAGACCGGGTTGCCCGGCAACCCGAAGAGCAGGGTCCGGCCGCCGTCCGGGCGATCCGCGACGCCGAACGCGAACGGCTTGCCCGGCTGAACGGCGACCCGCCAGAGGTCGATCCGGCCGATCTTCTCGAACGCGAGCTTGACGACGTCGTACGGCCCGACGGAGACGCCGCCGGAAACGACGATCGCGTCGGCGCCGGCGATCAGTGCGGCGCAGAGGCGGGAATCGACATCATCGAGGCGATCCTTGGCAATCCCGAGCGCGTACGCGTGGCCGCCCGCGGCATCGACGAGGGCCATGAGGCCCGGCCCGTTCGCGTCCGGGATGCCCGCCGGGCCGAGCGCCTGGCCGGCCGGTCGCACCTCGTCGCCGGTCGCGAGGACATGGACCCGCGGCCGCCGGTGGACCGACAGCTGCGGAATTCCGGCCCCCGCCGCCAGGGCCACCGCAGCGGCCGTCACGGGCACGCCGGCCTCGAGGATCACCGCGCCGAGGTCAAGATCGCTGCCGGCGCGACGAATGGACCCGCCGGGCTCGATGGCCGCGTGTACATGGATCGCCGCCGGCAGGGGGCCGGTCGCGTCCCGGCCGCGCGGACCGGCGGGCGCTCCCGTCGGATCGAGTGGCGTCGTCAACTCGACCGGGACGACCGCGTCGGCGCGCGCCGGGATCGGGGCACCGGTGGCGATCCGGACCGCACCGCCCCGCGGGACCTCGATCGTGGAGGCGATCCCGGCCCGGACCTCGCCCGCGACCTCCAGCCGGACGGGCCCGTCCTCGGTTGCCGTGGCGATGTCGGCCGCCCTGACCGCGTAGCCGTCCATCGCCGAGTTGTCCCACGGCGGCAGGGCGGTCGTGCTGCTCACGGGCTCGCTGAGGACGCGCCCGAGGGCCTCGCTGAGATAGACGCTCTCCGTCTCCGTCGGACCCTGGACGGCCGCGAGAACCGCCGCGCGTGCCTCGTCGACCGACATGAGGCCTGCCGGCGCAGAGGGCGCAGTCACAGCGTCACGCCGCGCAGGTCGGCCCGGGCGCGGAGGGCGACGGCGATCGACCGCCTGGTGAGGACGCCGCTGAGCGTGGTCCCGTCACGGACCGGCAACCCGTCGAGCCGCGAGGTCCGCAGCCGCTCGAGACCGTCCGACAGCGATTCCTCCGGCCCGACGAGCGGGAGGTCGGCAACAGCGATCATGACGTCGCCCGTTCGCGTCGACGGCCAGTCGCGCTGCGGCACGCCGCGCAGCTGGAGCGCCCCGATGATCCCGACGAGGATCTCATCACGGACGACCGGCAGAGCCGGTCCGAGCGTGCCGTCCAGGACCTTCGCGGCGAATGTGTCCAGCGTCAGCTGCGGCGAGATCGTCTCGAGGTTCGGCTCCATGGCCTCATCGACGCGGACACCGGTGAGGAGCCCTTCGAGCAGCAGCCAGCGATCGACGGATCGCGCCGACGCGCCCAGGAACCAGCCGATGAGGCCGACCATCGCCCCATCGACGGTGTCGCCGGTGAGGATGATCAAGAGTCCGGCCCCGATCAGGACCCAGCCGACCAAGCGTCCGACCGTTCCGGCCGCCCGGGCGCCGCGGCGCTCGTCGCCCGTTCGTGCCCAGACGATCGCCCGGACGACACGGCCACCGTCGAGGGGGAACGCCGGCACGATGCTGACGCCGGCGAGCACCAGGTCGAGGACGCCGATGATGAACAGAATGTCGCCGACGATCCGGAGCGGGGCGATGCCCGACGAGATGCCAAGGACAGCGATGACGGTCAGCAGCACGCCGAGCCCGAGACTCATCGCCGGCCCCGCGAGGGCCACAGCTGCCTCCGCTCGTGGCGTCGCCGCGCGGATGTCGACCGTCGCAGGCGACCCGACGAAATGGACGGAGATCGCGTCGACCGGTAGTCCCATCCTCCGGCCGACGAGGGCGTGCGCTAGCTCGTGGGCGACGACAGTCGCGAGGAACCCCAGGGAGGCGACCGCTCCGATCACCCACGAGAACGTCGCGTCCGCGGACGGCTGGAGCTGGCCCAGTCGCCCGCCAACGGTGACGGTGATGATCGCGACGATGAAGATCCACGAGAGGTGCAGCCGGATCTCGATGCCGAACAGGCGGGCGACCGGCACGCCGTTCATCGGGCGGCCTCGGGGTTGGTGAGGGACGCGGCGGAGGCGGCTGGCTCGGCGTGGGGGCGTGCCCGGCGACCGGCCAGGGTCGCGACGATAAGGGACAGGGCGATGATCACCACCCCGACGGCCATCGTGGTTTCCGACCAGAACGCGAACGGGAAGAGCTGGACGAGCCGCTCCGTTCCCGGATCGAACGTGTATGAGCCGCCGGCAAAGAAGAGCTGGTGGAATATGGCGAACAGCGTGTCGAAGGCAATGACCGCGAACCCGCCGACGACGACGACGCCGATCACCAGTCCGAGCGCCCCCGTCCGGATGGCCGAGTACGCCCGCTCGGGATGGCCGAGCCGCCGGGCGCCCGCATACAGTGCCAGGAGCCCGACAGCCGCGACGACCGCGAGGAGTCCGAAGCCTGCGAAGACGCCGCGAACATCGCGCATGTGAGCCCGCTCACGCTCGTTGAGGACAGGTGCCCCACCGATCTCGACGTCGAACACGGGTGGGCCGAGAACGAGATCGCCGAGGATGGCCTCGGTCGCCGTGCGCAGCTCCTCAGCCGTGTAGCCAGTCAACTGTGGTGCACCGGTCCGCGTCTGCTCGAACGACACCCAGGCCGGCGTGAGGAACGGCACGATCGCGATCGCCGTGATCACGAGCGCCGTGGCGATCGCCGTCACGACGCCGGCGACACGCTGCGGAACGGTTGCGTTCACGTCCGTCATGGTAGCCCGCCGTGGACGCGGCGCGAAGGAATCGCCCGGTCAGGCGTCCTCGAGCGTCTTCGCCTGCTCCCACCAGCCGACGATCGTCAGGTCGGACGGCACGTCGATCTTCAACTCCATCGCCGCCGGTACGATCGCGGCGCGGAACTCGTCGAGGCTGAGCTTGAGGATGTCCCGGAGGCCCTCGATGCCGGCCTGCATGAGGAGCTGATGCTCCTGCGGCCCAAAGCTCGCGAGGTTGAGCATCAGCGCCTCGTCGCGCCAGGCGAGGACGTCGTTCGTCGTGGCGTCGACCTGGTCCGCCAGGGTCTGGCGCCGCGTCTGCGTCTCCGACACCTCGATCAGGAGTCCCGTCGTGAAGACGCCCTGTCGTTCGAGGCGCCCGAGATGAACGGGCTCGATCCGCGTCAGCTCGATGATCGGCGGCACGGCTGGGTGTTCCTCCTTGGCGTGATCGTCGCGAGCATTATCGCTCCCCGCCTCCCCGACGACCGAGCCCTGCGGGTTTCCTCTCGTGGAGAACGCCGACCCCCTGAGCCGACCAATTTGGCCCTCGATGGCGTTCGCAGACTCCCGGATTTCGGTTGCCAGAGGAAATCCGCACGGCTAACAGGGTCGAGGGCCCGTCCAAGCGCTTAGGTTGTTCGTTCTGGAAGGAAAGCCGCGGTGGTAGCCGCGCGCCACTGCCGAGGCCGGCTCAGGCCGGATCGGCCTCCGCCTGGGGTCCGTCGAGCCCCTCGAGGGGGCCCGATCCGTGGAGCTCGACGAGCGTTTGTCCACGCGGCCCACCGGGGCCCATCTGGCGGTTGGCGACCTCGACCTCACCCGAGATGAGGCGGCCATCCTTCGTGCGGCCGGTCAGCCGGCCGCGTTCCGCCTCCTGGGCCGCCGGCATCAGCGCCCTGGCGGACCAGCGGGCCACGCGGCTGTCGTCTTCCCAGACGTCCATCGTGGCGCTGGGCAGCGGCGCACCGGCGAACATCACGTCGAGCAGCGCGAAACGGCGGTGGCTGGTGGGCACGCGTCCACGGTAACAGGCCTCCGCACGGGCCCGCATGGTGGCCGCTTCAGTCGTCCGGAAACGCCGGTGGAAACTGCGCCGTTCCGCGCACGTCCGGGCCCCAGGCCGGCAGCCGGATCGCCATCCAGTTCGCATCGGGCCACGGGCGCGGGGGTTCGATCCCGATCCCGCGAGCCGGCTCGAAGCCGAAGCGAGGATAGTAGGAGTCGTGCCCAAGGAGGCAGATGACGGGTTGGGCGCGCTCGATCGCGAGCTCGATCGCCGCCTTCATGAGCGCTGAGCCGATTCCCTGCCGCTGTGCCGCAGGAAGGACCGCCACCGGGCCGAGCATCCAGATTCGGCGGGCACTTCCATCGGCCGCGAGGAGATCGCCCTCGCTGAGCAGCAGATGGCCGACGATCCCGCCCTCATCGTCCTCCGCGACGAGGGATCCACCAGTGATCCAGCGATCGGTGCCGCGGATCTCGTCGACGATCTCGCCCTCGATGGGCCCGCCGAACGCCGCATCGTTCAGCGCGCGAATCGCCGTTTCATCTCCGACTGCCTCTGGGCGAATCCACACAGTGACAGAATGCCGTCATGGGTCTGAACCCGCCTGCGGGGGGTCAGCCTTCGATCGTCGGGGGCGTCTGCCCTGCCGCCCAGGCGGAGGTGGCCCAGCGCCCGCCGCGTTCCCAGAAGTCGTTCCTGGATCGCTCCACGTCCATGTTGGACGAGGCTTCCCACGCGGCGAGCCACCGTTCGGCGAGGTCCGCCCCCATCCCCTTGCCGATCAGGAACGACTTGACCTTTCCGCGGTCCTCGTCGAATTGTTGACGCTGGGGTTCGGTCATGGACCTCTTTAAGCACGGATCTAGGCGTCCACCGCATCCAGCATCCGGCCTCGACTGAACATCCGCGAGGATGGGATCACGTCCCTGACAGACAGCCGCCAGCCCGTCCCAGGTCACGAACTGAGCAGTTTCGGAGAAGCCGCCGCGGCGGCGGCTCACTAGCATTAGGGTCGACACCATCACGACTAACAGGGGAGAAACCTGCAATGAACGCCACGCAGAAGTCCGCCAAGAGCAGCACCACGACCTCCAAAACGTCCAAGGTATGGTCGGAGGAGGAGCGCGACGCGATGAAGGAGCGCGCCAAAGAGCAGAAGGCGGCCGCGCGCCGCGGCGCGTCCGAGGCGGACGGGGAAAGCGACGTGCTCGCGAAGATCGCCGAGATGCCGGAATCCGATCGCGTCATGGCCGAGCGGATCCATGCCCTCATCAAAGCCAGCGCGCCAGCCCTCTCGCCGAGAACCTGGTACGGGATGCCCGCATACGCCAAGGGCGGCAATGTCGTCTGCCACTTCATCAGCGCGAGTAAGTTCAAGACGCGATACGCGACGATCGCCTTCAGCGACGATGCGAACCTCGACGACGGCACCATGTGGCCGACGTCCTTCGCCCTGACAAAGCTGACCGCCGCCGACGAGGCAAGGATCGGCGCGCTCTTGAAGAGGGCGGTGAGCTAAGGACCGAGCTTGCCACTGGGCTCGCCCCGCGGGTGAGCTACGCCTGGTCGTCGGGCTTGTCGCCGAAGATCGTGTAGTGCCAGCCCTTCTCGGGTTCGCCGGTCAACTCGATCATCACGTGCTTGACCTGGGTGTACTCGTCGAACGAATACGACGACATGTCCTTGCCGAAGCCCGACTGCTTGAAGCCGCCGTGGGGCATCTCGGACGTCACCATCAGGTGGTCGTTGACCTGGACGTGCCCGAAGTTGAGGACGCGTGCGGCCTCCATCGCTCGAAAGACGTCACGCGTCCAGATGCTCGCGGCGAGGCCGTACTTCGTGTCGTTCGCCTTCTGGAGGGCTTCCTCGGGCGAATCGATCGCCAGCACGGCTAGCACCGGCCCGAAGACCTCCTTCTGGACGATCTCCGAGTCCTGGGCGCAGTCGGCGACGATCGTCGGAGCGTAGAAGGCGCCGTCCGGGAGGCCAGGGACCTCCGGTCGGACGCCGCCCGTCACGATCGTGGCGCCGTCCGCGCGCGCTCGTTTGACGAAGCCGTCGACGCGCTCGACGTGGGCATCGCTGATGAGGGTGCCGAGATCAATCGCGGGATCGAACGGGTCGCCGACGCGGACGCTCTCGAAGAGCTCCTTCGTCCGTGCGAGGAACGCGTCATAGACCGGCCGGGCGACGTAGGCTCGGGTCGCTGCCGTGCAGTCCTGACCACCGTTGATGAGCGCTCCCGCCGTGGCACCACGCGCCGCGGCCTCGATGTCGGCATCGGCGAGGACGATGAACGGCGCCTTGCCGCCGAGCTCCAGGTGGACCCGCTTCAGGCTTCCGGCCGCCAGGACCTGGATCCGGCGGCCCGTCTCCGAGTCTCCGGTCAACGAGATGAGATCGACGTCCGGGTGGCCCGCGATCGCCGACCCGACGACGTCGCCGCGGCCGGTGACCACGTTCAGAACGCCCGCCGGAATGCCGGCCTCGTACGCCAACTCGGCGAGCCGGACGGTGGTCAGCGGCGTCGCCGACGCCGGCTTCAGGACGACCGAGTTGCCGGCCGCCAGGGCCGGGCCGATCTTCCAGATCGCCATCCACATCGGGTAATTCCAGGGGGCAACCTGGCCGCAGACGCCGATCGGTTCACGCCTGACCATCGAGGTGTGTGAGCCGCTGTACTCGGCGGCCGCCTTGCCCTCGAGGTGGCGGATCTGCGTCGCGAAGAACCGGAGGTTGTCGGAGGCGAACGCGAAGTCGGAGTCGCGACGGAGCTTGTAGGACGTTCCCGTCTGGAGCGTCTCGAGCCGCGCGAGCTCGTCCGCCTGCTCGTCGATCAGGTCGGCCAGCCGATTCAGGACCGCGACCCGTTCCGGCATGAGCTTCCGATGCCAGCGTCCGTCCGTGAACGAGGCTCGTGCCGCGGCCACTGCACGATCGACGTCTGCCTCCGTCCCCGCGGGCACACGACCGACCAGTTCCCGCGTGGCCGGGCTTCGCACCTCGAGCCAGTCCCCGGAGGTCGACCCAACTGGCCCGCCGTCGATGAACATGTGAAAGTCGGTCGCGACCTCGACGGCCATGGTGAAATCTCCTCGATGGATCAACGCACTGGCCGTGGAGTCTAGCGCCGCAACCCGGGGAGGTCGCCATGCCGTTCCTGCTCCTCAAGCTCGTCCACGTCGTCGCGGCGATCGTCGCCGTCGGGGCGAACATCACCTACGCGTTCTGGCTGCGCCGGGCCGGCCACGATCGCGACAAGCTGAGCTGGGCGATCCGGGGCATCCAGAGCCTCGACAACCGGCTCGCCAACCCGGCGTATGCCGTGCTGGGGGTGACGGGCATCTGGATGGTGCTGGGCGGTGCGTTCTCGTTCCAGGCGGGGTGGATCCAGGCGGCGCTCGCCCTCTACATCGTCCTTCTCGTGATCGGCATCTTCGTGTATTCGCCCACGATCAAGCGCCAGCTCGCCGAAGCGGAGCGAGACCCGGACTCGCCGGAATACGCGGCGATCGAGCGTCGGAGCACGCTGCTCGGGTACTCGACGCTGGTCGCCGTCCTCGCCATCGTCGTGCTGATGGTGACGAAGCCGTTCTGATCGGCAACTACGCCAGGGGGCGCTCGTCCAGCGGCACGTCCCAATGGGCTTCGAGGAGCTCGAAGCGTCGCGTTTCCTCGGCGCGGTAGCGCTCCTGGTCGGGGAACAGCCGGGCAGCGATCTCGGCCTCGGAGTGCGACTCCATCGCCGCCCAGTCCCGATAGGTGATCGTCACGAGGACGTCCCAGTCGGCCCGACCCTCGCCGTGGAAGCGGGGCACGTAGCGTTTGACCTCGAGGAGGCGACCCGCTGTCACCTGCTCCCGTAGCACGGGCCAGTGGTTTCGCTCGAAGAGCTCGATGAACTCGTCGTGGGCTCCCCAGCGGGTCTTGTAGAAGTAGAGAACCGTCACCGATTCGGCCATCGAGTCTCCTTCATGCCGCCGCGTCGCGCGCCGCTTCCCGGAGAAGCTCCCAGGCCCGCTCCACGTGGCGCGCTTCCGTCCGCAGGTTGCCGACGGCCAGCCGGATCGTGAAGCGGCCATCGAGCCGTGTGTGCGACAGGAACACCTCACCAGTCCGATTAACCGCGTCCATGATCCGGGCGTTGAGCTCGTCCAGGGCTTCATCGCCGTCTTCGATCCCGGCCGGTCGATAGCGGAAGCAGACCGTCGAGAAGGGAACGGGGGCGAGCCGTTCCCAGTCGGGGTCCTCGTCGACCCACGCCGAGAACGCCGCCGCGAGCTCCAGGTGGTGGCGGATCCGGCGCCGCAGCCCCTCGAGGCCGAACCAGCGGAGCTGGATCCACAGCTTGAGGGCTCGGAACCTGCGCCCCAGCTGCGGCGTGTAGTCGTTGTAATCGCGGACCGGGGCCTCCCGGTCCAGCGTCCGCAGGTACTCCGGGACGAGGCTGAAGGCGACTCGGAGGACATCCATTCGCCGCGTCAGAAGGAGCGACGCGTCGAGCGGCGTGAACAGCCACTTGTGCGCATTGATGACGACCGAGTCCGCTCGCTCCCAGCCGCGGAACGGTTCGCGCAACTCGGCTGCGATCGCGACGGCTCCGGCGTACGCGGCGTCGACGTGGAGCCAGAGTCCCTCGGCCTCGGCGACATCCGCCGATCCCGCCACCGAGTCCGCCGATGTCGACGACGTCGTCCCGACCGTCGCGACGATGGCGACCGGCTGGCGGCCTTCGGTCCGGTCGCGGGCGATCGCCTCCCTGAGATCGTCCAGCCGCATCTCGAACCGCTCGTTCGTCGGGATTCGAACGAGCGCGTCGCGGCCGAGGCCCAGCGTCATGCAGGCCTTCTCGATCGACGAATGGGCCTCGGCCGAGGCGTACACGCGGAGCGCGGGCACGTTACGTCCGCCGCCGATGCCCAGGGTCGCCGCATCGATGCCCGCCGCCTCCCGCGCCCCCGCCAACGCGATGAGGGACGACGTCGACGCCGTGTCGGTGATGAGCCCGTCGAACGCGTCCGGCAGGCCGACCGCCTGGCGGAGCCAGCCGACGACGACCCCCTCGAGCTCCGTGGCGATCGGGGACGTTCGCCACAGCATGGCGTTCTGGCCGATCGCCGCTGTCAGCATCTCGCCGAGGATCCCGGGCCCGGACGCGGTGGTCCCGAAGTACGCGAGAAAGCCAGGATGCTGCCAGTGCGTCGCATTCGGTTCGACGAGCCGGCGATAGTCGTCGAGGATCGCCCCGATCGGTTCGGGTGACTCGGGTGCGGACGTCGGGAACGAGGGCCCGATCGAACCGGGCTCAACAGGCGGGAAGACGGCGAAGCGCTCGACGGAGGCAAGGTAGTCGGCCATCAGGTCCACGACCAGGTGCGCGGCCGACCGGAACGCCTCCGGATCCATGTCGAGCAGGCCGTCGGTCTGCTCGGTGTCGAGGGCGTCTCGGCGGTCCGTCGTCGTCACGTTCCGAGTGTAGCGGGGACGAGCCGCCAGACAGCGCGAGGCCCCGCGACAGAGGGCCGTCGCAGGGCCTCGGGTCCCCGGTGAGTTTCTGATTCGCGATGCGCGCGGCTCACCCACGTGTACGCGCAACTCGCCGGCGTGGATTACTACCACTCGCGACTCCGCGGTGTCGTCGGTGAAATCATGGGCGTGGAATCAAGGATTGCCAGTCAAGGTAGCGTTGGTGACGTGCCGAAGAACTCTGAGGATCGCCGGTCGCTCCTGAGACTCCTGGGGGCAGCGAGGGCGCGCTTGGACGCCGCTCGCGGCACCCGCTACGAAGCTTCCGCTCAGGCTGGATTCAATAGAGCCCAACGTATGGTCGACATGTTCGACGGCCACCCGGACGACGAAACCCCGTCTGCGGTCGTGAAGTACCTCTGGCGGCCGTGGGAACATGAACTGGGGGATAGGCCGATGGCCGAGCATCCGGAGCTGCAGGATCCGAGGATCGTCGAGGCGGAGAACAACGCCGAGGCGGCCAGGAGTTGGGGCCGATACCACGAGGAGGCCCACTTCCGGACCCTGGCCAAGCAGCTACGAGACCATCTCGAAGACGACGCGGAGGCCGGAGTCCAGACGGCTTGAAGACCCCATGCTCGGTCGGCCCCCGCCGGCCAGCAGCTAGCCGTCGATGATCGATGGCTTCTGGCCGCCTCCAGATGCCGAGGACGCCCATTCGTACGCGCGGTCCCAGTAGGTCGGGCTGAGGCGCTCGGCGTCCATGTTGGACGCGCGCTCCCAGGAGTGGAGCCAACGCTCTGCGACGTCGGAAGCCATCCCCTCGTACGTGAGGCGCGCCTTCGCTAGATCACGCTGCGCGTAGAACTCTCGCGATTGGTGCGTTGCGACCACGAGAACGACTCTCGCTCCGTCCGCCCCCGGCCGTGAGGATGGGACCGCGCCCACCGGGCGTGGGCCCAGGCCCGTTGGGTGCTTCCAGGGTTGTACGCGGTCGTAGGCTTCGGTGGTGGAAGACAATCCCCTCTTCAATCCCTATCTCATCGCGTACATCGCCGCTGGCATCGTCACGGTCGTCTTTCTCGTTCTGCGGCTCCGTCGCAGGCGCTAGGGTCTGTCAGCTCGACACCATCACGCCGCGTGCGTCGCCGCGTGATCGGGGTGCGTACGCGTTCATCGTTGCCTTGCTCGATGGGGGCCATGAGAACCACGCTACGAGGCTGCTGGCCGGCGTGCCATCCCCCGTTTGCCTGAGCCAGAACGTGGGCGCAGGCACCTCTTCTTCGAGACGCGATCAACGCGACCCCGTGCGACCATCCGAGGCATGGCCGTTATGGACCAGCCGCCGCAGGATCCGACTCCGCGAACCCCGCCCGCTGCGCCGTCGGCAGACGCGGAGGAGGGTCCGGTCACGCTCCTCTCGAAGATCGCTGGAATCAGCATCCTGCTCATTGGATTGGCCTTGGTTGCCGCCGGCGTCAACCTTGTCGTCTACAACGCCCCCAATGGAGGGTGGTCGACCCTCGGCGTATATGCCGGGCTCGCCATCATCGTGGTCGCGATCGCCGGGCTCATTGGCGGCGTCGGCGTACTGGTCGGCAGGAGCTACGGCCGCATCATCGGAGTCCTCTTCAGCCTGCTCATCGCGTTCGAGGCCTTTGTCATCGCCGCCAGAGGCGAAGACTTCTTCGCTGGGGTCGATATTCCCGACGGGCGCACTTTCGGACTCGTCGCCTTCGTCCTGTGCGCTTACTCAGTGATCGTGCTACTGGCCCGTTGGCGAGTGCCAACGACCGCATGAGCCGCGCACCCGGACTAGGGCCCCCGGTCGCCGTCCGTCTTGCTGTCACGACGGAGCGAACGCGCGGACTTGGGGCCAACGAGGATCATTGATGACGCTGTTCGTGCGGGTAGCTGATATCGAGGTTGACCCCGCACACCGCGAGGCCTTCATTTCGGCGGTCAAGGAAGAGATGGACGAGTCCGTGCGGGTGGAGCCGGGCGTATTGGCTCTCTATGCCGTGGCCGAGAAGGACAACCCTTCACGTCTGCGATTCTTTGAAATCTACGCCAGCGAAGCGGCCTACAACGAGCACCTGGCGTCCCCGCATTTCAGGAAATACCGGGCGGCCACTGAGCCAATGATCCGGTCGCGGGCGTTGACTGAAACGGTCCCAATCCAACTCAGTTCGAAGGCGAATTGGTGACCCCGGTCGCCGTCCGTCTCGCTGTCACGACGGAGCGCACGCGGAGCCGGGGAGTGCGAGATTACGGATTGACCCTTGGCTGCGGCTACTCCGCCGCCTCGTCCTGCGACGAGTCCTCGTCTCGTCGGAGCGTGCGCTCCCAGGCGAGCCCGCCGTTTGGCCGATTCGTGCCGGAGATTTGGTCGGGGCGGCCGGATTTGAACCGACGACCACCAGTCCCCCAGACTGGTGCGCTACCAGACTGCGCCACGCCCCGACAGGCGGCCAGTCTAGCACCGGCCCTTCGCGGGGCCGATCCGCCACAGCCGCTACCCGCGCCGGAACTCGATCCGTCGCTCCGTGCCGGCGAGCAGCCGCTGGATGTTGTCGAGGTGGAAGAGCCAGATCAGCCCCGCCGCCGCCACCGCATAGACCGCGTACAGGACCGGCAGCTGCCAGAGGACGACGGAGATGATGATCACGACCGCAGCGAACGCCGTCGCGGTCAGCGATGCCACGGACGAGTAGCGCGTCACGACCAGCACGAGGGCAAACACCGGGATCGTCAGGAGCGCCGCAATCGGATAGATCACGATCAGCCCGCCGAAGCCGGGGGCGATCCCGCGCCCCCCGGAGAAGCCGATGAACGGCGACCGGCTGTGGCCGAGGATCGCCGCCAGGGCGGCAAGGATCTGCAGTCCAAGGCCCCCGCCGACGACGATCGCGAGAACGACCGCGGCGATGCCCTTGAGGACGTCGAGCAGCCCGGAGGCCGCCGCCGCGCGTGGGCCAAGCGCCCGCATCACGTTCGCCCCGCCCGTTCGGCCGCTGCCGATCGTCCGCGGATCTGGGCCGCCGGTCACCCGGGCGATGACGACGCCCCACGGGATGCCACCGATCACGTACGCCACCAGCACCACGACGGCGGCGATCACGGCCTCTCCGATGTTCATCGGTCGGGAGTATAACGACGGGAATTCGGCCGACGCCGAACCGTCCCGGGAACGTGATCGGCGCGGCGCTTCAGGCTCGTGACCCGGCGGCCGCAGCCGATTCCGCTGCATCGACGGCCTCCGCCAGCCGGTCCGGGCGGCCCTTGAACCAGGCGCGTCGGTCCGGATCGGCCAGGACCTCGTCGACGAGCTCGGCCAGACGGCGGTTCACCGGCGCCGGCAGGCCGAGCTGATCGCCTGCCCGGACAACCGCGCCGTTGAGCCACTGCACCTCCGACGGCCCGCTCCCGGAGGTCGCGTGGAGCCGCAGTGACGGGTCCTTGCCCCCGCGCGCCCCACTGATGATCCGTCTCATGATCGGTCGGGCGACCGCCGCGGGGAACCGGATACCGAACGCCAGGAGCGGAACATTCGCGCCGGGGAGGGCGACGGGCTTCAGCCCGAGGCGGCGCATGACTGCGAGCGCTTCGGTCAGCTGGCGGCGCTCGACACCGAACCCGACCGCGCTCCCGTAGATCTCCGCCGCCGACATGTCCAGGATGGCACTGGACGCGTTGCCCACGAGGTTCGCGACGAGTTTCGACCACTTCATCGCAGCCGGATCGGCGATTCGTCGGGTGCGGAGGCCCGCCGCGGCGAACGCGGCCAGCAGTTCGTCGGTGAGCGTGTCGACGTCACCCTGCGCAGGCGCCAGAGCAATGCCGCCTCGGTTGAGCCTGGCCACCGTGCCCTCGCCCCTCGTTTCAACCGATGCCATCACCGAACCGGCGATGAGGCCGCCCTGCGGCCGGGCCGTCGCGATGATCTCCTCCGCGCCGACACCGTTGAGGACCGTGAGGGCCGGCGCCGCCGGCCACGCCGCACACGATGCCGCCGCGGCGGCCAGGTCGAATGCCTTGACGGCGAATACGATGACCTCGGGCGACGCTTCCAGGTCGGCCGGGCCCGGAATCTCAGTGACGTCCGCGTTCGTCGACACCCCGTCTGGATCGATGACCGTCACGGTGGCCCGCCGCGGCGCCTCCAACCGTCGGCGGACGATCGCAACATCACGGCCGGCCGTCGCGAGCCCCCAGGCCATCAGCGTCCCGACCGCCCCCGCACCGACGACGAGGTCGGTCATCGATGTGTCGCGGCCCCCTCCGATCGACGGGACTCGACGGCCGACTCCTCCGCGGCCGCGTAGGCGGCAGCCAGGATCTCGATCGGGTGCTTCATCGGCCGGTCCGTCGCACGCTCGATCTGCCAGCGACACGTCTCCGAGTCGCAGGCAGCGCGGGTCGAATTCGGTGGCGCGGAGGCGCTGGAAGAGCGGATCGCCGACTGCCATCGCGATGTCGTACTTCTCCTTCTTCAGCCCATACGTCCCGGCAACGCCGCAGCAGTCGTGGTCCATGTCGATCGCCGTCAGGCCTGGCACCAGGGCGAACAGATCGAGGGCCGGCAGGCCGATTCCGTGGCTGCGGAGCTGGCAGGGCGCATGGTACGGCAACGTCTCGTCGAGACGGCCGAAGGTCGTGTCGAGCCGGCCCTGCTCGTGGAGATCGAGCAGGAACTCGCAGATATCCCAGGTCGCGCCGGACACGGCCCGGGCATCGTCGTCATCGACATCGAGCATCTCCCGGTACTCGGCCTTGAGCGTATGGGTGCACGACGTCGAGGTGCCGACGATCCGATAGCCGCGTCGTGCGTAGTCGGCGAAGACGGCGAGGTTCGTCCGCGCCCGATCGCGGGCCCGTCCGTAGAGCCCGTTGCTGATGAACGGCAGGCCGCAGCAGACCTGATCGGGCGCGATCGTCTCGAAGCCGTTTCGCCGAAGGACGTCGATCGCCGCCAACGCGACGTGCGGCTCGTAGTAGTTCGCCGCGCAGCCGTGGAAGAGGACGACCGCCCGATCCGGCGGCGGCTCAGCGGCGGCACCCGCCTGGCCGCGTGATCCCTTGACCGCCGCGGGCAGGCGCGACCGAAGGCTCTTTCCCGCGAACACAGGCAGCGGCGCCCGGCGGTGGATCCCGATCGCCCACTCGATCAGCGTCCTGATGAGCCGGTTGCGAAGCGTCCAGTTGGCGAGCGGGGCGAACGCAACCCCGAGGTGCCCGACGAGGTCGGTCTGGCCCAGCAGCCAATCGCGGAGTCGGGGCCGATGACCCGCTTTCAACTCCGCCCGAGCCCGGCTATTCATCTCGGCGATCTTCACGTCCGCCGGACACGCGCTCGTGCACATCCCGCAGCCGGAGCAGTAATCGACCGTCGCATCGGGCGAGGCGAGAACCGGGGTCCCTGGTGCCTGGGGCGACAGGGTCGTCGCGATGCGGAACCGCTGTGCCTGGGGGCCGACGTACTTCGGACCCGGGAAGAGGTCCGTCACCCTCGCGACCGGGCAGACTGTGTTGCAGACGTTGCACTTCAGGCACTCGTCGGCCGACAGGGGGACCTCGAAGATCGACGCTTCGTGGACGATGTCCATGATCGTCATCGGGCCGCTCCGGCCGCTCCGGCCTTCTCCCGGCGGCGAGGCGCCTGGGTGGGGGCGGCACTCAGCACTGACGCGGCACGCCGACCGCTGGCGACCGCAACGCCATCGCCGCAGTGCTCGACGAGGTATCGCTGGCCGGCCAGCATGCTGCCGACGACCGCGACGTTCTCGAAGACCACCCGGCCGCCCGAATCGACGGGATGGAGCCGCTCATCGGTCCGAATGCCTGCGGACTCCAGTGGGTGGCCCCGGGGATCGAACGGATCCGGTGCGAACCACTCCCCGTTCGCCGGTGCCTCGACGGGCAGCCCGAGCAGCGGCTCGACGAGCGTCCCGTCCGATCTGCCAACGAGCCCGCCGCCGGCGATGCCGCCGGTCGCCAGGACCAGGCCGCCGGTCCGGAACACGCGCTCGCGGGCGGCCGCCGCCATTGCAACGGCGGTGACCCTTCGGCCGTCGACGTCGACCCTGAGGACCTCTTCGCCGACCTCGATCCTACCGCCCCGCCGGCGGAGGGCCGCCCGGAGCGCCTGGTAGAGGCGCAGTCCCGGCAGGCTCGGCGGGACGAGCGGCATCTCGAACGGGGAAAGAGGGAGCAACCGCCGGGCGTCGCGGAGCGCCCCCGCGTGGTCCGCAAGTCCGAGAACCGCCGGCAGGGCGATCCTGCCGGGGCCGGTTCCGGCACGTTCAACGGCGTCGGCGATCGTGGTAAGCGCGGTCTCGCGCCAGGCTGGGTCATCGAACAGCCGGGCGAGATGCAGCGCGTTCAGGTTTCGGCGACCGCCGATCCCCGGCAACTCGACGCTGACGGCCTCGATTCGCGCCGGCCTGCTTACGGCCATGTCACCACCGCCGCCCCAGACGCGCGGCCGCACGAGGCTCGCCGCCATCGCAGCGGGCCAGAAATCCTTGAATCCGGCGGGTCCGGCGAGAACGAGTCGCTCCTCCGGCGCCCAGGGGGCGAGTGCCCCCGACTGGGCGTCCGGCACGAGCGCCACGCGTCGCGTCGAGCCGACCGCCGTCGGCACGCTCCGAAGGGGAGCGTCGAGGTCGCCGGCGTAGGCGACGCCTTCCTCAGCCAGGACGCCGATGAGCCACTCGATCGCCGGCCGGGCGTCGCTGGCCAGGAACGCGTAGGGATGGCCCCGCCGCGCCTTGAGGCGGGCCAGGCCGGCGGCGGCGGTATCGCTCTTCGGCGGCGCTGCGACGTCGAACCCGCCCGCGGTCCAGTGCGTTGCCGCGTGGCCGCGGGCGACGATCGTGACCCGGGCACCGGCATCGGCCAGCGCGATCCCGGCCGTCAGCCCGGCGAGCCCGGCCCCGACGACCACGACATCAGACGACGGCACGGTCGACCTCGTCGCGCCCGTTCGAGGGCCGATCCGCTGTGGCTTTCTGCACCGCGGGCCGCTCCACGAGCCCGCCGATCCCCTGGACCCCAGCGTAGAGGCCAGCAGTCAGCCACAGCTCCTGGAGCTGGCGGCCCCAGGCGATTGGCCGCGTCCCGTGAAATCGCTCGCGGACGAAGTCGACGAGCATCTGGTCGACGACTTCGGGAGGGACCCCGGCCGGTCCTGCGTCCGCCATGCGTTCGGCAATTACGCCAGCTGCCCGGTATGTGCAGAAACCGGCCTGGCACGGTCCCATCCCCAGCCGTGTCCCGCGTCTAACGTCGTCGAGGCTGCACGGCCAATGCTCGTCGAGGAACGTATCGAGCGCCGCCCGGGTGACCAGCTCGCACTCGCAGATCAGATCCGCGTCGCCGCCACCGTCGGCCTCGTGCTCCGCCAGCCGGTGGCCGAGCCAGTAAGTCCGTCGGTCGCCCTGGCGCGGCAGGACGGCCTCGGCCGTCGTGGACGGCGTGCTCACGCCCAGCTTGGCGCAGACCGCATCGGCCGTCTGCTCGGCCATGAGTCGATACGTCGTGAGCTTTCCTCCGACGATCGAGACGAAGTTCTCCACGCCGTCCCGGCGGCCGTGGTCGATCACGACGTGGGCGCGTGAGATCCCCCGGCCGTCGTCCTCGCCGTCTGGCGAGGGTTCGGGCGCCTCGTGCTTGTAGAGCGGCCTGACGCCGGCGTAGGCGCGCAGCAGGCGCATCCGGCGGAGATCCGGGAATAGCTTTGTCCCCTCGACCATCAGGAGTTCGACTTCCTCGCGGCCGATCCCGTAGACGTCGGGGTCGTCGACGGTCATCTCCGTAGTCCCGAGGATCGCCACCGAGTGGACCGGGACCATGATGTCGCCATCGTCGGGCGGGTGGCAGCGGTTCACGACCGTGTCGGTCATCCGCTGGTTGAAGATGAGCATCGTCCCCTTGCCGGGCGACATCGCCAGCTGCACGCCGGCCATGCCCGCGACGATCCCCGCCCATGCGCCGGCCGCCGACACGACGGCTCGTGGCGCGATTCGCGAAACGCTGCCGGACCGGTCGTCGACGATGTCCACGGTCGCGATCTCGGCGCCGACACGCTCCATCGCCACGACTCGGTGATACGGCCGGACCTCCGAGCCGTGGGCCTTGGCATCAGCGACATTCGCGGCGATGAGCTGCCACGGTTCGAGCGAGGCGTCCGGGACCCGGAACGCGCGACGGATCGCAGGGTTCAGCGCCGGCTCGCGACGGAGCAGCGTGGCGACGGGAGCCTCTTCGCAGGGCACTCCCGAGGCAGCGCAGGCCGCGGCGAAGCGGTCTGCATAGTCGTCTGGATCGTCCGGCGTCGAGACGAACCAGCCGCCCGTGTCCTCGATGCAGGCGGGCGCGATCCGGCGCAGAACGTGGTTCTCGGCGATGCACTCCCGGGCGGCCGGAGCATCTTCGACGACATACCTGCCACCGGAATGGAGCAGCCCGTGATACCGGCCGCTCGTGCCGGTCCCGAGGTCGCTCTTTTCGACGAGCAGGCAGCGCAGGCCTCGACGGGCCAGGTCGCGAACGATCCCGGCCCCGGTTGCCCCGCCCCCGACGATGAGGACGTCGACGGCCTGCACGGCCGTCATGGTTGAGTGGCGGCGGCGCGATCACTGACCGCGCCACCACCCCCCTGGATTGACGCTCCGACTACCCGGTCAGGCGGGCACCGGTTCACGAGCTTCGGCCTCGACCCAGTCGAAGGTCCGGGTCACGGCCTTCTTCCAGAATTGATACTCACGCTCGCGAGTCGCGTCGTCCATCGACGGCGTCCACTCCTTGTCCTTCGCCCAGTTCGCCCGGAGGTCCTCTACGGCCTCCCAGAAGCCGACCGCCAGGCCGGCCGCGTACGCTGCCCCGAGGGCCGTCGTCTCGGCGACCTTCGGACGGATGACCGGGACGTTCAGGACGTCCGACTGGAACTGCATCAGCAGCTCGTTGTAGACCATCCCGCCGTCGACCTTGAGGGCCGTCAGCGGGACGCCGGAATTGGCGTTCATCGCGTCGAGCACCTCGCGGGTCTGCCAGGCGGTCGCCTCGAGCGTTGCCCGTGCGATGTGGCCCTTGTTCACGTAGCGGGTCAGACCGGCGATGACGCCGCGGGCCTCGTTCTTCCAGTAGGGAGCGAACAGGCCCGAGAACGCCGGAACGAAGTAGACGCCACCGTTGTCCTCGACGGTCGCCGCGAGCTTCTCGACATCGGCCGAGGTGTTGATCAGCCCGAGGTTGTCGCGGAGCCACTGGACGAGCGCGCCGGTGATCGCGATCGAGCCCTCGAGGGCATAGACCGCGTCCTGGTTGCCGATCTTGTAGCCGACGGTGGTGAGCAGGCCCTGGTTGGACGGGACCACCTTGGTTCCCGTGTTGAGGAGCATGAAGTTGCCGGTGCCGTAGGTGTTCTTCGCCTCGCCGGGCGAGAAGCACGTCTGGCCGAACAGGGCGGCCTGCTGGTCGCCCAGGTCGCCCGCGATCGGGATGCCGGTCAGATCGCCGACGCCGGCGCCGTAGACGTCGCTTGACGATCGAATCGTCGGCAGCATCGCCCGCGGGATTCCCATCAGCCGGAGGATCTCGTCGTCCCAGTCGAGGGTCTCGAGGTTCATCAGCATCGTCCGGCTGGCGTTCGTCACGTCGGTGACGTGGACGCCGCCCTCGATGCCGCCGGTGAGGTTCCAGATGCACCAGGTGTCGATGTTGCCGAAGAGCAGGTCACCGTTGTCGGCGCTGGCCCTGGCACCGTCGACGTTGTCGAGGATCCACTTGACCTTCGGGCCCGAGAAGTAGGTCGCCAGCGGCAGGCCGACCTTCGGCCGGAGCCGATCCTGGCCACCGTCGCGAGCGAACTCGTTGACGATCTCGTCGGTCCGGGTGTCCTGCCAGACGATGGCGTTGAAGACCGGCTTGCCGGTCTTCCGATTCCAGACGACGGCGGTCTCGCGCTGGTTGGTGATGCCGACGGCGGCGAGGTCAGATCCCTTGATCCCGACCTTGGACAGCGCGCCCTTGATGACGTCCGTGCTGCGCGACCAGATCTCGAGCGGATCGTGCTCGACCCAGCCGGGCTTCGGGTAGATCTGCTCGTGTTCCTTCTGATCGATCCCGACCACCTGACCGCTGTGGTCGAAGATCATGAAACGGGTGCTCGTGGTGCCCTGGTCCAGGGCTCCGACGTATTGCGCCATGTGCAGCTCCTTTCCGCTAGGTCGATCCGACTGCTTGCTCGTCGCTCCTCCTGCGCCGGCTCAGGCCGGAAGGCTCAGGACCATGAAGTTCGTGAACGCAGCGATAAAGACGAGCGCGGCGAGCGCCGCTCCGACGAGCGGCCCGACGACCGGGATCCACGAATAGCCCCAATCCGAATCCCGCTTACCCGGGATCGGAAGCAGGAAGTGAGCAATCCGGGGTCCGAGGTCGCGAGCGGGATTGATCGCGTAGCCGGTTGTCCCACCGAGCGCCAGGCCGATCACGAGGACGACGAATGTCACCGGGAGCGGGCCGAGAGCCGCGAGACCGGCCGTGTTCGATCCAACGCCGAACACGAGGATCGCCAGCATCAGGACGAAGGTCCCGATGACCTCGCTAACGAAGTTCCACGTCGTGCTGCGAACCGCCGGACCGGTGCTGAAGACTGCGAGTTTGAGATCAGCGTCAGCAGTCTCCTGCCAGTGCGGGTAGTAGTGAATGAACACCAGCACCGCGCCGATGAACGCTCCGATCATCTCGCCGGCGACGTAGACGGGAACCTCGGCCCACGGTGTACTCCCGTTGATGGCGAGGCCAAACGTCACGGCCGGGTTCAGGTGAGCGCCGCTGATCGGTCCTGCGATCAGCACGCCGGTGAATACCGCGAATGCCCATGCGGTCGTGATCACGATCCAGCCGGAGTTCTGGGCCTTCGACTTCGAAAGGAGCACGCCAGCCACGACGCCGTCGCCGAGCAGGATCAGTGCGCCCGTGCCGAGAACTTCCGCAAGGAACTTTTCGACCATGTCCCTCTCCTTCCCTACCGGCCGGCGGCGATCTGCCGCCCGGCCCCTCTCTCTCTCCACCTACCCTCGGGAGCGAACAAAGGCAACAAAAAAAGTCCGCGCCTCGACACGACTGCCGAAGCGGGACTTGTCGAATTATTGTCCCGAGTGAGGGCCCCACCGTTGTACTCCGGTGGCGAACGCGTTGTCAAGACGTTCCGGAAATTGCCTCCCGGTTGCCGACCGTCGCAGCGATGGCTGCCTCGTGTTGGGCGGCGAGCCTGGCCGCGATCGCCGGTCGCACGACGATCGCATCGGCCAGCCCCAGGCATGCCCGCGCGCCCTCGACATCGTCGATCAGTCCGTAGGCGACGATCGGCCGGGGCAGTTCGGCGAGCTCGTCGGATCGGAGGTGGACGATCACGAGACCGGGCGACAGGACACAGCCGAGGCCCGGCGTTCGCGGATGACCATCGAGCGAACGTGCCATCCCGGTCGAGTCATAGCCGAAGACGTGGACGAGCCCGAGATGGCCGCACGCGGCCGCTCGGGCCGCGAGCTGCGGCCGGCGGGACAGCACCACGTGGATCCCGAGCCGGCCGGTCACGAAGTCGACGGCCGCGTCGTCGCTGCCGAGCCCGGCGACGCTGTCGATGTCGACGGCCAGAGGGGGGCAATCGGACGCTGCTCGGTGGACGAGCGCGGGCAGGTCGGTGTCGCGGACGAGTACGCCTGCATCCAGCCCGGGCGGTGCGTACACGGGATGCCGGCCATCGCTCGCGATGAGGACGGCGGGAACGCGGACCGGGCCGGTCTCAGTTGACACCGGCGCCCCAGAGCAGCTGGGAGCTGGTCGTGACGCCGAGCGCGCCAACCGCCAGCACCGCACCGACATCCGCCTTGGTCCGGATGAAGCCGCCGGCCAGCACCGGGACCTCGAACGGCGGCAATAGGCCGATGACCGAGGGCAGGATGACACCGGGCAGGATCTCGACGATATGGGGCGCCGAGCGGTTGATCGCCGCGGCAGCCGTATCGAGCTGGCTGCGCCGCACGAGGAGCAGCCGGAGGATGGCGGTCATGCCCTCGTGGCGGATCGCCGGCATCAGCTGGCCATGCGAGCTGATGACCGCGTCGACGCCGGCGTTTGCGAGCCAGCCGATGCTCGATCGGTCGGCTTTGAGGCCGGCGACCAGATCGACGTGGACTGCGACGAGCTTGCCGGCGTCGTGGATCCGGCGAACGACCTTGCCGAGGGCCAGGCCGTTGCCGCGGAGGATGAAGACGACGGGAGCCCGGCTGGCGAGGGCGTCACCGATGTTCTCCTGGGCGGTGATCGCCGCGCAGCACGGATCGGCTGCCACACGTGCGATGAATGCCTCGGCGTCCGGCGGGGAGTACGTCACACGGCCCTCTCAAGCTTGCGCGCATCGTGAGCATAGGCCGGGCCGGTGGGGTCCCGTCAAGCGACGGCCGCGACTCGCTCCCAGAGGGTGACGTCAGCGCTTCGGGCGTCGACTCCCGGCCGCCGTCCGGCGTGGGGGCGGGCCTGCCTTCGTTCGGCGGCGTGGCAATTTCACGGATTCCCGGTCGCGAAAGACGAGCTTGACCGGCGTCCCGTGAAATCCGAAGGCGTCGCGAATCTGGTTCTCGAGGTAGCGCCGGTACGAGAAGTGGATCGAGGCCGCGTCGTTCGCGAAGAACACGAACGTGGGCGGCGCGACCGCCGCCTGCGTCCCGTAGAAGATTTTCGGGCGGCGGTTCTTCACGACGGGCGGGACCTGCCGATCGATCGCCGTCCGGATCACCCGGTTGAGTTCTGCGGTCGGGATTCGCTTCCGCCGCTCGCCCCAGATGTCGACGGCCATCTCGAGCACGCGCCCGACGCGCTGGCCGGTCTTGGCGCTGATCGAGACGAGCGGGGCGAACGCGAGGAACGGAACTTCGTTGTGGATCCACTCGACGTATTGGTCGAACGTCCGATCGGTCTTGTCCTCCACGAGGTCCCACTTGTTGACGGCGATGACGAGACCCTTGCCCTCCTCGACGACGTAGCCCGCGATGTGTGCGTCCTGGGCCGTCAGACCCTCGACGGCGTCGATGACGAGCACGGCAACGTCCGCCCTGCCGACCGCCTTCATCGAGCGGAGGGTCGAGAATCGTTCGGCGGCCGGCCCGGATGCGACCTTGCCGCGTCGCTTGATCCCGGCGGTATCGATGAGCACGATCTCGCTCCGACCCCAGGCGAGCGTGGTGTCGATCGCGTCCCGCGTCGTTCCCGGAACCTCGGACACGATCGCCCGATCCTCCCCGAGGAGCGCGTTGAGCAGCGACGACTTGCCGACGTTCGGGCGGCCGACGAACGCGATCGCGGCCGGCTCGTCGTCGTCCGATGCGGCAATCTCCGCGTCCCAGCGGGCCGCGGCGGCCGGGTCGATGCCAGGGTCCGCGTCGGTCTCGTCGAGGTCCGCCTCCTCGTCACCGACGACGAACGGCTCGAGACGCCCGGCGGCGACCTCCTTCGCCCACTCGTCGGCCTCCTGCTCCTTTGCCTTGCGGGCGATCTCCTGCTCGGTCTCCGGCGGAAGGGCCCAGACGATTGCGTCGAGCAGGTCGCCAGTCCCGCGTCCGTGCGACGCGGAGATCGCGTAGGTCTCCTCCCAGCCGAGCGAGTAGAACTCCGCGGCGTCGGCCTCGCGCTGGGTGTTGTCGGTCTTGTTCACGGCGACGATGACCGGTTTCGTCGCCTTGCGGAGCAGGCCCGCCGCCTCCTCGTCTGCCGGCGTGAGGCCCGTCACGGCATCGACGAGGAACAGGATGACGTCCGCCTCCCGGATCGCCAGCCGGGCCTGCTCCTGGACCTTCAGCTCGATCGGGTCGGCCGGGTCGACCTCGAGGCCGCCGGTGTCGACGATGATGAATTGCCGGCCGTTCCAGTCCGCGTCGCCATACATCCGGTCGCGAGTCGTCCTGGCGCGGTCCTCGACGATCGCCTGGCGCCGGCCGACAATCCGGTTGAAGAGCGTCGACTTCCCAACATTGGGTCGTCCGACGACGGCAACGACAGGCAAGCCCGCGAGACTCGAGGAGGCCACGAGCGTCAGGCCGCGCCGTGGGTCTGGGTGGCGCCTTCGTCGTGGACAAACTTCGGCAGCGAGCTCGTCCTGCCGGCGGGCGTCGCCGCGCCGGCCAGCGCCTCGAGGGCGAGGTCGGCGGCCCGCGCCGCGACTGCCGGCGTTCCGGCGATCTGGAGGACACGCTCGGCGACGTCGCGGAGGTCCTCGATCGGGGTGGACGTGCCGCCGGTCACCCCGACGACCTTCTTGCCGTCGAAGGGCGTGGCGTCGTCAAGATCGGCCGCGTGCTCGATCTGGATCGCCGGAGTGCCAACGATCCCGCACAGGCGGGTCAGCTCCTTCGTGTTCGCACTGGAGCGCCCGCCGACGACGACCATGAGATCGACCTCTCGGGCCGCCTCGACCGTGTCCTCCTGGCGGCGGATCGTCACCGGGCAGACCGTGTTGACGATCTTCAGCTCGTGACTCCGGCTCACCATGAAGGCGGCGAGCTTTTCGAACTTCCAGGGCGGTTGGGTCGACTGGGAGATCAGGGCCATCCGCTTCTTGCGCGGGACCTTCGCCTCCCACTCCTCTTCCTCGTCGACCACGATCGCATCGGGCGCGAAGCCGAGGAGGCCGACGACCTCCGGGTGGTTGGGGGTCCCGAGCAGGACGATCGTGTGACCCTCGTCGACGAGCTTGAGGAGCTCCTTCTGCTCCTGGATGACCCAGGTGCAGGTCCCGTCGATCACCTCGAGGCCGCGGGCGTTGGCCCGCTCCATGACGTCGGGCCGGACGCCGTGGGCACGGATGACGACCGCCGCACCGTGATCGACGTCGTCGAGCGCCTCGACCGTCCGGATGCCCATCGCCTGGAGGTCTGAGACGACGCCCTCGTTGTGGACGACCTGGCCCAGGGTATGCGTCAGCTTGCCGGCAGCCGACGCCTCCTTGGCCTTGTCGATCGCCTCGCGCACGCCATAGCAGAAGCCGGTGCGCTTCGCGATCCTGATCGTTTCGACGGTTCCCATCTCACCGTCAAGTATCGCATGGGGCCCCGGATCGACCGGCTGCGCGGCGCGACTCGTTCCCAAATGCCCACCCGACGGGCACTAGCGAAGACGAAACGCTCAATCGGCCACAGAATCTGCCTCCCGTGTCCCGATTTCGTCGATCGGTTAGCCTTCGAGGACTAATTCCCTAACCATTGGGCGGCCGAGAGACCTCACCGAGTTCCCTAATGCCCGCACCATGGGAATTTGGGAAACACTCGAAGCCTCGGGCGCGAGCCCGCTATTCGGACGCTTTAGGCGCCACGTCGCCGTACGGCCCGCGGTGGCGCGGCGGCAGCTCGGCGGCGATCCGGTGCATGATCAGGTCCGTTGCGAGCGCCTTCGCCTGCTTCCGCGGAACGCCGGCCGGGAGCTCGTCTGCCAGCCGGAACGGGGTCCCGACCCGCATCGTCGCGTGGCCGCCCGGACGGGGCAGGAGGCGGCCCTTCGGCCAGACACGATCCGTATCGGCGATCCCGATGGGGACGATCGGCGCCCCGGTCCGCAGGGCGAGCATCGCGAGGCCGTCCTTCGGCTTCTGGAGCTCACCGGTCGGGCTGCGAGTGCCCTCCGGGAAGATCATCAGGACGTGGCCCTCGTTCAGAACCCGTTCGGCCGTCCGGAACGCGTCGATGTCGGCGGCGTCCCGATCGACCGGATGGACCCCGCCATTGCGGGCCATCCAGCCGACGATCGGCCAGTCGAACATCTCCTTCTTCCCGAGCCAGTGGATCCGGCGGCCGAGTCGCTTGGTCAGCCATGCCCCGAGGATCACGGCATCCCCGTTCGAGATGTGGTTGGCGGCCAGGATGACCGGACCCTCCGACGGAATCTCGTCGATCGCGCCCTCGACCCGGACCCGGGTGATGCAGCGGGCGAGCGTCCGTGCGCCAAGCGCGACCGTCGTGATGAGCGGCGTCAGGTGGCCGTCGAGCGGTTGCTCCGCCTCGTGGCTCACGAGCTTCGCGCCGGGGTCGTCGCGCCGTGCCGCTCGGCGTTCCGGATCGCGGCGACAACCGCAGCGACCGTCTCCTCGAATCGATTGCCGTCGGTGATGATGTGGATCGCGTCGGGCGCAGGGCGCAGCGGGGCGACCGCCCGGTTCCGGTCCAGGTCGTCGCGCCGGCGGAGCTGATCGAGGCTGGCCAGGGCCTCCGGGCTGTCGGGCTCGAGTCCGCGCTCCACGGCCCTCCGGCGCGCGCGCTCCTCCACCGAGGCGTCGAGGAACAGCTTGAGGTCCGCATCGGGCAGGACGACCGTCCCGATGTCGCGTCCGGCCATGATGATGCCGCCGTCCGCAGCGAGCGCCCGCTGGCGGTCGAGGAGGGCCGCCCGGAGCTCGGCGACGCGCGAGATCGCCGAGACGTGCTCGTCGACGACCGGGGTGTGGACGTCGGCCGTGACGTCCTCGCCGTCCACCGTGACGTGGGCCACTCGCCCCTGCGCATCCGGAACGAACTCGATCTCCGGGACGAGCGCGACCAGCGCGGCCGGATCCCCGTCGGCGGGGATGCCCCGTCGGAGCGCGAGCCAGGTCGCCGCCCGATAGAGCAGGCCCGTGTCGCAGAACCGATACCCGAGCTCGAGTGCCGCGGCGGCGCCGACGCTGCTCTTGCCGGAGGATGCCGGCCCGTCGAGGGCGACGACAAGCTGGGGTCGGTCGGCGTCGGTCATCCGGTCGAGCATAGCGGAGTGGCCAGCGGCGTCCGACACGCGCGCCCGGACCCCGATTCTCGTGGGGCGTGCACATGCGACGCGCCGGGCGCCCGACAGCTCGTAGGAAACGTCACTCTTGCACGCTGGGCGTGCAGATCGCCGGATTCGACCGATTTGAGCGCGGAATTCGGCGCGAATCGCCGCGTGAACGTGCATCGTGGTGGGAGCGGGCACAGAGCGTGAGCTCAACGGCCGGCCGGTAGCCCCTCAGGTTCTGCTGGCGGGCCCCGCCTTCCGTCCCTCGTCCCGCGACCGACCCGCGCCCGAGGCGAGGCCACGCACCTCCGGCGCCTTGAGCGGACGCGTCCGCCCGCTCCGCAGGCCATCGATCCGGACCGGACCGATCCGAACGCGGACGAGCCGCTCGATCGGAGCGCCGACGACGCCGAACATCCGCCGGAGCTGGCGTTTCCAACCCTGGCGGAGGGTCGCGCGATACCAGTGCAGGTCCCCAGGAATCGGGTCGAGCAGATCGACGAGACGACGCGTTTCGATGTCGGTCATCGACCGGAGGTGGAACAGCGTGGCGAGCCCCTCGTCGAGCGGGATCCCGGCCTCCAGCGCTCGCCGCTGGTCCCCGTCGAGCGGGACGCGGACCCCGATCGCGTACTCCCGTTCCACCCCGAATCGCGGGTGGAGCACCCGCTCGGACCAGGCGCCATCGTTCGTGAGGATCAGGAGCCCCTCCGAGTCCTGGTCGAGCCGCCCGACCGGGTAGAGCCGGGCGCCGTCCGGCACGAGTGCCGTCGGCAGGAGGTCCAGCACGATCGTGGCGGCATGCCGGTCGCGGGTCGTCGCGGTGACGCCGGCCGGCTTGTGGAGCAGCAGGTACGTCGTTCGCGCCGCCGACCCGATCGGGAGGCCGTCGACCTCGATCGTGGCTGCATCCGCGTCGACCTGCTGGCCGAGGGTTGCCCGCCGGCCGTCGACCGTCACTCGGCCCGCCGCGATCAGCTCCTCGCTCGCACGCCTGCTCGCGACGCCCGCCGCCGCAAGGACCTTCTGGAGCCGCTCGGGCGGCATCAGGCCGGCTCGACGGGCGTGTCGTCGGGCTCCTCTCCGTCGCCTGCGCCCTCCCCACCCTCTTCGGCGAGCCGGGCAGCGATGTCGACGTCGAGCGGCGGCAGCTCCTCCAGGCTCGTCAGGCCGAACCGCTCCAGGAACTCGAAGCCGGTGCCGTAGAGGAACGGACGGCCGGGCGCGTCGGAGCGGCCGAGCTCGACGACGAGGCGCCGGTGGAGCAGCGTCCGGATCGTGTAGTCCGAATCGACCCCGCGGATCCGCTCGATGGCCGACTTCGCGACCGGCTGGCGGTAGGCGACGATCGCCAGCGTCTCGAGCGACGCCGGCGACAGCCGGACAGCATCGGCGCCGACAAACCGGGCGATGAGCGCGCCGGCCTCGGGCGCGGTCGCGAGCTCGACGCGATCACCCGACAGAACGAGACGGATCCCCCGGCTCGCGAGCGAGACCTCGAGATCGCCGAGCCTCGCGTCGACGGTCGCCCGGTCGACGCCAGCCTGCGAGGCGATCTCGCGCCGGCCGAGCGGCCGCTCGGCGACGAACAGGAGCGCCTCGAGCTGGGCTTCCGTCAGCTCACCGGGCGGCGGCGCTGTCTCGCCTGAGGGTGCGACCGGCCGCCGGGCGCTGTCCCGTTCGTCCTGCTCACCGGGCCGACGGCATCGCGCACGTCGTCGGTCACGAGAACGACTCCAGCGACTCATCCAGGGGCTCGTCGGCGGCCGCGACGCCACTGGCACCGCGCTCCTCCGGTGTCGTGGCGCGGGCGATGATCGGGCCCCACGGAACGTCCTGGCTGACGACGATCTCCCGCCGCTTCATCAGCTCGAGCATCGCGAGGAAGGTGACCGCAAGGACCACCCGGTCACGGACGCCGCGCAGGAGCTCCTGCAGGACGACGGACCCGGCACCGGCTTGCCGGATCGCCTCGCGGATGATGGCCGCACGCTCGCCGAGCGTGATCGAGCGGGCCATCGCCTCGGGTGGTGGCGGTGGTGGCGGAGCGAGCCGGATGAGGCCGCCGAGGGCCTGGACCAGGAGGTCCGGGTCGAGCGGCGGGGCGTCGGCCGGACGAGCGGCCGCGAGCCCGGCTGCCGCGGCCGCGGACGGCTCGCGTCGGAACACACCGACCCGCGCCTGAGCCTCCGCGAGGAGCTGAATGCCGGCGTCGCGGTGGGCGCGATAGAGGATGAGCCGCGACCGCAATTGCGCCTCTGGGTCGGGTTCGTCCTCGGGAAGGACACCGGGCGGCAGCTCGATCCGCCGCGGCAGCATCGCCCGGCTCTTGATGAGGATGAGCTGGCTGGCCACGGCGACGAAGGAGCTGACGTTGCCGAGCCGGTCGTCGTCGAGCGAGGCGAGCGCATCGAGGTAGGCCTCGGCGAGATCGCCGAGCGGCACCGTGAGGACGTCCAGCTGGCGGGCTTCGATGAGCGCCAGGAGCAATGCGAGTGGGCCCGCGAATTCGGGCAGTTGCACATGGGTGGTGGTGGCATCGGGCCGGCGGCCCTCGCCGAAGACGACCGCCGTCCTGGCCTGGACAGGTGCCGCCTCGGGCGTCATCAGTTCGCCTCGTCGGCCAGCCGCAGCCGCTCGCCGGCGTCGCCATCGCGCGGCGCGTCCTGGAACCGGATCAGCTCCACCGTGCGCGGCGAGCAGCCGGCCGCCGCGGCCAGTTGGGCACTCGACTCGGCGTGGTCCCGAAGCCGGGCGAGCGCGTCTCGAAAGCCCGGCAGCAACGCCGCAACCCGCCAGACCCAGGAGCCGTACTCCTGACCGAGCGAATACGCGACCCGCGGCCAGAGGCCCGTCGGCCCCTTGCCGGCGTCATGCACGAGCCCCGCGAGGAGGAGCTCCTCATCCAGCCGGCCTTCGGCACGAAGCGTCGCGACGACATCGAGGCCGTGCCGCTGGTCGGCGACGTGCATCGATTCGAAGAGGGCGAGCTGATCGGGCGTCAGCCAGCCGGTCAGCGCCTCGCGTTCGTCGCGGGCGACCCGGGCGCGCCGGTGGGCACGGAACTGGCGGACCTTAGAGCCCCAGAAGGACGCGAGCGACATTGTTGATCAGGCTGCCGAGCGGTCGAGACAGGGCCACGATGACCACGATAAGGATGAGGAAGCCGTATTGCTGAAGGACCGGACGCCATTGCCAGGCCTGCTGCGGCGACATGATCCGGAACAGCAGGTTCGATCCATCCAGTGGCGGGACCGGGATCATGTTGAACACGGCCAGGCCCACGTTGTAGATGACGAAGCTGAAGAGCAACTCGTACACCAACGGGGGAGCCTGCATGCCGGTCGTATCGAAAACCCTGAAGACGACCGCGGCGATGCTGGCCATGATCAGGTTCGAGGCCGGTCCGGCGAGCGCGACCAGGACCTCGCCGTTGCGCCGGTCACGCAGCATCGAGGGATTGACCGGCGTCGGCTTCGCCCAGCCGAACAACAGCCCGGTACCCAGGAGCGCCGTGATCACGAGGAACAGCCCGCCGAGCGGGTCGAAATGGACGACGGGGTTGAGCGTCAGGCGGCCGAACATCTTGGCTGTCCCATCGCCGAGCCGGTATGCCACGAACGCGTGGGCGAACTCGTGGACGGGGAACGCCACGAGCAGGAAGATGGCGATCAGGATGATCGTGCTGGCGTCGATGGACACGGATGCCTCAGGAGCGATGATCGGGACCGGCTAATCCTACCCGGCTGGCCGCTCGATGCGGTCAGCGCTCCGCGACGGTCACAGGCGCCGGAGCAGGTCCGCCTTCTTCGCCTCGTACTCCTCCGGGCTGATCGCGCCGCGGTCGCGCAGATCGGCCAGGCTGGCAAGCGTTCGCGTCAGCTCGTCTGGCGTCATCTCGGCGCGCGGCGCGGGCTCGGCACGCTGTGGCGAGCTTGCTGGCGTCGCAGTTGGCTCAGGCGACGGTGCATCAGCCGCCGCGGCCGGAGCCACCGGTTGGCCGGACGATGTCCTGAGCGGCGGTGACGGGAGGGGCCGCGCACCGGACAGCTCGAGCTCGAGCTCGTGCTTCGATTCGAGCATCGCGCGCTTGAAATCATCGGCGTCGCGAAGCATCCGGAGCCGCGAGATCCCGGTCTCGGATGCAGTCAGGATGTCCAGGTCGCCGAATCCGAAGATCCGGCCGAACAGCGACTGGCTCAGCACCGCGTCATTGATCTTTTCGAGCGAGCTGTCGAAGACCTTCTTGTTGATGACGCCTTCGAGCTGCAGGACGCGCCGCGTCGTGACGACGTACTCCTCGTTCATCCAGCGGAGAATCTGCCAGCCCGAGTAGAGCAGGCCGCCGATCAGAAGGGCGACCACAGCCCAGCCGAGAACCTGCCTCGCGGTACCGGAGAGCCCGTCCGGCGCCATGTTCTGGCTGAGGATGACGAGCAGGATCGCTCCGATGAGGGCGAAGATCGCGTAGCGCGCGTCGGCCACCAGGACGAACCAGTGCTGGTGGTCACGCCGGACCGGGCGCTCCCCCGACGCGAGCATGCCGTCGATGTAGGCCATCGGGCGCGTGCCTCCTATCAGGCCCGCGGGTGAGCGCGAGCGTAGACCTCTCGGACCCGTTCCCCGGTCAGGTGCGTGTATAGCTGGGTCGTGCTGATACTCGCATGTCCGAGCAACTCCTGGACGATCCGCAGGTCGGCCCCGCCCTCGAGGAGGTGGGTCGCGAACGAATGACGGAGCGTGTGCGGGCTGACTCGATCGCCGAGGCCGGCCGTCCGGGCTGCTTCCTTGACGATGCCGAACGCCTGCTGACGGGCGAGCCGGCGCCCACGATCGCCGAGGAACAGGGGGCCGCCGCGATCGGGCGACACGTGGCCGATCGCGATCAATGCCGGCCGACCCTCGGCCAGCCAGCGGTTGAGCCAGTCGATCGCGACGTCGCCGACCGGAACGAGCCGCTCGCGGTCACCCTTGCCGATGACCCTGACGAAGCCGCCGTCGATCGACAGTTCCTCGACGTCGAGCCCGAGCGCCTCGCTGACCCGGAGCCCGGCCGCGTAGAGCAGCTCGAGCAACGCACGCCCGCGGAGGTCCGGGGCGGCCTCGAGGAGCCGCTCGACCTCGTCGATGGTCAGCGTCTCCGGCAGCAGGCGAGGCTGGCGCGGCAGGTCGATGTGCTGGGCGACGTCGACCTCGATCAGCCCCTCGCCGAAGGCGAATCGATAGAAGCCGCGGATGCTCGCCGCGCGGCGGCGGAGGCTCGTCGGGGCGAGGCCCGGATCGTGCGGACGGCCACGTCGCGTCCTCGCGGCGAGATAGCGGAGCGCTGCGTCCGGCGAGCGGTCCCACTCGTTCGCCGTGCCCCGGGCAGCCGCGAAGTCGTCGAGGTCGCCGCGGTACGCGCGGAGTGTCGCCGGCGAGAGGCCGCGCTCGACGCGGAGGTAGGTCAGGAAGTCGGCGATTGCACGGTCGAGCGTCGTCGTGGCGGGCACGTCAGCCCGGCATCGCGGACGCCGATCGCCAGGCCTCCACCCGGTCGAGCAGCTCGCGGGCCGAGGAACTGGCGGCCGCACCGCCGCCCGGCCCGGCGAGCATCTGGGCGAGCTCGACGATCCGTCCCTCAGGGTCGAGCGTGGCGACCTCGGTGACCGTCCGCCCGTCGCGCTCGCGCTTGCTGATCTGGAAGTGGGCGTCGGCGTGAGCGGCGATCTGGGGCAGGTGGGTCACGCACAGGACCTGGTGGCGACGGGCGAGCGTCCAGAGGCTCCGCCCGATGGAATCGGCGCTCCGGCCACCGATCCCTGTGTCGACCTCGTCGAAGACGAGCGTCGGTGTCTCGTCGGCGGCAGCCAGGACCTGCTTGATCGCGAGCGCGACCCGGCTCATCTCGCCGCCGGAGGCGATCCGCGCGAGCGGCCGCGGTGGTTCGCCGGGATTTGGGGCGAGCCGATAGACGACCTCGTCGATGCCGGAGGCGTCGAACGCGAGGGCGTCCCCGCCGATCTCGACAGCCGGTTCATCCCGAGCGGCCGGCCGCTGCCCGAGGACCACTTCGAACACTCCGGGCGCGAAGCCGAGCTCCTCGAGGACCGCGCCGACCTCGATCGTCAGCCTGCCGGCCGCCTCCCTTCGGGCGTCGGACAGCCCCTCGCCGGCCTCGGCGACCGCGACCAGGAGCCGCGCCTCCTCCGCCTGCCGCGTCGCACGCTCCGACTCGAGTCCACGGAGCCGCTCCGCCTCGGCCGCGGCCCGCTCGCCGTGGGCCAGAACGGCCGCCTCGTCGTCGCCATAGCGCCGCTCGAGGGAGTAGATCGTCGACAGGCGCTCCTCGAGCCTGGCCAGCTCGGATGGGTCGTGGTCGACGGTCTCCGACAGCTCACGCGCTGTCGATGCGATGTCGGCGACCTCCGCCTCAAGTCCCTGCGATCCGATCGGCAATCGGCGCGAAGCGCGGATCGAGCCGGCCGAGTGCCCGCGCCTCGCGGAGCGCGACCGCGACCGACTCTCGCGCCCCACCGTCCTCTGCCGCGAGCGCGTCGTGAAGCGTCGACGATCCACGCGCGATCGCCTCGCCATGCTGGGCGGCCTCGAGCCGGTTGCGGATCTCCGCAGCCTCGCCGGGTCGCAGTCGCGCAGCCACGATCTCCGCGGCCTCGTGCTCGCTGACTTCAAGTCGGCGGGCGAGCTCACGCGGGTCGAGCTCGAGCTCCGCGAGGGCCGCCCGGTTCGCCCGCCAGCGATCCACGGCGTCGGCCATTGCCTCACGAAGCCCGGCGTGGCCGCCGAACGCGTCGAGCAGGTCGCGTTGCCAGCGCTCGTCGAGGAGCCGCTGCTGGTCGTGCTGGCCGTGGATCTCGACGAGCGCTCCGGCGACATCGGCGAGGCGGGCAGCGGTCACCGCCTCGTCGTCGAGCCGGGCCGTGGATCGTCCGTTCGCTGCCACCTCGCGGACGGCGATGAGGGGCTCCGGAAGCCGGTCGAAGAGCGCCGTCACGCGGGCGGCGTCGGCCCCGTGGCGGACGAGGGTCGTATCGGCCCGGGCACCCGTGGCGAGACCGAGGGCATCGATCAGGAGGCTCTTGCCGGCGCCGGTCTCACCGGTGAAGACGTTCAGTCCAGGTGCGAGCTCGAGCCGGAGCCGCTCGATCAGGGCGAGGTCCGCGACGGAGATCTCGAGAAGCCGGCCGGCGCTCACGATGGCAGCAGTTCGACCTTGTGGCGGAACAGGTCCCAGAACGGTTGGGCACCTTTCGGCTCGACGAGACGGATCGGGCGGTCGAGGGCCCGCACCTCGACGACGTCGCCGACCGCGATCGGGATGTCCTCGCGACCGTCGATGCTCACGAGGGCCTCATGCGCATCGACGACCCGGCAGCGGACGATCTGCTCGGGACCGACGACGACCGAGCGGATCGCCGACAGGTAGCCCGCGATCGGTGTCACGATCAGATTCCGGCTGAGCGGGTCGACGACCGGGCCGCCGGCGCTGAACGAGTAGCCGGTCGAGCCGGTCGGGCTCGACACGACGAGCCCGTCGGCAATGAACGTCGCCAGGTGCGACGGGCCGATCGCGACGTCGAGACGGCAGACCCGGGCGAGGGCACCCCTGGCGATCACGACGTCGTTCAGGGCATGGTGTCGAGTGCCTGCGCCGTCGCGACCGGCAGGCAGGATTCGGGCCTCGAGCGCCATCCGCTCGTCGATCGCGTATTCGCCCGCGACGAGTCGGCCGAGGACCGCCTCGAGCTCATTCGCCTCGGCCTTCGAGAGGAACCCGACCTTGCCGAGGTTGATTCCGAGCAGCGGGACGTCGACCTCGATCACCGCCCGGGCCGCCCGCAGGAACGTCCCGTCGCCGCCGAGGACGACGAGGATGTCGGTCGCCGGCAGCTCGGAGCACAGGGCCTCGAAGTCCTGCGCCTGGGCGGCCCAGTGTTCGATCCCGCGCATCCGGCACCAGCCGGCCGCTCGCTCCCGGAGCTCGACCGCGGCTTCGCTCGTGGGGTTGTAGGCGAAGCCGATCCGGGCGACGCTCATGGCTGGGTCGCCCGCCTGATCCGATCGCCCAGGTCCGCCCCGCCCGGCGCCGACTGGAACTGGACAAGGAACTCGCGATTGCCCTCCGGACCGAGGATCGGCGAGGCGATGACATCGATCGCGCCGAGTCCCAGCTCCGCGGCGACGGCAACGACCCGCTCGAGGACCTCGAGATGGACGGCCGGGTCCCGGACGACGCCGTGGTCCGTCCTGCCACGGCCCGCCTCGAACTGCGGCTTGACGAGAGCGACGATCGGCGCATCCGGCCCGGGCCGGAGCGTGGCCGCGGTTGGGCCAAGCACGAGTGCCAGCGAGATGAACGACACGTCGATGACCGCGAGGTCGATCGGCTCGGGCAGCACACCGGGGCCGAGCAGACGCGCGTTCATCCGCTCCATCGAGATGACACGCTCGTCGCGACGGAGCGATTCGGCGAGTTGTCCGCGCCCGACGTCCACGGCGTAGACGCGGCTTGCGCCTCGCTTGAGGAGTACGTCGGTGAAACCGCCCGTCGACGCGCCGACGTCGAGGCAGATGCGACCAGACGGCTCGATCCCGAACGCGTCGAGTGCCGCCGCGAGCTTGTGGCCCCCGCGGCTGACGTACGGCTCGCGTTCCGTCACGGCCAGCGGCGTCATCGCGTCGACGAGGTCGCCGGCCTTGCGATCGAGGCGGGCCGCGTCCCCCTCCCCCACCCTGACTCGCCCGGCGAGCAGGAGCGCCTGCGCCTTCGCCCGAGTGTCGACGAGGCCGCGCTCGACGAGCAGCTGGTCGAGTCGTCGGCGTGCCGGCTTCCGTGGCGACGTGGAGGTCGGGCTCACCCGACTATCGTGGCACAGCCCGCTTCACCGCGGCTCACCGACGTTGGCGCCCATGACGCGGGAACTGCTCGCCGCTCGCTACCCCGTGGCGGCGTGCCCGACGGCCGCGTCGGGGACGGCCGCCCCGATCTCCGCCAGCGTCTCGGCCACCTGCGCCGCGAGCCCGGCCGCGTCGAGCCGCAGCAGGACGCGCAGGTCCGCCACCGAGCCATGGTCGACGAACTTCTCACCCGGGATGCCGATGATCCTGACTGGGATGTCGCGGAGTGTCGGGTCTGTCAGCCGGCCTTCCTCGAACGCCTCCAGGACGCCGGATCCGAACCCACCCGTCGTGATGCTCTCCTCGAACGTCACCACGAGCTTCTTGCCGCGCGCCTGCTCGATGATCAGATCACGATCCAGCGGCTTCGCGAACCGGGCGTTGACGACCCCGATCGACCAGCCGTCGCGGGCGAGCGCATCGGCGGCCTCCACGGCACGGGCGACGATCGGCCCGAATCCGACGAACAGCAGATCACTTCCTTCACGAAGGACCTCGCCCCGTCCGATCGGCAGGATCGTCGGTTCGATCGGGGCAAGCCCGAAGCCCGGATCGCGCGGGTAATGGAGCGCGAAGGGGTGATCCTGGGCGAGCGCCGTTCGGAGCAGCGAGCGGAGCTCCTGCTCGTCCTTCGGGGAGGCAAGGATGAGGTTCGGGAGCTGGCGCTGCGCCGGGATCGTGAACATGCCCTGGTGACTCGTCCCGTCCTCGCCGACGAGCCCGGCGCGGTCGACGGCCAACAGGACCGGCTGGTCGTTCTGGCAGACGTCGTGGACGGTCTGATCGAACGCCCGCTGGAGGAACGTGGAATAGAGGGCGACGACGGGCCGCATACCGCCCATCGCGAGGCCGGTCGCCAGGGCCATCGAGTGCTGTTCGGCGATGCCGACGTCGACGAAGCGATCCGGAAACTCCGCCTGGAACTTCGACATCCCGGTGCCGGTCGGCATGCCCGCCGTGATCCCGACGATGCGCCGATCATGTCGGGCGAGCTCGATCAGCTCGGAGGCGAAGACCGCCGTGTAGTTCGGATGCTTCTTCGGAGCGAGGATGGCGGTCGGCGGAGCGGCGTCGTCCGCCATCGACTCGGTCGGCATCGTCGTCGAATTCACCGCGACCGGCCCGGCCTGCGCCGAGGCGCCGTTCCCGTTGCTCGGCGGCGGCACGGTCATCGGTGGCAACGCGGCCCCGTGAAACCCGATCTGGTCGGTCTCGGCCGGCGTGAACCCGCGGCCCTTCTGGGTCCGGACGTGGACGATGACCGGACCCTTCAGCTCGAGCGCCTGGCTGAACGTCGAGAGCAGGGCGCGGATGTCGTGACCCGGAATGAGCCCGATGTAGGTGATGCCGAGATCCTCGAACAGGCGCCCGGCCTGGGCGAAGCTGACAACGGAGTGGCGGAGCCGCTGGCCGAGTTCGCGGGCCGTCGGGCCGATCACGGGGATGCGGCCGACAAAGTCGTCGTAGGCGGTCTTGCTCGTTTGCCAGGTCCCCGACAGCTTGATCTGGCTCAGGTATTTCGACAGGCCGCCGACCGTCGGGCTGATCGACATCTCGTTGTCGTTCAGGACGATCAGGAGCTGCGTCTTCCGCTGGCCGATGTCGTTGAGCGCCTCGAGGCTGAGCCCGCTGGTGATCGCGGCGTCGCCGACGACGACCGCGATCCGCTCGAGCCCGTGGCGGAGGTCGCGGGCGGTCGCCAGTCCCTGCCCGATCGACAATCCGGTTCCCGCGTGGCCCCCGTCGAACACGTCGTGCTCCGACTCGGAGCGTCGCGGAAAGCCCCCGACGCCGCCGATCGAGCGCAGCGTCCCGAACCGTTCGAAGCGGCCCGTCAGCAGCTTGTGCGGGTACGCCTGGTGGCCGGTGTCCCAGACGATCCGGTCGCGCGGCGACTCGAGCAGGCGATGAAGGGCGATCGTCAGCTCCACGACACCGAGCGAACTGCCGAGGTGTCCGCCGGTCGTGGCGACCGTCGCGATGATCGTCTCGCGGATCTCGGCGGCGAGGTGTTCGAGCTGGGCCTCTGTCAGGCCACGCAGGTCAGCCGGGCCATGGAGCGTCGGGAGGATGGGCACGCGGGGTGGCTCCTGGGGATGAGGGTACTGGTGCTTGATAGAGGACGGATTGACTGATCCGGGCGTGATGCCCGAACGTCGCACCGCCATGAGCGGCGTCCGGCACATCTTGACACCGATCGCGATGGATGCATCGTGAGAGGCGTGACGACCGCCGAAGAATCCGCCTCGTCCCTGACCGCCTCGATCATCCGTCGGGGCGACCCGGGCTGGGACGAGGCGCGCCAATCGTTCAACGGGACGATCGACCGGCATCCGGCCTGCATCCTTTCGTGCGCGACGACGGAGGACGTCGTCGGTGCGGTGCGATACGCCCGCGGGCTCGGCCTCCCGATCGCGGTGCGCGGCGGCGGCCACAGCGTTGCCGGCCACAGCGTCGCCGACGACGCGGTCGTCGTATCCCTGGACCGGATGCGGACGGTGACCGTGGATGCGGAGCGGCAGATCGCGCGGGTCGGGGGCGGCGCGCTCTGGGAAGACGTCGACAGCGCGACTCAGGCGGTCGGGCTGGCAGTGCCGGGCGGAACGTTCGGGGACACGGGGGTGGGTGGTCTGACGCTGAACGGCGGCGTGGGCTGGCTGCTCGGGATCGCCGGGCTGACCTGCGACAACCTCGTCTCGGCGGAGGTCGTGACCGCCGACGGGACCGTCGTGACGGCCGGTCCCGACGGTGATCCCGAGCTTCTCTGGGCATTGCGCGGCGGTGGTGGCAACTTCGGCGTCGTGACCCGCTTCGACCTCCGGCTCACGCCGGTGACGAGCGTGTACGGCGGATACATCAGATATCCGATCGACGCGGCCGATGCGGTTCGGAGGCGCGTCCTCGAGATTCTCGACGGGGGCCCACCAGCGTTCGCACCGATCCTTCTTCTCGGGAATAACGCGGAAACCGGCTTGCATGTGACCGTCGGCTTCGGTTACCCGGGTTCCGCGGAGGAAGCAGAACGCATCGTCGCGCCGTTACGTCGGGACCTTCCGATCGTCGTCGACGAGGCGGTTGCTCGCTCGTATGTCGACCTCCAGGGGATGAACGGGCGGCTCGAATTCGGGCTACGGCACTACTGGAAGGGCCACTTCCTGCGCTCGCTCGACACCGAGCTGCTGGCCTTGCTGGTCGAAAAGATCCGACGGTCGCCGGTCCCCGATGCGTTCTTCCTCCTCGAGGCGATCGTCGGGGTCGCGCGCAACGAACCGGAGGGCGGGGCGGCGTTCGGGCAACGCGGGGCGAGGTGGAACGCGACGGTCGTCACGATCTGGCAGTCGAGCGAAGACGACCAGCGGGCGATCGCCTGGTCGCGCGAGGTCGCCGAGGTGCTCCGGCCCTGGTCGTACAGCGGCGCCGGCTACGCGAACTACGCGTCAGCCGACGAGACCGACGAACGAGTCCGGGCAGCGTTCGGGGAGGAACGATTCGCGCGCCTGGCCGCCACGAAACGCCGCTACGACCCGGACAACGTCTTCCGGTTCAACCTGAACGTCCGGCCGGCGTAGGCGTAGGCACCATTCCGGGCGCTAGTCCGGGATCGCCGCCTCGGCGCTCGGCAGGTCCCGGGCCTCGAGACCGCCGCCAGGCCGGGTGAGCAGCTGCTTGACGCGGAGCTCCGCATCGTTGAGGAGCCGCTCGCAGTGCCGCTGGAGCGCCACCGCGCGCTCAGTCCTGGCGATCGATTCCTCGAGCGCCAGCCCGCCCGCCTCCAGCTCCTCGATCGCCTGCCGGAGCTCGGTGAAGGCGGCATCGAACGGCAGGGCGGCAATCTGGGCGTCGATGGATTCAGGCTGACCGGTCGTCACGTGGCTCCTCGACTTCGCGCTCGGTCCAGCGGTTGAGGCGGGGCGCGACGAGCATACCAAGGCGAATCCCGACGACGAGGACGAGCCCTGCGATGGCAGCCACCCAGATGAGGTCGGTCACCTCGACGGATCCACGGTCGCGGCGATCTCGCCGTCGGCGACCCGAAGCGTGAGCGGTGTGGCGGGCGGCGCCTCGGCCGGCGCGCGCACGATCGCTCCGTCCGTCGCTCGACGAACGATCGCGTAGCCTCGCTCGAGCGTCCGCTGCGGATCGAGCACCGCAAGCGCTGCCCCGGCGGCATCGAGGTCGGATCGGGCCCGCCGCAGCCGAGCGGTGGCGAGCTGCGGCAACGCCGCGGCAGTGGCGTCGAGGGCGACACGTCGGCGGCCCAGCGTCCCCTCGATCACGCGGACCCCCCGGTCCAGCAGCAGACCGACACGCTCGCGCGAGGCAGCGAGCTGGGCGAGCGGGTCCAGCCGATCGAGGGCGCGCCGCTCCGCGTCGAGGTCGCGCCGGAGCGCGCCCAGACGGACGCTCGTTGCCGATGCGATCCGCTCGCTTGCCCGGCGGAAGGCCTTCTCCCACTCGCTCCGGTCCGGGACGACGAGCTCCGCGGCGGCGGACGGCGTCGGCGCACGGACATCGGCAGCAAAGTCGGCGAGGGTGACGTCGACCTCATGCCCGACACCGCAGACGACCGGCACGCTGTGAGCGACGACGGCACGGACGACGCGCTCGTCGTTGAACGACCAGAGATCCTCGAGGCTGCCGCCGCCGCGGGCGAGGATCGTCACCTGGGGGGCGTCGTCCGGGTGTCCCTCGCGCCGGCTCTGGTCGATCCAGCGCTCCAGGCGGCGGAACGCGGCGACGATGCTGGTCGGCGCGTCGTCGCCCTGGACCTGGCACGCGACGAGGACGACCTGGGTCAGGGGCCAGCGGCGAGCCAGGACGTGGCCGATGTCGCGCCAGACGACGCCTGTCGGGCTCGTGATGACGCCGATCGTCGTCGGCCGGGGAGGCAGTGGTCGTTTGCGAGCTGTGTCGAACAGCCCTTCCTGTGTCAGCCGCGCCTTGAGCGCCTCGAAGCGGAGCGTCAGGTCGCCAAAGCCCGCTGGCTGGATGGACTCGACGTACAGCTGGAGCGCGCCCTGCGGCTCGAACAGGTCGACGCGGCCATGCGCCACGATCCGGAGGCCTGCCTGCGGCTGAAACGCCGATCGGACCCGCTCATCGCGGAACCAGACGCATTGGAGGGCGTTGCGATCGTCCTTGAGCGTGAAATATGCGTGGCCCGCTGAGCTGACGGTCACCCGGCCGACCTCCCCTTCGACCCAGATGTCACGGAGGCCCTCCTGCGCGCGGATGGCTTCGCGAACGGCGCGCGTGACCTCGCTGACGCCGAGGATCCGGAGGCCGAACGTCCCCGGCGGCGTGCTCGCGACGGCCGGAGTCGGACCCGCTCGGTCCGGACGCATCGTCGGGCTGCGTGGCGTCCCAGCCGGGGAGCATGCCGCTGGGTCGATCGGAGCTGGTCACCTCGACATCATGCCCGCTGCGGCGCTCAGTTGCGCGTGGTCCCGCTGGCGGACCAACGGACGACGGAGCGCTCGGATCGGAGCCTGCCGGCCGGCGTCATTCGCCACTTGGTCCCGCTGGCGGACCAAATCGCGGTGGAGATGCCGTGAATTGCGGCGAATCCGCGTCGTCCGTCCGCCCCGCTCGTCCGTTGGTCCGGCTGGCGGACCAGGGCCACGGCGCGGCGAGGCGAACCGTTCAGACCCGGGTCTGGTACTCACCGGTCCGCGTGTCGACGCGGATCGTGTCGCCTGTCTCGACGAAGATCGGCACCTGGACGACAAGGCCGGTCTCGGTGGTGGCGTTCTTGCGCGCACCGGTCTGCGTATCGCCGGCAAAGCCGGGCTCGGTCTCGGCCACGACGAGGTCGACGGTTACCGGCAATTCGACCCCGATCGTCTCGCCCTGGTAGCTCGTCCGGTCGAGCGTCATCCCGTCCTTCATGTAGACGGCAGCGTCACCGAGCTGTGCCGCCGTCAGCACGAATTGGTCGTACGTGTCGTTGTCCATGAAGTGGAAGTCGTCGCCGTCGCGGTACAGGAACTGGACCGGGCGCTTCTCCATCGACGCCCGCGGCCACTTCGTCCCGGCCTGGAAGGACCGCTCCACCGTCTGGCCGCGCTTGATGTTGCGGAGCGTGATCCGAACCTGGGCCGAGCCGCGACCCATCTTGATGTGGTGATAGTCGAGGATCTGCCAGAGCTCACCGTCGAGCTCGATGGCGACACCCTTGCGCAGTTCGCCTGTACTGATCATGTCGGTGTTGGCTCCTGGAGCGGCGCCGATGGGTCGCGCACGGGCGACGCACAGACCGGCGGGATGGAGATCGCGCCCGATTGTACCCGGAGCGAGCCGGCTAGCCGCCGACGACCAGGACGTCCCGCGGGAACTGGGTCAGCAGCTCCACGCGGCCGGCACCAGCGTCGAGCACGACGAGGTCCTCGATCCGGACGCCCGTCTGGCCTTCGAGATAGATGCCGGGCTCGACGGAGAAGACCGTCGGCGACGGGAGCGGCCCGTCCGTGGCGGAGCGGCTGAGTGACGGCGCCTCGTGGGTCGCGAGGCCGATCCCATGACCAAGGCCGTGCCCGTAGGCCGGCCACCTGCCGTCGGCCTCGATCACGCCGCGACCGATGGCGTCGAGGTCGCGACCGGACGGAAGGTCGTTCTCGCCTCCGACGGCAGCCTCGATCTGCTCGATCGCGGCCGCTTGTGCCATGCGAACGACCTCGTACACCCCGAGGTCACGCTCGCTCGGCTCGCCGACGAACAGCGTCCGGGTCATGTCGCTCCGATATCCCGCGACCTGGGCCCCGAAGTCGAACAGCACGACGGCGCCCTCTACGAGAGGCAGGTCCCCGGGCGAGCCGTGCGGCAGGGCCGCCTGCGGTCCGGCGAGGCAGGTCGGATCGAAGGCGACCGCTTCGGCGCCACCGCTCCTCAGCAGCCACTCGAGGCGAAGGGCGAGCTCCTGCTCGCGTGCGCCTGCCCGGATATCCGGCAGCAGCGTGGCAAGCGCCCGATCGGCAACGGCGCAGGCGGCGGCGATCCGCTCGACTTCGGCCGGCTCCTTCGTCGCCCGATCCGCCTCGATCCAGCCCTCCACGGGGACGAGCTCAACGTCCGGGGCCGCTGCCTCGAGTCGGCGCCAGAGCGCATGCGCCACGAAGCCGGCCTCTACCGCGACCCGCCTGGCCCCGATGGATGCGACGAGCCGAGCCCACGCCCCCGGCAGGTCATAGCCCGCGTCCTCGATCCGGGCGCCAGGTGCTTCTCGATTCGCCTGGATCGTGTAGCGCGAATCGGCCATGACGACGACCTCCTCGGCGCCGACGAGGAACTGGCCGGAGTGGCCCGCGACCTTCTCTTCGCCGTCCCCGAGCGCGAAGCCGGTGAGGTATCGAGTGTTCTCGCGGCGGACGCCGAAGTAGCCCTCGACGTCGTGGGCCGCGAATCTGGCCCGGAGCCGATCCAACCGGCCCGCTCGGGCCGCGCGATCAGATTCGAACCATCGCCCGAGATCTGCGGACGTGGGTGCGGACGCGAAGTCCGCGGGGCCCGGGTGGCCCGGCCGCTGGGCCGCCACTAGTAGCCGTACTGGACGCGGTTGGCGTCGTGTTCTTTCTGGGTCTTGGCAAAGGCGTGGCCGTTCGAGCCGTCGCGCTTCGCGAGGAAGAAGACGTAGCCCTCCGTGGTGTCCGGAGCCAGCGCGGCATCGATCGAGGCGAGCGTCGGCGTGCTGATCGGACCAGGGATCAGCCCCTCGACCTGGTACGTGTGATAGCCCTGGAGCTCCGGCGGCAGGGCGATGTCCTTGAGGGCGATGTCCTCCGGGACCTTCCAGAAGTTGTATTCGAGCCAGCGGGCGAAGTCGAGCTTGTCGAGCTCCACCGTGTCGAACGCGTAGATGACGGTCGGGTCGGCCTGCAGGAGGCCATGGCCCAGCTTGCCGTCGAGCCGATTCTGATAGACCCCGGCAATCAGCGCCCGCTCCTCATCGAGAATCGCCTCGCGATCGACGAGCGACGCGAGTGTCAGGACTTCGTAGAACGACATCCCGCGCTCGGCCGGGACGGTCATCCGCCCCTCGATCGCGACGCGGAATCGGTCGAGCATCAGGCGGACGAGCTCCTCGCCGGTCGTGTCCGGCAGGACGCGATACCTGGCTGGCCAGAGATAGCCCTCGAGCGACGCCCCTTCCGGCAGTTCCAGCCAGTCGTAGTCGGCGAGCAGGTCCGCCGTCGGGTGCTTCGCCAATTCGTAGAACTCGCGCGGATCCATCGTCAGCCCGTCGATGGTCTGGAGCTTGGCCGTTACCTGCTCCAGCCTGAGGCCGGTCCGCAGATCGATGTCCACCTGGGCCACGGCCGGCGGATCGAGGAGGGCGACGACGAGCTGGTCGGGCGTCATCGATCGGCGGAGGATGAATTCGCCCGTCTTGAGGCGGCCGGTGAGGTCGCGTTCAACGGCGAGCAGGACGAAGGCGCGGCGATCCTTGAGGAACCCCTCCTCCTCGAGTCGCATGCCGATCGTCGTCGCACTTTCACCGGACCCGATGACGAACGGGACCTGATCGCTGTCCGGCGACGCCGGTTCCGTCAGGTTCGCTCCAAGGTCCTCGCGCACCAGGTCGGCGACGAACTCGATCCCGAGGGCGCCCGGGGAGTCGGCTGCCCAGTCGATCACGGCGCCGCGGACGAGTGGTCGCAGGACGGTGAGGAGAGCGGCCAGCACGATGGCCGCGAGGATCAGCGCGAATAGCAGGAACTTGAGAACCCCACCGATCCCACCCCCGCTGCGCCCCCGACGCCCGTATCCCCCACCGTTCGAGCCGTACCCGTTGGTCGCCGGTCGCCGGTAGTCCGGTTCCCATGGCTGACTGTGGGGGTCCTCGGTGGCCGGGTGGGCCTGTCGTGCGTCGCGAGGTCGTCCGCCGGAGCGGATGGTCATCGTGCCCTCTTCATACCGTCGTCAGTGTCCATTCCCCCATTCGCCCGGTTCGCGGCACGCGCATCGAGTTCGTCCTGGAGGATGATCGCGGCCGCTTCGCGATCGACCCGGCCTCGGTAGGCGTCGCGCTGGGTCCGGCTCGGTGGGCCGCCGGAGCGCCCCCGCTTCATCGGGCCGAGGCGTTGCTCCGCGAGGTGGCTGGTCAGCCGCTCGTCCCGCAGGGTAATTGTGAGGCCAACGAGCGGTTCCAGCATGGCGATCCAGGCGCGGGTGATCTCGGCCTGCGTCCCGGCGTCACCGGAGGCATGCAGCGGCAGCCCGACGACGAGCTCGTCCGCCCCCTGTTCCTCGGCAATCCGCGCGATCGCCGCCGCCTCCTTGGCGGCCGTCGAACGCCGCAGCGTGACGAGCGCGACGGCCCGACCACCGTCGCGGTCCGCCACCGCAAGCCCGATCCGCCGCTCGCCAAGATCCGCCCCGAGGATTCGACTCACGGCGCGGCGCTGGCGGGAGGCGACGCTGGACTGGACTGCGAACTGGTCCCCGGCGAGCCGCTCGCCGCCGGCGGGCGGGCGGTAGCTGTCGGTGTCGCGGCACCCGCGGGCCGTGACGTGCCGGACGGGCCCGGAGCGCCCTCCCCCGCCTGATCTGTCTGGCCGACGATCACGAGCGTCACCCTGGAGTCGATCCCCGGGATCGCCGACACCCAGTCGGGCCAGGGCGTGATCTCGGCGACACCGTATTCGCCAAGGATCGTGCGCGCGTCGGCGATCGACTGGCCCTGGACAAGGGTGAGGAGCTCGGCTGGATCGAGGATCCGGACACGTGCGGCCTCGGCTGTCACCGGGAAGGAAACCTCGCCGTTCGCCACGGTTGGGTCACCAGGCAGGATCTCGATCGAACCTTCGACAAGACGGTGGTCGGGTCCGATGTTCGCCAGGAGTCGCGTCTCGGCGATGTTTACTACCGGCGATGCGTCGACGGCGATCACGGTGCCTGTCGCATTCAGCGCAAGTTCGAACGACTCCTGCTCCTTGCCCACGAGCGTCGCCGGGTCGGGCGTCGGGGTGGCCTCGCCCAGCACCGCGGTCTCGGCGAAGACAGTCACGTCCGACGAGGCGCCCGCGCCATCGGTCAGGGCGGTGTCGAACTCTTCTGCCAGCTGTGACTGGAGCGACGTCATGGCCGCGTCGACGTCCTCCTGGCTGATCCGCGGGAACTCCTCGTGAGTTCCACCGGTTGTCTCGCCAGGGTTTCGGACGTCCGTCAACGTCGGTTCCTCGGCGGGCGGAATGACCGTGACCGCGTTTGCCGGCACGTTTCCGGCGGTCCCGGCCTTCGCCGCGACGATGCCGACTGTCCTGACCGATGGCCGGATCTCGTTCGGGGGGATAACGACAGCCCTCGGCAGGGTCACAGCGGCCGTCGTCTGGAACCTGATCCCTCCCTCGGTTGAGACAACGCTGCCCTTGGCAATCGTGTTCTCGGACGCCGTGTTGAAGCTCCGGAACTCGACTTCGCCACTGGCCTGTTTCTCCTCCACCCGTTTGTCGGTGGCTGGGAACGTATCTGACGCCGTGACCGGGATCTCAAGGCGATCCGCCGGGACGACGTTGGCCGTGGCATCGGGGGCGGCGACGTCGGGGTCGGCGCGGATGACGAGGGCGATCGAGACCGGCTCCTCGCGCGGCGTCACGACGATCTCAGCCGAAGGCAGGAAGACATACGCGCCGACGCCTGCGACGACGATGGCCAGCACCACAGCCGCGGCAATGACGATTGCTGGGCCGCCGATCCGTGGCATCGAGCGGGTCCTGACGACGGAGGTACGGTCACTCACGGGCGTCGTGCGGACGGGTGGTGGCGTGCCGGACGGCAGCTTCACGGGAGGCGCGGCCGCTTTGGGGGTTGCTCCCACCGCCGACCCCGACGCTGCCGCCGATGCGGTACCGGCGGCCGCGACGGCAGCCGCGGGCAGGCCCAGGGTCGGCGCCTCATCAGGGACGGGAGCCTTCTTCCGCGATCGAGAACCTGTCGGCGGGGGTTGCGCGATAACCGCCGCGGCGACGATGGCCGCGCCGGCCTCGCCGGTGGACGCGTCGGCCCCGGTCGTCGCGCCGACGCTCGTGTCGCCACTCACCGGAGCCGCGGCGTCCCATTCGGCGACGCTTGCGAACACCGGCAGGCCGGCCGACGCCGCGAGGGCCCGCGTCGCCGGATCGGTCGCGACGATCGACAGGCGCCGGTTGTTGACGACCGCCTCGCGCGAAAGGAGCCGGAAGTTCATCCGGGATGTCGCGATCCGCGAGCCATACGGGATGACGAGCGCCACCTTCGTCGCCTCGGACCCGCGGATCCGGGCTGCGGCGGAGGTGATCTCGTCGTCGACGTCGAGGTAGACGGTGCCGGTCGCCATTGCCGTCAGCCTAGACCTTCATCGCCCGGAGGACCCGCCGGAGGGCGGCGTCGAGGGGATCCTCGGTCGTCTGGAGCTCGATTGCCTGGTAGGCGAGGCCGAGCGGTGTCACGTCCTGCTGGTCGACCAGCAGGTTCGTGGCATCGGAGATCGTCTCGACCTGGTCCGGCGCCATGACGATCACCTCCGGCGGCCTGGCGAACGACAGGCTCTTCCAGAAGCGGTCTGAGGCCAGCGCCTCGCGGATCTCGGGCAGCCGCGACCCACCGCCGCAGACGTAGATCTTGCTCGGAAGCAGGTCGCCACCGCCCAGCTCCTCCATCACGAGCTCCACGCCTGCGGCCCAGACCTCGACGTCGTCGGCGACGATCGCGGCGATCTCGTCGCGCCGTTCGACGGTGAGGCCGCGGGCGTAGTCGACCTTCGCCGCTTCGGCCCGCGGGAACGGGAGATCGAGACGATCGGCGAGCGACTTCGTGAATGCACGACCGCCGAGCGCGAACATCCGGGTCCCCTCGATGCCGCCGGATCGAACGAGCGCGACGTCCGTCGTGCCGCCGCCGACGTCGACGAAGAGCGCCCCCGCCTGACGGACCGTATCGGAGCCCAGGACGCGGGCGACGGCATACGGCTCGGCGACGACCTCGAGGAGCTCGAGGTCCAGCTGGCTCGCGACACTCTGCAGCGCGCCGAGGTGAACCAGCGGGGCAAAGGCATTGAAGATCCCGATCTTCACGTGCCGGCCCTGGAACCCGACGGGGTTCGTGAGCGCGTAGCCGTCGATCGCTGCGCCCACGACCGCAGCGTGGACGAGCCGGACATCGACGTTCGGGAGGCCGGTCTCCCAGGTGATCGAGCGCTCGGCTTCACGGAGTGCCTCGCGCTGGACGAGGTCGATCAGCTTCTGGAGCTCGCCCTCGCTGATCGGTTGATCCGGCTTCTTGCGTTCCTGGCTGTGGGTCGTCGTGAAGCCCTTCACGAGCTCGCCGGCGATCCCGACGACGACCTGGCTCGGCCGGAAGCCCGCCATCTCCTCGGCTTCCTGGAGGGCAACCGCGCAGTTGTCGACGACCGCGGCGATGTCCGCGACCGTGCCGGACTGCATGTGGCTGAGACCCTGTCGCTTCCGCCCCACCCCCCGGACGGTGCCGTGACCGTCCTCGCCGATCTCGAAGACGAGCGCCTTGGCGAACTCCGTCCCGATATCGAGGGCGGTGCAGATGGCGAGGGCCTGGTCCGTGTCACGCTGGAGGATCTTCCGCCAGAAGGCCATTCAGATCAGCCCCGGTCCGGGCATGCACCCAGTCGCGGCCGACAGCGCTGCCAGGACCGCCGCCCTGCCTCCAGCTCGTCCTGTCACCTGTCGTGCGACGAGCCGTTTCGGAGCGACGCGGCGACTGCCGCGAGGGCGTCGCCAAGCCCCTCGCGCCGCGAGCCCTTGCCCTGCGCCATCTCGGCCCGTCCGCCGCCGCGGCCTTCGATCGCGCCGACCGCCGCTTTCACGAGATCGCCGGCGGAGATTCCGCGGCCGACAAGGTCGTCGCTCACCGTCACGAAGATCTGCGGCTCGTCCGCATCGAGGCCGAGCGCGATGACGCCCGAGTCGAGCACGCCGCGGACGTCCTTGGCCGCGCCCTTGAGCGCGTCGATCGACTCGTACGGCCCGGCGAAGCTCACGAGGCGGACGCCTGGGGCTACCTCCTCGGCCGTTGCCGCGAGTTCGCCCGGTTTCGGGAGGCCCGCTCCCCCACCCGCCTTGAGCCGTCGCCGTGTCTCGCGAAGCTCGTCCTGCAGCGCCCGGATCCGATCTGGAAGGAGCTCCGCCGACTGCGCAGCGGCCGCCTCGGTGGCCTGTCCCAGGATCGCTCGGCGTTCGTCGAGCCAGCCATCGGCGCCGGCCCCCGTCAGCGCTTCGATCCGTCGCATGCCCGAGCCGATGCTTCGCTCGCCCGTGATCACGAAGCCCCCGATCTGACCGGTCGCCCGGCAGTGCGTCCCGCCGCAGAGCTCGTGGCTGTAGCCCTCCACCCGAACCGTCCGGACGGTCTCGCCGTACTTCTCATCGAAGAAGGCATCGGCGCCTGCATCGATCGCCTCCTGCATGGTCGTGTACGTGGGAGTGACCGCCCGGTCCTCGCGAATGATTCGCCGGACCTCCGCTTCGATTCCGGCGATCTCGTCCCGCTCCAGCGCCCGATCGAACGGGAAGTCGAACCGGAGGTAGTCGGGGGTCACGAGGGAGCCCGCCTGTCGGGCGCTCTCGCTCGACGACATTGCGGAGCGCGCGGTGGAGCAGGTGCGTCCCCGTGTGGTTGCGCATCGTGTCGGCCCGACGCTCGGCGTCCACAACGGCGTCGACCGTCTCACCGACCCGAAGCCGACCGTGGAGGATCCCGCGGTGGACGATCAGCCCCCCGAGCGGTCGCTGCGTGTCGCTGACGGCGAAGAGCGAGGAGCCGCCGCCCGCCTCGCGCAGCTCGCCGCGGTCGCCGATCTGGCCGCCGCCCTCGGCGTAGAAGGGCGTCCGATCGAGGACGACTTCGGCCTCGCCCTGGCCGGTCAGCTCGTCGAATTCCATGCCGTCGCGGATGATCGCGACGACGCGACCCTGCGCCTCGGTCGTCTCGTAGCCGAGAAACTGGCTGTCTCCCGCACGGCCCTGGATCGCGCCGTAGAGCGCGGCAATCTCGGCTTGCTTCGACAGCGCCGCCTTCTTGCCGCTCCGGCTGCGCTCGCGCTGCTCAGCGAGGGCCGCCTCGAAACCCGCCCGATCGACGCGCGACCCCGTATTCGGCCGCGAGCTCCACGGTCAGGTCGAACGGGAATCCGAACGTGTCGTGGAGCTTGAAGGCAACGTCGCCGGTCAGGATCGGCGCAGTCGGCGGGCAGATCCTCCGGCCGACGACCGATCGTTCGCTCGGTGGCCGCGAGCCCGGCGAGCGCCTCCTCGAGCAGGCTTCGTGCCCGCGTCGAGCGTCCGCCCGAACTGCGCCTCCTCGCGGCCGATCGTCGCAAGGATCTCGTCGCGGCGCTCGACGAGGTGCGGATAGGCCTCGCCCATCGTATCGATGACGACGTTCGCGGTCTCCGCCATGAACGGCTCGCGGCGCCCGAGCAGCCGGCCGTGGCGAACCGCCCGGCGAAGGATCCGGCGAAGGACATAGCCGCGGCCCTCGTTCGACGGCAGGACACCGTCGGCGACGAGGAATGTCACTGCCCGGGAGTGGTCGGCGATCACCTGGTAGCTGAAGCGCTCGGCCTCGAAGGCGTCCGGGTCGTGGCCGAGCAGCTCGCGCATCCGGGCGTGGATCGGCTGGAAGATGTCGATGTCGTAGTTGGTCGGGACCTGCTGGAGGACGCTCGCGAGACGCTCCAGGCCGAGACCGGTGTCGACGCTCGTGAAGGGCAGCGGATGGCGCCCGTCTGGTCGCTGGTCGAACTCCATGAAGACGAGGTTCCAGATCTCGAGCCAGCGCGGGCAGGTCTCGCTAGTGGTCCGGAATGCACTCCGGCCCCTCCGAGAACTGCGGGCCGCGGTCGAAGTGGATCTCGCTGCACGGACCGCAGGGCCCGGTCTCCGCCATCCGCCAGAAGTTCTTGTCATCGCCGGCATCGACGTTGCCCCACTTCGCCATCCGCTCCGGCGGCAGGCCGATCTCGTCGCGCCAGACGTTCCAGGCGACCTCGTCGTCGGTGTAGGTCGTGGCCGCCAGCCGCTCCGGCGGGATTCCCAGGTCCTTCGTCAGGAAGCCCCATGCCCAGAGGATCGCGTCGCGCTTGAAGTAGTCGCCGAAGCTCCAGTTGCCGAGCATCTCGAAGAACGTGTGATGCCGCGGCGTCCGGCCGACTTCCTCGAAGTCGTTGTGCTTGCCGGCGACGCGCAGGACGCGCTGGTAGTCGACGGCCCGGTTGTAGGAGCGCTTCTCGGCGCCCGTGAAGACGTCCTTGAACTGGACCATGCCGGAGTTGGTGAAGAGCAGCGTCTGGTCGCCGGCCGGAACGAGGCTGGCGCTCGGGACGATCGTGTGGCCACGCTCGGCGAAGTATTCGAGGAAGCGCCGCCGGATCTCGGCCGCGGGCAGCGCCTTGATCCGCGGGTCGGGGGTGACGGGAGGCGTCGGCATCGGCCGCAATGGTACCGAACGGGCGATCGATGGACCCGGGGCGTGCTACGACCACCCGGAGATCTGAGACGCGTCAGCCGTGCTTCGGCGTGGGCTCTGCTGTCGTTGGTTCGTCTGAGGTTGGCGACGCCGGTGTCGGCGCGTTCGGCCGGGCGTGACGTCGCTGCCAGATCGTCGAGCCCGCGATTGCGGCCCCGACCAGGGCGCCGAGGACCAGCCCCCGAGCGAACGTCGCGGCCCGCTGATCGTCACCCTTGCCGACCTCCGCCGCCCGGCTCAGCCGCTCGAGGAGCGGTTCTGGAGTCGCTCACGGGCCGGCCTTCCGGCGGGTCGGGCCGAGGATCGCGACGATCGACACGAAGCCGATCCCCGCCCACGCGACGAGCGACGCGGAGACGAGATGGAAGTCGCCGATCAGCAGGATGTCGATCCCGAGTCTGGCGCCGAGCGCGTCGCCGGCCCACGCTCCGAGCACGGCAGCAACCAGCAGCAACGGCAACTGCCCCCCGGCCGATCCGCGGGCGAGAACGTAGAGGCTCGTGTGGAAGATTCCGACCAGGAGGGCCAGGATCGGCGCGGGGCCGATCATCAGGCGCTTGCCCGAAGCTCTGACGGTGCCGCATCGGCGCGGGCGATCCGCCCGCCGCCGATCACGATCTCGCCGTCGTAGAGAACGCAGGCCTGGCCTGGCGCCGCGGCCCAGACCGGCTCGTCCGTCTCGACGATCCAGCGTCCGCCGCGGGCCGGCTCGGCTCGCGTCGCGGGGCGCACCGTGGCCGGGATCGGCGTCGCGCGATGGCGGATGCGTGCCTCGGCACGGAAGCCGCGGTCAGTGCCGCTCGCGCTCGCGTGCATCCGCGGCGGCCCTCCCGCGACGAAGCTGACGCGCTCGAGCGCAATCGTGGTCGTCTCGAGGTCCTCTCGCCGGCCGAGCTGGATCGTGTTGGTGACTGGATCGATCCGGCTGACGTACCTGGGCTCGCCCAGCGCGACACCGAGGCCCTGGCGCTGGCCCACCGTGTACGCGGCCGCACCGTGGTGCTCCCCTACCCGGTCGCCGCCGACGTCGAGGAGCGGTCCCGGCTCCGGCGTCCAGCCGGCTCGTTCGCGCAGCGCCTCGCGGTAGTCGCCGCCCGGGACGAAGCAGATCTCCTGGCTCTCGGGCTTGTCGGCGGTGACCAGGCCGAGCGAGCGGGCGACCGACCGGACCTCGGGCTTCGTCAGCTCACCGAGGGGAAAGCGCGCGTGCTCGAGCTGGTCCTGGCGGAGCCCGTACAGGAAGTAGGTCTGGTCCTTGTCGGCATCGCGGGCGCGGGCCAGACGAGCGACGCCGTCCTCGCCGACGACTCGCCGGGCGTAGTGGCCGGTGGCGACGGCTTCGCAGTCGTAGAGGTGCCGTGCCCGTCCCAGCAGCGCCCCGAACTTCACGTACGTGTTGCAGTCGACGCAGGGGCTCGGCGTGCGGCCGTCCAGGTACGCGTCCAGGAACGGCTGGAGGACGCCGGCATCGAACTCGCGCTCGAGGTTCATCACGTAGAACGGGATGCCGAGCTGGCCGGCCACACGGCGAGCGTCGTCCGCGGCGTCGGCGGAGCAGCAGCTCTTCTTGAACTCCGAGTACGAGTCAGCGACGTCGTGGAGGCGCATCCACACCCCGACGGCATCGTGTCCCTGTTCCGCGACCAGCGCGGCCGCGACCGACGAGTCCACGCCCCCCGACATCGCCACGAGGATCCTGCTCACGCGCCCACGCCCTGGCCGAGCGGATCGGCCGCAACGGCTGCCGAACCCTGCCGCATCGAGGCGATGACCTGGGGGACGACGTCACACGCGGTTTCGATCTCGGCGTCGGTCGTCGTCCGGCCGAGTGACAGGCGCAGCGCGCCTCGCGCCTCCTCGTCCGGGTAGCCCATCGCCGACAGCACGTGGGAGACCTCCGCCGATCCCGCCGTGCAGGCCGAACCAACCGAGCACGCAATCCCCTCGAGATCCAGGGAGAGCGCAACCGAGGCTCCGTCGGTGTCCCGGGCGATGATCGACAGAAGGCCAGGCAGCCGCTCCTTCGGATGGCCCGTCAGCTCGGCACCGTCGACGGCCAGGACGGCCTGCCTGAGCCGATCGCGCTGCCGCCGGAGCTTCCGCACCGTCTCCGGCCGCTCCTCGCAGGACAGGTCGTAAGCGGCCGCGAGGCCGACGGCGCCGGCCACGTTCTCCGTTCCAGCGCGGCGGTGCCGCTCCTGCGTGCCGCCCTGCTGCTGGGCGAGGATGTGCGTTCCGTGGCGGAGATAGAGCACGCCGACGCCCTTCGGGCCCTCGAACTTGTGGGCCGCGATCGACAGCATGTCGACTCCAAGGGCCTCGACGTCGAGGTCGAGGTACGGCGCACCCTGGACGGCGTCGACCGCCATCAGGACGCCCTTGTGGGTCCGGACACGCCGGGCGATCTCCGCGATCCGCTGGACCGTGCCGACCTCGTTGTTCGCCAGCATGATCGAGACGAGAATCGTCTTGTCTGTGATCGCCGCGTCCAGCTCGTTCGGGTCGATCCGCCCGTAGCGATCGACGGCCACCTCGAAGATCTCGAAGCCGAACCGCTCGAGATACTTGAGCGTGTGCGCGACGGCGTGGTGCTCCACCGGCGACGTCACGATCCGGTGACCGCGCCCCTTGCCGGCCCATGCCGCGCCCTTGATCGCGAGGTTGTTCGCCTCGGTTCCGCCCGACGTGAAGATGATCTCCCGTGGCTCGGCGCGAAGTCGCGTCGCGACTCGCTCGTGGGCTTCGTCGAGGGCGGCGCGGGCGACCCGACCTGCCGCATGGGCGCTCGAGGGATTGCCGAAATGCTCGGTCAGGAACGGGAGCATCGCGTCGAGCGCCTCGCGGCGGAGCGGCGTCGTCGCGGCGTGATCGAGGTAGATGGCCATGGGCCGCGATTGTACGCCGCGGGCTCGCGGCGGCGGCCGACGGCCGGTTCGGGCATGCGTCGGGTCGGCTGCGATACTCCCCGGATGGTCGAGTTCTCGATCGAGCCGCTCGGCAGGTTCAGCCTTGCCGCGTCCCAGCGGTTTCTCGGCGGCTTCACCCCGGCCGAGGGCAGCTTCGCCAGCGACGACACAAGGCTGGCACTGGCGTTTCCGGTCGATGGCTGGGCCGGGTCCGCCGCGGCGGTCGTCTGGCAGGACGGCGACAGGATCCGTGGCGAAGTGGAGGTCTCGTCGCCGGACGTCTCGATCGACGCCGTCCGAGGGCAAGTCGCCCGCACGCTATCGCTCGACCACGACGGGACCGGCTGGGAGGAGGTCGGGCGGCGCGATCCGGTCATCGGCCGCTTCCAGGACGAGTTCGACCACCTACGGCCGGTCTGCTTCTACTCCCCCTACGAGGCCGCCGTCCAGGCGATCATCGGCCACCGGATCTCGATGCGCCAGGCGGCGACGATCAAGATGGCCCTCGCGAAGGAACACGGTGAGGTGCTCGAGATCGGTGGGCAGCGGCTCCACGCGTTTGCCATGCCGCAGAGCCTCACCGACGTCCACGACGCCCACGGCCTTCGGACCGAGAAGCTCCGTCGCCTGCACGAGGTCGCCCGCGCCGCGCTCGAGGGCCGGCTCGACACGGCACGCCTCCGGGCACTGCCGTTTGACGACGCATTGGCCGCCCTCGGCGAAATCCGCGGGATCGGCGAGTGGTCCGCCGGGCACGTCCTGCTGCGGGGTGCCGGGCTTGCCGACGCCGTGCCACTCTCCGATCCCCAGACACGCACCGCGATCCGGGCGGCCTACGACCTCAAGGCTCAGCCTGATGAGGCTCAGCTGATGGCGATCGCCGACGCCTGGCGGCCCTTCCGGACGTGGGGCTTCGTCCTCGTCCGCCTGTGGCACAGCCGCACGGCCGGTGCCAGCCGTCGGCAGAAGGGCCGCTAGGGCTGGCGGCCTCGCCGCTAGGCTGTTTGCGTGTCACCGCCCCGACGATGATTCTCCGAACCGAGCGCCTGACTCTTCGCGAGCTCACCCTCGACGACGTCGACTCCCTGTTCGCAGTGCTCGGGGACCCGATCGCCATGGAGCACTACCCGGCTCCGAAGTCGCTGGCCGAGACCGAGGCGTGGATCCGCTGGGCTCAGGACAGCTACGAGCGGAACGGCTTTGGCCTCTGGGCGATCGAGCGCGCTGCCGACCGCGCCTTCCTCGGCGACTGTGGCCCGATGCTCCAGCCGGTCGAGGGCGCGCTCGTGCCGGAGATCGGCTTTCACATCGTCCGGCGCGAGTGGGGCCGCGGCTATGCGACCGAGGCGGCCCTCGCCTGTCGTGACCTCGTCCTTGGCGGGCTCGGGTTCGAGCGGGTCGTGTCGATCGTCGCCCCTGAGAACCTCGCCTCACGCCGGGTCGCCGAGAAGGTCCACCAGACGATGCGCGAGTTCACCTGGGAGAAGAGCGGACGGTCGATGTGCCTGTACGAGTCGCGCGTGGTGGTGCGATAGCGCCACTCAGTCGGCGGCGGGCTCCGGGGTGCCGGGCTCCGGCCCGCCCTGACGGCGACGGCGATGGCCGAGAATTCCGACCGCCGTTCCCAGGACCACGCCGAGGACCAACCCGGCCAACGGCGTGTTCTCGGCCAATAGCATGACCGAGTGGCTGATGAGCAGGAGATCGACCCCGACTCCGAGCGCAGCGCCGCCGATGATCGAGGTGACCAGGTGACCACGCGCGCCGGCGATGACACCGAGCGCTCCGGTCACGGTCAAGAGCACCCCAGCGAACCATGGCAGCGTCCCGACCGGGTTGCCTTGGAGCTGGAACCAGCCGCTGCCGGAGCACTCGCCACCCTCGCCCTTGTACCCGCCTGAAACGTAGTAGAGCCCGGCGACGCGGAACGGGGCGTTCGAGCTGACGCTGGCCGAGCCATCACCGTCGGTGTTCTCGTCGTCGTTCGCGTCTCCGCCGCGGATCGGGGTCGGGACCCCGAAGACCTCGACGTGGTAGGTGTAGTTCTTGATCACCTCCGTTGTCGATCCGGCGTACGCGACCTGGCCGTCCCAATCGACCTTGAACGGATCCGATACCGTCGAGTCCTGCGAACCGGCCACGGCTGTATCGAGCGGCGCGCCCGTTCCATCGGTCGATTCGAGAGTGAGGGTGCATGTCGAAAGCGGGAATGCCGCCACCGACGAAGCGAACGCGGCCAGCAGACACGCGGCCAGCAACGCCGCGATCGAGACGGATCGACGCATCGTCAAACTCCCCGGTGACGGCGGCGAGGGACTCTAGGGCGAGATCCGAGGCGAACGGTAGCACCAGGCGATAAGGGCGAACAGACCCCTTCGCCCGCCTAGCTCCCGACGGACTCCCGCTCGGCGCTGCTGAGGTCGTCCTGACGGCTCTTCTCGCGGCGGCGGGCGTGCTCCGACAGGGCGCGCTTCCGGAGGCGAATGGAGGCGGGTGTGATCTCGACCAGCTCGTCGGCCGCGATGAACTCGAGCGCCGACTCCAGGGTGAGTGGCCGCGGCGGCGTGAGGCGCAACGACTCGTCGTGCGAGTGGGTCCGGATGTTCGTGAGCTGCTTCGTCTTCGTCGCGTTGACGTTCATGTCACCCGAGCGCGAGCACTCGCCGACGATCATCCCCTCGTAGACCTCGACGCCGGCCCCGATGAACAGCTCGCCGCGCTCCTCGAGATTGAACAGCCCGTACGCGTTGGAGGTCCCGCTCCGGTCGGCAACGAGGACGCCGTTTGTTCGGTGGGTGACATCGCCGGCCCACGGTCCGTAGCCCTCGCCGATCTGGTGGAGGAGCGCGGTCCCGCGGGTGTCGGTGAGCAGCTGCCCGCGGTATCCGATGAGCCCGCGGACCGGCAGCACGAACTCCATCCGTACGCGCCCGTCGGCATCGGTCGTCATCTGCTCGAGCCTGCCTTTCCGGTCGGCGAGCGCCTCCTGGACCGCGCCGATGTAGTCAGGCGGGATATCGATCGTGATTCGTTCGTACGGCTCCTGGACCTTGCCGTCGACGGTCCGCAGGAGCACCTCCGGACGGGACGCCGTCAGCTCGAACCCCTCCCGTCTCATCTGCTCGAGCAGGACGGCGAGCTGGAGCTCGCCGCGGCCGCGGACCTCGAACGTGTCGCCGCTCTCGGTCGGGCGGACCTCGATCGACACGTTGCCCAGCGTCTCGCGATCGAGTCGCGCCTTGATCTGGCGCGAGGTCACGTACTTTCCTTCGCGGCCCGAGAGCGGCGAGGTGTTCACGCCGAACGTCATGCTCAATGTCGGGGCGTCAACGTCAAGGCGCGGCAGCGGCCGTGGGTCCAGGGGGTCAGTCAGGGTGTCGCCGATCGTCACCTCCGGCAGGCCCGCCACGGACACGATGTCGCCGGGTCCCGCCTCCGCAATGTCGATCCGGTCGATCCCTCGCGCGGTCTGGAGGGACGTCACGGTCCCGCTGATGGTGACGATCCTGCCCGGCTCGACGGTCCCGGCCGTGTCGTCCGCCTCTTCACGGAGAACCGTGATTCGCTGTCCGGTCCGGATCGTCCCGTTCCAGATCCGCCCGACCGCCATCCGCCCGACGTACTCGTTCGCCGAGAGATTCGTGACGAGCAGTTGGAGCGGGTGATCGGGGATGTAGGACGGCGGCGGCGTCACCTCGACGAGCACGTCGAGGAGGGGGCGCAGATCGGACCCCGGCTCATCGAGCGATCGGGTCGCAGTCCCGAGCTTGGCATTCGTGTAGACGACCGGGAAGTCGATCTGCTGCCCGTCCGCACCGAGATCCATGAATAGCTCATAGACCTCGTCGAGGACCTCGCCGGCCCGCGCGTCGGATCGATCGATCTTGTTGAGCGCGACAACGACGGGCAGGTGGCGGGCCATCGCCTTCTGCAAGACGTAGCGAGTCTGGGGTAGCGGCCCCTCGGCCGCATCGACGAGAAGGAGGACCGAATCCACCATCAGGAGGGAGCGCTCGACCTCGCCACCGAAGTCAGCGTGGCCCGGGGTGTCGACGATGTTCAGGCGGACGGCGCCATGGTCGACCGTCGTCTGCTTGGCGAGGATCGTGATCCCCTTCTCCCGCTCGAGATCGCCTGAATCCATGACCCGGTCCACGACCGTTTCGTTCGAGCGGAATGTGCCCGTCTGGCGAAGCATCGCGTCGACCAACGTGGTCTTGCCGTGATCGACATGGGCGACGATGGCGATATTGCGCAGGTCGCTGCGGATCGCGAGGGGCTGAGCGTGGGGCACGGGCGAGCGGATCTCCATGGGTTCGGGACGGGCCATTCTCGCACGGATCGCGCGCGCGGCCCGACGTAGACTGGGACCGACATGACCGTCGCTGCGATCATCCTCGCCGCAAGCCCCAAATCGGCACTCGCCGACGCCGACGGGATGCCTTCGGTTCGACGGATCGCCGATGTCGCATGGTCGGGCGGCGCGACACCGATCGTCGTCGTGGCACATGATCCCGACGGTGCCGTCGCTGCCGCGCTCGCCGGTGCTCCGGTCACGCTCGCCGAGCCGGCCCCGATCGAGCGAGGGCCCGCCGGCCAGATGGTCCGAGGCATCGAGGTCGCGACCGGCATCGTCCGCGAGACGAGCGGGGCCCTCATCTGGCCGTCGCGGATGACCTGGGTGGGGCCTGAGACCGTGACGTCGCTGATCGAGGCGCACGGACCCGCCGCGGGCGCCATCCTGACGCCGACGTTCGACGATTCGCCGGGCTGGCCGATTCTCCTGCCGTTCGAGGCGCTCCCCGCTCTGCAGGCAGTCGGCGCCGACAGGATGCCCGAGTCGATCCCCGGCGAGCTCATCGCGAGCGGCATTTCGCAACGCCTCTTCGCTCTCGGCGACCCCGGCACGACGCACGATCGCGATACGCCGCGGTCCGAGTTGCCGCCATACACCGGCCCGCTCGAGCCGGCGGCGGGGCACGTCCATGAGTGGGGCGCGATGACGGCCGACGAGCCCGACGACGCTCCGCTCGAGGGACCGACCCTCGCTCCGTACGGCCAGGCCGCGGCGCTGGATCCCGACCAGCCCGACTGAGGCTGCCTCAGAGCTCCGCGATAGCCGGGCGCTTCGACCTCGATTCGACGGCCCGCCCGCCGAGCGTCGCGACCGCGATCCCACCGACGACGAGGGCCACTCCCGCCAGTTGCGTCGTCGACGGCGCCTCGCCGAGGAGGACCATCGCGAGGCCGACGCTGACGACCGGTTGGGCGAGCAGGATGATCGATGTCAGCACGGCCGGTAGACGCGGCAGCGATAGCGAGATCAGCAGATAGCCGACCGATTGCGAGGTGATCCCGAGGAGCGCGAGCCACGCGAGGCTGGCCGGCCCAGGGCGAAGGTCGAGATCGCCGGCGACCAGTCCGATCAGGATCGCGGTGACCGCCGTCGAAGCCGTCGCGATCGCGACCGGTCCGGCCGGCCTCCGGAGGTCGTGCCCGCCTCTGCGGATGATGATGAGGTAGCCGGCGTAACAGAGGGCTGTCAGGAGACCCAGGACGACACCGAGGGCCGGATTGTCGCCGTACGCCCCGCCTCCCACGCCGGCGATGAGCGCGACCCCGACGAGGACGATCGGGACCGCAACCAGCGTCGATCGTGTCGGTCGTTCGCCGAGGATCGCCCATGCGACGAACCCGACGATCAAGACCTGCAGGTTCCCGAGGACGGTCGCCAGCCCGGCACCGACCGCCTCGATCGCGTGGTGCCAGAAGGTCAGATCCCCGGCGAAGAAGATTCCCGCGATCGCCGCGAGCCGGATCGTGGCGCGCGGCAGGGGGCCGAACCGGCGCCGCTCCAGGAACGCGACGCCGAGGAGAATCGGCAACCCGAACAGGCAGCGGAACACGGTTCCCGTCGACGGCGACACGTCGGCGTACTGATAGAAGATCCCCGAGAAAGAGATGCACATCGCTCCGAGGAGGGCCGCCAGTCGCGGCCGCCGAGCGATCGAATCGAGCGGCCGCGGCAGCGCAGAGTCGGCGACCCCGCTGTCCTCGTCGACGCCTGCGCTCAGGTCTCGACCTCTCCGTGAAGGTCCGTGAGCCCGCTGGCCAGGCGGATCACGGCGCCGGTTTTCGGGGCGGCGCGGCGACGAATCGGAGCCCGAGTTCCTCGAGCTGCGCCGGGTCGGGCGGCGAGGGAGCGTCGAGCATGAGATCGGTGCCCGACTGGGTCTTCGGGAAGGCCATCACTTCGCGAATGTTCGTCTGCCGCGAGAAGAGCGCCGCCCAGCGATCGATCCCGATGGCGATCCCGCCGTGCGGCGGCGGGCCGTAGTCGAACGCTTCGAGCATCGCCCCGAACCGCTCCCGCATCTGGTCGAGGCTGTAGCCCTGCAGCCCGAAGCTCCGCTCGAGCAGATCTCGGCGCCAGATCCGGATCGAGCCCCCGCCCAGCTCCCAGCCATTCAGGACGACGTCATATTGGAGGGCCCGGGCGCGTCCCGCGGGATCGTCCGGGCTGGGCTTCGCCGGGTCGCCGGACGTCGTGATGAGCAGTTCCTCGTCCTCGGGAACGACGCCGCTGAACGGGTTGTGCGTGGCGTCCCAGCGGCTGCCGTCGGGATCCCACTTGTACATCGGGAAGCGATGCACCCAGCAGTAGGCGAGGACGTCCGGGTCGGCGAGCCCGAGCCGTCCTCCGAGCTCGACGCGGAGTCGGCCGAGCACGTCGGCGACGACGTCGCCGCGGTCGGCGACGACGAGGATGAGGTCGCCCTCGCCCGCCTTGGTCTCGTCGACGATCGAGCGCATCACCTCCTCGGACAGGAACTTTGCGACCGGGCCCTTGATCTCGCCGCCCGGCTCCACTGCGAAGTGTGCGAGGCCCTTTCCTCCGAATCGCTTCGTGAGCTCGGTCAGCTCGTCGATCTCACGGCGGGTCAGGCCGGCCATACCCGGTGCGACGATCGCCTTGACCCGGCCGGCGGCAGCGAGGGTGTCGTCGAACACGCGGAAGCCGGAGGCCGGCGCGCCGCTCGGATCGACGAGCAGCGGCCCGAGATCCACCAGCTCCATCGCGAAGCGGAGGTCCGGCTTGTCCGACCCGAATCGCTCCATCGCCTCCTCGTATGTGAAGCGCGGGAACGGGTCGTCCTGGATCGGCCGGTCGGGCACGGTCGCCCGAGACACGTCGATGACCATCCGCTCGACGAAGTCCATGACCGTCGCCTCTTCCACGAAGCTCATCTCCAGGTCGAGCTGCGTGAATTCCGGCTGGCGGTCACCGCGGAGGTCCTCGTCGCGCAGGCACCTGGCGATCTGGAAATAGCGGTCGATGCCCGCGACCATCAGGATCTGCTTGAGCTGCTGTGGACTCTGCGGCAGCGCGTAGACCGTGCCCGGCTGGAGGCGGCTCGGGACGATGAAGTCGCGAGCGCCCTCCGGGGTGCTCTTGATCAGCAGCGGCGTCTCGACCTCCACAAAGTCATTCGCGTGATGAACCTCGCGGATCGCCTGGACGAGGCGGCTGCGCAGGAGGAGCCGGCGCTGCATCGGCTCGCGGCGGATGTCGAGATAGCGGTACTTGAGTCGGAGCGACTCGTCGATCTGGGCGTCCGGCTCGTTCACCGGGAACGGCGGCGTGACTGCCTCCGACAGAATCGTCACGTCGGATGCCCGGAGCTCGATCTCGCCGGTCGGCAGCTTGGGATTCTCGGTGCCGGCGAGACGACGTGCGACCTCGCCTCGCACGGTGACGACGAACTCCGTGCGGACCCGGCTGGCACTGGCGTGGGCCGCTGGTTGCTCGGTCCGATCGACGACGACCTGGGTGATCCCGTGGCGGTCGCGGAGATCGAGGAAGATCAGGTGACCAAGATCGCGCCGCCGATGGACCCAGCCGGCAAGTTGGGCGGACGATCCTGCGTCGGACGCTCGCAGCTGGCCGCTCGTGTGGCTGCGATAGGGCGTGGCGAGACTCGGGGTCTGGTCGGTCATGGCCGGCGTATCGTATCGGAGCCGACCCCCACCGATCGAACAGGCATGCTCGTGCGGATCGAACTGGTACAGGCGAACATCGTGGGCCTCGAGGTCGACGCCATCGTCAATGCGGCGAACGAGTCGCTCCAGGGCGGCGGTGGCGTCGACGGGGCGATCCACGCGGCCGCGGGGCCCGAGCTCGCGCGCGAGACGAGGCCGCTGGCGCCGTGTCCGACCGGCGAGGCACGGATCAGCGGCGGCCACCGTCTCCGGGCCCGACACGTCATCCACACCGTCGGACCGGTCTGGCGCGGCGGCGCGGCGGGTGAGCCCGAACTTCTCGCCAGCTGCTACCGATCCAGCCTGGCGCTCGCGACCGAGCATGGCCTTGCCAGCGTCGCCTTTCCGGGAATCTCGACCGGTGTGTACGGCTACCCCATCGAGGCGGCGTGCGTCATTGCCGTGCGGGAGGTCGCCGCCTGGCTCGACGGGCACGACCGTCCGGAGAGGATCGTGTTCTGCATGTTCAGCGCCGACTCGGTCGAGGTCATGGCACGGGCCCTCGTCGCCCTCGATCGCCCGGACCTGACGCGGCCGAACGCCCCATAGGCGATCCTTGGCGTTCAGGAGATCACGTGGTCTCCTCGGGAGGGGTCGCGAAGATGGGCAGCACCGTTCGTCCACGCGAGGTGGAAACGGCCGTCATCGGCGCCGGCCAGGCCGGGCTCGTGATGAGCACGTTCCTGCAGGCCGCTGGGCGCGAGCATGTCCTGTTCGACAGGCGCGAAACGCCCGGTGGCGGCTGGCAGGATCGCTGGGACCAGTTCTGCCTGGTCACGCCGAACTGGGTCACCTCGCTTCCGAGCTTCCCCTACGACGGACCCGACCCGGATGGATTCATGCCGCGCGACCAAGTCGTCGAGCGCATCCGCCGATACGCGGAGGCGATCTCGGCTCCAGTCGAGCTGGGCACCGATATCCAGGGCCTGACGACCCGCGATCGGGGCGGCTTTCGACTGGAGACGAACCGCGGGCAGGTGTTCGCCCGCGAGGTCATCGTCGCGGCGGGTGGGTTCCAGGCCCCGCGGATTCCGAGCGTGTCGGCGGACCTGCCCGACCGCATCGTCCAGGTCCACTCCCACACCTTCCGAAGCGAAGCCGAACTGCCGCCTGGCAGAGTTCTCGTGGTCGGGACGGGCCAGTCTGGCGTGCAGCTCGCCGAGGAGCTCCAGGAGGCGGGCCGTGAGGTGATCCTCTCGGTCGGACATACCGGCCGCATGCCTCGCCGCTACCGGGGTCGCGACATCTTCGTGTGGCTTGTGGAGCTGGCCTCTCGCGGATTGCTCCCGACCGTCGACACGATGTCCGACCCGAAGGTCCGTTACGGCGGCAATGCGCACCTGTCCGGACATCGCGGCGGCCACGACACGAACCTTCGTCAGTTCGCGTTGGATGGCATCCGCCTCGTTGGCCGGTTCGACGGCGTCGAGGGCGAGCGGATCCGCTTCGCGCCGGACCTCGCCGCCAATCTGCGCTTCGCGGACACGTTCTTCGACGACCGCCTGCGGAAAGGCATCGACACCGTCATCGAAGCGGCCGGCATGGACGCCCCGCCGGATGATCGTGAGTCCATCGACTACGAGCCGCCCGAAGTCGTCGAACTCGATCTCGCGGCAGAACGGGTGTCGTCGGTCCTCTGGACGAGCGGTTACCGCCTCGATCTCGGCTGGATCGACCTGCCGATCTTCGACGAGATCGGTGCCCCGCGCCACGTCCGCGGCGTGACAGAGGTGCCCGGCCTCACGTTCCTGGGCCTCGCGTGGCAGTACAACCAGGGCTCGCACACGTTCTTCGGGGTGGCCGATGATGCGAGGTATCTCGCCGATCGCTGGTGACCGGCCGGCTGCCGCCGTGGTCCTGGCGGTCAGCCGTGGCGGTGGGAGGCACTGGCACGGGACAGCTCGCGCTCCAGGTCCGCGGTCCCGACGAGTCGCTGCGTTCCGGCCTGCAGGTCCTTGAGCTGCACCTGCCCGTCGGCGAGCTCATCGCCGATGATGACCGCAAAATGGGCGCCTTCCTTCGAAGCCGCCTCGAGCTGTCGGCCCAGCTTCCGGTTCCCGAGATCGGCCCGCACCGCGAGTCCGGCCGACCGAAGTTCGGTCGCCAGGCGTAGTCGCTCTGCGGTTGCCGCCGGGTCCGCGCCGACCACAACCGCGACCGGGCCGGCCTCCACGGGCGCAGCGACTCCCTCTGCCTCGAGGGCAAGGAGGACGCGATCGAGCCCAACGCCGAAGCCGATTCCCGGCGTCGGGCGGCCGCCGAGCAGCTCGACGAGCCCGTCGTAGCGGCCGCCGCCGCCGAGCGCCGACTGCTGGCCGGCCGCACCACGCGGGAAGAATTCGAACGTCGTTCGCGTGTAGTAGTCGAGGCCGCGGACGAGCGCCGGGTCGAGGACATACTCGAGCCCGAGCGCGTCCAGGTGGGCACGCACCCCGGCGAAGTGCTGTGCGCAGGCCTCGCAGAGGCGATCCGTGATCTTCGGCGCCGCGGCATTGAGCTCGATCATCGCCGGATCCTTCGAGTCGAGCAGGCGCAGAACGTTGCGCTCGAGGCGATCACGCTCAAGCCGCGGCAGCCGGTCGGCATTGGCGCGGTAGTAGGTCGATAGCTCCTCGACGTAGGCGGGCCGGCAGGCCGGATCGCCGATCGAGTTCAGCTTGAGATCGACGCTCGCCAGGCCGACTTCGTGGTAGAAGCGCAGCGCCAGCTCGATCAATTCCGCGTCGATCGCCGGGCCCGGGTCGCCGATCGCCTCGACATCGAACTGCCAGAACTCGCGGTAGCGCCCGGCCTGCGGCCGGTCGTAGCGGAACATCGGGCCGGTCATCGTCAGCTTCACCGGCTGCGGCAGCGTCTGCATGCCGTGCTGGACGTAGGCGCGAACGATCCCGGCGGTCGGTTCGGGTCGGAGCGCCCACGATTCCGATTCCTCGTTCCGCGGGGCCAGTCGGAAGAGCTCCTTCTCGACGACGTCCGTGACCTCGCCGACGCCGCGCTCGAAGACCGCGGTCTGTTCCAGGAGCGGCGTCTCGATCTCGCGATAGCCGTACCGCCTCGCCAGGTCGGTAGCGACCGCCTCGAGCCTGCGGAACGCTGCCCGTTCGGCGGGTAGCAGGTCACGCGTCCCGCGTGGAGCACGAAAGGCCGTCACGCGCCGAAGTCTACCGGCGCGCGGGCACGCGACGATGAACCGGCAACCTCAGCGCGGATCCGGCATACGCCCACCGAAGTCCGAGGCGGAGCTCCGCGACGCCATCGGCCGAGGCTGTTTGGTGGGGTCCGGGTACGTCAGGTGCAGCAGGCGGAGGGTGTACTACCGTTCGCCGGCAACCACGCATCTGTCCGATGGTCGTCGACCGCATCGCCGCCTACGGTCTCCTCCAGGACCGGCATGTGAGCCGGAACAGCCGAGGCACAGGATGAGCAGGTACGAGCGAGGTCAGTTCTTCGAAGCCCTTTGCGGGCTCCGTGACGCGTACGTCGAGCGTTCGGACGACGATCGCCGCTCATCCCTGCTGATCAACGACGCAGTCACCTACGCCGAGGCCGTGATGGTCGCGCTCGACGAGAAGGACCGTGCAGCCGACATGGTCGACGATGCCATCTCGACCGAATCGCTGGCAGCAAGCGACCCGACCGAGCCGATGACCACGGGCGATCCGCGCGACTGAGTCGCCGCGCCGCTGCCCTCAACAGGACGCTGCCTGCCGTTGCCGCCTTGGGGCTCCTCATAATTGCGGATGATCCGAACACGGTTGAGCGGCTCGGCCACCCTACGGTTCGAGAATCCCTTCAGCGACATGGGTATGGCCGGTGCTGGGCGCGGCCCGACCCCGTCCTGGCGCGCGCCACGCCGAGCCGCGCCGGATTCACGTGGGACGTGCACATGCGACGAGTTGTACGTGCCATCCGCCCTGAGATGCGCATTTGGTGCGCCCCACGTTCCAGACTCGCCCGAAAATCGGCGAATCGGCGCCGAGTTGGCCCAGGCATGCGCGGCGCACGTCGCATGTGCACGTGGGGCGTGAATCGGCGTCGACGAGCGAGGAGCGGCGCCTAACCCAGGTCGCGCTGGACGCTCAGTACGTCCTTGAGTCCCTCGATCCGGCCCATCACGCGGGCGAGCTGTGAGACCGAGGCGACCTGGAGAGTTGCGGTCACGATCGCCGTGTGGTCCGGGTTCACCTGGACCGATGCCGCAACGATGTTGACCTTGTGCTCGGCGACCACCTGCGTGATGTCGTTGAGCAGCCCCGTCCGGTCGTAGGCCTCCACGCGAATCGCAATCGGGTAGCTCTGGGCAGGCTCCGACTCCCACTCGACCTCGATCAGCCGCGGCACCTCCCGCTCGTTCAGGACGGTCGGGCAGCTCTGGAGATGGACCGTGACGCCCTTGCCGCGCGTGATGAACCCGACAATCGGGTCGCCGGGGATCGGGTGACAGCATTTCGCGAACCGGACGAGCAGATCTCCGACACCCTTGACGCGGACGCCGCCTGTCCGGACCGGGATCGTCGCCGGGGCAACGGTCGGCAGGCCGACCTCCTCATCGTCCACGACGCCGAGCCGGCTGACGACCTGCTGGGCGCTGATCGCCCCGTACCCGATCGCGGCGTAGAAGTCGTCGAGCGAATCGAGGTTGTATTGCTTGACGACCTCGGCGATCTTGTCGTGGCCGACGACCTGGATGCTCTTGCGGGCCAGCCGCCGGAGCTCGCGCTCGAGTGATTCACGGCCGTGGACGATGTTCTCGTCGCGGTCCTTGCGCTTGAACCATTGGCGGATCTTCTCCCGCGCGTGCTGGGTCCGGACGACGTTCATCCAGTCGCGCGAGGGGCCGTGCTCACCCTTGGTCGTGACGATCTCGACGATGTCGCCGTTCTTCAGGCGATAGTCGAGCGGGACGAGCCGGTTGTTGACCTTCGCCCCGATCGTTCGGTGGCCGACGTCGGTGTGGATCCGGTAGGCGAAGTCGAGCGGCGTCGCCCCGGCCGGCAGGTCCTTGATGTCGCCCTTCGGCGTGAACACGAACACCTGGTCCTGGAAGATGTCGAGCTTGATCCCCTCGACGAACTCCGTCGCGTCGCTGACGTCGCGCTGCCAGTCCATGAGCTGGCGGAGCCAGGCGAGCTTCGCGTCGTACTCGCGATCGGACTTCGAGCCCTCCTTGTAGCGCCAGTGGGCCGCGATGCCGACCTCGCTCACCTGGTGCATCGCATGGGTCCGGATCTGGATCTCGAGCGGCTTGCCGTCGATGGCGATCACGGCCGTGTGGAGCGACTGGTAGAGATTGGTCTTCGGGACGGCGATGTAGTCGTCGAACTGGCCCGGGATCGGGCGCCACAGGGCATGGACGATGCCGAGCGCCCCGTAGCAATCACGGACGTCGTCGACGAGGATCCGGATCGCGTAGACGTCGTAGATCTCGCCGAACTCGGCGCCCTTCCGCTGCATCTTCTTGAAGATGCTGTAGATGTGCTTCGGGCGACCCTGCAGGTCGGCCTCGATGCCGGCGGCCTTGAGCTTCGGCTCGAGCTCGGCGATCGCGCGCTCGATGTAGCCCTCGCGGCCCTTGCGCCGGGTATCGAGGAGCTTGGCCAGCTCGCGGAACCGCTCGGGCTCGATCACCTTGAAGGCGAGATCCTCGAGCTCCCACTTCATCTGCCAGATTCCGAGCCGTTCGGCCAGGGGCGCGTAGATCTCCATCGTCTGGCGGGCGATCCGGAGCTGCTTTTCCGATGGCAGCGCATAGAGGGTCCGCATGTTGTGGAGTCGATCGGCGAGCTTGATGAGGACGACCCGGATGTCCTCGGCCATCGCCAGGAGCATCTTCCGGATGTTCTCGGCCTGTTGCTGCTCGTGGCTGTGGGTGCTGAATTTCGACAGCTTCGTGACGCCGTCGACCATGTGGGCGACCTCGGCCCCGAACCGCTCCTCGAGATCGGGCAGGTCGTACTCCGTGTCCTCCGGGACGTCGTGGAGGAGGGCCGCCTGGATGGCGATCGGGTCGATCCCGAGCTCGGCGGTGATCTGGGCAGAGGCGATCGGATGCGTCACGTACGGCTCACCCGTTGCCCGCAGCTGGCCTTCGTGGGCTGCCACCGCGAGGTCGAAGGCGGCACCGACAGGGGTCAGATCGGCCTGGGGATAGTGCCCCGCGACGGTCTTGAGAAGCTCCGTCCGGAGGGCGACGAGATCGGGATCCTTCGTCCGGACTGTGGCCGGCGGTGGGGTCCGGCGCGGGCCGGTCGGCTTCGCGACACGCTTGGGACGGGCAGGGCGAGGCGGTCGTGCGCCGTCGGATGCCGGTGTCGTGCGTGGCTGGGCCATGTTCGAAGAATAGCAGCGGGTTCGGGAACCCCCGCCCGAACGTGCGAGATCCGCTCGCGGCGAATCAGCGGAGCAGAGACGCCAGGTCAGTCGTCCCGGTCAGCTCCAGGCCGGCCGCGCCGACGGATACGCCCGTGAGCTGGAACGGGATCGACGGGTTGGGCTCTACGAGACGAACGCTCCCGATGCTCGATGCGACGACCAGGGCCCCGTCCGCCTGGACCTGCAGGGTTCCGCCCAGCGCGTTCCCGCCGAGACGCACCCTGATCTGGTCCGGCGCGATGAGCTCCGCCGAGTCCGGACGCGTGCCGAACGTCTGCTCGAAGGCGGCGAGCGCGATCTGGTTGACCGTCGCCCGATCGATGTCGATCGTCGTGTCTGCCCGGTCCGTCGGCCCGACGATCGAGATCCCGACGAGCGCCGGGGTTCCATCCGCCATCGCCAGCTCGACGTCATCGAACCGGGCGTCGGCGGACGTCGCCGATCGCCCGACGAGATCGACGCCGTCGAGGCGCATGGTCATCGATCCGGCCTGCAGATCGTTCCAGCTGACGCCGGTCGCCGCGATGTCGACCCGGTCAGCGCGACCGAGGGCGAGCACGAGCGGTGGCTCCGCGCGGACCGTGACCGCAAGCTCATCTGCCTGGAACCCGGAGTTCGTCAAACTGGCGTGGACGACGGTCGCCGCGAGCGGCGGGCCACCCAGCCAGACGATGCCGACGAGAAAGGCGACGGCAATGATCAGAACGCTCAGGCAGCCACGCAACTGATCACGCCTCCGTTGTGTCGTAGCCGAGATCGGCGAGGGCCTTGACGGCCGTCCGGCGCTCGTCGTAGGCGATGGGCCCGCCCGGGCCGATGATCGATCGCTCGTGGCCCTTGCCGGCGAGAAGGACGATGTCGCCGGGTCGCGCCCGCTCGAACGCGGCAGCGATCGCCGCCGGCCGGTCGGCGATGAGCAGCAGATCGTGGCCCCGACGCCGGCCGGCGGCCTCGGCACCGAGGGCGATCTCGTCGAGGATCGCCTGGCGGTCCTCTCCCCGCGGGTCTTCGTCCGTGGCGATCACCAGGCGAGCCTGCTCGGCGGCGATCCGGCCCATCATCGGCCGCTTCCCGATGTCCCGCTCCCCTGCCGAACCGAACACCGCGATGATGCCGCCGCCGCGCGCCGCGGCGACCGGCGCGAGAATCCCGAGAACCGCGCCGAGAGATGCCGGGCTGTGGGCGTAGTCGATGACGACGCCGAACGGCTGGCCGGCATCGACGCGCTCCATCCGGCCGGGGACGCCCTCGACCAATTCGAGGCCGGCCCGCACGGCGGCCGGGTCCAGATCGAGCGCCTCTCCCAGGGCAACGACCGCCAGGGCGTTGTGGACGTTGAACCGCCCCGCGAGCCGGAGCTCGAGGCTGGCGCTGCCCGACGGCGCGTCAAGGGTCACGCGGAGCCGGCGCGCGTCCTCCTCGCTGCGTGTCGCGCGGACGTCGGCGGCCGGGTCCGTCCCGTACGTGACGATCCGGGCGCCCGCCTCCTGGGCGACGCCGACGAACGAACCGGCCGTCGGATCGTCGACATTGACGATCGCGGTCTTGGGCCAGGCCGGCGCGACCTTTCGCGGGTTGCGCTCGGATACGGCCAGGCGCTCGAAGAGCGACAGCTTCGCGTCCCGGTACGCCTCCCATGACCCGTGGAACTCGAGGTGCTCGTGACTGAGGTTCGTCAGGATGGCCGCGTCGTACGCGATCCCCCGGACCCGGTCAGCCGCCAGCCCGTGCGATGTGGTCTCGACGACCGCGGCGGAATTTCCCGCGCCGACCATCGCTCGCAGGGCGCGCTGGAGCTCTGGAGCGCCGGGCGTCGTCATGTGCTCCGGGTTCTGCTCGCGGCTCGTGCCGATCTTCGTGTCGACCGTCCCGACGAGTCCGCTCGACACCCCGGCCGCCTCCAGGGCGGCCACCGCGAGAAATGATGTCGTCGTCTTGCCGTCGGTGCCGGTGATTCCGACGACGCCGAGCTCGTGGCTCGGGTCACCGAACGACCAGGCTGCCGCGTCGGCAAGCGCGGCAGGACTCCGATCCACGACGAGCTGCGGGAGAGCGACGTCCGGCAGCGGTCGCTCGACGATCGCTGCCACCGCCCCGGCGGCGGCTGCCTCACCGACGAGCTCGTGGGCGTCGACATAGGCTCCCCGCACGGCGACGAAGAGACCGCCCCGGATCATGTGCCGGGTGTCGTCGGTCACGCCGCGAACCCCGATCGTCGCGAGCGCCGCCGGCCCGATCGCCTTGCCTCCCTCCCGCGCGCCACGGAGTGACCCGCCCGACGCGAGGCGGTCGATGAGCTCGCCGAGCGGCCGGGTCTCCGGCTCAGCGGCCGCGAGGAGCTCGCGGATGGTCGGGGCGTTCACGACGACCGGCCGCCACGCCCGACCACGCGTCCGAGCCGGGCGGCCAGCCTGCCTGCCCGGTAACGGTTCGGACGGATCACGTGCTCGTGCGCCCCGGCGAGCTCGACCCACCGACCCCCGAACGAGAGCTTGTGCTGGTAGAGCCCCCACGTCGGCTCGCCCTCACGCGGCTCGCGACGGGCGCCGGCGACGTCGGCCCCGCCGAGGTCCATCTCCAGCGACTCCTCGCGAATCGCCAGCTGGATCGCCCGCCAGCGAAGAAGGTGGAGCGCGCCGGGATGGTCGCGTCGTGAATCGGCATGGTCGCCCGAATGGACGGTCGAGAGGCGTGCTCCGTGCCGGTAGAGGACAAGACCCGCCAGCGGCGCGTCGTCGGGAGCCCGTGCCTCGAGGTAGACGAGGTGGCCAGCCAGGTGGGCGGCCCGCCACCAGCCGACGAACGATTCCCGCGGTCCGAAGGAGAACTGTCGCCGCTCACCGGTCTCGAGCAGGAGGTCGTAGAAGCGGTCAAGGGCGACATCGGTCGCCTCGACCGGGGCCACGAACCCCTCCCCTGCCCCGTCCGGCGGCAGGCGCACGTCGTGCCGGACAACCACGATCCCGTCCTTCTCCGCCTTCCGGATCCGCTGGCGTGTCGACTTCGCGATCGCCTCGAGGGCGGTCTCGTCGTCGACACCGACAAGGGGCAGCGAGATCCGGTGGCGCGACGGCTGGATCTCCTCGATGGGGTGAAAGCCGATTGCGCGAAGGCGTTCCGAATACCCGGTATCGGCAGCGATCTCCGCGTCACTGGCGACGACGTCGATCCCGGATTTGGCGAGATGCTCGGTCACCCCGACGAGACGCTCGACTGTCCGTTCTGGTTCATCGCCGGCCGGGACGGGACCCCGCGGGATGTAGGCGCTGCCGCCACCGATCCAGGGCCACTCGCGGGTCAGGACCAGGACGCCGAATCCGTCGTCGAACACGAGGTGGTGGGGGCGCCAGCCGGATGTTCGCCGGTGCTCGGCCCAGGCACGCGACTGGTAGACGTGGCCGCCGGGCGCCGCAACGGTTCGGGCGTCCCAGTCGGCCAGCTCGGCGGCGGTGGCCTCGTGGATCGCCGTCAAGCGGCGTCGCCCCCGCCGTCGCCCCCGAACGAGGTCGCGTTCCGCTCGCCGCTGAGGCCGTGCCTCCGGCGCGCCCATTCGACCCGCGCTCGCTGCGCTCCCTCGTACACCTGCCGGCCGAACGGATCGAGGACGAGGTCCCACGCCCCGATGTAGCGGACTTCGCGCCCACCGAAGCCGGTCTTGAAATGGGCGATCCCGCCAGTCGCCAGGCCCCACAGGTCGTAGCTTGTCGCGCCCAGGTCGCGCGACGATCGAATCGCCTCCCACTTGAGGAGGTAGTTCGCCCGCGAGTCGCCGCCCTCCTGGGTCATCCCGCCGTACGGCTCGACGACGCGCGGCCCGCTCCGGACGAGGAAGAGCGTCGCTAGCGCCTTGCCCTCCCCGGTCTGCGCGAAGAGGAGTCGGGCGAGACCGTGCGGCCTGAAGGCTTCCCAGACGTCGCGGTAGGCCTGTTCGGTGCGAATGAGGAAGCCCGCCCGATCGGCGGTCTCGCGATAGATCCCGTAGAACTCGTGAAGCCTGTCGGCCTCCGCATCGACGACGACGATGCCGGCGTTGCGGGCCTTGTTGACGTACTGGCGCCACTTCTTGCGGAGATCGCCCCAGAGGGCTTCCTCGTCGGCTCGGAGGTCGATGATCCGCGTCGCGTTCGGCTGGATCGGCGACGCTGGGCGAAAGTCGGCCGACCGGAGGGCCCGGCGGAGGGCGCCATCCGGGTCATTCGGGCCGTCGTACTCGATCTCGGGATCGATCCTGACATGGGATACCCGGCCGGCCCGTGCCGGGAGTCGCGTCCGAAGGCTGTCGGCGAAAGCGGCGAGCGAGTCGACCGACCAGTCGGTCGCGACCGGGCCGCGGGGAGCGTAGGCGAAGCCCCACGGCAATGGTCGCGGACGCCGGACGAGGACCTGCGCCCCGATTCGTGCGGCGCCCCCGGCCGTTCCGTCCGCCGCGAGCCGGACCGCCGACCAGCCGTTGACGGCCTTGACGAGGGCCCACGGCGAGAGCTGGAGATACGAGCCTGGTTCGGCGCTCGAGACGAACGCGTCCCAGGCCGTCGGATCGTCTGGATCGCGTCCGGCCGGTGGCTGGCTCACGCTCGGCGCGGGCGTCGGAGCAGGTCGGCCATGACTCCGACGATAGATGGCAGCTCCGGGATGCGCAACAGCGCGGCAGTGCCCGCGTAGACGCCCAGGCCGGCGCCACCGACGACGGTAATGCGGACGACGAGCCCGAGAATGCCGGGATCCGGGGCGCCGATGAGCACCAGGCCGCCGTGAAGGGCAAACGCGACGCCCGTGGCGACGATTGTCGCAAAGAGCGAGCGGATCGCAACGAGGACGACCGGGCGGAGGGACAGCTCCGCAACCCGCCGCCGAAGCAGCACGAGCAGGATCCCCATCTCCAACCAGGCCCCGATCGCGATCGCCAGGCCGATCCCGGGCAGGCCGATCCGCGGCGCGAGGAGGATCGACAGGATCGTGTTGACGACGACGGCGACGAGCCCGGCCGCGACGGGCGTGCGGGTGTCCTGGCGCGCGTAGAAGGCGCGGGCCAGGACGGCAATCAGCGAGTGCGCGGCCAACCCGAACATCAAGGAGAACAGCATTGCCGCGGTCATGTCGATCGCTGCCGCATCGAACTGGCCGTACCCGAACAGCAGGTCCGTGACATCGCGCCGAAGAACGATGCCGATCCCGGTGATGGGCAGCATCACGAACAGCAGGAGGCGGATGGCTCGTGACAGGAGCGCAGCGAACTCCGTCGCCCGTCCGAGCGCCATCTCGCGCGACAGCGCCGGGAACACGACCACGCCGAGTGGCACGCCGATGACCCCGATCGGGATCTGGAGGAGGGTGAACGCGACGTTGAACGCGGTGATTGCTCCGGCCCCGAGCGTGGAGGCGATTGCAGTGACGACGACGAAGGTGATCTGGGTCGCCCCGAGGCCGATCGCCCGGGGGGCCATCAGCGCGAGCGCCATGCGCGCCTGCGGGTCGGCGAGATCGATGTGTCGCGTGTATCGGAACCCGAGGCGAAGGACCGCGGGCAGCTGCACGAGCAGATGGCCGAGCGAGCCTGCGACGACGCCGATGGCGAGGCCGGTCACACCCATTGACGGGCCGAGGAGCAACGCCGCACCGATGATCGCGAGGTTGTAGACGATGGGTGCGGCCGCCGCGACGGCGAACCTGGCCTGGGCGTTGAGCAGGCTGGTCGCCACCGACCCGAGGGCGAGGAAGATCGGCCCAAGGAGCATGATTCTCGTCAACTCGGCCGTTCGTGCCACCTGCGCCTCGTTGAAGCCGGGCGTGATCACCCGCACGATCTCGGGCGCCGCGACGAAGACGATCGCAGCGAGCACGACGAGGCCGGCGAGCATGAGGTTGGTGACGGTCGAAACGACGCGCCAGGCCCGCTGTTGGTCGTCCGTCGTCAGGAGGCCGGCGACGATCGGGATGAGCGCCGACGACAGGGCGCCGGCGGCAACCAGCTGGAAGATGAGGTCCGGTAGGCGGAACGCGGCGAAGAACGCGTCGAGCTCGGGCCCAGCGCCAAACTGGATGCTGATGATGGCGACGCGAATCCAGCCGAGGATCCGGGAGATCAGGAACGCACCCGAGACGACGAGGCCCGCCTGGGCCAGGGCGCGGTGCGTCACGGTCGCGTCACGCCGCGGTCAGACGGCCGGAGGGCGGGTCGCCCGTGGGTGGGCACCCCGGTAGGCCGCCCGGAGCCGGCTCGGTGAGACGTGGGTATAGACCTGGGTCGTCGCAAGGCTCTCGTGGCCGAGCAGCTCCTGGACGACCCGCAGGTCGGCACCGCCGTCGAGCAGGTGCGTCGCGAACGAGTGGCGGAGGGTATGCGGCGACACGCCCTCCGGAAGGCCGGCCCGCCGGCACAGGCGATCGAGCCGGTAGCGGAGGCCGCGGACCCCGAGCGGTGCCCCGCGGTGGTTGAGGAAGATCTCGGTGGGCTCCTCCGCGCCTTCCCGGCGCTGGGCGAGGAGCGCCGGCCGCCCGTCCTCGAGGTACGCGGCGAGCGATGCACGGGCCGGCCGGCCCAGCAGCCCGACCCGTTCCTTCCGGCCCTTGCCCATGACGCGGATCTCGCCGCGCCTGAGCTCGACCGAACCAAGATCGGCGGTCGCGAGCTCGCTGATCCGGAGACCCGCTGCGTACGCCGTCTCGACCAGCGCCCGATCGCGGAGCGCGAGCGCGGTCAGCAGCGGTGCGCGCGCCGGGTCGGCTGCATCGGCGTCGGCAAGCTCGTCATCGACGGCCGCCAGCAACTGCTCGACTTGCTCGACTTCGAGGACGCGAGGCAGCCGTCGCGGCAGGCGAGGGGTCGATATCGCGCCCCACGGATCACCGGCCGACAGGCCTTCGCGCGCGGCGTGCCGGTGGAATGATCGGATCGCCGCCATCCGCTGGGCCGTGGAGCTCTTCGCCCCCCGGGCCCCGAGATGAGCGAGATAGGCACGCAGGTCGGCTCGCGATGGTGCCCGCCAGTCGACGCCGCGATCCGCCAGCCAGTCGAGATACGCCCCGATCGAGGTTCGATACGAGCGTTGGGTGTGGAGTGATGCGTCGCGGGCCGCGAGAGTGCGGATGAACCGCTCGAGCGCGGGGTCGGCCGCTGGCGCCCCGCTCACGCGTCCGGGGCGCTCTCGGTCCGTCGCGTGCGGCGCGGGGCCGCGCGGGTGCCGCCCGCTCGTCCCGATCCGGCCTGCCGTCCTCGGCCACCCCCACCGGAACCGCCACGGGCGCCGCCGCGGCGGGCCCCGCCACGGGCCGGCTTCGCGAGTGCCTCAGGGTTGGGCGGCCCGCCCGCCAGCCGGGCGCCGATGAGCTCCGTGCCTTCGGGCAGCGGCACGTCGGCGCCGCACTTGAGGCAGATAGCCGACTCGTCCTTCTTGGCGACCGGCCCGTCGTCGGCGTCGTGAAGCGCCCCGACTGGTTCGAAGTTCGTTGTGAAGTCGCACTTGGGGTAGGCGGAGCAGCCCCAGAAGACGTTGCCGGTTCGGCGGGCGCGGCGCGCGACGAGGTGGCCGTCGCCGTTCTTTGGGCACGTGACCTCGAACGGCAGTTGGTCGGGCGGCGGTGGACCCTCTCTCCTGATGTAGTTGCAGTCCGGGTAGCGGGAGCAGCCGACGAACGGCCCGAACTTGCCGCGCTTGCCGACGAGCGTCCCTGCTCCACATTGCGGGCAGACTTCCCCTTCGCCTTCCTGCGGAGGCGGCTCCTCCCCGGGCAACGGCCGTGTTTCCTTGTGCTCCGGGTACATGGAGCACGCGAGGAATCGGCCGTTCCGGCCGAGGCGGATCACCATCGGGTGGCCCTCGGAGCAGACCTCGTCGGTCGGCTCGGACTCCCGGTGAGTCGTCTCTTGCTTCTCTTTGACGCGCTCAGCGAGCGGATCGTAGAAGTCCCGCAGGAACGGTACCCAGGGGCGCTCGCCACTCGCCACCTCGTCGAGCTCCTCCTCCATCTTCGCGGTGAACGCCACGTCGACGTACTCGCTGAAGTGCTCAACCAGCCAGTCCGTCACGATCTCGCCGATCAGCTCCGGTCGGAGCCGGCGCTCCTCGACCCGGACATAACCGCGGTCAAGGATCGTCGAGATCGTCGCCGCGTAGGTCGACGGTCGGCCGATCCCATGCTCCTCGAGAGCCTTGATGAGCGTCGCCTCGGTGAAGCGCGGCGGCGGCTCGGTGAAGTGCTGGCTCGGCGTCACCTCCCGGACCGTGGTCGTATCGCCCTCGGCGACCTTCGGCAGGGCTCGCTCGGCCTCCTCGTCCTCGGCCGCTCCGTCGTCGCGACCCTCGGTGTACACGGCGGCAAAGCCGTCGAACAACGTCTTCGTCGCGCTCGCCCGGAGCTCGTACGGCGCCGCGGCCAGCTCGACCGTCGTCGTTTCCAGCTCCTTGGCCGCCATCTGCGAGGCGAGGGCCCGCTGCCAGATCAGGCGGTAGAGACGGAGCTCGTCGGGGGCGAGCGTGTTCGTGAGGGAGTCCGGATCGCGCCGGAAGCTCGTCGGACGGATCGACTCGTGGGCTTCCTGGGCGCCCTTGGACTTCGTCTTGTACACGCGGCCCTTGGGCATCGTGTAGGGCTCCCCGAACCGCGACCTGATGACGTCGCGGGCTTCACCCATCGCGACCCCGGCGATCGCAGTCGAGTCCGTCCGCATGTACGTGATGAGCCCGACGTGGCCGTCCGGCGTGTCGGCGCCCTCGTACAGGCGCTGGGCGACGGACATCGTCCGCTTCGGGCTGAAGCCGAGCTTCCTGCTCGCCTCCTGCTGGAGGGTGGAGGTCGTGAACGGCGGAGCCGGGCTGCGGCTCTGCTTGCGCGTGCCGATCTTCGTGACGACCGGCTTCAGGTCGCGCAGGGCGGCAGCGTGCTTCTCAGCCGCCTCCGCGTCAGCGACGTCGAGCGCAGCCCCGTCGATGCGGACGACGTCGGCCGCGAACGTCGTTCCCTCGGCGGTCGCCAGAAGTGCCTCGAGCGTCCAGTACTCGCGCGCTGTGAAGGCGTCGATCTCACGCTCTCGCTCGACGACGAGCCGGACCGCGACCGACTGGACCCGACCGGCCGAGAGACCCGAGCGGACCTTCTTGCTGAGGAGTGGGCTGAGCGTGTAGCCGACGAGGCGATCGACGATCCGCCGCGTCTGCTGAGCGTCGACCAGGTTCATGTCGATGTCACGTGGGTGGGCGAAGGCCTCGCGGATCGCGCCTTCCGTGATCTCGCTGAACGTCACGCGTCGCCGCTTGCCCGCCGGCACCTCTGCCGCTTCCGCGACATGCCAGGCGATCGCCTCGCCCTCGCGGTCGAGGTCCGTGGCGAGGTAGACGAAGTCCGCCGACTTGGCTGCCTTCTTGATCTCGGCGACATTCTTTCGTCGGTCATCCGAGACGACATACTCGGGTGCGAAGTCGTGCTCGACATCGACGCCGAATTTTCCCTTGCCGGGGTTCTCCGGCAGGTCGCGGACATGCCCGTAGGAAGCGAGGACGCTGTAGTCGTCGCCGAGGTATCGGACGAGCGTGGGGCCCTTGGCAGGCAATTCCACGATCACTAGGTTCTTTGGCACGGCGCGGAGTGTAGCACCGGGCCCTTTGCAGTCAGTTACCTCCAATCACCGCGAGAAACCGCAGAAGGGTCGAACGTCGGAGCTCAGTCGGGCTGACCCGGCGCCGACGTCGTCGCGACGTCCACCTCGTTGCCGGCCGGGTCGGCGAGCGTCCAGAAGTCCTCCTCGAGATTGCGACGGACGAGCCGGCCACCCGCCGCAAGGCCCGCCGCCACGCGCGACTCCGCCTGGTCCCACGGCACCCACACGACGAGATGGATGGTCCCCGCACCGTCGGGCCGCAGCTCGTCCATCTCCTCGAACCAGAACGGCGCCAAGCGTCCGTGCGGATCGATCAGATCCTCGTCTGGACTGTCCGGTCGTGGGTCGTAGCCGAGCACGCCTTGCCAGAACGGCATGATCCCGCGTCTGTCGGTCGCGCCGGGGATGATCGAGAGGCTCTGGATTGCCGCTGGCTCGGCGGTGAGCCCGATCTCGCGGGCGGCTGTCGAAATCGCCCGTGCGAGGTCGAGGTCGCTCTGCACCAGGCCGAAGTCGCGACCCTTGAACGCCCGAATGAGAACGGTCACGCCGTCGCCGCGGATGTCGATGTCGGGCTCGTCGCCCTCACGCACGAGCCCACTGATCGCCTCGACGAATCGGGCGGACGTGCTGAACGAGTCGGTCCGGAACAGCGCATAGGCGCCCTCGGGCAGCACACGCCACGCCTCGGCGCCCTCAGCCCCGTGGAACTGCCGCGAGAGGATCCTGTCGGTCATCGGCGGGCGAATCCGGCCACAGGCCGTTAGACGTCGCGAATTCGGCGCAGGAAGTCCTCGTCGAGCTCAAGGTCGGCATCGGGCGCCTCTTCCGCGGCCGCTGCCGCCTCGGCCGCCGCTGCCGGGGCGTCGATCTCTGTCAGCCCGGTCGAACCCGTCGGAATCTCGAGGAACCGAACGTGGAGATACGGGAAGAAGAAGACGCCGTCCATCCGGTCGATGAACACGGGCCGCTTGCCGTCCATGGTTCGCAGGTTCGTACAGAGCAGGCCCTGGTCGAGAGCCTTCGGCATGTCGTAGAGGTCCGCGAGCACGGGCTGCTCGTTGAGGAGGTGGATGACGGCGTTCCGGATCACCGCGACCGGCCGCCGATCATCGAGGGTGGTAGAAGTCCACGACGAGGCGGACCCGCCCTCCGGAAACCCAGACGCCGATCCCCACCCGGTCGTACTTGCCGTTCATCAGGTTCACGTAGTGGCCGCCGGGCGGGCTCCACGACCGCTCGCTCTGGAAGTAGAGGTGTGATCCGAGGACCGCAGATGTCGGGTTGCCCGAGCGGCAGCCGAGATTCTCCGCCCAGATGTAGCTCGTGTAACCGGCGCGCCGCAGCCGATCGCCTGGATTGCCACCGCGGAAATGGGTGCACTGCGCCGGACGTGGCCAGCAGCTTCGCGTACGGCCGGGCCACCTTCGACGAGATTCCCGAGTCAATCCAGAGGGGCGCGACATTCCTGCCGCCCGGACTGCTGCACGCCCCGGATGAGGTCACCAGGCCGCCCGTCCGCGTGCAGTTCATGATCTTGAGGTAGAACGTCTCGACGGAGGCCCAGCTGCCGCCTCCGACCGCGCCGCCGCTCGATCCGCTCGACCCGCTCGAGCTCGTCCTCGGCGCAGCCGGCGTCGCCTTCGGTTCGACGGTGATTCGGACGCTGTTCGCGGCGGCCAGCCGCACGCCCGTCGCCGACGTTGCCGAGTCCTTGACCATGAGCTCGACCGAGGCGCCGTACGGCAGTGCCTCGGCGGGACGGAACACAAGGACGGTGTCCTTCTCGGCGAATGAGACCGTGCCGGCGATCGCCTTGCCGGCGATCAACGCGCTGAAGGCGGACTTTGCGCTCCGGCGATCCATCGACTCGCTGAAACGGACCGACAGGAGCGCCGACCGGTCGACGTTCGTTGTGCGGTGGACCGGCCGGAACCGAACGACGCGCGGGGCCGCTGTCGTCGACACGGCAAGCGTCGGGCCGGCCGCGAGGGTCGCCCCGGCCGCATCGACGAGGCCATCGATGGAGACCTTGTACGTCGTGCCCGGCGCGAGCGGCGCCGACGGTGTGAAGACGAACGCCGACGTGCCGGCGGGTGCCGGGGCAGACGCGAGGGCGCCGGCGATCACCGGATCGAACTTGAGGCCGCGGCGGACCGCGGCGATATCGACCTTGTGGTCGAAGCTGATCCGGAAGGCCGACGAGACCATCGCGTTGGTACCGGCCAGGGCCGTCGCCTCGATTCGACCGACAGTCGCCGCGCGGGTGAGGAACACCGCCCTCGCTGGAACGGCCATCGGCCGGCCGCTCGATCCGAGCGCTCCCGGGCGAACCGTGATCGTGTGGTACGTCGCGGGCGACCATCCGCTCTTCGGTGAGACGGTCACGCGGGTCCCGGTCGCGTCCCAGGCGAGGTTGACGGGGACGGCCGGATCGACGTCGAGCGAGGCCGCAACGCTGGTCTGATCCATCGGCGCGCTGAACGAGATCGAGACCCCGGCATCAAGCTCCGTGCCGGCCGCGATCGTCGAATTGAACGCGGCGTCTGTCAGCGGCACGATCGCCGGCAGGGGCGGCGTCGCGACGGTGGTGCTTGGTCTGACGAGCCCGAAGGCTCCGATGGCGATGAGGCTCCCTACCCCGAGCGCAATCGCGAGTCGCGACGCGACGGAGCGGCGCAGCAGGACCGGCACGTAGATCAGGGCGAGGACGGGCACGGCCAGCAGCGCGGCGGCGAGCTTTCGCAATAGACAGTCTCCTGGCCTGGTTTCGCTGGGGGACGACACAGCATGGGGCTGTCTGGCCGTCTGGGAGACTCCGGCGACCCGCGCCACCCTAGCACGGCGAGTCGTCGCCGGGCAAACTCGGAAGGCATGCGAATCAAGCGGTCGAGGGCCTCCGCGGATCGGCCGTGGCCAGCCGGCCGGCCGGCCGATAGCGACCGTAGGCACTCGTCGCCAGGCCGCGCAGTTCGAGCAGCGTCAGCGCGCCGAGGGTGGTCGCAACCGGGTGGCCCGTTGCTGAAACGAGCTCGTCGAGTGTCCCGCGGCCACGGACGAGCTCCATCGCGACGCTCCGCGCCGTCCTGCCCAGCTCGATCAGCTCCGCCTCGAGCGAGGGCCTCGTGGTAGGTCCCATCGACGGCGCTGATTCGAGCAGGCCGAGGTCCTCGACGAGCTCCGGAATGCCGGCAACGATCCGTACCTCATCTGGGTACTCGCGAAGCCACGACAGGCAGCCAGCGGAGCGCGGCTCGCCGATCGGACCTGGGACCATGTAGCACTCGCGACCCTGCTCGAGCGCCCAGCCGGCCGTGATCAGGGCGCCGCTCTTCTCAGCCGCCTCAACAACGATCGTGGCGTCCGAAAGGCCGCTGATCAGGCGATTGCGGCGCGGAAACGCGCTCGCGGTCGGCGTCGCGTCCGGCACGAGCTCCGAGACGATCGCGCCGCCGTGAGCGACGATCGATCGGGCGAGGTTCGCATGGGCCCGCGGATAGAGTCGGCCATGGCCGGACCCGAGGACGGCGACGGTGATGCCGCCCTCCGACGCGACTGCCGCCTGGGCCGCACCGTCAATCCCAACGGCAAGGCCGGAGACGACGGCTGCTCCGGTCCTCGCGATTGCCGCGCCGATCCGGGCCGCGGTCAACCGGCCGGCTTCCGTCGGGCGGCGCGTGCCCACGACGGCGACGGCGTGGACGGCCGACAGGGCGGCCACGTCGCCGCTGACGAAGAGGACGTGCGGCGGCATCTCGATCGTGCGTAGCCGGCTGGGGTACGCATCGTCGTCGAGCGTCAGGATCGTGACGCCTGCCTCCGCGATCCGACGAAGCACCGGGACCGGGTCCCGGGCAACGTCGGCGATTGCCTCGGCGACGGGAGCCCCGAACGAATCTCGACCCTCGTTCACCCCGCCCGCGACGAGTGCGGCGATGCCGCCCGGCCGGAGCGCCCGGTCCAGGATCGCCAACCCCGTTCCAAACCGCCTGAGGAGCGCTCCGAAACCGACTGGACCCAGCCCCGACACCGACACCAGGACCGCCCACGCCTCACGCTCCGTGAGCCCGTCCGAAGCCACAGCGGAGGACAGTGGCTGGGCCACGGACCCGGACTCGCCAGTCGGGCCGGACGCACCGATGCCGAGCATCTCAGCCGGCCTCGCGGGCGCCGAGCCGCGCGGCGGGCGACCGGAAGCGGGCGGCCTCCTCGAGGTGCGCGCCCAGAACCCCCGGCGATCCGGCGAGGTCGGCGATCGTCCGGGCCACGCGCAGGAGTCGCTCCGTGCCGCGGCCGCTCAGCCCCTCGAGATCCGCCAGCTCGATCGCTCGCCGCGCGGCCACCGCGCTGAGCAGGCAGATCGACCGCAACTCGCGGCCCGACACCCTGCCGTTCAGGCGCCCGCTCCGGCGCTCCCGCTGGACGCTCCGGGCCCGCGCGACGCGCTCGGCCACGACCGCGGAGCTCTCGGGCTCTTCGGCGGCCATGAGCGCGGCCGGCCGCACCCTCGGCATCGTGATCCACACGTCGATCCGGTCGCGGAGCGGTCCCGACACCCGGCCCGTGTAGCGCTCCGGAACCTCCGGCCCACACCTGCACCTGCCGGTCTCGTCGCCGGCCAGCCCACACGGACACGGATTCATCGCTGCCACGAACTGGAATCGGGCTGGAAACGTCGTCGCGCGACCAACCCGTGCGACCGACACGCGTCCCTCCTCGAGTGGTTGACGAAGCGCTTCCAGCACGTCACGCGAGAATTCCGGAAGCTCGTCGAGGAAGAGCACTCCATGATCCGCGAGCGTCACCTCGCCCGGCGACATCCGCGGCCCGCCGCCGACCATCGCCGCGTACGACAGCGTGTGGTGAGGCGCCCGAACCGGCGCCTGGCGGACCAGCTCGCGCGGCGCGTCGCCGGCGACGGAGGCGACGATCGTTGCGGCGAGGGCTTCGGAGTCACCCAGGGGCGGCAGGAGTCCCGGGATCGTGCGGGCGAGAAGCGTCTTGCCGGACCCGGGCGGACCGACCAGCAGGAGCCCGTGTCCACCGGCGAGCGCGATCTCGAGGCCACGCCGCGCCTCGAGCTGACCGCGCACCTCGGCGAGGTCCGCCACCTCCAGCGCGACGGCCGATCGACCGGGTGTCGACGGCGACGCAGCGTTGAGTGGCGGAGGCACCTGATTCCTCGCGCCTACCACAGCCGGCGGCGTTGGCTCGACGCCGAGATCGACCCGCGGCGGAAGGGTCACCGTCCGCCTCCCGGTCCTGCGCCGGATGACCTCGACGGCCTCGCGCAGGGTCGACGACTCCGATGGCTTCGATCCCGGCGGCCAACGCGGCCTCCGCCTTCATCGTTTCAGGGACGATCACCCGATGCAATCCGCGCCGAGCCAGCGCCGCCGCCATCGGCAGGATTCCCGGCACTGCCCGAACCTCGCCGCCGAGCGACAGCTCCCCGATGAGCGCGATTCGGTGCGCGGCCGCACCAACCTGCTCGGACCCGAGCAGGATCCCCATCGCGATTGCGAGATCGAGCGAGGCGCCCGCCTTGCGCTGCTCGGCGGGCGCGAGATTGACGGTGATCCGTCGAGGGGGATGAACGAAGCCCGCGTTCCGGATCGCGCCGCGGACGCGCTCGCGAGCCTCCTGGAGCGCGGCGTCCGCGAGCCCGACGATCGTGAACCCCGGCAATCCCCCGGCGACGTCGACCTCGACGCGGATCACGCGTCCTTCGAGGCCGACGAGAGTTGCGGACAGGAGTGTCGCGAGCACCGAACGACCGTAGCCGGACCGGCTCTCCCGGGGATCAACCGCCGATTAGCTGCCGCTCACCCGCGGCTTGCGCTAGCGCCCGGCTGCCGCCACCTGGGCCGCTGCCGGCTGCTTGTCCATGACCCGGGCGAAATCGAGCAGCGAGCGCCCGAGGAGTGAGTCGGCCTTCGTGAACATGAACGGTGCGCCCGAGTTCAGGGCGCTGATCGCCCCGCGGTACTCGTTCACGACCTGGTGATCGATCGTCCGCTTCAGGGCACCCTCGGCGTTCTTCACGTTGATGCCGGTGAACGCGTTCGATCGGTTGAGGACGAGCTGGACCTTGCCCGACTCGTAGCCGAGATGCCCGATCGTCTCGAGGACGAGGCGGACGTTCTTGAGGCACGACAGGTCGGCGGTCATGACGACGAACATCGTGTCGGCGACCTCGAGGATCCCGAGGTTGACGTCGTCCAGGCGCTTGTCGATGTCGATGAGGATGTAGTCGTACAGGCCCCGGAGCTGGTCGATGATCGCCGGCAGGTGCTCCGGCGTCACCAGTTCCGCGGTCTCCGGCGACGGCGGCGCGAGCAGGAGGTCGATGCCCGAATCGTGCTTGACGAGGACCTGTCGGATGAGGTCCTGGTCGATCGACGGGGCGGTGACGATGTCGACGATCGACTTCTTGTCGAGCCCGAGATCGAGGAAGACGCGATGGTCGCCGAACTGGAGGTTGCCGTCGACGAGGCAGACCTTCCGGCCGAGCTCCCGATGGAGGGCGATCGCCGCGTTGATCGCGATCGTCGTCGTGCCGACCCCGCCCTTGGCCCCGTAGAACACCTCGACGCGTCCGAGTGGTGGACGGCCGACGAGCGCATCGCGCGGCGCGAACCGGGCGAGGAGACTCTTGATCCTGGCCATGAGCTCGGCCGGGTGGAACGGCTTGATGAGATAGTCGTCGGCGCCTGCCCGCAGGCCGCGAACCTTCTGCTCGACCTCTCGTTCGGCCGTCAGCATGATGATCGGGACGTGCCCGGTCGAGCCCTCTTCGGTCCGGATCTTCGTCGCTACCTGGTAGCCATCGAGCTTCGGGAGCATGACGTCGAGGAGAATCAGGTCGGGAGCCTCGGCGCCCCACAGCCGGAATCCCTCGGCGCCGTCCGACGCGACGACGACCTCGTACCCCTCCTGCTTCAGTGTGTACTGGAGCAGGCGCTGGACATTCGGGTCGTCGTCGACGACGAGGATCTTGGCCGCCATCAATCTCCTTCCGGGTTCCCGACGCCGAGTTCATTATCGGCTGCGGGCGGCTCGATTATAGGCACGCCGTCCCGCGCATCGGCGAGGGACCGGCGCAGGAAGGCCTCAACTCGCTCCTCGTAGGCTTCCGGCGCGGTCTCGTGGCCGGCGCTGTGAGCGGCCCCGGGAACGACCAGACGCTCGACATTCGGGCCCCCAGCCGCGGCGAGGCGGTCACCGGCGGCCAGCGGAATGGATGTGTCGGCGCCGCCGTGGATGAGCAGCACGGGCACAGGATCGGTCAATGCGATGACACGGATCGGTTCGGTCGCCCTGAGATCGCCCCCGACGCGCCGTCCCGCGGCCTCGAACATCTGCGCCGCGATGAAGCCGCGGAACGGCAGCCGGATCCGGCTGGCCACGGCCGTCGTCAGCTCCGGCGCGACCGAATCCGCCACCGCCGCCACGATCTGGGGCCGTGGCGCCGAGCGATCGTGCGCGGGCGCGTCCGGGTCGACGTCGGCGCTCGGCAGCGACCCGTCGCCGAGGACGACGATCGAGGCGAGCGCCGTGATGCCGCCCATCGACGTCCCGAACAGCGCGACCCGGGTGATTCCCCGTTCGCCGAGCCAGCCGAAGGCACCGGCGACGTCCTCGACCTCGTTCAGCCCGAACGTCGTCGGTGCATCGTCAGAGTCACCGTGTCCGCGGAAGTCCAGTCCGAGCACGCCGGCCGTCCGGCGCAGGAACGGTCCGTACTCGACGAGGTCCGGCGCGATCGAGCCCGACCAACCGTGGAGCAGCAGGATCGCCTCGTGCGGGTCGGGCCGCCAGGCATCTGCCGCAGCGCCGTCGTCGGGCGTGCCGCTCGGCTCGCGGGCGGCTGGCAGCCACCGCCCGGCGAGTCGCAGCCCATCGCGCGATCGGAGCCGGACAACCTCGCCGCCGAGCGCGTCGAGCATCGGTCCGAGCAATTCCTCGCCGGCTGCCGTCCGCGGCGCTTCGAGGAGACGATTCGAACCGCGGCCGACGAAAAGTCGGACGGCCGCCGCCGGCAGCGCGACCAGCCCGGCCACGATTGCCAGCCGCCGGATCAACGATCAGGGGCGCTGTCGGCGTCGCCCGGCGCCATGCCGCGTTCGACATAACGGGAGATCGGGTCGAGGAGCCGGGTGAACTCGATCGGGATGACGTATTTCGTGGCAGGGCTCGATCCCAGCTGCTTGAGAGCCTCGAGGTACTGGAGCGCCATCGTCTTCTCGTCGACGCCCGCGGCGGCCCCGAAGATCCGCGTCAGGGCCTCGCTGAAGCCCTCGGCCCGGAGGATCGCCGCCTGGCGATCGCCCTCGGCCTTGAGGATCTCCGACTGCTTCTGGCCCTCGGCGACGTTGATCGCCGCCTGCCGGTTGCCCTCCGATTCTGTGATGACCGCGCGCCGCGTCCGTTCGGCGGAGAGCTGCCGGTTCATCGCGTCCTGGACGTCGCGCGGCGGGGTGATCTCGCGGATCTCGACCGTCGTGACCTTGCCGCCCCAGCGCTCGGTGACCTCGTCGAGCTTGACGCGCAGGACCTCGTTGATCTGCTCGCGCTTGGAGAGGACCTCGTCGAGGAGGATGTCGCCGATCACGGCCCGGAGCGTCGTCGTCGCGACGCCCTGGAGGGCGCCCGGGAAGTTGACGACGTTGACGACGCTCTTGAGCGGGTCGCTGATCCGCCAGTAGATGAGGAAATCGACGTTGATCGGGGCGTTGTCCCGGGTGATCGTCGTCTGGCTCGGGACCTCGATGAACTGTTCGCGGACGTCGACCTTCACCGGTCGGTCGATGATCGGGATCAGGAACCGCAGGCCCGGGTCGCGAATCATCGACTCGTTCGTCCGGCCGAGCCGGAACACGACCATCTTCTCGTACTGCTGGACCACCCGGATCGACAGGTAAATGATGCCCAGCACGACGACGATGAGGAACGCCGCGGTGATCGCGATGGGGATTTCCATGTTCCCTCCGATGACTCAGATCGACGACGCGAGTGGATCAGGCTCGACGAGGACGGTCAGGCCCTCCACGGACACGACCTTGACGATGGTCCCCCGCTCGATCGGCTGGTCGTCGACCGATCGGGCCGTCCATTCCTCTCCCGCCGCATGAATCGAGCCGATCGGCTCGAGCGGACGTCTGACGACGCCCTGGGCGCCCGCCGGCAGCCCCGTCTTCGAGCCGAACACGCCCAGCGGCGATGCCATGGTCCGGCTGCGAACTGCTGCGGTGACGACGAGCGCGAGGAGCGCCGCGAAGGTCACGGTCGTCGTGACGATCACCGGCGTGGCGACTCTCGCGAGCGGCTCGAACGGATCCACGGGTTCCGTGAACAGGGCCGAGGCGCCGAGGGCGAAGCAGACGAGTCCGCCGAATCCGAGGAGCCCGTGACTGGGGACGGTCAGCTCGAGCCCGATCAGGACGATCCCGAAGATGACCAGCAGCAGACCGCCAACGTTGAGCGGGAGCGCCCCGAGGCCGATGAACGCGAGGATCAGCGCCAGGCCGCCAAGGATGCCGGTGACGAAGTTCGGGTTGTACAGCTCCGCGAGGAGACCCGCCGATCCGATGCTGAGCAGGAGGAAGGCGATCGTCGGGTCCGACAGGAGGCGGATGAACGCCAGGAATGGGCTCATCGGGACCTCGGTCGCCGTGGCTCCACTTAGATCGAGGGCGAAGGTCTGCCCGGCGACCTCGACCTGACGGCCGTCCGCGAAGGCCAGCACCTCCTCGATTGTCGCCGCGATCCCATCGACCGCACCGACCGCGACCGCCTCGCTTGCATGCGACGACTTCGCGTCCTTGACCGTGGAAGCGGCCCACTCGACATTCCTGCCGCGAGCCTCCGCGATGGCGGTGATCTTGGCGATGGCGTCGTTCATGACCTTGTCGCCGAGTGTCCCGGGAATGTCCTCACCCTGACCGCTGACGGGCGATGCCGCCCCGATGCTGGTCCCGGGCGCCATCATTGCGATGTTGCCGGCGAGGGTGATGAATGTCCCGGCACTGGCCGCGAATCCCCCCGCCGGTGCGACCCACACGATGATCGGGACCTTTGCCTCGAGGATGGTGCCGACGATGTCGTTCGTCGAGGTCAGGTACCCACCGGGCGTGTTCAGCTTGATCACGACAGCCGCCGCCCCGTCGCGCTCCGCTCGCGCGATGCTCTCGGCCAGGTAGTGAGCCATGCCCTGGTCGACCACGCCGGTCGTCGGCAGGACCACGACCTCGGGCTCACCTGCCGCAGAGGTCGCGCTGGCGGCCAGAACGAAGACCCCGAGGGCCAACGACAGGCCCGAGAGAAGGCGGGTGGCGCGACGGGTCAAGTTGGAGCTACCTCCGACAAGGATTATGCAACGGATGGTCGCGAAGCCCCGTCGCTGGGACGGTCCTCCTGCGGGACCTCGAGGAACTCGAAGACCAGTCGGCTCCAACTCTCGAGGTCCGGCGCCACCGCCGCGACCTCGACCGGCGTCGCAAACCGGCCGCTGAGCTTGTCGGTCTCGCGGATCGCGACCGCACGATCCATGGCATCGGCGACGAACACCGCGCCCAGGTGAACCTGGCCGACCGCTGTCGTGTCGTCGTTCAGGAGGCCGACGAACCCGAACTCCGGGACGAAGTCCGCGACGAGCTCCTCCGACCACTCCCTCCGGAGTCCACCGTCGAGATTCTCGTCGCCGGGGTTGAGGTGGCCGCCGACGCCGATCGACCAGCGGTCATGGAGCCGGGCGTCGCCGCCGGCGCGGGTCCTGCGCATCAGGAAGTAGTGCTCGTCGCGACGGAGGACGAGGTACGGGATGATCTGCTTGAAGCCCGGATCGGCCTCCATCGCGGCCCGTGGTTGGAATTGCCCGTGCCGCTCGATCGTCGCGAGGAAGTCGTCAAGGTCGGCCGATCGGATGCCGTACCAGGCGCCGGCGTCGATGACCGCGTGACGCGGGACGACGAAGACCAGTTCGTCAGCGCTCACCCACGCTCCTCCAGCCGTCGCCGGGCGGCTCTCAGCCGCGCGGTGATCGCCGTAGCGTCCGGTCCGCCGTCCCGATCCAGCTCGTCCAACCAGCTGTCGATCGCCGCGCGCAGGTCGCGGAGCCTGGCCGCGATCGCCGGACCGTTCGTCGCGATGATGCCCGCCCCCATCGCCTCGTCGCCGCGGGCGAGCCGGGTCATCCCCGTCCAGCCCCCGGCCGCGAGGGCTGCGGCGGCGGGCCAGTCTGGTCGGTCGCGAGCATCACCGTGCCCGACAACCGCCTCGACGAGCGCCGTGGCGACGACGAGTGGCAGGTGGCTGATGGCGGCCGCGGCAGCATCGTGGTCGCGAGCCGTCATCTCCAGCGGGCGGGCGCCGCAGGCCGTGGCAAGCGATTCGACGCGTCCGGGATCGCCAGCTTGCGCATGGGCGCCAGGCACGATGACCCACGGACGGCCGTCGAACAGATCCGCGGCGGCCGCCCCGTAGCCACTCGCCTCGCGGCCCGCCATCGGATGACCGCCAACGAACCGCAGGCCCGCTGCGTCGGCGCGATGGCCGATCGCCTCTTTCGTGCTTGACACGTCCGTCACGAGCGCGTCGGGCCCGAGCGACTCGGCCAGCGTGCCGCTCGCCAGGTCGTCCACGTGGGCCAGGCACGCGAGCGGTGGACCGGCGAGGACGACGAGGTCCGCTCCACGGATCGCGTCGGCCGGTGTCGGGCTGGCCTCGTCGATGATCTCGTCCGACCTGGCGAGGCGCGGCCCCGCTCCTGACGGGCTCCAGGCGGCGATCGTCCAGTCACCCGCCTCCCGCCGCAGGGCGCGGGCGATCGAACCGCCGATCAGCCCGAACCCGAGCAGCGCCACCCTCATCGGGCGAGTATCGCAGGGCAGGCGCCGGGCCGACGCGACCCCGAGAGCGCCCCTTGCATGAGCAACGGCCGATTCCGCGATGCTAGACTCAAGCGTGGGAGGGCACCCCCTGACTACGGGGAGAGCCGTGAGCGCAGATCCAAAACCGATCCGGGTGCTCTTCGTCGAAGATCATCAGCTGCTTGCGGACGCTCTCTCGGCCATGCTCGCGCGGGAGCCCGACATCGACGTTGTCGGGATCGCCGGCACGGTTGCCGACGCCAAGGTGCTGTCCCGGGAGCGCCTGGACGTCGTCCTGATGGATTACCGCCTGCCCGATGGCACCGGCGCGGAGGCGACACGGGCGATCAAGGCTCGCTGGCCGGCGGCACGGGTCGTCATGGTGACCGCCCTGACGGACGACGAGACGGTTCTCGAATCGATCCAGGCCGGCGCCGACGGCTACATGACCAAGGATCGCGCGGCTGAGGACGTCGTGGCCGCCGTTCGTGCGGCGCATGCCGGCGAGACACTCCTGCCGCGGTCCGTGATCGTCGAGATCGCCCGGCGAGTCGCCGCTGCCCGTGAGCGCGGGGACGAGCGGCGGATCGTCGAGCCACTCACGCCCCGGGAGCTCGAGATCCTCCGAGCCCTGACCGAGGGACTGTCCACGCCCGAGATCTGCGAGCGACTCTTCATCGCGCCGAACACGCTCCGGACGCACGTCCAGAACATCATGGGCAAGCTCCGCGTCCACTCGAAGCTCGAGGCCGTCGCGTTCGCCCTCAGGTACCGCCTGGTCGATCCGCCGAAGCCCGAGGACGCACTCGCGGCCCGCTAGTGAGGTCGACGGCCGCCGTCACCTTGGCACGACGCCGAAAACCGTCTCCCAGTCGTTCTTGATGCTGACCACCGTCCAGGCGTCCCGAGCGGCCCGCTCGAGGGCATCTTCGGCGCCGGCCGTGTAGTCGAACTCCCGCTCGGCGTCGTCGTGGAGGAGCAGCAGCCGCAGCGCTGGCTGTTCGGGCCCGCCGGCAAAGGCGAGCATTGGCACGTCGCCGTTGGAATTGCCGAAGGCCAGGATCGGCCGTCGCCCGATCCTGCTCCAGATTCGCACGGGTTTCGTGGGCCCGTCGTCGAAGAATTCCATGCCGGCCTTGTAGAGGACGTCCGACGCCTCGCCGTCCTCGCGATAGTCGAGGGTGAGGGAGCTCCCGATCACCCGCTCCGGCGGGACCCCGTATAGCCCGCCGGCGATGACGCGCATGAAGTCGCGGTCTCCGCCTGACGCAATGTAGGTCGCGAAGCCGTTCGTCTCCAGGTAGCGGAGCAATTCGATCATCGGTTCGTAACCGCACGCCACGTACGGTCGATGCAGCACCGGGTGCGTGGCGCCGTCGAAGAACGACCGGACGTGGCCGTCGTACTCATCCACCGTGACGTCGACGAAGGCGGTCGCGACGGCCTCCATCAGGAGGTGCAGGTCGCTGTCATCGCCCTTGTAGTGCTTGACCATCGCGGCGCCCATCCAGTGCAAGTCGCCCTCGACCGCCGCCTTGTACGGCTGGCGCGCGGCCAGGCCCGAATCGGACGCCGCCTGCTCGGCGAACCGTCGCACAGTGAAGTCCAGCTGGATGGGCATCGGCTTTTCGCACCACAGGGTGCCGTCGTTGTCGAACACGGCGACCCGCTCGGCCGCCGGCACGGCGTCGGGACCGGTCGTCACCCGCTCGACGAAGTCGACGATCGACGACCTAGTGGCGGTGTCGCGCCATGACGGCAGGGCCGAATGCATCAGCCGCGTCCGCCGCTCACGGCATCGGACATTTTCTCGAGCGCCTGGTCGATCGTGAAGCTCGCGGCCTTCTGGCGCGGCGGGAATTCTTTGAAGGTCGCCAGGAATTCGCCCACGATCGCCTGGGCCGCAACGATCAGGTAGGCCTTCGACATGAACCAGTCCCAATAGGTGTTCGACGTCACGTCCGCTCGTTCGAATGGGTCGGTCCGGAGGTTGAAGAGCTTCGGGATGCGCAGGACGGTGAATGGTTCGGCCCACAGCCCGAGCGTCCCGCGCGCCCGCTGCTCCATGAAGACGAGCTTCCAGTTGTCGAAGCGGAGGGCGACGAGGTCGCCGTCGTCACTGAAGTAGATGAGGCCCTGGCGTGGGCTGCGCTCCTCGGTCCCGGTGAGGTACGGCAGCAGGTCGTAGCCGTCGATATGCACCTTGAAGCTCTTGCCGGCCGCGTCGTGACCCTTCTTGAGCTTCGCGACGATGTCCGGCTCGCCGGCGGCCGACACGAAGGTCGGCAGCCAATCATGGTGCTGGACGATCTCGTTCGAGACGGCGCCGGCGGGGATGTGACCGGGCCAGCGGACCATCAGCGGCACGCGGAAGGCGCCTTCCCAGTTCGTGTTCTTCTCGCTCCGGAACGGCGTCATCGCGCCATCCGGCCAGCTGTTCATGTGCGGCCCGTTGTCCGTGCCGTACATGACGATGGTGTCGTCGGCGATCCCCAGGCGGTCGACCAGGTCCAATAGCGACCCAACATTCTTGTCGTGATCGACCATCGTGTCGTGGTACGTCGACTGCCAGCGGCCGGCCTGGCCGACGCTCTCCGGCTTCGTGTGGGTCCGCAGGTGCATGTGGGTGAAGTTGACCCACGCGAAGAACGGCGAGCCGGACTTGTGCTGTCGCTCGATGAATTCGGCGGCGGCGTCCGCGAACTCGTCGTCGCAGGTCTCCATGCGCTTGCGCGTCAGGGGACCTGTGTCCTCGATCCGCTGCTTCCCGACGCGGCCCCAGCGCGGCTCTTCGGTCGGGTCGTCCTCCTCGGTCGCCCAGGAGCGCAGGACGCCGCGCGGACCGAATCGCTCCCGGAATTTCGGGAACCCGTTCGCGCTCGGATAGTCCGGATCCTCGGGATCCTCCTCCGCATTCAGGTGGTACAGGTTGCCGAAGAACTCGTCGAACCCGTGGACGGTCGGCAGGAACGCGTTGAGGTCGCCAAGATGATTCTTGCCGAATTGGCCGGTGGCGTAGCCCAGCGGCTTGAGCAACTCGGCGATCGTGGGATCCTCTGCCTGCAGGCCGATCGGCGCAGCCGGAAGCCCCACTTTGCTGAGCCCGGTCCGGAACACGCTCTGACCGGTGAGGAACGCCGCCCGACCGGCCGTGCAGCTCTGCTCGCCGTACGAATCCGTGAAGCGCATGCCCTCGTTGGCGACCCGGTCGATGTTCGGGGTGCGGTAGCCCATCAACCCGTCGCTGTAGCAACTCAGGTTCGTGATGCCGATGTCGTCGCCCCAGATGACGAGGATGTTCGGCTTTCCTGCTGGCATGCGTCCCTCCCTGCTCTACCGTGGTCAGCTTTGAATAGACTCCCCAGACCCGGGCGACACATCCCAGATCTGAGGGCGCAGTAGCCCAGCCGCGGGTGGACGTCTAGTCGGTCCAGCGCGCCTCGTCCGGCGAAGTCGCCGATCGCGCCCTCTCGGTCGACCCGCGACGACGCTCCGATCGACGGTCGAGCACACGCCGTTCCACCGACCCTGGAGGGCCAGGTTCGTCGGCCGGGTTCTTGCGGCGGACCGTCGTCCGGCGATCGTCCTCCCGGCGCTCGCCATTGAGCGACGCCCCGCATCGCGGACAGCGTCGCTCTTCGAGGAACAGCGACGCGAGCGGGGCGACCGTGTAGATCTGGCGTCCGCACGACCAACAGGCAAGCCTGGGCATAGCCCCCATCCTAGCGCTGCTTCCCGGCGGCGTCCCTCGCCGGCTTTACGTGGATTCTGTCGTGTGGGCGATCCTACCCGACCGAATGACTAGTACTTTTCCCTACAATTCCCTTTCGGATTCCGTATCCGGGTCAGACGTTCGGCAGGCTCTTCAACGCGGCCTCGACGCGCTCCGCGGGATACTCGAAGTCCTCGAGGGTGCCGTTCAAGTAGCGCTCGTAGGCCGACAGGTCGAAGTGGCCGTGGCCGCAGAGATTGAACAGGATCACCCGTGCTTCTCCAGCCTCCCTCGCGGCCAGCGCCTCGTCGACCGCAACCTTGATCGCGTGTGTCGGCTCCGGGGCCGGCAGGATCCCTTCCGCCCTGGCGAACTGTACGCCCGCCGCGAAGCTCGCTCGCTGGTGAACGCTCCGGGCCTCGATGTAGCCGTGCTCCTTCAAGAGTGACACGAGTGGCGACATGCCGTGATAGCGAAGCCCCCCGGCGTGGATCGGCTCGGGGATGAAATCGTGGCCGAGCGTGTGCATCTTGGCGACCGGCGCCATCTTCGCGGTGTCCCCGTAGTCGTAGGCGTAGATCCCGCGCGTCAGCGACGGGGCCGCCTCGGGCTCGACGGCGATGATTCGGTGCTTCGCGCCGTCGCGGAAGTTGCGCCCCAGGAAGGGGAAGGTCAAGCCGGCGAAGTTGGACCCGCCGCCGGTGCAGCCGATCACGACGTCCGGCGACTCGCCGGCCATGCCCATCTGCTCGATCGCCTCCTGCCCGATGACGGTCTGGTGGAGGAGGACGTGACCGAGCACCGAGCCGAGCGAGTACTTCGTGTCCTCGCGCGTCGCGGCATCCTCGACCGCTTCACTGATGGCCATCCCGAGCGACCCCGGGCTGTCAGGGGTTGCCTCGAGCACCTTGCGGCCATAGTTCGTGGTCGTCGACGGGCTGGGAACGACCTCGGCGCCATACGTCTCCATGAGAATCCGGCGGTACGGCTTCTGGTCGTAGCTGGCGCGAACCATGTAGACCTTGACCTCGAGCCCGAAGTAGGCGCCGGCGAACGCCATCGCGCTCCCCCACTGCCCGGCTCCGGTTTCAGTCGCGATCCGGGTGACGCCCTGTGCCTTGTTGTAGTAGGCCTGTGCGAGCGCGGTGTTGGGCTTGTGGCTGCCCGCCGGGCTGACGCCTTCGTACTTGTAGTAGATGTGGGCCGGCGTATCGAGGGCGGCCTCGAGGCGATGCGCGCGGTAGAGCGGCGTCGGCCGGTACAGCGCATAGGCCTCGCGGACCTCCTCGGGGATCTCGATCTCACGGTCGGCGCTCACCTCCTGCCCGATGAGGGCCATCGGGAAGAGCGGGGCGAGATCGTCCGGCCCGATTGGCTGGAGGGTCGCGGGGTGGAGATAGGGCTGCGGCGGGACGGGCAGGTCGGCCGCGATGTTGTACCAGGCGCGCGGGATCCGGTCCTCATCGAGGGTGAACTTCGTCCGTCGGGTCATCACGTGCGCCATGGCGGTCCCCTCGTCTGTCCGATCCATGCCGATTGGTCCCGGCTGGGAACGGAGCCTACCGCGCGATGCGATGCCTGCGCAACGAGCGTGTCACTTGACGGCGAAACGTGGTCCCTGCCAGGAGAATCGACAATGGCAGGACAACAACGATGCCGCCCTTCGTCTTGTCGCGATCGCCGTTGTTGTCGACGTTGTTCCCGTTGCCGCCGTGCTGGCGGCTCTTGCCGTCGAGGCAGGTGTGATCGCCTGAGTTGCTGCTCCCCTTGCCCTGAGGCTCGCGGTCAGGGCCGGGGCACGACCCGGGCTCAACAGTGGGGGTCGGTGTCGGCTCGGGCGTGGGCTCGGGTGTCGGCTCGGGTGTCGGCTCGGGCGTCGGGCTCGGGTGTCGGCGTCGGCCGCGGTGGTGGCGTGCGAGTCGGCGTCGGCTCGGGGGTGGGCTCGGCGGTCGGCGTGGGCTCGGCGGTCGGCGTCGGCTCCGGGGTCGGCGTCGGCCTGGGCGGCGGCGTGCGAGTCGGCGTCGGCTCGGGGGTCGGATCAGGCGTTGGCGTCGGTGGCGGAGTCACGAGCGGGGGCTCGGGCGTGGGCTCGGGCGTCGGCTTTGGCGTTGGAGCCGGTGGTGGTGGAGTGCTCGCCGGGGCGGCCGTAGAGCGGGCCGCCGGCGGGGTTGGTCTCGTCGCCACGACGACACCCTGGCTCGGCGACGGCGTCGGCTGGACCGAAGGAGTGGCGTCCTGAGAAGGTGATGCGGTCGCGCCGGAAACCGACACCGAGGGCGAGGCGGCCGACGAAGGCGAGGCGGGCGAGGTCGGTGCGACGGTCGGGCCACCGGGCACAGACGACGGCTGAACCGTCGCGGCAGGACTCGACAGAATGCCTGCGACGCCGCCGGGGGCCTGGCGCGGCGCGCTGATGCCGACGGCCAGCGCGAAACTCGCGATCAGGAGGTTGAGGACGCCCAGGGCGACCACAAGCCGGGCGCGCTGAGCGGACGTCACGTCCCTGGTCCTCTCTTTCCGCCGGGCGATTGTCGGCCCTACCGTGCCCTCACCGACCGCTCGATATTAGCACCACCGGGCCCGGAAAACGACCGGCGGTCTATCTGTAGGGCTTACAAAATCGCTCCGAGCGACGCCTCGTGCAGGGGTAGGTAACGTGCCGGTCCACCCCCCGAGACGCTCTCGAAGAGCACGAGCGACTCGGCACGGAATGGTTCCCGGACCGCAGCGGCAGCCTCGATCAACCGCTTCGCCACGATCGGCCCCGCCCGGACGCCGTCGGACCGGGCGAGGGTCAGGTGGGCCCGGTATGGCCGATCGTCGCGAGGCCAGCCGACGTCGGCAAGAGCGTCGCCCAGCTGTGCGGCCGTCGCTCCGAGCTCCGCGGCTCCCTCGGAAATGCCGAGCCAGAGGGCCCTGGGTCGCCCGACCGACGGGAACGCGCCGCCGTTCGCGATCACGACGTCGAACGGATCGATTGCACGGGCCGTCCGGTCGACCGCCGCAGCAACGGCCGCGACACGCTCCTCGTCGGTCGGGCCGATGAACCGGACAGTCAGGTGGAGCCCGTCGAGGCGGACCCAGCGAACGTCACGGACGGCCGGGTCGCCCGCGGCGCGGACCGCGTCGACGACGCTGGCGATCGACTCGCGGACGGAAGGAGGGATGGGAATCGCAACGAACAACCGGCGGCCGCTCGCGGCGTCGAGCTTCTCGCGATAGGTCACACGGGCCCACTCGGGGACGCGGCAAGCTCCTGCTCGTACGTCCGGCGGTCATCGGCCAGGACCTCGCGAGCCCGCTCGGCTGGACGCCAGCCCAGGACGTCGACTTCCTTGTCCTCGAGCAGCTTGTACGTGTCGAAGAAATGCTGGATCTCGACGAGACGATGCGGGCGAACCTGCTCCAGCCGCTCGACGTGGGCCTGGTGCGGATCGGCGACCGCCACGCAAAGGACCTTGAAGTCGAAGCCCTTGTCATCGCGCATCTCGAGACCGCCGATCGGGCGGGCCCAGACGCGGCATCCGGGGAACGTCGGCTCGTCGATGAGGAGGAGCGCATCGGTGTGGTCCCCGTCGCCGGCTCGCGTCCGTTCGATGAAGCCGTAGTCAAAGTTGTAATGGACGGCCGAGGCCAGGACGCGGTCGAGCCGGAAGACCCCGGCCGCTTCGTCGTACTCGTACTTGTTGCGGCTGCCACGAGGGATCTCGACGACGACCTCGACGATGTCGGGAAACTGCTCAGCGTTCGCGCTCATTCCTACCTCTCGCACCGTCAAGGCAACAAGTGTAGGCGGCACGTCGCGCCTGCCGCGTGCGTTGCGCCGGGGACAGCAAATGCCCGAAGGAACCTGTGGAAGCGATCGCGATGCCGGGACAGACGAGCCTTGATGTGATCGCAGCCGGCCACGTCCTGGATCGGCGGTCGACCAGGTCCGTGCCTAAGCACGATCCCGGTCAGACCGGCGGCGCTGCGGGGATCGCTCCTCGCCTCGCCTGACCGTTCCGACGGCCCCTTCGGGCAAGACGAACCATAGGCGGCGCGTCCGACCCGCACAACGGCCTTGTCCACGAACTTGGCACCGAACCGCCGCGAATGGTCCACGAATTCTCAACCGTTGTGGACGCGCTGGGGACAAGTCTGTGGAGAAGTGGGCCGCTGGTGGCCCACGCGGAGCGTGCCCGGCCGCCCACGCCGTGGCCGGCCGGGATTCTCGCCCCACGTGCACATGCGACGCGTTTGAGATCGTTGACGCCGGAATCAAGCCGAATCCAGCGATGTCAGGCCCGATTCGGTCAATTCCTGCTCGCCGGGCGTGCCAAACCTGCAACGAGAGCCCGCTCGCGTGCCTCACTCGTCGCATGTGCACGCCCCACGAGAATCGTGGCGCTCGCGAGGAATCGAACGGCCCGGCAGCGATGCCGGGCCATCGAGCGTGCTTGACGACTTTCAGTCGTTGTAGAGACGTTCCTCGATGAGCTTCTCCTGCACGGTTCGACCGTTCGGGTCGAAGCAGGAGAACTCGAAGTGCTTCTCGAACTCGAGATCGACGTTGTCCTGGCCACCGCGGTTCTTCTCGACCGACAGAACGACCCAATCGCGGAATCGCTGCGCCTGGTACGGGTTGAACTCGATGTTGACCTTGGCAACGATGTGGTACTTCTCGTTCATGATCAGGATGATGTCGGCTTCGTAGTTGATCGCCGAACTGCCGCGAAGGTGGAAGTTGCGGAGGCGCGATGCCTTGAGGCCTTCCTTGTCCGCAGCGACGATGCTGATCATCGGGACGTCCTCGGAGAGCGCAACGTCCTTGAGGCCGTTCACGACGTACGTGACCTTCTCGGTCTCGCCGTTGGGCTCCGGGATCTGCGGCACCTTCTGGAGGTAGTCGACGAACACGACGAGCCGGCGTTCGCCGGACAGGACCCGGTGCTGCTGGACGAGCTTGCGAATGTTGTCCACGGTGCTGGCGGTCTGGGAGCCGCGGAGCAGGAACAGGTTCTGGCCGTAGCGGGCGATGCGGTCGAGTGAGGGCCGGAGCCGCGGATTGCTCGCGAGCTGCGTTGCGCCGCCACCCTCGGCGACCCATGTCCCGAGGATCTCCTTGCGGACGTCCTGGATCTTGATCGCACCGGTCTTGTGCGGCAGGTGGGCGAGCGCCGACTCCATCGCGATCAGGCGATTGAGGAGGTACTGCTCATCGTGCTCGAAGCAGATGTAGAGGACGTTCGCCTGGCCGCCGGACGCAATGTTCCGGGCCATCTGGAGCGCCATCGTCGTCTTGCCGGTGCCCTGGGCGCCGCCGATCAGCATCAACTCGCCGGCGCGGAGTCCCAGGCCAATCGTCTTGTCGAGCGGGGTGAAGCCGAGTGGGACAGGCTGGTATTCATCGACGCGGCCCGTCGTGACCTTGTCGTTGAGATCGACGAGGACATCGAGCACGGAGCGCGGAGCCATGCTGCCCGTATCGGAATCGAGGCGCCACGTCGGGATTGCGGCGGTTGGTTCGAGGGTGTCGGTCACGTTGGGAACGTCCTCTAGGGGCGATGACTGGTGCATCGTAGCAACCGTATTCGCAGGCGAAAGCCGCACGAAATGCCGCCAGAGGGGGGTCCGAAGGTACTAAGGAGCGTCCTGTGGCGCGGTCGTCGCCAGGGTCGACCGATCGAGCTGAGCGACCTCGTCCCACATCCTGACGATCGTCCGGATGCCGCGCTCGTAGTTGGTGAGGTTCATCCACTCATTCGGGGCGTGGGCGCGGTCGTCGGGCGGGGTGAAGCCCATCAAGACGACAGGCAGGCCGAGGGTCTGCTCGAAGCTGGCACAGACCGGGATCGAGCCGCCTTCGCGGATGTAGACGGGCGCCTGCCCGAACGTTGCCTCGAGGGAACGAGCGGCGGCCCGGGTGGCGGGGTGGTTGATCCGGGTCAGGCTCGGATGTCCCCCGCCGAGGTAGGTGACCGTCGTCACGACGCCGGGCGGCGCGATCTCGGCGACATACGCCTGAAACTGCTCGAAGATCCGCGCCGGGTCCTGGGCAGTCACCAGCCGGGTGCTGATCTTGGCGTGGGCGTGGGCCGGGATGATCGTTTTCGTTCCCTCGTCCTGGAATCCGCCCCAGATCCCATTCACGTCGAGCGTCGGCCGGGCGCCACGCCGTTCCAGGGTCGAGAAGCCGGCCTCGCCGACGAGGGCGGGAAGGCCGAGCGCGTCCCGGTAGGCCTCGTCGTCGAACGGCAGGGCGGCGAGCGCCGCCCGCTCCTCGTCGGTCAGCTGGACGACCTCGTCGTAGAAGCCGGGGATCCGAATCCGCCCGTCCGGGCCCTTGAGCGCAGCGATGATCTGGGCAAGTGCGTTGGCTGGATTCTGGACGGCGCCGCCGTAGCTTCCCGAGTGGAGATCGACCTCGTGCCCGGTCACGTCGATCTGGGCGTACATGATCCCCCGCAGCCCGACGGTGATCGCGGGCACGTTGCCCTCGAAGAAGCTCGTGTCGCTGATCAGCGCGAAGTCCGCCGCCAGCCGGGACTTGTTCTCCGTCAGCCAGCGCTCGAGATGGACGGCATCCGACTCCTCGTCCCCTTCGAACACGAACTTGAGGTTGACCGGCAGCGAGCCCCGCGCTGCCAGGATCGCCTCGGTGGCTCGCAGGTGGAGATGCAGCTGGCCCTTGTCATCGGCTGCGCCCCGGGCGAGCATCCGCTCGCCCACGACGACCGGATCGAAGGGCGGCGAGTCCCAGAGCTCGAGCGGGTCGACGGGCTGGACGTCGTAGTGGCAGTAGACGATGACCGTCGGGGCGTCCGGGGCGTGGAGCCAGTCGCCGTAGACGACCGGGTGGCCACTGGTCTCGGCCACCTCGACGTGCTCGACGCCCATGGCTCGCAGGTCTGCCGCGATCCACTCCGCCGTTGCCGCGCAATCGGCTGCGTGTTGAGGCAAGGCCGAGATGCTGGGAATGCGAAGGAGTTCCTTGTACGACTCGAGCCGCTCTTCGCGGTGGTCATCGAGAAACGTCTCGATTGCGGTGTCGGGGGTCGAGGTGATGGACATCATCCGATGGTAGCGGAGCCCGGGAATCGAAGAGCGGGCCCTCGTCGGGCCCGCTCGGCTCTGGGTTATGGCCTGCACGCGCCGTCGGCGCGTCCAGCGGTCAGGCGGGTTGGGGGTTCGGCGCGGGTGCCGGAGTCGGCTGGCCCGGACCGATGATCTGGGGACGCACGCCGTGGGTGTTGACCTTCGGCGGCAGGTCGCTGAACAGCTTCTCGAACTCCTCGGCGTCGACGGTCTCTTCCGCGACGAGCTTCTCGGCGAGGGCCGTCAGCTTGTCGCGATGCAGGACCAGGGTATCCATCGCCCGCTCGTACGCGTGGTCGACGATCGCCCGGACTTCCTCGTCGATCTGCTTGGCGACCTCGTCGGAGTAGTTCCGCTGTTCGCCGATCTCGCGGCCGAGGAAGACGAGCTCGTCCCGCTTGCCGAACGACAACGGGCCGAGACGATCGCTCATCCCGAACTCGGTGACCATCCGACGAGCGAGATCGGTCGCCTTCTCGATGTCGTTGCTGGCGCCCGTCGTCGTGTCGCCGAAGACGAGGCGCTCGGCGACGTTGCCGGCGAGCAGTCCCGCGATCTTGTCCTCGAACTCTGTCTTGCTCTGCAGGTAGCGATCCTCGGACGGCAGCGCCATCGTGTAGCCGAGGGCCATGCCGCGGCTGATGATCGTGACCTTCTGGACCGGATCGCACTTCGGCAGGATCCGCTGGACGACCGCGTGACCACCCTCGTGGTAGGCGATGATCGCCTTCTCGGCATCCGAGATGACGCGGGACTTCCGCTCCGGGCCGGCGACGATCCGCTCGAGCGCCTCCTGGAACTCGGACATGCCGATGACCTTCTTGTTGCGCCGCGCCGACAGGATCGCGGCCTCGTTGACGAGGTTCGCGAGATCCGCGCCGGAGAAGCCGGGCGACTGGCGGGCGATGTCCTCGACGACGATGCTCTTGTCGAGCGGCTTGCCCTTGGTGTGGACCTTGAGGATCGCCGTCCGCCCCTTCATGTCGGGGCGATCGAGGATCACCTGGCGGTCGAACCGGCCCGGCCGCAGGAGCGCCGGGTCGAGGACGTCGGGGCGGTTCGTAGCGGCGACCACGATCACGTTCGTGTTCGTATCGAAGCCGTCCATCTCGACGAGGATCTGGTTGAGGGTCTGCTCGCGCTCGTCGTGCGAACCGCCGAGACCTGCGCCGCGCTGGCGACCGACCGCGTCGATCTCGTCGACGAAGACGATGCACGGTGAATTCCGCTTGGCCTGATCGAACAGGTCGCGGACACGGCTGGCGCCGACGCCGACGAACATCTCGACGAACTCCGAACCGGAGATCGAGAAGAACGGGACGCCCGCCTCACCGGCGACCGCCCGGGCCATCAGGGTCTTGCCGGTGCCGGGAGGCCCGACGAGGAGGACGCCACGCGGGATCCTGGCGCCGAGCGAGTTGAACTTCTCCGGGTACTTCAGGAACTCGACGACTTCCTGGAGCTCGGTCTTGGCCTCGTCGACACCGGCCACATCGGCGAACGTCACGACGGTCTTGTTGCCGAGGAACATCCTGGCCCGGCTCTTGCCGAAGCTGAGGGCCTGGTTGTTGGTCCCCTGCGCCTGTCTCATCATGAAGAAGATGAAGCCGCCGATGATGAGGATCGGCAGCAGGCCCGTGATGATGATCCCGAGCCACGAAGTGTCGGGTGGCTGTTGGGCCTTGAAGGTGGGCATCGGCGTATTGCCAGCCGTCGCGGCTGCCTGGACGTCCGCATAGGCCTGGGCGAGCAGGCCCGGGACCACGACCGTGTATCGCTCGCCGGTCGACGTGGTGACGGTGAGCCGCGATCCCTCCTGGACGATCGTCGTGACCTTGCCGCCCTGAACGTCCGTCAGGAACTCGGAGTAGGCCCTGTCGGTCGAGGGGCTCGACTGGCCAACGAGAGTGATAGCGACGGCAAGCGCGACGACCACCAGGGCCAGCATCACGATGCCGTTGCGGAAGAACTTGGGGTTCAACGGAGCCTCCGGATCAGGGCCGCTGCCGCGCAGCGACCGCCGCGGCGAGTATAGCGCCGGACCGTGAGAACCCCGTTCCGGGCGTCAAGCGCGATCCACCATTGGTACGTGACGGCACGCAACACAGATCAAATGTGGTAGCGGAGGGCGGATTCGAACCACCGGCCAAGGGCTTATGAGTCCCCTGCTCTACCACTGAGCTACTCCGCCGTGGCGGCCGATTCTATCGCCGACTGCGAAACTCGCAAACCGGGAGATCGACGGACTACGGTGCGACGATGATCGGGGCGATCTCGGCGAGACAGCTGACGTCCGCGGGCGGTGCATTCGGTGCGTCCATCCAGGCGTTCCGGATGAGGCGCGGACAATCCACCTCGCCGAGGGCGTTATACGACTGGTTCGGGACGTCATAGATGTAGGTGTTCGGGCCACCGATCGCGGACTTGATGTCGTCCGGCGGGGTGCTGAACGGGTCGACCCAGCCCCGCACCACGAGCGTCGGCACGTTGACGGGCCAAGCCGCCGGAGTTCCCGGTGGGTCGCCGGTGGGCCATACGTCGCACGCAGTCAGGAGGGGGCTCGGCTCGAACAGATCGGCATACGCCGCCCGTCCAGCGATGTCGGCTATCAACCGAGCGTGATCGATCGACGGGCCGAGCGTGCCGCAGACCAGCGAGTACAAAGCCCCGAAGTTTACGCGAGGCTTATGAGTCCCCTGCTCTACCACTGAGCTACTCCGCCGCGGCAGCGATTCTATAGCCGAACCCGACTGCCTCGCCACCCTGGCCTCCTCACGCCGATCTGTGCTCACGCGAAATGGCGAGCCGGTCGCGAACGACCGACCCGCCACTCCCCCTGGGCGTCAGCCGACCTGGACGATCACGTCCACGTCGACCACGGCCGGCCCGACTTTGTTCGAGAAGTCCCGGGCCTCGAGCCAGATGTGCCACGTCGGGTCACCGGGCGCCTCGGGTGAGACGCCAAGCTCGACGGTCACGTTGGAGCAGTCCTTCGCCGCACCCTGGACCCCGCCGATCCCGCCGCCGGCCGGAGCCTTGAACGACGAGCCGGTGCACAGGACGACGGTCTTGTCGCCGGCCTTGGCCAGCCAGCGGAACCGCGTCCCAGGGAGGACGCCGTCCTCGGCGTCGATAGCCGAGCCGGACAGCTCGAGCTCGACCGGGCTGCCGCCCGTGCCGAGCACGGTGCCGGCGGTGGGCGCGTGGATCGTGGGCACCGGCTTCGTGACGCCGGGCGGCAGTGCCTCGATCGTGATCGACCTCGAGTCGCTCACGGCGGTCCCGTGGGCGGTCGCGATGAACTTGACCGTGTAGTCGCCCGGCGCGAGCGACGACGTGTCCACGACGCGGTCATGGCCCGGCTTCGCGTAGACGGCACTGCCGCCGTTCGCCGGGCGGATCTCCCAGCCGACCTTGTCGTCGGCCAGCTGCTGGTAGAAGTCGTCGGGGTCGGTCGTGCCGGCGGCCAGCACGAGCGGGTCGCCTTCCTCGATCGTTGCCCCTTCCGCCGGCGACGAGATCGTGATCTCGACTGGGCGGTGGATGACCTCGAACGTGATCTGCTCGGTCGTCTTCTGGCCGAGCGGGTCCGTGGCGGTCGCGGTCAGCACGTGCGTGCCGATCGTCAGCTCGCCCAGGCTCACGGTCGCGACCTGCTTGCCGAGCTGGCCTTCGATGCTGCTCACCCACGTGATCGGCAGCTTGACGCCGCGGTAGTCGATGGCCGTGCCCTTGAGCTGCAGCCACGAACTGACCCCGTACTGCTTGCCGTTCGTGGGGCTCGTGATCTCGATCTCAGGCGCGTCGAGGTCGACGTCGAGCGCCCGGGCGACCGCGGCGAGCGCGTCGACCCGGCGCTGGCTGCCGGTGATCCACTGGCCCGGAACGCCGTTGTTCGCGGTCTCGTTGAGGATCTCGCGGATCTCGTCGGGTCCCAGCGACGGGTCGGCGGCCTTCACGAGCGCGCCGACTCCGGCGACGAACGGGCTCGCCAGTAGCTCGTGCCGCGGACCCACTTCGTCGTGAAGTCGAGGAAGGTCTTGTTCGGGTCGAAGATGGAGACAGTGTCGTACGGGCCCCAGAGCTCGACCGATCGGCGGTCGTCATCCTGCCCGTAGTTCGAGCCCGGATCGCGTTCGATGCTGTTCTTCTCGACGCCCCCGACGCACACGACGTGGATGCTCTCGCACGGCATGATCAGGCCGTTCTCACCGCAGCTGCCGAAGACGCACGTCTCCGTGTCGACGTCGCGGCCGTCATTGCCGGCCGAGCCGAACAGGAGCGCGCCGCGGTCGTGCATGCTCTTGTAGCGGCGGTCGTAGAGGTCCTGCGCCGCGGACTTGAAGACGGTGATGTTGGAGCCGTAGCTCATGTTCACGATGTCCGGCCGATAGAGGTCGACCATGTCGTCGAGCGTGCGGAGCCGCTTCCACTGGTCGTTGTGGACGCCGACGACGATGAACTCGTCGACGACAGGTCCGGCCGGGCCGACCGTGCCGTACTCGTTGTCGAGCTGGCCCGCGATCGTCAGCGCCACGTTGGTGCCGTGGAACGGGCATTCGCGGTCGGCGCAGTCCATCCGGTTCTCGTCGCCCCACGTCGCGGAGCGGATCGTGGAGTCCTCGGGGAAGTCGGGGTTGTGCGAGAACCCGCCGTCGTGGACGAGGATCGTGACGGTCCGCTCGAGCTTGCCGTGGGCCTCGAGCAGCTGCCACGCGGGCGCGACTGCGAAGTCCTGCGTGCCGCCGCCCTCCAGGTACGACCAGCCGAACGGGTTGCCCTGATCGGAGGACTCCTGGGCGACGCCGTCCTCGACCCCGGTCGGGGTGGCGAGCGGGTTGAGGGTGACGACCGTGCCGTGATCGGCCACCTCGGCGGCGGCCACCGCGAGCAGTCGCAGGGTGCGCTCGTCGCTCACGCGAAGGTCGTCGTGGGCCTCGAATGACGCGAGGTCCGCGGCGACCGTCGTGGTGTCGACGGTCGACGTGTCGATGCGGACGAGGTGGTCGGTGAGTCCGTCCTCGGCGGACGGGAACGAGTCGAGGACCTCGCCGTTCCAGCGGGCGAGGAATCCGTTCAGCTCGTCGTCGGAGCGCGTCGAGACGATGACCTCGCCGAGGACGACGTCGGTCGTGCCATCTTCGCCGTCGATCCGGCCGACCGGTCGCGGCGTCGTCGCCGTCATCGAGACCCTCGATCTCGGTCGATGGCGGGATGGACGTCGTCGGCGACCACGACGGCGAAGTCGGCGGGCATCGCCGACGGGGCCGCGGGCGCGGCCGAAGGCGCTGAGCGCGCGGCGGTGGGTGGCGGGGCGGTCGGCCGCAGGAGGGCGGCAAGGCCGGCACCGGCGACGGCGACTGTCAGAGCGGTGACTCCGAAGGTTGCGCGTCGCGTTCTCGTGTTCATCTCGGCTCTCCTGTGCGGTGCCTGTCGTGGGTACGACCGCCGAGATCGCGACTTCTTACGAACCGTTGACGCGCGCTCCAGACTGGGCTGGGAGATGACCACCGACGAGGTCCTCGTGGCCCGAGCCACGGCAGGTGATGAGGGGGCGTTCGCTGAGCTCTACGAGCGCTACTTCGACCGCATCTACGACTTCCTGACGCGGCTGGTTAACGATCGGACCGAAGCTGCCGACCTCGCCCAGGACACGTTCATCAAGGCGATCGGCGGCCTGTCGAGCCTGTCGAGCGGCGCGAGCTTCAAGAGCTGGCTGTTCACCATCGCCCGGAACACGGCGCTCACCAGGCTCGAACGCGCGTCCCGTTTCCGGCCGCTCGAAGGCGGGAAGCCCGGCGCCGAGGGCGACGACGGCGCGGGTTACGACGTGGTGGACGCCAGTCGGTTCGCCGATCCCGAGGAGGCCTACGAGGCCGAACGGCTCGCGGCCCTGGTGTGGGAGGCCGCCCGCGGGCTCGACCCCAAGCAGTACGCGGTACTCGACCTGAACGTGCGCCACGGGTTCAGCAGCGCGGAGATCGCCGACGTCCTAGGCGTCTCGAAGAACAACGCGTACGTCATGGTCAACCGGATGAAGCGCACCCTCGAGGACGCAGTCGGGGCGCTCGCGCTGTTGCGCCAGCGATCCCGCCGCTGCCCGGAGCTCGAGGCAGTCCTTGCCCGGTTCGAGACCGACGGGATCACGCCCGAGATCCGGCGAGCCATCGACCGGCACACGGCGGGCTGCGCGACGTGCGGTGAACGGCGGCGGGCCCTGGCGTCGCCGTTCGCGATCTTCGGCGGGCTCATCCCGATCCGGCTCGGCGGTCCGGATCGCGCACGGGTCGACGACGCGGTCCTCGTCGCGTACCGATCGACGCTCCCGCCCGATGGCGCGGTCGATGGGACGATCGCCGCAACCGGCACGAGCGGTGTCGGGGCAGCGGGGGTGCTGCCGGTCCGCTGGTCGCGGCGCCGGCTCGCCGGACTGTCTGGGGCGATCCTCCTCCTCCTGCTGCTCCCCGCCGGCGCGATCGTGGCGAGCGTGGTTCCAGGGTTTGGCGACGCGGCTCCCGCGTCGCCCGAGGGTCCGGGCGGTTCGGCGGTCGCGATCGGCGCTCCCGGATCGAGCTCGACCCCCGCCGCCGCGCCCCCCGCGTCCCATCCCGGTCAGGCTGCGGTGCCCTCGGGTTCCGGCGCGCCCTCGACGATACCGGCACCGCCGTCGGAGGCGCCAACCGCCTCCCCTGCCCCGCCGACCCCGACTTCGCCGACGCCTTCAGTGACGCCTACACGAGCACCCACGCCGACGCCGACGCCAACACCGACCGCGACGCCGACGCCGACGCCGACGCCGTGTTCGCCGCAACTCGGCGCGTCACCCGATCCGATCCTGTTCGGCTCCACGTCCAGCCGCCAGGCGCTCACCGTGACGGCATCCGGATGCTCCGACGGCGCGCCGTTCACGGTCCGTTCGAGCGACGCGTGGCTGAGCGCCCGGCCGCGGTTCGGGACGCTCCAGCCGGGCCTTCCGATGACCCTCGACGTGCGTATCGACCGCGACACGCTACCGGTCGGGTTGAATCTCGCGACGCTGACGATCCGCAGCGGCACGTCGCAGACCGTGGTCGACGTCGAGGCGATCGGTACGCTGATCATCGTACCGCCGTGAGCCGGCTGGACGGCGCCCACCGCAAGGCGGAGCTTCGTAGGTGCGAACCGGGCATCGCCGGCAGTCGCGGTGATTCGGAATGCGTCGCGCCGAGTGAGCGGCAACCGCCATCCCACGCGCGTATGCTCGAATGATGACTCCCGCTCAGGGCCCATGGGGGCAGCGGCGGTGGCGAGGGTTGGAGAGTTGGCCTGCGCCGCGGACTCCTGCGGGGCGACATTCATGATGTCGAAACCGAATCCGACGGTGGTCCGCTTGGAGGCGAAGCTGATCCCGGAGGCCGGGCACGTCCTGGCCCGGGCTTTCCGTACCGACCCGCTGCAGACCTACATCCTTCCGGATGTCGACGAGAGCGAGAAGCGGTCTCCGGCCATGTTCAGCGCGATCGTCCGGTCCGGCGTCGAGCGGGCCGAAGTCTGGACGACCACGGCCACCGCCGGAATCGCCGTGTGGCGCCCTCCAGCCCGCGGCGGTCCGGAGGAGGCAAAGCACGACGACGCGAACGTCAACCGCCTGCCGGAATTGATCGGCCATGCGGCATTCGAGCGCCTAAGCACGTTCTTCGCTGCGATCGAGCCGTTCCATCTCGAAGCGGCCCCCGAGCCGCACTGGTACCTCGAGATCCTCGGGGTTGACCCTGCCCACCAGGGCCAGGGCATCGGAAGCGCCTTGCTCCAGCCGATCTTGGATCGAGCAGATGCGGACGGCGTCGCCTGCTACTTGGAGACCGTCAATGCGAAGAACGTCCCGTTCTACGTGGCTCACGGCTTCGCAGTTGTGTTGGAGATGATCGAACCGGGTAGCGGCCTGCGGCTCTGGACCTTCAGACGCGACCCGTGAGATTGAGCTCAGATTGCGCGGACATCCGTGAAAACCACAGAACGATGGGACGTACGGCGGACCGACGGGTACCCACGACTGCTACTCGGCGGACGCACCTCCGCCTCGTTCAGGCCTAGGTGCCGGGCGGCTTGTACCTAATCGACCGCGCCTTCTCGAGTGCCGCCAGCGTCTCTTCAACCGATAGCAGCACGGTTGTCTGGATCGAGCCGAGTGCCCCACCCGCGCCGATCGCCAGGGCGACGGCTGCCATCGACACGTTGTCCGGCGCCTCCCACAAGGTGTAGCCGTCGTGGTCTCCGAAGGCGTACCAGAAGCCGTGAAGCTTGCCGCCGACCGACTCGATGTACTGCTGCGCGGCGGTTCGCCGATCCTCCGGCTTCTCGATGAGCCTGGCCCACGTCTCGGGCGTGTAATTGAACCGCGTCAGATACAACGGCATGTCCTCTCCCTCTCGAAGCGATGGTCGATGTTCTTAAGATCGTATGCGTTCCGTCCGCCTTCGATGGCGCGAGGTCGTGAGATGCCCGGCGCAGCTCCACGACCCGACAAATTTGAAGGGAATTGAATCGTTTGGGGAAATGGCTACGTGCCGACTGTCATGCGTCGCTGCTAGGCTCGCGGCCCTTCCCCAGTCGATGGACGGCAGCACGGAGGGCTACTTTCATGCGTCAGGACCACTCGATGGACACGCCCCGGGTCAACCCCACAGGCACCCGGCGCGCGCGCCTCAGGCTGTGGCCCACCCTTGCGGCTGCGGCAGTTCTCCTCAGCGCATGCTCATCGCCGGGCGCCGGCTCGCCGTCCGCAGCCGGATCGAGCCCGGGCGGGGCATCACCGTCCGCGGCAGGGTCGCCGGCTGATTCGGCTCCGCCCGCTCTCGGATACCCGGACCGGCCGATCACGATGGTTGTGCCCTTCGCGGCTGGCGGCCCGACGGACACCGTGACCCGTCTCGTCGCCGAGCCGATGAGCGCGACGCTCGGGCAGCAGATCGTCGTTCAGAACGTCGCCGGCGCCGGCGGGACCCTCGCCGCGGGCCAGGTCGCAACGGCCGCTCCGGATGGCTACACGGTGCTGATGCACCACATCGGGATGTCCACGGCACCGTCCCTCTATGCGGACCTGCCGTACGATCCGCTCGTTGACTTCCTGACGATCGGCCTCGTCACCGAGGTTCCGATGACGATCATCGGGCGCAGCGACCTCCAGCCGACGACCCTCCAGGAGCTGGTCGACTACGTGAAGGCGAACCAAGAGTCCGTGACCTACGCAAACGCGGGCATCGGTGCGGCATCGCATCTCTGCGGGCTCCTGTTCATGAGCGCCACCGACACGAAAGTCACCGAAGTCCCCTATGACGGAACCGGTCCGGCGATGGAGGACCTCGTCGGCAAGCAGGTCGACTTCATGTGCGACCAGACGACCAATACGACCGAGCAGATCAAGGGCGGCACGGTCAAGGCCTATGGCATCACCAGCCCCGAGCGCAACGACGCCCTCCCCGACGTGCCGACGACGGCCGAGGCGGGCCTGCCCGACGTCAAGGTCAGCGTGTGGCACGGCCTCTACGTGCCGAAGGACACGCCAGCTGAGGTGGTAACTGCTCTGACCGACGCGCTCAAGGCGGCGCTCAAGGATCCGAACGTGATCGAGAAGTTCGGCGGGCTCGGCACTGTCCCGGTCGCCGATGACCAGGCGACTCCAGAGGCGCACTCAGCCAAGCTGCAATCCGAGATCGAGCTCTGGAAGCCGATCATCGACGCTGCAGGCGTGACGGCTCCGTAGGCGCAGATAAGGGCGGGGCGACCGCGGCCGCCCAGCCGACCGTGGCCGTCCCGCCTCCCACGCGGCGCCGCCAAGGGCCGCCGATGCAACGCGAGCTGAAGGACATCCTCGCCGGTCTCGTGTTCATCGCGTTCGGCCTGGCCTTCGCCGGAATAGCGACGTCGTACGAGATCGGGTCCACCCTCCGGATGGGCCCTGGCTACTTCCCGTTCGTCCTCGGCGGGCTCCTCGCCCTCCTTGGCCTTGTCATCATGGCGAAGGGCTTCGTGGCCGGCGACGGCACGGCCATCGGCGCCATCCCCTGGCGGGCCCTCGCCTTGATCCTCGGGGCCGTGATCTTCTTCGGCCTCACCGTCCGGGGGCTCGGACTCGTTCCGTCGGTCTTCGTCACTGCCCTGATGTCGTCCTTCGCGAGCCGGCGCACGAGCCTGGTCGTCGGCCTGCTCATCAGCGTCGGGCTGACGATCCTGTGCGTCCTCGTCTTCGTCGTCGCCCTCCGATTGCGCCTGCCGCTCCTCGGCCCCTGGATCCCGGTGTAGGCGGCCGGGATGGACCTCCTCGCCAATCTCGCCCTGGGCTTCGCGACGGCCCTGAGCCCGGAGAACCTCCTCTTCTGCTTCATCGGGGTGCTTCTCGGGACGCTGGTCGGGGTCCTGCCCGGCATTGGGCCGACCGCGACGATCGCGATGCTCCTGCCGATCACCTTCGGCTTCGAGCCTGTCACGGCCCTGATCATGCTGGCCGGCATCTACTACGGCGCGCAGTACGGCGGCTCCACGACCGCCATCCTCATCAACCTGCCCGGCGAGACGTCGGCGGCCGTGACCGCGATCGACGGCCACGAGATGGCTCGCCGCGGACGTGCCGGCGCGGCGCTCGCCACGGCGGCCGTCGGCTCGTTCTTCGCCGGCTCCGTCGGGACCCTCGTTCTCGTCCTGTTCGCTCCCCTGCTGGCGAGCGTGGCCCTGGGCTTCGGCTCCGCCGAGTTCTTCTCGCTCGTGGTGCTGGGACTCATCGCCTCGATCGCGCTCGCGCGCGGCTCGACCATCAAGGCGTTCGCAATGATCATCCTCGGGCTCCTGTTCGGCACGGTCGGGCAGGACATCTACACGGGCACGCCCCGCTTCACGTTCGGCGCTCGCGAGCTCTTCTCCGGAATCAACTTCGTCTCGGTCGCGGTCGGCATGTTCGGCGTAGCCGAGATCCTCCGGAATCTCGAGCAGGAGAAGACACGCACCGCGGTCGTCAACAAGGTGAAGGGCCTGATGCTCACCCGGGAGGACTTCCGGGCCATCGTCAGGCCCGTCCTGCGCGGCACGGCCCTGGGCTCACTGCTGGGCGTCCTGCCTGGCGCCGGGCACGTCCTGGCCTCGTTCGCCTCCTATTCCCTGGAGAAGCGCGTCTCCAGGCATCCCGAGACGTTCGGACACGGGGCCATCGAGGGTGTGGCCGGTCCCGAATCAGCCAACAACGCGGCGGCCCAGACCTCGTTCATTCCGCTCCTGACCCTCGGCTTGCCGGCCCACCCCGTGATGGCGCTGATGGTGGGTGCGTTCATCATCCAGGGCATCACGCCGGGGCCCAATGTGATCGTCGACGAGCCGGCTCTCTTCTGGGGCCTCGTCGTCTCGATGTGGATCGGGAACCTCATGCTCGTCATGCTCAACCTGCCGCTGATCGGCATCTGGGTGAAGCTGCTGGCGATCCCCTACAACGTCCTCTTTCCGGCCATCGTGGCGTTCGCTTGCATCGGGACCTATTCGCTCAACCTGAACCCGTTCGACGTCTACGCCATCGCCTTCTTCGGGGTCCTCGGCTATGTCCTGACGAAGCTGGGCTGCGAACCTGCGCCGTTACTCCTCGGCTTCGTCCTCGGGCCATTGCTCGAGCAGCATCTCCGTCGCGCCCTGATCATCTCGCACGGTGATCCGACCGTCTTCCTGACGCGGCCCATCTCGTTGGTGCTCCTGGTCGCCGCGGCGATCGCCCTCATCGTTGCCGTTCTGCCGGCGATTCGGCAGAAGCGCGAGGTGGTCTTTCAGGAGGAAGAGCCGCTCTGATGGGACGAACGGGCGGACCGGCGAGTACCCACGACTGCTACTCGGCGATCGGACCTGGGGCTAGTGTCGGCTGGTCATCCCAGGAGGCAGCATGCCCATCCGTCGTCCGCAGATATCGCTTCGCGGCCCATGGGTCCGCGACGGACGTGAGTCGATCGCCGTAGACCCGATGCGCCGCCCCGACGCCACGCTCGCGGAGGCCCCCGCGTCGGCACAATCGACCGGAGACGAACCTGCTCCCGGCGGTGATGCGACGCCGTCGGCTGAGAAGCGCGCACGTCGCACGACGGCCCCAGCCGGATCGAAGCCGCGTCGCGTGATCAAGAGCCGCCTGCTCCCGGCCCGTCCGGAAGGTGAGGACGACCCGGCCGTCATGCAGCAGGCGGCCATCCGCGTGGTCCTCGTCGAGGATGTCGCCGAGGTGGCCGCGCACGTCCGCGAGATGTTCCGCCAGCGTTCGCAGATCAACCTGATCGACGTCGTCGTCGACAGTCGCACGGCGGTCGAGCGGATCCGCGACCTCGACGTCGACGTCGTGATCGTCGACACGCTCCTCCAGGGTCGGGTCAAGGGACCGACGGTCATCGATCGGATCCGCAAGGCAGGGCTGCCGGTCGGGATCGTGGCGATCACCGTCGCGGACCGGCCCCTCAACAATCGCCGGACGGCCGCGGTCGACGCGGTCGTGATGATGCCGTTCGGGACCTACGACCTCGTTCGCGGGGTGGCCGACGCACACGGCGCGGCCGCAGCTCGCAATCCCACGGCAAACTCGCGGACGGTCGCCGTATTCGCCTCGAAGGGCGGCGTCGGCACCACGACGATCGCCTACAACCTGGCCGCGTCGCTCCAGGCTGCCGGCCTGCGAACGATCCTCGTCGACGGCAGCCTCCAGTTCGGCGACCTCCGCCGGCTCCTCCGGATCCCCGCGCACGCCCCGTCGATCCTCGACCTTCCCACCGATGCCGTGCGTCAGTCGGACATCGCGGCGGTCGTCTTCACGGACACGTCGGGCATCGACGTCCTGCCGGCCCCGCATCGTCCCGAGATGGCCGAGCTGATGACGGACCGCGACCTGGCGGTGGTCTTCGACCTGCTCCGCAGGACGTACCAGGCGATCGTCATCGACACGGCATCGAGCCTCGGCGGGGCCACCCTCACCATGCTCGACGCGGCGGACGTGGTCCTCCAGGTCGTGACACCCGACCCCGCCACGATCGAGAACGCGCAGGTCGCGAACCAGACGTTCGGCGAGATCGGCTATCCGCCGGCGAAGCTTCGCTGGCTGGTCAATCGTCTCGGCACGGTCGGCGGCTTCGGGCCGGATCGCATGGCGCGGGCCCTGGGGCGCGATCCCGATTTCACGATCCGCTCCGACTGGCAGCTGGTCACCGGCAGCAATTCCGAAGGAATCCCGTTCGTCCTCGCCCGTCCCGACGCACCGGCCAGCGTCGACATCCGGGCCCTCGCTGAGCGGATGATGGCCATCGGCGCCGTGCCGGCAGCGCCCATCCCAGGCGCCCGAACTCGCTCGGCGACACTCTTCGAGGCGCGACGCCGCTAGCCAGACCCGCGACGGCGCCCTGTCGGCAAACTGACAGGATTTCGTCGGGAGCGTGACTTAGCATCAGCCGACGACGGCCTTTGCGGAATCCTCGACGGAGGGGACGAGGCCGGCTGGAAGCGAGCAAGCGATGGGCAATGCTCGAAACGCCCTGATCGTAGCCACGAGCAAATACCGCGACACCCGGCTGCCGCCGCTGGAGGCGCCCGGGCAGGATGCCGGTGCCTTGAGGCGCGTCCTCGGGAACGACGGGATCGGGGGATTTACGGTTCGGCTCGCCCTCGACTACCGGGTCCAGACCCTGCGCAAGACGCTCGAAACGTTCTTCGCCCGTCGAAGCCGCGACGATCTCCTGCTTGTTCACTTCTCGTGTCACGGCCTGAAGGACGACGAGGGACAGCTGTACCTGGCAGCGGCGGACACCGAAGTGGATCTCCTGCGGGCGACCGCCCTGGATACCGAGTGGCTCCGCCAGCTGATGAACGATTGCCGCTCCGAGAAGATCGCCGTGTTCCTCGATTGCTGCTTCGGCGGGGCGTTCGCCACGAACATGACCCAGCGGGTAGGCGTCGATACGCCGGGCATCAAGGAGCATCTCGGCGGCAGCGGTCGGGTCGTGATCACCGCGTCCAATGCCGTCCAGTACGCGTTCGAAGGCGGAACCCGCGTCGGCACACCCCAGCCATCGGCGTTCACGCGGGCCCTGGTCGACGGCCTCGACACCGGCGAAGCGGACCGGAACCAGGATGGAAACGTCACGATCAACGAGCTGTTCGAATACCTGGCGGACAAGGTTCACGAGACGTCACCAGCGCAGACCCCGACGAAATGGGAATTCAATGCCGCTGGCGACTGGGTGATTGCGCGCAGCCAGCGGACGCCCCGCGCGAGCATCCAGCTGCTCCCGGCGGACCTCCAGACTCTCCTGACGAGCCCGGACACCGTTCACCGCCTCGCCGCGCTCACCGAGTTGCGGGTTCTGCTCGAGGCGGCCGACGCGACGGTCGTCGAGAGCGCGAGGCTCGCTGCCCAGCAGCTGGCATCGGATGACAGCCGAAAGGTATCGGTGGCGGCGACACATCTCCTCGACGAGCTACCGGTGCCACCTCAGACGGGCGAGGCGGTCCCGACGCCCGAGTTGATCGAGGCAGAGGCCGCGCGCCTGGCGGCCGAGCGAGCCGAGGCGGAGCAGGCAGAGGCCGAGCGGTTGGCGGCGGAACGCCTGGCGGCGTGAGCGCGAGAAGGCCGAGGCGGAGCGGCTGGCGGCCGAGCGGGCCGAGGCAGAGCGGCCAAGGCGGAGCGGCTGCGCGGCGGAGCGCGAGAAGGCCGAGGCGGAGCTAGCCGAGGCTGAGGCGGCGCGGCTGGCGGCCGAGCGCGCAAAGGCCGAAGCAGAGCGCGCCGAAGCGGAGCGAGCCGCAGCGGAGGCCAGTCGACTAGCGGCGGAGCGCGAGGCTCGGCAGCGGGTCAGGCGCTCGCGGTACATCCGCATCGGCGCGGCCGTCATCGTGATCGGAGGCGTCACCTTAGCGGCCCTGGCAGGGATCGGATGCCTGGGCGGTGATCGATGCGTGCCGCCAGCCAGCCCGTCGCCGCCGGTCGTGGCGACGCCGAAGGGAACGATCGTCTTCACGGCTCGGTCGGCGAGCGCCGAAGCACTGTGGGTCGCCGCGGCGGACGGGTCCGGGATGGTGCCGCTCCTCGACGACCAGGGCGTCCAGCGCGACGCGTTCTGGTCTCCCGATGGTTCGCAGATCGTCTACCGGGATCCAGCAGTTGGACTGCGGATCGTCACCAGCGAAGGCGCCCGCGTCCTCGACTTTACCGATCACGGGGAAGACACGAACCCGGCGTGGGCGCCAGACGGAAAGTCGATCGCCTTCGCCAGCAATTGGTCGAACCGGAAACTCGAGATCTATACCCACCAATTCGCGGCACTGACACGATCCGCCGAAACGACTCACGACCGACGGGGCCAACGACTGGGATCCCAGTTGGTCTCCCACGGGCGACCGGATCGTTTTCGCAACCGCTCGAGACGGGAATCAAGCCATCTACACGATGGATGCCGACGGCGACAACGAGCAGCCGCTGACGACCGACGACGCGATCTACGACGACCCGGCCTGGTCACCCATTGGCGACTGGATCGCCGTGACGCGCCGCGAGTCCCAGTCTGCTCCGAAATCGCTCTGGGTGATCCGGCCAGACGGCACCGGTGCCCGGCAACTCACCCACAGCGGGGTCAGCGAGCATGACCCAGCCTGGTCCCCGGATGGCCAGTTCATTGCCTTCGCGCGAGGTGGCTCGGAAAAGCACATCGTCGTCATCAAGTTCGACGGCGACGGGGCTGACCTCTTCACGTTCGGGCCCGTAGGCACGATCACCGATTGGCCCGCCTGGCGGTAGCCGGATTGCTTCTGATCCCTTGACGAGGAGTTCTCTCCGGGAATATCGTTGTGATATCACTTCGATATAGCGCGGAGGAACGTCAATGAGGGAGCGGAACGCGTTCGCCATCCCGGGCCTGCTGATGGTCGTCGTCGTCATCGCGGTGTTCGGACTGGCCGTCGTGGTCTTCATCAACAGCCTCGGGCCGGACGCCGACGACCCGTCCATCCCGGGCCTGATCGGCAGCGCCCTCATCGCGGTCCTGGGCACCGTCGTAGCGACCGGCCTGGTCGTCATCCAGCCGAACCAGGCGGCGGTGGTCACGTTCCTCGGCACGTATCTCGGCACCATCCACAAAAGTGGATTTGCCTGGACATGGCCCCTGACGCTGCGACGCATCGTCTCGCTGCGGGTCCAGAACTTCGACAGCCAGATTCTCAAGGTGAACGACGCCATCGGCAACCCGGTCGAAGTCGCGGCGGTCGTCGTCTGGCGCGTCGTCGATACGGCGAAGGCGGTGTTCGACGTCGAGGATTACGAGGCGTTCGTCAAGATCCAGACCGAGACGGCCGTCCGTCACATGGCCAGCCTCTATCCATACGACACCTACGAAGAGGGCGTCTCGTCGCTTCGAGCCAACGCTGACAACGTCACGGACTCGCTCCATCGCGAGCTCCAGGACCACCTCAACAAGGCGGGCGTCGAGGTGATCGGCACCCAGCTTCGCCGGCTGGCGTACGCGCCGGAGATCGCCGGCGACATGCTTCGACGCCAGCAGGCGGAGGCGGTCGTGGCCGCGCGAGCACGGATCGTCGAGGGCGCCGTCGGGATGGTCGACATGGCCCTCGAGATGTTGAGCCGCAAGGGCATCGTCCAGCTCGACGAGGAGCGGAAGGCGGCGATGGTCTCGAACCTGCTGGTCGTTCTCTGCGGCGAAACGCGCGCCCAGCCGATCGTCAACACCGGGACGCTGTACCAGTAGCCCGGTGGCCAAGCGGAAGAGCTTCCTGCTGCGTATCAGCCCGGAGCTCTACGAGAAGCTCGAGCGCTGGGCCGCCGACGAGCTGCGAAGCGCGAACGCCCAGATCGAGTACCTGCTCACTGATGCCGTGCGGCGGGCGGGTCGGGATCGGCGGCCCGATAGGAAGGGGGCGCCGCGAGAGAGCGGGCGCTAGTCTGCCGGACCGAAGAGCAGCGAGAGCCACGACTCCAGGGGCGTCGGCCGGTCCTCGCGGGCCCCGACCCGGAGGGCTGCGGAGCCCGGGGCATCGGGACCCGGGTCCGGCACCGACGGGTCGAGCGTGAACGGGATCTCCTGCGGCGAGCCGACGCCGTAGGCGCGCGCCTGCTGCGAAATATATTCAGGGCGCCCGATGATCTCGAGCTCGTGCTCGAGCGATGCGACCTCCGCGGCGAGCGCGGCGTTGTCGCGGGCGATCTCGTCCGCCCGGTTCGACGCGGTGGCCGCCTCACCCGCCTGGCGCGCGAAGACGATCACGATCCAGGCAGACAGGAGGGCAGCCACGGTCCAGCCGACGCGGCGGCGAGTGATCCCGGCGATCGACAGCGAGGAGAGGTCGATCCCGTCGACGAGCGCGCTCGCCACCGGGTCGGCGGAGATGGCCGCCTCGTCCGCCGTCGTCGCCCCTTCAGCGTCGGTTGCGGCTTCGTCGCGACGGTCGGGGGCCTCGGGCGCGGACCGGGGCGGGGTCATGATCATTGAATCGTAGCTGCCCGCAGCTGACATGTCAACGCGACGGCGGATGTCCCCTGCTGGTTCGCTCGCTCTCGATCGCGCCTCTCGACCACGGCCGCGTGACAGACAACCTGGCACAAATCCGGATGACGCTGCTGCTAGACTGCCGTCAATTGGATCAGATGTTCGGTTTCGGAGTCGACCATGCGCACCTATGCTCCGGCTGCCACCGAGGCCGTCCTTGCCGGCCTCCTCGACGAGCCGTCAATCGCCCGAGGCGTCGTCCACCACCGGCACATCCCCGCCCGAGCCGCCGAGTTCGCCCCCCACCCTGACTGGTTGGATCCGCGGATCCGGGATGGGCTCGCATCGCGCGGCATCGAGCGGCTCTATACCCATCAGGCCGACGCGGTTGAGGCCGTTCATGCAGGCGACGACGTCGTCGTGGTCACACCGACTGCGTCGGGCAAGACGCTCTGCTACGCCGTCCCCGTGCTCCAGGCAATCGCCGACGATCCCGCGGCGCGCGCCCTGTTCCTCTTTCCAACCAAGGCCCTCGGGCAGGACCAGGTGGCCGAGTTCGCGGAGCTGTCGCGAGCGGCGGGAATGTCGATCTCGGCGGCGACCTACGACGGCGACACGCCGGCGCCGATCCGGTCGGCGGTCCGAAAGGCCGGACAGGTCGTGGTCAGCAATCCGGACATGCTGAACTCGGCGATCCTGCCGCATCACACCAAGTGGTTCCAGCTGTTCGAGCAGCTCCGGGTCATCGTCATCGACGAGCTCCACACGTACCGCGGGGTCTTCGGGAGCCACGTCGCGAATGTCATCCGGCGGCTCCTCCGGCTGTGCAGGCACTACGGCAGCAATCCGGTCATCGTCTGCTGCTCGGCGACGATCGCGAACCCCGCGGAGCTGGCGGCGATGCTCACGGGGCGACCGGCCCGACTCATCGATCGCAACGGAGCGCCGGCGGGCGAGCGCCACGTCCTGCTCGTGGATCCGCCCGTCCTCGATGCCGCCACGGGCGCGCGAGGGTCAGCGGCGACGTTGGCGAACCGGTGGGCGTTGCCCTTCCTCCGCGCCGGCCGCCAGACGATCGTCTTCGGCCGGTCGCGGACCGCGATCGAGATCCTGCTCACGGGCCTGCGCGAGGCACTGCGGGAGAGCTACGGGCCACGATCCCGGATCCGCGGCTACCGCGGCGGCTATCTGCCGACTGAGCGACGAGCCATCGAGCGCGGACTTCGTGACGGCGAGGTCCTCGGCGTCGTCGCGACGAATGCGCTGGAGCTCGGAGTCGACATCGGCCGGCTCGACGCCTCGATCCTGGCCGGCTACCCGGGCTCGGTCGCGGCGACGTGGCAGCAGTTCGGTCGGGCCGGACGGCGGCAGGGCACGAGCGTGTCGGTGCTGATCGCATCCGGCGCCCCGGTCGACCAGTACGTCATCCACCACCCGGAGTTCATCCTCGACGGCTCACCGGAGGAGGCGCGGGTCGACCCGGACAATCTCCACGTCCTGCTCGCCCACCTGAGGGCCGCCGTGTTCGAGATGCCGTTCGAGCCGGGCGAGAGGTTCGGACCTGAGCCGGCGGACGATCTCCTCGCGTTCCTGTCGGAGTCGGGGCACGTCCGGCAGGCCGGTGACGGGCGCTGGTACTGGAGCTCTGAGAACTTCCCGGCCTCGGAGATCTCGCTGCGCACGGCTGCGCCGGAGAACGTCGTGATCATCGACACGTCGCCGGACCGGCCACGGGTGCTCGGCGAGGTCGACCTGTTCTCTGCGCAGGTCCTCGTCCACGAGCACGCCATCTACATCCACGAGTCGATCCAGTACCACGTCGACAAGCTCGATTGGGGTGAGCGGAAGGCCTACGTCCACAAGATCGACGTCGACCACTACACGTACGCCAACCGCGCCGTGACGTTGAAGCCGCTTGACGTCTTCGGCGAGGCGCCCGCGCCGGCCGGTCGCCGAATTCACGGCGAGGTCATGGTCGCCAGCCTCGTCACGCTCTACAAGAAGCTGAAGTTCGTCACGGACGAGAACGTCGGCTGGGGCCCCGTCGATCTGCCGGAGATCGAACTCCAGACGACCGCCTACTGGGTCACCACTGAGGCGCTGACCGGTCGCTGGAGCCGGAACGACCTCGACATCGCGCTGATGGGAGCCGGCCGCGCGATCCAGACGATCGCCAGCGTCCTCCTGATGGTCGATCCGCGCGACCTCGGTCTCGTGACGCAGGTCCGGTCGCCTCACCAGGAGGCACCCACGATCTACCTCTACGAGTCGGTGCCGGGCGGCGTCGGCCTCTCGGAGCGGCTCTGGCAGCGCCACGACGAGCTGATCGCCGGAGCATCGCAATTGATCGCCTCCTGCGGCTGCGACGCGGGGTGCCCCGCCTGTACGGGCCCGCGGCTCGAGCCGGACGCCGACGCGAAGGGCCTCGCCCTTCGGCTCCTCCACGAGATCGGCGCGGGTCAGGTCGTCGCGGCGTGAGCGGGGCAACGCTCGAGCGCCGGCTCGCGAGCTATCGGGCGGCCGTCAGGGAGGCGCCGCGCCCATCGGCCGCCGACCGGACGCGCTCGGCCAGGCTCGCGACGCTGATGGCGGAGGCAGTCGACGGCGAGATCGTCGTCAGCGACCTCGGTGAAGTCGTCCGGTGCGAGCCGTTGACCGTCGTCCTGCCGCTCGATCGCGAGCGCCTCGCTCGCGTTCCGGGCCAGCCCCCGCCCGACGTCCCGCTCGTCTGCCTCGATACGGAAACGACCGGGCTCGCGACCGCCGCGGGGACCATGGCGTTCCTCGTCGGGCTCGGCTGGTGGGAGGCGGACCGGTTCCGGCAGGCCCAGCTGCTCCTCCCGGACCAGCCGAATGAGCCAGCCCTCCTCGCCCTCCTCGAGGCGCACATCCCACGCGGCGGCTGGCTCGTGACGTACAACGGCCGCGGCTTCGACTGGCCGCTCCTCGTGGCACGCTACCGGATGGCGCGACGCGATCCACCGGTCCATGCCGGCCACCTCGATCTCCTGCCGTTCGTCCGGCGGGTCTTCCGTCACCGAATGACCGATGCCCGCCTCCGAACGGTGGAGTCGGAGCTGCTCGGCGTCGTCCGGCACGAGGACGTGGACGGCTGGGAGATCCCCGGTCGATATCTCGACTTCCTGCGATCCGGCTCGGCGGGACCGCTTCTGGCCGTCGTTCGCCACAACCGCGAGGACGTTCGGTCGCTCGCCCGCCTCCTCGTCCACGTCGAGAACCAGTTCGCCGACGAAACGGGGCGGCGGCTCGCCCATCGCGGCGACCTCGCGGGGCTGGCACGCGCGTATTCACGCGAACGCCGGCTCGAGGAGGCGCTCGACTGCCTCGACGTGGCCCTCGGCGGACCGAACCAGGCGGCCGGAACGGACGGACAGGCCGCCGACGACGACCGCTGGTGGACGCCGAAGCGGCCGGTGGACTTCGGAGGTCGACCGCTTCCGAGACCCGCCGAAGTGCCCGTGCCGCGGCTCGACTCCCCGTGGACGGAAGAGCGGATCCTCATCGAACGGGCCCGGCTCCTCCGGCGGCTCGGTCGCTACCCCGAGGCCGTTGACGTCTGGCTTGCGCTCGCGGCCGGCCTGGGCCCCGTCGGACCGATCGCATGGATCGAAGTGGCCAAGCTCCGCGAGCATCGGCTCGGGGATCTGCCGGGCGCATTTGCGGCGGCGGACCGGGCGCGACACCTTGCCGAGCGGCGCCGCCGGCTCGGTCGGATCGACCCACCACTCGACCGGGCCATCGCTCGACGGCTCGAGCGACTCGTGCGTCGACTCGACGCCGCCGCCCGAGCGCGGCTCAGCTGACTGCGGTGGACGGCACGGCCGGAACGAGTGGGATGCGTGGATCCGGGGCCATGGACGACCACGTTTCCCGGACCCAGTCCAGGTCCGGATCGAACGAGCAGGCCATCGTCCGCCGATCGCCGGCCAGGGCGTTGAGGTAGTAGGCGTCGTCGCCGTGGGCGGCACTGAACGGGTGGTAGCCATCGGGCACGATCACGACGTCGCCGTCTCGGACCTCCCAGATGCCGTCGCGTGATCGGTCCGCCCGGTAGACGCGCTGGATCGCCCATGCCTCCGGCCTCCGGAAGCGGTAGTGGTAGACCTCCTCGAGGACCGCCTCGGACGGCATGTCGTCGACGTCGTGCTTGTGCGGCGGCCAGCTCGACCAGTTGCCGGACGGGGTCAGGACCTCGACGACCTCCAGGCGGTCGGCCGGGAAGTCGGGGTCGATGATGTGGTTGATCTGGCGGGTCGCGTTCCCGGCGCCGCGAACCTCCACGCGGACATCGTCGGGCCGGATCATGATCGGCTCCGCCGCAACGCCGTCACTCCCCGACCGCGGGGCTCGCGCGATCGCGACCGTTGCCCCGCCCGTTGCCGCGCTGAGTCGCATCTCTCGGGCGTCGGGCAGCCAGAGCGCGGACGGCAGTCCGGCGAACGGGATCGTCCCGACCCTCGAGCTGCCAGCGCTCCCCGCCCCCCTCGATCACGAGATCCCGTCCGCCGATCACGACGACACAGGTTTCCGAATCCCCGGCCGAGGGGATGACGACGCCGTCGCCGTCGGCGACGACGGTCTGGAACGTGAGGTATCGCCAGGCAGCGACACCCGGGTCGACGCGCACGCCACCGCTCGCATCTGGTCGCAGGTGAAGCGCCTCCGCCGGCAGGTCGTTCGGCAGCGCGGCGGGGTGAATCGAACGGGCCACCGTCGGTCAGCCGGACTTGAGATCCGGGTTCGGCACCAACGCGTCGAGGACCTGGTGGAGGAGCTCGTGGTACGAGGCGATGAAGGCCCGGAGGGTTCGAGCGGTCGGCGGAAACGCGTCGAACTCGGCGCGGGTCAGGCCGTCCGGCTCGTAGGCGCGGACGAAGTCCGGAAAGTGCCCGCTGAGCTCGGCGATGATCGCCGGATCCACCGGCTCGTCGATCCTCGGGCGGACCTCGACGTTCGATGCGTTGAACCGTTTCTGCCAGCTGGACGGCATCGTGATGACGACGTCGCCGCCGATCAGCTCCGACCAGTGGTAGTGGTGCCGGATCGCCGCGCCCAGGAGACGCGCCCGGTAGCCCCGCTCGCGGAAGATTCCGTACGCCCGCTTGAAGACCGCGACGCCGGACCATGGCAGGGCCGCCGGGTCGGCGATGATCCCGTCGCGTTCGGTCTGGACCCGGAGCCAGTCTTCGATCCGGCCCATCATGATCGTGACGACGGGTCCCATCCGATCCACCGGGAGCCCGTCCGCCTCGCGCCGTCGCAGGCCACGCTCGATCGCCTCCGCGGCCGCCAGCGCCTGGGAAACGGAGAAGCAGACGGTCGTGTTCACGCTGACGCCTTGCCGGCTCGCCTCCTCCATCGCATCGATCCCGGCGGACGTTGCCGGAAACTTGACGATGATGTTCGGGGCGAGCCCATCGAAGTGGAGACCCTGGGCGACCATCCGTTCCGGCGAACGAAAGAACGTCGGATCGGTCTGCATCGAGAGCCGGCCCTGCCGTCCGGCATGAGCCTGGAAGGCCGGTTCGAGCAGTCGTGCCCCGCGCCTCGACATCTCCTCGACGACCAGCCACGCGATGTCGACCTCAGTCGCGGTCGAGCGTTCCATCGCGATCGCCCGGACCCGATCGCGCCAGTAGCCGGGCTCCTGCTTCCAGACATCGGTGACGATCGTCGGATTCGCCGTCGCGCCGACAGCCCCGAAGGAGATCGCGTACTCGAGCTCCTCGATCGCGCACGAGTCGTTCCAGATGTCAGTCGCGGTGGTGGCGATCGTTCGGCCCAGGGGGCTGTCGGCCAGCGCAATCACGCCCGCGGACGTGGCGGCTGCTCCTGGTGCGACCTGAGTCATCGGTAGCCGTCTCCTCTGACGACCGCGCCGCCGCTGGGTGGCCTCCGACGGCGCGTTGTCCGCAAATCGGCGTTGACAAGCCGGGCCGTCATGCTAACCTTCGCCGCGGACTTGGTCAATCGATTACATGGTCTGTAGCGGCCGCTCGTCGGCCGCCGCGCGGGAGACCCTGAACGTTGAGTGATGCGACCCGGCGCTCCCTTACCGGCGCCCAGATCGTCGTCGAGTTTCTCGCCCGCCGCGGCGTCGAGTTCGCCGCCGGGATTCCCGGTCACGGCTGCTGGGCGATCACCGACGCCCTGCTCGACCGCACGGACCGCATCCGGACGATCCAGGTGATGCACGAGCAGTCCGCCGTCCATCTCGCCGATGGCTACTTCCGGGCCAGCGGGCGCCCGATGCTCGCGTTCACGAGCATCGGCCCGGGAGCCATGAACACGGTGATCGGCATGGGCACCGCGTATGTCGATTCGACCGCGGTCGCACTCATCACGGGGTCACCCCACACGTACATGCGCGGACACGGACTGCTCCAGGAGTTCGAGCGGCGCCATCACGCCGACAACCCTCGGGTGTTCGAGCCGGTGGTCAAGGAATGGTGGCAGCCGTCACGGGTCGACGATCTGCCGTTCGTCCTCCATCGCGCGTGGAACGCGATGGTCTCCGGCCGGCCCGGACCCGTCCTCGTGGACCTGCCGATGGACGTCCAGGCCGAAGCGGCCGACGTCGTCCTGCCGGACCCGGAGCGGCGCGAGGCGCGGGGTCGCGTTCGACCGGCGGCCGATGACGTCGAACGCGCAGCGGAGCTTCTTCGCGGCGCCGAGCGGCCGGTCATCGTCGCCGGCGGAGGCGCGATCCTGGCGGAGGCATCGGCGGAAGTGACGGCGCTTGCCGAGCGCCTCGGCGCCCCCGTCGTCACCACCTGGAACGGAAAGGGCGCGATCGACGAGACCCACGACCTGGCCGGCCTGACGATCGGTGACACGGCGTCCACGTGCGGCAACGCCCTGGCCTCGACCGCCGATGTCGTCCTCTCGGTCGGCAACCGATTCACCGACTGGTCGGCGTCCTCGTACCGGAAGGGCGTCACGTTCGCGATCCCGCCGTCAAGGCTGATCCAGCTCGACATCGATCCGCGCGAGATCGGCAAGAACTACCCGGTCGAGGTCGCGCTCGTCGGAGACGCGCGCGCCGGCCTGGGCGATCTGCTCGCCGCGCTGGGCCCCGGCGGTGGTCCCGCCGTCTACCGCTCGACGGCCTACTTCGCAGAGATCGACCGCCTCAGACGAGCCTGGCTCGAGCAGGTCGAGATCAAATCCGGTTCCGACGCCACGCCGATGACGATGGCCCGCGCGGTCCGTGAGGTTCAGCGTGCGACGCGTGATGACGCGATCGTCGTGACGGGCGCCGGGCTTCCGCAGGGCATGGTCAAGCAGCGCTGGGTGACGCGCCAGCCGCGCACCCACCTGACATCCGGGGGCTTCTCGACAATGGGGTTCACGCTGCCGGCGGCGATCGGGGCGCAACTCGCCCAGCCGGACCGTCAGGTGCTCGCCGTCTGCGGCGACGGCGACTTCCTGCAGACGATGCAGGAGCTCCAGGCAGCGGTCCTGGCCGGGACACCGGTCTGCGTCGTCGTCCTCGACAATTCCGGCTGGATCAGCATCAAGGGCGGTCAGCAGACGTTCTTCGGCCGCACGGCGTGGACCGACTTCACGACGCCGGACGGGTCGCTCTACTCCCCCGATTTCGCCGCGATCGCTCGGGCCTTCGGAATTCACGCCGAACAACCGGTCGGGCCGGACGACGTCGCGCCGGCGGTGAGCCGGGCCGTCGCGTCCGGCGGCCCGTCGCTCGTCCACGTCAAGGTCGAGCGGGATCTTGCTGCGGCCGGACCAGACAAGACCGGCTGGTGGGATGCGCCCAGCCCGGTGAACCATCCCGAACAGCACGCGCGCTGGCTGGCCGGCGTCGCCGAGGAGCAGCACCGATGACCGCGCCGGTCGTTCCGGATCTCGTCCAGCGTGCGCGCGCCCTTCGTGAACGGCTTCGCGACGCCGGCGGACCGCTTGGGACGGCCCCGGTCGGGACCGTTCCCATCCTCTGGAACAACGTGGACGTCGAGGCGCTCCGTCTCGGTACCGATGCGGCCACGATCCTCGACGAGATCGCCAGGCTCGGCTACGACGGCTGCCAGCTCGGGATCGGGTTCCCGGAAGGCGTGAAGCTCCGTGACGCACTTGGCGCGCGGGAGCTCCGACTCGCCGAGGTCTATGCCGCGCTCCCAACAACGACCGATGGCCCGTCCGCCTGACGCCCTCGACGAGGCCCTAGAGCGACTGCGGCTGCTTGTCGCCGGCGACGGTGACGTGCTCTGCGTCGCCATCGACGGCTCGCCCGAACGATCTGAAGTGGCGGGCCGGGCCGGGGCGGACGGGACTCCACGGCTGACCGCGGACGGCTGGCGCCGGCTCGTCGACATCCTGCACGAGCTCGCCAGGGCGACCAACGATGCCGGCCGCCGGATGGCCTTCCATCCCCACGCCGGCACGTTCGTCGAAACCCCGGAGGAGACCGACCGCCTCCTCGCCGAGTCCGATCCGGACCTCGTCCCGCTCTGCCTCGATGTCGGCCATTGGCTGGTCGGCGGCGGCGACCCGGTGACGGCGCTTCGGACCTACGGAACGCGCGTCACCCACGTCCACCTCAAGGATGTCGACCCCGTCGTGCTGGCGAGACTGCGGAACGGGGAGCTGGCCGACTTCGGCGCGGCCGTCCGGGCCCGGCTGTTCACCGAGCTCGGCGCCGGGCTGCTGGATCTCGACACGTGCCTCGCGGTATTGGCGGATCGTGGCTACGAGGGCTGGCTCATGGTCGAACAGGACAGCAGCTGGGGGCCGCCGTCGGAGGCGGCCGCGATCGGTCGCAGGGTCCTGGCGCACGCCCTCCGAACCGCCGGTCGCGAGGCCGTCGCATGAAGGTCGCCCTCATCGGTGCCGGCCGCATCGGCCGGCTCCATGCCCGGCTTCTCGCTTCGACGGCCGGCGTCGAGCGGCTGATCGTCGCCGATGCGGACGCCGCGCGAGCCGCCGACGTCGCCCAGGAGGTTGGTGCCGACGCAGTTGGGTCGATCGACGATGCCCTGGACGCCGCGGAGGCGACCGTCATCGCCGCGGCGACGTCGGCCCACGCCGAGCTGATCCGCGCCTCGATCGCCCGCGGCCTTCCGACGTTCTGCGAAAAGCCGCTATCGGGCGAGCTGGACGACACGATCGCGCTCGCCGGCGAGATCGAAGGCAGCGGGGTCCCGTTCCAGCTCGGCTTCCAGCGACGGTTCGACCCCGGCTATCGCGAGGCCCGGCGGCGAGTCGAGAGCGGTGAGCTGGGAACCCTGTACGCCGTGCGCCTTGCCGGTCACGATCCGGCTCCGCCGCACGAGAGCTACATCCCGCAGTCGGGCGGCTTGTTCCGCGATTTCTCCATCCACGACTTCGATATTCTCCGCTGGTTGACCGGCATGGAGGTGGAGGAGGTCTATGCGGATGGCGGGGTCCTCGGCTTCCCGGTATTCGCGAAGTACGGCGACGTCGACACGGCCGTGGCAACCCTCCGGCTGGAGGGCGGTGCGATGGGCGTGCTGACCGTCGCTCGCCACGATCCGCTTGGCTACGACATCAGGGCCGAGCTGTTCGGGTCGGGCGATTCGATCAGCGTCGGCCTCGGGCCGCGGACGCCGATGCACTCCGTCGAGCCCGGCGTTCCGCCACCGGAGGGTCCCGCCTGGGCAGACTTCATCGATCGATTCGGATCCGCCTACGCCGCCGAGCTCGTCGAATTCATCCGCGTGGCGGGACGGGAGGTCCCGAGCCCGTGCACTGCCCGCGATGGTCTCGCCGCCATTCGGATTGCAGAGGCCGCAACGCTTTCGCTCCACGAGCACCGACCGGTGCGGCTCGAGGAGATTCCCGGCTGAGACCGGCCGCCCGGTCGGTGAAAGGAGGTGCAGCATCCTGAGGGGTCGACCCGACGCGAATTCGCGTCATCGCGTCTGCGCGGACGGACTAGCATCCGCGCGACCACGTCAGTTCTAGGAGGAGAACGAACGGCATGAGCAAGCGCAAGTTCCTGGCCCTGATCGCGTCGACCATGATGGTCGTGGGGGCCTGTAGCAGTCCGACAGCGTCGGGGACGACCGCCGGAGGGCTCGACGGAGCTCTCGTGAAGCGGAGCGACATCAAGATCGAGATCGTGACCCACGGCCAGGCGATCGACGGCTTCTGGGGCGTCGTCCGCAACGGCGTTGCTGCCGGCGGCAAGGACATGGGCGTCACGGTCAACTACAGCGCACCTGACGCCGAGAGCGACATGGTCAAGATGTCGCAACTGATCGACGCCGCCGTCGCCAAGGCGCCGAGCGGCCTCGTCGTGTCGATCCCGAACCCCGATGCGCTCAGTCCGGCGATCGAGAAGGCAATCGCGGCCGGAATCCCGGTCGTCTCCATGAACTCCGGCTCCGATGTCTTCCGCGATCTCGGGATCCTGGCCCATGTCGGCCAGACCGAGTACGAGGCCGGCCTCGGCGCTGGCCTGCGATTCAAGGAAGCCGGCGTCCAGAATGCCGTCTGCTTCAACCAGGAGGTCGGCAACCAGGCTCTCACCCTGCGCTGCAACGGCTTCTTCTTCGGTCTGACCGGCAGCGAGGACGGAGAGGTCCTCACCGGCAACATCTCCGATCCGACCGCGATGCAGGCGACGATCGAGGCCGCCCTGGCCGCCGATCCGACCATCGACGGTCTCCTGACCCTCGGCCCGTCCGTGGCCGTCCCGGCGCTCGCCGCCGCGGCCGCCTCCGGCCGAACGATCCACCTCGCCACCTTCGACCTGAGCGCGGACGTCCTGACCGCCGTCAAGGACGGCAAGATGGACTTTGCCATCGATCAGCAGCAGTTCCTCCAGGGCTACCTGCCGATCGTCATCCTCACGGCCTATGCCGAGACCCGAAACCTCCCGACCGGTAACGGTCAGGGTCTCGTCATGACCGGCCCCGGGTTCGTGACCCAGGCCGACGCCGAGGCCGTCATCGGCCTTGCGGCGAAGGGTCTGCGCTGACCTAGACGGCCGGCGCCGGGGAGACGCTTCCCGGCGCCGGTCTCCTTTTCTGGAGGGAGCGAATGGCGACCACGGCACCTCCGACTGACCGACTCCGCAAGGTTTCGATCGCCCAGCAGCTGCTCGGCCGGCCTGCGGCGGGCGCGGTGATCATCGCGGTGTTCCTCTGGGTGATCTTCGCGCTCCTGTCGATCCGAACCGGGAACCCCGTGTTCCTCCGCCTCGACGGAACCCTCAACTACCTCGACGTCGCCGCCCAGGTCGGGATCCTGGCGACGTCGGTCGCGCTGCTGATGATCGCCGGCGAGTTCGACCTGTCCGTCGGGTCACTCGTCGGGTTCGCCGGAATCGTGATCGGCGTCGGCGTGACCGAGCTGGGTCTCCCGATCTGGCTCTCGATCCTCGTCGCGATGGTCCTGACGACCATGCTCGGCGTCGTGAATGGCCTCCTGGTCGTTCGGACCGGCTTGCCGTCGTTCATCGTGACCCTCGCCACGATGTCGATCATCGGCGGCCTCACCCGCGTCGCGACGGCATTCGTCACGAACATCACGTTCATCCCGATCGACCGGGCACTCGTCGCCAGTGACCCGATCGCGGGGTTCTTCAACTGGAGCGGACACATCGAGATCGCGGGCCAGAGCGGCGATCTGAACGTGTCGATCCTCTGGTGGATCGTCATCGCCGTGGTCGGCGCCTACGTCCTTGGCCGGACCAAGTTCGGAAACTGGATCGCCGGCGTTGGTGGCTCGGCGGGAGCGGCCCGCAACCTCGGCGTCCCGGTCGCCCGGGTCAAGATCACCCTGTTCGCTGCGACGGCCTTCTCGGCAGCCGTCCTGGCGTCAGTCCAGAGCATGACCTTCTTCTCGGCCGACGTCCTGCGCGGTCGGGGGATCGAGCTCCAGGCGATCACGACTGCCGTCATCGGCGGGACCCTCCTGACCGGCGGCTACGGCTCCGTCGCGGGGACGGCCATCGCCGCGCTGGCCCTCGGGATGACCCAGATCGGCATCACCTTCGCCAATATCAACGCCGACTGGTACCTGATCACGATCGGGACCCTGCTCCTCGTGTCGGTGATCCTCAACAACTGGATCCGGCGTCGCTTCGCCGGCATGCGCTGAGGAGGCGGCTGAGATGACATCGACCGGATCCCCGGCCAACGGAGCCCCACTTCTCGAGGCCCGCAACATCACGAAGTACTTCGGCGCCGTCGTCGCCATCGAGGACGTCTCGCTCACGGTGCGGGCCGGCGAGGTCACCTGCCTGCTCGGCGACAACGGCGCCGGCAAGTCGACCCTGATCAAGACGCTGTCAGGCGTCCATCCGCCGGACGTCGGCACCCTCGCCGTGAACGGCGAGCCGGTTCGGTTCACGTCCCCACGCGACGCCCTCGATGCGGGGATCGCGACCGTCTACCAGGACCTCTCGGTGATGCCGCTGATGAGCATCAGCCGGAACTTCTTCCTCGGTAATGAGCCGACGTTCGGCTTCGGGCCGTTCAAGCGCTTCGATGAGGCGAAGGCATCGCGGATCGCGCGCGAGCAGATGCACGACATCGGCATCGACGTTCGGGATACGGACCAGCTCGTCGGCACGCTCTCGGGTGGCGAGCGCCAGACGCTCGCGATCGCCCGGGCCGAATACTTCGGGGCGAAGGTCCTGATCCTCGACGAGCCCACCTCCGCCCTCGGCGTCAAGGAGTCGGCCATCGTCCTTCGGCACGCGATCTCGGCCCGAAACAAGGGGCTCGGGGTCATCTTCATCACCCACAACGTCCAGCACGCCCTGCCGATCGGCGACTCCTTCACGATCCTGACCCGCGGCCGGTCCGGCGGCACGTATCGCCGGGGCGAGCTCAACGCGGAGCAGCTCCACGCACTGATGGGCGGAGGTTCAGAGCTCGCCGAGCTTCAGAGCGACCTCGAGATGCTGGCCCGCCGCGAGGCCAGGGGCGAGGACGTTCCAACCGTTCCTCTCGGGGTCGAGGCGGAATTCGAGAGCTCGGACGTCCACGACGAGAACAAGCAGTCCTGAGACAGTGTCGTGCCGACGACCATCGCCGATGTCGCCCGTCGCGCTCGAGTATCGACGGCCACGGTCAGCCGAGTGCTGGCCGGCCACGGCCGGGCGCGTCCGGAGACGCGCGACCGCGTGTTCACGGCGGCCCGCGAGCTCGGCTACCGGCCTTCGGGCGTCGCGCGTTCTCTCCGCCAGCGGGCGACGAGGACGCTCGGCCTGATCGTCACTGACATCGAGAATCCATTCTTCCCGCAGCTCGTTCGGGCCGTGGAGGACGCGGCGAGGGACCTCGGCTACGCGATCCTCCTGTGCAACGCCGACGACGACCCGGAACGCGAGTCCGCCTATCTCGACCTGCTGGTCGACCGCTGGGTCGACGGGGTCGTGATCGCCGCCAGCAGCCTCGGCGGCCGCCACCGCGAATGGCTGGCCGACGCCCAGCTGCCGATCGTCCTCGTCAACTCGACGGATCCCGAGATCGGCCTGTCGAGCATCGCCTCGGACAATCACGCGGGCGGCAAGCTCGCCGCCCAACACCTCGTCGGGCTCGGGCACGAGCGGTTCGGGCTCATTGCCGCGCCGCCCCGCAACGTCGACAGTCCGGACCGGCTCGACGGCGCCCGCGCCGCGCTGCAGGCGGCCGGGATCGCCGACGACCGGGTGCTCGTGGCATCAGACGAGGCCGGGGTCGCCGGCGGCGAGCGGGCGGCGGCGAACATCCTGGGTCGAGACCCGCGGGTGACGGCGCTGGTCGCCTACAACGACCTGATGGCGATCGGGGCGATGCGCGCCGTCCGCGCCAGGGGTCTTCAGATCCCCTCCGATGTCAGCGTCGTCGGATTCGATAACGTCGACCTGTCGGCGTACGTCGACCCGCCGCTGACGACGATCGCCCAGGCCACGTCCGAGATGGGTCATTGGGCCGTCACCCAGCTGGCCTCGGAGCTTGCGGATCGGGCGACCGCAAGGGCGACGGGTGCGGCGGATCGGCTCGACTCGGACGAGTGGCTCGCCACCCACGTTGTGCTTCCCGTCAGGCTCGAGATCCGCGGCTCGACGGGACCGGCCCCCCGGACAGCCTCAGTCGGACCTGGGGTCGTCGGCGTCAGGCTGGCCTGATCGCGCCTCTCGACGGGCGGCGGACATGCGTTCGGTCACGGCCGCGCGATCCGGCACGCCGAGGAGCCCTGGCCCCTCGAGGACGAGGGACGCCGCGGCAGCCGCGAGCAGCAGGTCGAACCCGGCGTCGATCCGATGGCCGACCAATCGCGGCTCGATCCGCGCCGCGGCGAGCGCTGCCAGGAACACGTCGCCCGCACCGGTCGGATCGATCGGCCGCGGGCTTCGAACAGGCGGGTAATGGCGCCGTAGCCTCGGCCCGTCCGGTCCCGCCTCCAGCACGAGGCCGCCGCGGTCGCCCTGGGTGACCACGAGCATCGCTCCGGGGCGGAGGAGCCGGCACAACTCGGCGAGGTCGGTCGCCGCGTCGAGGTCGTCGCGGCTCAGACCGACGATGTCGGCCCGGGCGATGATCCGATTCGGTCCAGGTCGCAGGTGCTCGACGGCGGCGCCGGGAACGAGCTCGCGGAGGAGGCCTTGCCAGCCGACGCCGACGATCGCTTCGGCCGCCGGGACATCGGCCCACGATTCCGGCAGCTCGGCCGCGACCGGCGCCAGGATCCAGCCGCGAGCGCTCCGCCAGGCATCGGGAACGGTGTCGACGGGGATGCTGTCGGACCGATCCCGGCAGAGCTGGAGCCGGCCCTCGGGCCGCTCGATGTTGACGAAGACCGGGCCGTGCTCGAGCGGAACGAGGTGGACGTCGATCCCGGCTTCTCGGAGGAGATCGAGTTCGGCCGCGTGGGCGGCCTCATCGTCGACGCCGATGATTGCGCCCGTCGACAGGCCGAGCCGAGCGGTCGTGAGGGCGCTGTACGAGACTCCGCCACCGAGCCGCCAGCCGCGAGGATCGTCGTCGCTGATGTCGCGCGACGCCGCTCCGACGACGACGACGGTTGGTGGCGCAGCCGGGGCCGTCGGTTCGGTCATCGGCCGGCGGATCGAACCGCGCGGGGAGCGAACGTATACTGGCCGTCCATCGATTCCCCTTCCGATCCGGAGTCAGCGTGTACTTCTACGAGCTTCACGAGGGCGACGCGGAGGTCTTCTCTGATGTCCTCCTCGCCACCGAGAACGAGATGGACGCCGACGAGTTCTTCGAGCTCGTCCAGTCCGTCCGACGAAGCGTCCAGGACACCTACGAGGACGATACGCTGATCGAAGCCATCGCCGCCGAGCTGGAGCGCGACCACGGCTTCATCTACGTCTCCGACGATCGGTTGTCGGCTGCGGTCAATGTCTCGGTCGTCGAGGAGGAGAACATCCTCACCTCGATCGACCAGGTCGACGAGTCCGCGGCCGACCGCGACGTCGATTTTCGCTCCATCGTCGCCGAGTTCGACCCGGAAGGTGATCCGAACCTGAACTGAGCGCCCAGTGGGCGCCACCGGGCGCGGCAACCCCTATTTGCTGAACAGGATCTCGACGACGTCGCCGTCGCGCACCCGGTAGGTCTTGCCCTCCGAGCGGAGGCGGCCAGCTTTCCGCGCCTCGGGTATCGAGCCGAGCGTCAGGAGGTCCTCGTACGCGACGGTCTCGGCCCGGATGAACCCCTTGGCGAGGTCGGTGTGGATCGCGGCGGCCGCATCGACGGCCGTCGAGCCGTCGCGGATCGGCCAGGCCCGGACCTCGTCAGGGCCGGCGGTGAGGAAGGAGATCAGCCCGAGGAGCCGGTACGAGAGCGCGATGAGCCGATCCAGCCCCGACTCGGCGATCCCGAGTTCCTCCATGAACACGGCGGCCTCGTCCCGCTCCAGTTCCCCGAGCTCCATCTCGATCCGGGCCGAGAGCGCCTCGACGATCGCCTGGCGATGGTCGTAGCCGGCACTGATCCGCGCGACCGTGTCAGCGGCCGAGGGGAGCTCGCTTTCTCCGACGTTGAGGAGGACGAGCACGGGCTTCTGCGACAGGAACCGGAACCCGCGGATCGCCTTCTCCTCGTCGTCGCCGAGCTCCACATCGCGGATCGGCTGGCCGTCCTCCATGGCCGCCTTGAGCCGGACGAGAACCGCCTCCTCGCGCTCGTTGGATTCGCGCTCGGCGGGAGTGCCATGCCGTCCGCTGGTCTTCAGCCGCTCCAGCCGGCGGTCGACGAGAGCGAGATCGGCGATGACGAATTCGAAGTCGAGCCGTTCGAGGTCCCGGGCGGCATCGACCGATCCCTCCGGGTGCGGATGGTTCGGGTCCTCGAAGGCACGGACGACATGGAGCAGCGCATCCGACTCGCGCAGCCGGGCGAGGTGCTCCGCCGGCAGCTCTTCCGCGCCGACCTTGCCCTCCGACGAGGCGGGCGGCGCAGGCAGGTCGACGTACGTGACATCGGCCTGGATGACCTTCTTCGGCTTGAAGATCGCGGCCAGCCGGTCCAACCGTTCGTCAGGGACCTTGACGACCCCGATGTGCAGTTCGAGACCGCCGAAGCCTCCGGTCTCCGCGTGGCCGCGGGTCAGGGTGTTGAAGACCGTCGTCTTGCCCGATCCGGCCAGCCCGACGATGGCGATCTGCATGGCGACAGGCTACCGGGTCGTCAGTACCCCTGGCGCTGGTCGACGACGTTGATCAGCGGCTCCCCCGCCGCGAACCGGCGCAGGTTGTCGCAGAAGAGTTCGACGCTTCGATCGAGGACGCGGCTGCTCGACCACGAGGTGTGCGGCGTCACGATGACGTTCGGCAGGTCGTAGAACGGCGAGGTCGGCTGGAGCGGCTCGTCGCGGAACGTGTCGAGGATCGCCCCGCCGATCGGACCGTCCCGGAGCGCCCGGAGGAGTGCCCGCTCGTCCACGAGCCGTCCGCGGGCGACGTTGATCAGCCACGCACCCGGTTTCATCGCGGCGAGCGTGTCGGCGTCGATCATGTTCTCGGTCTCGGGCGTCAGCGGCGCCGCGAGGACCACGAAGTCGGACTCGGCGAGGAGCGCGGGCAGCGTTTCCGGGCCGCCGACACGATCGAGCATCGCCTCGCCGAACGAGAACTCCCGCGTGGCGTCGGCGCCTGCGGTCGGGCCGTCCGGCCGACGCCTGGTCGCGACCACCCGGCAGCCGAAGGCCGTCGCGAGCGCGCCGACCGCCCGTCCGATCGAGCCGAGCCCGACGATGCCGACTGTCACGTCACGCAGCTCGCCGCCTTCCAGGGGCTGCCAGGTCCGCTCCCGCTGGAGCTCGATGAGCCCCGGCAGCTTCCGGCGGACCGCCAGGATCATCATCAGGACGTATTCGGCGATGGGCCGCGAGAAGACACCGCGGGCGTTCGTGATCACGACCCCGCGCTCGCGGGCCGCCGGAGTCAGTGCCCGCTCGACGCCGGCCGACGCCGAGTGAACCCAGGTGAGCCGCGGAGCCCGTGCGAGGAGCCGATCGAACGCGTCGGCCGACAGCCAGCCGTGGAGCAGCACCTCGACGTCGTCGACAGGCTCGTCGGCAAGACCCTCGACCGACAGCGGGACGATCCGTGACCCAGGCGCCGCCACCCGGATCCGCTCGAGGTCGCCGGCCCGGTAGCGAGCCGACAGGATCGGCGACAGGGCAATCGCCGCCGGGACCCCGGCCGGCCCGGTTCCGGGGCCAGCCGCTCGGGGTGGCTGCGATTCTCGGTCGCTCACGCGCTCACCTCCGGCATGACCCGGGCGATCCACCTCGCCGGCTCGTCGATCTCGCCGTGAATCGGCATCGACTCGGGGCCATCCCACAGCCGGTGGAGGGCAGCCGGCCCGCCCGCCTCGGCGATCGCCCGGACGAAACGCTCGCCCTTCCGATACTGCTCGAGCTTGACGTCCATGCCGGTCAGGCGCATCACGGCCCGTTCGAACGGCGATCGGCGGGCGTGGCGTCGCTCGTGGAAACGGGCGCTGATTCGCTCGACCCCGGGAACGAGATCGCGGCCGACCTCGTCCATGATGTAGTCGCTGAACCCTTCCAGCACGCTCATCACGGCCTGGGTCTCGCGGAACAGGCGGCGCTGCTCGTCGGACATCAGCCGCTCGATCCAGTGTTCCGCGCCGTCCGCTTCGGGTTCGCCGCGGATCGATCGACCAAGGCTGCGGAGGGCTTCTCGCCCGAGCCCGCTCGCCTCCCGGCTCAACAGGCGGAGCTGCCGTTCCAGCCGTTCTGCGAGGTACGGCCGCAGCCAGGGGTGCGCCTCGAACTCGAACGCATGGGTCGTCTCATGGAGGGCAATCCAGGTTCGGAACGGCCCGAGCGGCACGGCGAGCGCCTTGGCAGTCTGTCGGATGTTCTCCTCGACGAACAGGAGGCGGCCCGGCGTCGCCTCGGCCGACAGGAGCGCGAGGTCGTACTGGCCGAGGACCTTCGAGCCCATGAAGCCGAGGAGGAACCCGAGCTGACGGGTTGTCACCCAGCGGTTTGCGAGGGCCATCGCGGCCTTGCCGAGTCCGCCGCCCGGCGGCACGACCTGGTCGAGCAGCTCTTCCTCGAGCGTGCCGATCAGCGATGCGAACGTCGCGACGTTGGCGTGGACCCAGCCGGCCCGATCCACGACACCAGATCGCTCGACGACGCCCGGCAGCTCCACCCCGAGCACCTCGGACAGTCGAGGCACGATCCTGGCCATCGCCGCCGCGTAGTCTGCTTCGGTCGCCCGGAGCTCCTCTGCCGTCAGGCTGCCCGGCGCCGATCGCAGTCGATCGGTGGCGATTCGCTCCGCCCGGGACCAGTCCACGAGGCCGCGTCGGGCGACGTTCTCCGCGCGCCGGCCGAGGACCGTCGCCGCCGCGCCGAGCGCCGAGCCGACGATGAAGCCCGCCTGCCACAGCCGGTCGTCGCGCCAGGCCGCCCGGCTCCGGCCAGTCGCCCGATCGCCGCGCCGATCACTCACGACGCCACCGCCGCGAGCTCGACGGGCTCGACGTCGAGGAAGGCGCGTCCGAAGAGGCGGCCTGCAACGGACCGGAAGGCCTCGGTGTCGCCGGTTGTCAGCTGGACGTGGACCGGCTCGCCCCCGGGTGCGTCCGGGGCATCGAGGCCGTTGATCGCGAGCAGCTCGGACAGCGCCGAGGCAGTCGCCGTCGCGGAGTCGACGATCGCAACCGCGTCGCCGGCGACAGCCGCGATGATCGGCCGCAGCAGCGGGTAGTGCGTGCAACCGAGCAGCAGGGTGTCGATCCGGGCCGATGCGGGCAGCGGGAAGACGAACTCGCCCGCACGGTCGCGCTCGCCGAGGAGCGGTGCGAGTCCCTCGGCGACGGTCGCCTCGACCTCCGGACCGGACAGGAGTCCGGCTTCGACGAGCGGGACGAACGCCGGCGTCGCGTGCTCGTAGACCTCGACAGCGGGGTTCTCGTCCTTGATCGCGGCGAAATAGGCGTGGGAGCGGACCGTTGCCGGCGTGGCGATGACCCCGACCCGCCGGTTCCGCGTCGTGAGCGCCGCTGTCACCGCTCCCGGCCGGATGACGCCAAGGATCGGCAGGTCGTAGCGTCGGCGAAAGTGACCCAGGGCGACGGCCGTCGAGGTGTTGCAGGCCACGACGATCGCCTTGACGTCGCGATCAGCAAGGGCGTCGAGCGCCTCGGTCGAGAAGGCCTTCACCTCCTCGTCGGTTCGCGTCCCGTACGGCGCCCGCTCGTTGTCGCCCAGGTAGATCGTCGATTCGCCCGGCGAGCGGCGGAGGATCTCGCTGAGGACCGTGAGGCCACCCACCCCGGAGTCGAAGACGCCGACAGGACGTGGATCCGACACCGGGCCGTCGGCTAGCGCCCGCTCGCGACCGGCGCCGGGAAGATGCCGTGGATCGCGAGGATCTCCCCGGCGATCCGCACCACGTCCTGGCTGATCGCCGCAGCGCCGTTGGCAAGCACGAACGGGACACCCTCGTTGTTGCTCTGGACGACGAGCAGCCCGTCCGAGACGACGCGGTGCTCCGGCACGCGCCCGATCGCTCGTTCGAGGTCGCCAGGGTCGATCCCGCCGGACGAATCTGCGCGGTTGACGAGGTAACGGACCTTCGAGGCGGGATAGCCGATCATCCGGAAGGCGTCGGCCACGGCGACCGTGCTGTGGATCGTTGTCGAGTCGTAGGTCACGATCTCGAGGATCGTGTCACTCAAGTCGAGGAACGCGAGATTGACGTCGTTCAGGGCCGACGACATGTCGATCACGATCGAGGAGTAGACCCGACGCAGGATCGACAGGACCTTGTCGATGTCGCGGGCCGTGATCATCTCGGCCATCTCGACCCGCGGCGGCGCCAGCAGGATGTCGATGCCGGACGGATCGCGCCAGAGAACGTCCTGGAGGTCCGATTCCGACACTCGGTCGGTCGGCAGGTCGAGGATCGATGGCGCATCGACGGGGACCTTGAGGAGCGCCCTCAGGTCACCGAACTGGAGGCTGCCGTCGATCAGGACGGTGCGCTGGTCAAGCTGGGCCAGTGCGACAGCGATGTTGAACGCGAGCGTCGTCTTGCCGACACCGCCCTTCGGGGCGAACACCGAGAAGATCCGCGAGGCCCCGGTCGTCGAGGCCGCCGCCTTCTCCTTCCGGACGTTGCTGATCCGGGTCAGGAGATCGAAGCCGGAGAATGGCATCGTCAGCACGCCGTCGATGCCGATGGACGGGTCGGCCTCGACCGGATTCTGGGGGACCGTGAGGACGATGACCGGCACACCGAGCTTTGACTCGTGGAGCTGCTCGACGAGCTGGAGGCCCTTGACTCGTCCCTGCAGGAGGGCGTCCACGAGGACGACGTCCGGCCTGAGCTGCTGGACCTGCGGAATCACCTTGGTGCCGTCGGTCATCACGTCGAGCAACTTGACGCTGCTCTGCGAGTTCAAGAGGCCACGGATGTATTGCGCCACCTGCGGAACGTCCTCGACGAGGAGCAGGCGCGTCTGGTCGCTGGATGCCATCGCGCCGGAGTGTATCAAGCAACAACGTGCGGGCGACCGGACCCGGAAGTCCGGGGCAGGCAATGGCGCGTGGGGACCAGACGCGGGTCAGCGGCGAGCGACCACGACAGCCCGCTCGCTGCCCGGTCCCAGCGGCTCCAGGTCGTATCCGCCGGCCAGAGTCTCGACCTCGAGCCCTGCATTCTCGGCGAATTCGCGGAGCTCGCCCGCGGAAACCAGCCGGAGGGTGTCGCGACGGACGAATCTGCGCGGCGAGGCTCCCTGGGCGCCCTGTTCGTACACGGATGTCAGGTTCACGATGCCGCTCGCGGCGTCGTGCTGGGCCGCGGCGACCTTCGTGACGAGCTGGTTCGACTCCGGATCCGGGCGCTCGTACTCGAGGATCAGCCGCCCGTCGAAGCGGGCGAGGTCGTCGGCGTCTGGCAGCCAGACGTCGGCGACGGCGAGTCCACCCGGTGCGAGATGGCGCGCCATCGTGACGAATGCGTCACGCTGCGCCGCCCTCGATGCGAGGAGGAAGAGCGAGTTCAGGGCGATGAACGCCAGCCGGAACGTGCCGGCCGCCGGCAGATCCAGCCCGAGCATGTCGGCCTGGACGAACTCGATCCGGTCACGCACGTCCGTCCCCGCCACGCTCGCACGGTCGCGGGCACGCGCGAGCATCGACGGGTCGACGTCGACGGCCGCGACACGGTATCCGGCCTCGGCCAGCGGCACGCTGAGCCGGCCTGTTCCGGCGCCGAGCTCCAGGATTGGGCCCCCGGTCCGTGCCGCGAGCGCGAGGTAGAGGTCGATGTCGCCCGGGTCCTCGACCAGGTCGAGGTCGTAGAGGCGGGCCAGCGCTGCCGCGACGGGATCCGGTTCGTTGGTCACGAGCGGACGAGGTGCCTAGCCGGCCGGTTCGAAGCGGACCGTCGCCCCGTCACGCCGCTTCACCGCCAGCGCGCTGATCGCCTCCAGCGCCGCGCGGTTGGCGATCATCGACGTCGTCTCGGCGTGGTCGTACGGCGGCGAGACCTCGACGATGTCCATGCCCGCCAGGTCGACTGCCGCGACGACCCGCCGGATTGCCCGCAGGAGCTCTCGCGTCATCATCCCGCCCGGCTCGGGCGTGCCGGTCCCAGGGGCGAGACCGGGATCGACCACATCGATGTCGACGCTCAGGTAGATCGAGTCGGCCCCGTCGAGCGCCTCGGCGATCGCGTCGTCGATGACCGCGTCGACGCCACGCTCTTCGATCTCGTTCATGAAGTGGCAGCGAAGCCCGTTCTCCTTCATCCACTCGAAGACGTCGACCGGCGGCCAGTAGCCGTGCAGGCCCACCTGGACGAAGTTCTTGCCCAGAACGGCGCCCGATTCGATGAGCCGTCGCATCGGGGTGCCGTGGCCGGCGAGGACGCCCCAGTCGTCGTTGGCGGTGTCGGCATGGGCGTCGAAGTGGACGATGCCGAGGCTGCCCGGCCGCCGGACCTCCGCGACGGCAGTGGCGGATGGCCAGGTGATCGAGTGGTCGCCACCGAGGACGATCGGAATCGCGCCCGTCCGGGCGACCTCTCGAACCTTTCGGTAGATCAGCGCGTGACCGCGCTCGATCCAGGCCGGGATGATGTTCGCATCGCCGGCGTCGACGACCGTCAGCAACTCGAACGGCTCGACGCCGAGCTGGAGCGAGTTGACCGAGCCGGACGTGTACTGGGCCTCGCGGATCGCTCTCGGCCCGAATCGCGCGCCCGGCCGGTGACTGACGGCATCGTCGAACGGCGCGCCAATGATCGCGACATCGACGCCGAGCGCGAGGAGCTGGCTGGGGTCCGTGATCCACGGAAGGCTCATGAAGGTGGTGGGTCCGACGTAGGTCGGCAGCTCGAAATCGCTGAACGTCTCGAAATCGTGATCCCAGCCGTTGGCGGCAGCCAGGTCGCCGACGGGCGAGTCGTCCAGGTCGTGGGGGCGCTCAGCCACGAAGTCCTCCGGAGACGGACGGTCCGCAGACACCGGTCCTCGGATCAGGCGTCGTCTCGCTGGGGGCGCCGCCGGTTCGCACCGAGCGTCCAGCGGGGCGCGCCGCAGCGGATCGTAGCACTCGGCCGGTCAAGACTCGCCGCGGAACTCGCGCCACGCCGCGTCGACGAGCGACGGATCGGCGAACAGCTCGTAGGCGGTCTGGGCGACGAGCGTCGCCGCGAGCAGGGTCGTCTCGTCGGCGCGCGGCGTCGCGGCGGCGTCCCGGAAGAGGATCGAGTGGCCTGGCGGTTCCCTCGTCGACAATCGACGAGCTCCGGGTGGATCGTCGGGCAGACCCAGCTGACATTGCCCATGTCGGTGCTGCCCGAGTTCAGGTCCGGGCCCTGGTCGCGAACGCCGTAGGCGGCGGCGTTGGCCACCCAGCGCGCCTCGAGCGTCTCGTTTCGGTGCATCGACATGGCGCCGCCGCTGAACGTGATCTCGACGGTCGTGTCCGTGGCGAGCGCGGCTCGCCTCCGCGAGCGTGCGGAAGCGGGCTTTCATCTCTTCGTAGTAGGCCTGGTCGGGACTGCGGAGCATGAACCAGGCCTTCGTCCGGTCCGGAATGATGTTGGCGGCCGTCCCGCCCTCCTGGATGATGCCGTGGACACGCGCGTCGTCCGGGCGGAGCTGCTGGCGCCAGAGACCGACGGACGTGAACAGCGTGACCATCGCGTCCAACGCGTTCTTGCCCTTCCAAGGATCGGCCGCTGCGTGCGCCTGGAGGCCGTGGAAGACGACGTCGACGTCCTCCGAGGCGAGAGGATAGGACTCCACGTGACTGCGATCACACGGGTGGAAGAGGAGGGCGGCGTCGATCCCGCTGAACAGTCCATCCTCGATCATCCAGCGCTTGCCGCTCCCCCGCTCTTCCGCCGGACAGCCGAAGAAGACGATCTCGCCCGGCAGCTCGTCCGCGATCGAGGCCAGCGCGAGAGCGGCGCCAACGCCGGACGCGGCCATCGTGTTGTGGCCGCACCCGTGGCCGAGCCCGGGAAGCGCGTCGTATTCGGCGAGGATCCCGATCCGAGGTCCCATCCCGCCCCGACCGCCCCGCCGCGTCGCCCGAATCGCGGTCTCGAGCCGTCCCGCCGGGTGCTCGACCTCGAACCCGCGGCGGCGGAGGATGTCCGCCACCCAGCCGGCCGCCTGGCGTTCCTCGAACGCAGGTTCGGGGTTGGCGTGGATGGCGTGAGACAGCCCGATGATCTCGTCGCGCGACGCCTCGACGGCGGCTGCCAGCCGAGCCTTGATATCGGCGTAGGGCTCCGCCGGACGGACGACCGTTGGCTGACCAGTCAAGGACTACCCTCCAGGGTTCAGCGCTCGACCGACAGGGTTGCCTCGGCGACCGCGACAAGCGCAAGGACGAACAGGGCGATCTCGGGCTGGAAGACCCGGTTGAGGCGGAGAATCACGAAGAGCGCGGTGACGAGGAACACCCATCCGCCGCGCCTGATCGCGCGCGGCCAGTCGCCACGATACGCGATTCGACGGTGGCGGCCGAAGACGGCGAGCCAGAACAGCGACGTGGCAAGGAGGCCGAGGGCGAGCCCGAGCAGCAGCGCGCCCAGGTAGCCGGCGCCGGGATCGACCGTCGGATCGCGCGTCGTGAAGATCAGGGCGACGAGGACGAAGACGATCCCTCCGGCCGCCAGGAAGCCGAGGTTGGCCAGTCGGTCGCGTGCTTCCATCTCGATCGAGTCTACGGGTCCGGCTGGATCAGGATGCTCCCCTGCCGACGGTGCGGAACAGATCGACCAGCTCCCCGACCTGGTCGATCTCGAGGTCGGGCGCGACGGAGAGGTCGCGATCGCTCGTCGGGAGCGGCGAGTCATGCGGCCGCGACCGGACGTAGGCGGCGCGCCAACCGGCTTGAACGGCGCCCACGACATCGGCCGCCCAGTCGTCCCCGACATGGAGGATCGACTTCGGCTCCGGGTCGTCGAGGAGGCGCCGCGCTTCGGCGAAGATCGCCGGATCCGGCTTGATCGTCCCGACCCGCTGACTGACGATGATCGCCCGGAGGTGAGGCCCCCAGCCAGCGGCTGCCGCATAGCGATCGATCGTCGCCGCGAGCGGCCAGTTGGAGAGGATCGCCAGGGTTGCATGCTTCGAGAGCGCCGCGAGGGTCCGCTCGACGGACGGATCGGGCGGCATGACCCGCACGAATGCGCTGCTGTATGTCTCGACCGCCCAGTCAATCTCTTCAGCCTGTGACTTCCGGGCCGCAGCCGCCTGGTCCCAGCGTGTCTCCTCGTCCGGCGGCGGCATCCCGCGGAGGCGGGCGAGGACGCGAACGAAGCGATCCGCGAGATCGACCTCGCGGAACTGGGGAACCTCCTCGCGAAACTGGCGGGCACGCTCCTCGGCCCAGATCGTGAGGAATGCGTCCAGCTCGAATGGACCGAGGCGGTCCACGAGTGCCTCACCGGTCGCCTCGACGACCCGGCGCAGCCCGGCCCGGTCGACCTGGACGAGCGTGTTGCCGAAGTCGAACGTGATCGCGCGAATGGACGCGGGGTCCATCCGGCTCATGTCGCGACGCTGGACGGGCAGATCTCGCGGAATGGGCAGTACGAGCAGGACATCCGGTCCGGCTTCGCCGTGTAATCGCGGGCCCGCATCCCGGCCGCGGCGACCGCGATCTTCTGGCGCGCTCGGGCGAGCCGCTTCGGATCGACCTCGACCCTCCCAATGAGGCCGGAGTCGAGAAAATGGAGCTGGAGGTAATCGGGCAGGCGGCCCGTGAGCGCCTCGTAGCCCATCGCGTAGATCTGGAGCTGGAGGGAATCGCGTGCCCGTTGACGGGCCTTGACCGGATCTCGAACGTCGCTCGCCTTGTAGTCGGTGATCGTGACCCGCTCGCGGCCGGTCAGCCCGAGCGTCGGCGAGACCGTGTCCGCGTGCGGCACCGTGGGATCGGTCGGGGCGACCTGAGTGGCATCAGCGGGCTCGATGTCGACGCGATCCCACCGGCCGCGGACTCGGTCGCCGTCGAGCGTGAAGCTGAAGTCCCGTTCGACATACGCGGGAATGACGGCGCCGGGCTCCAGCTGCTCGGTGCGGAATCGGCGGAGTGCATCGCGGCCGGCCGTGAGCCGAGCCTCCTCGTGGTCGCGGGTCAGGAACCCCTCGTTCGTCCAGGCGAGCTCGAATGCAGCGGTAAGCTCCTCTTCTGTCATCACGTCGCCGCGGGCGTGGCGCCGGTGGAACTCCTGGACGGCCTTGTGCAGTGCAGAGCCGTAGATGAGCGCGTGATGCGGTGCGAGCGGCACGCGCAACACGTGGCCGTACTTGAACTTCAGGGGACACGTCAGGTAGTCGTCGACCGCATAGAAGCTCAGCAGGAGGGGCTCCTCGATCGGTCCACGCGGAGCGGCAGGCCCGGGCGCTGGCGGGTCGAACGCCGCCATCCGCTCCAGGGCAGGGACCGCGGTGACGCCGGACCCGGGAACGGCGGCCGCCGTCGGCAGGTCGAGCGCTTCCAGCACGAACGGCGAGAGGCGACGAGCAATCCCACCGCCGTAATCGGCGGCGTGGGACAGGATCAACTCGTCACGCGCCCGGGTCATCCCGACGTAGAAGAGCCGCCGCTCCTCCTGGAGCTGGAAGTCGCCCTCCGGCAACGTCTCCCTGACAAGTTCGAGTGGCAGGCTGAGGGGCTCGCGCCTCGTGTGCGTCGGGAATCGGCCGGCCACGAGGCCCGGCATGAACACCACCGGGAACTCCAGGCCCTTTGCCTTGTGGACGGTGAGCACCGCGACGGCGTCCGCGTCCGGATCGAGATCGGCCGTCGGTGGATCGTCACCCGCCTCGATCAACGTCTGAAGGTGGCGGGCGACGAACGTCGCCCGATCGTCGGACAGCAGGGCGGATTGGGCCCGCACGATGTCGAAGAACCGGGCGATGTTGCGGAGCGCTTCTTCGGCGGCAACGGTGTCGCTCGCCGCAAGTCGGGCGAGGGTCCCGGAATCGCGAAGGAACCGGTAGAGGACTTCGCCGGCGGGCCGGAGATGGGCCATCTCGGTGAACCGGCGCAGATCGGCGACGAGGCGGCTCGCCGCGGTTCGGGTGGTGTCGGAGAGCCGGAGGATCCCAGGCTGGCGCTCCAGCTCGTCGAGGATCTCCCAGATGCTCCGGTGGCGCCGCCGGGCGGTGTTGACGATCGACGTCAGGTCCTCGCCGCCGAGGCCGTACGGCTCGGAGGTCGCGAGCGCGTAGACGTCGACGCTCGAGGTTGGGTCGGCGACGGCTCGCAGGAACGCGAGCAGCTGGCGGACCTCCGGCCGGGCGTAGAGCCCGGATGTGCCGGAGAACCGCCACGGAATGCCCGCGACATTGAGGCTTCGCAGGATCGGGTCGGCGTGGCCGTTTGCCCTGACGAGGACGGCGAGATCGCGTGGCCGTCGCGCCGACCTCGATCCGAGCCGCGATCTCGGCAGCGATCCAGTCGGCCTCCTCGGCGTGGGTCGCGAACGCCTCCAGCCGGACGGCCGGGTTGTCCGGGCCGGTGCCGCGCTCCGGGCGCAGGCGCTTGGAGATCCCCGCCCGAACCTCGAGCCGATCCGGATCGTTGAAGCGGACCAACCGGTAGGACGCATCGAGGATCGGGGCGAGTGACCGGTAGTTGCGCCGGAGGACGACTGTTCGCGCGTCCGGGTAGCGGTCGCGGAACCCGAGGATGTTGCTGATGGCCGCCCCTCGGAACTTGTAGATCGACTGATCGTCGTCGCCGACGACCGTCACGTTCCGGTGCGGCTCGGAGAGGATCGAGACGAGCTCCGACTGGGCACGGTTCGTGTCCTGGAACTCGTCGACGAGCACGAACCTGAATCGCGACTGCAGCTCCAGCCGGGCAGCGGCCGACGTCCGGACGAGCCGCAGCGCGAGGTTGACCTGGTCCCCGAAATCGATGAATCCGTTCGTGGCGAGCAATTCCTGGTAGCGCGCGTACGCGCGGGCCAGTTCCCCTTGGCGCCTGGCCTCCTCGGCGAGCGCATCGTCGTCCGGGGTCGCGACGGCCCGGGCCGCGAGCCGCTCCGCATGTTCCAGATACGCATCCGGCGCGATGTCCTCGTCCTTGCAGCGACTGAACAGCGTCGCGAGGGCGCCGAGAAAACGGGTCGGGTCGCCAAGGGGCCGGTAGAGATCGAGGTCGAACTCGAACAGGTGCTCCCTGAGGAAGATGACGACCTCGGGCCGGGTCAGGACCCTGACATCCGTCGGCAGCCCGAGTTCGAGGGCGTACTCGCGGATGATCCGGTCGCCGAACGCGTGGAACGTTCCGATCGCGGCATCCGTGTAGCCGTACGGGACGAGCTGATCGACGCGGACCTGCATCTCGGCGGCCGCCTTCTCCGTGAACGTCAGATGCCAGGATTTCCGCCGGCTTCGCCCGACGGGTCGCGATCAGCCACGCGATTCGGCGCGTGATCACCTGGGTCTTGCCCGTGCCGGCTCCGGCAACCACGAGCAGGGGGCCGAGGCCGTGGGTGACGGCCTTGAGCTGCTCGGGATTCAGGCCGCCGAGCAGAGCGTCCAGTCCGGCAGGCGGGTCGCCGTCGATGACGGACGGGGCATCGGCGATGAATCCGTCCCAGACGGGTAGCTGTTCGAGTGGCGTGGGCTCTCGGCGCGAGCGAGACCGTCTCACGGTGTCGCGGGTGGGGGCATCTTCGGGGGCCATGCGGGCATCGTGCCGGCTCCGCGTGACAGCTTGCCTGTCAGACCGCGGCCCCGGCTCGACCGGAGTCACTCGAGCCGCGGCCGGCAGGTGCCGCCAGTGCGACGCGGAGCGCCTCCGCTTCCTCGGCGGAAAGCGCCGAATCGGACCGGCCGGCAATGATCGCCTTCGCGTACAGGCGGGTTCCGGTCCGAGCGTGGAGGCTGCTGACCACGAAGCCGTCGCCGTTCTTGTCAGTCAGGGCGAGGGCGAAGCTCTGGTTGCCGCCCGTTTCCTCGAAGGGATTGAATCGGACGAGCCCGATCCGCTGGACCGCCCGCCGGACGTCAGCCTCGAGGACCGCCGAACGAGCCGACAGCTCGTCGAGCTCGCGGGCGACGGCGAGGACCTTGTCGAGATGAGCATCGAGGACTGCTTCGAGGCTCCGTCCCTCTGCTCCCCGTGTCATCCCGTCCAACCGGTGGCGAAGGCGTGACTGGCGGCGCGACTGCACGACCACGACGACCAGGAGGATCAGGACGGCGATGACGAGGCCGACGACGATCGCGCCCAGGTACGGGGCGACGAAGGCGTTCAGGTCGATCGGACGGTCCTCCGGCAGGCGTCGGACAGGGTCGCTCGGCGGCCAGCCGAGTCTAGCAGGTGCCACGCTGCGCGAACCGCGCCGCGACCGGTCCCGCGGCCGATGCTATCCTCCGCGAGTCCCGCGATCGATCCCTCCGGAGGCATCCCGAAGCACATGGCGAAGCGTTCCCGAACCGGCGGCCGGCCGGGCCAACGACGGCCCATGCAGCGGACGGCGTCACGACCCCCCGCGACCCGGCCGGCACGCCCGGAAGGCTCCGTGACCCCCGAAGAGGAGGCGCGCGCGGCGGAGCTCGAGGCCGCGATCGTCGCCGAGGAGAAGGCCTCGGAAGCGGCTCGGCGCGGGCGCGACCGTGAGCGTCGTCCCGTCGAAGGCGCGATCTACTCGTCCGTCCCGCTCGCGACCCGCGCCGCGGAGGAATACGCCTACGTCCGGCGCGATATTCGGCGGATCGTGGTGGTGGGCGGCAGCCTGCTCGGCGTAATGGCGATCCTGTACGTGCTGGACAACGTCGCGAAGGTCTTCTAGCCGAACTCGCGCCGCTGTCCGGCTGGCGGACCAACGGGCGAACGACGATCCCGATTGGGCGAGTCGGGCGTCTCCCCGCCGGATGGTCCGGCTGGCGGACCAACGGGCGAACGACGATCCCGATGGGCGAGTCGGGCGTCTCCGCCGATGGTCCGGCTGGCGGACCAGCGGTGGCAGGCCGCGTCCCGGCGCGTTCCCCGCAACGCCCGTAGACTGCGAGGCATGCCGACCACACGGACGAAGGCAGGCGGCGCCAGACCCGAGCCGCTCTTCAAGCCGCCGCCTGAGCAGCAGCCCCTGGCAGCGCGGATGCGTCCCCGGTCGCTCGCGGAGTTCGTCGGCCAGGAGCACCTCGTTGGCGAGCGCGGACCCCTGCGGCGAGCGATCGCCCGCGGCCACCTCGCGTCGCTGATCCTTTGGGGGCCGCCGGGAACCGGCAAGACGAGCCTTGCGCGCCTCCTCGCCGGGGAGATCGGTGCCCACTTCTCGACGATGTCGGCGGTCATGTCGGGGGTCGTGGAGGTCCGTGCCACGATCGCCGAGGCGCAGGACCGGCTGGCACTCAACCAGCAGCGAACGGTCCTGTTCCTCGACGAGATCCATCGGTTCAACAAGGCCCAACAGGACGCGCTGCTCCCGCACGTCGAGGACGGAACGATCACGCTCGTCGGCGCAACGACGGAGAATCCGTACTTCGAGGTCAACGCCGCCCTCCTGTCGCGGATGCGCGTCTGGCGACTCGAGCCGCTGTCCGACGACGACGTCGCGACGGTCGTCCGGCGGGCGCTCGCGGACGCGGAGAGTGGTCTCGCCGGCGCCTTCGGACCGGATGGCGGGGTTGCCCTGGCCGACGACGCGTTCGACCACCTCGTCTCGCTCGCCGGCGGCGACGCCCGATCCGCGCTGAATGTCCTCGAGGGCGCCGTGGCACTGGCCGAGGGGGAGGGCGTCCGTGATGCGAACGGCCATGTCGCTCCGCGTCTCGAGGACGTCGAAGCCGCGGCCCAGCAGCGGATCCTCGGCTACGATCGGGCCGGCGACGGGCACTACGACACCGCGTCGGCATTCATCAAGAGTCTCCGCGGCAACGACCCGGACGCGGCCCTCTACTGGCTCGCCGCAATGATCGCCGCGGGCGAGGATCCCAAGTTCATCGCCCGGCGCCTGATCATCAGTGCGTCGGAGGACGTCGGCAATGCCGATCCGCGAGCGCTCCAGGTCGCCGTCGCAGCGGGACAGGCGCTCGATTGGATCGGCTTGCCCGAGGCCCAGTACGCGCTCGCCCAGGCGACGACCTACATCGCGACCGCCCCGAAGTCCAACCGCTCGGGCCTCGCCTACTGGGCTGCGGCCGGCGACGTCGAGAGCCGCGGATCGCTGCCGGTGCCGCTTCACCTCCGAAATGCCGCCCATCGCGGGATGAAACAGCACGGAATCGGCGTCGGCTATCGCTACACCCACGACTACGAGGGGGCCGACGTCGACCAGCAGTACCTCCCGGACGAGCTCGTCGGACGGCGCTACTACCTCCCGACCGACCAGGGCTACGAGGCGACGCTGGCAGCCCGTCAGACCGCACGTACCGACGCCCGCGACACTTCCCGGGCGTCCGGCCGCACGCCGAAGTCGCGCTTCCCGACGCCCGAGGCGGCTCATCGCGCCGGCGAGAACCTCCAACAGATCCGGGAAGCCAACCGGAAGAAGCTGGCGGCGGAAGAGAAGGACGACGCGTCAGGCTGATCGCGCGCCACATCGGACTCCAGCGGCAGCGCGTCGTGTGTGCCATCCTGCCGCGATGCCATTGATCCCGCCGGCGGCAGAGCAGGGTGCTGAGGCGCCCGACACCCGCCCCGCCGTCCAGGCAATCGTCCAGCGTGCCCGGAACCTGACGCCTGCCGAGCGCCGCCGGCTCGGCCGCTGGACGAGCGCGTCGCTGCGCGATCCGAGGATTGCCCCCCATCTCGAGGCCGCCCGCGCGAGAGCGCTCGAACTGCTCGATGAAGAACGGGAGCGCCGCAAGCGCTGGGAGAGCTCGAGCAAGCAGCTCTACGAGGAGCTCGTCGAAACGAGCAGGGACGCTCGACGCTGGCGGATCGTCATGCTCGCCTCCCATCTGATCGCGCTCGTCGCGATCGTCAACGTGCCTGGCGGGTTATCGCCACTGGTCGCTCTGGCCATCACGGTCACCGCTCCCATATCGGCATTGGCGGCCTGGGGCAGCGGAATCGGCTCACTCGGGGCGATCCATGCGGCCCTCGGGGCGGCCGTCGCCGATCGCGTGGAGCCCGACGACGTGGGATGGCTGCAGCAGGCCTGGCGGAACGCGATCGAGACGGATCCTCCCCTCTCGCCGCCACTCCTCGGGGCGATCAACGCCCTGGCACCCAGCGCGTTGCTGGTCGTCTCGCTCTTCATCGTCGTCGCGACGACAGGCCCCCGATGAAGGCGCTGCTCGCGCTCGTCCGCAGGTTCCTGCCCGAGGGCGCCCTCGTCCTGTCGCTGCTGACGCTCGCCTATTTCGTGACGGGGCAGGTCCGCAACCGGGTCCTCGCGAATACCTTCGGGCTGGGCTCCGATCTCGCGGTCTACAACCTCGCGTTCCGCATCCCGGAGGTCGCGCTCGATGTGCTCGTCGCGGCCGGGTTGACGGCCCCGTTCGTCCCGATCTTCAGGAGTCTCCTCCGCGACGACGAACATGCCGCCAACGACTTCGCCCGAACGGTGCTGACCCTCGCGGTCGTGGTGATGACGATCGCGATGGGCGTCCTGATCATCCTCGCTCCGGCGATCGCGGATCTGGTTGGGCGCGACCTGGACCCGGCCGCGCGCGCGACGTACATCGACCTCCTCCGGATCAATTGCCTGGCCCAGATCCTGTTCGCGGCGTCGATCACGCTCGGCGAGGTCCTGATCGCCCACCGCCGCTTCTTCTACTACGCGCTGGCTCTCAGCTTCTACACGGGCGGCATCATCGTTGGCACGCTGCTCTGGGCGGACACCATCGGCATCTACGCGCCCGCCTGGGGTGCGGTCCTCGGCGCCGGCGCCCACATGGGGGTCCGGGCGATCGGCACACTCCGGACGAGCTTCCGGATCCGTCCCGCGATTCGCATCCGCACTCAGGCGTTTCGAGAATTCATCCGCCTGATGCTGCCGCGGATGGTCAGCTATCCGATCGAGCCGCTGGTCAACACGTTCTTCGGGGTCTTCGCCCTGTCGTTCGGGGTGGTGGCAGCGTCGGCGCTCAACTTCGCCGACGACTATCGGGTCGTGCCGGTCAGCCTGATCGGCGCGCAGTTCTCGCTCGCGATCTTCCCGTCCCTCTCGGCGGCCTTCGCGGACGGCGACCAGGCGACATTCCGGGCACTGCTCAGACGGAATCTGCTGACGATCGGCGGCCTGACCACGCTGGCGGCGATCGGGCTCGCCGTCCTCGCACCGCTCATCATCGATGTCCTGCTCGGCGGTGGCCAGTTCGGGGCCGACGACGTCGCCCTGACCGCCGCGATTCTCAGCGTCTTCGCGCTGTCCATCCCGCTCGACAGCCTCACGTACCCGCTGTCACGCGCGTTGTACGCGACCCACAACACGGTGCTCCAGGTCGTCGCGTCGATCTTCGGTTTCGTGACGATCATCACGGTCGCGCTGCTGCTCGGCCCGTCGGTCGGAATCTTCGCGATTCCCCTCGGCTACGCCGTCGGGTCCGGCGTCAAGGTCGCCCTGTTGAGCATCTTTCTCGCCCGGCGGCTGCCTCGCCTGGAGTGGGTCAGCGAAGAGTCCGAGGTCAGCCCGCAGGGAGCGTCGGGACAAGGATGATGAACTTCCCATCCCGGTCGGGATACTTGCCCTCCGGCCGTTTCCAGACCGGGAAGTTCCGCTCCATCTCCGGCCAGTCCTGGAAGGTGCCAGGCGGGTCGGACTGGCCCCAGATCGACGAGTTCCACGGGTACCACGGATCGAGGACGTAGGTTCCCTCCATCACCGCGTCGGGGAAGATCAACGGGTCGGCGTCGGCCCGATAGCCGGTCATGACCCAGGTATGGGCGCCCCTCCAGGCCAGGAGGATCGCCGGCGACCTCGTCGTCGAGATGGCGACTGCCGCGTCCCGGATCGCATCGCCCCGCGACGTGTAGGCCCGGATCTCGTAACCGGGCGCGCCGTACGCCTCGAGGGCGAGCGCCATCGAGGCCGGCCCCCAGTCGCCGTTGAGGCTGTCCTCTTTGCTCTCCCACTCGCGGACTCGCGAGGCGAGCTCCGTCTGGAACGCATCGGAGGTGTCCGACTTGCCAAGGAACGCGAGCGTCATCTGGACCCCGGCCGGCGCGCACCAGTCCTTATGGGCCTGATGGGCGAAGACGGCCTCGGGATCGTCCACGATCGTGACGTCGACGGGCTCCCGTTTCGGCGGCGTCGGGGAGGGCGTCGGGCTGCCTCCGGGCGGACTCGTCGGAGCGGGAGTCGGCGCGATCGTCGGAGACGCCGCAACGACGACGGTCGGGCGGGTCGGCCGATCCGGGACCGGGTTGAAGACTCGGTCGATCCTCGCGACCAGCCGTTCGAACAGGTCACCAGCGCCAAACGCGTTCGTCGCGACGGTGCCGAATCCCACCAATCCGAACCCGAGGAACACGACCAGCAGGAGGCCGACGACGAGGAAGCGCGGGCGGCGCGGAGGCCGTCGGCGCAGCGGCTTCCTCGAGTCTCGGACGGAATATGTCAACGATTTCTCCGGCGGGGGCGACCAGATCAAGACGCCTGGGCAGCGGCCCGGTGCGACGTCTCAGGACTCCGCGACGGCTCGACGGGGAGCGCCAGGACACTGATCTGTTGCCGCAGATGGTATCGGGCTTCGCCGCATCCGACCGTCAACGCCGGCCCGCCGCGGTCAACCGTCGCGCCCGAGGGCGGTATCTGTGCGACCATCGGTTCGCTCATCCAGCCCGCCCAGGAGACCCTTCGCGTGGACCGCTTCGAGCCCAACCTGCGTATTCCCGGCCCGACCGCCCTGCCGCCTTCCGTCCGCGAGGCCGGAGCCCGCCAGATGATCAACCACCGCGGACCAGAGTTCGCGGCGATGCTCGAGCGGATCCTCACCGGCATGAAGCCCTTCTTCGGGACGTCGGGCGATGTCGCGATGCTGTCCTGCGCCGGCTCCGGCGGTCTCGAGGCGGCCGTCGTCAACACGCTCTCGCCCGGCGACCGGGTCCTCGGGGTCTCGATCGGCTCGTTCGGCGACCGCTTCGCCAAGATCGCCGGGGTCTACGGGGCCGACGTGACGAAACTCGAGGTCGAGTGGGGCCAGGCGGCGGATCCCGCGGTCGTCCGCGACGCACTCATCGCCGCACCCGGGGTCCGGGCCGTCCTCCTGACCCACAACGAGACGTCGACCGGGGTGATGAACCCGGTCCCGGTCCTGGCGGCCGCGATCCGCGACGCCGCGCCCGACGCGCTCATCCTGGTCGACAGCGTTTCGGGCCTGGGAGCCGTCCCGTTCGAAATGGACGCGTGGGGCGTGGACCTCGTCGTGACCGGCTCACAGAAGGCCTGGATGGCCGCCCCCGGCCTGGCGATGGTCGCCGCATCCACCCGGGCGTGGGAGGCGATGGAAGTGGCCCGAATGCCGCGCTTCTACCTCGACCTCAGAGCCCATCGCGACGCAGCCGTGAACGGCCAGACACCGTTCACCCCGGCGATCGCCGTCGTCTACCAGGTCGATGAGGGCCTGCGCCTCATGGCGAAGGAGGGCGCGGCCTCGATCTTCGCCCGCCACGAGGCCTGCGCCGCGGCCTCGCGGGCAGGGCTCCAGGCGCTCGGTTTCGAACTGTTCGCCGACGAACGGTTCGCCTCACGGACGGTGACCGCCGCCAAGCTGCCCGAACACCACGACTGGAAGGCGTTCAACGGTGCGATCAAGGCGCACGGTGTCGTCCTCGCAGGCGGCCAGGGCAAGCTCGCGGGCAAGATCTTCAGACTCGGCCACCTGGGCTCGGTGACCGTCGAGGAGATTCTCGGGGCGATCGCCGTCCTCGAATCGGTCGCGCTCGAGCAGGGACGGCGGATCACGCCCGGAGCGGCCGTCGGTGCGGCCTATGCGGCCGCCGCGGATGCCCTCGGGCTGTCGAGCCAGGCGTCGACCAGCGGAGCCGGCGTCCCGGCGTGAGGATCCTCGTCGCGGAACCGATCGCGCCCGAGGGCGTGGCCCTCCTCCGCGCCCATCACGAGGTCGACGAGCGGCCGGGCCTGTCGGCCGCAGAGCTGTGCGCGACCCTCGGGGACTACGACGCGCTCGTCGTCCGCAGCCAGGTCCAGGTGGATGCCGGCGTCATCGCCGCCGGGACCCGCCTCCAGGTGATCGGGCGGGCCGGGGTCGGCGTCGACAACGTCGACCTGGAGGCGGCCACGCGGGCCGGCATCACGGTCGTCAATGCCCCGACCGGCAACACGATCGCGGCAGCGGAGCACACCCTTGCGCTCCTTTACGGCGTCGCCCGGAAGATTGCGGCCGCCGATGCCTCCGTCCGTCGCGGCGAGTGGAATCGGACGCTGTTCACCGGCCTCGAGCTGCGCGGCCGAACCCTCGGGATCGTCGGGCTTGGCAAGATCGGCCAGGCGATCGCGGCCCGGGCGCGTGCGATGGAGATGGCGGTCCTCGCCACGGACCCCTACGTCACGGCCGAGGCGGCGGAGCACCACGGAGTCGATCTCGTCCCGCTCGATGAACTCCTGGCTCGGTCGGACGTCGTCTCTGTCCATGTGCCGCTGTCGCGGGCGACCCGCGGCATGATCGGCGCGGCCGAGCTCGCCCGGATGAAGCCCGGCGCGATCCTGCTCAATGTCGCCCGCGGTGGGGTCGTCGAGGAGGACGCCGTGGCCTCGGCGCTGAGCGAACGGAACGCTCGCCGGAGCGGGAATCGATGTATTCGAGCAGGAACCACCGGCCGGTTCGCCGCTCCTAGACGCCCCGAACACGCTGCTCACGCCGCACCTGGGCGCCTCAACGGCCGAGGCGCAGGTCGCCGTCGCCGAGGAGGTCGCCGACCAGGTCCTCGACGTCCTCGCCGGCCGAAGTGCGCGCTACGCCGTGAACGCGCCGCTGCTCACCCCCGAGACAGCCCAGGCGCTCGCTCCCTACCTGCCGCTTGCCGAGATTCTCGGTCGCTTCTTCGCCCAGTTCTGCCGGACGGGCGTTCGGACACTGACCCTCGAGATCGCCGGCGACCTGTCCGCGTTCGACGGATCGCCGCTGACGGCAGCCGTCCTCCGTGGGTTGCTCGAAACGTCCACGACGGAACGCGTCAACCTCGTCAACGCCGGGGCCCTGGCGAAGGCCCGCGGCATCACCCTCGTCGAGCGCAGGACGCCGGACGCGGGCGGGTTCGCCGCGCAGCTCACGCTGTCCGGGGAATCGAAGGGGCGGACGACAACGGTCGCCGGCACGGTGGCGGCAGGCGCCGCGCGGCTGACTCGCCTCAACGAGTACCGGCTCGACATGGAGCCGGCGGAGGTGATGCTCATCACCCGCCACAGCGACCGGCCGGGAATGATCGGCCGGATCGGCCAGACCCTCGGCCAGGCGGACGTCAACATCAGTGCGATGCACCTGGGCCGATCGGCGCCGCGGGCCGACGCTCTCATGGTCCTCGCCCTCGACGACGATGTGCCGCCGGCCGTCGCCGAGGCGATCCGGACCCAGGAAGCGGTCCTCGACCTGTGGATGATCCGGCTCGGGATCGAGCGCTGAGCTCCTCCGTCGAGACGGACCCCGCCCCGATGATTCCGGACGGGCTCGATGCGACGCTGGTCCTCGTCCGCCACGGGGAGTCGGAGTTCATCGTCGAGGGCCGGTTCCAGGGCCAGGCGGAGACGCCGTTGTCGGCGATCGGGCTGCGGCAGGCCGAACGGGTGGGCGCCCGGCTCGCCCGTCCGCACGCCTCCCCCGCCCTGCCAGTTCCGTCCGGTTCGCCGGTCGAGATCGTCCACTCCCCGCTGGTCCGGACGACCCAGACGGCGGACGAGATCGGCAGGGCGATGGCCGGCGAGCCCGGTTTCGGGCGGCCGATCCCGACCCGGGCCGAACCCGGCCTGCTCGAGATCGGCCAGGGAGAGTGGGAGGGCCTCCACCGCTCCGAGATCGAGTCTCGCTGGGGCGACGTCCTCGCGACCTGGCGCCGCCGCCCGCTCGAAGCCTGGGCGCCTGGCGGAGAGTCCATCCCCGACGTGGCCGATCGCATCCGGCCGGCGATGGCCGGAGTCCTGCGCCAGCTCGCGGACCAGGGCGTGCCGGGCACGTTCGATCGGCCCCAGGTCGCCGGCTACCTTGACCCACCGTCGGTGCACCCCTGGTCGATCGTCGTCGGCCACGACGGGATCTTCAAGGTCCTCCTCTTGACGCTGTTCGACCTGCCGCTCGAGCGATTCTGGATGTGGTCGTTCGACCTGTGCGGAATCGGCGTGATCGAGTTCAGAGCCGGGCGACCGGTCGTGCGGGCGATGAACCTGACCGAACATCTCGCCCCGTTGCTCGACGAAGCCGCCCACGAAGCCAGCGAAGAACGCCAGCGCTCGGGCGCGCTGTAGCAGCGCGCGGGGGTACTGCCAGGTCGGCGGGGCGCGCAGGTTGGGCCCCCTACTTGGTCAGATTCACACCGGTGGTGCGCTAGTCCAACTGTCGAGTCCGATCTGGGCCGGGTGGGGCCCGTGGGGGCCCGATTTGATGCGTGCGCGGGGCATCAACAAGCTCGATCCCGGCCCGCAGCGGCGCACGAACGGCTCCGGACTTGGACTTACGTTCCCCGGATGTGCATTTGGCCAGATATCCACGCTGGGACTCTTCGGCCTCCTCCCCCGATTGACATCGCCCCGGATCGCGACCAAACGCCGGATCTGATGCGGAGCCGCGCATAGCCAGAGTTCGGCGAGCGCCGCAGCGCATCCGGTAGTGGGCCTACGAGTCCCGTGGTGGATATCTGGCCGAATAGGCCGCCGGGAGCGAACCGCGCAGCGCGCCAACGCCGCCGCAGGGCGGTTCCGGCGAAGGCGGCGTTCAGCTCTTCCGGTGGCGATCCCGGCGGCGGAAGAGCAACCGCAGCAGGCCGACGCGCAGCCGCCGATACGACGCACGCAGCGCGCGGATCCGATCGTCGTCGAGGGTCCGGCGGCCGTAGGCGACCTCGACCTTCGCCGTGGCGACGGTCTGGAGTTCCGGACGGATGTTCGGCAGCACGTCGCCGAGAGCGGCGGCGTACTCGTAGGCGGTCTGCGTCGGGCGCGGCGCGAAGCCGAGCCGCGCGGCAAGCCGGGTCACACCGGCGTAGACGCCGTCCGGGGTCGTCGGGCCGCGCGGGCCGCGCTGCCAGGCGACGAAGGCGAGCCCGGCCATGACTCCCAGGAGGAGGATCGACACGATGATGAACGGCCCCACGCTGCCGCCGCCGCCGGGCGTGGATGTCGTGCCGCCGCCGACGGGCAGCGATCGCTCCGGACCTTCAGGCCCACCGTCTCCTGGCGCAAGGCTCCGTCGCGGTGTCGCAGATGGAGCCGCCACGGGCGGGCCGGACGGCAGCGCTTCGGCCTGCGAAACCCCGCCTCCGGTCGGGTCGAAGATCACCCAGCCGTAACCCGGGAAGTAGGCCTCGACCCAGGCGTGTGAGCCGCTGTTGGAGATCTCCTCGACTCCCGGTGAGCTGGTTCAGGCTGCCGGGGAGGAAACCCTGGACGAAACGGGCCGGGATGCCGTGCTCGCGGAGTAGAAGCGTCATCAACGTCGCGTAGTGCTGGCAATAGCCCTGGCGGGACCAGGCGAAGCATTCCGCCGCGCTCCGTTCGCCGCACGGGACATCCGCAACGTTGGGGTCGTAGGTGAAGCGGCGGGACTGGAGCTCGCGGACCATGGTGGCGGCGACGTCGTACGGGTTGTCGTTCGGTGTGTCGGCCAGCACATCGTCGAGGACGTTCTGCGCCTCCGGACCGAGCGTCCCGGGCGGGATGTCGAGATAGCGCGCCCGGATCTCGTCTGGATAGTCCGTCCCCGCGACCCGCAGGACGTTCTGGGTCAGCGCCCCTGGCTGTTGATCACCGAGGAGCGGGACCCGGGCTTTCAGGACGTAGGGCCCACGACCCTCGATCTGGACCGCCTCGAACAGGCCGTTCTCACCGAGGCCGAGCAACTGGCTGTCCCGATCGATCGTGACGGGCACGAGCGGGCTCAAAGCGTACGGGCTCCTGAGCCCAGCCGGCGTGACCGTGAAGATGACGTCCGTTCCGCCTTCCTCCGGCGGTGCGTCGAGCGTTCCAGCGAGGATCTCCTCGCCGGCCGCCCGGGGCGTCCTGGTTGGCTCCGTCCATTCCCAGCCAAAGAAGTTGAACCGGTCGTAGGCGGCGATGCGCCAGTAGTACGGCCGCTCATCACCGGGCGGGCGCTGGATCGTGACTGCCAGCGCGCCGCTCGTGTTCCAGACGTTCTGGATCACGGCAGTCGGCCCGAACGCGACACCGCCGATGCCGCGGTTGTCGGCGCCCGCCGGAAGGAAGCGCTGGATGGCGGCGCTGATGTCGAGCAGCACCGGCTTGACGTCCTCCCAGGCTCCGGCGAGCGGTGCCGACCTGGCCGTCGCCGTCAGTGCCATCGAACCGGCGACCGCGACGATGACGAAGACCGTGCCGCCGCGGAGGTAGAGCGATCGCACGGTGGCCGGATCGCCGATCCTGCGCCGCATCCAGGTCGCCTGCTCGTCGAGGGCGTGGAGCCGGATCAGGAGGAACAGCGACGCGAAGCTGAACGCAATCAGGTAGTTGAGCTGGTCGCGAAGCGTCGCCGACATGTTGCCGACGAGGATCGCCCCGATGACGACAACGGCGCTGAGCGGTCGGCGGTGACGGAAGACGGCCGAGGCCGCGAACTGGCTGGTCCCCCAGACCAGCAGGCCGAGGACGAGCAGGTGGTGGCCGGTCTCGCGGGTCGCCAGCTGCTGATCGACGATCAGGTCGGACCACGCCTTGATGGTCGCCTGGGCGGTCGCTGCAAACTGGGTGCCGGGCGTCCCGCCATCGGTGATGACGCTGCCGACCATGATCGACACGATCAACGCCGCGAAGACGGCGCCGATCGTGTCGGCGAGCCAGCGGCTCCAGCCGACCTTCGACCCGATGAATCCAGCGAGGACTCCGAGAACCGCCGTCCACGGGAGGAAGTCCGTCAGGTCGCTCTGGCCGAGCACCCAGCCGGCGTCGTCGATCGACCACGCCATCGTGAGTGCCATCACCATGACGAGTCCGAGGCTGAGCCAGCCCTCCTCCGGTACGAGCGGGATCCGCAGCCGTTTCATCCGACGAGTGCCTCGCCGAGCGCCTGTCCGGGCGCCACGCCGTGGACCTTGATCTCGTACTCGGACAGCGCGTGGCGGAGGGCACGGGCGCGCTGCGCTCGCTGCTCCTCGACTTGCGGGTCGAGCGGGGGAACGGTCTCGCCCAGCCGCTCACGCTGGATCCGGGCGACGCGATCGAACGCCGCCCCGTCGACTGCGACGACGACTGTCGAGATGCCGCGGCTCCGCAGCGATGCGACCGGGCGGATCCAGGTCCCGTCGAGTGACGGGGTGATGAGGATCGCCGTCATCCCGCGCCGCAGTCTTCCTGCTGTCGCGACGATCGTTTCGACCAGCGGGGTCGATCCGTCACCGTCGACGGCGGCGAGGAGCTGCATGATCTTCAGGTGCTGACGGCTCCCCCGGTCGGCCGGAATGATCGTCGTGCGATGGGCGTTGACCGTGATGCCGACCGCACGGTTGTCCAGGATCGCCTTGTCGGTCACGGCGGCAGCCACCCGGACCGCGGCCTCGACCGTGGACTCGTCACCCCGGCCGGTCTGGATCGAGCGCTCGAGGTCGAGGATGATCCAGGCGTCGGCGGTCTGCTCGAGCTCGAACTCCTTCACCTGGATGGCGCCGTGCCGGGCTGTCGCCCGCCAGTGAATCCGGTTGAAGCTGTCGCCGGGTGCCCACGGCCGGACCGTCGTCGCGAGCGGCGTCGTCTGGAGCGTTCGCTCGGGTGATGCGTTGCTGCCTTCGAGGTAGGCCGCAGGCAGCCGCCACAGCGGAATCCGCTCGATCCGCGGGTAGACGACGACCGCCACGCCCTGGCCGACGGACGCAGATGCCTCGAAGAAGCCGAACGGGTCGCCGGTCCGGATCTGGAGCGGCTCGATACGGAAGTGTCCGCGCCGGACGAGCGGCACGCGGACCAGCCAGGAGCGCTCCGCGCGGGGACCCAACGGGATCGCCCGGCCGGGCAGCCCGCCCGGGACCGTCGTCGGGTTGTGGACCTCGAGCCATGGCTTCGGGACGCGGCTCGTGTTGCGCAGGGTGTACGTCACCCGGATCTGATCCCCGACGTGGCCGTTGAGCTGGCTCACGGCGTAGCCGGCCTCGAGGTCCGACAGGCCGAGCCTGGTGACGATGTACGAGCCGCCGATGACGATGATCGCGAGGTAGACGAGGTAGAAGAGGAACTCCAGCCCGGTCGAGAACGCGGCGATCAGGAGAATCGCTGCGATCAGGAAGAGCTGCAGCCGGCGCATCAGGCGATCGATCGGCCGTCGGCTGCGTTCGTCTCGCCCGGCCTAGGCGCTTGCCGCGCCCTGGCCTGTCGCCGGGACCGCCCGTGGACTGCCGGGTCCGCCCGTCGGCCGGATACCGTCGATCGGCGTCGCGTCGAGCAGTTCGCGGATCACGTTGCCGGACTGGACGTCATGGATCGAGGCACTCGTCTTGATGATGAGGCGGTGGGCGAGGGCCGGTTCGGCGAGCGCCTTGATGTCGTCCGGGATGACGTAGTCGCGGCCCAGCAGCCCGGCGAGCGCCTGGCCGGCGCGGTAGAGGGCAATGGAGCCGCGCGGCGATGCGCCGAGGTAGACATCGGGATGGGATCGGGTGCCGTTGACGAGCCGGACGATGTACTCCGCGACCGTCGAGTCGACATAGACGTCGCGGACGGCGGTCTGCATCCCGCGCAGCTCGTCGACGGAGCAGACGACCTCGATGTCATCGAGCGGATGCGTCCGCTTCTGCTCGTCGAGGATGAGGACCTCCTCGATCGGCTGCGGGTAGCCGAGCCTGATCCGGAGCATGAACCGGTCGAGCTGAGCCTCCGGCAGGGCGAACGTGCCCTCGTATTCGATCGGGTTCTGGGTGGCGATCACGAGGAACGGGTCAGGCATCGCGTAGGTGGTGCCGTCGATCGTCGCCTGCCGCTCCTCCATGCACTCGAGGAGCGCCGACTGGGTCTTCGGGGTTGCCCGGTTGATCTCGTCGGCCAGGACGACCTGGGCCATGATCGGGCCCGGACGGAATTCGAACTCCTGGTTCTTCTGGTTGTAGATCGAGAGGCCCGTGACGTCCGACGGCAGAAGGTCAGGCGTGAACTGGATCCGCCGGAAGCTGCAGCCGAGGCTGCGGGCGATCGCCTTGGCGAGGACGGTCTTGCCGGTGCCCGGCACGTCCTCGATCAGGAGGTGGCCGCGACACAGCAGCGCGACGAGAGCCAGCCGGACTTCGTGGTGCTTGCCAACGATCACGCGCTCGACGTTGGCGAGGACCTTCTCGCCGGTCTGCTCAAGGTTGGTCATCAGGCTCCTCGGGGAATCGCGATGCCACGATCCGGGATCGCGGAGGGTAGTCCTTTGATAGTACGCCGCAGACGCAGAATGGGTTCGGAACGTGACGCGTGCGGTGCAGGCGACAGTGCCCACGCAGGTGCGCCAGCCGTCCGACTTTCCTCCGCCAGAGAACAGATCCGCGACCAATGCGGCCGTACCCGGCCGTATCTCCGCTAGGTTCTTCGCCGAGTGAACAAATCGCGGGCCCGGCGGGCGGTTGCCCTCGATTCCGGTCGCCTCGGAGCCCCAATCAACTCCCCAAGCACAGATTCAGTTCGGTGGAGGGGGAAAGCTGCGTGGCTCGCCGGTGAAGCCTGGCCGTTTGCGGCGGGGCCGACCCGACGTGATCAGCCGCGCAGGAGCGTGATCCCGCCGACGACCAGCGTCATCATGCATCCGACGAGGCCCATGGCGGCGAGGAAGAACTCGCCGCCGACGAACGCGGCGACGGCGACGCCACCGAACAGGATCGCCATCACGACCGCGACAGCGGCCAGGCCGATCCGTTCGAGGGCCGTCCGTCGTTCGCGCTCGACCGCTTGTGGCCCGACGTCGGTCGGACGCTCGTCGTCGTCGTCGGGCCGATCGGCGATCGGCTCACCGCTCCGCTGGTCGCTCATGGCGCCACGGTATCGAAATACGTCTTCATCAGCGAGCCCGCGAGCGGCGCCGCCCGGGCCCCTCCCCTCCCCCCGCGCTCGACGAGGACCGCGATCGCGATCTGCGGATCGTCCGCCGGGGCGAACCCGATGAACCATGAATGCGGCTCGCCCGAGCCGCCGAGCTCCGCCGTGCCCGACTTGCCGGCCGTCGGGATGCCGGGCACCTTGGCGCCCCGCGTGAACTGCCGGCCGAGATCGCCCTCGACGGCCTCGAACATCGCCGCGGTGATGGCGTCGGCGTCGGCCTGGGAGATGACCCGCCTGATCGTGTCCGGAGTGATCCGGCGCGTGCCCTCTTTGCCGGTCAGCGCCGTCACGAGCCGCGGCCGCATCAGCTCGCCATCGTTGGCCACGGTCGCCGCCACGAGCGCCATCTGCAGCGGGGTAACCAGCGTCTCGGCCTGCCCGTAGGATGCGTTGGCCAATTCCGTGTCGTCCTTGAAGCCGCCCGGAGCGTTCCCGGTGCCATTGGTCACCTGCGAGACCGCGGTCGGCAGGTCGAACGGCAGCGGCGCGTCGAATCCGACCCGCCCGGCAAAGTCCCTGAGGTTCTCACCACCGGTCTCCAGGCCGGCGAGCGCGAACCAGATGTTCGACGAGACCTCGGTCGCGCCAACGAGGTCGAATGTCCGCGCCGGGACGCCGGCGTGCTCGTTGATCCGGAAGCCGTTGACGACGAGACCCGTCCTCTCCGCCTCCGCCTGCTCGGGAAACGTCGTGGTCGGCTCGATGGCGCCGGAACCGAGACCTGCGATCGACGTGACGATCTTGAAGACCGAGCCCGGCACGTAGAGTCCCTGGGTCGGTCGCGTCAGGAGCGGCTTGCCCGGATTGTCGCGAACCGCGTCGAATCCCTCCTTCTCGGTAGCGGGATTGGCGATCGCCGATGCGTCGTAGAAGGGCATCGAGGCGAGGGCGAGGACTTCTCCGCTCCGCGGATCGAGCATGACGACCGCACCGTGATCGTCCCCGAGCCCACGGATCGCAGCGCGCTGGAGGGTCAGGGAGAGCGACAACGTCAGCGACTGCGGGTCGAACGGATCGACCTGGAACTTCTTCAGGACGTTTCTGATCGGATCGGGATCGCTCAGGCCGGTCAGCTCGGCATTGAAGGTGCGCTCGAGGCCGGCGGTCCCGAATGTCCGGCTCGAGTATCCGACGACCGGGGCGATGGCGCGGTCGGCGTAGACGCGGTAGAACCCGCCGCGCGGATCCGGCTTGTTCATGGCGAGAACGATCCCGTCACGGTCGATGATCTCCCCGCGGGCGATATACCGGGCGGCGAGTGTGACGGCCGGATTGTCCGGTGCCGTGGAGAGGTCATCGGAGCGGATCACCTGCCAGTAGCCCGCTCCAGCGGCGAGGACGCCGAACGCGAGAATCAGCACGAGCCCGACATGGGTGATGCTCCGAGCGACGGATCGGCGTGCCATCAGCCGGCCCCTCGTCTCGTCAGCCGGGCGAGCCGGCCGGGCGGTTTGGGCGCCGGAGGCGGCTCGACGCCCTTGTCCGACAGGGCCAGGAGCAGGCCGACGACGATTCCGTTGACGAGCATCGAGGAACCGCCGTAGCTGATGAACGGCAGCGTGATGCCCGTCAAGGGGATGAGCTTGAGATTCCCGGCCGCGATGATGAACGCCTGGACACCGACGACGAGCGCGAGGCCGGTGGCCAACAACGACCGGAAGTCGTCGCCAGCCGCCGCCCCGATCCGTAGCCCGCGCTCGATGACGACGAGGTAGATCCCGAGGATCGCCATGATCCCCACGAGCCCGAGCTCCTCGCCGAGCGCTGCGAGGGGAAAGTCGGTCTCGACCGCCGGGATCGTCGTCGGGATCCCGGCGCCCAGCCCGGTCCCGAGGAGGCCGCCACGGGCGAACGCATAAAGCGCCTGGATGATCTGATAGCCAGTTCGCGCCGGGTCGGTGAACGGGTCGAGCCAGATGTTGACGCGAACTGCGACGTGCGGGACGAGCTGGTACATGACGAATCCGCCGGCGAGGAACAGAAGGAGGCCAAGGACCACGTAGCCGGGCCGGGCGGTCGCCGTGTACAGGAGTAGCAGGAAGACCGCGAAGAACAGCAGCGCGGCGCCGAGGTCTCGCTGGACGACGACGATCCCGAGGGCGATCGCCCACATCGCGACCATCGGGGCGAGGTACGGCAGCGGCGGGATGGCGAGCGGCCCGATCCTGGTCGATTCCTCGACCAGCAGCGACCGGTTCTCCGACAGGTAGCCGGCGAGGAACACGACGAGAATCACCTTGAGCAACTCCGACGGCTGGCCGCTGACCGGGCCGAACGACAGTGTCAGTCGCTGGCCGTTGATCTCGGTCCCGAGGACGAACGTCAGCAGGAGCAGGGCGACGCCCGCGGCCGCCCACGTGTACTTGTAGAGGCGCAGCCAGCGGTCGGAGCGGACGACGATGGACAGGGTCGTGGCAATGCTGATCGAGAGCACCAGCCAGACGAGCTGGACGTCGGCCAGGCCGAGTTCCACGCCGAAGAACCGCTGGACGACGAGGTCCTGCGGCAGCCGTTCCATGAGCAGGAGGCTGATGCCGCCGAGCAGCCCGACCGCGGGCAGCAGGACCTGGTCGGTCCGCCGCCCGGTCAGGACCTGGGCGAGATGGGCGAGGAGCAGCACCCCGAGGTAGATGGCCAGGTGGAGGGGCTCGGCCGGCGAGAACCCCGCCGTCGCAGCTGTCTCCTCCGTTCGCCGGGCAAACTCGAGCGAGACGCTGCCGACCAGGATCGCGGCCGCGACGATGGCGAGGAGGCGAGCCTCGCGCCATCGTGGCCGGAGCTTGATCTGGCCGAGGATCCTGGGCAGCGGCTGAGCGTTTGCCGTCACCGTCGCGGCCGCTCGAGCCGGAACCGGACCTGGCCGATCTGGATCTCGTCGCCGTACCCGACGGGGATTGCGCCCTCGACTGGCTGCCCGTTGACGAACGTGCCATTCGTGCTGTTCAGGTCTTCGAGGTACCAGGTCCGGCCGCGGAATGTCAGCACCGCGTGCTGAGCCGACGCAAACTGATCGTCGACGACGATCGCGTTGTTGACATCTCTGCCCAGCGTGGTGATCGCGTCGATCGCGAGCGTGCTTCCTTCGGCCGGCTCACCCCCCGGCGAGGCGACGACAACGAGGCGGCCGAGCTCGGCGGTCGGCTCGCGCGCCGCGGCCCTCAGGTCGCGGAGGAGCGTCCGTGCGATCCCGAACAGGAAGAGATACAGCAGCGCGAGGAACAGGAGGCGGATCACCCAGATCGTGATGAGGAAGCCGTCCATCAGGCCTCGTCGACCGACTCAACGACGAGGATCGTGTCGCCGATGCGGATCTGGTCGCCCTCGCCGAGCGCGATCTCCTCGATGCGCCGGTCGTTGACCCACGAGCCGTTGGTGCTGCCGAGGTCGGCCAGCAGGAGCGCGCCCTGCCGGCCGTAGATTCGGGCGTGATGGCGTGAGGCGCGGCTGTCCTCGAGCACAAGCCCGTTGTCCTGCCCCCGACCGATTGTCATCGGTCGCCCGTCGACGACGAACGACTGGCTCGACCCGTCTGGCCGGATCTCGCGCAGCGTGGCTCGGGGCGACTCGACGACCGGGACGACGAACACCGCGGTGTGTTCGAAGGGTGCCCGACCGTGGTCGCCACGATCGCCCTCGCCGGCGACGTCGGGTAAACCAGACGCGCGGTCGCGCTGCGATCCGGTCGGAATCGCCGCGTCCGAGTTGGCGCTCGTGGCCACCATGACGTCACCCGTGGCGACCGTTGAATCGCCAATCAGCGCGACGGTTGGCCGGTCGGCGAGGTGGTACCCATGGCCGCGCGCGAAGCCGAGGGCGGCGTCGGCAAGATCGGCCGCGAGCGCCGGGTGCGCCACGCGCAGCGCCGCCAGGTCGTCGGGGGCGAGGTGGATCGCGTAGCGATTCGGGACAAGCTTCCGGTCGCCGTCGCGAACCCGCTCGGATTCCATTGCCCGCTCCACCCGTCGCTGGAGCTGGATCGGCTGGAGCTTCGTCCGGAAGAGCCGGGCGCTCTGCCGCTCGAAAAGTCGTTCAAAGAACCGCTCGAGGGCGGCCAGGGGACCCATGATCGGTGGCGGAGTCTAGCAGACCCTCTCCTGATTCCCGCCCGCGATAGTGGTGCACCGGGGGACCATCGTCCCGAAATCGTGGTACCTGCGGCAGGGGTCATCGGGGCCGGTCGCGGATATACACTCGCGCCGTTCGTTCGCCAATCCCGAACCGACGAGTCCATCCCACGCCCGGGGGCACGATGCCCGAGATCCTCACCGAATCGTTCTGCGAACGCTGTGGCACGCGCTACACGTTCGAATTGGCGGCGCCCCCGAAGGTCAAGAAGCTCGGTAAGTTCAAGACCCTGTCGAAGGGCCTGAAGAACTACGTCCTGAGCGACGAAACGTCGATGGACGAGGCCATGGCGGCCGCTCGCAGCGACGAGGAGCGGGCGCTCACGTCCCAGCACCTCGACGCGTTTCACTCGACGTTCAACTTCTGCATGACCTGTCGCCAGTACACCTGCGCGAACTGCTGGAACCAGGCCGAGGGCCTGTGCCTGACGTGTGCGCCGGCTTCGCTCACCCACGAGTTCCCCGTGACGTTCCTCGAGCAGACACCGTTCGTCACGCCGGAGCCGCTCGTGGTCGAACCTTCCGCATGGCCTGTGTCGGACTCCCTGCCGGGTGCGTCGGCGACACCGATCCTCGATGAGGTCATCGCGACGAACGGGGCGCCCGCGCCCGACATGCCTGCCGAGCCGGTCGCGGCCTCCGCGTGGCCGGTCGAAGCCGAGCAGGCCGCAGCCGCCGAGGCCGAGAGCGACGCGATCGCGGCCGCGGGTTGGGAAGCTGCGGAGCTGGCAGCCGGCGTCGATGCGGAAGGCGACGCGACCGGGACGTGGCCGATCGGCGCGGAGAGCGATGCCGACGTGCAGCCGGAGATTGCCCCAGTCGCCGAGGTAACTGCCGACACAGAGATCGTCGCCGACGCGGAGCCGGAAATGGTCTCCACCGACGCTTGGGCCGACGCCGAGCAGGTCGCGGGCGTGGAAGCGGAGAGGGACGCGGCACAGTCGTGGTCCGTCGATGCCGCAGGTTGGCCGGTCGAGGCAGACCCGGCCGTCAGCGACGCGGAGCCCGAGGAATCGGCAGCGCCCGATCCGGTCGCCGACGTCGCGGCAGCGATCGAGCCGACCGTTACCGAACCGTTCGAAGCCGAGCCGATGGTCTCCGACGCAGCGGAGGCCCAGCCAGCGGAAGCCGAGCCACTCGAAGCCGAGATCGAAGTTGCGCCACTCGAAGCCGAGGCACTCGAAGCCGAGGCAGTCACGGCCGCGCTGGAGATCCCGGCGTGGCTCGAGGTTGACAACGAGGCCCTGACGGTGGCCCTTGCAAAGGCCCACGGCGCCGCCGAGGCCGGCAACGGTTCCGCCGACGACCTGGACGCGCGCGCCGCCTTGACCGCGAGTCGCACGTCAGCCCTGCTCGCCAGCCTGCGGCCCGGAGCGAACATCGATGCCGAGCTGGAGGCCTACGAGGCGACGGTCGAGCCCGAGCCAATCGTCGACGAGCGGAAGTGCCGGCCGAGCCTGTCGCGCTCGCCCCGACGCCCGACGCGACGGTCGAGGGACTGCCGCCAGAGCTCGTCGCCGTCATCGGACCGGCCATCGAAGCCGCCCCGGAACCCGCGATCGAGGTCGTGACCGAGGTGCCCGCTGCGGTCGAGGTCGAGGCGCCAGTAGTGCTCGAAGTCGCGGCGGAAGTCGACGCTATGCCGGAAGTCGCCGCCGATGCGCAGCCGGAGACGCCGGTCGAGGCGCTGCCGCCGGAGCTCGTCGCCGTCATCCCCGCAGCGATCGTCGCTGCGCCAGAACCGGGCGCCGAGGTCGAGGTCGAGGCGCCGGTCGTGCTCGAAGTCGCGGCCGAAGTCGAAGCAATGCCGGAAGTCGCCGCCGATGCGCAGCCGGAGACGCCGGTCGAGGCGATGCCGCCGGAGCTGGTCGCCGTCATCGGTGCAGCGATCGTGGCCTCACCCGAACCCGCGGTCGAAGTCGTGCCCGATGCGCCCGTGGCGCCCTGGGTCGCGGCGGAAGTCGAAACGGCGCCGGAAATCGCCGCAGCGGAGCCCGTCGAGCTCGCCGCTCCACCCGTCGAGCCGGCGCCGGAGCCCGTCGAGCTCGCAGCTCCACCCGTCGCGCCGGAGCCCGAGCCCGAGCCCGTCCGGGCCGACCTCGTCGAGCAGCCGACATGGCGAATCGTCGCGCCGGCGGCCCCGGCCCCCCTCGTGGACGGCCACCAGCCGACCCCCGCTCCAGCGCCCGCTCCAGCCCAGCCCCCGGTCGCGGCGACGGTCGTGACCCCGCCCGCTCCAGCCGTCGAGCCTCAATGGCCGGTCCATCCGCAGCTGATCCAGGCGGATCCTTCATTCCTGGCCAGCCGCCAGACGGCGGCAGCGGCCGCGACAGACGCGGTCTGGGCCGCCTCGTCTCGGAATGTCGTCGATCGCCCGGCGGGCGCTCCCGCCGGTGGCGTCCAGACGTGCACTGGCTGCGGCCTGTCGCTCTCGGCAACCGCGCGCTTCTGCCGACGTTGCGGGAACCGCCAGGGCGCGTAACCCGACCGCGGCGATCTCGTCAGGCGACGGCCGCAGTCCCCTCCGACTCGAGCATCCGTTCGCGAACCCAGGCCGCGCCGATCAGGATCACCGTGTAGGTGAGGCCCAACCAGGCGAGCCCGACGAAAATCGCCCCGAGCGTGCCCGCGATGAAGTTGGCACCCAGGACTCGGGGCGCCACGACCGCGAAGATCCGAGTCATCAGCACCAGCACGATGCCGATGGAGACCGCCGGCCGGAGGACGGCCGACCAACTCGCGCGGACGGGCGGCACGACCTGGTAGACGACGGCCAGCGCCAGTGCGGTCAGGACGCTCGGAAGAACCAGCTGGACAACGGCCGAGATCGGGCCCGAGACGCCCGTGTCGGGGACCGACAGCTCCGGAAGGAGCGACACGACGGACGTCCCCACGACCACTGCCACGACGATGCCGGCCACGATCAGGACGGACGCGGCCCGACGCAGCCAATGGACGACGATCCCGCGACGCGGTACCCCGGCGTACATCGCATCGAACCCCATCTCGAGGGAAGCAAACAATCTCGTCGTCCCCCACGCCATCCCGACGAGGCCGATGATCGTCAGTGACGTCGATGCCGTTGAGAGACCGGCAAGAACCTCGTCGATCACGCCCGACAGCGGTGGAGCCCACTCGGTCAGTGCGTCGGCCACCTCGGCCTGGATCGCGGGGTCTGTCACGAGAAAGCCGAGAATCGCGCTGGCGAACAGCACCATCGGGATGAGGGCGAACAACGTGTTGTAGGCAATGCCGGCGGCGAGGAGCCCTCCTCCGGCGGCGTTGTAGCGGTCGAATACGGCTCGACCTCGAGCCACCCGCCTGTCGCTGAAAACGATGAGGGCAAGTGCCTGCAGGCGCTCCACCCAAGCCGGCGGGCTCTTCCGACCTGGCGGCACGCCGGTCAGCCTTGCAGCTCCTCGAAGAGAGAGGGCTGCAGCTCCTCGGCGCGGACGCGTCGCGGGGCGGCGACCAGCGCGCGGACTTCAGCGCGGCGGACGAAGCGCCTGCCGCCGAGCTTGATGCTCTGGAGCTTGCCGGCTCGTGCCCAATTGCCGATCGTCGCCGCGCGGAACTCGATGTTCGCGGCGGCGAGGATTCGCGATGCCTCCGCCAGGGTGATCCAATCGGTCGGAGCTGGGGGCATCGGACGCCTCAGTCTGACGGGCTCGAGGAAGGCTTCGACGCGCCCGACGACGATTTGCCGGTCGACGAGCGTTCCGGTTGTCGCTTGTCCGATGTCCTCGTATCGGACGTGGTCGCATCCTTGCCCGAGCTGGACTCGCCGGCGCCCGTGGCGCCGTCGCTGCTCGATGCGGCGCCGTCGCCAGATGATGACGCCGCGTCTCCGGAGCCACACCCTTTTCGTCGTTCGCACGCGCCGAACGGGCCGACGAGCTGCGGTCCTTCTTCGCCCAGCCACTCCCTTTGAAGTGGACCGTCGGCGCGACGAATGTCTTGGTCATGGTCCCTTCAGCGCCGCACTCGGGACAGAACTTCGGCCCGTGGTCGTTGATCCCGTGGATCACCTCGGTCACCCGGCGGCAGGTCGAGCATGTGTAGTCGTAGATCGGCACCGGAGGCCGGTCGGCTCAGCCGCGAAGCAGCCGCATCCCGCATTTCGGGCAATAGAAGGCCCGGTCGTGCGCGGACGCGAAGCCGCAGTGGGCGCAGACGAGGCCGCCTCGCCCGGCTGCCGGGACCGGCCGCTCGATCGCCGTCAGTCCGAGGGCGTACTGGTTGGCAAGGACGTTGGTGAGGATTCCCGTGACGAGTCGGGAACCGATCCGGTCGGTGTCGCCGCGTGCGCCCTTGCCGCCCCAGCCGACCACAGCCCGGACGATCATGTCACCCGTCGCCTCGTCCCAGTGGGACGCGACGCCGCCGATCACCGCGTTGTACTCCGGATAGCCGGACGTGTCGATCTCGCCGTCGAGCAGCGTGCAGACGAACGTATCAAAGGCAAGGTCGATGGCGTCGATCGACTCCAGCACGACGAGCGCATGCCGGGTCACCGGGGAGTGATCGTGGTGGGCATTCAGCCACTGCATCGCCTCCGACGGCCGGCTGATGACGGGCGTCGCCTGGCTGAACTCGATTGCCAGCGGCTCGACCACCTCGATCTCGCTCTTGGCGAGTCCGTGGAGCATCTCCGGCAGCTGGGCCATCGAGTTGGGGCCGGCACGCATCCGGACGCCTTCGCTGCTCTTGCCCGCGTAGGAGAGCTTGAGCTGGAACTCCTGGGCGATGACCTCTTCAGGCAGCGCGAACGCAGGCGGCGGCGGAGCGGGCTCCGGGGCCGGCTCCGGCGGCATTCTTTCGCTTCAGGAACTCGAGCGGCACGAGCGTCTCCGGTCGGGAGTGGTGGATGACCCTATCGTATCAGCGCTGGAGCCCACGGCCAGCCTCCCAACAGTAGGGGTGCCCGGCGGGCAGTCGGTCAAACCGCACGGAGAATGACCGCCTCGTAGGGCCGAAGCGTCAGTTCGTCGCCCTCGACGACGTCGCGCTGAGCCGGCGGGTGCGTGGCGAACAGGGACTTCCAGCGCTTCGCGGTGCGGATCCGGAACGTCTGCGCCGTCGACGAGAAGTTCACCGCGACGATCAGCGTCTCACCGTCGCTCGCCCGCTCGAAGGCGAAGACGTCATCGGATTTGCCTGGCAGCTGGCGGTACGTGCCGACCTGGAGTGCCGGGTGCTGTCTCCGCAGCCACATGACGCTGCGGTAGGTATTGAGGACGGACGACGGGTCGCCGTCCTGGGCCGCGACCGTCCGCGTATCGGCGTCTGACGCCATCCGGATCCACGGCTGGGCCGCCGAGAACCCGCCGTTCGGGCCACCTCCCCAGGGCATCGGCGAGCGGGCCTGGTCCCTGTTCCACCACGGGACGAGCCGCCGGACCAGCCGGCCGCCACGGCGCGCCGGCGGGTCGATGATCTCGTCCCACGGCACCGGCACGTCGCGGGCCCCGATTTCCTCGCCGTAGTAGATGAACGGGGTACCGCGCAGGGTCAGGATCAGGACCGCGGCCGCCCGAGCCACCGCGTCGCTCGTCTCGGGATCCGCGTCCGGTGCCAGGCGACTCGCCTGCCGCGGCTGGTCGTGGTTCGACAGGACGATCGTCGGCCAGCCGTCAGCCCCGAACATCTGCTCGTGCTTGTCACTGGCCTTGGCGAATCCCGGCGCCCGCCACGGTTGGCGGATGAGATTCCAGTCGAAGACCATGTGCCGGGGGGCGCTGAGCCGCACAGCGCCCATCGGGTCCGACGAGAACAGCTCGCCAACGGTCATCCTCTCCGGATACGAGTCGACGAGCGCTCGGAACTCGACCAGGAAGTCGAGGAGCTCCGGCTGATCCTTGTCGTAGAGGTGGACCTGCCGGTCGTAGGGTCGGCGGCCTCGCATGCGCCGCGGGTTCGACAGCAGATCGGCGTCCTTGAAGAACGCGTTGAAGACGTCGAGCCGGAACCCGTCGACACCTCGGTCGAGCCAGCCGCGGACCATCGTGAGCATCGCCTCGCGAACGGCCGGGTTGCGCCAGTTGAGGTCGGGCTGCTCGGGCAGGAAGGTGTGCATGTAGAACTGTCCGCGGGTCTCGTCCCAGGTCCATGCCGAGCCGCCGAAGAACGATTGCCAGTTGTTCGGGAATCCGCGGCGCCCGAGACGGCCGGGCTTCGCGTCTCGCCACAGGTAGAAGTCGCCGAACGGGCCGCTCGGATCGCGCCGCGATTCCTCGAACCAGCGGTGCGCCGAGCTCGAGTGGTTCATCACGAGATCGAGCATCACCCGGATGCCGCGCCGGTGCGACTCGGCGACGAGCCGATCGAAGTCATCGAGGGTCCCGAACACGGGATCGATCGCGTCGTAGTCGGCGACGTCATAGCCAACGTCGAAGCCGGGCGATGGATGGATCGGCGACAGCCAGATCGCGTCGATCCCGAGCGAGCGCTCCGTGCCATCGTTCAGGTAGTCCAGCTTGTCGATGAGTCCCGGCAGGTCGCCCACGCCGTCGTCGTTCGAGTCCGCGAACGAGCGCGGATAGACCTGGTAGACGACACCGCGCTTCCACCAGTCGTCGCCAAACGCCGCATTGAGAACGGGGAATGCGCGGGTCGACTTCGGCGGCCTCGACGAGCGCGCTGGCTTCGACGCGACTTTCCGCTTCCCGGCGGGGCGGGCCTTCCTGGCAGGCGTGTCGGCTTCCGGCGGCTGGTTCTTCGGCTCGGGGATGTCGGACATCGGGCGGGTCCCAGCCTACGGCATCGGGCGCGCGCGCGTCCCGCCCCGCGACCGGCGTTCGGCCGCTGACCGCACCGGGGTTTGAGGGGGCAGTCGATATACTCCGCGACGATGACGTCCCCCGCCGAGTCCATGACCGCGCCCGCGCGCGTCCGCGTCGCCGTCCTTGGCCTCGGTGCGGTCGCCCAGGCGGTCCACCTGCCGCTCCTCGATCGATTGGCCGACCACTTCTCCATCGGCGCGATCGCCGACCTGTCGCCGAGCCTGGTTGCGACGATCGGCGACCGGTACCGCGTGCCGCAGGACGCGCGCTTCGGTGGCCTCGACGGCCTGCTCGCCGCCGAGGGGATCGACGGGCTGTTCGTCCTGACTTCTGGCTCGCACGGCTCTGCCGTCATCGCCGGCCTCGACCGGGGCTGGGCCGTGTTCGCCGAGAAGCCGCTGGCATGGACCCTCGCCGAGGCCGATGCAATCGCTGGTCGGCTCGCCGCGGATCCCGGTCGGAAGCTCCAGGTCGGCTACATGAAGCTCTACGACCCCGCCGTCGTCAGGGCCCTGGCGGCGGCGCGTGACCTGGGCCCGGTGCGGTCGATCGAGGTCACCGTCCTCCACCCGAGCTCCGAGCGCCAGCTGGCGCACGCCCGCCTCCTCCCGCGCGCGACGGACGTGCCGGACGCGCTCCTCGAGCCGATCCGGGCCGAGGAGGATCGCCTCCGCGAAGCGGCCGTCGGCAGGGACGCCGGGATCGGCAGGCTGTACAGCCAGGTCGTTCTTGGCAGCATCGTCCACGACCTGGCGCTGATCCGCGCGTTCGCCGGCGACCCGACGGGAATCGACGCGGTCGACGCCTGGCCAGCCGAGGCGTGGCCGCCCTCTGTCACGATCGCCGGGAGCCTGCCGGACGATGGCAGGTTCTCGGTCCGCTGGCACTTCCTGCCGGACTACCCGGCCTACCGTGAGGAGGTCCGCGTGGTCTACGAGGCGGCGACGATCGAGCTCGAATTTCCGTCTCCGTACCTCCTCCACGCTCCGACCAGGCTCCGGATCACGGAACTCGACGGTGATGCCCGCCGTGACAGCCGCTATCTCTCCGTCGCCGAAGCCTTCGAGGAGGAGCTGCTGGCGTTCCACGACCTCGTGACTGCGGGGCGGACGCCCACCGCCGGGTTGCGCGAAGGCCGGGCCGACATCGTCACGTCGCAGCGCATCGCCGCCCGCCACGCGGCGCGGGTCGGGCAGCCGATCGAGGGAGAAGCGTCGCGTTGACGGCACGAACCGTCGTCCACCTCGTGCCGCACACCCATTGGGATCGAGAGTGGTACGAGCCGTTCCAGACGTTCCGGATGCGTCTCGTCGAGCTGATCGACCAGCTGCTGGACCGGATGGAGCAGGATCCGCGGCTCCGATTCACGCTCGACGGCCAGGCGGCCACGGTCGACGACTACCTCGAGGTCCGGCCCGAGGCGGAGCCGCTGATCCGCCGGCTGATCGCTGAACGACGCCTCGCGATCGGCCCGTGGCAGATCCTGATGGACGAGTTCCTCGTGTCAGGCGAGACGATCGTCCGCAACCTGCAGCTGGGCTGGGCCAGGGCGGAGGAGCTGGGGGCTGCCATGCCGGTCGGCTACCTCCCGGACATGTTCGGGCACATCGCGCAGATGCCGCAGATCCTGGCGCGGGCCGGCATCGATACGGCGGTCGTCTGGCGCGGGGTGCCGGCGGCGATCAATCGGAACTCGTTCACCTGGCGGTCGCCGGACGGGTCGGCGGTCCGCACCGAATATCTCGTCGGCGGCTACGGCAACGGCGCACACCTCTTCGACGTCCCGGACAGGCTGGGCCCGAAGCTGACCGGCTACCGGATCGCGAACGCCGAGTTCTATGGGGACCGCTCCGTCCTCGCCATGTACGGGACCGATCACGCCGTCCCCTCCCCCCGGCTCGCCGACCTTGTCGACCAGGTCAATCGCGAGCGCGACGACGTCGAGGTCCGCCTCGAGACGCTGGCGGACTATGCGGCCCGCGGCGACGAGCCCACTGGCCCGACCGGCGCCGATGGCGTCGATCGGGCGCTCGAATGGACGGGCGAGCTTCGCTCTGGCGCCCGGGCGAACATGCTGATGGGCGTCGCGTCGGCGCGGGTCGATCTGAAGGCGGCCTGCGCCCGCGCCGACCGCCTGCTCGAGCGCTACGCCGAGCCGCTGACCGCCCTCCATGGCGGCGCGTGGCCGGCGCGGCTCCTCGAGCTCGCGTGGCGGCGCGTGGTCGACAACTCGGCCCACGACTCCATCTGCGGCTGCTCCCACGACGCTGTCGTCGATCAGGTCCTGACGAGGTTCGCCGAGGCCGAGCAGCTCGGCCAGGGCATCGTCCGGGCGACGCTCGGGAGGATCGCCTCGAACGTCGAGCGAGGTCGCTGGGTCGTGGTCAATCCTTCGCCCGGTGACCGCGAGGACCTGGTCGAGCTCGACGTCTCCGTCCCGTCCGATTGGAACGCCGTGGCGCTTCGATCTGGTGACGGCGTCCATGCGACGCAGGAGATCGGTCGGTCGGACCCGGTGGTCGCGAACCTGAGGATGCATGGAATCGAGATTCCGGACTTCTTCCGGCGCCGTCGTCACGGCAGGGAGCTCTTCGGCCTGCAGATCAACGGCGCGATCGCACACCCGGGCGACGCCGGCACGGAGCCACGACTGACGGTACTCGTCGAGGACGTGGCCGATCCGCCGGAACTCGACATCGAGGAGCTCCTCGACGACGTCGCGGCGGCCGTTCTTGCCCAGCCGGACGAGGAGTGGGACATCGTCGTCCGGGCGCCTGATCGACGCCGCCTGATCGCGCGAGTCCCGGTCGCGGCGCTCGCCTGGAACGCGATCCAGATCGTCGACACAGGAGACTCCGCCCCGGAGCCCATCGTCTCGCCCGTCGAAGTCCAGGGGCACGGGATGACAAACGGGCTCGTCTCGGTCGGCGTGTCGGCCGATGGGACCTTCCGCCTGGCCGGTGGCGGGTCGGAGATGACGGGCGTCGGCCGGATCGTCGACGGCGGCGACGTCGGCGACAGCTACAACTACGGGCCGCCGCCATCGGACCTGGTCGTGGACGAGCCGGCAGTCGTCGATGTCGCGGTGCTCGCCGGCGGGCCGCTGGGCGGGACCATCGCGATCGGCCGATCCTACGACTGGCCGGATGGACCCGCAGCCGGCGCCCAGGCCCGGTCGAGCCGGACGATCCGGACCGACGTCATGACGACCGTCGAACTTCGAGCCGGTGAGCCGTTCGTCCGAATTCGCCTCGACTTCGAGAATCGATCGCGGGACCACCGGGTTCGCTGGCACATCCCGCTGCCGCGGCCGGTCAAGGGATCCGCCGCCGAGGGCCAGTTCGCAGTCGTGGACCGTGGCCTGGAGCTCGAGGGCGGGCATGGGGAGGTTCCGCTGCCGACGTTCCCGGCGCGCGGCTTCGTCCACGTCGCAGGGCTGAGCGTCCTGCTCGACCAGGTGACGGAATACGAGGTCGTCGGCGGGCAGGAACTCGCGCTGACCGTACTCCGGTCATTCGGGCTGATCAGTCGAAATGGGAACCCCTATCGCGAGGACCCGGCCGGCCCCCAGGTGCCGGTGCCGGGCGCCCAGTTGATCGGTCAGCGATCGTTCGGCTTCGCCCTGGCGCCTCACACCGGATCGTGGTCAGAAGCAGGCATCACGGGCCTGGCCGAGCGATATCAGCATCCGTTCCTCGTGGTTCGCGGCACGGCGCCGCCCGGGGAGGAACGCGGCCCCGCGGTGGGACTTCGGATCGCCGGTGATGGCGTTGTCCTCAGCGCCCTTCGTCGCCACGGGGACTGGCTCGAGGTGCGCCTCGTCCTGGAGCACCCCACCCCGAGCGAGGCGACGCTGAGCGGTGGGTTTGACGGGGCTCGAGAGGTCGACCTGCTCGGGCGCGACCTCGGTGCGCTTGCCTGCGATCCCGGGGAGCTCCGGCTGCCGATGACGGCCTGGTCGATTCGGACGGTCCAGCTTCGGTTGCCCGCTGCCTGACCGTTCGTCGGGACTATCGCGCTGCGGTCGGCCAGCCCCAGGTCACGTCGTACTCTTCCTGGACTCCGGGCGGCCAGCCTGTCGGCTGCCGGAAGGCGAGGAAGCCCTCGGCGAACGTGAACGTTACGCGGCCCGACAAATCGCGCATCAGCATCAGGGCGGCGGCCGTGGCCGCGACCGGGACGACCAGGTTGACCTGCCCGAGCACATACGGAACGAACCCGATCGCGACGGCGAGAAGCACCCTCGAGATCATCACCCGGGGGGCCACGACGATCGAATAGTCGGCGAACGCGAGGCTCGCGGAAGGCCCATGGATCGGACGATCCTCGAAGCTGGACGACCTGAGGTGCGGCACCCCACGGATCACCACGGTCGACACGGGCGGGGCCTCCGGTGGCAGCTCTGCAATCGACGGGCTGGTGTCGCCGTCCAGCCACCAGGGCTGCCGATCGGGCGGCTCGTAGGGGCTGCGCGTGGGCTGGTCGTCGGTGGCGTCGTTCATCGGCTGCGTTGCTGATGACCTCCGGTGCGTACCGGGCATCCAGCGCGCCTACCGGGCGGTCAACACAACCGTACGCCTTCTGCCCGCGACGCGCCACCGTATGGGGACCCAATCGATGCGCGGCAAGACCATGCCGAGAGCACCCGTCCTGGCGTACGCTTGACGAACCGATGCCCGTCCCGAACCTCTCTTCGAGCCGCCATTCCCGCGATCGCCGCGATCGGTCCGCGCATGACGGCCGACGGGTCGAACGCGCGGCCACTCGGCATCGGGATCATCGGGTGTGGCCATATCGCGAACGCGTACGCGGCGGATCTGGCGGCGCATCCGGAGCTCCGCCTCGTGGCGGCGACCGACCTGGATCCGGCCCGAGCGACCGCGTTCGCCGCCAAACATGGCTGTCGCGCCCACGCGACGATCGCCGACATTCTCGCCGACGATTCGGTGGAATTGATCGTCAACCTCACGGTCCATCATGCCCATTACGACGTGACGGCCCAGTGTCTCCAGGCCGGCCGCCACGTCTACAGCGAGAAGCCGCTGGCGCTCGAGCCGGCCCAGGCTCGGGCGCTCGTCGATCTGGCGGATCGCCAGGGCGTGCGGCTCGGCTGCGCGCCGATGACGTTTCTCGGCGAGGCCCAGCAGACGGTCGGGGCCCTCATCCGGCGCGGCCAGCTCGGGACGGTCCGGGCGGTCTACGCGGATGTGAACTGGGGCCAGATCGAGTCCTGGCATCCGGCACCGGAGCCCTTCTATGACGTCGGAGTGCTGGTCGATGTCGGTGTCTATCCATTGACGATCGTGACGGCGTTCCTGGGCCCGGTCAGATCGATCGAGGCGCGTGGCTGGGATCTTCAGCCGGAGCGGGTCCGGATCGACGGTCAGCGTTTCCGGATCGGCAGCCCGGATCTCATCGTCGCCACGCTCGAGCTCGCCGGTGGGGCGGTCGTCAGGTTGACGACGAGCTTCTACGTTGGCAAGCCGGTCAAACAGCCGGCGGTGATGGAGTTCCACGGCGATGCGGGCGCGATCGCCCTGTCCAGCTTCCAGGAGTTCGACGCCACCGTCGAATACGGCGAGAGGAACGGCGAGTATCAACCGGTGCCATATGTTCGAACCCCGTACCGTGGCACGGCCTGGGCGCGTGGTGCGGTCGACATGGCGCAGGCGATCCGAGACGGTCGACCGCATCGGGTGACCGGCCAGCAGGCCGCCCACGTGGTTGACATCCTCTGGGCCGCGGGAGAGTCGAGGCGCCGGGCGGCCCGGGTGGCGATCGAATCGGACTTTGCGTCGCCAGCGCTGATGGACTGGGCGCAGGCAGAACCCGGCTGACGCGGGCGACCCGACGGCGCCTGATCGACAACCGAAGCGGCCGCGGATAACGCCGATCGCGCTGCTAGTTGAGCGGGCTTGACATTTCCCCGGATCGCCCTAGTCTGCCGAGTGGGCTATGGCCCGGATCCGAACACCGCAATCCTGCGGCCAGGCGACGGCGATGAGACCGCCGATCTCCTGCGGCCCCGAACGTTGCGACTAAGATCCGAGCCGCATCCCGACAATGCGCCCGAGGAGGAGTCGAGCCCCCCGCCTGCCCCCGGTTGATCGAGCCACGCCCGATCTGCCAGAGCAACGGTTGGGATTCGAATCTCGAGCGATGCATCATCGGTTTCTTGGAGGTGGCCCCATGAGGGGTTCCAGTCGTGTCCTCACTCTCGTCGCGGCCGCGGTATTTGCCGCTGTCGCCTGTTCGCCAAGCACAACGGCACCGGGCGGCAGCGCCGCTCCGGGCGGGGGCAGCCCGGCCGCCGGCTCAACGATTACGGTGACATCCCTGTGGGGTGGCGCGGAAGAAACAGCGTTCCAGGAAGTTCTCACCGCGTTCAAGGCAAAGACCGGAGTCACGGCAAACTACGTGGCCCAGCGGACTGACTACGCGACCGTGCTCCGCACGAGCATCCAGGGCGGCAATCCGCCGGACGTCGCGATCATGCCGGGCATCGGCTTCCTCCGCAGCTTCGCGAAGGACGGCTCGATCAAGGACTTCGCTTCACTCGGCATCGACGTAGCCCCGCTCGCCGCCAACTACGCGCCGGGCATCCTGGAAGTCGGCCAGGTTGACGGCAAGCAGTACGGCCTGATGGTCAAGTTCAACAGCAAGAGCACGGTCTTCTTCCGGCCGGACGTCTTCGAGACAGCCGGCGTCACCGCGCCAACGACGTGGGATGAGTTCAAGACCGTGATCTCCACCCTCAAGTCGAAGGGCGTTGTCCCGCTCGGGCTCGGTGCCAAGGATTCGTGGACGCTCAGCGACTGGTTCGAGAGCATCTACATCCGCCAGGCGGGCCCGGAGGCCTATTCCAAGCTCTTCAGCGCCGAGGGCGACTGGAATGACCCGACGGTCAAGACCGCGGCGGAGACCATGAAGGAAGTCCTGACTGACGACAACGTCGTCGGCGGCATCAACGGCGCCCTCGGCGCCGGCTTCGTCGATGGCATCGGCCAGGTCTTCACGCCGACTCCCAAGGCGGCCATCTACTACGAGGGTGGCTTCGTCTACGGGATCGCGACCGGAGACACCAACAAGGACCTGGCGTGGGGCGAGACCATCGAGTGGTTCGACTTCCCGACCTTCGGGACCCCGGGCGGCGTCACGATCGGTGGCGACGTCATTGCGGCCCTCACCGATAAGCCGGGTGTCAAGGACTTCATCGAATACATGACGACCGTTGAGGCCGGGACAGTCTGGGCCGAGACGGGCATCATCATCTCGCCGATCAAGGGCGTCGCAGCCGACGTCTATCCGAACGAGTCGGCAAAGAAGGAGGCCGCCCAGGTCGCCAACGCACCGGCCGTCCGGTTCGACGGACAGGATCTCCTGCCCGCCGGTGGGCCGGACTTCGGCGCCATGCTCCAGAGCGTGGTCAAGGGCGATCCGATCGATGGGTTGCTCTCGACATTCCAGACGGCCCAGAAGGCCGCCTGGGACGCCGAATAGTCGGATGAGCTGAAACGAGGGCGGACTTCTCGGAGTCCGCCCTCGTCGTTTTTCCGCAACGAGAGGAGAGGCCAATGGCAGTCGCTCCACAGGCGGGACCAGGCGCGGCCGTTCCTGCCAAACCCGCTCGGCGCAGGGGAGGGGGCGAGGATCGGGATCCGCTTCGGATCGCAGCGATCTTCCTCGCTCCGGCGATGCTCTTGCTTGCGGTCTTCCTCGTCTTTCCCGCCATCTACACGATTGCGCTCAGCTTCTTCCGCGGGCGCGCCAACAGCCAGTTCTCCGAGTTCGTCGGGATCACGAACTACGTGAACCTTCTCACCGCAGACCCGGCCTTCATCAACTTCAGCACGTTCCCGCCGAGCGGAGCGATCTGGAACAACGTCCTCTGGCTCGTCTTCTACACCGGGATCACCCTGGGGCTGGGCCTGATCATCGCGGTGATGGCAACGCGGGTCAGGTACGAGAAGTCGATCAAGGCGATCGTCTTCATCCCGCAGGCGATCGCGGCGACCGCCCTCGGCGTGATCTGGACCTTCATGTATTCGCCGAACCCGGACCAGGGCCTCTTGAATGCACTCCTCGGCGTGTTCGGGGTCGGTCCGATCTCATTTCTCGGCGACACTGCGTTCGTCAACGCGGCCCTGATCTTCGTCGGCATCTGGGCAGGGGTCGGGTTCGCCACGGTCATCTTGTCGGCGGCGATCAAGTCGATCTCGGCCGAGATCCTGGAGGCCGCCCGCTCTGACGGCGCGAACGAGGTCCAGATCTTCTACAAGATCATCCTGCCGATGGTCAGCCTGCCGATGTCGGTCCTCGCGGTCACCCTGATCGTCGGCGTGGTCAAGCTGTTCGACCTCATCTACGTGATGACCTCCGGCGGACCGGGCGCTGCAAGCCGCGTGATCGCCTTCACGATGTACCAGGAAGCCTTTCCTGGAAACCAGTTCGGCAAGGGCGCCGCGGTCGCGGTGGTCATGCTGGTGATCCTCATTCCCATCATGATCTTCAACGTCCGGCGCTTCCGAACGGAGTCAGTCACATGACCGAAGATGCCCTCACCGGCGCCGGAATGGCGGGGGCGACGCCCAGGACGCTCAGCGGCCGGATCGTCAAGGCACTGAACCGGACGCCCATCCACATCGCCCTCGGGCTGGTCGCACTGATCTGGCTGGCGCCCACGATCGGCCTTCTGATCACCTCGTTCCGTCCTCGCAACGACATCGCGACGAACGGCTGGTGGGAGACCCTCGGGAGTTTCCGTTTCACGCTTGAGAACTACGCGGAGGTCCTGGGCGCCCAGGGGATCCTCGGTGCGTTCGTCAACAGCCTGATCATCACGATCCCCTCGACCATCCTGCCGATCGTCATCGCGTCACTGGCCGGCTACGCCTTCTCCTGGCTCCGCTTCCCATTCCGGGACACGCTGTTTCTGTTCACGATCCTTCTTCTGATGGTGCCGATCCAGGTGGCGTTCATCCCGGTCCTGCAGCTGATGCGGCCGTTCGGGCTGACGCAGGGCTATGCCGGCCTGTGGCTGGCGCACACGGCATTTGCGCTGCCATTCGGCATCTTCCTGCTCCGAAACTTCTTCATCACCCTGCCGAAGGACCTGATCGAGGCGGCTCGGATAGACGGCGCGTCCTCGTTCGGGATCTTCCGGCGGATCGTCATTCCGCTGTCCGTGCCGGCGATCGCGGCGTACGGGATCTTCCAGTTCCTGTGGACCTGGAACGACCTCCTGGTCGCCCTGATCTTCGCGCAGGGCCAGGGCACGAAGCCGATCACGATCCAGGTGCTGACGCTCCTGGGGACCTACGGCTCGCAGTGGCACATCCTCGCGGCAAGTGCGTTCCTGCTGATGTTCCTGCCGCTGCTCGTGTTCTTCGCCCTCCAGCGGTACTTCGTCCAGGGCCTCCTGGCCGGTTCCGTGAAGTAGGGAGCGGCGAGAGCGAGACTCGAATGACGAATGACCGGGATCAGGACGCTACCTGTGCGCGCTGTGGCGAGTCGATCGCACCCGGGTCGGCGCTTTACTCCGACCACGTCCGCTCGGCAGACGGGCGATTCCGATGTGCCGAGTGTGACCGTGCCGAGCGCGGCGTGGTCGAGCCGGACCCAAGCCGTGTCGACGTCCCGATCACGCAGCCGAACCCGAACATGCCGAACACCCATTAGGACGCGCTGACCGCGGCGCACTCACTCAGCCAATTCGTGCGGTCAGGCGATCGACCTGGTCCGCCAGCTCAGCCTCGCGCGCCCTCGCGCCCTCGACGATCGCGGGCGGCGCCTTGGCGAGGAACGCCTCGTTCGCGAGCCGGGCGCGAGCGGCCTCGAGGTGGCCCGTGGCCTCGGCGAGCTCCTTCTCGAGACGGGCGCGATCGGCGTCGGTCGAGGCAGTTTCGTCACTGGCGACGCCGATCAAGGCCTCGATCTCGCCGGCGATCACCGCCAGGCCACCGTCTTGCATCGCCCCGTGGAGCGCTTCCCGAGTCAGGTATCGCTCCAGCGGCCGCGCGCGAGCGAGCCGCTCGATCGCGGGGCGGAGCCCCTCGAACGCCGACCCCAGGCCCACAGGCACGACGACCCCGACGGGAAGCCAGCTGGCCGCCTCGACCCCGGCTTCGGCCCGGGCGTTGCGAAGCCCGCGGACGAGCTCGACGAGCGCATCGACCTCGGCCTCCGCGTCGAGGTCCCGCTCCCCCACTCCGGGCCAGCGGGCGACGATGAGCAGGTCCGGGTCCGTCGCTCGGTGCGGCAGCGCGCCCCAGAGCTGCTCGGTGACGAACGGCATCACGGGATGGAGAAGGCGCAGGTAGGTGTCGAGGGCTTCGACGAGCGTCCACCAGGTCGCCTCCCGGACCTCGGCCGGGAGGCCATCGTCGGCGAGCCGCACCTTCGCGAGCTCAAGACCCCAGTCGCAGAACTCTGACCAGATCCCGTCGTAGAGCGCGCGGGTGACCTCGGCGAACGCATAGTCGGCCATCGCCCGATCGACTTCGACCGTGGTCGCGGCCACCCGCGAGAGGATCCACCGCTCGGCCGGGCCAAGACGGGCCGCGATCGGTAGAGTCGCGGCGAACCCGCGTCGATCGTCGCGGGCCGCGCCCCGACGACGAACCGGGTCGCGTTCCAGAGCTTGTTGGCGAAGTTCCGGGCGCTCTCCAGCTTCTGCGCCCCGAACCGCTGGTCGAGCCCCGGCGTTGCGCCGTGGATCAGCGCGAATCGGAGCGCGTCGGCACCCGACTCCTCCATGACTGCCAGTGGGTCGACGACGTTGCCCTTCGTCTTCGACATCCGCTGCCCCTCGGCGTCGCGGATCAGCCCCGACAGGTAAACCGTGTGGAACGGCTCGCGGTCCGTGAGCTGGAGCCCGAGCATCATCATTCGCGCAACCCAGAAGAACAGGATGTCGTGCCCGGTCTCCATGACCGACGTCGGATAGAAGCGCCGGTAGTCGGGCGTGTCCTCCGGCCAGCCCAGCGTCGAGAAGGGCCACAGGCCCGAACTGAACCAGGTGTCGAAGATGTCGGGATCCTGGGTCAGGTCCGATGCCGGACGCGCGCAGACGTCGCACGCCAGCGGACCGCCCTCCGCCGCGGAGACGGTCACGTGGCCGTCCGGGCAGTACCAGGCCGGGATCCGGTGGCCCCACCAGAGCTGGCGAGAGACGTTCCAGTCGCGGATATTCGTCATCCAGTGCTCCCAGACCTTCTCGAACCGCTCGGGAAGAATCCGGGTACGCCCGCTCCGGGTGGCCGCGAGCGCGCGCTCCGCGAGGGGCGCGGTCCGGATGAACCATTGCGTCTTGAGCCGCGGCTCGATGACGTCGTTTGAGCGCTGGCAGCGCCCGATGAGCATCTCGTGCGGCCGCTCGCCGACGAGGTCACCCCCCGCGCCGAGGTCGGCGAGGATCCGCTTCCGGGCCTCGTAGCGGTCCAGGCCGTCGTACGGAGTCCCGGTCCCGGCGATGGCAGCGGCATCGTCGAGCACCGTGATCATCGGCAGGTCGTGGCGGCGCCCGATCGCGTAGTCGTCGTTGTCGTGAGCCGGCGTGATCTTCAGCGCGCCGGTGCCGAACTCGCGCTCCACCGCCTCGTCGGTGATCACCGGCACGTCACGCTCGACGAACGGGATCCGGACCTTGCGGCCGACGAGGTCGCGGTAGCGCGGGTCGTCGGGATGGACCGCGACTGCCGTGTCGCCCAGGATCGTCTCCGGGCGCGTCGTGGCGACGGCGATCGTCGCGTCGAGATCGTGTTGCCCGCTGGCCTCGTCGATGAGGTGGTAGCGGATCGTCCACAGCGTGCCGGTCTCCGGCGTGGGGAGCACCTCGAGGTCCGACACGCTCGTCCGGCAGCCCGGGCACCAGTTGACGAGGGCCTCGGTGCGATAGGCGAGGCCGTCGCGGTGGAGGCGGAAGAAGGCCTCGCGGACGGCACGACTCGAGACCTCGTCCATCGTGAACCGGAGGCGCGACCAGTCGAACGATCCGCCGACCCGCCGCTGCTGGCCAAGCATGACCGCGCGCGTCTCGTTGATGAACCGCCACATCCGCTCCAGGTACCGTTCGCGGCCCAGCGACTGGCGGGTCTCCCCCTCCGCCGCGATGATCCGGTCGAGGACGTACTGGGCGGCGATCGATGCGTGATCGAGGCCGGGCAGGAAGAGCGTCGGCCGGCCGAGCATCCGGGCGTGCCGGATCATCAGGTCCTCGACTGCGGTCCGCTGGGCGTGACCGAGGTGAAGCGAGCCCGTGATGTTCGGTGGCGGCTGGATGATCGTGAACGGCTCGACGTCCGCGTCGGCGCGCGAGCCGGCACCGTCCGGGGCAAAGACGTCCGCCGCGAGCCAGCGTTCGTAGATTGCCGCCTCGAAGTCCGCCGGCGAGTACGCCTTCGGCAGCCCCTTCGTCGTATCGGTCGCTTCCGCCATCGTCCTGCCCCATGAATCAATGAACCCGTTCGTCCAGCGGACGAACGGGGTCGTGGTACCACCTGCTGGTTCGGCGACGGAGTCGAGCCGCTCATCGCGGCCGGCCTGTTCCGGCGCCCTCGTGGCGCGCTATCGGGCGCCGGCCGTCATGGCTCGCGGGTGACGTTCACGCTGCCGGTCCCGCGCGGCTCGCACCGTCCCGCGCTCGCTCCGTGGCCGTGGAAGCGCTACTCCTCCCGGTCCTCGCCGTGAGGCCGGGAGTTTAGCACGGCGATCGAGGCCGTCCAGGCCGCGATCTCTGCCCGGCGCCCCACGCCGAGCTTGGCGAGGATGTGCTCCACGTGCGCAGCGACCGTCTTCGTTGCCACGCCGAGCTCGTCGGCGATCGCCGGGTTCGTCAGTCCGCCGGCCACGAGCCTCGCAACCTCGAACTCACGGGCCGTCAGCGGGGCAAATGGCTCAGGCGCAACGCCGCGTCGAGCGGATTTGACGATCTCCGCGGCGGCGGCCTCGAGGGCTGGCGCTCCCAGCCGATGCGCGGCCCTGGCGGCGGCATCGCCCGCGCGCGCCGCTTCGGTTCGCTGGTTGGAGCGAAGGTGAGTGCGGGCGAGGTCGAGGACGGCCCACGTGCCTTCCCAGACGCGGCCGCGATCCTGCCAGCCCTGTACGGCGGCGCCCAGTGCGGCGCGCGCCTGACCGGTCGCGCCGTCCGCGGCAGCCAGCAGACCGCGGGAGTGATCGAGCGCGACGAGCGTCCCCGGGATCCCACGGGCCGAGAGCGATTGCTCGATTCGAGCCAGCCAGCGGCGGGCTGCCTGAGAGTCCGCGAGCAGGAGATAGCCTCGCATACCGGTCACCGCGAAGGGATAGAGGTACGCAGCGTCATTGACGGCGGTCGACGCGGACATCCCCTTCTCGGCCAGGCTGACGGCGGTCGCCGCATCACCCGCGGCGAGCGCGACCTCGGCGAGACCCCAGAGCGCCGGTGAGAGTCGCTGGAGCTCGCCCATCCGCTGCCCGAGTTCGCGTGCCTCGCCGAGCGTCCCGGCGGCCTCGTCCAGCTCGCCACGCCCGAGGGCGACAAAGCCGAGGACGTGGAGAGCGCTGATCCGGGTCGTGATCCCGCCTCGGCCATCTGCCAGCGCATGCTTCGCGATCTCGGCCGCTTCCTGCCAGTGGCCGGTGGCCCAGAGGACATGCCCGAGATGCGCCGCCATGTAGTGGCGGTGGTTCCAGAGCTCAACCCGCTCGGCGTAGTCGATCCCTTCGCGGAGCCAGCGCAATGCCCTCGGGTATTCGACCAGGACGGATGCCGACGTGCCGATCATCCGGTAGCCTCGGGCGGCCTCGGCCTCGAGATGCGCCGAACGCGATCCTTCGATGGCTTCCTCGAGCAGCCCCCAGCCCTCGTCCATCCGGCCGGCGAAGACGAGACACGAGCCGAGCGTCACCGCGGCGTTCCGGTCGGTCGAGGTGTCGCCGGCAATGCCCGCGAGACGCCGCGCCTCGGTTCCATAGGAGATCGACTCGTCGAGGCGGCGGTCGAGCATGTACGCAGCAGAGAGCCCGGCAAGCAGCCGAGCACGGACGCGATCCGAGACAGGATCGGACGGCGCCTGATGCAACGATGGTGGTGACTCGATCTCACCGAGCGCCGCCCGAAGCGCATCCGCCCGGGCCTCCAGGTCGTCGCCGAGGAGATGCCGGACTGCGACGAGCGGGCCAACAACCGCCGCGGCCGAGAGCCGATCGCCGGCCACCAGGTACATCGCCCGCGCCGCCGCATAGGCTTCGCTTGCCGCCAGGTTGTCGTCCGTCGCCACGGCACTCGCGGCAAGTCCCTCGAGCAGTCGAGCGCGGTCGCCCGGCGGGAGATCCTGCGGTGCCGTCCGCACGGCGCAGGCGTACAGCTCTCGCGCCTCGCCGTGCGAGGAGATCGCGGTGGCGTCCGTCGCGCCGCGGAGTGCCGCGGCAAATGCCTCTGCCCGCCTCCCGGCGCGCTCGAAGTGGAGCGCGAGGAAGGCATCCGTTCCGACATCGGTCCCGGCTGCGGCCTCGGCCGTCCTGGCGTGCAGCCGGCGACGCTCCGGCTCGGGGATCCGATCGTAGATCGCGTCGCAGACGAGCGCATGGCGGAAGCCAAAGCGGCCGGGAACCTGGGTCGGGAGGAGGACGAAATGGTCCGCCAGCTCGGCGAGCGGGTCGGACAACCCGTCCGGCTCGATGTCGACGACCGCGGCCAGCAGGTCGATGTCGAAGGCCCGACCGATGACGGCCCCGGCCCGCGCCAGGGTCTTGGCACGGGGCGAGCGGGGCTCGAGACGGGCCATGATCGCGTCCTCGACTGTCTCGGGGACGTCCGCCTGCCGAACCGCCCCCGCTGCCATCGGACCGGTCGCGGCGAGTACGGCGAGCAGCTCCTCCACGTGGAGCGGGATGCCGTCTGTTCGGACGTGGACGGCCGCCGCCACGTCCCGCGCGACGGGCAGACCGGTTTCGATCAGCAGCGTGGCCATCGTGGCTGTGTCGGCAGCCGAGAGGCGGCCGAGGCGCACTTCCTCGCCCAGCCGCTGCGTGATGAGGCGCGCTCGCCACTCTCGCATCGGGACACGCGGGAACAGCTCGTCACTGCGATACGTGCCGACGACCAGGACCGGGAGTTCGGCGACGAGGCGGGCCAGCGCTTCGAGGATCTCGAGTGTCAGGTCGTCCGACCAGTGAAGGTCCTCGAGGGCCAGCATCGCCGGTCCATCCCGAGCGAGGTTCGCCAGGATCTCGGCGACATCGAGGACGAGCAGCCGCCTGCGCCGGTGCGCGTCGCCTCCGGATGGAACGCTGTCGTCCAGTCGATCGGCCAGGTCGCGTCCCAGCGGTTCCAGTGAGGACGATCGCAGCATGGCCCGGCTCAGCTCGATGAGCACCGCTGCGGGGACCTGAAGATCGCTCGGGTACGTTCCGGCACGGACGGTCGTGAAGCCGGCGGCCGCGGCCCGACGCTCGATCGCCCCGAGCAGGCGCGTCTTGCCCACGCCAGCGTCGCCGGCCAGGAGCAGTAGCCGCCCGCGGCCGCCCGCGACCTCGCGAATCCGCCGATCGGCGAGGTCCAGCAGATCGTCCCGCCCGACCAGGATCGGACAGACGAGTGATCGGGTTCCCTCCACAGACCCAGTCTACGGCCGTCTTCCCGCCGTTCATCGGTCGGATGACCGATGACCGAGGTCTCCGTCCATCGCAAAGTCGTGTCCTGGGAGCGGCGAGATTCCGCCGATCCAACGCAATGGAGGATCCGCGATGGCCAAGTTCATGGACGTTCACTCGGGGTTCGTGGGAGTCACGGCCCAGCAGCTCAGGGAGGCGCACGAACGTGACGTCGCGATCGAGCTGGACGAGGGTGCGCACTTCGAGCGCGCCTGGCTCGATCCAAAGTCGGGCAAGGTCTTCTGCCTGTCGACCGGCCCCAGCCGCGAGAGCATCATGCGGATTCACGAGCGGGCCGGACACCCGACGGCCGAGGTCTACGAGATCACGGTCGAGGTGGCCTGAACCCGCACCCGGTCACGGGCCGGGGGGCACGTCGCTCGCCGCCGCGTACATGGCCCCGAGGAACCGGCTCGGCACCCGCCCGATCTCGCGGGTGTCGAGCAATCCCAGCCCCTCGGCGGATCGCAGCCAGGTCTGGAACGAGAATGGGTGCGGGACCCAGGGATTGCCGCTGTCGCTGTCGTACTCGACGACGAGGATCCGGGCACCGGGCCGCAGCGACTCGTGAAGGCGGCCGATCACCGACGCCGGATCACTCACAAAATGGAGGGAGTTCGCGGCGAGGACCCCGTCGAACTCGGCTGACCCGAGGTCGATCCAGCGATCGAAATCCGCCGCGATGGTGCGCAGCGCCACCTGCGGATAGCGCCGCGTCATCGCCTCCGTGAGCCGGTCCAGCTCGCCCGCGTCCCGATCGACGGCGACGATCTGTCCGCCGGGACCGAGCAGGTCGGCCAGCGCGAGCGTGAATGCTCCAGAGCCGGCGCCAAGCTCGAGCCACCGCTGGCCGACTCCCTCGACACCGGCGCGGATCAGGCGGACATGGTCGGCGTGCTCCATTCTCGGGTCAGCCGCCCTGCGCCTGCCTGGCCCGATCACGCCAGCGCGTGACGGCCCAGGCGAGGATGGGCAGGACCCCCAGCCCGACGACGAACCACCCGGTGGCCGGGTACCTCGTGCTGATCGGCACCACAATTCCAAGAACGATGACCGCGGCGGTCGCGGCGAACGTGCTGCGCGTCTGGCGGCGAAGGTCGAGCAGTGCAACGAGGCCAAGCACGAACAGCGCGCCGAACAAGAGGTCAGGCGGGCTACCGCGAGCGATCACGGCCTGGGCCGTCAGGCCGCCACCGACATATGCCCCAACGACATAGAGCGGAGCCGCCGTTCGGCCCGTCGCCGTCAGAATCCCGGCCCCCAGCACCAGGGCGGCGGCAAGCACGACGACCCAGCCCGCCTCGTTGACGCAGACGTCGCCGCGGCACGGCGTGATCGCCATGGTGACTCCGAACGCGGCGGCAATCGCCGCAATGAAGCCCGTGACGGCAAGCACGCCAACGCGCCAGGCCGTTGAGGGGCTCCGAGGGCGAGGTGGATCGGCCGGTTCGGCCATTGGCCGTCAGGGTGGCCCGGCGGTCAGCCGGTCAGGCGGTCTCGCCGCGCTCGGCGAGCCAGTCCTCGTAGTTCGTCTCGTCGACGCCCTTGTCGACATCGGACTTCGTCAGGAGGAGCGGGAGGCGGCCCTGACGGATCGTCTCCTCGGTGATGATGCATTTCCGGATATCGGTCCGCTCCGGAATGTCGTACATCACCTCGAGGAGCGACTCCTCGACGATGGACCTGAGTGCGCGGGCGCCGGTCTTGCGGTCGAGGGCCACTTCGGCGGCTGCGCGGAGCGCCGCCGGCGTGAACGCCAGCTCGACCTTGTCGAGCGACAGGAACTTCTGGAACTGGCGGGTGACCGCGTTCTTCGGCTCGGTCAGCACCCGGACGAGGTCCTCCGCGGTCAGCGCGGACAGCGTGACGATCACGGGCAACCGGCCGATGAACTCCGGGATGAGCCCGAACTTGAGGAGGTCCTCCGGCATCAGGCGCTCGAGGATGCGGGCGAGGTCTGCCTTGACGATCGCTCCGTCGGACCCGAAGCCGATCGACCGCCGCCCGATCCGCTCCTCGACGATCTTCTCGAGGCCGTCGAAGGCGCCGCCGCAGATGAACAGGACGTTCGTGGTGTCGATCTGGATGAAGTCCTGGTGCGGGTGCTTCCGGCCGCCCTGCGGCGGCACGTTGGCGATCGTTCCCTCGAGGATCTTCAGGAGCGCCTGCTGGACGCCTTCCCCTGAGACGTCGCGCGTGATCGAGGGGTTGTCGGCCTTGCGGGCGATCTTGTCGATCTCGTCGATGTAGATGATCCCGCGCTGGGCCCGGGCGACGTCAAAGTCAGCCGCCTGGATGAGGCGGAGGAGGATGTTCTCGACGTCTTCGCCGACGTAGCCGGCCTCGGTCAGCGACGTCGCGTCGGCGATGCAGAACGGGACGTCGAGCACTCGTGCCAGGGTCTGAGCGAGGAGCGTCTTGCCGGAGCCGGTGGGCCCGACCAGGAGGACGTTCGACTTCTGGAGCTCGACCTCATCGATCGACGAGCCGGCGTTGACTCGCTTGTAGTGGTTGTAGACCGCGACGGAGAGGACCTTCTTGGCCCGCTCCTGGCTGATGACGTACTGGTCGAGCGCGAACTTGATCTGCCGGGGGTTGGGGAGCTTGGCAACCGAGGGCTTCGCCTTCGGCTGATCGAGCATCTCCTCCTCGATGATCTCCTGGCAGAGGTTGATGCATTCGTCGCAGATGTAGACACCCTGGCCCGCGATCAGCTTGCGAACCTGTTCCTGGCTCTTTCCGCAGAAGGAGCACCGGTACGGGACCTTCGGTCCCTTGGAGCTGCCGCTCGACGTCACGTGCCCTGGCCCGTCTCTTTCCTAGAGCTCTTTGGACTTCTTGGCGGCCGGCTCGGCGGTCTCGGTCTCGCCCGCCGCAGCGGCAGACCCTTCGCCACCGGACATGCCGGCGTCGTGAGCCTGTGCGATCAACGAGTCACCGGACAGCGAGTACACCGCGTCGATGATGCCATAGTCCTTCGCATCCTCGGGAGCCATGAAATAGTCCCGATTGGTGTCCTCCACGATCTTGGCCAGCTTCTGGCCGGTGTGCTTGGCGAGGATTTCGTGGTTCCGCTGGACCAGGAATTCCCATTCCTTCATCTGGATGATCGCGTCCGGGGCGGGTCCGCGGAACCCGCCGGACCCCTGGTGGATCATGATCCGGCTGTTCGGGAGGGCGTAGCGCTTGCCCTTCGCCCCGGCTGCGAGCAGGACCGCGGCCATCGACGCGGCCATTCCGATGCAGATCGTGCTGACCGGCGCGCGGAGGTACTGCATCGTGTCGTAGATCGCGAGGCCGCTCGTGACCACACCGCCTGGTGAGTTGATGTAGAGGCTGATGTCCTTCTCGGGGTCCTCGGACTCGAGGAACAGCAGCTGGGCGATGACGAGGTTCGCCAGGTGGTCCTCGATCTGATCGCCGAGGAAGATGATCCGTTCCCGCAGCAGCCGTGAGTAGATGTCATAGGCGCGCTCTCCACGGCTGGAGGATTCGATCACCATCGGCACGAGCATCTGGGGTCTCCCGAGTTCCGGTTGGAGGTTGGTGGCGGACGGCTCAGCCGGCTGACGCCGGCTCATGATCATGGTCGTGTTCGTGGTCATGGTCGTGGTCATGGTCGTGGGCGTCGAGGGCGTCCGGGTCGGTGGCGTTGATCGCGCCGGACGCCTCCGCAGACGGACTGTCAACAGCGCTGTTCGGACCGTCCTCGACGTGGGGCAGGGCCGGATGCTCCGGATGGGCGGCGAGCCAGGCGTCCACGAGGTGTTCGACGGTCCTGCTCCGGCGCAACGTTGAGCGGATGAAGCTCCGCCCACGCTCGGACTCGAAGTACTTGGTCAGCTTCGCATCGCCCGAGTAGCGCTGCCTGCCCCGCTCGATCTCGAGGTCGACGTCGGTATCGGCGATCGTGACGCCCTCCTCCTCGGCGATCTTGGAGAGGACCAGCAGGACCTTGACGCGCTTCTCCGCGTCGGGCCGGAAGTCGGCGTGGAGGTCGGCCTCGGTCTTGTTGGTGACCTTGAGGTAGGCCTCCTCGGAAACGCCCTGCCGCGCGAGCGTGGTGCGGAACTCGTCGTGCATCACCTCGACCTCCTGGTCGAGAAGGACGTCGGGAAGGTCGAGTGTCGCGTTCGCGACCGCGTAGTCGATGATCTGGTCGGCGAACTGGTGGCGCGCCTTGTCGAGGGCATTGCGCTCGAGCCGCTCCTTGACCCCGGTCCGAAGGGCGGCGAGATCCTCGAAGTCGCCCATCGACCGGGCGAAATCGTCGTCGGCATCGGGCAGGATCTTCTCGCGGAGCTCCCGGAGCTCCACCTCGAAATGGCCCTCCTTGCCGGCCAGCGACTCCTCGCCGTAGTCGTCGGGAAACGTGATGTCGAACCCCTTCGTGTCGCCGACGGACAGGCCGACCAGGTTGTCCTCGAAGCCGGGGATGAGGCGATCCTCGCCGATGATCAGGGGCATCCGCTCGGCGCTGCCGCCCTCGAACGGAGCGCCGTCCCGGCTGCCCTCGAACTTGACGACTGCGTAGTCGCCCTTCTGGGCGCCGCGGTCCTCGACCGGCGCGAGCGTTCCGTTCTGGTCGCGAAGCTCCTCGATGACCCGGTCGACTTTCGCGTCGTCGATCGTTTCGATCTCCGGCCGGAAGTTGAAGTTCTTGTAGTCGCCGAGCGTGACATCCGGGCGGACCTGGACCGTTGCCTTGAAGATGAGCGGCTTGCCCTCTTCGGCCTGGACGATCTCGACGTCGGCGTTCGTGAGGGGCAGGATCGCCTGCTCGATGAGCGCGTCACGGTAGGCCCCCTGCACGAGCCGATCGACGGCCTCGTCGAGGACGGCACCGGGGCCGAGGACTCGCTCGAGGACCGGCCGCGGCGCCTTTCCCGGCCGGAAGCCGGCAACACGGGTTCGTCGGCTGAGTGCCCGAACGGCTTCGTCGACGGCGCGGCTGAGGCGCTCGGCGGGTACTTCGACCTCGAGGATGACGGAACTCTTTGGGGCCGGGGTGGCAGTGACGTTCATCGCCGGGGAAGTATAGGGCGGGCTGCCTGTGCGGGCCGTCGCTGGTGCGGGATGCGCATTCGGCGCGACCTTGACAGCGCGACGACGCTGATCGAGATGTCCAGAACCTGGCGGATTCGCGCCTACGTCATCGCGATCGCGATGGGGCTGCTCGTTGCATTCCTCGCCCTGAAGGACGGCTTGGCCGTCTGGCTGATGAATCTCTAGCGCAATGGCGTAGCGGCAACCGGTTCGCTACTCCGTGGCGGGCGCGTTCGCGGCCGCGATCATTTCCCGCGCGAAGCCGGCGAGCTGAGGAAAGAGTCGCTCGCCCTCGGGATGGGACATGACGCCCAGCAGGATCGCCTCGCGCGTCCCGTCGACGTCGATCTCGTCCGATGGAACCGGGGTGCCCAGGATCTCGAACGGGTGGGGTCGCCCGAGAATTCGGGACTTCCCCGCAGCCCGATACGCCTGACGGACGGTACCCACCAGCTCGCCCTTGTGATCGATCAGCTGCATGTGGATGATCCGAAAGTCGGCACCGGGCGCTGCCGATTCGAAGGCAAGAACGCCGTATTCACCCTCGGCGACCTTGTCGGCGACGATCGACCACAGGCGAGGAAACGCTTCGTCCGTGAGCGCGATGACGAAGCGGTCCGAAGCGATCTGGTCGCCGTCTCGAGACAGCCCGATCGGCACAAGCTCCGGGCCGTCTTCCAGCGACCAGGCCGCCTGGCCAAGGGCGAGCCCGGCCAGCCGAAGGCCGTCGTGTGCCGCGGTTCCCGGTTCAATGCTGGCGATATCGGTCATCCCCTGGTTTCCCCCTCTGGCGCGCGTCGAGCGCGCCACGATCGGGCGCGGTGACTTTCGGCGGATCTACCACCACTCTGCCGTTGCGGATGCGGGTACGGCAATGGGTCAGTGGTCATGGCACCCGCAGTCGAGCGGCCGGCGTTGTCTCGCAAACCTGCGACTTGACAGTAGCCTGTTCTTCGCTGATACTTGCTATTGATCAGTAGCACGTTGAGGCGAGCATGACGATCATCGAACGTTCCCTGCTCATCGCTCGCAACGACGCGCTCAAGCGAAGTGGCGGAGGCCGGATGAACGCGCTCGCCCGCGACCGGCGGCTGCTGGTGCTCTACGACGCCGACTGCGGCATCTGCACCCGCTCGGCACGATTGCTGCGCCGGCTCGATCGACGTGCTCGACTCCACCTCCTGCCACTCCAGGCGGCCGGCGACGTCGCCGGAGCACCTCCGCTCGATCGTCCTGCTCGAGGCGATCCACGTCCGGGACGAGTTCGGCCGCTGGAGCGTCGCGGACGACGCGTGCATCCGGATCGGGCTGGAAGTCCCCGTCCTTCGGCCGCTGGCGATCCTGGCCGGCCTCTCCGTCATGCGAGGGGTCCGCGAATGGGTGTACGCGCTTGTTGCCGGCCACCGCCATCAACTCAGCCGGCTGCTCGGCGACGACGCCTGCCAGATCGAACGGAGACCCCGATGACGACCACGACCGCCCAGCGCGCTGAGTTCACGTCGCGCTCGCGACTGCCTGCTCCCCTACTCGTCGGGATGGTCGTGTGGGCCGCCGCGATGGTGCTGCTGCCGGCTCCCCTGGCCGCTCGTATCCTGCTTCTCGCGCCGCTGGTCATCGTGCCCCGGCTGATCCCGCTCCTCCCGCCACGGCGCTGGGTGGGAGCGCTCGGCGGGTGGCCGTCCCTGATCGCAGCGCTGCCGCTGCTCGTCGCCTTCACGCTGCCAACCGGACCGCTCGCGGCGGCCTTCGTGTTGCCGTGGCTGGGGGTCGCTCTCATCGGCACCGCGGCAGCGATCACGCACGGGCTCTCGCAGCTTCCCGCGATCCTCCAGCCGCGCCATCTACCGGCGCTCGGGATCGATGTCGCACTCGGGTTCTGGGGCGTGGCGGCGATCTTCACCATCGTCGAGCGCCTCGGCGTCGAGACGGGCTTTTCGCCGGTCATCGTCCTGCTGACCGCGACCCACTTCCATTTCGCGGGCTTCGGCCTTCTGGGGCTCGCCAGTCTCCTCGCCGCATCCCGGCCACGGCTCCGCGCGTCGGTGCTCGGGCTCATCGTCGGCATCCCGATCACGGCAATGGGGTTCATCCTCGTCAGCGACCTGCTCGGCGCGATCGGCGCGTTGATCGTCGGGTCGTCCGGAATCGTCGTCGCAATCGGCTTGCTCACCGGCGGGACGCCGGGCGCGGCCGGCTGGCTATTGAGGGGCGCCGGCGTCGCACTGCTGGTTGGCATGCCGATGGGGATCGCGTGGTCGTTCGCGATCCTGACCGGGCAGTCGTTCCTCGATCTCGACACGATGATCCGAACCCACGGCGTTCTCAACAGCGTGGCCGTCCTCGTCGCCGTCGCGGCATACCGGTCGCCCGGCACGTGAAGGTCGTCATCGCCGGTGGCTCAGGCCTCCTGGGGACGGCCCTTTCCAGCGCGCTGCTGACGGCGGGGCACGAGGTCGTCGTCCTGACTCGGGGCAGGACACGAACTCCTCGCGGCACGCGCGCAGTTGTCTGGGACCCTGAGACGGTCGGGGCCTGGCTCGGCGAGGTGGCTGATGCAGGCGCGATCATCAACCTGGCTGGCGCCACGATCGGGCGCTGGCCGTGGACCTCCGCGCGGAAGAGGTTGCTCCGAGAGAGTCGCCTGAGCTCGACGCGGGCGCTGGTGGACGCTCTTGCGCAGCTGCCGCAGGAGCGGCGCCCGACCGTCCTCCTGAGCGCCTCCGGCACCGATGTCTACGAGGGCAAGGACGAAACCCCGGCCGACGAGGCCACTCAGCCAGGCCAGTCGTTTCTGGCGCGCCTGTGCCTCGACTGGGAGGCGGAAGCGCTGCGGGCCGAGACGCTCGGCGTCCGCGTCGTCCTGCTGCGCACGAGTTCGGTGATCGCCCGTGGCGCACCCTTCGTCGGTGTCATCTCGCTGCCGTTCCGACTCTTCCTCGGAGGGCCGCTCGGCGGTGGCCGGCAATGGGTCAGTTGGGTTGACCTTCTCGACGCCGTTGGGCTCTACATCCTGGCGCTCGAGTCCGGGGACATCCGTGGCCCGCTCAACGTGGCCGCGCCCGACTCACGTCGACAGGCCGCATTCGCCAACTCACTCGCGTCGGCGCTGCACCGGCCAAGTTGGCTCCCGGCGCCGGCGTGGATCGTACGGCTCGCCCTGGGTGATCAAGCGACGCTTGCGCTCGGCAGTCGTCGGATCTGGCCGGCAAAGGCCCTGGGCGCCGGATACACCTTCAAGCGGCCTCGCCTCGAGGACGCTCTCGCCGCCGCGTTCGACGGTCCCGCCGCGGTCTGAAGGCGCAACGCATCCGTATCGCGTTTCGTGCGCGACACGGCGGAGGCGTCACTACCCGTCGCTACGATCCCACCAGGAGGTGGCAACGATGCCTCAGAAGGAACACCTGCCCAGCGTCAGCGCCAAAGAGCAACGGATGTACGAGCACATCAAAGAGAGCGAGCTGAAGGAAGGCCGCTCACCGAAGCGGGCAAAAGCGATCGCCGCGGCGACCGTCGTCAAGCATCACAACGAGGAGGGCCACCCGAAGTCGAAGTAGGGCTGGCCACCGACCGCATGCTTGAAGTTCGTCTGGTAGGCGAGGTCGGGGTCGAACCGACACGCCGCTTACGCGGCACCGGCTCCTAAGGCCGGCGCGTCTGCCATTCCGCCACTCGCCCGCCGCCGAGTCTAGCGTCCCGCGCCCGGACGACGCTCAGTTTCTCTCATACGTCACCCAGGGTGGCGTTACGACCGGGTTCGGGCCCGAGGCGAGGCCGGTCACGCGCGGAGCGCCAGCGCGTTTCCGTCATTTGCTCATCAGAGAGGGCGTACTACCAGTTCCGGGGCCCCAACGCCACTGCGAGTGGCGTATGGCGGAACCTGGAGGGATCCCGAGGCGGGAGACGCGCGGAAGGCGCGGAAGCCGCGACTAGATCCCCACGCCGCTCTTGGGACCGCCTTCGTCATCAGAGCCCTCTCCCTGCTCGCCACGGCGGGCCATGATGCGGTCCATCTGTTCCTTGAACGCTGCCGGATTCGGGTTGAGCGCCCGCTCGGCGACATTCCATCCGACGCGGGCAGCAGCCGGTCGAAGGGCGGCCAGGGCGAGGGCGGCGGCCGCGGCCCGGAGCCCCTCCGCCTTTCGTTCCTTCTCGTGTTCCTTGAGGTACTTCGCGAACTCCCGCTCGAGCGTGCCGCGGACCTGTCCGCCGTCCGACCCGAGCTTCCTGACGGCCTTCTCGATCTCTTCTGGAAGCATCGACTCGGGGAGCGGCTCCTCCTTGCCCCGAACGGCTCGCTTGGCTCGCCGAAACAGCCGCCTCGGGCCACCGACGGCGAGGAACGCGGCCCCGGCGACGACACCCGCGGCCTTGACCGGCTCGCGCCGAACCTTGGCGGGGATGTCGATGGACGCCCGGCCCGCGGCCTGGAGCCGGTCCAACTCCTCGTCGAAGTCGGCGCGGGCAGCTACGACCTGCGCAAGAGCGGCATCCGTTTTTGTGCCCACTCGATCGTCTCCTTCGTCATGTCGATGGTCTTCTGGGGGATGAACCGCTTCATGAGCTCCTCACCGTCAACGCCGCGCCTCGCAACGTCGCCGGCCATGACGGCGATCCAGACGGCCAGGCCGACCGCGAGGCCGACCGCCGCGCCGACTCGCGGGCCGAGCGCAGTCGCGGTCAGCACGGCCAGGAACGTGCCGAGGACGGTTCCGATCGTCAGCCCGGTCGTCAGCGCGTAGCCGGGACGCCAGCCACTGAGCAGGACCAGGATCACGAGCGAGACGACGAACCCGCCGACGCCGACCCCGATGATCGCGGGCTCCGGCCAGGCCAGTCGCGTGCTGTAGGAGTAGATGAACGCCGATAGCCAGCCGACGTAGAGGGCGGTCGGCACGGCGACCGCCACTCGCTCGGACGCGGCCGGCGAGCGGAGTCCGGTCTGGGTGGCGCGCTTGCGGATCGTCTGCACCAGGCTGATCAAACCGATGAGAACAGCCGCGGCGGCCGGCAAGACGACGAGTGCCGCGGCCAGGGGCCGGGGACCGGGATCGCTGAGCGGCAACAGCGAATCGCCAACCAACGCCCAGGCACGGTTCGTCACGCCCGCGCCAAGGAGGAGCCCGACCAGGACGCCGGCGATGAGCCCGACGACGAAACCCCGGCCAACCGCGGCCGGTCCGCCATCGAGCGCCATCGTGATCGCCGCGACGGCGACCGCGGCGAGAACGAGCAGCCCATGCAGGAGTCCCCAACCGATCGAGCCGAAGATCCACTCGCCGAGGAACAACGGCGTCCCGACGGTGACGAGGAGGCCGGCAGCAATCGCCGCACCGATCGCGATCCCGCCGAGGATCGATACCCGCTTGACTTCCTCGAGGACCTCGCCAAGCTCGGCCTTTGCCAGCTCGACATGCGCAGCGACGAGGCGTGTCGCAGAGTCCGTGGTCGCCCCGATCTGCGCGCGGAGGCCGGGTGTGGCGTCGGGAGGCACGGCGGGGCCGGGCCCGGGAATCGCGCCGCTCTCGGCCGGCGGGGGCTCGGACTCAGGCCAGGGCGCGGAGTCGGCGCGGGGTGCGGTCGGTTGCGACTCGTCCAGGGTGGGCTCCCGTGCGTCCTTCTGGGGGACGCGGCGATCATACCAGCGACGTCAGGCCGGCCCGCCGAATGCCCCCATGCCGAGCCGGTCGGCTGCATCGAAGAACCCGTATGCGCGCCGGAATTCCGGATTTCCCGGGTCCGGCGTCCGTCCGGCCGCGGTGCGCCAGAGCTGGCGCTCGAGCTCGTCGAGCCGGCCGGCGAGCTCCGCCGGTCCCCGCGGGGCGGCGATGTCGGCATACGTGCGCCGGCCGGACGGGTAGCGGACCTCCTCGTCGGGGATCCGCGGCAGGAAGGCCAGGACGACGCGCGCGTGGGCGAGCGCGGCGAGGTTCCACGGCTCGGGGGTCTGCAGCGAGCGAGCGGGACGCCCGGCACGGAGCGCGAATGTTCGCTCCATGGCCTCCTCTGCTGCCGCGGCTCGCCGCTCGGGCTCGTCCAGGGCCGGCTCGACCCGGGTCGAGGCGACGCGGCTGAGCAGGAATCGGAGCTCGGCGATGCCCGCCGTATCTGCGCGGAGCCAGCCCAGAAAGCCGACCTGGACGCCCTCGACGTGTGGCAGGGTCCGATCGGCGAGGTAGTCCGCGCCGCCGGCCGGGAGCCCGCCCTCGTCGACCGCGGCGGCCAACAGCTCGCGCGTCCGCCGGGCGAGGCCCAGCCAGCGATCGAACTCGAAGAACCCGCTCTGCTCGATCTCGCTCACTCGGCACCTCCGCCGGATCCGTCACGCGCCATCGTGCCGTATCGGGAGCGTCAGTTGCCTGACGACCGTCCGGCACACTGCAAAGGTCGCATGTAGGTTCGTCCGATGGTACCGCCTGGATCGAGCGTCTCGACCATTGCCGCTGCGATACGCTGCGACGATGGTTCGGTCGCGACCGCTCTTGTCCGCGGAGCTGCTGAGCATCGGCAGCGAGCTGATGGTCGGCGAGACCCGCGACACGAATGCTGGCGAGCTGGCCCGAAGCCTGACCGCCCTCGGGATCACGGTGACGAGGATCCAGGCGCTGCCGGATGATCTCGATGCGGTCAGCCACGCCTTCGCCGAGGCCCTGGAGCGCGCCGATCTGGCAGTCTCGACGGGTGGCCTCGGCCCGACCCCCGACGACCTCACCCGCGAGGCGATCGCCGCCGTCACCGGCGAGACGCCGGTCGTCGATCCCGAGCTCGAATCCTGGCTTCGCGGCCTCTGGTCCAGGCGCGACATGGCGATGCCGGAGATCAACCTCAAACAAGCCTGGCTCATTCCGTCCGCCGAGGCCCTCCCGAACGCGAACGGAACGGCCCCGGCGTGGTGGGTCAGCCGCCCGGACGGGCGCCTGATCGTGGCCCTCCCCGGCCCCCCGCGCGAGATGCGTCCCATCTGGTCCGAGCAGGTGCTTCCGCGGCTCCGCGACCTCGGCGCGGGCGGCGACACCGCGACGACGACTCTCAGGCTGGCTGGAATCGGCGAATCGGCCGTCGCGGATCTCCTCGGGGAGGCTCTCCTCCGGGCCTCCAACCCGATCGTCGCGACCTACGCCCGCGCGGAGGCGGTCGACGTCCGGATCTCAGCTCGTCCGGAAGGCGGCGCGGTCGCCCCAGGCGGCACGGGGCCACGCTCCGCGCAGGAGCTCGTCGAGGCGACCGCCGCTCACGTTCGAGAGTCTCCTCGGAAGCCACATCTGGGCGGAGGGCGAGACCACGTGGGCGGATGCGATCGGGGCGGCGCTGACTGATCGGGGCTGGACGCTCTCGTGCGTCGAGGTCGGGACCGGTGGGTCGTTCGCGACACTGCTGGGCGATCGTGACTGGCTCAGGCTCGCGGAGACGCTCGCGCCGGACGCGCCGGCGGCCGCCCACCACGCCAAGGCCGATGGCCTCGAAGCGCTCGCTCTCAACGGCAAGCTGGTCGGCGGGTCCGACGTTGCCGTCGGGATCAGGGTCCGCGCACGTGGCGACGACACGGCCGTGACCGTCGTCGTCGTGCTGCCGGATCGCGTTCACCGGGAACGGCGGATGGCCTTTCTCGGCGGATCGCAGGGCCGCCTCCGGGCGGCGCTCGCGGCGGCCCAGATCCTCCTCACGCAGATCAGGGGCGGCGCTCCGCCCTGACGTCAGCGGCGGGCCGTTCGAACGAGGCCGTCGTAGTCGAGGATGACGATGCTGTCCCGCTCGAGGCGGATGAGACCGTCGTCGGTGAAGATGCCGAGGAGCTTGTTCACGCTCTGGCGGGTGCAGCCGATCATCGCCGCGAGGTCGCCCTGGGTGAGTGGCGAGCCGAGCCGGATCGTCCCGTCGTCAAGCTTCGTGCCGGATTCCGCGGCGAGACGTGCGAGGCGTGAGGCGAGCCGGCCGGTGATGTCGAGGAAATGCAGCTCCTCGACGTGGTTCGTCAGCCGCCGCAGCTCCCCGGCGAGCGACGCGAGCAGGGCGTCGCGCACGGCGGGCTCCGCATCGAGCAGCTCGCGGAACTGGGTGCGCGGCAGGACCAGCGTCTCGGTCGGCTCGAGCGCCGTCGCGGTCGCCGAGCGGGGCGCCCCATCGAGGAGGGCGAGCTCGCCGAACACGTCGCCCGGCCTGAGCGTCGCGAGGATTGCCTCGTCGCCGGTATCGGAGGGCAGCATGATCTTGATGGCGCCGGTCATGACGATGAAGAGGGCGTCACCGGGGTCGCCGACGTGGAAGATCACCTCGCCGCGCCGAAACCGCCTCGTGCGCATTCCGCGGCCGACCCGCTCGAGGCTGTCGGCATCGAGACCGGAGAAGAACGGGACGCCGGCCAGGGTTTCGGCCAGCGGGCGGGCCGCGATCATGTCCAACATCCTACCGCGACGATTCCCGTCCACGCACGATCCCTGTCGGGCTGCCGACAGTTTCCGGGTCAAATCGAGGCTCGCGGGTGCGACTGGCCCCGTGCGAACATCGTCGCGTGCCTACCCAGACGGCGTCGCGATGACCCGCGTCACCATCGTGGGATCCGGGACATCGGCTCCCCAGCCGGAGACCCCTGCGTCGGGAATCCTCCTCGAGACGCCGTCCACGGGCATCCTCCTCGATTGCGGTCAAGGCGTGATCCGCGCCCTCATGCCGATCCGCGACCCGCGCGACCTCGATGCCGTCCTCGTCGGGCATCTGCATGCCGACCACTACGTCGATCTCGTGTCACTTCGATACCTGCTGCCGTGGTCGGGCTTCACCGGCAGGCGGCTGCCGGTCCTCCTGCCACCCGGTGGCCGTCAGCGGATGGCGGAGCTGGCTGCGGCGATCAGCGAGCGTGAGGGCTTCTTCGATGACGCCTTCGAGGTCATTGAGTACGACCCGGCGGCGATCGTCACGATCGGTGACCTGGCGATCGAGTTCATCCCGGGCCGCCACTACGTCCCGGCCTGGGGCTTCGCCGTCCGCGACCGGGCCGATCGCCGGGTCGTGATCTCGGGCGACACGGGGCCCACTGAGACGCTCGTGCACGCCGCCCGTGGCGCGGACCTGTTCGTCGTCGAATCCACGCTGTTGAGCGCGGCAGAGGACGATCCGATCCGGGGTCATCTGACTGTCGATGAGGCACTCGAGATCGGCGAGCGTGCCGGTGCCCAGCAGACGGTGCTCGTTCACTACCAGCCTCAGAACCGCGAGGCTGTCACCGCCGCCTGTCTCGCTCGGGTGGGGGCCGTCGCCGGCCGGCCTGGACTCGTCTTCGAGCTCGACCGCCCGGCCCCAACCTGGGCTCAGACCGACGGCGTCAAAGGCGCCGGGATCGCGTCCAGCGCGGCCCGAGCTCGCTGACGGTACGAGTCGGAGGCCGACCCGGCCCCGACCAGATCGGCCGCGGCGGTCCAGAACGAGGCGGCCTCGGCAGACGCCCCGACGGCGAGGGCCTCCTCCGCGGCTTCCACAAGCATCGGCACGGCCCGCTCTCCGTCGCCCGCCGCCGCACGATGGCGAGCAACGGCACCGATCGCGCCCGGGCCCGTCCGCGCCTCGAGCAGGTCGGCGACCCTGGTGTGGAGGCGCCGCCGGGTGCTGCCGAGCAGCCCGGAGTACGCCGTGTCCTGGATGAGCGGGTGTGAGAACCGCCACCAGTCCGCGCCATCGACTGAGACGATGAGCGACGCCTCGGCCAGGCGCTCATAGATGTCCCGGTCGATCGGCTCGCCGAAGACCTCGGCAACGATCGGCGACCGGAACGAGACGCCGATGACCGAGGCGACGCGGAGCGCCGTCCGGGCCTCTTCCGACAGGGCGTCGATTCTTGCCCCCAGCAGCGCCCGGAGCGTCATCGGCATGCCCGTGGAAGCGACCCCGTCGCCGAACGCCAACCGCCCGGCGGGGGCGCGGGGAGACGGATCGTCGAGCAACGCCCTCATGGTCTCGGTGATGAAGAGCGGATTGCCCGCCGTCCGTTCGTGGAGCGCCCGCGCATCTGAGGGGTCGATCTCCGTTCCCGCGACGACCGCCGCGAGCAGGCGCGTCTCGCCCTCGTCGAGGCCGGTCAGGCTGATCCGTTCGAGTGATTCGAGCGAGTCGGACGCCGGCGAGGGTCCGGGCCTCGTCCCGACGACGATGATGAGCGGCTTGCTGGCGGTCACCCGGATGATCGCGTCGACCATTCCGGCGCTCGACGGATCGAGCCAATGGAGGTCGTCGATGAACACGATCCGTGGCCCGGAGACCTCCAGCAGCCGCTCCACGTAGCGCGTCGCGACATCCGTGATCGCCGCCGCGACCTCGGCGGGCTCGACGGGCACCAGGCGCGCCTCATCCTCCCAGCCGGAGAAGGCCGCGTCTCGTGCGATCGCCGCCACGGCACCGGCCCACAGCCGCGCCCGATCCGGGGGAGCGTCCTCGGTGAACAGGAGGCGACGGGCCATCGCGCCGGAATCGATGCCGTGCTCATTGGCGATCGCCTGCGCCAGGGCGCGGCCGAATCGATAAGGCTCGCGGGCGCCGTACGAGACGTTGTCGACCCAGGTGCATGCGAATCCGGCCGCAGGGGCCACGCTGGCAAGATCGGCCATCAGGCGGGACTTGCCCATGCCTGCTTCGCCCTCGACGACGATCGCTGCGCCACGATCGGGCCCAACACCGTCGAACAGCCGTCGAAGCCGGGCGCGCTCCGATTCTCGACCGACAAGCGGCCCCATCGGCGGCAGCGATGGCTGGAAGCCGGCTTCGCCCAGCAGGCGCGCGACCCGAATCGGCCGCGTCTGGCCGCGGAGGAGCTGGGGCCCACGATCCTCGACCGCAAGGCCCTGTCGGGCGGCCCGGAGCGTCGCCTCGTCAAGGAGGATCTCGCCCGGTTGGGCGATTGCCTGGATCCGGGCGGCCGTGGTCACGGCCGGACCGGTCAACGACCAGTCGAGGTCGCCGTCGCCGCGAGGGGCAGCAACGACCTCTCCGGTGGCGATCCCGATCCGGACCTGGAGTGGCTCGCCGCCGGTGGAGCTCGCCACGGTGATGAGCGCCTGGCGGATCGCGAGGGCGCAATGGGCCGCACGGATGGCGTCGTCCTCGTGGCCACTCGGCCAGCCGAACACGGCGAATACCGCGTCTCCGATGAACTTCTCGCGAGTGCCATCGAACGCCTCGATCGCCTCGACCATCGCGAGGAGCGCCGAATCGACCTGGCGCCGGACGTCCTCTGGATCGTGCTCGGCTACGAGGCGGACGTAGTCGACGAGGTCCGCGAAGAGCGCCGTGACGATCCGCCGATCGCCCCGCTCGTCCTGCGGCGCCTGGGCCCGCGGCGTCCCGGCCAGGGCGTCAGCCAGCGGCGACCCACACTGGTCGCAGAACCTGGCCGCACGTCGAGTCGCGGCGCCACACGTCCGGCAGCGCACCCCGGCGGTCTCCTCCTCCGCACCCCCCGGTGGACTCCCCCGCTGCAGTCTATTCCTAATTGATCAGCTGATCGATAGCACCGGCTGAGCCTGATCGGCGCTCGCCGCCCGGATGCTGACGCGCGCTGCGACGGCGCCCGCGACGGCCGTCAGGGCCCGAGCAGCCGGTCCCGGCTCGCGCTGGGCGACCGCCGGCACGCCGACGTCTCCTCCCTGGCGGACGGTGATGTCGAGCGGCACGCCGCCGAGGTAGTCGATGCCGTGCTGGGCCGCGAAGCGCTCGCCGCCGCCGCGCCCGAAGATCTCGGTCGCCTCGCCGCAGTGCGGACAGATGAACGCTGTCATGTTCTCGACGATGCCGAGGATTGGAACGGACAGCCGCTTGAACATCGCGAGGGCCTTCGTCACGTCCGAGAGTGAGACCTCCTGCGGTGTTGTGACAAGGACGGCGCCGCCGAGCGGGACGGCCTGGGCAAGCGTCAACTGGGCGTCGGACGTCCCGGGCGGCAGGTCGATCACGAGGTAGTCGAGATCGCCCCAATCGACGTCCCGCAGGAACTGCTGGATGGCACCGCCGACGAGCGGCCCTCGCCAGACGATCGGCTGACCCTCCGGGACGAAGAACTGGATCGAGATGCACTTGACGCCGTGACGCTCGAGCGGCGTGATCTTGTTATTCGCGCTCGCGACAGGCTGGCCTTCCACGCCGAGCATCATCGGGATGTTCGGGCCGGTGATGTCGGCGTCGAGCAGCCCGACCGATGCGCCGGACTGGGCCAGCGAGACGGCCAGGTTGACGCTGATCGTGCTCTTGCCGACGCCGCCCTTCCCGGAGGCGACGGCGATGACGTTCTTCACCCCGGGCAGGAGCTGTTGCGGTTGCTGCGGAGCGGCCCGCCGGACCATCGCACCCCAGGTGACCTCGATCTTCTCGACCCCGATCTCGCGCAGCGCAACGTTCACGTTGCGCTCGATCTCGTCCTTGAGCGGGCAGGCCGGCGTCGTCAACTCGATCGTGAAGGCGACATCGGCGCCCTTGATCGCGATCTCCTTGACCATGTTCAAGGTGACGATGTCGCGCCCCAGCTCGGGCTCCTGGACGTTGCGGAGGGCGTCGAAGATGGCACCTTCGGTCAGGGTGGGCATCGGTTGTGGCAACCTCGGTAAATCGACCGTGAGGATCGAGGGCGGGATATCGACGGCACCCGCGTCGATATCGTCATCGTACTCCCACGGGCTCGAACGGGCGTCGAGCGGCAGCGCAACCCTCGCCGTGACGAGATTCCTCCCAGGGTGAACAGGTTTCGCGTGATCCGGTCCGCAGACGGACGCAGGGCCGCGATGGGCCTGGTATCAGGCTGCCGAATCGTCGATTTCGCGGTCGACAGCCCAAGCCAGGAGGACCCAGTCGGCCGTTTCGCGTTGATCCGGAGCCGTTCCCTGCCATCCCTGTTCCCCCGGGAAGGAAAGTCGCGAGAATCCCGGACTGGGTCCGGATGGGCGCCGCCCGTCAGGAGCCGACGCAATTCGAACTACGACCCGATTCGGGCCCTTGTTGTGCGAATCTCGTGGCCGGAACAGTACGGAGCTTCGCATCTCGGATTGTTGACACTCTCGTATGGCGACACCTATCCTCCGCTGACCGATGGTGATCAGTGGGGTCCCCGTCCGGCCGTGCCGTCCGAGGCGCATGCGAGCCGCATTCAGGTCGTCGCTGTCCGCCGCAGGTTTCGGGAGAGCCGTAAGTGTCTGAGGTCGGCGTCCGCCTCGTCGACGTGGTCAAGACGTTCGGCGATGCCGTCGCGGTCGATCACATCAGCCTCGAGGTTCGTGACGGCGAGTTCTTCAGCCTGCTCGGCCCGTCGGGATGCGGCAAGACGACGACCCTCCGGATGATCGGCGGCTTCGAGCAGCCGACTTCCGGCCTGATCGAACTCCAGGGCCGCGACGTCACCTGGCTCCCGCCGTATCAGCGCAACGTCAACACCGTCTTCCAGAGCTACGCGCTCTTCCCCCACCTGACGATCTACGAGAACGTCGCCTTTGGCCTGCGCCGAACGGGCGTCAAGGACGACGAGATCAAGAGCCGTGTCACCGAGATGCTGACGCTGGTCGAACTGCCCGGGTTCGAGAGGCGAAAACCAACCCAGATCTCTGGTGGACAGGCGCAGCGCGTCGCCCTGGCGCGAGCGTTGATCAACAAGCCGGGAGTACTCCTGCTCGACGAGCCGCTTGGCGCGCTCGACCTGAAGCTTCGCAAGCAGATGCAGGTCGAACTCAAGCGGATCCAGCAGGAGGTCGGGATCACGTTCATCTACGTGACCCATGACCAGGAAGAAGCGATGACGATGTCCGACCGGATCGCCGTCATGAACAAGGGCCGCTACGAGCAGCTCGGCGACCCGGAATCGCTCTATGAGCGCCCGGTCACGCGCTTCGTCGCGGGCTTCCTCGGAATCAGCAACCTCCTGCCGGCGCGGCTGGACGGCGGCGACAACGAGTACTCGGTCGCGAGGCTCGCCGACGATGCCAGCGTGCGCGTCCCGAGCGAACTGGTCGACGGCCGGACCGCGATCGAGGTCGGCGTGAGGCCCGAGAAGATCCGCGTGCACAAGGCGGGTACGGAGCTCCCCGCCGGATCGAATGAGCTCGACGGGACCGTCGTCGATGCGTCCTACCTGGGGGTGTCCACTTCGTACGTCATCGAGGCCCGATCCGGGTCGCGGTTGACGGTATACGAACAGAATGTCGAGCGGACGCGCCACGGCTCACTCCATCGACCGGGCGACGCCGTTCGCCTTTCCTGGTCGCCCGATCACACCTTCGTGGTCGGAGCCGAAGCTGCCGCCCAACCCGCGCCCGCCTGATCACCACGGCGACATCCGTAAGACCGAGGAGACCATGAACGAGACCGATCCGCGCCTCGACAAGCTGGCACTCAGCCGGCGCCGCTTCATCCAGGGCTCAACGCTGGCTGGCTTTGGAGCCTTTCTCGCGGCCTGTGGGACGAGGGGGACCGGGGGCACGGCCGTGCCGTCGACGGGCGGCTCCACTGGAGCCTCGGCCGCGCCGAGCGACGCCGCCTCGTCCGTGCCGCAATCGCCGTCGGCCGAGCTGAATTTCGCCAACTGGCCGCTCTACATCGACACCGACGATGTGGACACGACGAAGCACAAGACTCTCGAGGACTTCACGGCGAAGTACGGGACGGTCGTCAACTACTCCGAGGTGATCAACGACAACGACGAGTTCTTCGGAACGATCCGGCCGGCTCTCGAGGCGGGTCAGGACAGCGGCTGGGATCTCATCGTCGTGACCGACTGGATGGCCGGGCGGCTCATCCGGCTCGGCTGGGTCGAGCAGTTCGACCTCGCCAGCATGCCGAACAAGGTCGCCAACATGCTCGATGTCTACAAGGGCATCGACTTCGATCCGACGGACGATCATCACGCCCCATGGCAGTCGGGGATGACCGGTCTCGGCTACGACAGCGCGGTAACCGGGGAGCTGACGAGCCTCGAATCGCTCTGGACGGCGGACCCGAAGTGGGTCGGCAAGGTGACGTTCCTGACCGAGATGCGCGACTCGATGGGCCTCACGATGCTGCGGAACGGCAAGGATCCGTCCCAGGCCACCGAGGCCGACGTCGACGAGGCGATCGCCTCCTGCCAGAAGGCCGTCGACGACGGCATCGTCCGCGCCTTCGTCGGCAATGAGTACGCGGAGGACCTGGTCTCGGGCAACGTCGTCCTGGCGATGGCCTGGTCGGGCGATGTTCTCGCCAAACAGGCGGAGAAGGAGACGCTCGTCTGGCAGCTCCCGGACGAGGGCGGGATGCTCTGGACGGACAACATGCTGATCCCCAAGGGCGCGGCCCACAAATACACCGCCGAGCTGATGATCGACTTCGTCTACGATCCCGCGATCGCCGCCCAGATCGCCGCGTGGGTCAACTACGTGACCCCCGTCAAGGGTGCGCAGGAGGCCCTCGCCGCGGATGATCCCGAGCTGGCCGAGAGCCCGCTGATCTTCCCGCCGGAAGAGGTCCTCGCCAACGTCAAGATCTTCAAGACCCTGACCGAGGCAGAGGAGACCGCCATCAACGACAAGTTCTCGACCCTGATCGGTAACTGACGGATCGAGGACCAGCACCGACGAGCGAGGCACGATCGACGATGGGTGCACGCGGACGGCTGATGCGGCTCACGCCGTATCTTCTGCTGGCACCCGGCATCCTCTGGTTGATCATCTTCTATGTCTACCCGGGCATCCAGATGTTCATCAGCTCGTTCTGGTCGGGAACGCTCGAGACCGGCTTCGAGGTCAGCCTCTCCAACTGGACGACGTATACGGATGCCCTGGAGCGGTATCAGGCGCAGTTCCTCCGATCCATCGTCTACGGCGCCGCCGCGACGATCATCTGCTTCCTGATCGCCTATCCACTCGCCTACACGATCGCCTTCCGGGGTGGTCGCTACAAGGCCATCCTGCTCTTTCTGGTCATCGCGCCGTTCTTCACGAGCTTCCTGCTCCGAACCCAGAGCTGGAAGATCATCCTCGGGGATGACGGGATCCTCTTCGGACCGCTCAAGGACGCCGGGTTCCTGCCGCCGGAGTTCCGCGTTCTGGCGACCCCCGCGGCCGTGATCGCGGGCATCGCCTACAACTTCCTGCCGTTCATGACGCTCCCGATCTACGTCTCGCTGGAAAAGATCGACGGCCGCCTCGTCGAGGCGGCGAAGGATCTCTACGCGGGACCCTGGCGACCAGGCGGAACGGTCGCCGGCGCCGTGATCGGGACGCTCGTCGGCGGGGGGCTGGGATTAGCCCTTGAGTACGACGCCCTGGCGATGGCGGTGATCGGGCTCCTCGGCGGCGTCGTGGTTGGAACGTTCTTCATCTCGGAGGCCTTCCTCCGGATCATCCTCCCGTTGTCGTTGCCCGGCGTCTTCGCGGGATCGCTCCTGACCTTCATTCCGGCGATGGGCGACTTCGTGAACGCCGAGATCCTCGGCAACACGCAGACCCGGATGATCGGCAACGTCATCCAGAGCCGCTTCCTCGAGAACAACGACTACCCGACGGCTGCGGCGCTCAGCTTCATCCTCATGGCCGGGATCCTGGTGATGGTCGCGATCTACGCCAAGATCCTCGGGACCGAAGAGCTGACGAGCTCCGGATGAGCGCGAACATGACGCCCGACAGGCCCGACCGACCATCGGCGATCGCGCGGGCCGGGCACTACATCCACGAGCACGTCCTCTACGTCTACACCGCCTTCGCCATCCTGTACCTGATGCTGCCGGTCGTGGTCATGGCCCTGTTCAGCTTCAACGACCCGCCAGGCAAGAGCAACGTCGCGTGGCACGGCTTCACGCTTGCGGCGTGGACCGATCCGTTCGGCGTGCCCGGCCTCTTCGAGGTCGTTCAGACCAGCGTCCTCGTGGCCTTGATCTCGACGATCGTCGCAACGGCCCTCGGGACGCTGATCGCCCTCGCCCTCGTCCGGTACCGGTTCCGAGGGTCGGCCAGCACGAACATGCTGATCTTCCTGCCGATGGCCACGCCGGAGATCGTGCTCGGGGCCTCACTCCTGACCCTGTTCGTCTCGATCGGCGAGCCGCCATTCTTCCCCACGAACTTCATCACGATCCTGATCGCCCACATCATGTTCAACATCAGCTTCGTGGTCGTCACGGTGCGCGCCCGCCTCTACGGGTTCGACCGCCACCTGGAAGAGGCAGCGATGGACCTCGGTGCCAATGAGTTCACGACGTTCTGGAAGGTGACGTTCCCGCTCATCCTGCCCGGCGTCATGGCGGCCGCACTCCTGGCCTTCAGCCTGTCGATTGACGACTACGTCATCACGGCCTTCACCGCCGGGCGGGACTCGACCTTCCCGATCTTCATCTGGGGTTCGGCTCGTGTCGGCGTGCCGGTCCAGGTCAACGTCATCGGCACCGCGTTCTTCCTGATCGCCGTCGGGTTCGTCGTGATCACCACGTTCCTCCAGGGCCGATCCAACCGGCCGCCTCGGCCACCCGAGCCCCGCGCGGTCGATCAGACCGCACCAGAGCCGGTCCTGGCCGGCGGATCGGAGGCCTGACGATGGTCGACACCGCTTCCCCAACCGGCTCGGCCGGCGCGGCGGGTGGCGCCGCCTCCCTGCCCGATCTGTCAGTCGTTCCGCCCGTCTGGGGCCGGATCACGAACCTGGTCGTCGATCACGGCGAGGGATCGTGGCTGGTGACGACGGATGGCGAGCGGTACCTGGACTATTCGTCCGGGATCGGGGTGACGAATACCGGACACGCCCATCCGCGGGTCGTAGCCGCGATCCAGGAGCAGGCAGGGAAGCTCCTCCACGGCCAGCAGAACATCATGTTCCACGAGCCGGGCCTGCGACTCTACGACCGGCTGTCACGGCTCCTGCCAGGCAAGGGCTGGGGCGCGTTCCTGTCGAACTCGGGCGCCGAGGCCATTGAGGCGTCGGTCAAGCTGGCCCGCGTCGCGACCGGGAGGCCGGTCATCCTCGCGTTCCGCTACGGCTACCACGGCCGGACGGCCCAGACGATGGCGCTGACAAGCGCGAAGGACGTCTACCGCGGCCATTTCGAGCCGTTGCCGGGTTCCATCTATCACACCGCCTATCCGTACTGCTATCGCGCCGCCGGCGGCGCGCACCCGATCGAAGCCTGCACATGCGACTGGGAGGCCCAGCTCGACCTGACGTTCCACCAACTGATCTATCCGGAGCACGTCGCCGCCGTGATCGTCGAGCCGGTCCTCGGCGAGGGCGGCTACATCGTGCCGCCGCCGGGATTCCTGCCGCGCCTCCGCGAGATCACGAGGCTGCACGGGATCCTGCTGATCGCCGACGAGGTCCAGACCGGCTTCGGGCGGACGGGCAAGCTGTTCGCAATGGAGCACTGGGGCGTCGAGCCGGACATCACGGTCATGGCGAAGGGGATCGCGTCCGGCCTGCCGCTGTCGGGGATCATCGCCCAGCGGGCCCTCATCGACCTCCTCCCGCCCGGCTCGCACGGCGGAACGTACGGCGGGAACGTCGTCGCCTGCGCGGCGGCCAACGCAACCCTGGACGTCATCGAGGACGAGGGCCTCGTCGGTAACGCCCGGGAGCGCGGCGCCCAATTCCTTGCCGGCCTCCACGCGCTCGCCCCGAAATACCAGTCGATCGGCGACGTCCGGGCCCTCGGGCTCATGCTGGCGCTCGAGTTCATCAAGCCCGGCGCCGGCGACGGCCGGGTCCCGGATCCCGACCTGACGAAGCGGGTCCAGGCCGAGGCGCTCAAGCGGAAGCTGATCGTCCTGACGGCCGGTACCTACGTCAACGTCCTGCGGATCATCCCGCCGCTCATCACGACGGCCGAGGAGGTGGACCTCGCCGTGCGGACGCTCGACGAGGCCCTGGCAGCGGCGAACGCCTGAGCGGGCGGGGCGGAGGCCGAGAGGCAACGAGGACGAATCCGGACGCGGTCACTCGTGAGTGCCGATTCTGCCGCCATGACGCGACGCGGTCGGGCGTTCAGCTGCCCGGGCGCATCACTCCCGCTTGGAGGCGGTGACGGGAATCGCACCCGGATCTGTCGATCGATGGCGTGGAACTGGCGGAGGGCGGCCAGCCAGATCGCGACGGTCAAGATCGCGAACGTCGCCAGACCGACGACCACCCCGCCCGTCGGCGTCCCGCCGATCAGGAGCGCAAACGCCGCGGCGAACGCGCCACCAACGGCCGCGGTGATCGTCCCGACCATGCCGGGGGTCGTCGTCATGCCGTGCGCGAAGTTGGCGAACAACGACGGCCGATCCGGCGACGAGCCGTAGATCGACAGAATCCCCTGCAGATCGTCGTGCGTGCTCGTGCTGAAATACGGCTCGAGTGTTGGAACCATCTCCAGGTAGGCGTGCCGCAGGCGGTTCATGCCCTGCAACGCGCGGATCTCCTCGGCGCTCGCCGACGAGATCCGGCCGAGGGTAGCCAGCCCGATGAACAGATCGAACCCGAGCAACACGGTCGCGAGAAGCAGGAACTCCTGGGTGTAGCCGCTGCCCTGCGAAACGAAGCCGAGTGCCACCAGGGTCCCGGTCAGGAACGTCAGGAACATCCCGGCCCGGGAGAACGCCTCGTTGTAGACGAGCGATCGGGCAGTGAGCAGGCTCCAGTGCTCCGTCGTGAGGATCGTCAGCGCACGTGGGTCGCTCAGATGGGGCGGGCCGGGCGCGTCGGTGTTCGCGCCCGGCGCGGATATCGGGCGCTCCGTCCCGGTCTGCTGGGTGCTCCGCTCGTCCATCAGCTCGTCCCTCCCGCGCGCAGCCGCGCCAGGACCTCCTCGTGGAGGATCCCGTTCGACACGATGAATGTGCCCTTGTCGATCGCCCGCTGGCCGTCGAAGTCCGTCGCCCGGCCGCCGGCCTCCTCGACGAGGACGAGCGGTGCGGCGGCGTCCCACGACGAGAGGCCGACCTCGATCATCGCCTCCGCCGCGCCACCGGCGAGGAGCGCATAGCCCCAGAAGTCGCCGAACCCCCGCTCGCGCCAGACATCGCCGAGGAGCGCCCGGAAGCCCGGCGCGTGTCCGGACGCTTCGATCTCGTGGGCCGAGCCGTAGAGGAGCTGCGCATCGGCGAGCGACGACACCCGCGAGACGTGCATCGGTCGCGGCGCGTCGTCGTCGACGCCGCGCGTCCACGCTCCCCCGCCCCGGCGGGCCCACCAGCGCTCACGGAGGGCCGGGGCCGAGAGGACGGCCGCCTGGAGCTCGCCGTCGCGCTCGACGGCGAGGAGCGTCCCGAAGAGCGGCACGCCGCGGATGAAGTTGTGGGTGCCATCGATCGGGTCGATGTACCAGCGGACCGATGCGTCGCCGGCTTCGGTCCCGTACTCCTCGCCGACGAGGCCGTGGTCCGGGTGCGCCGCCGCGATCCGCGACCGGATCGCCCGCTCGATGGCCATGTCGGCCTGCGTGACGAACGTCCGATCGGGTTTCGTCGAGATCTCGAGGTCCCGGCGAAATGCCCGCCGGGCGATCTCGTCGGCCTCGTCGCACGCGGCATGCGCGATCTCGAGCCAGCCGTCGAGCTCGCCCTCCGATCCGCGCAACAGGCCGGCCGACCAGTCCGCTCCGTAGACCGCATCCGCGCTCATGACCGCAGCCGCTCCCCGGTCGGGTCCCACAGCGGTTCTCGGACGACCTCGAAGCCGACCCATTCGCCGAATACGTCGATCTCGCCGCGCGTCCCGACTCCCGCTTCGGGCGGCAGGTACGCGTAGGCGATCGAGCTCTCGACCGCGAAGCCATACCCGCCCGACGTCACCCGACCGGCGATCTCGCCGTCGAGCCGGACGGGTTCGTTGCCGAGGCAAACCGACAGCGAATCGTCGAGGACGAGACAACGGAGCCGCTTTCGCGGACCCGGCGGCCCTGGCCGCCACCAGCGCGTCCCGGCCGATGAACTCGCCCTTGTCGAGGGCGACCGCGAAGCCGAGCCCGGCCTCGTACGGCGTCTCGTCCGGGGTGATGTCGCTCGACCAGACCCGATAGCCCTTCTCGAGGCGGAGTGCGTCGATCGCGCGATAGCCGGCCGCGATGAGGTCGTGTTCCCTGCCCGCCGCCCAGAGCGTGTCCCAGAGGACCGCGCCGTATTCGGTCGGCGGGTACAGCTCCCAGCCGAGCTCGCCGACGTACGTGACCCGCAACGCGAGCAGCGGGACGCTGGCGACGCTGATCTCGCGCGCCGTGAGATACGGGAAGGCCTCGTTCGAGAGGTCATCGCCGCAGAGGCCCACGAGGATGTCCCGAGCACGAGGACCCCACAGCCCGATGCAGGCTCGGGCCGAGGTGATGTCGCGGACTTCGACGGACCCGTCGTCGGGCAGGTGCTTCCGAATCCAGCCAAGGTCGTGGTTCCCGACGGCCGTTCCCGTCACGATCAGGAACCGGTCGGGGGCAAGCCGGGTGACCGTGAAGTCGGTCTCGATCCCGCCGCGGGTATTCAGCATCTGCGTGTAGACGATCCGCCCGACGGCGACGTCGACATCGTTGGCACAGAGCCGCTGGAGGAAGGCACAGGCACCGCGACCCACGACCTCGATCTTCGCGAACGAGCTCTCGTCAAACAGCCCGGCCGCTCGCCGCGTCGCGAGGGCCTCTGCTCCGATCGCGGTCGACCAATGCTGACCGGCCCACCCGCGCGGACGCAGCGCCTCGAGCTCAGGGCGCTCGTTCGGCACGAACCAGTTCGGGCGCTCCCAACCGGACTTCTCGCCAAATGCGGCACCCAGTTCCGCGACACGCGAATACGCGGGCGAGAGCCGGAGCGGGCGGCCCGCCTGGCGCTCCTCGTTCGGGTAGTGGATGTCGTAGTAGGTCGCGTACACCTCTGTCGTGCGGGCGAGCGTGAATGCCTGGCTCCCGTACTGGGCGCCAAATCGCCGGAAGTCCATCTTCCAGAGATCCAGTTCCGGCTGGCCCTCGACGATCCAGAGGGCCATCTGCTGCCCGATCCCGCCCGCGCCGGCAATCCCATGGGCGCAGAACCCGGCCGCCACGAAAAAGCCGCGGACTTCGGTCTCGCCGAGGATGAACTCGTTGTCCGGGGTGAACGCTTCCGGGCCGTTGATCATCCGGCTCACCCCGGCGTCGGCGATGGCGGGCACCCGCCGGACCGCCCCGGCCATGATCTCCTCGAAGCGCGGCAAGTCGGGCGCCAGCAGCTTGCCGTTGAAGTCCGCCGGGACACCGTCGAGCGACCACGGCGCAGGGTTCCGCTCGTAGCCGCCCATGCACAGGCCGCCGACCTCCTCCCGGAAGTAGACGAGGTTGTCGGGATCCCGCAGCTGGGGCAGCGCAGGGACGACGCCCTCGATCGCGTCGGTGAACAGGTACTGGTGGGCGATCGGGATGATCGGGATCGTGACGCCAGCCAGCCGGCCGATCTCCGGCGCGAACATCCCGCCGGCGTTGACCACGATGTCGGTCGCGATCGTCTCGCGGCCGTCGCGATGCTCGACCTCGACCCCGGTCACCCGGCCCCGCTCCGTCGTGATCCCCACGACCCTGGTGTGCGTCCGGATCCGGACGCCGCCCTTCCGTGCCCCCGCGGCGAGTGCCTGGGCCAGGCCTGACGGGTCGAGCCAGCCATCGGTCGGAAGCCAGACCGCGCCGAGGACACCATCGGTCGACATCAGCGGGAACCGGTCCTGGGCCTCGTCCGCGGAGATGAGCTCGAGCGGCAGGCCGAACGTCCGGGCCCAGCCAACCTGCCGCTGGAGCTCTTCGAAGCGGGCCTTCGACGACGCCAGCCGGAGCGAGCCGACCTCGCGCCAGGACGGATCGACGCCGGTTTCGTCGCGCAGGCGTCGGTAGAGGTCGGCGCCGTACATCATCATCTTCGTCAGGGTCACGGAGCTCCGGAGCTGGCCGACGAGGCCGGCGGAGTGGAACGTCGATCCCGACGTCAGGTCAGCGCGGTCGACGAGCACGACATCCGTCCAGCCGAGCTCGGCCAGGTGGTACGCGATCGACGTGCCACCGACGCCACCGCCGACGATCACCGCCCGGGCACGCTCCACCATTCCGCCAGCCTATCGGGTCGGAGGGTCGCTTCGTCGGTCCCGGCCGCGCCTCAGTGGCATCGCGCATTACCCAGGTCGCTGACGTTCCCGCTCGTCGGCAGCCAGACCCAATCGTAGGAACGACTGTGGAGCGTCAACTTGATGACGCCGTGGGTCCAGGCGACGCGGAGCTTGCTGTTGGGCGCCACTCGCACGAACCGGCGGATCTCGGCGCCACCGGTGCCGACGACGAACTGGCGGATGCCGCGCTCCGGGTCCTCGACCCCGTCCGGGTTCTGGGGAGCGAATCGCTCGTAGTCGTGATCATGGCCGTTGACGATCACGTCAGCGCCGCCTTCGTAGAGCGCCGTCCAGAAGGGTCCGACGGCCTCATCGTCGCCGTGCTCGCCGGAGCTGAATCGAGGATGGTGCCAGATCGCCAGGGTGCAACTCGCACTCGACGCGGCGAGGTCCGCCGCGAGCCAGCGCCCCTGATCCGATGCGGAGTCGCAGCCGCCGACGGCGCCGCAGTTGGAGTCGAGGACGATGATGTGCCAGGTGCCCAGCTCGTACGAGTACCACGTCTTCCCGTCGGCGTTTGTTGCCGCGTCCCCGAAATACGCGCGGTATCCGGCAGCGCCCTGCGTCACGTGGTCGTGGTTGCCCGCCGCGGGCCTCGTTCGATCCTTGTGCCGGCCCCAGGATGGCGCGTAGCAATCGGCGAACTCGCGGGCCGTGCCGCTGTCGTACGCGTTGTCGCCCGCGGTGAACACCGTGCCGCCGATCCCGTCGAGGAGCCCGGCCGTCGCCTCGTCGCCATCGAGGCTGCACGACGCGATGTCGCCGGCACCAACGAGGACCGGGTCACCCTCCACGGACGGGGCAACGGTGGCCGTGGCCGGAGGCAGGCTCGCCGTCGTTGGAATCGGGGTGGGTCCAGCCGGTGACTCCGTCGCGCTGGCCGCGGCAACCAGCGAGGCCGAGGGGACGGCCGATGACCCTGGCGCTCGTCCGCCGAGGCCCATCGCGAGGCCGGCCAGCAGGATCAGCGTCGCCAGGAACGCCATGGCACCCAGCCCGGCGGTGCGAGCGCGCGATCGACGGTCGTCCATCGGCGAAGGGTATCGGACGGATCGAACATGGCCCCTGCGGCGGTTCGCGCGGCATCGCTCCGTGCACCACAATCGACGGATGACCGACGACCCGATCGTTCGCCTGCGGCGGATCTGCCTCGCCCTGCCGGGGGCCACCGAGCGACTCAGCCACGGCGAACCGACGTGGTTCGTCCGGGACAAGAAGACATTCGTGACCTACGCAGACCACCATCACGACGACCGCGTCGCGTTCTGGTGCGCGGCTCCGGATGGCGTCCAGGAGGCGCTCGTCGACAGCGATCCTCAACGATTCTTCCGGCCACCGTACGTCGGACACCGCGGTTGGCTCGGCGTCTACGTCGACGTACCCGTCGACTGGGACGAGGTCGAAGGGCTCGTCCGGGATGCATACCGCGTCGTGGCGCGGCCGGCCGGTCGCCGAGCCGAGCCTGGCGCCGATTGAACGCGGCCAAGGGCGTCAGTCGCCGGCAGCCAGCCTGAGCGAACGCTCGAAGGTCGGGGTCGTGGCACCGGCGAGGAGGCGATCGAAGTGCTCGCCGGCGTAGGCGACGAAGTCGACATCGAGGCTGCTGATGCCCTGCTGGAGGACGCCCCACATCGCCTCCCGGAAGTCGGAGATCGTCCGCATCAGCGTCAGATGGGCGAGCCGGTCCGGCCGGACGTGTCCCTCGTACGCCGCGAGCAGCTCGCGATCCTCGTCGCCGCTGAGTTCATGGTTGATCGAGAAGTTCCCGAGGTCGAAGAATGGGTCGCCCATGCCCGCGTATTCCCAGTCGACGATCCGGATGCGCGTCCCGTCGTCGATGAAGTTCGCATTGAGGAGGTCGTTGTGGCACGGCCGGAGCTCGACCGGATTCGACAGCAGGGCGAGCTCGATCCGACGAGCGACCGACTGGGCGAGGTCGTATTCGGGCGGGATCGTCACTCCCCGAGCGGCGGCCAGGGCCCGATAGGCCTCCACGATCCGGAACGGGACGAACAGGCCGGGAATCGGTGGTCCAGCGTGGATCTTGCGGAGCGAATCGGCCACCCGAACGAGGGTCTCGGAGCGGTGGACGGCCTCGTCCGAGACCGGCGAACCGTCGATGAAGCGGGTCACGAGGTAGCCCTCCGGCCGGACGAACGCCGTGACCTCTGGTCCCACGCCGACCCCGGCCGCGGCGACCGTCGCCGCGTGCTCCACCTCGCGACTGATCCCGAGCAGGTGAGTGTCGTTGCCGGCGAGCCGGATGACCCACCGTTCATCCGTGCCGGCCGCCTCGACCAGGAAGTTCCGGTTCGTGATCCCGCCGGACAGGGCCCGAAGCGTCAGGTCGCGACCGGCAAGATCCGGCACGCGCTGCATCACGCGGACGAGCTCGTCGCGCAGGTCGCCGCGGAGCACCTCGCCGACTGACGGCGCTGTCACTTCACCTCCCGACACCAGAAGGCGGCGCGCCGACCACTCGCCGCGCCGCCTCGTTCTTCTCCGGGCCCGATCAGCCGATCGTCGCCTCGCCCGTCGCCGTATCGGCCTCAATGTCGGCGCTGCGGCCACGAACGGAAACGGCGTAGTAGATGGCGCCGGTGACGATCAGGGTCAGCACGAGCGTCTCGAAGATCGGCCACGGCGGCAGGCCGGCGATCTCGTTGCCGAACGGCTTGATGAACGTATCGATCGTTGGATTCGTGATGGCTCGACCCGCGCCACCGAAGTCGCCGAACAGGTTCGGGTCCTGCCAGATGGCGATGTTGATGAGCATCAGGCCGCCGTAGAGGATTGCGAGGATATTCACGGGCTTGCCCCACCGGCCGAGGTTGAACCAGGCCGGCTTTTGCGGCCAGCCGCGATACCGGGCAACCAGCACGCCCACGTTGGTGAGGAGGTAGCTCAGGTAGATCAGGCCCGTGGCCGCGATCGAGACCGAGAACCCGCCGCTTGGACCGATGACGAGGATCGGAATGGCCGCGAGGACGCCGACCGCGATGGCCGCGTTCGCCGGCGTCTTGAAGGTGTTGTTGACGCGTCCCCAGAGCGAACCGAGGGGCAGGTGTCGATCCCGACTCATCGAGAACATCATGCGGGTCGCCGCGCCCTGGATGGCGAGGGTGCAAACGAAGACCGAGATGAGGATCACGAAGAGATACACCTCGCCGACCGTGATCCCGGCGACGATCTCCTGCGTCAGGGTCGCGGTGATCGTGTCAGCGATCGGGAAGAACTGGCCCATCGCGGTCGGCACGTCCGGGATCGCGAGGAGCACCGCGAGCAGGAAGATCGTGCCGACGATTCCGGAGATGATCACGGACCAGATGACGCCGCGCGGCGCCTGCCGGCCCGGGTCGACCGTCTCCTCGCCGAACGTGCCGGCGGTGTCGAATCCGTAGACCACGAATAACGCCATGAACATCCCGAGCGCGAACGCCGGCAGGTAGTTGCCCCCTGTCGCTGCCTCCGTGCCGGCCGTATCGAAGAGGATCGCCGGCGACTGGTTGTTCGCGAAGAACAGCAGGATGAGGGCGAACACGACCATCCCGAGGATTTCCGTCCCGACGCCGATGTTGTTGAGAGCCGAAAGCAGCCGCACGCCGTACGCGTTGATCAGCGTCGTGATGACGAGGGTGACCAGCGAGATGAACGTGAACATCGTCGTCAGGCCGGTCGGATCCGGCGTGTCGAGGAACGGGGTCTCGCCGACGGGGCCGTGGATTCCGTCGATGACGAACGCCACGATGACGGCGACCGCGGTGACGGTCACGACCTGGGCCCAGAAGTAGAACCAGCCCGTGAACCAGCCCAGGGTCCGGTTCGAGAGGCGCTTCGACCATTGGTAGATCGAGCCGGCCACCGGAAAGTGGCTCGAGAGCTCCGCGAAGACGAGGGCGACGATCAACTGGCCGATGATGACGATCGGCCACGACCAGAAGAATGCCGGGCCGGCCTGGCTCAGGCCCACGCCGAAGTTGCCGTAGGTACCCGTGGAGACGCTGATGAAGCTGAACGCGATCGCGAAGTTCGACAGGAACCCGAGCGTTCTCCTCAGCTCTGGCTTGATGCCCAATGACCGCAGGTGCGCGTCGTCGCGCTCAGCCTGATCCTGGACCGATCCCGCCACGATTCTCCTCCTCCTACCTCGCGCCCGAGCGGCGAGAGACTGACCTCTGGGGAGTGAACGCGAGGACGCTGGGCCGGCGGCGATCCTCCCTCAGGTGCCGCGACTGCGGCCGAGGATAGGGCCGGGAATCAGCGGAGTCAACGAGCGTTCCGACGGTCGCCCCCTGTGGACCCGTCAATTGACATCGGTCCATTGACCGCGCATCGCCGGGGGAAGACGATGGCCGTCACGCCGTGCCGCGACGGACTGACTCGGCGGACGGCGACCAGAGGGGTGATCCCGATGATTTCGACCGAGGCGACGACCCGGCGTGAGGCGTTCGCGTCCCGAATGAACGAAGCCACGAACGGGGCATTCGACGTGGCGACGGCCTACCTTGGGCTTCAGCTTGGCTTCTACCGCTCGCTGTCCGACGACGGGCCGGCCACCGCGGCCGAGCTCGCCCGGCGCACCGGCACGAACGAGAGGCTGGTCCGCGAATGGCTCGAGCAGCAGGCGGCGACCGAGGTACTCGAAGCCTCCCGCGATGGCGACGCGTGGCGGTTCGCGCTCCCGGCCGATCACGCCGCGGTCCTGCTGGACCCGGAAGCGATCGACGGCGTGGGCGGGCTCCTCCAGTTGCAGCTCGCCTGCCTGGCGCTCGTCCCGCGGCTTCGCGAGTCGTTCAGGACCGGGATCGGGATCCCGTTTGCCGATTATGGCGCCGACATGATCGAGGGCCAGGCATCGTCGACGCGGCCGGTCTTCGTGGCCGAGCTCGCGTCGTGGTTCGCGGCAGCCCCCGACCTCGCGGCTCGACTCGCCGGTGGCTCCTCGCGGGTCCTCGATGTCGGCTGCGGACTCGGCTGGTCAAGCGTGCTGATGGCCAAGACGTTCCCGAAGGCGCATGTCGACGGCGTCGACCTCGATCCCGATTCGATCGCTGCCGCGCGCACAATCGCAACGGCGGAGGGTGTCGACGACCGGGTTCGGTTCGAGGTCCGCGACGCATCGAGCCTGGCCGGCGCCGGCTACGACGTGGCGACGATGTTCGAGATGCTCCACGACCTCGCTCATCCCGTCGATGTGCTGCGCGCCGCACGCGAAGCGCTGGCACCGGGCGGGGCTGTCCTCGTCGCCGACGAGCTCACGGCGGACGAGTTCACCGGGGCCACGGACGAGGTCGAGGCGCGGCACTACGGGTGGAGCGTCCTCCACTGCCTCCCCGCGAGTATGACGGAGCCCGATTCGGCCGCGACCGGGACGGTGATCCGACCCTCGACCGTTCGCGCCTACGCTGACCAGGCGGGGTTCTCGTCGGTCGAGATCCTGCCCGTCGAGAGCGTCGCGTTCCGGCTCTACCTGCTCCGGCCCTGAGGGAGGCGGGAGTCGGTCCGCCCGAGCTGTGCCTTCACCAGCGCCTGATTGAACCGATCGGGCGATTCGTGCGAACCTTAGGGCGAGAGGCGCCATGGTTCAGCCCCGGTCGGTTTTCCTCATTGTCGTTGCATTACTACCGTCGCTGATCGCCGCGATCATGATCGGCGCGGCGTTGCGTCCGCCCGCGCTGACGACGTCGAGCGCCGGCGGCCCGAGCCCGGCCGTGATCGCGGACGTTCCGGGTCCCATGGACCCACCCGGCGGCTCACCCTCGGATCCTGGATCAACCACCGAAGCGAGCGGCACGCCGCCAGTCGCGGCCGCCAGCGCGACACCGTTCATTCCGAGGCCGACCGAACCGACGACCCCCGACCCGACGGCCGACATCTCGGCGCCTGGAACGCCGGGCCCGGTCGAGCCTGCAGCGCCGGCCCCCACCAGCACGCCCGGTCCGACACCACCCCCGACACAGACCGCGGCGCCGACTCCGGCACCGACCGCGGCGCCGACTCCGCCACCGACCGCGGCGCCGACTCCGACGCCCGATCCGACGCGGACGCCCAGGCCGACCCGGACGCCCAGGCCGACCCCGACGCCGACCCCGACGCCGACCCCGACGCCGTCCCTGGACCCGGACCCGACGCCGGTGTTGTGCGGGCTCGTCCCGCTCCCGATCCTCTGCCCGTAACGGCGTGGACGCCGCAGTGGCGGCCGGCCGAGGTCAGCGTCGGGCGTTGGCCCCGCGGAGCGCGTCGGGCAACGGCCGGTGGATCTCGACCGGGCGGACATACCCCTCGACCATGTCCATCGACCCGTTGACGCCGAGCTCGGTGAACAGGAACGCGATCTTCCGTCGCTGGGCGGCGAGGATCTCTTCCTTCGCCGATAGGTCCCAGAGCTCGCGCTTGAACGGGCCGATCGCCTTCTTCCGGGTCGTGTAGACGAACTGCTGGTCCGTTTGACCTTCCTTGCGCTCGTCGGCGGCGTTGCCGAAGCACCACGACTCGATCGCCCGGTGCAGCTCGGCCGGAAACGCCGGATGCTCGTAGAGGGAATTCTGGAAGCCGGTCGCGAGGTGGATTTCGGCAGTCTCCACCGCCGGGAAGCGATGGAACAGCTCGTCGGGCAGCGTCGAGGCACCGTGCTGGACGGCGCCGGCCAGCCCGTACTCGCGAGCGACCTCGCCAAGCCGACGGAGGACCTCGAAGTCGAGGTTGACCTGGGCGACGGTGCCGTCGGGGAGTGGAACGCCGCCGTGCGACGTGCCTGTCTGAACGCTGACCTTCGATAGGCCGGGCACTCCGGGTGCCCGGGTATCGAGCTCCCGGCGGTAGCCGTCGAGGTATGCCCGGAGCTCCTCTTCGTTCGAGTTCTTCTTCCCGACCTCGCCAATCTCGCCGCCGACGCTGATCGTGACGCCGTCCGACTCGAGCGACCGGATGAGCGCCGTCAGCTCCGCCGCCCGGACGTAGTTCTCGCGCTGCTCCTCGTCCACCGTGGGCTTCGAGAGGTCGACCAGGGTCGACGAATCGATGTCGATGTTGCGGTAGCCGGCGTCGATCGCGAGCCGGCAGGCGCGCCGGATCTCCTCGGTCGTGCCCTCGGGGTCGTCGGCGTACTTCTTGGCGTTGAACTGGTAGTGATCACCCTGGATGAAGACCGGGGCTTCCCAGCCGGCGGCGATCGCGCCGGCGAGAACGGACGTCGAATAGTCGATCGGGCGCTGGAACGTGTAGGTCTGCTCGCTGCGGGCAAGCTCGAGGATGACGGCCCCGACATCGGCCGTGGCGGCGGTCTCGTAGACGGTCCGGGCCATGTCGAAGACCTGCGCCCGGAGGTTGAGGGCCGGCACCGTGAAGCCGTGCACCTCGCCCCTGGCTCGCGCCATGTAGAGCTCGTGGATGCTTGCCGTACGTGCCCCGAGCGACTGCGCCGCCTCGTGGATCAGCCAGCGGGCGAGATCGACTGTCGGTCCTTCGTCGGCGAAGGCTGCCGTCCAGGCGAGGTCGCGGATCACCTCCCCACGGAATTCCGCCGGATCGTCGACGACGACGCGATCGCCATCGACGTGGGCTGCGCGGCCGAGTCGGGCGAGCAGGTCAGATGGTGTCTCGGCGACGTGCGGCATCTGTCGAGGTCTCCTGTCCGGGGCTGTCGATCATCATGGTAGCCGCGGCGCGCAGACCGCTCAGAACTGGGGTTTGACGACCATCAGGATGACGATCAGCGTGATCATCACGGCCAAGAAGATCCCACCTCGCTGTGCCTTCCTGACCGCGGCCAACAGCGCTGGCGGAGGGCCGGTAGCGCCAGGGGGCGGGGGCGTGGACGAGAGCTCCACGATCAGCTTGCCGGTTGGACGCTGGACGAACAGCGCGTAGCTGATCGTGATCAGGTAGAGGACGATTCCGACGATCAGCCAGCGAGTCGCCAGCAGGTTGATTCCCGCCACCAGGATGAGCGCCACGCCTGTGATGCCCTGGAAGATCGCCAGCGGCGCCACCCGCTGAGCGGAGATCAGATCGGTGAGGCGCGCTGCGAAATTGGCGTGCTGGGGTTCCTGGCCGGCCATCCGGCCGATGAGCGGAAACGAGAAAACGGGCCCGAACGCGACGATCGCGCCCATGACGTGGAGAAACAGGAAAATCGCAAACCAGATGTTCAACCGGACCCTCCAAATCCCGCGGCCGCCGTCGGGCAACCGACGGGCGTCGAGCATAGACGGGCGCAGGGTCCCGCGTGGCGACTTCAGCGGGGCAGGCGCGCGGCCGTGGTCTAGCCGACGCTCCTTGTCCGCCGCGAGACGAAGTCCACGAGGACGTATTCGCCGAGTCGTTCCGGGGTTGCGTAGAAGGCGCGGCCGCGGTTCATCCGGGTGATGAGGGCGACGAACTCCGCGAGCGCGCGGGATCGTTCGAGCATGAACGTATTGATCGTGATCCCGTCGCGCGTGCAGCGCTGGACCTCGCGGAGCGTCTCCTGGATCGTCCGGCGCGTCGGCGGGTAGCTGAACTCGACCTGGCCATCCTCGAAATGGGCCGTCGGCTCCCCGTCGGTGATGACGACGACCTGGCGGTCGCCGCCGTGGTGGCGGGCGAGGATCCGGCGCGCCAGCATGAGCGCGTGCTGGAGGTTCGTCCCGTACTCGTACCCGTGCCAGGTCAGCTCGGCGAGTGCCTCGGGCCGGAGCTCGCGAGCGTAGTAGGCGAACCCGACAATCGCCAGGTCGTCGTGCGGGAACTGGGTCCGGATCAGGGTGTCGAGGGCAACCGCCACCTTCTTGGCCGCCAGGAAACACCCACGCAGGAGCATCGAGCGGCTCATGTCGACGAGCAGCACCGTCGAGGTCCGCGTCAGCTGCTCCGTTCGGAACACCTCGAAGTCGTCCGCCTGGAGACTGACGCCTCGCTCGTGTCGCAGTCCGGGGGCATTTGCCGGGCGACGTAGCGCGTTCTCGATCGTGGCCCGGATGTCGAGGTGGAACGGATCGCCGAACTCGTACGGCTTCGTCGTTTCCTCGCGCTCCCCTCCCCGCCCGGGCTGATCCGTCCGGTGGCCACCGAACGCATCGCGAGAGAGGCGAGCAAACAGGTCATCGAGGACCTTCTGCCCGATCCGCCGGCTGCCGCGCGGGGTCAGCTCGAGGCGGTCACCGCGCCGGCTCAGGTAGCCGGCCCGCTCGAGCTGGCGACCGAGCTCGTCGAGTGCGTCAAGGTCGCGAGCCGAATCGTCCCCGAGCAGCTCGCGAACGTCGTCACGATCGATATCGGCGAGATCGGCGGGGCCCGCGACCTCGGCAAGGGAATCTTCGAGCGCGTCAAGCGCCTGGAGCCGCCCGATCTGCTCCAGCGCCGGCTCGAGGCCGAGGCCCTCCTCGCCCGAGAAGTCGTACCCCTCGCCGAGGCCATCGGGCATCAGCTGGTCCATGTTCGCAGCGAGCCGCGCGAGATCCCATCGGAGCCGGTCGTCACGAAGCAGGGCATCCATCATCGACTGGAGCTCGGCTCGCTGCTGCGGGGTCATCGAGCGGAGGAGTGACTGCATCGCCGCCATCCGCTGCGTCAGCTGATCGACGATGTCGTCGAGCGTCCGGGCGCCAGGGAAGAACTGGCCGTGGCGCGACAGGAAGTCGTCGACATCGTCCTGGCTCGGTTCTCGGCCCTCGAGCCGCTCCTCGAGGAGCGAATTCAGGTCGCGGACCATCTCCCGGTTCGCCTGGAGCTCTTCCGGCGTCGTGCCCTGAATCGACTCGGAGAGGCCCTCGACGAATTGATCGAGCGTCTGGCGGCGCAGCCTGTCCGTTAGCGCCTGAAAGCGCTCGCGGGCGGCGGGCTCCATGAAGTCGTACTCCTCGAGACCCCTGATGCGGCCGCCAACGTCTCGCGGCAGTGCCTCGAGCTGGTCGAGCCGGCGGGCCGCCGCATTGCGGAGCATCGCGCTCAGATTCGGGTCGACGGCCGTTCCATCAGGCGGAGTGGCCGCATCGTCGAGCCGCCGCTCAATTCCGGCGCGCTCATCGGCCACGATCTCGTCGAGCTCCTGGCGAACGTCGGCAAGCACGTCCCGCAGCTGGTATTTCTCCTGCATCTCTTCGCGCCGGCGGCGAAGTCGCTCGCGGAGGTCCTCCAGGCCGGGCAGGTCGGGACGTGTCGGGTCGCGGCCGCGCCAGCCCCGCTCCATCAGCCGGCGAAGGGCTTCTCCCAGGTCGCCCTCTGCCATGACGTCGTCGGCAATCGCATCCATGATCTCGTCGACGTCGAGTGCGGGGATCGACTGGGTGCCGTCCCAGCGGGCGTAGCGGGCGGCCCGGGCAAGGAGTGGGTCGCGCGGCGATCCGACAGCAGGTCCGCCGTCGAGGTCGCGGCGATCAGGGCTGAACAGGGTCACGCGCCGGCACCTCGCATCGCGTCATCGCCGGTAGACCGTGCCCGTCCCCGCTCGGTCCTTGTTGATCCGGCGGGAGAGGTGCAGGCCCTCGAGGATGAACTCCACCGCGGAGGCGACGACCCCGGGCTCTTCGGCGCCGTCGGTGACGTCGAATGCGCCCAATCGCCGGACCGCCTCGTGAAGTCCGGGGACCTCCCGCATCCAGCCGACGTACTCGCGCGATGGAACGCCCTCACCGGTCTCGACGACAAGGCCGTCCTCGAACGCGAGGACCACGTCGTCGAGATCGTCGATCGGGACGCGACGGCCGAACGTGGCGTAGAGGGCCTTCGTGATGAGCCGCTCCACGACTCGCTCCTCGGGGGCCTCGTCGCCGACGGATTCCAGCTCGATCTTGCCGACTGTCGAGGCGATCACGGCCCCGAGATCGGAGACGCGCGGCGACGCCACACTCTCGCCGAGCCGGACGGCCCGCCGGATTGCCGCCGCCTCGAGGACCTCGGCGTTGGCAACCGTCACCCGGACGCTCACGCCCGACCGCTGGCTGATCTCGGGCGACCGTCGGGCGAGATGGGTCAGCTCGGCGAGCAGCTCCTCCATGAAGGCCGGAACCACGACAGCCGGCTCGCCGTCGCCCGCCTCGAAGCGCTGTTTCTCCTGGTGGACGATCTCGAGCTCGTGTTCGAGTGTCCGCGGGTAATGCGTCCGGGCCTGCGTCCCGAGTCGGTCCTTGAGCGGGGTGATGATCCGGCCGCGGCTCGTGTAGTCCTCCGGGTTGGCTGACGCGACAACGAACAGGTCGAGCGGCAGGCGCACGGTGAAGCCGCGGATCTGGACGTCACGCTCCTCGAGGATGTTGAGCAGACCGACCTGGATCCGCTCGGCGAGGTCCGGCAGCTCGTTGATCGCGAAGATCCCGCGGTTCGCCCGGGGGATCAGGCCGTAATGGAGCGTCAGCTCGTCCGACAGGTAGCGTCCCTCGGCGACGCGGATCGGGTCGACGTCGCCGATGAGGTCGGCGATCGTGATGTCCGGGGTCGCGAGCTTCTCGGCGTAGCGCCGGTCGCGTGGCAGCCAGTCGATCGCCGTCTCGTCGCCGTGCTCGTCAACGGCGGCACGTCCAGACGGACTGATCGGGGCAAATGGATCGTCGTTCAGCTCGCCCCCGCGAACGACCGGCAGCCACTCGTCGAGCAGGTCGACGAGCAGCCGAGCCATCCTGGTCTTCGCCTGACCACGTTCGCCGAGGAAGACGAGGTCGTGTCCCGCGATGATCGCGTTCTCGACCGCCGGGACGACGCTCTCCTCGTAGCCGACGATGCCCGGCATGATCCCCCGGCCCGTCGAGAGGCGTTCGATCAGGTTCCCGCGCAGCTCCGCCTTGACGGATCGACTCCGCCAGCCTGCAGCGCGCAACTCGCCGAGCGTCGCCGGGCGGGCCGCCTCGGCGGATCGCGTCCCGCTCACTCCGGGTGGCCCGCGGCGTGGCTGAGCGCCTCGCGGCGCCGATCGACCTCGACCTCCAGGTCACCCGCCTTCCAGCGAATCCGCGACGCGAGCTCCGGGAGCACGCCCCACGCGAAGTGCTCGAGGCGACCCGTCGCCGCCTCGCGAGCGGCCAGGACGGCCGGACCCATCCGCTGGACGTGACCGTGTGCATCGAGGGCGATCGGCCGGACATAGTGGGCGGCCGCGACACGGCCGGCGGCATCGAGGATGGTGACGATGCCCAGGTAGGAGAGTTCGTCATCGGACAGGTCGGCGGTCTCGCGAAGACGGGTGAACGTGTCCTCCAGCGAGGTCGCCTCGATCGTCGCCGCAAAGCCGACCCCGAGCGATGCCGCCCGGAGGAGCTCCCGGCTGCCGGCGTCGAGCTGGTCGAGTTCGACCGGGATTCGGTTCGGGTCGAGGGCGCCGATCAGGCGGCCGGCGGCGGCACGCGACTCGGTCGGCGCCGCGACGACGAGCGGAACGCCATGCTCGACGAGGACGGTGACCAGCGCGGCGAGCTCCGGGTCGAGCATTCCGGCACGGACTGGCTCCACGAGGTGGGTCGTATCGGGCTGTGAGGCGACGTCCACGGCAACCTGCAGCAGGGAGGAATCGGACCGGACCGGCAGCGTACGGCGGCGATCCGGGAGCGTCAAACGAGGCGGGGATTCCTGACATTGGCTGTCGCGTGCCGCCTTAGGATTGAGGCATGGCCAGCGCCTCGATCGAGATCGTCCCACTCACGCAGGATCGACTCGAGGACCTCCGCGACCTCTTCGACCAGGGCGGCGATCCGAAGGCCTGCCAGTGCGCCTTCTGGCGCGTGTCCGGGTCGGGCTGGGGTGACTGGACTCGCGAGCGCAACCGGCCCGTCCTCGAGGAACTGGTCGACGCCGGCCCGGCACCTGGGCTCGTCGCCTATGCCGACGGACGCGCGGTCGGCTGGGTCAGCCTGGGACCGCGAGAGCGGTTCGTCCGGCTCGAACGATCGCGAATTCGGCCGCGGCTCGACGACGTCCCCGTGTGGTCGATCGTCTGCTTCGTCGTCTCGAAGACCGCACGCCGGCAGGGTCTCTCCAGGCGGCTCCTCGACGCAGCGGTCGACTTCGCGCACGACCAGGGGGCGCCGGCGGTCGAGGCCTACCCGGTCGATGCGGGCGGATCGAAGGTGGCTGCTGCGACCGCCTACACGGGACTTCTCTCGACCTTCATTGCGGCCGGATTCCAGGTCGTTCATGAGATCGATTCGCCGCAGGCAACTGTCCGCCGCGTCATCGTCAGACGCGATCTTTGAGCCGACCGACGGCGACGGCTGAGCGACTGCTGGCCGGCCTAGTCGCGAGACTGCTACGCCCAGACGCCGAAGACGAGGTCGCGTCCTGATGCGCAAGACCCGCATCACTCGGCGTCAGTCCACCCGATTCTCGGCCTGGCGTCGACCGGGACCGCGCCTGAGGCTCCCAGTCAGCACCCAGCGACTACGAACCGCGTTGGTAGGCCGTTCTCGCCCGGCGAGCACATGCGACGCCGGGCCGGCGCAACCCGACCGATTCTGTCTGATTTGGCTCATGGGGCGAACAGAACGTGCCGTTTCGATCGCCTGGCGGTCGGGACTGACGGGAATTGGCCACGATTGAGCCGGAATGGGTCGCATGTGCTCGTGGGACGAGAAGTGCAGGCTGGCGGTGATGTCAGTCGCTCGGCGGTCGAGACACGGCCCCGATCAGCAGCCAGAGACCGGCATACAACCCGAAGAGCCCGACGGCGAATACAACCATTGCCACGAATCCGGTCGCCGCCCAGACGAGCAGGGAGACGACCAGGATGGCAAGGAACGCTGGGATGCCCTGCACGAGAAAGGTCATCCGGTACGAGCGATGCGGCCGCGGACGCGCCGGCCACGATCCCAACGGGTCGACATCCGGAAGCACCACGCTCGGACCGGGCCGTCGGAGCAGGTCATACCGCTCGCGCTTCGATGGATCCATGAGCCACTCGCGGGCAATGTTCAGCCTCGCCGTTCGCGCCGTCGCCGCGCGCTCCTCGCCGCTGCGGGCCCGGTCGGGATGAACCGACCGAACGCCGGCGCGCCAGGCTCGCTCGATGGCGCCCGAGTCCGCGTCGGGCGCGACGTCGAGCTCGGCATAGAGATCGAATTCCGGCAGAGGATCCAGCGGGGGCACTGACCGCGCCTAGCGTCGCCGCCGAATGCCGAACGAACCGACCCGTCGGCGGACGATCGGCAGCCAGACCAGCGCCCCGAGGGCCTGGGCAAGCATCAGCAGGATGATCAGGAATCCCGAGGCCGCCGCCAGAAACCCGGGGACGACGAACGGTCCGATGAACCCGAGGGCGCCACCCTGGAGGGTGACCGTTCCGGTGACGTCCGGCGGGATCACGAAGAGCGGCGGCGGTCGTGGGTCCAGTGGCGGCTGACTGCCGACGGGCCCCGGACCGACGGCGGGGCTTGGCGACGCCGCGTCTGAGGCGGCAGGAGGCGATGCTCCGGGATTCGATGCGGTCGGGGTGGGTGTCGCGCGAGGCGGCGTGGCAACCGGCGGCAGCGGTGTCGGGACCGGTGTCGGGACGGGCGTCGGGGCAACGGTCGGGGCCGGCGTCGGGACAGGCGTCGGGGGCGGCGTCGGGGCCGGTGCGGCGCAGCTGCCCGACGGGGCGATGATCGTGTTCGTGTCGAGGGTGACCGCTCCATTCTGGGCGAACGCCCGACCGCCGTGACGGCCGCCGCCAACGCCGATGGTCGCACCCGCGTTCATGGTGATGCTGACCAGCGCCATCAGGTTGCCCTGGAGCGACGTGGCCGTACCAATCGTCGCCGAGCTGCCGACGGCCCAGAACACCGCGCAGCCGGCGGCCCCGTTGGTCAGCTCGACGCTCGCCCCGGTGCCGGTCGTCAGCGTCGAACCGATCTGAAAGATGAAGGTCGGGTTGGTCTCGCCCTGTCCGTCGAGCGTGAGCGTTCCGTGCAGCGCAGCCGAGGAACCAAAGTGATAGATGCCCGGGGTGAGGGTCCGGCCGCCAAGGTCGACACCTGACATCTCCGTGACGGGGCCCGCACCCGTGGCTGCGCCGTGGGCAGTGAGAACGTCGGCTTCGGCCCTGGCCGCCGCCGCGTTGCCGATATCGCTCCTGCCGGTGACGACGCCAACGCCCGGCCCGAACCCGGTCGCCGAGGGACCGACCAGGGCCAGGTTTCCGTCGATGAGGGTGATACCGGTGTTGGTGATCGTCGTATTGGCGATGATGGCGTAGTTGGCGGCCGTCCTGAGAGCGGGAGGTGTCGCGGCGAGGCCGACAGCGGGCAGGATCAGTGCCGCGATCCCGACCGCCAGGCAGGCAGACAGGCGGCGAGAAGGCCGCCCTCCGCGTGTCAGCGTCGACCGCACGTCAGGCAACCGCACGGCCGGTCGCCACGACCGAATCGTTGGGTGTCCAGAGGCGGCCAGCATCGTTCCCCGGCAGCGGTGCCGTCGCGACCGTCCGGATGCCGGTCACGAAGGCGATCACCAGGCGCTCGTCGAGTTGCGTGCCAGCCGCATCCTCGAGGCGGGTCAGCGCCTCGTCGATCGACAGGGCCTTGCGATATGGCCGGGTCGTCGTCATCGCTGAGAACGCATCGCAGACCGCGAGGATGCGGGCGACCTCCGGGATGTCCTCTCCCGCGAGCCGGTGCAGGTAGCCCTTCCCGTCCCACCGTTCGTGGTGGTGGCGGATGCCGGCTCGGATCTCGGCGAGGTCAGGCAGGTCGCGAACGATCACGTCACCGAGGGCGACGTGCTGCTTGACGGTTTCATACTCGAGCTCGGTCAGGGCCGCGGGCTTGCGCAGGATCCTGTCGGGGATTCCGATCTTGCCGATGTCGTGGAGGCGGCCGGCTCGATAGAGCACGGAACGGGCCTGATCGTCGAGACCCAGCTGCTCGGCCAGGAAACCGGCGTAACGAGCGACGTCCTCGGAGTGGCGGCGGGTGTAGTGGTCCTTCGTGTCGACGGCGATGATCAAGCCTTCGAGAACGTCGAAGCGGACCGCCTCCTCGAGGGGAACGTTCTCGGCCAGTGCGACCCGGACGCTGTCGCCGCCGCTGCCCCGGGCCTCGTCGAGCGTGCGTGCGGCGGTCGAGAGGAGCGTCGTCACCGACTCACCGTTGATCGGAAACGTACAGATGCCGGCGCTGATCGTGATCGGCAGGCGCTCGGACAACTCGAACTGCAGGCTGAGGTCGGCGAGTCGGGTTCGGACGAGCTCGATCGTCGGTTCCAGGTCGGTCATCAGCTCCGGAGCGACGATGACGAGGAACTCGTCGGGTCCGTAGCGGCCCCATTGGACTTCCGCCGGGAGCACGTCGCGCAGCAGTGCGGCCACCGCCAGGAGCGCTTGATCGCCCGCCGGATGGCCATACGTCTCGTTGAGATTCCGGAAGTTGTCGATGTCGAGCAGGGCGATTCCCAGCGTCTCGTTGGCCTGGTGAGCCGCTTCGATCGCGACGGCCAGCACCCCGACCAGGGCACCGTGATTGAGCGTGCCGGTCATCTGGTCCAGGCTCGTCGCCTCGAGCAGCTGATCGGTCTGCCGGAGGATGTGTCCCTGGGCGGCCCGGAACACGAAATACAGGGCGACGGCCGCAATGGCCCCAGCAAACAGGGTGACGATCATCACCTGCCAACGAAGGCGATCGAGGTCGCCGAGGATGGGTGCCGCGTCTCTCCAGATACCGACGACCGCGACTACTTCGCCGGTGACCATGACCGGGAAATACGCTCGGAGGATGTCGTTCGCGGGCATGGGGGCGCCGACGGCCTCGGCTTCGGCCACCGGGTGGAATCCGGCCGTGACCGCCCCGCCCGCGGCGGCGAGAAAGTCCGACGACGGCGCTGCACGAGCGCCAACCGGGTCACCGGTGTCGGAAAGCAGCACGGTGCCGTCGGGAAGGCGAATCTCGATTCGCAGGATCTGTCCGTCAGAGACGATCGTCCTGATCTGTCCCTGGAGACCGGCGGCGCGAGTCGTGGACAGGCCGCCTGGTTCGAGATCCGCCGGGCGGAGGTAGGCGTTGGCGAAGCCTCGGACGGTCGCCGCGTCCGATCCGACGACCGAGGTCAGCATCGTCTGGGAGGATTGCGACGAAACGATGATCGCCTGGCTCAGGGCCGTCAGGCCGACAATCATCAGGAAGAAGCCGAAGACGACAATCAGGAGGACCGGCCGTCGGAGCGACCGGAAAGGCGTTCCGAACAAGGCTGACCTCGGGTACTGGGTTCCTGAAGCTACCCGCCCGGGGGTACGTCCGTCCTATCCCCAATAGTCATGTCGGTTGGCTCAGCGTCCGCCCGACTGGCCCGGGACGCGTCACGCGCCCTACGTCAAATGTCGCGTCGCCGACACCGTCATGCGTCCGGGTTGACACCCTCTTCATGGCCCGCGTAGACTGCCGACTCGGCGCGCAGATCGCTCGCCCTGTCTAGCTCAACGGAGGCGGCTCCGAATGATGAAGATCTTCCGGACCCCGCGCAGGATGGCGCCACTCAGTGGCGACGCCATCGGGAGATTTGCGCCCATCTCGAGCTAGCCTGAGGCGGTCAACCGCCAGACGCGAGCCACGAGCCGTGGGCCAGATCGGGCCCCGGCTTTTTTGATGCTCTTCCTGGTTTGAACTGCATCCAGAGCCGCGAGGCCCACCCGACGCGAGAGCGTCAGCGGGGCCCGCGGCTTTTGTCTTTTCCGGGCGCCGCATTCGTCAATTCACCGCCAGCGCAGCAACCCAGGAGCGCGACACGTGACCGCCACCCTGATCCAGCAACCGAATATCGCGAGGCCAGTCGACTCCGTCGACGCGCTCGCCGGCCAGGAAGCCGTTCCGGCGCTTGTCATCGACAGCGTCACGAAGCGGTTCACCGTCGGTCGGAAGAAGAAGCCCGTGACCGCGATCTCCGACGTGTCTCTCCGCCTCGAGCGGGGTGGCATCCACGGGATCCTGGGAGCGAACGGGTCGGGCAAGTCGACTCTCATCCGCCTGGTGAGTGGCCTCCTCACGATCGACGAAGGTCGGGTCGAGGTCTTCGGCCACGACATCGTCCGCGAGGAGATGGCCGTCAAGCGGCTGATCAACCGGGTCAGCGTCGACGCTGCCTTCTTCAAGAAGCTGAGCCCGATGGAGAACCTGCTGTTCGCAGCACGCCTCTACGGGAAGAACGCCGGACATGCCCGGCGGGAAACGATCGAGATCCTCGGTCGCCTCGGCATTGCGGAGAAGCGGATCGACCGGCCCGTCGAGCAGATGAGTCGGGGGATGCAGCAGAAGGTCGCCATCGCGCGAGCCCTGCTGACGAGCCCGTCACTTCTCCTGCTCGATGAGCCGACGACGGGTCTCGACCCCCGCTCGAAGCTCGACGTCCAGACGTTCGTCGAGGAGCTCCGGGAGACGCACGACGCATCGATCGTGCTCACGACCCACGACCTCGCAGAGGCGGAACGGCTCTGCAACCGGATCACGATCCTCGACGGCGGCCGCGTCGTCGCCGAGAACACTCCGGACGGCCTCATCGCCGCGGAGGGCAACCGAACACAGACGACAGCGACCCTTCACGACGTGTTCATGACCTACACCGGTCGCTCGCTCGACGAGGACGTCGAGGACGAGTCCGACGATGACGACGAATGAAAGGAGGTGAGATAGCAATGGAGAACCGACCCCAGTTTCCGCTGGCCCTGTACCTGGCGAACGCAGTCCGCGATCACGAACTTCGCGCCGCGGCTGAAGCCCGCCGGGCACCGCGCCGGCCACGTCGATCAGTCCGACGGGCCGTCGGGCGGTCACTCGTCCGAGTGGGCGAGCGGCTGGCCGGCGAGCAGTCCTTCGAGCTGGCCCGATTCCGCTGAGGATCGGGCCGGCTCCCCTCGCAGGAGACCACCGTGTTCAGCGTCGCCCATGAGCTGAAGGCGTCGTACGCCTTCGTCGAGCGCAACTTCTATCTCACACGCCGCTACTGGGGCTGGGAAATCGCCTTCCTGGTCTATTCGGTCGCGGGCGCGCTCTCCATTTCGCTCATCGGTGCCGACCAGAACGACCCGGAGCTGATCCTGCTGCTGATGGTGGGCGCGATCTTCTGGAATTACCTGTCGGTCGTCTTCTCGTGGATCGCGGAAACGATCTCCGTCGAGCGCTGGGAGGGCACCCTCGAATACACGATGATGGCGCCGATTCGCCGCTCGTCGCAGCTGTTCGGCTCCGTCCTGTACGCGATGATGTACGGCCTCATCCATACGGCCGTCATCGTCCTCGTGCTGATCCTGTTCTTCCCGCAGCTCGACTTCACGGGCGCCAACTCGCTGACGGTCGCCTTGTTCATGGCGCTCGGCTCGGTCAGCTTCGTGGGGATCGGGATGCTCGCCGCGATCCTGCCGCTCCTCTACGTGGAGCGCGGGGCGCAGATGACGTTCGTCCTGCAGTCGTGCCTGCTGCTCGTCTCGGGGGTCTACTACTCGGTCGAGGTGCTGCCCGATTGGATGCAGGTCCTGTCAAGGCTGTCACCGGCGACATATGTCCTCGACGGCGTCCGGAGAGCGCTCATCGACGGCACCCCGATCACGGAGCTCGGCCACGATGTCTGGCCACTGATCGTCATGGGCGTCGTCTTCATCCCGTTCGGTCTGTGGGCGTTCGGACGCGCCGAGCGCTACGCGAAGCGGACCGGCAAGCTCAAGAGGGTCGGATGATGACGCACGACCTGGCGATGTTCGGCTGGTCCGACGAGGTTGCCGCGGCCTTCGCCGCTCACGCCGCGGCCGGGCGCGAACCGGGGAGGGTCGTCGCCGAGGATCGTGGGTCGTATGTCGTTCAGACTGACGCCGGCGAGCGACGGGCGAGCGTGACGGGTCGATATCGGTTCGAGGCCGGAGACGACCCGGCCGCCTACCCGGCCGTAGGCGACTGGGTCGCCATCGACGCGCGGGTCGACGGCGCATCCGTCCACGCAGTCCTGCCGCGTCGGACGAGCGTCCTTCGGCATGCGGCCGGCCTCCGGACGGTCGCCCAGGTCGTCGCGGCCAATGTCGACATCGTCTTCGTCGTGGCCTCGCTCAACCAGGATCTGAATCTGCGTCGCCTAGAGCGCTACGTCGCGCTGGCCTGGGAGAGCGGGGCGGAGCCCGTCGTGGTCCTGTCAAAGGCCGATCTGAGCGACGACACCGAGGCGACTCTCGCCGAGGTCGAGGCCGTCGCGGTCGGGGTCGCCGTCATCATCGTCAGCGTGATCGATGGACGCGGGATGGACGAGCTGCGGACGCGGATCCGGCCGGGCACGACGGTCGCATTCGTGGGGTCGTCGGGTGTCGGCAAGTCGACCCTCGTGAACACGCTTGCCGGCGTGGAACTCGCCGCGGTCCAGGCCATCCGCGAGAGCGACGGCCGCGGCCGCCACACGACGAGCCGGCGCCAGCTCCACCTGATGCCCGACGGAGGGTTGATCCTCGATACGCCGGGTATTCGTGAGCTTGGGCTGTGGGATGCCGAGGGCGGGCTCGAGCGGTCGTTCGCCGACATTGACGCCCTCGCCTCGTCGTGTCGGTTTTCGAATTGTGGACACGCCGGCGAGCCCGGCTGCGCGATTGCCTCGGCGATCGCCGATGGCGATCTCGACGCGAGTCGGTTCGAGGGCTGGAAGAAGCTCGAGCGCGAGGCCCGGCACCTCGAGCGACGGGTCGACGCCCTCGCTCGTGCGGAGGAGCGCCGCCGCTGGAAGACCATCGGCAAGGCGGTCAACGCCCACATGGAAGCGAAGTACGGCCGAGAAGGCCGATGATCAAACTGGAGACCAACCGATGAGCACTCGACCCGCCGCCGAGGTCGCAATCCGACTGCCTGATGCGCCGGCCATCGCCGGTCTGCAGATCCGCCCGTTCGACCTCGACCGGGATCTCGCGCCGCTCATCGACGTCATCGTCCGGGCGAACCTGGCCGATGACGACGACTACATTCCATCCGTCGAGGAGTTCCGGAACGACCTGAAGCACCAGGCACACTTCGACCCCGCCCGCGACATGGTGGTCGCGGAAATCGACGGAGAGATCGTTGCGGGTACCCGGCGGACGATCCGTGTCCGTGCCGGGGTGGTCCAGCACGAGCTCGACGGATGGGTCCTTCCGGACCAGCGCCGGCGTGGCATCGGGCGAGCCCTCCTTCGCTGGAATGAACGTGGCGCGCGTGAGGTCGCCGCCGTGCGAGGCGGCGCCGAGCCGCACGCCTTCAGCGCGTGGGTGAGCGAGACCCAGACCGGCGCCGTCGCGCTGCTCGAATCGGAGGGCTACGAGCGTGTCCGGTACGGATTCATGATGGTCCGACCGCTCGCGGACCCGATTCCCGACGCGCCATTGCCTGAAGGGCTCGAGGTCCGTCCGGTCGTCGAAGCCGATTACCGGCGGATCTGGGACGCGGACACGGAGGCGTTCCGCGATCACTGGGAGGCCGCCGAGCGGACCGAGGAGGACTTCACCGGCTGGTTCTCGACGCCGGGCATCGATACGTCGATGTGGCGGGTCGCGTGGGACGGCGATGAGGTCGTGGGTTCGAGCTTGAACTTCATCTTCCGGGAGGAGAACGAGAAGCTCGGCGTTCAGCGGGGATGGCTCGAGCACATCTCTGTCCGCCGGCCGTGGCGCCGGCGGGGCGTTGCCGGCGCGCTCATCGCCGAGTCGCTGCGGGTGTTCCGCGCTCGCGGTCTCGACGAGGCGGCACTCGGCGTGGACGCCGAGAACCTGTCGGGCGCGCTCCGCCTCTACGAGTCGATCGGCTTTCGTCGGTACCGGACATCGATCGCGTTCCGCAAGCCGCTCTGACGCGGTGACCCCGGTCACCGATCGGGACCATCGAGCCAGGCGACGCGGGCACCGACCAAGCCGATAATCACCGGCATGTCCAATCGACGGGTCGCCCCGCGCCGGTTCGCACTCCTCGCCGCCGTCGCGCTGGTCCTGGTCGGAGGCTCGATCGGTGTGGTCAACGCGCGAACGGTGATCGTCAGCGGACGAGCCGGCTCCGCCTGCCCGATCCTGCCGGCGACAAATGTCTGGAATCGGCGGGTCGACACGCTCCCTGTCCGAGCGGACTCCGCGATCCTGATGCAGACCATGGGCCTGAACCGATACCTCCACCCGGATTTCGGGTCGACCGGTTACGGGATCCCGATCAACAACGTCACAGCCACGACCCCGCGGAGCGCGGTCACGTTCACCTGGCCCGGCGAGTCCGACGCCGGACCCTACCCGATCCCCGCGTCGCCGAAGATCGAGGGCGGCAGCGACCGGCACATCCTGATGATCGACACCAAGGCCTGCCGGCTCTGGGAGCTCTTCGCGGCGCAGAAGAGCGGGGGCGCATGGAGCGCGGGATCTGGCGCGATCTTCAACCTACGCTCGAACGGTCTACGGCCCAACGGCTGGACCTCTGCCGATGCAGCCGGCCTGCCGATTTACCCGGGGCTCGCCCGCTATGACGAGGTCGCGGCGGGGGTGATCGCCCACGCCCTCCGATTCACGGTCCCGGAGACCCGCAACCGGCACATCTACCCGGCCCGCCATCACGCCAGCTCGCTCACCGCCTCGAAATACCCGCCGATGGGCCTCCGCATTCGTCTCAAGGCGAACGTCAACATCAGCGGCTACGGGCCGCAATCACGGGTCATCCTCACCGCCCTGAAGCGCTACGGGATGATCCTCGCCGACAACGGGTCGGCGTACTACATCACCGGCGCCCCTGACCCGCGCTGGGATGACGATGAGCTCCACGACCTCCACGGCATCACGGGCTCGATGTTCGAGGTCGTCGACACGACCGGCTTCGTCAACGGTCCATAGCCGACATTCGTGTCAGGCGAACAATCGCCGTTCGTCGCGAACCAGCTCCATCCAGGCCCGCTCTCGGCCGATCGTCGTCGTCGGTCCGTGGCCGGGCAGGACGACAGTCCCGTCCTCGAACGACGTCAGCCGGCCCAGCGAATCGACCATCGCCGCCGGGTCGCCGCCGGGTAGGTCGACCCGTCCCCAGGCCCCGGCGAACAGCGTGTCGCCACTGAACAGCAATCCCTCGTCCGCGGCGTAGAGGCAGACGGAGCCCTCGGTGTGCCCGGGCGTGTGAAGGACCATCAGTCGGATCTCGCCGAAGCGGACCTGGCCGCCCTCGGCCAGGTCGACCGCGGGCACGGAAGGCGGGATCTCGAACGGTGCGAAGAGCGGTTGCGGGTGCTCAAGGCGCGGCCGATCGAGCGGGTGGACGGCGATGTCCGCGTCGGTGTGGGCGGCAACCGCGGCATTGTCGCCGATGTGATCCCAGTGGCCATGCGTCGACACGATCAGCTTGAGCGTCCAGTCCCGTTCGGCGAGCTCCTCGCGGATCCAGGCGAGGGACGGCGTCGCGGTGTCGATCGCGATCGCCTCGCGCGATCGGGAATCGGCGAGGAGGTGGACGTTCGTCGCCACAGGGCCGACGACGCGAAGGAGGCGATCCACCCTCAGCGGCCCCCCGCCCCGGCCGTTGTCAGCCGCTCGCGCCGACCGACCCGCGCCACAGCCTCTGGGCAGACCCAGGTGCTGGCCACCGCCGTGTTCCGCCGCCCGCTTGCGATGATCGCCTACGCCTCGAGTTTCTCCCTGATGCAGGTGAAGGTCTGGCCGATCATCTTGTTGGCCGTGCCTTCGATCATCCGGGCCCCGACGCTCGCCAGTGTTCCGCCAATGAGGACGTCTGCGTCCCAGTTCATCACCGTGCCGCCGTCGGTCGCGTCGCTGAGGGTCATCGTCGCGGTCGCGTCGACCGCGCTGCCGGGCGCCTTGCCGCGGGCCTTGATGACCGCCCGGTCCGGCGCCTCACGCTCGGCAAACTCCATGTCGACAACGAACCGGGCGCTGATGAACCCGATTCCGACCTTCGCCGTCGCCTTGAAATGTGTCTCGTCGATGACCTCGATGCTCTCGACACCCGGACCGCATGCCCCGACCTCGTTCGGGTCCATGAGGAACTCCCAGACCCGCTCGCGCGAAGCCTTGATCTCTTCCGTGCCCTGGAATTTCAACTGAACCTCCGCTACGGGATCAGCCCGCTGACTCCAGCTTCGTTCGAATGCAGTCGAAGGTCTGGCCGATCATCTTGTTGGCCGTCCCTTCGATCAGCCGCGTCCCGACACTCGCCAGGGTTCCGCCGATCAGCACGTACGCGGCCCAGTCCATCACCGTCGACTTGTCCGGCCCGTCCCGAAGCAGCATCGTTGCCGTGGCATAGACCGCGCTGCCGGGAGCCTGGCCGGTCGCCTTGATCTCGGCCCGATCCGGCGGTTTTGTCTCCGCGATTTCCAGCTCGATGACGAAATTGGCGCTGATGAATCCGATCCCGACCTTCGCCTTGGCCTTCGAGTGAGTCTCGTCAATGACCTCGATGCTCTCGACGCCCGGACCGCAGGAGCCCACCTGGTGCGGGTCCATCAGGAACGCCCAGACCCGATCACGTGGCGCGCGGATCTCGACGGTGCCTTCGAACTTCATGTGGTCTCCTCCGGGATCGGGTCAGTTCGCGGATTCGACGGACGCGGGCAGGAATGACGCGGGATCTTTCACGAACCGGGTCCGGCAGCCGAGGCTGCAGAACGCGTAGACGACGCCGTCATGTTCCGCGAGATGGCGGGCGTGAGCCGCGTCGACCGTCATCCCGCACACGGGGTCGAGGAGCACGATGTCGTCCGGGGCGGCGTTCACGAGAACCGGGCCCACGGTGGCGCCAGCCACGGTTGCCGGACCGGGGGAGGCAACGAACTCGGCTCGGCCGCGCCTGACCTGGACCAGCTCGGCGAGGATCGACAGCGCCACCTCCTCCGCGGTCTCCGCACCGAGATCCAGCCCGGCCGGGGCGCGCAGGGCAGCCAGTCGCTCATCCGCGAGGCCGCTCTCCTCCCGGAGCCAGGCCCGGACGGCCGTGGCTCTCGTGGGCGAGGCGACAAGGCCGACGTAGCGGGCGTCGCGACGAAGCGCCCCTGCGAGCGCCTCCTCGTCCCACTGGCCCTGCGTTGCCACGACGATGTATGGACTCGACTGCGGATCGACGGCAACGAGATTCGTATCCGATCGCACCTGGGCTGCCTTCGGGAAGGCTCCGGCCTCTGCGATCGGGTCGAACAGCGTCACCCGGAAGCCGGCGGCTGTCCCGAGTTCGACGAGGGCGCCGGCGATCGGTGTCGTGCCGGCCACCCACAGGAGCGGCGCCGGGAGGTTCGGTTCCACGTAGATCTCCAGCGTTCCCCCGGAATGGCAGGTCATGACGAGCTCGATGATCCCATCGCCGCGCCGGCCCTCGGCCGGCGCGTCTCGCGACAGGCGGAGGAGGCGCGGCTGGCCGTCGGCGAGCGCGTGGAGCGCCTCGCGGACCACGACCGGCTGGGCGCAGGACCCGCCGACCCAGCCCTCGATCGAGCCGTCCGGGTGGACGATCCCGTGCGCTCCGGGCCGGGCCGACGTCGGTCGGGCGACCGCGACGACCGTCGCGAACGCAAACGGCTGTCCGGCGGCCGCGAGCTCGGCGGCACGCCCGAACAGGTCGATCCGCGTCATCGGTGGCGCCGCTCGCGCGTCGTCGGAACGATCGGCGTTCGACGATCGCTACTGAGGCTCAGGTTGGGGAATCGCCTCGCCGCGTTCAGGCGCTGACCCCTTTGTCACGGAGGATCCGCCAGACCTTCTGCGGCGTGATCGGGATGTCGATGTTGCGTACCCCGAGGTGCCACAACGCATCGACGACGGCGTTGGCGATCGCCGGCGGGGCGCCGACCGTCGCCGACTCCCCCACTCCCTTGGCGCCGATCGGGTGATGCGGCGAGGGCGTCACGGTCTTCGCGACCTCCCAGGCGGGCGTCTCGATCGCCGTCGGCAGGAGGTAGTCCATGAACGTTCCGGCCTGGTTCGTCCCATTCTCGTCGTAGCTCATCTCCTCGTAGAGGGCCGGAGCGAAGCCCATTGTCAGGCCGCCGTGGATCTGGCCGTCGACGATCATCGGGTTGATGATGTTGCCGCAGTCGTCGACTGCGACGAATCGGCGGACGGTCACCTGTCCGGTTCCCTTGTCGATGTCGACGACGCAGATGTAGCTGCCGAACGGGAAGGTCAGGTTCGGCGGGTCGTAGTAGCTGACCGCCTCGAGGCCGGCCTCCATCCCCGCCGGGTGATTCGTGTAGGCGGCGAACGTGATCTCCTGGATCGTCTTCGACCGATCCGGCGAGCCCTTGACGCTGAACTTGCCGTTCGTCCACTCGAGGTCGTCCTCGTTCGCCTCGAGGAGGTGGGCGGCGAGTTTGCGGGCCTTGTCCTTGATCTTGCGGGAGGCCATCGCCGTCGCCGCGCCCGCGACCGGCGTCGACCGCGAGGCATACGTGCCAAGTCCGTACGGCGCCGTGTCGGTGTCGCCGTACTCGATCTTGATGTCGCCGACCGGGAATCCAAGCTCTTCCGCGATGATCTGGGCGAACGTCGTCTCGTGGCCCTGGCCCTGGGTCTGGACGCCGATCCGGGCGAGGACCTTGCCGGTCGGATGAACCCGGATCTCGCATGAGTCGAACATCTTCAGGCCGAGAATGTCGAAATCGTGGGACGGGCCTGCCCCGACGATCTCGGTGAACGACGAGATGCCGATGCCCATCAGCTCGCCGCGGGCGCGCTTCTCGAGCTGCTCCTTGCGGAGCCCCTCGTAGTCGATCATCTCCATCGCCAGCTTGAGCGCCGCCGGATAGTTGCCCGAGTCGTATTCCCAGCCGGTCGGTGTCTTGTACGGGAACTGCTCCGGCTGGATGAAGTTCTCCATCCGCAGCTGGGCCGGATCCTTGCCGATGTCGTGGGCGAGGATGTCGACCATCCGCTCGATCGCGTGGACCGCCTCGGTCACCCGGAACGAGCAGCGATAGGCGACGCCGCCGGGCGGCTTGTTCGTGTAGACCCCGTCGACCTCGACGAACGCGTTCGGGAAGTCGTACGAGCCGGTGATGACGTTGAACAACCCGGCCGGGAACTTGGACGGGTCGGCGGCGGCGTCGGTGTAGCCGTGATCCGCGATCGTCTTGACCTTGAGCCCGGTGATCTTGCCGTCCTTCGTCGCCCCCATCTCGGCATGGATGTGGTAATCGCGAGCGAACGAGTCGGCCTGGAGGTTCTCCGAGCGGTCCTCGATCCACTTGACCGGCTTGCCGATCAGGAACGACGCCGCGACCGCGAGCACATAGCCCGGGTACACCGGGACCTTGCCTCCAAACCCGCCGCCGATGTCGTGGGTCTTCACCCGGATGTTCTGCTCGGAGATCGGGAGGCCGGCGCCCGCCGCAACAAGGGCCAGGACAGTCCGGATGGCGTGGGGCGCCTGGCTCGTCAGGTGCAGCGTCAGCTGCTGACGGACGGGGTCCCAGTCGGCGATGCAGCCGCAGGTCTCGATCGACGCGACGTGGATGCGCGGAATGTAGATGTCCTCGGAGACCGTGACATCGGCGCTCGCGATGGCGGCGTCTGCGTTGGCCTTGTCCCCCGACTCCCAGTGCCAGATGTGGTTGTTCTGCTTGTCCGGTCCGCGGTCCGGTCGGAGGACGGCCGCACCCTCTTCGAGAGCCTTGAACGGATCGACGATGACGGGCAGCGGCTCGTAGTCGACGAGGACCGCGGCGACGCCGTCGGCGGCTGCATACCTGGATGTCGCGATGACAGCCGCGACCTCCTGGCTCTGGTACATCACCGTGTCGGTCGGCAGCACCATCTGCTGGTCGCCGGCAAGGGTCGGCATCCAGTGGAGGCCGTAGCCCTCCAGGTCCTTGCCGGTGACGACGGCGGCGACGCCCGGGACCTTGAGCGCCTCGGAGGCGTCGATCCCCTTGATCGTCGCATGGCCGTACGGGCTGCGGACGATGTCCAGCCAGAGCATGCCCGGCAGGACGAGGTCGTCGATGTACTGGCCGGCGCCGCGGATGAACCGCGGATCCTCCTTGCGCTTGACGGAGTGGCCCATGCCTCCGATTTCGGGAGTGGTCTGGAGCGTCTCGCTTGCCATCTCGTCGCCCTCAGCTCGCCGGTGCCGCTTCAATGGTCTCGGCCGCCTCGACAGGCGCCGCCTCGCCCAAGTCGAGCTGGCCCGAGGCCTGCTGGATCGACTTGACGATGTTGACGTAGCCCGTGCAGCGGCAGAGGTTGCCGCTGATCCCCTCCCGGATCTCGGCCTCGGTGGGCTTCTCGTTCTGGCCGAGCAGCCACGCCGCCTGCATGATCATCCCCGGGGTACAGAAGCCGCACTGGAGGCCATGCTGGTCCCAGAACGCCTGCTGGAGCACGTGGAGATTGGCGCCGTCGGCCATCCCCTCGATCGTCTTGACGTCGGCCCCGTCTGCCTGGACGGCGAACATCGTGCAGGACTTGACGCTCTCGCCGTCGACGTGGACGGTGCACGCGCCGCAGTTGCTCGTGTCGCAGCCGATGTGGGTGCCGGTCAGCAGAAAGACGTCGCGGAGCAGATGGACCAGGAGAAGGCGCGGCTCGACGTCGGCCTCGCGGGATTCGCCGTTGACGGTGACGGTGACGTGCTGAGTGCTCATCGCGGTCTCCCTAAGCGCCCGTTGCGCGTTCGGCGGCCGCGCGCAGCGCCCGCGTCGTCATCTCGTCGACCATCGCCCGCTTGTAGTCGGCCGGCCCGTGGCTGTCGTCGCTCGGGTTGCTCTGGGCGGCGGCCGCTTCGCCTGCCCTGCGGAACAACTCCTCGCTCGGTTGCGCGCCGATGAGCAGCTGCTCTGCGTCGGTCGCGGCGAACTGCGCGTCACCGACGGCGGTCAGCCCGATGCCGGCCTCGGCGATCTTCCCGTCGTCGCCGAGCCGGATCTGGACGGCGACACCGACGGTCGCGAAGTCGCCGGCGCGACGCTCGAGCTTGCGGTAGGCGCCGCCCGATCTCGCTCCGGGGTTCGGGATGACGATCTCGACGAGGACCTCCGTGGGCCCGATCGCCGTCTGGAAGGTGTCGATGAAGAAGTCGCGAGCGACCAGCTGACGCGTGCCCTGGCTGCTCCGACAGATGATCGTCGCGCGGGTCGCGATGAGGACCGCCGGCCAGTCGGACGAGGGATCGGCGTGCGCAACAGAGCCGCCGATCGTGCCGCGATTGCGGATCTGCGGGTCGCCGATCAGTCCCGCCGTGTCGTGGAGGAGCGGCAGTCGCGCCTTGATCGTTTCGTCGTCCCGGATCCGTCGGTGGGTGACCCGCCCGCCGATCCGCAGCCCATCGTCGGTCCAGAGGATGCCGTCGAGGCCGGCGACGTCGCGCAAATCCACCAAGAGGCCGGGTTGGGCCAGACGAAGCTTGAGCAACGGGATGAGGCTGTAGCCGCCGGCGAGGAGCTTTGCCTCTCCTTCGCGCTCGGTGAGGATCTTGAGCGTCTCGTCGAGATCTGCAGGACGCACATAGTCAAACGAAGCCGGAATCATTGCGCGACCGTCCTCCTCACCAAGGTGCCTTGCGGCTCGGCCCGTCGAATCGGACGGGCACGGCGGTGGCGGTCGGGCCGACGGCCGGGCCGAGACGGTGGTCCAGCCGGGGTCCGCTGCTGAGCGCCGAGTATGCGCTGTCGATTGTTGGAGCGTCAACGATATTTGCGCACGGTCGGGGTGGTGCGGGCCCGGCCCGATGCTTCCGCCTAACGCCACTGGAGATGGCACTATGGCCACGATCCGATGCCAACGAGCGGGTTGAAAGCCGAATCCGCGCCAGACCTTGCCTTACGCCACCCCCAGTGGACGTATGGCGGATTCGAGCGCGGATCCATCCGATAGCGCCACCGCACGTGGCGTATGGCGGAATCGGCCCCTCAGGAGCGCTCCCGCGAGCCCGCGGCCCGGCTCAGCTGGCCTCGACCGGAACCGCCATCGGCGCACCTGTCTCAACGAGCGTCTTGAGGCCGGAAACGATGTACACGATGCCGCCGGAGAACTCCTCGGCCATCTTCGTCCCGGCGACGAGGCCGGCCGTGGTGACGGTGAGCTTCGAGCTCCCGTCCGGCGTCGGCTCGATCTCCCAGGTCATTCGGACGGGTCCGGCGGCATCCACCTCGGGATCCCATCGGGCGTGGAATGACATCGTCACGAGCCGGCCCGGATCGATCTCGAGGACCTCGCCGTCGGCCGCGACCGAACCGTCGGGGTACTCGTAGACGATCCGGCCGCCTTTCGACCAATCGGAAGTCACGCGGGTCCCGTAGTAGTACTGCTCGGTCTCGACGCCATCGGTGACCGCTCGCCAGACTCGGTCGGGCGAGGCCTTGATGTAGACGGCATAGACGTGATCAGGGCTGGACATGATCTCGGCCTCCAGGTGGGTCTTGATGGCCGCCATCGCACCGACGACGGGCTCTGCGTACTTGCTGATCCAGCGATCGTGGACGAGCCGGATCGGGACGGGGTTCAGGAAGTGCCGCTTCTCGCGACCTTCCTTGCGCGTCGTGACGAGGTCCGCATCCTCCAGCACGCCCAGGTGTCGCATGACCCCGAACCGGGTCATCGACGGCAGGTGCGCGCACAGCTCGCCGAGCGTCTGGCCATCGCGCTCGAAGAGCCGATCGAGGAGCCGCCGACGGCTCGGGTCGCCAAGCGCCCGGAACGCCGGTGCCATCGGGTCGTCCGTCACGCCGCCCAATATATGTGACCAAATAGTCACATGTCAAGGATGACACCTGACTCCAAGGTGAGGCGGCTAGCGCGTGACTCGGTAGCGGAGGTAGACGACCTTCGAGCTGAACGTGCGGGTCTCGACGAGTTCGAGGTCCACCCGGCGCTCGTGCCGGGGAAAGAACGGAATGCCACCGCCGACCAGCACTGGGTAGACCATGGCCTGGTACTCGTCGATGAGACCCAACGCGGCCACCTCGGCGGCGAGCGTCGCGCCGCCGATCGCGATGTCGCCCTCCCCCGGCTCGGCTCGCAACCGATCGATCTCCTCCGCGAGGCCGCCGGAAGCCAGGCGGGCGTTGCCCTGCACCTCCGACAGCGTGGTGGAGAACACCACCTTCGGGAGCGGCTTCCACAGTGCGGCCCACTCCAGCTCTGCGTCGTCTAGCGATTGATCCTGGTCGGCGGTCTCCCAATAGAGCATCGTCTCGTACAGCCGTCGTCCCATCAGGTGGACGCCGACCCCTCGAATCTCGTCGATCCAGAAGCGAAAAACGTCCTTGTCGGGCGCCGTCCAGTCGAAGCCGCCGTCCGGCCCGACGATGTAGCCGTCAAGCGAGACGCCCATCGAATAGGTCACGCTGCGCATCAGAAGTCCTCCTCGGTAGCGGGTTCGACAATACGACCCCCGGACGCCGCGGAACTCATCGCGGAGTTGCTGGATCTCCTGGGGCTGCCACTGCCTGCGCGCAGCGGTGTCGGCAGCCGACTTCCTTCGGGCTCATCCCCAGCCTCGACTTACCAGCCGTTATTGACGCACTGGGCGAGAGGCGATTCGGCCGACGTCTGGGTCGGCCGGGCCGGCTCTTCGCTTGCGGTCGCTCGCGGCGAGCGCCACACTCGGCCGATGACCCTGATCGACAATTACCTCGCCCGCACGCCCGGCTCCGCTGCCCTGTTCGAGCGGGCGACGCGGTCGATTCCCGGCGGCTCGACCCGGACGACCGTCTTCAACCCGCCGTATCCGCCGTACATGGTCCGCGGCGAGGGGCTGCGGACGTGGGACGTCGACGGCAACGAATACCGCGACTTCCTTGGCAACTACACGTCGCTGATCCTCGGCCACGCCCATCCCGAGCGTCGTCGCCGCCGTCGAGGCGCCAGGTCCGGCGCGGCTCGGCCTTCGCCGCCCCGACCGAGGTCGAGATCGAGCTGGCCGAGGAGATCCGCGGCCGGTTGCCGTCGGTCGAGCGCCTTCGGTTCACGAACTCCGGGCACCGAGGCAACGATGTTCGCGATCCGCGCCGCCCGGGCGTTCACCGGCCGACCGCTGCTGGCGAAGTTCGCGAAGGCCTACCACGGGACGCACGACACGGCACTCGCGGGCACGCCGGGCATTCCTGCGGCCGTCTCCGACCTCGTCGTCGAGCTGCCGTGGGACGACCCGGACGGGGTCGAGGCGGCCCTCGCGAGCCGCACATCGGATGTCGCCGCGATCATCGTCGAGCCGGTCCAGGGTGCGGGCGGCGTTCGGGTGGCCGACCCCGCCTTCCTGCGCTTCCTCCGCGACTATGCCGATCGCATCGGCGCCGTCCTGATCTTCGACGAGATCATCGCGTTCCGGATCGGCCCGAACGGCGCCCAGGGCGTGTTCGGCGTCCGGCCGGACCTGACGACGCTCGGCAAGATCATCGGCGGCGGCTACCCGCTCGCTGCGTTCGGCGGACGGGCCGACATCATGGATCGCTTCGATGCGCGACGGCCCGGCGCGCTGAGCCACGGTGGCACGTTCAACGGGAATCCCGTCGGCGCGGCCGCCGGCCTGGCAACGCTGCGACACCTCACGCCGGCCCGCTACGAGCGGCTCGGGACTCTCGGCGACCGAGCTCGCGAACGCCTTCAGGCGGGCATTGCGTCCCACGGCCTCGACGCCCGGGTCGATGGAATCGCCTCGCTCTTCCAGGTGTTCCCGGGGCCGACACTCACGAGCGACGACGGCCTCTCAGCCACCGAGGCGCTCTTCCTCGGCCTCCTCGTCGATGGCTTCCATCTCGCCCCTCGCGGCATGGGGGCAATGTCCACGCCGACGACCGAAGCCGACGTCGATGCCCTCGCCGACGCCGTGATCGGCCGCCTCGCGGCGATGCAGCCGGCAGGCGTCCCGGTCAGCTGAGCAGGCCGATCCCGAGAGCCACGACTCCGAGCGCGAGCGAGACCGCTCCCGCGTAGATCAGGACGATCAGCCGGTTCGGCTCGGTGACTCCCCGCCCAGCGGACGAGAAGAAGTAGCCGGCCGGGATGAGGATCGCGGCAAGCGGCACGCCCGTCCGGGCGAAGGTCGCCAGCAGTCCGTCGAGGCCGGCCGCATCGGCGAAGATCTGGCAGATGAGGGCGAGGCTCACGAGCACGCCCGCATGGGCATGGCCGGCCCGGGCGAACGTCTTCTGGAACGGCGTCGCCTCCTGGCGACCGGTCACCAGCCGAAGAACGTAGAAGCCCCCGAACTCGACCGCGACGATCGTCAACAGCAGCGTGCCGGCGGTCGTCAGGGCTGCCTGGGAGAGGATGAGCGTCGGTTCCATCGATGGTCGCCTCAGGTGAGAACTTGTCGCCGTCAAGATAGGTGGACGGGCAGAACTTGTCAATGACAAGATGGCGCGCTACCCTCGACGCATGACCGCCACCGATGGCAAACGTAGGTATCACCACGGCGATCTGCGGCGCGCTCTCATCGACGAGGCGCTCGGGTCGATCGAGGACGCCGGGCCGGCCAGCGTCAGCCTCCGCGAGCTCGCCCGCCGGGCGGGGGTCTCACACGCGGCGCCCGCCCATCACTTCGGCGACAAGGCCGGCCTCCTGACGGCGATCGCTGCCGAGGGCTTCGACCTGTTAGCCGACGAGCTGGAAGTCGCATTCGCGCGCACAAGCAGCTTTCTCGAGGTCGGCGTCGCGTACGTCGGATTCGCCGTTCGGCATCGGGCGCATTTCGACGTGATGTTCCGGCCGGAGCTGCTGCGAGTTGAGGATCCAGCCCTGGCCGCCGCTCAGGAGCGGTCGCGCGACGCCCTCTACGGGCCGATCGGCTCCGTCCCGCTCGACCCTCGCTCGGACACGCTGCGGGCGGGCGTCGCCGCCTGGGCCTTGGTCCACGGCCTCGCGACGCTCTATCTCGACGGAAACCTGCCGCCGGCCCTGGGCGACGATCCGGAGGCGATCGCCCGCGAGATCGCGGTCCATCTCTTCCCGCGATCGTGAGTCCAGCGATAGTCGTCAGGGTGCTACACGTGCCCGTAATCACGGGCTGAACCATCGCGAGATGCGCGGACCGTGCACGACCACGCGTCAACCCGCCGGGATCTGCTCTGTGGTCGAGGCCGAGGGGCACACTAGATGCACCGGTAGCAGCCTTGCGAATGGGAGCATCGAGAAGGAGGAGCGGGCCCTTCCGAATTCGAGCTACGGTCCGCCCGGCGATCGGTCCTCCCTGCCATTTGGTCGCCTGATGAGAATCGGGCGGCGCCACGGACGGGCGGCCAAGCCGGCCCACGCACGAAGTCGCGTCAACACGCCGCTGTCTGTATGCCAATTGAGCTCATGGTGAGCGGCTGGCAACCGAGGCGACGGCCCATTCTCACCTGGTGATTGGTTGGCAGAGAGCCGCCGGGGCAACGACCCTAATCGAAGTCGAAGATCGTGTTGCCCTCATAGAACTGGAGCACGAAGCCGCATCGCTCGCAGATGAGCATCGTCACGCGATGGGCGGTGATCCCCCACTGGCTGTCGATCTTGCCCTTCTCCTGGGTGAACGTGTCGTTGCCGCAGATTGGACACACCGGCTTGGTGCGGTCGCCCAGCGTCTCCTCGGCCATGTCAGTCCCTCCCGTCGACTCTGGTCCACGTCACGATCCCGATCGGCGACGCGGTCTGGCTGGCGAGGCCGAACCCGCCGTCGGCGTCCCCGACGATGAGCTCGTCGAGCGCCGCGTCGAACCGGCGCTCCTTCTCGCCGCCGTCGGCGATCCAGAGCTGGCGTCGCAGGAAGCCCTCGAGCTCCTGGCGGCTCGCGAAGCGGCGCGGCTCGCGCTCGACGGTCGTCACGGTCGGAGAGCGGCCGCCGGCCTCGAGCAGCTCGACCAGCTCGGGCAGCGCCGGCAGGGAGAGGCGCGGTTCGCCGTGGACGATCGGCCAGAACGGGTCGGCAACCGACGCGGGCTGCTTCTCCATCAGCACCGCGACGCAGAGGCGCTCCGCTGACGCCTCGATCGCTCGGAGGAACGGCCCGATCGCCTCGATGTCGTAGCTGACGTGCGCGATCAGCCCGACGTCGCCCTTCGGCGGGTCGTCCATCGGCCAGCGGGCCTCGATCGGCCGGACGTTCGCGATCCCATGGCTCGACATCTCCTCGCGCAGGGCGTCGAGCATCGCCACCGACGGCTCGATCGCGACGACCTCGCCCGCGACGCGGGCGAGCGGAAGGGCGAACCGCCCGGCCCCCGCTCCGATGTCGAGCCACGTCTCGCCCGGCACGGCGAGGGCGAGTAGCGCGTCAAGGACAGGGTCGTCCTGTCGATCGGGATCGACCCGGAAGAGCCCGCTGACCGGGGCGTAGAAGTCGGCGCCGTCGGGGACCTCTCGGACACGATCGACCTGCTCGCGGTTGGCGCGGACCCGCTCGGCCCAGGCGAGCTCGGCCAGGTCGACGGGTCGATCGATGTCGGGGTTCGAGCCGCCGACCGGCACCTCGAGGACGAGTTCCGGATCCGACGAGAGAAGGGGCCCGAGGCCACGGTCGCCGCTCGCTTCGTCGACCAGCCCGAAGCCGTCGGCCCGCAGCAGCACGGGGTTCGCGCCCCCGCCCTCCGAGTAGCGCGGGATGATCACCGGGCGGTCGCCCGATCGAGCGGCCGCAATCAATGCCCGGATCACTTCCGGCCGGGTCCGCGGCTGGTCGCCAAGGACCACGACCACGCCCTTCACCGGCGGCTCGATATCGAGCGCCGCCGCGAGTCCGATCTGGAGCGAGCCGGAGAGGTACCGCGGATCGGGGTTCCGGACCCGTTGCTCCGAAAGCCAGTCGATCCCGTCCTCGATCTCCTGCGCCCCGTGACCGAGGACGACGACGATATCGTCGATCCCGGCGGTTCGGACGGCATCGAGGACATGCTCGAGGAGTGGCCGTCCCTCCAGGAGCGCGAGCGCCTTCGGCGACCCGAATCGGCTCGACGCGCCGGCCGCGAGCACGATCGCGGCAACGTTCATCTGGTGGCTCCGGCCACCGCCTCACGCATCGGAATGCCACTTCCCCCGTACCGGTTCGCGATGATCTCCGCCATGATCGCCAGGGCCGTCTCGGCCGGCGCTCGTCCTCCCAGGTCGAGGCCGACAGGGCCGCGCAGCCTCGCCAGCTCGTCGTCCGCCACCCCGGCCGCCCGAAGTCGTTCGCGCCGATCGCCCTGGGTCTTGCGGCTGCCAACCGCGCCGACATATCGGCAGTTGCGTCGGAGCGCCTCGACGATCGCGGGCTCGTCGAACTTGACGTCGTGGGTCAGGACGGCGACGGCGTCGTCCGGTCCGAGCCCGATCTCGTCGGCGACCTCGTCCGGCCAGCCGACGATGAGCCGGTCGACCTGGTCCGCCGGGAAGCGCTCGGGCGTCGCGAACGATGCCCGGCCGTCGACGACGATCGTCTCGAACCCGAGCTCGCGGGCGAACCGGACGAGCGACCGGGCGACCTCGACCGCGCCGACGACGACCAGCCGCGGCCGTGCAGGAAAGGCCTCGACGAACACCGACCGACCCTCGATCTCGACGGTCCGGGACGTCCCGCGCAGGAGTGCCTCGCTGGCTGCCTCGGCGAGCGCTGCGTCAGCACCGGGCGATCCGAGCGACCCCTCCACGATGCCGTCGGCGGCCAGGACGATCTGTGGCTGCGGGAGCGCGCCGTCGCCGGGCGTGAACGCGCCCGAACTCGGCCGGCGGCGCATCCGGCGGCAGGAGCGTCGCAACGGCGACGCTCCGGTCGCGTGCCCCGATCTCCACCGCCGCCGGCAGGACCGGCTCGATGAGCACGTCGATCGTCCCGCCGCATGCCAGGCCGACGTCCCACGCCTCCTCGTCGCTGATCCCGTAGCGGATCACCCGGGCGTGGCCGTCGCCGCGGGCCCGCTCGATCTCCTCCGCGGCCGCCCCCTCGACACAGCCGCCGCTGACCGACCCAGCGATCCGCCCGTCGTCGGCGCGCAGCAGGACGGCGCCCTCCGGCCGCGGCGCCGAGCCGAACGTCCGGACGACGACGGCTCGCCCGATCCCGACGCCGTCGCGCCGCCAGGCCTCGAGCGTGGGCAGCAGCTCCTTCATCGGAGCGGCCTCGCCTCGGTCGGCGGGACGTGGCCCGGGAATACTGCCCGTGGCGGCGTGAGCTCGCGAATCGTGACGCGGGCGCCGGCGTCTGCCGAAGCCGCTGCCTCGCCGCCCCGCCGGACATCGCTCGAGCGGACGCCGGCCAGGATCTCGCCGAGCCGCTCGAGGCTGGCGACCGTGCCGGCCGGCAGGAAGTCGTCGATGTACGGGTAGGCCGCTCGCATCCCGCCGGCGAGCGGCTCGTAGCCGGGCGTCCCGGCCAGCGGGTTGAGCCAGACGAGCCGATGGCAGTTGCGGCGGAGCCGTGCCGTCTCGGTCGCGACGAGCGCGGGATCGCCGCGATCCCAGCCGTCCGAGACGACGATGACGATCCCGCTCGTCCGCAGCGTCCGGCGGGCCCAGCGCAGGTTGAACTCGCGGAATGACTCGCCGATCCGCGTCCCGCCGGCCCAGTCGCTGACGGCGTCGGCGACCTTCGCCAGCGCGCGATCGCGATCTCGATCGCGGAGGAGCCGCGTCACCCGGGTCAGCTTCGTCCCGAACACGAACGACTCGGTCCGCACCGCGGACGAGGCCGACAGTGCCTGGATGAACCGGAGGAGGAGCCGCGAGTGGCGTTCCATCGAGCCGGAGATGTCGCACAGAACGACGATCTTGCGCGGCCGCTTGACGGTCCTCCGCCAGACCCATTCGGTGAACTGGCCGCCGGTGGCGAGATTGCGGCGAAGCATCGCCCGCGGCGCGAGCAGCCGGCCATGGTGATGGAGCTCGTATCGACGGGTCCGGCGCAGCTCCAGGCGAGGCTCGAGGAGATCGACGAGTCGCTCGGCGTCGCGCAGCTCGGCCGGGGTCATCCGGTCGAAGTCGCGGTGGCGGAGCGCCTCGGCGGCGCTGTAGGCATCCGGCGCGGCCACGTGGCCATCGATGTCGGCCTCGTCGACCGACTCGTCGCCACCGGGCATCGGCATCGGGATGCCGTCGACCGTGCCCTCCTTGCCGGAGTCGGCATCCTCGGGATCGGCCGTGGTGCCTTCAGCCTCCTCGGCGCCGGGGGGCGCGTCCTCGCGGGGCACAGCGCTCTGCGGTCCCTCGCCGGGTAGGCGACTGCCGCGCCGGCGCCACCAGCGATCGAAGACGCGATCGTAGATCTCGCGATCGTCACGGCGGCGGACGAAGACCGAGGCGCCGGCCGCTCGGACGGTCTCACGGTGGCCGAGGTCGACCAGGGTCAGCGCCCGGGCGTAGTCGACCGCGGCGCCGAGATCGATCGACAGGCCGGCCGCCCGGAGCGCCCGCCCGAAACCGACCGCCTCTGCGAGCAGCCGCCTCCCGTCGACCTCGCCGCTGGGCGACTGGACGATCGCGGGATCGGGAGCGTGGCTCATGGCCATCAGGTCAGGACTGTGCAGCCGCCTCGGCGAGGTACCGGCGCGTCGTCTCGCCGCGGACGCGCCGGATGTCTTCCTCGTACTTCAGGACGACACCGAGCGTCTCGTCGACGAGCCCCGGGGCGAGCTCGCGGGCACCGAGCGACAGGAGCGCCGCGGCCCAGTCGAGCGTCTCGGCGATCCCGGGCACCTTCGTCAGGTCCGCCTCGCGCAGGCGGTGGACGAAGCCGACGACCTCGCGGGCCAGCCGTTCCGGCGCCTCCGGGCACGCGGGCCGACACGATCTCGAACTCCTTCTGGGCCGATGGGTAGTCGATCCAGTGATACAGGCAGCGGCGCTTGAGCGCGTCGTGGACCTCGCGCGTCCGGTTCGACGTGAGGATGACCCGAGGTGGGCGATCGGCCTTGATCGTCCCGATCTCCGGCACGGTCACCTGGAAGTCGGAGAGGATCTCGAGGAGGTATGCCTCGAACTCCTCGTCGGCGCGGTCGATCTCGTCGATGAGGAGCACCGGCGGCTCTTCCGTCGGGTCGGCCTCGAGTGCCTGGAGGAGCGGCCGGCGGATGAGGAAGTCGGGCCCGAAGATGTCGTGGGCGTTCGCCGATGTCGCCTCGCCGCGCGCCTCGAGCAGGCGGATCTCGAGCATCTGGCGCGGATAGTTCCACTCGTAGACAGCCGCGTTGACGTCGAGGCCCTCATAGCACTGCAGCCGGATCAACCGCGAGCCCAGGCTCGCCGCGAGGACCTTCGCGAGCTCCGTCTTGCCGACGCCCGCCTCGCCCTCGAGGAGGAGCGGCCGGGCGAGCTGGAGGGCGAGGAATGTCGCCGTCGCGAGCGAGCGGTCACAGATGTAGTCGCGGGCGAGGAACGCGTCCTGAATCCCCTCGATCGTGCCGAGGGCGGCCGAGCCGGTCGGCGGAACGGGGGCTTCGAGAGGATCAGCCATCAAACCGAATCTACACCGGCCCCGTTGACAAGACGACTGCGGCGGGGCGCTCAACCATCAGGCGCATCAAGCTCGCGAGCGTACGGCGGAAAGCGGAAGCGCATCTCGCGAGTCAGGACGCCGCCGTGGCCGAGGTGCGAAACGGTCGTCCGAGTCGGCGGTTCGCCAGTCAGCAACCGAGGGAGGAGGAGGTCGGCGGCCGTTGCCTTTGAGTACGCCCCGCACGTCGGCAGGCCGAGGATCGCGGTTCGGCCGACCTTGGCAAGCCACAGCATCGAGCCTGGATGAGCCGGGACGCCCTGCCGAACGACACGCCCACCAAGGCGGTCGATCGCGGTGAAGAACGGATCGGACGGATCGGTCGAACGACCGCCGGCAGTCAGGACGACATCTGCACGTTCGGGTCCCTTCGTGACCGCCGACAGGGCGGCCGTCACGGGGTCGTCGTGGTCCGCCACGTAGGCGATCCCGACGACGGTCGAGCCGAGGCTCTCGACTTTCGCCCGGACGCTGCCCTCGAACCGTGGCCGGTCGGCGGCCCGGAGCGACTCCTTGACGACGACCGACACGCGCATCGGTCGGAATGGCGCAACAGTCACGAGCGGCTGTCGGGAGCGAGCCGCGATCCGAATGCCCGCATCCACGACGCTCCCGGCCACGACGTGGGGTGCCACCTTCACGCTGGCCACCAGGTCGCCGGCGGAAACGATCGATCCTTCAAGGCGGGTGAAGACCTCGAGGGGGTCGAGCCGGTTCATCCGCTCCAGATCGGCGGACCTGACGTGGAGTACTCCGTCGTGCTCGGCGAGAAGGTCAACGCGGCTCTGAACCGGGCCGCGTTGCTTCAGCCCGGGGCCGGCCACGGCTTCGGCAAGTCGAAGCGCGGCGTCGTCCTCGTGCATGTCACCAGGCTCGAGGATCAGCACCGTGACCGGGTCGACGACCGGCAGGCTGTTCGAGCCGAGCGCGTCGAGATCGGCCGCCGTCAGCCGCCGGCCCTTCGCCCAGCGCGACCCGCCGACGACGAGGTCGCGCGTCAGCACGGCGTCGACGAGCGAATCAGGCGGGCGGCGACCCGGGACGATTCGCTCGAGTCGCACCCGCCGGAACGAAGCCCGGCCTCAGCGGCCGAGAGCGCCCTCGATCGCCCGCTTGGTGTAGACCACGGCCATCGCCGCCCGGTAGACGGCGTCGGCGTGGATATCGCTGTTGATCTCCACCCCATCCGTCACGTGGGCGGCCGCAGCGGCGATCGCCGCCTCGCTCCCATCGGTCCCGACGAGCGCGGCCTCGACGTCCTCGGCCCGATAGGGATGCTCGTGGACACCGGTGACGCCGATGCCGGCGTGCGAGATCTTGCCGCCGCTCATCGCGATCAGCGCGGCGACGCCGACGATCGAATAGCCCGACGCGGGCTGCGGGAGCTTGCGGTAAGCGAAGCCGGCACCCTCGGGTACCGGTCCGCGCCGGATCGCAACCAGGATCTCGTCGCTCCGGATTCCGGTTGTGAAGGGCCCCTCGAAGAACCCGTCGAGCGGGACGACCCGCTCACCGCCGGGCCCGCGCAGGACGGCAGAGCCGCCGAACGCGAGGGCGATGGCCGGGGCGTCCGAGCCCGGATCGGCGTGGGCGATCGAGCCGCCGATCGTGCCCATGTTGCGGACCTGGACGTCGGCGATATCGTCGATCGCCTCGGCTACCGACGCCATCGTCGTGGACGCCTGCCACTCGGCATACGTCGTCAGCGCGCCGATCTCGACGCCACCGTCCGGCTGCTTCCGGTAGCCCTTCAACTCCGTGAGCCGGGCGATGTCGACGAGCCGGTCCGCCGCGGCGACCCGCAGCTTCAGGAGCGGGAGGATGCTCTGGCCACCGGCGATGACCTTGCCACCGCTACCGACGGCGGCAATCGCTTCGTCGAGTGAGGCCGGACGGGTGTATTCGAACGCCGCCGGGATCATGCCGGGCCTCCCTTCCCGTTCGAGCCGTTCGTGCGATCGGCGGCGCCCGTTGCCCCGCCTTTCGCGCCCTGGATCGCTCGCCAGACCGTTTGCGCGGTGTACGGCATGTCGAGGTGTCTGATCCCGAGCGGCGACAGGGCGTCGATGACGGCGTTGGCGACGGCCGCCGTGCTGGCGATCGTGCCGGCCTCGCCGACGCCCTTCACCCCGATCGGATTGACCGGCGACGGGGTGACGGTCTCGTCGAGCTCGAGGTTCGGGAACCACGACGCTCGCGGCACCGCGTAGTCCATCATCGAGCCGGTCTGGAGCTGGCCGTCGTCGCTGTAGATGGCGCCCTCCCAGAGCGCCTGGCCGACGCCCTGGGCGATGCCGCCGTGGAGCTGGCCGTCGACGATCAGCGGGTTGATCTTGTTGCCGACGTCGTCGACGGCGACGTAGCGGACAAGGTCCACGTTGCCGGTCTCCTCGTCGATCTCGACGATCGCGATGTGGGTCCCGAAGGGGAATGTGCAGTTCGGGGTGTCGTGGTACGCGGTCTCGTCGAGATACGGCTCCATCCCGTCGGGGAGGCTGAAGCCGAGGTCGATCGCGAATGCGATCTCCTGGAGCGTCTTGACCTTGTCGGGCGAGCCCTTGACCCGGAAGCTGGCGCCCTCGACCTCGATGTCCTCGACGTTCGCCTCCAGCATGTGGGCGGCATAGCGCCTCGCCTTCTCGCGGACCTTGCCGGCCGCCTTGATCGCGGCCGTGCTGCCGACCGACGATGTCCGGCTGCCGTACGACCCGTAGCCGAACGGCGTGCCGAGCGTGTCGGAGTGCTGGACGATGATGTCCTCCATCGGCACGCCGAGCTCGCTGGAGATGATCTGGGCGTAGGTTGTCTCGTGGCCCTGGCCCTGCGGCTGGGTGCCCATCGTCAGGATGATCTTGCCGGTGAGATGGACCTTGAGGTTGGCCGACTCCCACATCGCCGCGCCCCAGCCCTCGCCGACGGCACCGACCCACTTCGACGGCGCGACGCCGCAGACCTCGATGTACGTGCTGAGGCCGACGCCGAGGAGCTTGCCGCGCTTGCGCGCCTCCTCCTTCTTCTCGTCGAGCTTGTAGTAGTCGACAGTCGTGAGGGCCTTGTTCAGGGCCGGCTCGTAGTTCCCGGAGTCGATGAAGATCTTCTCGCCGTTGACGGCCGTTCCCAGGCCCGACGGGTTGTCGTACGGGAACGCGTCGTTCGGCAGGAAGTTCTTGCGGCGAATGGCCGCCGGATCCATCCCGATCTCGTCCGCGAAGAGGTCCATCGCCCGCTCGACGACATAGGTCGCTTCGGGGCGGCCGGCGCCGCGATAGGCGTCGACGAACGTCGTGTTGGTGTAGACGCCGATGACCTCGCAGTGGACGTTCGGGAACTTGTACGGCCCGGCAAGGACGCGGCCATAGAGCGTGGTCGGGATGCCCGGTCCGATCGTCGACAGGCGGCCGCCGAGGTTGGCGTACGTCTTGACCCGCAGGCCGGTGATCTCGCCGTCCTTCTTGCCGGCGATCTCGAGGTAGGTGATGTGGTCGCGGCCGTGAATCGTCGACTGGTAGTTCTCCACCCGGCTCTCGACCCACTTGACCGGCCGGCCGCCGATCAGCTTGCTGGCGAACATGACGAGCGCCATGTCGGCGTAGCAGAAGATCTTCGAGCCGAATGCGCCGCCGATATCGGGGCTGATGCAGCGGATCTTGTGCTCCGGGATGCCGGTCACGAACGCGGCCAGCAGGAGGCGCTGGATGTGCGGGGTCTGGCTCGACATCCAGATCGTGTACTCATCGGTGCCCGGGTTGTACCAGCCGATGTCGCCCCGGACCTCCATCGGGTTCGGGATGAGGCGCTGGTTGACGATGCGCTGGCGTACGACGACCTCCGCCGAGTCGATCGCCGCGTCGGTGCCCGCCTTGTCGCCGACCGTCCAGTCGAACACGATGTTGTTCGGGGCGTTCTCGTGGAGCTGCACCGCGCCCGGCTGAGTCGCCTTCTCCGCGTCGACGACCGTCGGGAGCGGCTCCCAGTCGACCTCGATTCCGTCGAGCGCGTCGACGGCCTGCTCCGGCGTCTCCGCGATGACCGCGGCGACGCCCTCGCCGGTCCACTTGACGTTGTCCGTCGCGAGAATCCGCGGCGTGTTGACGTTGTTCTGGAGGCCGCTCGCGCCGCCGGCCGGCCAGGCCATCGGCAACGGGTTGTAGGGGATGTCCGCGCCGACGATGACGGCCAGCACGCCGGGCATCGTCGCCGCCGCCGAGGTATCGACCGAGCGGATGTTGGCGTGGGCGTACGGGCTACGGAGGATGGCCATGTGGACCATGCCCGTGAGCTTGATGTCGTCGAGATACCGGCCCTGGCCGGTGATGAACTTGGGATCCTCCGTTCGCTTGATCGGGGCCCCGAGGACGTCAGTCACCATCGCTGTTCCCTCCTCGGCCCTAGGCCTGCGAGCTCGCGGGCGTGGGCGCCGTGGCGCCGGCCTGCATGGTTCGGGCTGCCTCGCGAATCGCCGCGACGATGTTCTGGTAGCCGGTACAGCGGCAGTAGTTGCCCTCGAGGGCGTGCCGGATCTCGTCGTCTGACGGGTTGGCGTTCCGGGCAAGGAGGTCGGCAGCGACCATGATCATGCCCGGTGTGCAGAACCCGCACTGGAGCCCGTGCTTCTCCCAGAAGCCCTGCTGGAGCGGATGGAGGTCGTCCCCGGAGGCCATCCCCTCGATCGTCGTGACCGAGGTGCCGTCGGCCCGGACGGCGAGCATCGTGCAGGACTTGATCGCGTGGCCGTCGACGTGGACGGTGCAGGCACCGCATTGGCTCGTGTCGCAGCCGACATGCGTGCCCGTGAGGTCGAAGTCCTCACGGATCAGCTGGACGAGAAGGCGTCTCGGCTCGACCTCCGCCTCGCGTCGCTGGCCGTTGACCGTGAGCGAAACGTGCTCGGTCACCAGTAGCCTCCTTCCCCTGTCGGACGAACGATTCCGGTGCGGACGGGTCGCCGAGTGTGCTTCCTGGCGCGGGACGACATGGCTGGTGCGGAAGACCTCTCATGCTGGCACTGTGGCGGCTCGGAATCAAGCGCGAATCTCGCCCCGTGGGCGAGACCTCGCCGCCTCGTTCAATCGGGCGAATTGGTCGATCGTTCCGCCAGATTGGAACCACCTCGAAATCGGGTTTCAGGAGAGCGAGTTGGTCGAGCCGGCGGGAACGAGGCGGAAGTAGATGCCAACCGCACTGATGTGGCGGGAGGCAGCCCGGTAGATCAGGTTCGCGGGGAACGGTTGCTGAACGCGGGTCGCCTCGATGACGGCGTCGCGTTCCGATCCCGGGGCGAGCCTGACCACCTTGAACGTGTTGCCGTGGGCCGCGGGCGGGTCGATCCGGACAACCCCGGCTGCCTCAGCGTTGCGCGTCCATTCGGTATCGCCGTTCGGGTGGCCGACGTACCACTCGCCGTCTGCGCTCAGGAGCGTGAGTAGGACCGAGCGCTGCCGGCCGGATCGGCGCCCGCTCACCTGGAGCTCGACGATGCCGTCGAGGCCGGCTGCGCCGTTGGCCACCCACGATCGAATGAGCGGATCGACCACGCGCAGGAAGCGGTACATGACCCGCAGGGAGATGCGCCAGAACCGCGACCCGCGAGGCGCCGGCGGAAGCGTCGATCCCGAAGGCGCCGTCATTCCCTCTTTCGCCCGTGGCGCGCCGCCGGGACATAGCGGCCGGCGGCGGCGGACCGGATGTCGATGGCGCGCGGATCCAGGACGGCGGCCAGCTCCTCGGCCGAGGTGCTGGCGGCGGCCCGCGCTGCGTGACCGAGCGCCTCCACCTTTGCCCGGGCGCGTTCGCGGGTCAGCCCGTCGAGCCCGGAGGCGTTCGCGATGCCGACACGCACGAGCCCCCGGCCACCGATCGACGCGGCGTACTGCGCCGCCCAGACCAGCACCTCCGGTCGGTCGCCTGCGACAGGCGACGGGTCGAGGGCTCCCGACCACGATCCCCCGATCAGCCGGCGCCTGCGCGATGAGCCGCCAGTTGTCGGGGCCGGCGATCAGGTCGAAGGCATAGCTCGAGAACGGCAGGTCGTAGATCGTCGCTGCCCCGAGCGAATCGACGTTCCCGCCCACGAGGACGAGCGAGAGGTGGACCAGGTCGCCGAAACCGGCCGTCGCGGCACGCAATCCGGCCATGAACCGCCGCCGTTCATGCTCGTCGTCGCCGACGTCGACGGCCGCCGGCTCCTCGATCTCGACCATCGGGCAACCCGCCGCAGCCAGGGCCGCGATCGCCTCGCGGATGGGTTCGGCGACTGCTGCCGGGTCCGAGGCGGTGGAACCGGCACTCCGCCGGGCTAGCGTGTACGGCCCGACGAGCGCCTGCTTCACCGCCCGATCCGTCGACGACGCCGCGAGCCGCCATGCCTCGACGATCCGCGTGGCGTCGCTCGGCCCACGTGCTTCCACGGCGCCGTGTCCGTCGCTGAGCGGCTCGAGCCCCGCCGCCTCGAGCTCCGCGATGACACCGCGCACGCCTTCGTCCGGCGATCCGGGATCAGAAGGGGCGGGATACGCACCGAGCAGCGTGGCGAACACCGGGACTCCTGGGCGGGTAACCGATCCTATCCCATCGAGTAGGCTCGGCCGTATGCCAGCCTCCGGGGCCGTCCTTGCCGGCCGCTATCGGATCATCGCGCCGCTCGGCGCCGGCGGGATGGCGACCGTCCATCGAGCGCGAGACGAACGGCTCGAGCGTGATGTCGCCGTGAAGATCCTGCTGCCTAATCACGCCGGCGACCCGGTGCTCGCGGCGAGGTTCGAGCGCGAGGCACGGGCACTGGCGGCGGCTGCCCACCCGGGCGTCGTCGCGGTCTTCGATGTCGAACCCGGCGACCCCGCCGCGGGCGTCGAGCCGTTCTTCGTCATGGAGCTCTGTTCGGGTGGATCTCTGGCCGATCGCCTCACGGGTGGGCGCCGCCTCGGGCCGGACGAGCTCGTCCCGATCCTCATTTCCGTGGCCGACGGTCTTGCTGGTCTCCATGCGCGAGGTGTCGTACACCGGGACGTGAAGCCGTCGAACATCCTCCTGGCCCCGGCCCGGGCGAAGCTCGCCGACTTCGGCCTCGCCCGATCGGACGACGCTCCGGACGCGAGCGATCTGACGGCACCGGGGACGGCCGTCGGGACGATGGGCTATCTGGCCCCAGACGTGCTGGCCGGCGGGGCGGCCGGGCCGCCGGGCGACGTGTATGCCCTCGGCGTCGCCGCGTTCGCCGGACTGACAGGCTCGATGCCGCATCGGGCGGGCTCGATCGCGGAGCTCGTCGGCGTCGGCCGCGCAGCCGGCTCCGCTCGTCTCGTCGGTCGCCCCGGACCTCGGCACGGCATTCGATGAGCCGATCGCCGCGGCGCTTGACCCCGATCCCGCGAAGCGTCCCGATGCGGTCGCCCTGGCTGGCTTCCTGACCACCGCCCTCGGCCACTGGAGTCGCGCGTTGCCTCGAACCGCGGCGGCGGCCGGGCCGATGGCCGATCTCGACGCGACCACTGCCGTGGTGCCGACTCCCACCGCCCGTCGAGCGGCCGACTCCGACCGCTGAGCCAGGGCCGTCACCGGCCGTGCCAGTCTCAAGTGGGAACCGTGGCAACCTCATTGCTGCGGCGGTCGTTGGTGGGTTGATCGTCGGCGCCCTGGCTCTTGCGTTCGCCCCTGGCCCCAATTCCGGCCGGCCAAGCTCGAGCGTCGCTGCCCTGGGCGCGTCGTCCGTGAGCCCTCCGGCGTCCGTAGCCCCGTCGCCGCCAGCATCCCTGCCGATCGCCACACCGACACCAGCTGCGACCGAGTCGGTCGCCGATCGCGCGCTCGAGGCCCTCGGCGAGGTCGACGCGGCGATCGCCGCTATCGGAGCCTCGGACGATCTGAAGAACAAGGACATCAACGAGCTCGAGCGGCGCGCCCGCGACATCCGATCGGCGCTCGAGGCGAGCAACCTGGACAAGGCAATGGACGCCGCCGACGGCCTGTCGAACTTCGTCGGTAACCTGGACGACGAGATCGATGAGGACCGAGCTCGCCGGCTCGAGGACGCCGTCAGCTGCGGTTGTCGCGATCCTCCGAGACCGGTGACCGACTACCGTGTCGGCCGCATGTTCGGCTGACCTTACGCTCCGCTTACATGCGCTGGCCGGCACCGTCGACCCGCGGCGTATCGTCGCGGGCATGACTACCGGGCCCCACTCGTGAAAACGATCCTCGTCGTCGATGATGAGCGCCACATCGTCGACCTGCTCCGGCTCTACCTCGAGAAGGAAGGATTCGGCGTCATCGCGGCACACGACGGTGAGGTGGCACTCGCGCTCCATGACCGTCACCAACCAGACCTCGTCATCCTGGATCTCATGTTGCCGAAGCTCGACGGATTCGAGGTCTGCCGGGAACTGCGGCGACGCGGGGACACGCCGATCCTCATGCTGACCGCACGGACGGACGACGTCGACGCGATCGTCGGTCTCGAGCTCGGGGCGGACGACTACGTCACGAAGCCCTTCAATCCGCGGGCACTCGTCGCTCGCGTCAAGGCGATCCTCAGGCGGACGTTCGGCGGCGACGCGTGGCGGGCGGCCGATGGAGGTCGGAGACCTGCGAATCGATCCGCGCCGCCGCGAGGCGACCGTCGGCGACCGTCCCCTCGAGCTCCGCGCCCGCGAATTCGATCTCCTTTCCGCGCTGGCGCGCGATCCCGGCGTCGTGCTGACAAGGGACGTGCTCCTCGAGGACGTCTGGGGGACCGACTTCCCGGGCGAGACCCGGACCGTGGACGTCCATGTCGCCGAGGTCCGCAAGAAGCTCGCCGGCGACGGCCCCCAGATCGAGACGATCCGCGGCCTCGGCTACCGCCTCGTCCCGCCGGGCCGGCAGCCGGTGCCCGCACCCGGCTCAGAACCCGCCTGATCGTCGCGTGCGTCCTCGCAGCCTGGCCGGCCGGATCGTTGCCGCATTCATCATCCTGTCCGTGGCGGGCTGGCTCGCGATCGGCGCCACGATGTTCGTCGCACTCCGCGTCCTCCATGCAGAGGCAAAGACGAGCGCCCTTGGCGACGTCACCCAGGCGATCAGCTTCCGGTTCCGGAACGCCACCGCCGACGGCGATCTCCGGCAGGCGGTGAACCAGATCCGCGCGGAGGTCGGGGAAAGCGCGATCACGGTCCACGTGATCCGCGCGAACGGCTCCCTGCTGGAGATCACCGGCGACGTCCCGGACCCGACTGGCCGGATCGTCATCCCGGCCGACGCTCGTCGTGGCGAGGTCGTCGCCGGAACCATTGGATTCAGCGACGGGGAGCCTCACCTGTATGCCGCCACGGTCCTCAGTGCCCCCGGAGCCGGCGGGCCGCGGGCCGTGCTCCTCTCGACCGTCGACCGGTCCGGCGCCGACGCGCTGCGCGACGTCCTCCGGACCCTGCCGATCGTGATCCTCGTGACGCTTCTCATCGGTGTGCCGCTGGCCGTTCTTCTCGCTCGATCTGTCACTGCGCCGCTTCGGCGCCTGGCGGCGGCAACCGCGAGCCTGCCGGCGGTGGGTCGCGCGCCGTTCACGCCGCTGCCGCTCGACGGTCCGACGGAGGTTCGCGAGTTGACGGATCGGTTCAACGCCATGTCCGCCGAACTCGGTGCCACCAGGGAGCGCGAGTCGCAGCTCCTCGCCAACCTGCGGCATGACCTGCGGACGCCGCTGACCGTCATCGCGGGCTTCGCGACGGCGCTCACGGACGGTACGGCCACCGGCGACAACGCCACCGCCGCGGCCCGGGCCATCGCGGAGGAGGCGTCCCGACTCGAGCGCCTCGTGGCGGAACTCGGGGCGATCGAGCGGCTGCGCACCGGGACGGACGGTCTCCACCCCGAGCCAACCGACGCGTCGGAGGTCGTCCGCGCCGCGGCGGAACGATTCGGCTCGACCGCGGCCGCCGCCGGGGTCACGCTCGAGCACGAGGACACGCCCGAACCCGGCCCGACCCTCGCGGTCGACCGCCTCGCCCTCGAACGCATCATCGCGAACCTCGTCGGCAACGCGATCGCCGCCGCCGGCGCCGGCGGCCACGTCCGGATCTCGGCTCGCGCGGTGACCGGAGAGGAGGACGCGCCCGCCGTCGCGTTCAGCGTCACTGATGACGGGCCCGGCTTTCCGCCGGGTGGCGTCGAGCGTGCGTTCGAGCGGTTCTACCGCGGCGATCCGGCGCGAACGGGCCAGGGTTCAGGGCTCGGGCTGGCGATCGTCCTGGATCTCGCGCGTGCGCACGGCGGCAGTGCCCACGCCGAGAACCTCTCGCCGCACGGGGCTCGTGTCAGCGTCGTCATGCCGGTGGTCCCGCGGATCGCGCCGGAGCCGGCTTCCGAGGAGCGGTACGGCTAGCTCCATTCGTCGAGGCCGAGCCACAGGCCGACAGCCAGGCCGACGACGAGCAGGACGAGCGCCGCGATCGACAGGAGCGGCGAGTCGATGAAGCGGGCGTTGACCGGCCGGTCGGCTCCGGGCTGCCACATCGAACGGAGTGTCGGGACGCGTCCCGGCCGGAACGCAACTCCGAGCAGGAGGCCCGCGACCAGGCCGCCGATGTGGGCCAGGTTGTCGACGAACCCGAGCGAGAAGCCGATGACGATGTTGATCAGGATCAGCATGCCAACCTGGCGGAGCAGGGCCCGACCCTGCCGGTCGAGCATCGGCAGGTGGAGCCGCGAGGCGACGAACAGAACGCCGAACAAACCGAAGATCGCGCCCGATGCCCCGACGCCTCCCGCTGCCTCGCCGAACGCGAATGTCGCGATGGAACCGCCTGCGGCAGACACCAGGTAGAAGAACACCATCCGGAGGGACCCGTAGATCTGCTCGACAAGCGGCCCGCAGATGTACAGCGCGTACATGTTGAACGCCAGGTGAAGCAGACCGCCGTGGACCAGCGTGACCGTCCACAGCCGCCAGAACTCGCCCTGCGGCCACGGCTTCCTTGTCGAGGGCCAGGGCGTTGGTGATCAGGTCGCCTTCGGTGGACGTGACCTGGGCCAGCGAGATCGCGACCGTGATCCCGAGGATCGCGTACGTGGCGATCGGAAGAACACTGCCTCGACCGCGGGCGAAGTAGCGTCGCGAGGCCCGGACGTTGCCCGTCTCCTTGGCCAGCCAGCCGAGCCGATTCGCGATCTCCGGCTTGTCGGCGATCGGCGCCCGCCGATCGGCCTCCCGGTAGGCCCCGATCGCTCCCTGGAGGTCGCCGTCGCGGACCCGGGCCGCGGCGATCTCGCGCCAGGCGTAGTAGGTCGACGGCGTCTCGGGCAGCTCGAGAATCGCCTCCCACGTCGCGACCGCACCGGCCTCGTCGTCCATGCGGTACCGGCTCTGGGCAGCGCCGAGGAGGGCGGCTGCCGTGACCTCCGGGTCGTCGAACCCGATCACCCGCCGGTAGTGGTTGAAGGCATCAGGGAACTCGCCCGCGGACAGCAGCTCCGCGCCCCGATCGAGGATGGCCCGAGCTTCATCGCGCGAAAGCGGTCCGTCTACATCGAGGGCGCGCGTCTCGTCGGGCTTCGAGGTGCCGTCCATTGGCCCGACGATACAGGAGTGACCGCTAGACTTGCCCAGCATGTGCGGCCGATTCACCCAGCAGCGCCCGGCCTCGGAGCTGGCCGAGATCTTCGCCGCCGAGCCGCTCGTCGAGGACCCCGGCCCGCGCTTCAACGTCGCCCCGACCGACGAGGCCCTCGTCGTCGTCCAGCGTGACGACCGGCGGGCGATCACGGCCTACCGCTGGGGGCTGATTCCGCACTGGGCCGAGTCGGCGAAGGTCGCGTCGCGGATGTTCAACGCCCGGGCCGAGACGCTCACCGCAAGCCCGGCCTTCCGCGACTCCCTGCGACGCAAGCGCTGCCTCGTGCCGGTCGAGTCGTTCTACGAGTGGCGGCGCGAGGGCACGATCCGCCAGCCGTACACGATCGCCCGGGCCGACGGCGAGCCGCTCGTCCTCGCCGGCCTGTGGTCGGGCTGGCGGGACCCGGTCCTCGACGAGGTGCGCCGAACGTTCACGATCCTGACCTCGGCGCCGAACGACACGATGGCCGCGATCCACGACCGGATGCCGGTCATGCTCGAAGAGGCCGATTGGGCGGTGTGGCTCGATCCGGCGCAAGCGGACCCCGGCGAGCTGCTCGCCATGCTCGAGCCGCGAGACGAGCCGGAGCTTGCCGTCCGACCCGTCAGCCAGCTCGTCAACAACGTCCGCAACGACGGCCCGGAGCTCGTCGTCCCGCTGAGCGCCTGAAGCTCGCCTCAGTCGGCGACGGCTGCCCAGCCTCCGGCCGTCGAGGCGGTGGCGAACGCCTCGGCCGGCTCCTCGCCCCGGTCGAGCGCGGCCGCGTACGCCCCGACGACGGACGCGAACGCGTCGTCCGGGTCGTCGTCGGGCGCCTCCAGGACCGTCACATCGGGTTCGAGCGCCGGCGGTTCCGTGCCGTGGGGAACGAGCATGACGAGCGCCGCGCCGCTCCAGCGACTCGCGGCGAGGACGACCTCGAGCGACGCCGCCGGGAGCGGATCGGCGATGACCAGGACGCGATAGTCGGGCAGGTAGCGGAGGGCGAGCTCGATGTCGGCCGGCTCGAGCACCGGCCCGGCCGGAGCGGCCGCCGCTGCTGGTCGCGAGTCGACCTCGGGCTCGTCGAACGGCGGCATCTCGGCCGCCGCCGGGTCGGATGCCTCGGGCGTCGGCGCACCCGGATCGCGGAGGATGGCCACGTGACCGACGCCCCGCCCGGCCAGGTCCAGGAGCGCCGCCTCCCCGGCCGCGTCGTCACCGGTCTTTCCGACGAGCTGGACATCGCCACCGGCCGCCGCCGCGGACGCGGCCACGCCGACGGCCAGGCCTCCTGCCCGCGGATTTGGTTCGGCTGCGATCAGGATCGGATTGCCGACGACGACGATCACGCCCTCCAGCCTAACCGCGGGGACCGCGGCACGCAGCGGTCAGGGCTCAGCCGTGCCCCGAACCCGACCCGGACCGGCCGGACCCGGAACCCGAGTCCTCGGAGCCGCCGGAGCCCGGACCGGAGTTGTCGTCGCCTCCTCCGCCGCCGGGTCCACTGTGATCGTCGGACCCCTCTGGCGTCTCTGTGGGCTCCGGCGTCTCGGTTTCGTCCGGCTCCGTCGTCGGGGTCGCGGTCTCCGTGGGGCTCGGGGTCGGGCTCACGGACGGCGAGGGACTCGGGCTGACTGTCATTGACGGTGACGGTGTCGGCGAAGGCGAAGGGACGACCGGACTCGGGACCGGCGAGCGGTCCGGCGCGAGCAGGCCCGCGGCCCCGGCGACAGCCGCGCCGCCTGCTCCGATGCCCAGGACGCCAACGACGAGCACGAGCGCCACGGCCTGGGCCCGAACCGCGATCGGACGCGATCCCCCGAACGCCACCCGGAAGGCATCGCCGACCGCCGAGACCGCGAGACCGAACTTGCCGGTTCGGAGCGCCGAGCCGAGTGCGACGGCGGGTTGTGGCACCGGCTCGCGCTCGATCGCAGCCATGACTCGATCGGCGAAGTCGGCCGTTGGTCCCAGGCCCGGCATCTCACCAAGCGCCTCCAGCTCGCGCGCCATGTTGGCCGCGACCCGGTCCTCATCGTGCGGGTGGATCGGCCCGATGCCGGTCATCCCCGACCGCCTTCCAGGCGGGACCGGAGCCGCAGCAGGCCTCGGTGCAGGTGCGTCTTCACGGTTCCGATCGGCCGGCCGGTCTGATCCGCGATCTGCCCAAGCGACAGATCGCCGAAGAAGCGCAGGGCGACGACCTCTCGATACGGCTCATCAAGTCGGGCGACGGCCTCTCGAACGTCTGCCGCACGCTCGGCCTGAAGCGAGACGGCGGCCGGGTCCGGCCCGCCGACCAGGTTGCCGGCCGCTCCCGGATTGGCCGGGTCGAGCCACGTGACCGTGCGCCGCCGCTGCGAGCGACGGATCGCGATCCGAACGGCGATCCTCGTCAGCCAGGCACCGAAGGGCCCGTCTTCTCGCCATGTTCCAAGCGCGCGGAAGGCGGTCACGAACGCCTCCTGGGCTGCGTCTTCGGCCTCGTGGAGGTCGCCGAGCACGCGGTGGCAGGCACGGATGACGGCCGGACCCTCGCGCTCGACGAGGACGCGGAACGCATCGCGATCTCCGGCCAGGACGCGACCCACGATGACTCGGTCGTCATCGTGGACATCCAGGTGTGCTGAGGGGTCAGGAGTGGGGAACGTCGGACGACCTCTCGGATAGACAAGGACGATGGGCGGCTCGGCCGCGGCGTGTCGCCCATGGTCCACGGTACGTTGCGGGAGGGGTTGTCGGTCTTGTGCCGAACGGCCCGATCAGCCGTGACCTTCGCCGCCGTGACCGGAGTCGTCCCCGCCACCGTGACCGGAGTCGTCCCCGCCACCGTGACCGGAGTCGTCCCCGCCGCCCGGGCCGCTGTGGTCGTCGTCGTCCCCGCCGCCCGGGCCGCTGTGGTCGTCGTCGCCCGGCTCGTCGTCGTCGCGATCATCGGGCGCCCCGGTCGGTTCCGCGGTCCCGGTTGGCTCGGCCGTCGCCGTTGGCTCAGCGGTCTCGGTCGGCTCGGCGGTTGCCGTCGGCTCGGCGGTCTCGGCCGCCTCCGTCGGTTCGGCGGTCTCGGTCGGCTCAGCCGTCTCGGTCGGCTCAGCCGTCTCCGTTGCTTCGGCGGTGCCGGTCGGCTCGTCGGACTCGCTCGAGTCGGCAGCCGGCGCGTCCGACAACAAGGAGTCGGACAGGGCATCGCCCGCGAAGGCCGCACCGGCGATGAGAAGGACGACGACGGCCGATGCCGCGAGGCTTCGGCCGAACAGGGCGAAATTGCGCACGTTTGGTCTCCAGGTCTTCAGCGAGTCCGGTGACCCGCTTCCAACTCATCGAGACATGGCGCGTCCAAAAGGTTTCACCGACGCTGCGATGGCTCGTTCTGAGGGCGCAATCCGCGCAGGACCGGGAAGTTGATCGCGACGACCGCAAGGATGATGAGCGTCGCCGTTCCCCCACCGGCGAGCGCAAGCGGTGGTCCGAAGCTCTCGGCGATCGCCCCGGCCAGGAGGTTCCCAAACGGGATGACGCCAAGCGAAGTCATGATGTACAGCGACAGGACCCGGCCGCGAAGACGCGGCGAGACGAGAACCTGGATGAGCGTGTTCGTTGTCGCGTAGTACGCCACCTGGCTCCCTCCCAGGGCAGCGAGAGCCACGCACGACAGCGGGAGCCAGGTCGAGAGCCCGAACACGATCAGGCCGACCGAGGCGCAAGCCAGGCCGACCATCATGAGCCGCCCGCTACCACCGCTCGGACGCAGGATCGCGACGATGAGCGCCCCCGAGAGGGCGCCGACCCCCAGCGAGGCGTTCAGCAGCCCGAGGCCCGGCGCACCGATCTGCAGAATGTCGCGGGCGAACACCGGCATCAGGACGAGATAGTTGAGGATGAAGAGCGCAGGAACCGCCGCGAGCAGGACCAGGATCGCGATCGTCCGCTCGGCTCGGACGTAGCGGACGCCGTCGAGCAGGTTCGCCCACATCGAGGCCTCGACCCGCGCCGTGCTCGACAGCCGCCGGATCGGCAGCGTCAGGATGAGGATGGCGACGATCACGAGTCCGATCGCGTTCCCCCAGAACGCTGCAACGAGGCTGCCCGCGGCGATGACGAACCCGGCGACGGTCGGGCCCAGGATGCGGGACAGGTTGAACTGCGCAGAATTCAGGGCAATCGCACTGCCGATCGCTCGCCGGTCGACGATCGTCGAAACGACGGCCTGGAACGCGGGCGTCGCGAGCGCCCCGGCGGAGCCCGACATGGCGGCAAGCACCAGGACGTGCCAGAACTCGACCACGCCGGTCATCGTCAGGAGCGCGAGCACCGCCGCGATCCCCGCCGCCGCCAGCTGCGTGACGGCGAGCAGGTGCCTGAGATCGACTCGGTCCGCAAGCACGCCGGCGAAGATCGAGAGCACGAGGATCGGCGCGGTCGCCGCGGCGCTCGTGGCGCCGAGCGCGAACCGCGAATCGGTCAGGGTCAGGACGAGCCAGCCCTGGGCGGTGGCCTGCATCCAGTTGCCGATGCTGCCGATGAACGCGGCGACGATGAACCGCCGATAGATCGGCGAGGCCAGGGCGGGGAACCGCCCGTCGATGCCGGCAGCCTGGGCGGGCGCTCCGTTCGCCCCCGGATCGGAGCCGGGTTCAGCGGCCGTTGTCGTCCTCGCTCGCGACCGGCTCGGCGAGCCCGTCTGACCCTTCGGGCGTCGGGTCCTCGGCGCCCTCCGTCGGCCCCTCCGGTCCGGCGTCAACGGGACCGATCGCCGCCGCCGCTCCGGCGTCTCTCCCCTCCTCGACCGGCCCAGAGTCGCGCTCCACGCTGACCTGTCCGAAGCCCGCCGCCTCGAGATCCGCCCCGAACGCGTCCGCGTCGCCGACCAGCACGATCGCCGATCGGTCGGGCCAGATTCGCTGGAGGGCGGCCCCCTGGACGTCCTCGATCGTGACGGCCTCGATCGCCGGCCGGTACCGGGCGAGCTCGTCCTCCGGGAGCTCGTGGATGACGAGCCCGGACAGCGCGCCGACGATCGGACCCGGGGTCTCGAAGCGGAGCGGAAACACGCCGACGAGGAAGTCGCGGGCCGCCTTCAGTTCCGACTCGGCGACCGGCGCGTCGCGGATGCGATCCAGTTCGGCGAGGAAGTCGGCGACCGCGGGCACCGTCACCTCGGTGTTCACCGCCGCTCTCGCCCCGAATGGGCCGGCGGCGCGGCGGAGGTCAAAGCCGGCGCCCGCCCCGTACGTGTAGCCCTTCTCCTCGCGGAGCTTCATGTTCAGCCGGGAGTTGAAGAGCCCGCCGAGGATCGCACCCATGACCGACAGGGCGTGGAAGTCGTCGATCCGGCGCGACGCCCCAACGTGTCCGATCCGGATCTCGGTCTGGACGGCGCCCGGCCGATGGAGCACGCGGACGAATCGCTCACGAACCGCCCCGGCGTCGACGATCCGGCCCGTCGAGCCGGCGCCCACCCCCGGGCCCCACTGGCCGAGGAGGCGTTCGGCGATCGCGTGAACGTCGAGCCCGGCCAGGTCGCCCCCGACGATCAGCGCCGAGCGGGCGGGATCGAGGCCCCGCTCGTATGCGGCCCGCAGGCGAGACGGCGTCAGCTCCGCGACGGTCTCGCGCGTCCCTCCGGACGGACGGTGGTATGGCGACGCCGCCTCGTAGATCGTCGCCGAGAACGCCTCGTCCGCGCGGCGGCGCGGGTCCGCCTGGGCCTGGAGGAGGTCGTTGAGGCGCTCGTCGCGGAGGCGGTCGACCTCGGATTCGGGAAATGTCGGGTGGAGGACCATCTCGGCGAGGAGATCGAGGGCCGGCTCGAGGCGCGGCGCCGGGACATCGACGCTGACACTCATCGCGTCCCATCCGGCGTCCGCATGGAGGGACGCGCCGAGGCGCTCGCTCGCCTCGACGAGGGCGATCGCATCGAAGCGCTCCGTCCCCTCGGAGAGCGCGCGAGCCGCCAGGACGGTCGCACCGCCATGGGCCGCCGGCTCGTCCGAGGCCCCGTTGCGCAGCACGAGGGAGGCGGACACGAGCGGCCGACCGGGCAGGTTGGCGACGATGACACGGAGGCCGTTGGACAGGTGGAATCGTTCGACCGCCGGGAACTCGTACGGCCGCGGGGTGCCCGGCGTCGGACGGGTCGCGACGACGCTGTCTGTTTGGCCGCTCATGCCGCGACCTCGTCTTCGTCGGCGCTCGGATCGACGTCACGGTGTCGGCGGGCGGCTCCTCGGGAAGGTACGTGAGGACCACCCGGTTGTCGGGCCGGAAGACGCCGGACGAGACGGCCTGGATGTCGCCGGCCGTCACCGCGAGGTACCGCGGCAGCATCCGGTTGATGAGGCCGGGGTCGTCGAACAGCGTGGCGTACATCGACAGCCGATCGGCCCGCTCCTCGACGCGTCCGAGCGCCCCGAGCTCGTCACTCTCGATGAGGGCGCGCGCGCGTTCCAGCTCGTCGTCCGTGACGGGCTCGCGCCCGATCCGCTCCAGCTCCTCGTGAAGGGCACCTTCGACGCGGCTGACCTCGACCCCTGGCCGCACGGTCGCCCAGCCGGCCGCGACCGAGGCGCCGCCGACGAAGCCGAGCGTGAAGAGGGCCACGTCCTGGGCAATCCGTTCGTCGCGGACGAGGCGACGGTGGAGGCGGCTGCCCTTGCCGCCGGCAAGGACCTGCGACGCGATGTCGAGCGCGTCGAGACGCGTATCGCCGAACGCCGGCGCGCGGTAGCCGACATAGACGCGCGGGAGCGGCACCTTGTCCATCACCGTCTCGCGGCGCTCGTTGCCCAGGACCGGCGGCAGGGAGAGATCGCCCAGCGGCGGAATCGACGGGTTCGCCGGGATCCCCCCGAAATACTGCTCGGCCCAGCCGCGGGCGGCCGCCGGATCGACATCGCCGACGACCGACACGACGGCGTTGTTCGGCGCGTAGTAGGTCCGGAAGAACTGGCTGACGTCCTCGACTGACGCCGCGTCAAGGTCCTCCATCGAGCCGATCGTCGTGTGGTGGTAGGGATGGTCCGGCGGGAACAGGTGGGCCTGGAGCTTCTCGTTCCAGGAGCCGTACGGTCGGTTGTCGTACGACCAGCGCTTCTCGTTCTTCACGACCTCGCGCTGGTTGTCGAGGTTCTCCTGGCTGAGCGCGTCGAGGAGCGTGCCCATCCGGTCGGCCTCGAGCCAGAGGGCAAGCTCGAGCTGGTGCGACGGGACGGTCTCGAAGTAGTTCGTGCGGTCGAGCCAGGTCGTCCCGTTCATCGTTCCGCCGGCGGCCTGGACCAGCGCGATGTGCTCGGCCTTCGCGACGTTTCGAGAGCCCTGGAACATCACGTGCTCGAACAGGTGGGCGAACCCGGTCTTGCCAGGGACCTCGTGCTTCGACCCGACGTTGTACCAGAGGTTCACGGCGACGACGGGGGCCAGGTGGTCCTCGGCGATGATCAACCGGAGGCCGTTCGGCAGGCGCTCGTCGATGAACGACACGGTCGGGATCGGCATGCGGGAAGGTGCTCCTAGGTCAGTTCCGGGGTCGACGTCGATTGTAGTTGCATGGGCCGCCGGGCCGCCGATGCCCGGGCTGCCAACGGGCCCTCACCACCTATTGACACGCGAATGCCGGTGGTGTTAGATATCTATCTAACAGTAGTTAGGAGATCGCTAGGCAGACATGGCAGCCCGACCGGCGACACGCCACATCCGCGAGCGGCAGACCCCCGACCTCCAGGCGCGGGCACCAGTCCGCGACCTCAACCGCGGATCCGCGTCGTTCAAGATCGAGTGGGACGTTCGTCCGGCCTACGACTTCGTGTTCAGCCTGTCCGGTGATGCCGGGTCGAGCGACGACCTGCCGGCCGCCGATCGGACGTGGCTCGCAGAAGCCAAGGCCTCCATGCCGGCGAACGTCCAGGAAGCTACGACCAGGCTCTTCGAGTCCGAACTGTGCATCCACGCCGCGGTGGTCGTCGTGGACCGTCCGGCAGTGCGCACCGCCGATGACGTGGTTGCCGCGCTCGCGAGCCTCGAGCCACGGGACGTCGTCCGCGCGTTGTTCGAGGAGAGCCCCCGCGAGCCTGAGCTCACGGGCCTCGTCGACCGCGCGATCGAAGGCGATTCCACGGTCCTCCCGGCAATTCGAGAGCTCCTCCCGGAACACAGGAAGGACGATCGCATCGCGATCCTGCGCGACCCGGAACGGACGGTCTCAGATCTGGTCCTCGTTCTCTCTGCCTGGGCCGAGCGGTTCACGCCGATCGAAACACGGGTCACCGCGATCCTCGAACGGGACTACGAATCTCGTGCCGCCGATCGGTCGAGCCTGGCGCCGGTCGACCTGATCGAGCGCACCACCAACGGGATTCGATGGCTGCCGGAGGGTGGCATCAAGCGGGTGATCCTCGCTCCGTCGTACTTCTCCCGGCCGTACAACTTCCTCATGTCGGCGTCCGACTTCCGGCTCTTCGGCTACCCGGTCTCCGACGAGGCGCTTGAGGCGGCCGACCCACTCGCGGCCCCGCAGGCCGTCGTCCGTCTCCATCGGGCGCTGGGCGATGAGACGCGCTTGCGGATCCTGAAGCTCCTCGCCGGGCGCGACCTGTACCTGACCGAGATCGCCCAGCAACTCGAGCTGTCGAAGCCGACGATCAAGCACCACCTCGCCCTGCTCCGCTCGGCCGGCCTGGTCACGGTCACCGAATCCGGGACGGTCATCTACTACTCGCTCCGCCGCAACCGGCTCGACGACGCCTCGGCGGACATCAAGCGGTTCCTCATCGGATAGCCGAGACGCCTGCCCGGGCGGCCAGGGGTCGCGGTCCAACGCCGCGGCCCGTTTCCAGGGGCACGAGTTAGATATCCACCTAACAGTCGGCAGACTTGGACATCACAGGGACAGGGAGACGTCAACGATGCAGGACCAACAGATGATCATCGTCAACGAGCACATCAACGACCTTCGCCGCGAGGCGGAGGCACGGCGTGGGGCGCGGCGGATGCGACATCGGACGCGCGATGGCGACGGCGAGGGAGCCCGTGTCCGCATTGGGCGTTGGCTGATCGGCGTGGGGCTGGCGGTCGCCGGCCCTGCGGGTGATCCGGGCTCTACTGCATCCTCGGTGCGTTGACCCTACACTCGGCCGAATGAGGTTCAAGAATGCCAATCGCCGTGTTCGCGCGGCCGTCTCCGTCACCGTCGTGCTGTGGCTGTTCGCGATTCCGGTCGGAGTCCTTGCGCACGCAGAGCTCGATACGGCCCAGCCGGCCGACGGCGCCGTTCTCGACGCGCCGCCGACCGAGATCGTCCTGACCTTCACCGAGGCGCTCGACGCCGCGCAGAGCCACATGGAGCTCATCGGGCCGGACGGCACGGAAGTGGCCGCGGGCGCCATCGACCCCGATAACGAGCTCGCAATGAGGATCGATCCGCCTGACCTCGCGCCAGGTGCATACGAGATCCGCTCCACCGCAGTTGCCGCCCACGACGGCGCGGTCGCTCGAGAGACGTTGACATTCACGATCCTGGCACCGAGCCCCTCGCCGACCCCGACGCCGACGCCGCGGCCGTCAGCGAGCCCCACCCCGACGCCATCGCCGACGCCGAGTCCGTCACCGTCGCCGGCGCCGTCGGCAGACGGACCCGTCTCTGCCTCCGGTGGGGACGTCCTTCTGCCCATCGTCGCCGCGGTGGTCATCGTCGGGATCCTCGGGGCGGTCCTCCTTCGCGGCCGATCGCGCGGTAGCGGCCCGGCGTGAGCCGGCCTTCGGGCATCCGCCTGGGCGTCGCGATCGCGGCCGCCACGATTCTGCTCGCCGGCCCTGCGACGGCGCTCGCCCATAGCCTCGACTCGACCTATCAGTCGCGCCTGCCCCTGGTCGTCTACCTCGCCGGGGCGGCGCTGACCGTCGCGCTGTCATTCGCGTTCCTGCTGCTCGCGGACGTACGCGCCGACCCGCCCGCGCCGACCGACGAGGGTCGCCTGCCACCCGCCTGGATCCGGATCGGCCTGCGGGCGATCGGGCTGACCGGCTGGATATGGATCGTCGCCCAGGGCATCGTCGAGGGCAGCGGCGCGGGCGACGTCACGACGCTCTTCCTGTGGGTCTACGGCTGGGTCGGGATCGCGATCGTGTCGGCGCTGGTCGGGCCGATCTGGCACTGGCTCGATCCGTTCGCGACGCTCTTCGACATCGGCGCCGGCATCGCTCGCCGGCTCGGCGTCCGGGGCTGGGAATCGGCGGAGTATCCGGGCTGGCTCGGTCGCTGGCCGGCGGTCATCGGGCTGGTGTTCTTCGTCTGGCTCGAACTCGTCGGGGACGGCGGCGGATCGAGCTCGCTGTTCGTCGTCCTCGTCGGCTACACGGCGTTCAGCCTGGCGATGATGGCCCAGTTCGGGCGGGACGCGTGGCGCCGGGACGGCGAGACCTTCTCGGTGTGGTTCCGGCTCCTGAACCGGCTCGCGCCGTATGCGCAGGTCGACGACGCGGGCCGGGTCCGGCGACGCCCGTTCGTCTCTGGTCTGCTCGAACCGGGCTGGGTGACCGCCGACATCGTGCTAGTGGCGATCGGGGTTGGGTCGATCCTGTACGACGGGCTGTCCCAGACGACGCCATGGTTCACCGTGTTCGGGGCGCCATCCGTGGCGATCGAGACGCTCCAGCTGCTCGGGTTTCTCGGGGTGATCGCGGCGGCCGCCCTGGGCGTGGCGCGCCTCGTGGGGACCGACGCGACGGGGGCGGGACTGCTGCCGATCGCCGTCGGCTACCTGATCGCCCACTACTTCACGTACCTGTTCATCGAAGGCCAGCGGATTGTCAACGCCGTGGCGGATCCGCTTCAGCAGGGCTCTGACCTCGGCGGATTCGGCTGGGCATTCTTCGAGCCGAATGCCGCGTTTCTTCCACCTGGCCTCGTCTGGACGATCCAGATCGCCGCGGTCGTCGGCGGCCACATGATCGGGGCCTGGGCAGGCCACGTCGTGGCGTCTCGCAGCCTCGGGGACGAGAGGCGGTCCCTTCGGAGGCGCGAGGTGCCGCTCGCCGTGATCATGGTTGCGCTCACGACGCTGACTCTCTGGTCGCTGGGACAGGCGCTCGTCGTCGAGACGCCGGCCGGCGAGACGCCGACGGCTGCACAGCAGCTTGCGATCAACATCATCGCCGGTCCGGAACACCCCCCGCCAACTTGATGACCGTCCTGCGCATCAACCCCGGTGGCGGTCTTGCGCATCGTTCCCGGTGCGGTCTTGCGCATCGTTCCCGGTGGCGGTCTTGCGCATCAACCCCGGTGGCGGTCTTGCGCATCAACCCGTGGCGGTCTGCGAATCCGCCCGTGGCGGTTCGGCACCCGTGAGCGTGCGGCCTGGTTAGCCATCCCGTCGCCAACGAGCGCTCGATGCGCATGATCGTCATCTAGATGCGCATGATCGTCATCAGGAACACGCACCCTTTGCGCGGCTCAGCGGCGGGACGAGCTCGCTCGGGCGCGGTCAGGACCGGAGCGCGGTCAGGACCGGAGCGCGGTCAGGACCGGAGCGCGGCGGCCGCCTCAAGGAGCCCGGGCAGGTCCCGCATGTCGGTGAAGACGACGGCGCCGGGACGGGCGAGGCGCTCGGCCGGCGTGACACCGCCGGCGTAGGCGAAGGCGCGCATCCCGGCGGCCAACGCCGCATCAACCCCGTAGGCGCTGTCCTCGACGACGGCGCAGCGCGACGGTTCCACGCCGAGTCGCTCGGCCGCGTGGAGGAAGAGATCCGGCGCTGGCTTTCCACGGGCGACGTCGACCGCGCTGAAGATCCGGTCGCCGAAATAGCCGGCGAGGCCGGTCAGCGCGAGGTTCCGTCGGATCTTGTCGTGGTCGCCGCTCGAGGCAACGCAGCGAAGCGTCGAGATGACATCGAGCGCTTCACGGATCCCGTCGACGGGCGCAAGTTCGGCGTCGAAGGTCTCGCGGTACAGCCGCTGGAACTCCTCGTCGACGTCGGCCGGGATGGGATGGCCGAGATGGTGCTCGATCTCGGCCACCATGTCGGCCTCGGATCGGCCGACCCAGCGCTCGATGATCTCCGCCTCCGACATCGGCCAGCCGAGCCGCTCGAGGTAGACCGCGTCGACACGGATCGAGAGCCGCTCGCTGTCGACGAGGACGCCGTCGCAGTCGAAGATGACCAGGTCGAACGCGTCGGTCACGCGCCGACGACCTGCGGCACCCGAACGCCCGGCGGCCGGCCGCCGGGCACCCATTCGTCGAGCGATCGAACCTCGGACAGGCGGGCCGCGATCGACGGATCGAGCGCCTCCGCCGCGGCCACGGCCGTCTCGATCGCCGTGAGGCAGAGGATTCCCTCCGCGGTGGCCGCGTGGCGGATCTCTGCCGCGTCCCGGACCGCCCCGGACCGAGGCGTCGGCGTGTTGACGACGAGGCGGACCTCGCCGGTCGCGATGAGATCGAGGATCGCGACTTCACCGCCGTCGGCGTCCGGCTCCGCTCCGAGCTTTGCGACCGGAGCCGCCTCGAACCCGGCCGCCGCCAGGGCGTCGCGCGTTCCCGCCGTGGCGGCCAGTCGGTAGCCGGCGGCCACCAGCGCCGCGCCGAGCCGCGGCAGCTCGGCCTTGTCCCGTTCCGCGATCGAGAGGAGCGCGAGCGCGCCCTCGTCGCCGGGTCGAGGTGGAACGAGCGCGGCGCCGAGGAGCGCCTTGGCAAGCGCGACACGAGGGTCGGTGTGGATGCCGATGACTTCGCCCGTCGACTGCATGCCCGGCCCGACGGACGGATCGACGCCTCGCAACTTCGCCGTCGAGAAGGCCGGCGCCTTGACCGCCACGAAGCTCGGCGACGGGAGGAGGCCGTTCGGCCAGCCAAGCTCGGTGAGGGTCTCCCCCAGCGAGATCCGGACGGCCAGCTCGACCATCGGGACGCCGGTCACCTTGCTCATGAACGGGACCGTCCGCGATGCCCGCGGGTTGACCTCGATCAGGTAGACGCCGTCGTCGCGGACGATGAACTGCGCGTTGACGAGGCCCTTCGCACCGAGAGCGAGGACGACCCGCTCCATCGTCGTGACGATCAGCTCCTGGTCCCACTCGCTGACCGAGCGCGGCGGGAAGACGCCGACGGAGTCGCCGCTGTGGACGCCGGCGCGCTCGACGTGCTCGAGGAGGCCCGGGATGAGCACCCGCTCGCCGTCGGACACCGCGTCGATATCGACCTCGACGCCCTCGAGATAGCGGTCGATCCGGACCGGCCGATCGGGGTCGACGACAGTCGCGGCGGCGAGCTGCCGGACGAGGTCCTCTGGTGAGTAGCAGAAGTCGATCGCGAGACCGCCGATGACGAACGAAGGCCGAACGATCACCGGGTAGCCGATGCGCTCCGCGAGCGTCACTGCCTCCTCGATGCTGTGGGCCATCCCGCCCTCGGGCTGCGGGATGCCGAGGCGGTCGAGCAGCGCCGAGAAACGAGTGCGCTCCTCCGCCTGATCGATCGCCTCGAGGTCACTGCCGAGGAGCGGGACGCCGCCCGCCGCGAGCGGCGCCGCGAGGTTGAGCGGCGTCTGGCCGCCGTACGCGACGACGGCGGGGAGCGGCTCGGCTCCCGGCGGCGTCTCGGCGTCGATGACGCTTCGGACGCTCTCCGGGTCCAGCGGCTCGAAGTAGAGCCGCGACGACGCGTCGAAGTCGGTCGAGACGGTCTCCGGGTTCGAGTTGATCATGACCGCCGACCAGCCGCGTTCCCGGAGCGTCTGGGCCGCCTGGACCGCGCAGTAGTCGAACTCGATCCCCTGCCCGATCCGGACCGGGCCGCTGCCGATGACCAGCGCCGCCGGCCGATCCACCGGCGGGGCCTCCGGCGCCGACCCAGCCGCTGCATACGTTGCATAAAAATACGGCGTGTCGGCGGCGAACTCCGCGGCGCACGTGTCGACCATCGCGTACCCGGGGCGGAGCCCCACGGCGAGCCGCGCATCGCGCAGATCGCTCTCCCCCACCCCGGCGATCGCCGCGAGCTCCCGGTCCCCGAAGCCCGCCCGCTTCGCGGTCGCCAGCAGCGTGGCCGCCTCGGCGTCGCGTTGCGCATCGACAAGTCGCGTACCCCTGCCGCTCTGACCTCCGCCTCGAGGGCAACGTTGCGGGCCATCTCGGCGAGGAACCAGGGCGCGATCCCGGTTGCCTCCTGGATCGTCACCTCCGGCACCTCCCGCCGGAGCAACCCGAGGAGACGCCACAGCCGGGAGTCCGAAGGCGCGAGGAACTGGCGAAGGACGATCGGGGCGGCGGCGCGCTGGGCATGGCGGGTCGATTCGCAGGCGGTGCCGGTCTCGTCGACCCAGCGGATCGGCTCGTCGGCATCCGGGTCGCCGCCGTACACGCCGGCCAGGTAGTCGAACGTCGGGTTCCAGGTCGGGTCCTCCGCCAGCGGTCCGGCGCCCGCCTGTTCGAGCCCGCGGAGCGCCTTGTTGAGGGCCGCGCCGAACGTCCGATCGATCGCCATCACCTCGCCGGTCGCCTTCATCTGGCTGCCAAGCGTCCGATCGGCCGTCGGGAACTTGTCGAACGGGAAGCGCGGCAGCTTCACGACGACGTAGTCCAGGGCCGGCTCGAACGCGGCGACGGTCGTGCCCGTGACGACATTCGGGATCTCTGCCAGCCGCCGGCCGACGGCGATCTGCGCCGCGACCCGGGCGATCGGATAGCCGGTCGCCTTCGAGGCGAGCGCGGATGACCGGGACACCCGCGGGTTGACCTCGATGACGGCGTATTCGGTCGAGTCCGGCGAGAGCGCGAACTGGACGTTGCAGCCGCCCTCGACCCCGAGCGCCCGGATGATCGCGAGCGCCGCGCTCCGCAGCCGCTGGTGGACCGGATCCGGCAGCGTCTGGACCGGCGCGACAACGATCGAGTCGCCGGTGTGGACGCCGAGCGGATCGACGTTCTCCATCGAGCAGACCGCGATGCAGGTGTCGTCCGCGTCGCGCATCACCTCGTACTCGATCTCCTGCCAGCCGACGAGGCACTTCTCGACCATCACCTGGCCGATCGGGCTGGCGCGGAGACCGGCGCGGACGCGCTCGCGATAGGCGACCTCGGTCTCGACGATGCCGCCGCCGGTCCCGCCGAGGGTGAATGCCGGCCTCACGATCGCGGGCAGGCCGATGTCGGTCAGGGCTTGATCGGCAGATGCTGTGCGCTCGTCAGCGGTCGCGCCCTCGACGATCGCCGATGGCGCGTAGGGCTGGCCGATCCGATCGAGCAGATCGCGGAAGCGCTCGCGATCCTCGGCCATCTCGATCGCGACCAGCGGTGTGCCGAGAAGCTTGACGTCGTAACGCTGCAGCGTCCCGCGCTCGGCCAGGGCCATCGCGAGGTTGAGCGCCGTCTGGCCGCCGAGCCCGGCGAGCAGCCCGTCCGGCCGCTCCCTGGCGATCACCGCCTCGACGGCCTCGGGGGTGAGCGGCTCGAGATAGACGACGTCCGCGACCTGCGGGTCGGTCATGATCGTGGCCGGGTTGCTGTTGACGAGGATCGTCCGGACGCCCTCGGCCCGCAGCGCTCGGCAGGCCTGCGTCCCGGCGTAGTCGAACTCCGCCGCCTGGCCGATGACGACCGGCCCGGAGCCGAGGATGAGGACGGAGGCCGGCTTGTCGGTCACGCGGCGGTTCCCCGCTCAGTGCCGCGCCGCGTTCCCGCGATCTCGCCTTCCACCAGGCCAGATATTCATGCTGCGACTACTCGGCTCGTTTGGAGCCGCGAATCGCCCTGTGGCAGTGCGTTGTTAGCCGCCCGAGGCTGATTGCGGGCACGAGCGAGCCGCCGAGCCGACGGCCACATGGCCTTGTAGTCCCCAGTGGATCGCTGGCCACGTTCGGCGTCGGCCGCGCACCGCTACTTGGCCAGATGCTCACCGCCGCCGCGCCTCGACCGCCGCCACGAACCGGTCGAACACCGCGAGGGCGTCCAGCGGACCGGGCGCGCCTTCCGGGTGGTACTGGACCGTCTCGATCGGCTTCGTCTGGTGGCGCAGCCCCTCGACGGATCCGTCGTTGAGGTTGACCTGGCTCACCCGGAACCCGCCCGCAGCGGGCAGCGACTCGGCCACCACCTGGACTTCGTGGTTCTGGGCCGTCACCTGCACGAGTCCGAGGTCGACGTCCTGGACCGGGTGGTTCGCACCGTGATGGCCGAACCGCAGACGGCGCGTCTCGGCCCCGGCGGCTCGCCCGACGATCTGGTGCCCGAGGCAGATCCCGAGCAGCGGTCGGCCATCCTCGATGATCGACCTGGCCATCGCGACGGGTCCCTCCAGCCGTGCCGGGTCGCCGGGCCCGGGCGACAGGACGAGCCCGTCGATCTCGTCGGCGAGGGCATCGGCCGCCGAAACCGTGTGCGGCAGGATCCTGACCCGCAGCCCGCGGTGACGCAGCCCACGGACGATGTTCGACTTCAGCCCGAAGTCGACGATGCCGACGAGCGACCCGCCCTCCGACGGCTCGCCGATGTCCGTCACGGCCGCCGGCGAAACCTGGCCGACGAAGTCCTGGTCCTCCCAGCGCGGGACCGCCCGCGCCCGATCCACGGCCCCGTCGCGATCGACGTAGTCCGGCTCCGTGACGATGCCACGGAGCGAGCCGTTCGCCCGCAGGTGACGCGCGAGCGCCCGGGTGTCGACACCGGCAATCGCCGGGATCCCCTGTCCGCGGAGGAGAGCCGCGAGCTGGCGAACGTCGTCGACGACGGCGGCGGTCGCGTTTGCGACGACGAGGGCGCGGAGCCATGGCTGGATTGACTGGTCGTCGCCGACCAGCCGCCCGTAGTTGCCGATGAGCGGGTAGGTCATGACGACGATCTGGCCGGCATACGAGGGGTCCGTGCAGACCTCCTGGTAGCCGGTCTGGCTCGTGTTGACGACGAGGTCGCCACCGGACGCCGCCGGGGCACCGAACGCGATGCCCGGAAAGACGGTCCCATCCTCGAGGGCTAGCAAGGCGGGCCCAAGATGTCCCACCCGCGGGTCGACGATGGAGCTGGGTCGCGGCAAGGGCGGGACGATCGCCACGGTCACGCGCTGTCGCCTGACATGAAAACGCCACCGGCCCGAGGGGCTCGGTGGGCGCGCGGACACACTCTGATCTGCCTCCTTTCCGGCCTCACGGAACCGGTTCGCCGGCCTCACAGGACCGGCCGTCAAGGACAGCTGAAGCGTAGCACCGAATGGGGCCCGGCCGCCGGGTTTGGGGGGCGCGATCGGTGGCGCCGGGAGCCTCTGGACCCCGGTAGGTGTAGAGTCCCACCGGGATACCGTCTGTACGTATCAGTTCCGTACAGACCGCCCGCACGTCACGAGAGGGATCATGTCAGACCGCCGACGCTCGCTGCTGCCGCCCGACGAAGCGAGGCAGCGCTACATCCGGGCGGCGGAGATGGTCCTGCTCGAACAGATCCAGGTCGACGCCCGTCGCCTCGATCGCGAGGATGACGAGCTGCGCGTCGCGGTGGGCCCGTTTGCCAAGCTGAATGCCGAGCAGGTCGCCGCCAGCGCCGACGGCAAGAGTCGCGGGGCGATCACGAACCTGTTCAAGAGCCAGCGCCAGTTCCAGCTCCAGGCGATGGCTCTCGTCCTGGAGGATCCGCAGGTCGACATCTTCGTGCCGCCGGACGTGACCGGTTTCGACGACCCAATCGCGTGGATCGAGGCGGTTGCCTCCGCTGAATCTGCCCGTGGACCGATCCACGACATGGAGCCGCAGGTCGGCTACGGAATGAGCTGGGCGCTCTGGCTCAGCCAGGTTCCGTACGGCGTCTGGAGCGAGCACATCGCCGAGCCGAGCATGAATGAATTCAGGCACTCCGCCGAGCGCTTCGAGGCGGGCACCGTTCGCCCGGCGCTGGCGCACTTCTCGCTCGAGGTGAGGCCACCGTGGACGCCTCTTGATCTCGCCTGTGCGATGAACAGCCTGCGCGAAGGGCTGTGGCTCAACCAATGCCTGTCGCGCGAGCATCCTGCGCGCGCCGACACTCCGGCCGTCCAGGCGGCTCGCGACGCCCTCAGAATGCTGTGGGAGGGGGCCACGCAGCCGGCCTCGCGATCCGAGGACAACGACGCCGAGAATCAAGGTCGGTCGTAGACCGCGATCGCGTCCACCGGACAGCGCAATGATCCAGGACCTCGACACCCGCCTCCGACCGTTCGCGCCCGTGATCGTCATGGCGGTCGGCCTCGTCGTCTTCATCCGGACGCTGATGCCCGGGATCGCGTTCGGTGACTGGGGGGAGATGCAGGTCGTCCCCCACGTCCTGGGGATCGCCCATCCGACCGGCTACCCGACGTACGTCCTGCTGGCCTGGGCAACGGAGCTGATTCCGATCGGGTCGGTCGCGTTCCGGGCGAATCTCCTGTCGGCGGTCTGCATCTCCGCGGCGATGGGCCTCGTCACCGCGATCTCGCTCCGCCTCGCGGTGCGGCCCCTGATCGCGATGGCAGCCGGCCTTGCGTTCGGCGCGGTCGGCACGGTCTGGGCCGCGGCGACAGTAGCGGAGGTCAACCCGCTTCACGCCCTGTTCGCCGCGCTCATCCTCTATGTCGCGCTGGACTGGGAGGAGCGACCGACGCCGCGGAACCTCGCGCTGGGAGGGCTGCTCATCGGGCTGGCCCTCGGCAACCACCTGCTGACGGTCGTGATCGCCCCGTTCGTGGCCGTGTTCGTCCTGTGGACCGGCCGCGCGGAGTTCCGTCGGCGGCCCGGGCTCCTTATCGTCGCGCCGGCGATGGTTCTTCTCGGCCTGGCGGTCTACCTCTACATCCCGATCCGAGCCGCGATGGATCCGCCCCTCGCCTACAACCACCCGAAGACGCTCGACGGTGTGCTGTTCCTCGTGACAGGCGAGCAGTTCCGCGGCCAGTTCGGCTTCCTGTCCGGTGACGGACCGGCCAAATTCCTCGAAGGCCTGCCGGATCTGGCCGGCCTGCTCGCGGAGCAGGCGACGCCGATCCTGCCGATCGCCGGCGTGATCGGCCTTGGGCTGCTCGTCCGTCGTCGGCCGGCGTTCGGGCTTCTGTGCGTCGCTGTGCTCATCGGCAGCGCCTACGCCTACAGCACGTACCTCGAGCTCGAGCACTACCTGCTCGTGCCGTTCCTCGTCCTCGCTCTCGGCGTCGGGGTCGCGCTCGAGGCGCTGGCCGGGGGGTTGGCGCAACCGGCACGAGTCGGATCAGCGCGGCTCCGTGGGCCCGTCGTCGTGGCTCGCCGGCCTCGCACTCGCCATCGGGCTCGGTGTCATGAACTGGCAGGACGCCGACCGGAGCGGCGACCATTCCGGGACCAGCTACGCGGCGCAGGTCATGACCGCTCTGCCGCCGGGGGCCGTGATCCTGTCCCAGTGGGACCTGTCGACTCCGCTCTGGTATGCCCAGCTCGTCGAGGGGGTCCGCCCGGACGTAACGGTCATCGACGACACGGTGATCGTCTACGACGGCTGGGGAACGCGAGAGGCGGCGATCACGGCGGCGATCTGCGACCGACCGGTGTTCATCGTCCGGCTCGACGAGGACGAGCTGGCTCCGACTCGTGAGGCGTTCAATCTGGAGCCGTTCATCGAGGTGCCGGCCGGGATCGGGACCCCGACGGCCATAGCCCAGCGCACGATCTACAGGGTCACGCCGAGCGAATTCGACTGCCTGTCCGACCTGAACGGCCGAGCCCGACGTGTCGCTAGTTCAGGCTCCGGCGCCGGCGGATCGCCTGGATGGCAGCCCGTTCCTCGGCGTCCTTGATCGTCACCTGCGGCGGGGTCAGGGTCTGCCACGCGTCGTCGTCGTTCAGTCGCCAGATCGGGCGTCCGTCGTCGAGCCAACCCCATTGGCCGATTCCGGGGATGCCTTCAGCACAATGGTCACACGGACCGTGCATGATCCAATCGATGCTCGGGCGGTACTGGTAGGCCTGTCCGCATCCCGAGCACGGCAGATCAGCCGACGGGGTCGCGGGGTCGAGGTAGGTGCCCTGGCTACCGGCCATTGCCCGAGCGTAGACACGATCAGTGTCCAGGTCTTCCGCCGTTTGACGTATTACCTGTCACGCTCGCGACTCAGGAATTGCTGGTGAGCCGGGGGAGACTCGAACTCCCAACCAACTGATTAAGAGTCCGTCCCACGCCGTGCGCGAAGGTTGATTCTGAGCGTACATGGCATCCATCACGTCCGTCAGATACCCCTGATTAGCACCGGTTCGGGGGTATGAAATGGGGTACGGGAACGCCCCGGTCGCCGTCGGTCTAGCTTTTCGTTCGTAGGCGGCGCGCGGAGCCGGGCGGAAGCGTCAGCCTTCGATTCTTGGCGGCGTATGCCCTGCGGCCCAGGCGGTTGAGGCCCACCGGCCGCCGCGCTCCCAGAAGTCGCCTCTCAAACGCTCGGCGTCCATGCTTGACGACGCTTCCCACGCGACGAGCCACCGCTCGGCGAGCTCCGCTTCCATCCCCTCGCTGATCAGGGATGACTTACTCGCCGCCCGATGCACCTCGAAGCGTTGCCGCTGGAGATCGGTCATGCACGTGTCGAAACTGAGCTAGGACCCACCCGTCGGGGGCATGCGACCTCCACAGTCTACTCGCGAGGATGAAATCGCCCCCCAGCCGCCGCCGGTCTAGCTGCCGAGGCGGAGCGAACCGTCCGGGCTCGGGCCGTTGCATCGGGCCATAAGGTACCCGGCCCAACCGTGCCGGACAGATTGAGTCGCGGGCGTCAGGCGCGTACGGACCGCGCCCGATGGCGGCCAGGAAGCGCGGATCGAGCATCTTCCTCAGCTTCCATCCCCGGGCAGAAAGCACCAGCCCGGGTGCTAAAGCCAGAGGAATTTGACTATGACAATCAACGAGCTGCCCCTGATCGCGGGCTCAGTCTCGACGGTGATCTTCGTGACCAGCTACGTGCCGATGCTCGTGAAGGCTGTGCGCACGAAGGACCTCTCCTCGTACAGCCCGACACAGCTGGTGCTCACCAACTTCGGGAATGTCCTCTATTCGGCCTATGTCTTCAGCCTACCGCTCGGTCCAATCTGGGCGCTGCATTCCTTCTACCTGGTGGCGACCGCCCTGATGCTTGCCTGGTATTTTCGCTACACGCGCGGGGCGGGCCGGCCCGCAGGGGAAGTCGATGGCACTGGAGGGCCCCGGTCGCCGTCCGTCTCGCTGTCACGACGACCCGCGGAGCCGGTGATGGCGAGTCTCGGAGTCGGCGCTTCAGCTGCGACACCGGACCTGTCACGCCGGCCGCTCTACCATCGCGGCCATGACCCGAGGAGCCGACCCCGAACGCATCGACACGGCGCGACGAATCGCCAATCGGAACCCTTAATCGGGGATGGCGCGACCGAGGAGACGGCGCTCGCTTGGATCGCGGCGTGGGACGAACAGGCAGCCCGAGACGGCCTCGAGCGAGGTGCCGCCTATTGGGACGCCGCTTGGAAGTGGCTAGCCGCGCACCGCCTCAATAGGCGTCGACGGAGTGAGGGCGGCAGGACTGGCGTTCCCGGCCATCGCCTTGGCTGACACGAGTCCTAGATGAGTTGGCTCCTTTGTAGGGATTGCGACGTGGTGCCTTGGTCGTGGAGTCGGCGACGACCTGCTGGATGAGGCGCGAACACTGCAGGCGACCCGTTCGAGCTGGCACGACCGGGGGTCAACCTCGCCACAGGAGTCGTTGGGCATGTTTTCATCCTCGGCAATCCGACGAAGCGGCTGGATCGTCCCATCTGACGTGGTGACCGACCCCGACCGCCGACGCCTGTTCGCCGCGCTGCGCGCCCAGACCAAGGCCCAGCTCGTGTACGCCGGTATGGCCGCTGACCTTGCCGAGGACTGGGTCGCCGCCTGGGAGGGCTCGTCGAACATGGGCGCGGAGCGCCATAGCCTCGACTTCTGGGAGCGCGGGCGCCGCTGGGCCACGGACGCGTCGGAGGCGGGTTGCAAACCGCCCAGCATCGAGCGCTGAGCCTGGTCACGAGTCGGGTCGGCCCTTTGGCGATGACTCCGGAACCATCCGGAGGCCTCTTTCGTGCTCAGAATGCTGGTGAGCCGGGGGAGACTCGAACTCCCAACCAACTGATTAAGAGTCAGTTGCTCTGCCATTGAGCTACCGGCCCAGCGAGCCGAGAGGATACCGCAGCGGCCGACATCCCGACCAATGCCGCCGATGCAAAGCGCGACCGGGGTACGGTCACCGCACCCCGGTCGAGGTCGCTTTCAAGTACGGCGGTTACTTCTTCTGGCGGACCCGCACCGGCTCGGTGAAGACCAGGGCCAGGACGATGATGAACGCCAGGCCGGCAAGAACGATCCGCCAGCTGCCGCCCGTCGGCGTCGAGACGCTGCCGAGCGCTTCGGTGTTGGGCGGGGTCACGTTCGGCGTGCCCGTCGCTCCCTCGACGCCGCCACTCGGGCTCGGAGTCGGGCGATCTGACTCGGCCGGCTCGTCGGAGCCGCTCGGCGTCGGCGTCGGGGCTGAGGGCGTCGGAGCCGAGGCTGACGGGGTCGGAGCCGAGGCTGACGGGGTCGGAGCCGAGGCTGACGGGGTCGGAGCCGAGGCTGACGGGGTCGGAGCCGAGGCTGACGGCGATGGCGTGGTCGAGGCACTCCACCTCGCCACCGTTCGCGCCAGAGATCTTGCCGTACGGGGTCGGCACATCCGGATAGCGCGGCTCGAGAGGACCCTCGTACCTGGTCGAGCCGGGGAAGAAGATGCCGTTGGTGTAGGCGTCGGTGTAGAAGTCGGTCTGCCCGAAGCACCCGGGCGCAGGCACCTCGACCTCGAGCGTCGCCGAGCGGTTCTCGTTGCTGAGCGCTGCCGTGTCGATATCGAGGAAGTGTTCGTACACGCTCTCCGGCCAGGTCGCGCCTCCGGCCGTGAAGGAGCCCAGCGAGAATTCGCGGACGCATCCCTGCGGCAGATCAACGCCGTCCTTGACCCGGACCGTGACGGTGTTCTGCGGGAATTCGCTCGGAGGGCCGTTGACCACGACCGTATTGAACGGACCGCCGTCCACGCTGTATTCGAAGCTGCTGTCGGCAGCCATGCACTCGTCGGACGGGGGCGCTGCCGATGCCGTCGGCGCGAAGACCGACAGAGCCAGGAGCGTGGCCGCGGCGAGCCAGCCAAACTTCCTGAGGGCGCCACCCGGGCGTCGAGGGATAGAGCGTCGACTCGTCATGTCTGGTCCCCGCGTACTGATTGATGATGAGTCCATTCCCGGCATACCCGGGATCGCCGCCTGCGCGACCATCTCAGATAGTGCATGACGAATGGGTGCCGCGTCTAGGACTATTTCCGTCCCGTGACCCTACACAGCCTATATCAGACCGCAACATGGCGGCTGATTTGTGTTGCCCGGGGGCCCGAGAATCAGAAAAGGCCGAGGGTCGGTTGACCCTCGACCTCGCCCGGACCAGGAATTCAGACTGGGGTTTTCACCTGTTCCGTGCCGGTGGATTCGCGGCTCGCGGTGAGTCTGGCGGCACCGCGAGCGATCCGCCGGCGGGTGACGATGAGCGTGAACAGCAGCGCGGCGGTGGCCGTGAAGGCGACGACCTGCGGGTAGCCGGCCTGGATCATCGACCAGGACGTCAGGATGTTCAGCGTCCAGAGGACGACCCCGACGATGATCAGCGGGATGTTCATGAGGGAAGTGTCCGCGACAACCGCGCCGCCGTAACGCATCTGAGAGTCCCCGACCGGCGGGTACATGAGTACCACCAGACCGCCCTCAGCCGCACACGAAGCGTTGATGGCACGCTGCGGGGTGCTTCCTCCGATCAGGCCCCGGCTGGGATCGCCTCGGGCTCGTCGGTCTCGCCCTCGATCGTGACGCGCGGCAGCCAGCCGAGCCAGCCGGGCAGCCACCAGTTCCAGTCGCCGAGCAGACGCATCGTGGCCGGCAGCAGGACGCTGCGGACGATCGTCGCGTCCAGGAAGACGGCGACCGCGAGCCCGAGGCCGAGCTGCTTGATGATCGTCAACTCGAGCGTCACGAAGACCGAGAAGACGACGACCATGATCGCTGCCGCGCTCGTGACGGTGCCGGAGGTGATCGAGATTCCTCGGGCGACCGCCTCGTTCGACGACAGCCCGCGATCCCGCGCCTCCTTGATCCTCGTGAGGATGAAGACGTGGTAGTCCATCGACAGCCCGAACAGGATCGTGAAGATGAAGACCGGGATGAACCCCTCGATCGGCCCGGGCTTGAAGCCGAGGAGACCGGCGAGGTTGCCGTCCTGGAAGACCCAGACGATGACGCCGTACGCGGCGCCGGTCGATAGGAGGTTCAGGATGATCGCCTTGATCGGGATGACGATCGAGCGGAAGGCGACGAGCAGCAGCAGGAACGAGAGCGTCAGGACGAACGCCATGACGATCGGCATGCCCTCGGCATAGAACTCGACGATGTCGAGCGTGTACGCGGCGTCGCCGGTGACGAGCGCGTCGACGCCCGCCAATCCGCTGAACGCCGCCGGAACGGCGGTCGACCGGACCTCGCGGACGATGTCCCGGTTCCGAAGGTCGTTGCTGCCCCCCGCCATCAAGTAGGACACGAGAGCGACGTGGCCGTCCGACGAGATGTCCGTCCGGACCGGCTCGCTGATCCCGTCGATCGCGAGGACCGCCTCCGACAGCCGCTCGATGGCCGCCTTCGTCGGTTCCTCGTCGGCGCGGGTGACGACGACCTGGAGCTCGAGGGTCGATCCGGCCGGCCACTTCTCGTTCAGGACGTTCACGGCCTGTACGCCGTCGAGGCTGTCCGGGAACGCGGTGAAGTCCGCCTGGCCCATGTGGAGCCGGAGCACCGGCGATGCGAGCGCCAGCAGGAACAACGAACTTGCGGTCGCGGCGATGACCGGCCGGCGCATGACCGCCTTGACGACTACCGCCCAGAGCCCGCTCCCCTCCTCTCGGTCGCGACCGATGAACGGGAGCCGCAGCCGATTCACGCCGTCTCCGAGGATCGCCAGCGTCGCCGGCATGAACGTCAGCGAGCCGATCACCGCGACCAGGACGACCGAGATCGTGCCGATCGCCATCGACCGGAAGAGCGGGTCGTCGAGCAGGAACAGCCCGCCGATCGAGATCATGACGGCGAGGCCGGAGAAGAACACCGCGCGTCCGGCGGTGTTGCTCGCCACATGGATCGCGGCCAGCTTTTCCCGTCCATGCCGGCGTTCCGTCCGGAAGCGGGTGAGCATGAACAGCGAGTAGTCGACGGCGACCGCAAGCCCGATGAGGATCACCAGCTGACTCGCGTAGGGGCTCACCGGAGCCACGATCTGGCTGTAGAGGGCGAGAATGCCGAACGCGGCGAGGAGCGCCGTGATCGCCAGCACGAGGGGGATGACGGCGGCCACGACCGCCCCGAATGCGATGTAGCAGGATCAGGAACGTGAGCGGGATCGTCAGCCGCAACGAATCGTCGAGGCCGCCGTTGATGAGCTCGCTGATCTCGTCGTTCGCGAGCGTGTTGTTGAGGGCGTGGATCCGGTAGGCCGAGTGGGCCGCCTTGACGTCTGCCACGAGCGCCGGCACCGGTTCCAACCGCGCGACCAGCGTCTCGCCATCGCCCGGGACGCGGGCAACGATCCTGACTGTCGTGCGGTCCGGCGAGACCAGCCCGGCCGAGGCCGGCACGGTCGTGGGATCCACGAGCTGCTCGAAGACCGGGCCCGTCGTTCCATCGACCGTCGACTGGATGGCGGCCATCCGCGCGACGATGTCCGAAATGGCGGCTGCGAATGCCGGATCGTCGACGGTCCCGTCGGGGTTCGAGACGACGAACAGGAATTGCTGGGACGCATCCTCGGCGCCCTCGGTGTTGGCGGCGTTGTAGACGACGTAGGCCTCGCCGGCCTCGTACTTCGAGCGCTCGTCGTTCGAGACCGCTTCGGCGGCATTCGTGCCGCCGACGAGCAGGCTGGCCACGAAGACTCCGATCGTCGCGACGAACCAGACGACGAATACGGGCCAGCGATGGCGGGCGCTCCAGTCGGCCACGCGGACCGTCCAGGGCACGCTGACCGGTCGATGGACAGTCTCGGAAGTCGGGTCGGACGGGGTCATCGACTGAGCTCCAGGCGTGACGGGGGCGGTGACGGCCGGCCCCGCCGGAAGGAAGCGGCGAGCGAGGGCTAGGGTAGCCGAGGCGCGTCAACACGGATGTCGCAGGACCGGCCGGTCACCGGCTGCCCGACGTCGATCAGCCGACCTTGCGCGCCTTCCAGACCTCCTCGCTCGGCCACTGGCGCGCCCACTCGTTCGTGACGTACGGGAAGTCGTTCGCCGCGGCCCCTTCCGCGGGATAGAGCTCGACCAGGTCCTCCACCTCGAAGGCGTTCGCTCGCAGCAGGCGGATCCAGTCGCCGTAGCCGAGGTGGAAGTTCACCGATTCGTCGCTCGTCCACTCGAGGCGGTGGAGCCCGCGATACGGCCGGACCATCGCGTTCGTGGCCGGCCTCCTCCGCGTCCGGCATGCAGAGCATGAGAATCGTCGCGTTGACGAGGAAGATCAGGCTTCCACCCGGCCGAAGCAGGCGTGACGCCTCCGGGACCCAGGCGATACGGGATCGGCCCAGATCGAGGCGCCGTACTCGGAGATCGCGAGGTCGAAACTGGCGTCCGGATACGGCACCGTCTCCGCGTTGCCGTGCAGCAGCGGGAAGTCAAGCCCGTGCTGTTCCTGGAGGCGGCGAGCGGTCGCGAGCTGCTGTTCGGAATTGTCGATCCCGACCGGCCGCGCGCCACGTCGGGCCAGCCACGCCGACACGTAGCCCGTTCCGCAGCCGAGCTCGATCGTGTCCTTTCCGGCGAGATCGGCGGGCAGCAATCCGACCTCGGCCTCGGGGATGGCCCAGACACCCCACGTCTCCTCGCCAGGCTGAAGGGCCCAGCTCCGCTCGCCGCTCGCGACGAATTCGGGTGCCCATTCGTCCCAGGCACTTCGGTTGCGCCGGACGTGGTCGGGCAATGGCTCGGGTGTCGTCACTCTGCCGTCTCCAGCGACGCCGTCAATCGCTTTGGGGCGGTCTGGCGCCAGGCCTCGCGGATGAGCCCGTCGAGCTCCGCGAGGTCGATCCGGGTCAGATCGACGTCCAGCCAGCCGAATCGCCCGACGTAGGCGGCCGGCCGGAACGTCTCGGGATCCCGATCGACGAGGAATTCCTGGACCATCGGCGTCGACTTGATCGAGGCCCGGTCGCGCCCGTCGCCGCCCATCGCGAAGATCTTCTTGCGCACCCGGAACGTGACGTCGATTTCCCAGGTGAGGACCTCCTCGGCTTCCGGGAGCGACAGCGCGATCCGGCGGACGTCATCGAACGTGGGCACGATCAACCGATGGCTTTCCGCAGGAACAGCCCGCTGACCCGGTAGCCGAGCCGCTCGTAGAACCGTTGCGCATCCGTGTTGCGAGCCGACATGTCGAGGATGACCACGCGGATGCCGCGCTCGAGCGCCCAGTTCTCGGCCGCTGCCATCAGGACGGTCCCGACCCCGGCATCGCGGGCGTCGTCGAGCACGCCGATGCCCACCTCGGCGGTCGGTACGGCGGCCACCATCGAACCGTCCGATGGAGGCGGGAGAAGGGCGATCGACACCGACCCAACCACCCGCCCGTCAACAGCGGCCGCGAGGTAGCCGGACGACCGACCGTCGTCTTCGATGATTCGGCGCAAACGCGCGGCCGCGGCGGCCGGGTCCGGCACCCGATAGTTGTCGGGATCGAGAGCGACGTGGAACCGAGCGCTCGACAGGTAGATCTCGAGGAGCGCATCGATGTCCTCGAGCGCCGCCTTCCGGATCATGGACCCCGTTACTGGTTGTCAATTTGGGCGCGTTGCAGCCGTCCGCTGAAATCGACGTAGATCGACTTCCACTCGGTGTAGGTGTCGAGGGCCGCGTGGCCGGCTTCGCGGTGGCCGTTGCCGGTCTCCTTCCAGCCACCGAACGGCAGGTGCGTTTCGGCGCCGGTGGTGCCCGCGTTGACGTAGACGATGCCCGTCTCGAAGTCGCGCATCGCCCGGAAGGCCGTGTTCGCGTCGCGCGTGAAGATCGATGACGAGAGGCCAAATCGAGTCTGGTTGATGGCGAGCACCGCCTCACCGTATCCATCGACCGGGATGACCGACAGGACGGGCCCGAAAATCTCCTCCTGCGCGATCCGGTCCATCGGCCGCACGCCGGAGAACACCGTCGGCGTGAAGAAGTGGCCATGCACCAGGTCGCCATCGGTCGCCCGCTCGCCGCCGGTGACGAGCTCACCCTCTGCCCGGCCGATCTCGATGTACGACGCGACCTTGTCGACCGCCCCGGCGTTGATGAGCGGACCGACGTCGGTCGCAGGGTCCGCACCCGGTCCGAGGCGGAGCGAACGAGCCTTCGATTCGAGGCGGCCGAGCAGTTGGTCGAGGACCGGGCGTTCGACAACGACGCGGCTCGCGGCGGTGCAGCGCTGGCCGGTCGTCCCGAAGGCAGACCAGAGGATCCCGTCGGTCGCGAGGTCGAGGTCGGCGTCGGCCATGACGACGATCCCGTTCTTGCCGCCGAGCTCGAGGCTGACGCGCTTCAGGCGGCGGGCCGCCCGCTCGGCGATCCGTCTGCCGGTCGTCGACGAGCCCGTGAACGAGATGACCGGCACGTCCGGTGAATCGACGATCGCGTCGCCGACGTCAGCTCCTGCGCCGGTCACGAGATTCACCGTACCGGGCGGGAAGCCCGCCTCGGCCATCAGCTCGACGACGAGGGTCGCGCAGTGCGGGGTGTCGCTCGACGGCTTGAAGACGACGGTGTTGCCCGTGACCAGGGCCGGCATCGTCTTCCAGCACGGAATCGCGATCGGGAAGTTCCAGGGCGTGATGATCCCGGCCACGCCGATCGGCTGGCGGATGCTCATCGCCCATTTGTCGGGGAGCTCGGACGGGACGGTCTCGCCGAACATCCGCCGACCCTCGCCGGCCATCAGGAAGGCGATGTCGATCCCCTCCTGGACATCGCCCCGGGCCTCGGCGATGACCTTGCCCATCTCGCGACTCATCGCCTGCGAGAGCCGCTCCTTGTGCTCCGCCATCAGGGCGCCGAACCGGTACAGGATCTCGCCGCGCTTCGGGGCGGGCGTCCTCGCCCACATCGGAAATGCCGTCTCGGCCGCCTTCGTCGCCATGGCGACGTCGGCCGCCGTCCCCTGCTGGAACCGACCGATGACGTCGCGGGTGTCGGCCGGATTGCGGCTCTCGAACGTCTCGCCGCTCGTGGATTCGCACCACGTTCCAGCGATGAAGTGGCGGAAGGTGGGCGCGGCCGTGTCGCTCGTCGGTCGCTGTGGTGTCGCGGTCTCGGTCATGGCTGCACCCGCTCGAACGCTGCCGCGACGGAGCCGCCGCCGCCGAGGCAGAGCGTCGCGAGACCGTATTGGCCCTCGCGCCGGTTGAGCTCGTGGAGAAGCGTCGCGACGACCCGTGCGCCGCTGGCCCCGATCGGGTGGCCGAGGGCAATCGCCCCGCCGTTCACGTTGACCTTGTCCCAGTCGAAGCCGAGCTCGCGGCCGTCGGCCAGGACCTGGGCCGCGAACGCCTCGTTGATCTCGACGAGATCGAACGCCTCGATCGGCAGCTCGATCCGGTCGAGGAGGCGGCGGACGCCCTGGATCGGAGCGAGGAACAGCCACTTCGGCTCGACCTCCGCCTGGGCATAGCCGACGATCCGGGCGAGGGGCTTGAGGCCGAGGCGCTCGACGGCGCGCTCGCTGGCGACGATCGTCGCGGCGGCCCCGTCGGTGATGCCCGGGGCGTTGCCGGCGGTGACGGTGCCGGTTGTCGCGTCGCCGCGGTCCGGCCCGTCCGGCAGGGCGAATGCCGGCTTGAGTCGGGCGAGGGCCTCGGCGGTGGAGTCGCGGCGCGGGCCTTCGTCGACGGATACCTCCGTTTCGCGGCCCTTCGCGTCGCGAACGGTGACCGGCACCAGCTCGTCGTCGAAGCGGCCGGCGTCGATGGCGGCAACGGCTCGTTGATGTGAGGCGAGGGCGAAGGCGTCCTGGTCCTCGCGGCTGACGTGACTGCCGATCGCGACGCGCTCCGCGTGCGTGCCCATGTGGCAGTCCTCGACCGTGCACCACAGGCCATCGGCCACGGTCGAATCGACGAGCTCACCGCTGCCCAGGCGGTAGCCGAACCGCGCGTTGCGCAGCAGGAACGGAGCCTGGTTCATCGATTCCATGCCGCCGGCGACGACGACCTCCGCGTCGCCCGCCCGGATCTCGGCGGCGGCGAGCATGATCGCCTTGAGCCCCGAGCCGCAGACGCGGTTGATCGTCGTCGCGCTCGTTCCGTCCGGCAGCCCGGCCCGCAGCGCTGCCTGGCGCGCCGGTGCCTGGCCGACCCCTGCCTGGAGGACCTGGCCCATCAGGACCTCGTCGATCGGGGTCCCGTCGGGCAGGCCAGCCCGCTCGACCGCTGCCCGGATGGCGACGCCGCCCAACTCGACCGCCGGGGTCGTGGCCAGTGCCCCTCCGAACTTCCCGATTGGTGTCCGGGCGGCGCTGACGATGTAGACATGCCCGTTGCGGCCATTGAATTGATCGGTCATGGATCAAATTTACACCTGGTAAGCCTCGGATAAGGCCGACGGGCCAGACTGCCCGGAATGGACGATCAGCGGCTCGGCTCTCGCTGTCAGGGCGCTCCGGCATTCGCCGTCGGCTGACGCCAGGTGGACGTCGCGACGCGCCGCCGGGGATCTCGCCGGCGTCGTGGTGCGGATCGAAGCCGGTCGACTCGACGAGGTCTCGTTCGGCGACGTGCGGCGCTCGCCCGCGCTCGACGCTCGCTTCGAGGGCTCGTCGCTGGCGGGCGCCGACCTGGATCGCCTGTCAATCGAGGCCAGCCACTCGGCGATGACGAGACGCTCGTCCGGCGGCTCGAGCCTGATCGGCGGATGGGTCGTCCAGCCCGAGGTCTCGTTTGCTCGATCTACGGTGAGCGAGGCGTGATCGACATCGTCGCGTGGCATCCCGGCCGTCGCGCACGTTGCTCGTGATCGAGCTGAAGACAGGATCGTCGACGTCAGCGAGCTGATGGCGACGTGGATCGTACCGTCGCCGGGTCGCCTGCAAGATCGCCGCGGATCACGGCTGGGATCGCCGTCGCGGTCGCGGTCTGGGTCGTGGTCGCGCCGACCGCACGAACCGCGCGAGTCGCTCTCCGATCAGCGCGACGCGTCCTACGAGCGAAGTTCCCGGCCGACGGCCGCTCGATGCGACGGTGGCTGGCGAGGCCGATCGGCGACCTCGCTGGCCTGAGTTTCCTGCCGAAGTCCTCGCGTGAGGCGAGACCTTGGGCGCCGATCCGACGACGACCGCGCCACGCCGAATGCCCGTCGCCGAGCCGGATCGATCATGCCTGCCGAATTCGCGTCGGTCGACGGGCATGAAACGTCGAACCGGGGTCACGATTCTGGCGCCGAGGATCTGCGCCACGGCGACTTGTGGCGCGAAAGCCGCCGCCGCGCGGCGGCCGCGGCGCGGCGCCACTCCCCTCTCAGCCCGGGGCCGCCCGCTTGAACACCTCGTCGGCGACGATCATGCGGTGGATCTGGTTCGTGCCCTCGTAGATCTGGGCGCCCTTCGCGTCGCGCATCAGCCGTTCGATCCCCGTCTCGCGCGAATAGCCCGAGGCGCCGAAGAGCTGGACCGCATCTGTCGCGACGCGCATCGCGGTGTCGGAGGCCGTCCACTTCGCGAGCGATGACGCCTCGCCGATCGGCTCGCCGCGGTCCTTCGCCGCCGCTGCCTGCCGCGTCAGCGCCCGTGCCGCCTCGACGTCCCGTGCCATCTCCGCGACCATGAACCGCAGCCCCTGCTGCTCCGCCAGTACTCCCCCGAACGCTCGCCGCTCAGCCAGGTACCGCGCCGCCTGCTCGAGCGCCGATCGTGCCAGGCCCACGCACGCGGCCGCGATCGAGATCCGCCCCTCGGCCAGGGCGGACAGGGCGATGCGATACCCGTCCCCCTCCTCGCCGAGTCGGTTCGCAAGCCGGGACCACCGCCCCATCGAAGACGAGCTCCGCCGCCGGACACGACCGGATGCCCATCTTCCGCTCGTGCGCCCCGAACCCGAAGCCGGGCATTCCCTTCTCCACGAGGAAGGCCGTGATCGCCGACGGTCCGGCGGCGGGGTCCAACGAGGCGAAGACCAGGTATCGGTCGGCTTCCGGCGCATTCGAGATCCAGATCTTCGTCCCGGTCAGCCGATACGAGTCGCCGTCGCGCTCGGCGCGGGTCCGGATCGCGCCGGCATCGGACCCGGCGTGGGGCTCCGTCAGGGCGAACGCCCCGAGCGCCTCGCCGGTGATCATCGGGCCGAGCCAGCCGGCGTGCTGCTCGGCAGTTCCCCACGTCACGACGGGGTACTGCGACAGGATGTGGACCGACAGGGTCACGGCCGACGCCATGTCGGCTGCCCCCAGCTCCTCCATCACGAGCGTCCAGCCGAGATAGCTGAAGCCCGCCCCACCGACCGACTCGGGCAGCGGCGCGCCGGTCAACCCGAGATCGCCCATCCGCTCGAAGATCGACCGGTCGAAGCGCTCGTTCTCGTCGCGATCCCCGGCGCCGGGCGCGACCTCGCGGGTCGCGAATTCACGGGCGGTGTCGCGGAGGAGGCGCTCCTCCTCGGTCAGCGGCCAGCTCAGGGCATCTCCTCCGGTCGCGTCCTGTCGGGGTTCACCGGCGCGCCGGGCGGTAGCCGCCCCGGCGTGGAGCGTAGGATACCCGCGTGCCGGAGCGCGATACGCAATCATTGCCCCCGCCGACCCAGGTGCCGCGCCGTCGGACGGAAGGCACCTCCGACGTCGTCTTCGAGCAAGCCTCAGACGCGATCGTCGTCACCGATGCCGACGTGGTCGTCACCGGCTGGAATCCGGCGGCCGAGCAGATCTACGGCATCACGGCCACCCTGGCGACGGGCCGGCTCCTCGACAGCCTCCTGGATGCGCGAACGATGGATGGCGCGAACGTCGCCGATACCCTGACGAACGCCATCCGCCGAAACGGTCGTTGGCGAGGACGGATCGTCCAGCGTCCCCTCGTTGGGACGTGTCTCGGCGACGAGATCATCGCGGAGACCGTGATCTCCGCCCTGCGCGCCCCGGACGGACGCTACGACGGCGCGATCAGCTTCAACCGCGACGTGACCGCGACCGCATTGCTCGAGGCCGAGCTCACGACCCTGGGCTCACTGGCGGTCACGACCGGCCGGGCGCGATCACGCGCCGAGATCGCGGATGCGGCGCTCGCGGTCCTGGGTCGAACGACCCGAGCCGATGCCGGACTGATCCTGTCGCTCGACGAGATGTACGAGGTCACCGGGCACCGGGGGCTGTCCGAGACAACCATCGATCGCATTCGCGGCTACGGCGAGATCGGCGAACGGCTGAAGCGGGCCCTCGAGCCGCTCGATGCCTCGTTCTCGATGCCGCTCGAGAACACGCCGATCAGGAAAGCCCTCCAGACCGCTCTTCGCGCTGAGGGTCTGACCCACGTGGCGTTCGCCGGGATGCGGGCCAGTGGCCGGCTGGTCGGGCTGCTCGGGCTCGGCTGGCGCACCGAGAGGCTCACCAACCCGTCGGATGCGGGGCTTCTCCAGGCCGCGACCCTCGTCGCGAGCGCCCTCGAGAACGCACGGCTGCTCACGCGGGTCGAGCGCGGCCTCGACCTCGAGCGGAGCCTCACGGTCCGCCTCCAGACACTCGTCGAGCTGACCCGCCTGTCGGTCGACGCCTGGGACCAGTCCACAGTCGCCCGGGATCTCCTCGAGCGGATCGTGTCGGACCTCGGAGCCGCGGCTGGGTCGGTGGTCCAGATCGAGGACGACCGGCTGCGCACCCTCGCAACGCTCGACATGGACCCTGGACTCGAACCGTCCGACGAGGATCAAACGGCTCCCGAATGGGGCTTCTATCGGCGGTTCCATGACGGCGCGCCAGCCTACGTCGAGCCCGTCGCGGAGGGCGCAGTCCCGTCGGCCGTGCTCGAAGTCGCCCGGGCAGCCGGCTACCACGCCTACGCCGCTTTCCCGATCCGCGATGGCGAGCGGCTTGTGGCCGTCGTTCTCGCCGTCTTTCGCCAGAACGTCGACGAGCTCCCGATTGACGAGCGAACGCTCGAGGCGATCGGCCGCGTCCTGGACATCTCGTTCGCCAATCAGCGCCTGCGCGGCACCGCGCTCGCCTCCGAAGATCGATATCGAACCGTGTTCGAGCACGCCCCCGATGCGCTCCTCGTCGAGACATTCGACCACGTGGTCGTCGACGCAAATCCGGCGGCGTACGAGCTGTTCGGCGAAGAGCTCGCCGGTGTCCACCTCGCGCGGCTCGCCGACATCGGCGAAGCGGAGCTCGCCGAGCAGAGCCGGCTCGTTGCGGCCGAAGGGACGGCGACCTGGGCCGGTGTCGGCCGGCGGCTCAACGGGTCGACGTTCCTGGTGGAGCTCGAGGCCACCCGGATCCAGATCGAGGGCGAGGATCGGATTCTCGCCCTCGTCCGCGACACGACCGAGCGCGACCAGTTCCAGCAGGAGCTGCTCCAGGCCCAGAAGATGGAGGCGATCGGCCTCCTCGTCGCGGGCGTTGCCCACGAACTCAACAACCCGCTCGCTTCGATCGTCGCGTTCAGCCAGCTCATCCGGACCGATCCGCAATTGCCGGAGGAGCTCCACCACCAGGCCGACCTGCTCATCCAGGAGGCCAATCGGACTCGCCGGATCGTCCAGAATCTCCTGGACTTCGCGCGCCAGCGACCGCCGGAACGCGTGCCGACGTCGATCCGGGAACTCGTCGAGGGCGTCCTCGCTCTCCAGTCGTACACGTTCGGCCCGAGCCGGATCGAGGCGACGCTCGAGATCCCCGCGGACCTGCCCGACGTCTCGATCGATCGGGCCCAGATCCAGCAGGTCCTCATCAACCTGACCCTCAACGCGGCGCAGGCGATCCAGAAGGGCGGCGCGCGGGGATCGATCGTGATCCGGACCGAGCGCGTTGTTCGCGCGGACGGCGAACCGGTTGTCCGCCTGTCGGTGACCGACGACGGCCCGGGCATCCCGGAGGGCCTGCGCTCGCGCCTGTTCGTCCCGTTCTTCACGACAAAGGCGCCCGGCCAGGGGACGGGCCTCGGGCTGTCCGTCTCCTTCGGAATCGTGGCCGGCCATGGCGGGACCCTTCGCTATGCCCCCGGTCCTGGCGGCGTCGGTTCGTCGTTCATCCTGGAGCTGCCGATCGAGCCGAACACGGTCCCCCCCGAGAGCGCCGCCTCCGCACCGCAGGCCTCCGTCGGCAAGGGTCGAACAAACGGGCGGCGAGATCGCCGCGCGGATGCTGCAGCGGAGCCGGTGCGGACCGGGCCCTGGCGAGTCCTCGTCCTCGACGACGAGCCCGCCATCCGCGAATTCCTGTCAAGGATCCTTCGGCGCGGCGGCCACGAGCCGGTCCTCGCATCGGATGGTCGAACGGCCCTCGAGATCGTCAAGAACGATCCACCGGACGCGATCCTGTGCGACCACCGGATGGCCGGCATGAGCGGCACAGACTTCCACGTCGCCGTGGCCGCCATCAATCCGCAGCTCGCCCGCCGCTTCGTGTTCATGAGCGGGGACGTGCTCAACCCGGAGTTGAGCGACTTCGCGGTCGCGCGCGGCATCACGCTGCTTGCGAAGCCGTTCGACATCGAGAGCGTTGATCGCACCGTCGCCCGGATCCTGACCCGAGCCTGAGTCACGCGGAGAGGCCGCCGGCTACGAGCGCCCGGCGCTTCCGTAGAGGTGGAACCCACGGCCCGTCTTCTGGCCGAGATGACCCGCCTCGACCAGGTCGATGAGGATCTGCGGCGGCCGGAACTGCTCGCCGCCGAGGCCGTCATGGAGGACCTCCATGATCCCCTTGCAGACGTCGAGCCCGATGAAGTCGGCGAGTGCGAGCGGACCCATCGGATGGTTCAGACCGATCTTCGCGCCCGCATCGATGTCCGCGGCGCTGGCGATGCCTTCCTCGAGGGCCCGCATCGCCTCGGCCAGGAACGGCACGAGCATCCGGTTCACGATGAAACCCGGCCGATCGGCCGACACGATGACCTCCTTGCCGAGGTCCGCCGACAGGGCGCGGATCGTCTCCGCCGTCTCGTCGGATGTGGCCACTCCGCGGACGAGCTCGACGAGGGGCATGACCGGAACCGGGCTGAAGAAGTGCATCCCGACGAACGCCGCCCGCCGGTCCGGGCTCACCGCCGCGGCCAGCTTGTCGATCGAGATCGAACTGGTGTTGGACGCAAAGATCGCGCCGGCCGGGGCCAGCTCGTCGATCTGACCCCAGAGCCGCTGCTTGATGGCCAGGTCCTCGAAGATCGCCTCGATCACGAGGTCGGCGCCGGCGGCCAGGCTCGCGTCGTCTGTTGCCTCGATCCTGGCGAGCGTCGCATCGCGGTCCTCGGCCGCGAGCTTCCCCTTCCCGACCGCCCGGTCCAGGTTGCCGGCGATCCGCTCGCGACCGGCGACCGCGCGGGCCAGGTCCGGCTCATAGAGGACCACGCGCTTGCCGATTGCGGCGTGGACCTGGGCGATCCCGTGGCCCATGAGCCCGGCACCAGCAACGAAGACAGCGTCGATCGACATCGCGGGAGAGACTACCCGCTCGGGGCCGGCAGCGGGCGCTCGAGACTCTCGCGCCGGACAAAGAGGAGGACGGCGGCGACTACGGCCAGGACGGACGAGACGAGGAACGTCGCGCCGTAGCCGCTTGCCTCCGCGACGAATCCGAGGGCGACCGGAGCGAACCCGAAGACGACGTCAAGGAAGACCGTCGCCGTTCCGACCACGGTGCCACGCTCGGTCGGCGGGACGCGGGAAACGGCGAGGGACAGGAGGGCCGGCATGATGAAGGCAACGCCGGTCGCGAAGATGATCGTGCCCGCGAGCAGCCCGGCCGGCGTGGCGACCAGGCCGATGACGGCCAGGCCGACCGCCGACACCGCAAGCGCGGCGCCGGACAGGCGAGCCGCGCCGAACCGATCCGGCCAGGTTGCGCCGATGATTCGCAGACCCACCACGACGAGCGCGTAGGCCGTCAGCGGCAGCCCGGCGCCCGCCATCCCGACACTCGGCGTGTACAGCGGCAGGTACGTCAGGAACCCGGCCATCCCCCACAGCCCGAACAGGATGACGACCCCCGGGAAGATCCCCGCCGGGTGGATCAGGCGGCCACGAGGTTGACGTTCCAATCCTGCCCGCGCGGCCGCCACCGACGGGGCCGACTCCGGGATGAGCATCGATAGGACGACGGCGACGCCCGTCACGCCGGCCGCCGCAAGCCAGACCGCGTTGTACGAACTGGCCGCAAAGAGGAGTTCGCCGATCGGCGGCCCGATCGCGACCCCGAGGTAGAGAGACAGCGACAGGAAGCTGATCGCCTCGCCCCGGCGCGCCTCAGGGGCGATGTCGCTCGCTGCCGCCAGGGCCGCGACGAAGAAGAAGCCCTCGCCTGCGCCGAGCAGGCAGCGAGCCGCAATGAACACGCCGAGATCAGTTGCCAGCAGGTGGAGTGCCAGCGCCGCGACGGTGATGAGCGAGCCGCCGATCAGGAGCGGCCGCCGTCCAAATCTGTCGCTCGACCATCCCACGATCGGGCGGAGCAGGAGCGACGCCACGCTGAACGATCCGATCGCGATTCCGAACCCCAGGGCGTCGGCGCCGAGCGCCAGCTTCGCGAACCGCGGCGCGATCGGCAGGACGAGTCCCGCCCCGATGAAGAACGCGAGCGCCGCCGCAGCGAGGGCGACGAATGCGGGCGTGACGAGCCGCGGAGTGACGGCCGCGGAGTCGGCCGCCCCGCGATCGACGGTCATGCGCCGCGGAGCAGCGGGTCGAGGAGCCTGTCCGCGGCCGCGTACGGATCGAGTCGATGGTCGGCGACAGCGTCGAGGACCGCCCGCGTCTCGTCTGCGCGAGCGGGCACCCGCAGCGCATCCCCGAGCCGGTCGGCGAGGATCGCCCATACCTGCGCCTCGGCGCGTGCCAGACGGGCTGCATCCGACACGCCCTCGCGGCCTGCCGCCCGATGGCGATCGAGCGCGGCGAGGAGCTCCGGCACGCCGTCTCCGGTCGCCGCCGTCGTGATCAGGACTTCGGGCCGCTTCGGCCGCGGCCGGTCCGGATCGACCTCGCCCCGACGCGGTCCGGGCGCCGCCGCGACGAGCATTGCCCGCAGCTGGGACGCGGTGCGCTGGGCACCCGGCTTGTCGCCCTTGTTGACGACGACGAGATCCGCAACCTCGAGGAGTCCCGGCCTTGATCGCCTGGATCTCGTCGCCCATCTCCGGGGCCTCGAGGACGACCGTCGTGTCGGCTGAGGCCGCCACCTCGACTTCACTCTGGCCGGTGCCGACCGTCTCGACGAGCACCAGGTCGAAGCCCGCCGCGTCGAGGACTGCGGCGGCGGCCACGCTCGTCGAGGCGAGGCCGCCGGCGTGGCCGCGCGACGCCATCGAGCGGATGAACACGTCGTCGTCGCTCGCGTAGGCCTGCATCCGGACCCGGTCTCCGAGCAGCGCACCACCGGTGATCGGCGACGACGGGTCAACCGCGATGACGGCCACGGACCGCCCGGCCCGGCGGACCTCGCCGATGAGCGCCGCCACCAGCGTCGACTTCCCGGACCCCGGTGCCCCGGTGATCCCGACGAGATGGGCTCGCCCGGCCAGCGGGTAGAGCCGGCGCATCGCGGACTCGGCGATCGGCGTCCGGTTCTCGACCGCCGTCAACAACCGGGCGAGGGCTCGCCGGTCCCCGGCGAGCGCCGCATCTGACAGCGCCTCCGCCGAGGAATCCGCCTCTGGCCGCTCCCCCACCCTAGTCGTGGCTGCGGGCGTTCGCCCGGAGATACTGGGCAACCTCGGCGATCGTCGTCCCGGGCCCGAAGACGCGTGCCACGCCCGCCTTCCGGAGCGCCTCGATGTCGACGTCCGGGATGATTCCGCCCGCCGTCACGAGGACGTCGTCGAGGCCCCGCTCGCGCATCAGGCTGGTGATTCGCGGGACGAGGGTCATATGCGCACCCGACAGGATCGACAGGCCGACGACGTCGGCGTCCTCCTGGAGCGCCGCACTGACGACCATCTCCGGTGTCTGGCGAAGCCCCGTGTAGACGACCTCGAAGCCCTCGTCGCGGAGGCCGCGGGCGAGGACCTTCGCACCGCGGTCGTGCCCGTCGAGGCCCGGCTTGGCGATGAGCACCTTGATCGGTCGGTCGGTCATGCCGCCGATTGTAGGCTCGGTCGGTGGCGCGGGCGGCCGAAACGTGCTCTGCTGGAATCGCCAATTCCGAGATAGTTCCGACCAGACGAAACAATTCCGCCTGACTGGAACTATCTCGAAAGCGGCCTGGAGGAACGTTCCTCCGCTCAGGTTCCCTAGGCGTTTGCGCGGCTGAACGCACGCGACGCGATCCAGACCGCGAGGATCGCCCCGATCGTCGTGATCGACCCACCGATCAGGATCTCGGGATTGCCCCAGTCGCCGTTGAACAGCGCTCTCGCGGCGTCGACCGCGTGGGTCAGCGGGTTGATCGAGGCGAGGAACTGCAGCCAGTCAGGAGCAAGAGCCATCGGCAGGAGGACTCCGGACAGGAGCAGAAGTGGAAGGGCGATCATCTGAACGAGTGGGGCCAGCGCGTCCTCGCTCTTCAGGATCAGGCCGGCCGTGTACGACAGCGGCGCCAGCAGCAGACCGAGCATCGCGAGCAGGCCCAGCATCACAGCGACGCCGACGGGGTCGATCGACAGGCCGAATGGGATCGCGATGAGCATCATCAACGTCGCCTGGCACACCAGGATGACGACGTCACGGAGCGATCGGCCGAGGAGCATCGCGAACCGGCTCATCGGCGTCACCCGCATTCGTTCGACGACGCCCGCGCGGAGTTCGGCGATCAAGCCGAAGCCGGCAAACGCGCTGGCGAAGATCGCGGTCTGGATGAGGAGGCCGGGGATGAACCAGTTGAAGGCGCTCGTGCCCGTCCCGGCTGCCGTAGTCGACGCCTCGAGCAGTGGGCCGAGCAGCACGAGATAGAGGATCGGTTGGATCATCCCCATGATGAGCCAGGCCGGTGATCGAAACGTCAGGCGCATCGAGCGCTGGAAGATCAGCCAGGTGTCGCGGAAGACGGTCATCGGAATCGATCCTTTCGTCGAGTTCAGGGTTTCGGGAGCGTGCCGCTCAGGCGGCCGGCTCCTCACGCAGCGAGCGCCCGGTCTGGCGAAGGAAAACATCGTCGAGGCTTGGCTTGTTGAGCGTGATCGAGGTCGGCGCGAGGCCGGCGCCGTCGAGCATGCGCAGGAGCTGGGGCACGGCCAGCTCGCCGCGATCGACATACAACCGGACGACGTCATCGGTCTCGTCGTGCGACGCCTCGCGGACGAACGACACATTCTCCAGGAGCCCGAGGACCCGCGCGCCACCGCCGTCGACGGCGATCGTCACGACGTCGCCGGCGACTCTCTGCTTCAGCTCGTCGGCCGTGCCCGCCGCCACGATCTCGCCGTGGTCGATGATGGCGAGCCGGTCGGCGAGGGCATCCGCCTCCTCGAGGTAGTGCGTCGTCATGAACACGGTCGTCCCGTCTGCGCGCAGCCTCCGGATCTCGTCCCACAGCCGGGCCCGCGCCTGCGGGTCGAGGCCGGTGGTCGGCTCGTCGAGGAACAGGACCTGCGGGCGATGGACGATGCCCAGCCCGACGTCGAGGCGCCGCTTCATACCGCCCGAGTACGTGCCCGTCCCGCGATCCGCGGAGGCCGTCAGGTCGAGCATCTCGAGCACCTCGGCCGCCCGCGTCACCGCGTCCGACTTCGACATCCCGTAGAGGCGGCCCTGGATGACGAGCTCGCCGCGGCCCGTCTCGCCGGGATCCGCCGAACCCCCCTGTGGGACGTAGCCGATCCGGCGGCGGACCTCCTGGGGCTGCTTGCGGAGATCGACACCGGCGATGGTGGCCTCGCCCGATGTCGGCACCAGGAGCGTCGCCAGCATGCGAAGGGTCGTGGTCTTGCCGGCGCCGTTCGGGCCGAGGAAGCCGAAGATCTCGCCCCGGCCCACACGAAGGTCGACGCCGTTGACCGCATCCACGGTCCCGCCCCGGGTCTTGAACGTGCGACGCAAGTCGTGCGTCTCGATCATGGTGCCGATCGGTGTGGGCGCTGTCATCGATCTTCTCCTTTGTCGGTTGCCCTATGCTGTCGAGAGCGCTCCTTGCACTGTTCAACAACATCGGTCATTATCTGACCCGTGCAGATATTCACCCAGACAGGGAGCAGTTGTCAACGATGACCCGCGACAAGATCGATTCCGTTATCCGGTCGCTTCGCCGCGTCAACCTCCAGGGATCGTTCTACGGCGCGACCGTGGCGATTCGCTTCGGGCTGTCGGAATCCGATATCGAGACGCTCGAGGCGCTCATCGACAGGGGTGCCACGACCGCCGGCCACCTCTCGGAGCTCACGGGGCTGACAAGCGGCGCCGTCACCCGCGTTATCGACCGGCTCGAGCAGGCCGGGTACGTGCGCCGTGTCCCCGACCCCGCCGACCGGCGGCGCGTCATCGTCGAGGTCGTCACCGACAAGATCGCGGCCGTCCAGGAGACCCTCAACCGCATCAGCACGGCGAGCGCCGAGGAGATCGGTCGCTACTCGGAGGCGCAGCTCGAGCTCATCGACGACTTCCTGACGAAGATGGAGCAGATCACGAAGGAGGAGGCGGCGTCCCTGCGCGAGGATCCGACCTCGGCGGCCGGCGCCGGGGCGACCTCGGAACACTCCGCACCGCTCGGCGGCCTGACGAGCGCCAGGCTCTTCATCCGATCCGGGCTGTCGACTGTCCGAATCCAGGCCGGCCGCCAGGAAGCGGAGCTCTACCGGGCCGCGTTCGAAGGGGCCACGCCCCAGGTTCGACTCCGCGACGGTCGGGTCATCGTCCAGTACCGCGGCCTGCCGTTCGACTGGCGCCAGCGGAAGGCTACGTTCGGGCTCAACACGTCGATCCCGTGGACGATCGCGATCGTCGGCGGCGTGCAGCGGGTCGAAGCCGACCTCCGGGAGCTCGACACCAGGCGGTTCGAGCTGACCGGCACAACCGAGCGGATCCACCTCGAGTTAGGGACGCCACGCGGCCAGGTCGAGGTGCGGATTGTCGGGGGCGCCAGCACGATCCGGATCGAGCGTCCGGCGCGAGTTCCCTTGCGCCTGGCAGTGGTCGGCGGGTCCGGCCAGGTCGTGGTCGACGGGACCAAGTTCGGGGAGAAGGATGGCAGGGCGACTGGCGAAACACGCGGCTGGGGCGGCGCGAAGGATCGCTACGACATCGAGATCGTCGGAGCCTCGAAGATGATCGAAATCGTCGGTCGCCGCTGACGGGCGCTACGCGCCCGGCGATGCGCGGTCGAGGTGGGCGAAGAACTCCGCTCGGGTCCGGTCGCGGGACCGGAAGAGCCCCAGGACGGACGACGTCGTCATGATCGTCCCGGGCTTCCGGATGCCCCGCATGACCGCGCAGAGGTGAGTCGCCTCCATCACCACCCCGACCCCCTGGGGATCGAGGTGCGACTGGAGGAAGTCTGCGATCTGCTGGGTCAGCCGCTCCTGGACCTGGAGCCGCCGGGCATACATCTCGACGATCCGCGGGATCTTCGACAGGCCGATCACGCGTCCGCGAGGGATATACGCAACCGCCGCGGTCCCGAAGAACGGCAGCAGGTGATGCTCGCAGAGCGAGTAGAACGGGATGTCCTTCACAACGACCATCTCGCTGTAGCCGACCTCGAAGACCGCGCCGTTGATGAGACGGTCCGGATCGACGTGGTAGCCGGCGGTCAGCTCCGTGTACATCCGATGGACGCGCTCGGGCGTTCCGACGAGACCCTGGCGATCCGGATCGTCGCCGATCTCGACGAGGATCTCCCGAACCGCCGCCTCGACCCTGCCGTTGCCGGTTCCTCCATCGCGGGAAACCTCGCCCGCGATGTCGTCCGCTGCGAGATCCGTTTCGCCGATCTCGTTCTCGATCTCGTCGACGAGGCGGCGGACGCCAGCGGGAAGGTCGGTCGGGTTCGGCACGTGGGTCACGATCTCCAGTACGAGCCGCGATGGTACGCCGGTTTGCCGGGAAGACGCGCCGCCGGCAGGGCCCGGTCGACGGTCAATTCGCCGGGCGGCCCTGAGCGCCGCGCAACCACGCCACGGCATTGTCACCGAGGGCCGGCCGGAAGTAGCCGCCCTCCTGGAGAATCACGAGCCGCCGGCCCGTGGCGGCGACGCGCCGCCCGACCTCGTGGTACACGGGCGTCGTCAGAGCGAAGTCGCCGAGCGGGTCGAGGCCGAAGGTGTCGAAGCCGAGGGAGACGACGATGATCGAGCCGGGTCGCTCGACGATGGCCTCGAGCGCCCGGTCGAGCGCGGCGAGGTAGCCGTCGTCGGACAGGCCGGCCGGCTGAGGCAGGTTGAGGTTCTCGCCGACGCCGTCGCCCTCGCCTCGCTCGTGGCCGTGGCCCAGGAAGAACGGGTACTGGCGGGTTGGGTCGGCATGGATCGAGGCGTAGAAGACGTCGCCGCGGCGCCAGAAGATCTGCTGGCTGCCGTTGCCGTGGTGGTAGTCGACGTCGAGGATTGCGGTTCGCTCGCCGGTCGCGCGCACGATCGATTCCGCGGCGATCGCCGCGTTGTTGAAGAAGCAGTAGCCGCCCGCCATCGATCGCGCGGCGTGGTGGCCGGGCGGCCGACACAGGCCGTACGCCGCTCTCTCCCCGGACAGCACGATGTCGGCGGTCGTCAGGGCCACGTCGACGGCGGCCCGTGCCGCGCCATACGTGCCCTTGACGATCGGGTTCGACGTGTCTAGCCCCCACCAGCCGAGTCCGCCCGCGATCGCCTGCGGTCCGGGCTGGCCGGCAACGAACTCCGCGCTCATTCCCTCGAACATTCGAACGGTCGGATACGTGTCCGCGACGAGATAGCGCCGATCGAGCTTCTCGCCCTCGGCCGCGTCCCAGGCACCTTCGAGGAAGCGGAGGAGGCCCGGGTCATGGACGGCAGTGATCGGGGCCTCGCCGTGCTCCGTGGGGGCCGCGAACGTGAAGCCGCCGTCCGACTCGAGCCTGGTCCTGATGATCTCGGCTCGTTCGACCACCTCGTTGGCCGGGATCGGCTGGCCGAGGTACGTCTCGTGTGTGACGTCGTGGGCGCGATGGGCTGGTGAATAGACGACCTGCACGGACTCCTCCTCGCCGCCAAGCCTACCCGGCTATTCGCCGAGGATTGCGGCCGTTACCTCGTCGGGGCGATAGCGCATCAGGTTGTGGCCCGTCGCCTCCAGCATCCTGACATCGATCGACGGCAGGTCCGCACCCGGCGGCGGGGACGTCGCGGCGAGGGCGACGATCGGAGCCTGGACTTGGCGGAGGGTGGCGGCCGGCCGGTAGGCGAACATCGCCTCGACGCAGGCGGCGACGACATGTGGCCTCGTCGCCGACACGAGGCGGCCGGCCGCAGTCTCGACGACGGCCGCCCGAGCCGCCGCCTCCTGGTCCGCGTCCCAGGTCGCCGGGTCGAAACCCGCTCGATCGGCCAGGTAGGCCCTCATCGACCGCAGGACCTCGGGCGGCTCATCGAGGCCGCGGAGGAACTCATCGGGTTCCATCCCGGTCGATGCCGCGATGTCCTCCCAGCCGCCGTCCACGAGCACCAGCCGCCGGCAGCGGTCCCCGAGGGCCGCCGCCGCGCTGGCCGCGACGATGCCACCGAACCCATGTCCGGCGAGGACGACGCCCGCGGCCTCGAGCGCACCTGACCCTTCGGCCACGGCGATCACGTCGGCGCCGAGAATCTCCGGCTCGTAACGCTCGGTCGGCGAATCGGAGAGGCCGTGACCCCGCAGGTCCATCGCGATCGTCCGGCGGGCCTCCGCGACGCGGCGGGCGACCGGAGTCCAGGACCAAGCCGTGCTCGAGAGGCCGTGGACCAGGACGACTCCTGGCATTCCCGACCCGTCCCAATCGAGAAAATGAATGCGATCACCCGTGTCGGAGACGACGACGAATCCGGCCGGCTCGCTGGTCGCATCCACGCGGCTAGGATAGAAGGCCATGCCGAAGCGCCGTCGCGGATCCCGTTCTCGTTCGACGCGCGGTCAGCATGTCGGCTTCGAACGGCTGGTCGAGCGTGCCCTCGCCGGGATCCCATCGCCCTTCCGCGAATGCCTCGCCGAAGTCGCAATCGTGATCGACGACGAGCCGACGAGGGACCAGCTCGTCCACAACGAGCTCGATCCGAACGACACCCTGTACGGCCTGTACGAAGGTGTGCCGCGGACCGAGTACGGCGCCGACTGGCTCGCCGCCCCGAACCGAATCACGCTGTTTCGGCTCCCGCTCGAGGAGGATTTTCCCGATCCGGACGACCTCGCGGAGGAAGTCCGGATCACCGTCATCCACGAACTGGCCCATCACCTCGGGATCGACGATGACCGCCTCGGCGAGCTGGGTATCGACTGAGGGAGGCTCCCGTGGTTCCTGCCGTCGACCTCAGCCGAGCGCGAGAATTGCGAGGACTCCGGCCAGGACGCCGACAAAGATCCCGATCTCCATCGGGATGCTGACCCAACGCTCCGACCGCTTGCCGTCGGACGGCCCTCGTGATCGATCGAGCCCGGCTCCGTAGCCGGTGATCCCGAGGAAGGCCACGACCTGGGGGGCACCGCGCAGCGCGGCGAGCGTGAACGTCAGGGACCCAAGCGCGAGGACCCCGGCGAGGACGAGGACCGTGAGGGCGAGGGTGCCTGCCGTCGAATCGAAGCCGAGGTGCAGCGTGCTTCCGAACCGCGAGAGCAGGTCGACCGCGACGCCCGTCGCGAAGAGCTCGATGTAGCTGATCGCCGCGCCGATGGCCGAGACCACGATCGCCAACCGCCAGCTCGCACGAGCGAGCACGGTTGACCGCCGTACGGCCTCGCTCGCGCCCACGTCGCCCAGGACGATCCCGCTGACGATGTAGATGAACGGCGCGCCGATCACGGCGCCGACGGCGGTGACGATCACGGTCGGGGCCTCGGAGGTTGCGCCGAACACCGATTGCAGCCAGAAATTCAGGATGACGGTCGGGACGAGCAGGATCAGGAAGACAAGGATCGATGCGCGAACGACCCGCCAGAACACCTGGCGCGAGCGGCGAAGGGCCTCGCGCATCGTCATCGGCCGGCCGAGGGCTCGTCCGCCCAGGATGGCGGCGGCCATGATCTGGCTCTCGACGGTCACGACCATCAGGCCCAGCACCGCCACGATGCCGCTGACCGACAGGAACGACCAGAAGCTGTCCGGAACCGCGATGATCGAAGGCGACAGGCCGCTCAACGCCTCAGGAATCCAGTCGAAGCCGCCCTGAACGGCGCCGAACGCAAGGACGGTGACCACGAACGGCCCGACGAGCAGGAGCGTCAGCAAGCCGATGTACAGCGATGCACGTCGAAGCTCGCCGCTGGCCAGGAGGCTCAGGTCGAGACCGCCGCTGACTGTTGCCCTGGCGCGGGGCATCGGCCTGATCGTCGGCGGAGCTTCCGCCGCTGGTTCGATGACCGGCGACGCGGGAACGCCGGCCGCGGCTGGGCTCAGGGCCGGCTCGATCCCGTCCTCGTTCATCACGATGGCCCACCACCCGACGACTCGGCCGGAAAGGGCGCGGCGGCCGCGAGCAGCTCGCCCAGGCGCGACACCTCGACGTTGCCCCCGGAGGCGACGACACAGACCCGCTCCCCGTCGCGGATCGGGACACGGTTGTACAGCACGGCGGCGAGGGCGGCCGCACCGGCCGGCTCGAGCACCTGCTTCATCCGTTCGGCCGCGAAGCGCAGCCCGCCGAGGATCGTCGGGTCATCGAGGAGGACGATCCCGTCGAGGTAGCGCCGGCACATCGCGAGCGTCCAGACCCCCGCAAACGGCGCACCGAGCCCGTCGGCAACGCTCTTCGGCCGGATCTGGACGACCTCGCCGGCCGCGATCGCGAGCTGGACGGCGTTCGACTCCACCGGCTCCACACCGAAGACACGGGTGGCCGGGCGGGATTCCTTGATCGCCGCGGCGATGCCGGAGATCAGTCCGCCGCCGCCGACCCCGACGACGACGACGTCGACATCGGGCAGGTCCTCGAGGATCTCCAGCCCGATGGGACCGTGGCCGGCGATCACCTCTGGATCGTCGAAGGGGTGGACGAACGTCAGGCCCCGCTGATCGCGGACTCGCCCCATCTCGGCAAACGTCTCGCCGACGTCGGCGCCGTGGAGGATGACCTCGGCGCCGTAGTCGAGGCACGCCTCGACCTTCGATCGGACCGAGGCCGCGGGCATCACGACGGTGACGGCGACACCGGCGGCCCGCCCCGCCCAGGCGTAGGCCTGTGCCGCATTGCCTGCCGAGAGCGTGATGACGCCGCGCCGCCGCTGGTCGTCGGTCAGGGTCAGGATCCGGTTCGTGAGACCGCGGGCCTTGAACGAACCCGTCTTCTGGAGGTGCTCGGCCTTCATGTAGAGCCGGCCGTCGGCGAGCGCGCCGCCCCCGGCCGCGCGGACGAATCGCGGCGCGGTCGAAGACGAGAGCATCGCGGTTCGATGGACGCGGTCGCCGATGCGGGCGCGCGCGGCCGCGATTTCGGCCAGGCCGACACTTCGCTCGGTGGTCTCCATCGACCCGAGTATGTCAGAGGGCGTCGGGGAACTGCCCTTGCCCAGGAGTCAGCGGGTCAACGGTACTCAGCGACCACTGCCCAGATGTCCCCGGAGCCGAGGTCGGTCACGTACAGCGTGCCGTCCTGGCCCTCGCCGAACGAGCTGATCGAAAGATTCGTGTCGGCCATGAGGACAGGCGCCTGCGAGGCTGGCCCGTGGGCCTTGAGCGCCCAGATACGACCGGAACAGAAGTCGCCGAACAGGTAGCCGCCGACGAGACCCCGGTACGCGAGCCCGCGATAGACGTAGCCGCCCGTCACGGAGCAGCCGAGGCTGTGGCTGTAGACCGCGATCGGCGGGGTCTTGCCGGACGTGCTGCAGCCGCTCGACGGGTTGAAGCAGCTATTGCCTTCGAGCACGCGCCAGCCGTAGTTGACCGCTCGGCCGGCGTCCGGCGCCGTCGAGCGGTTGATCTCCTCGTACCGGTTCTGGCCGACGTCGCCGATCCACAGATCGCCGGTCCGGCGATCGAACGAGAACCGCCACGGGTTGCGGACGCCGAACGACCAGATCTCGTCGAGGCCGGCTGTCGCGCCCGCATATGGGTTCCCGGCCGGGATCGCGTACTGCTTTCCGGCAGCCGTGTTGTCGATATCGATCCTGAGGATCTTGCCGAGCAGGTACGTGAGTTGCTGGGCGCGGTTGCCCGGATCGCCGCTGCTCCCACCGTCTCCCATCCCGATGTAGAGGTAGCGATCGGGCCCGAACGCGAGCATGCCGCCGTTGTGATTCGAGTACGGCTGGTCGATCGTCAGCAGGATCCGGCCCGTCGTGTTGGCGACGTTGGGGTTCGACGTGCGGGTGTACTCGGCCACGACCGTGTCGCCCGAGGTGTTCGTGTAGTTCACGTAGAACTTGCGGTTCGTTGCGTAGTCCGGGTGGAATGCGAGCCCGAGGAGCCCGCGCTCCGAGCCCTTCGATACCTTGGCCGTCAGGTTGAGGAACGGCGTCGAGAGGACGGTGCCGTTCAACAGGATCTTGATGCGCCCGTCCTGCTCGACGATGAACAGGCGGCCGTTGTTGTCGCCCGAATGCGTGATGAAGACCGGCTTCGACAGGTTGCGGGCGACTCGAGAGAACGAGATCCGGATCTTCGTCGCGTCGAAGTCGAGCCCGGATGGCGGCCGTCCGCTCACGATCACGTCGCGGGGCGGACCGCCGGCCAGCGTCAGCTGGACGCCGATGACCGGCACGAGAACGAGCGCGAGGAGGGTGGCCCGAGCGGCAGAGGGCGTTCGAACGGGCGGCACGGCTTCTCCTTCGGTCTGACCCAGTCGAGTCGACCCCAGGAAAAGAGGCGCTGCATGGGACGGTAGAGGGTCTACCATACAGCCACGCCCGGCCGGCTCGAGACCAAGTTGACCCCGGTCCGGCCGGCGACGCGCCACAGGCCAGAGCTACCTCGCGACTTTGCGGGCCGGCACCGGGCCCGCTGTCGGAGGTCGCCATGACCATCCATCGCCACACGACCCGCCGCACGGCCAGGATGGGCCTCGCCGCGGGCGCGGTTGCGCTCGCGGCGCTTGTCTGCCTGCTCGCCGTCGGCGCTGCGGTCGCCCGGGCCGCCCCGGCCGAACTCCTGCCGGACCTGTCGATGACGCGACCAAGCAGCCTCCGGATCCAGACGTCAGGATCGTCGCGACTGCTCCGGATGTCGACGACGATCGTCAACATCGGCCGCGGGCCGTTCGAGACACGCGCCTCGCGGCGGTCGACATCGGTTCCGACGATGCACGTCAGCCAGCGGATCTACGACACGGCCGGCGGGACGCGCGTCAACGAGACGACGGAGATCGCGAAGTACGCCGGCGACGGCCACAATCACTGGCACGTCCAGCATGTCGCCGTTTACGAGCTCTACGCGGCGACGGGCGGCGGGTCGGTCCTGCGGCGCGACAGCAAGGTCGGCTACTGCTTCTTCGACACGAACGCCTACCGGCTCTCGCTGCCGGGGGCACCACGGAGCAAGCAGTACGCCTCGAGCGGCTGCGGGACGCAGTCGTCGCTCTTCATCAAGAACGGCATCTCCGTGGGCTGGTCCGACGTATACCCGTGGAATATCGGATTGCAATGGATCAACGTCACCGGGATCCCGGCCGGCGAGTACCTGCTCAAGCTCACCGCCAATCCGAACGGACAGTTCGAGGAGCTGAGCACGAAGAACAACTGCAACTGGACGCGCATCAGGATTCCGAAGAGTGGTTCCACCGTCAGCGTCCTCGACCATGGCTCGGGCTGCGTGCTGCCCGGCAGCACCCCGCCCGCCCCAACCCCGATCCCGACCGGCAAGGTCATCATCCCGCCGCGGCCGCCGGCCGACACATTCGCCGCCGATGAAATCGCCGTTGTCAATGCTGGTAACGGGTTCCTCTGCCGGCTGCCCATCGCGAGCGAGGCCTGACCAAGGACGATTCAGGACCAGCTGGACCTGGTAACACTTGCGTGCTTGCGCAAGTAGTGACATGATTGACGAGTGTTGGAAACCGCGATCCAGCCCTCGAGTGAGTACGACAGGCAGCGATACGCCGCCGTTGGTCGGGCGTTGGCAGATCCCAAGCGCCTGTGCGTGCTCGAGACACTGGCCGCGGGCGAGCTCTCGGTGAGCGACCTCTCGGCAACGGTCGGTTGCCAGGTTCCCAACATGAGCCAGCACCTCGCGGTGCTACGGAGTGCCGGACTCGTCCAGAGCCGGCGCGAAGGCAGCTCTGTCTATTACCGCCTCGCGGACGTTCGGGTTCTCGAGGCCTATCGGCTCATCCAGGGACTCGCCCTGAAGGGTTGAACCGCGTCGAAACGCGGGAAAGGAACATCGTCCAATGGTGGAAATCAAGCACGCGACCGATTCGACGTTCGAGGAGCTCGTCCTGAAGAGTGAGCGGCCCGTCGTCGTCGACTTCTGGGCGACCTGGTGCGGGCCCTGCAAGATGGTCGCGCCGGAGCTCGAGAAGCTCGCCGAGAAGTACGAGGGCTCGGTCGATGTCGTCAAGGTCGACGTCGATGCCAACCCCGGCCTCTCCCAGGCCTTCAACATCCTCAGCATCCCGACGATCGCCTTCTTCCAGCCCGGCAAGCAGCCGATGGGGGTCGCCGGCTTCAAGCCGCTCGAGCAGCTCGAGGTCCATTTCGGACTCGCCCAGTACGCGACTGAGCCGAGCGTTGCCGAGGTGACTACGACGGAGAACTGATCCCTTGTAGCGGATCAGCTCTCATCGCGGGCGCGGCGCCAGGCGCTCGCCAACCAGGCCTCGGCCCGGTCGATCGCGTGGCCGTCGAGCTCGTCCGGCGCGAAGGCCACCCAATCCGGGCCCCGCGCTGATCTCTCTGTCCCCGGTGTCCGAAGGGCAGCGTCGACGACCGGGCGAGCGAGACGGTACTCCGCCCGATCTCCGCTGACGGCGGCGAAGACAGTCCCGTGAATCGACCACTCGAGCGCCGGGCCGCGCTCGTGACGGTCGACGCCGCTCAGGTCTGCGGTCGCCATCTCCATCAGCGCTCCAAGGCCGCCGGCCGCGCCGTCCGTCATGGCGGCATGGTAGACGCGAACCGCGGCCAACACGGTCGACCGACGGATTCTCGGCGCGCCAGGGTCGGCATAATGGCCCGCAATGAGAGCCACGAAGACGTCGGCCCAGCTGTCGTTCCTCGAGAATGCCGTCCGCTCCGTCGAGCGCGGACAGACCCCCGAGGACGCCACCGCACTGGATCCCAACAAGACGGGCGTGGTGTTCGTTCACGGAATCGGCTCACAGGTGCCGGGCGAGACGCTGCTTCAGTGGTCGGCGCCGATCATCCAGTCCCTGACGGCCTGGCGCGTCAATACCGGCGCGACGGACGCGCCGATCGACCCCGTGGCACGCGCGGAGGTGAATTTCGGCGACGGACTGTCCGCGATCGAGCTGCGGATCCCGCCGGCGGCCGGCAGCACCGAGCACCGCCACTGGGTCCTGACGGAGGCGTGGTGGGGGTCGTCCGTTGCGCCGCCCAGCCTCGGGACGATGACCACGTGGCTGGGTCCGCAGGGTGCTTCCGGCCGGATCGTCGCCGGGGTCCTCGGCAACCCGGAACCTGGGGGTCCGGTCACCGGCGGCATGATCAAGTTGGCCCAGATCCTCCTCGTGCCGTTCGTGTCCGTACTCGCGGCGCTGGTCCTGACGATGTTCGCGCTCCTGCGCGGCATCTCGAGGATCATCCCGATCAAGGCGGTCAAGGAATCCGCGATTCTCACGTCATTCGACACCTTCCTGACGGGCTGGTTCGGGGACATCAGGGTCCTTCTCTACGATCCGGCCCAATCGGCAAACATCCGCGGCGGGCTCGCCCGGGCGATCCGCGCGCTGCGGGCGCAGGGTTGCGGGCGGATGGTCATCGTCGCCCACTCCGGCGGTGTCATGGTCAGTTTCCTGACGCTGACCGACCCGGCCCTGTCCGACGTCCAGGTCGACAAGCTGATCACGTTCGGTGAGGGCTGGAATCTCGCCCTGCGACTGTCGCCTCGCGACCCTCCCGACGGCTCGGGGATGGCGGATCGGCTTCGTGAGGACATCACGCGGACCCAGGGCCGTCTTCGCTGGCGCGACTTCTGGGGGACCAACGACCCGGCCCCCGACGGTCCGCTCCTGCTCGACGAAATCGGCCAGCTGGCGCGGCCCGACGCCATCCGGAGCGGCAAGGTCTGGAACCGCCGCAGCCTCCTGGACGACCATGGAACGTACTGGACGAACGACGAAGAGTTCGTCATTCCGGTCCTGCGCGAGATCGATGTCCCGGACGGCTGGGGCGAGAACTCGATCTTCTACCCGCCCGACCAGGATTCCGAGGAAGCGCGGGCGGCCGCATGGGCGGCAGACGCAGCCGCTGCGCCGCCCGCCGCATGGCCACCGGCCGGAGGCGTCGAGCCCGGCCCTCGAGCCGTCCGCCACCGCCAGCGCGTGGCGACCCTCGCGATGTGGCGGCAGACGGCGATCGCCGTGGGCGTCGCGGTCATCGCCATCGCCCTTGCCAACTTCCCGAATCGGCTGATCGAGATCGGGCACGAGGCCGCGGCCATCATCGGAAGGATCCCGGGCGTATCGCTCCTGTTTGGATTGATCGATTGGCTGAACGCGCTCGATACCCACACGATCATGATCGAGGTGGGTCCCATCAGCTTCAACCTGATCCAGACCATGGAGTACGTGGGGATTGGCGTCCTCCAGGCCGTCGTGATCATCTCGATCATCCAGTTGATGTCGTCCTGGGTTCGCGGCTTCTCGGCCTGGCCGAATACTGCTCCGACATACTTCGCGGCGTTCGTGCTCGAGGCGTTGCTCTTCGCCCTGCTCTTCTTCGGCCTGAGCCAGGTGCTCACCGGAGAGGACACCGGACAACTGCTCGGCAAAGGCCTGCCTGCTTGGCAGCCGGGCCTGATCGTGACGGCGGCCGTCGGCATCCTCGCCGTCGGAGGGTCGCAGCTCGCTCGTCAGATCGGCAGTCCCGCGGCGACACGCGCCTTCGGAATCGTGGGCGCCGTGGTATTCATCGTCGCGATGGCCTGTGCGGTGGTCGGGATCTTCGGGCCGGTTGGACTGCCGGACGCGGAAGTCGCCTATGTCGTGATCTGGGTCGTGTTCGCCGTGATGTACAAGCTGGGCATGTCGCGGTGGAAGCACTGGGACAGCCTCGAGCGGCAGATCGCGTGCGAGGCGGTCGCCGCCAGGCCGGTGAATCGATGGCCCGCCTACCTGACCAGCCTCGCGCTGCTGCTCACGACCGGCGCGGTTTCCATCGCGATCCTCGGTTGGCCGGATTGGTCGAACTTCGTGGTCGCCCTGCTCGTACTCGCGATCGGCGTTGCCTCGGCCGCCTACATCGTTGGCACGGCGACGTCACGTGGTCGACGCGACGCGAATGCCTCTCCGGATCCGATCGAGACCGCGACGCGAGCCTGACGGCGCGGGCGATTCTCAGACGGCGACCGGCTCGCGGTACTCGCCGAACACCTCGCGAAGGACGCCGCACTGCTCGCCCAGCGTCGCGTAGGCCGCCGCGCACCGGATGAAGTGCGGCATCAGGTTGTCGTCGGATGAGCCGGGACGGCGGGCAGCCTCGGCGAGTCCGGCGAGCGCCGACGCCACCGCTTCAGGATCGCGCTCGCGTCGCGTCAGCTCCAGCCGGGCCATCTGCCGCTCGAACGAGCCGGCTGGGACCTGGAGGACCGGGATCTCGGTGACTTCCGATCGGTCGGCGAAGATGTTGGCTCCGACGATCCTCCGTTCCCCGGCGTCGAACTCGCGCTGGAATCGATAGGCCGCGTCGGCGATCTCGTTCTGCGGATAGCCCTGCTTCGTGGCCTCGACCATGCCGCCGCGCCGGTCGATCTCGTCGAGATAGCGCCAGACCTCGCGCTCGGTCTCATTCGTCAACGACTCGACGAACCAGCTTCCGCCGAGCGGATCGATCGTGTTCGCCACGCCCGACTCCTCGGCGATGATCTGCTGCTGACGCAGGGCCAGGAGGGCCGCCTCGGCCGTTGGAACCGCGAGCGCCTCGTCGTAGGCGTCGGTGTGGAGCGACTGGGTGCCGCCGAGCACGGCCGCCAGCGCCTGGAGCGCGACCCGGGTGAGGTTGTTGAGCGGCTGCTGGCTCGTCAACGAGACACCGGCCGTCTGGGTGTGGAATCGCATCCAGGTCGAGCGCTCGTTCTCGGCCTGGTACCGCTCGGTCATGAGCTTGAACCAGATGCGCCGAGCGGCGCGGAACTTGGCGATCTCCTCGAAGAAATCGCTGTGCGAGTTGAAGAAGAACGACAGCCGTGGTGCGAAGTCGTCGACCCGCATCCCGCGCGCGATCGCGTGCTCGACGTAGGCCATCCCGTCGGCAATCGTGAAGGCGAGCTCCTGGATCGCGGTCGAGCCGGCCTCCCGGATGTGGTAGCCGCTGATCGAGATCGTGTTCCAGCGGGGCATCTCACGCGTCCCGAACTCGATCGTGTCGGTGACGAGACGCATCGACGGCTCCGGCGGGAACAGGAACTCCTTCTGGGCGATGAACTCCTTGAGAATGTCGTTCTGAAGGGTCCCCTCGAGGTTCGCCCGCGGGACACCGGCCTTCTCGGCGGCGACGATGTACATCGCCCAGATCGGGGCGGCGGGCGAGTTGATGGTCATCGACGTGCTGACCCGATCGAGCGGCAGGTCGGCGAGGAGCACCTCCATGTCGGCCAGGCTGCTGACGCCGACTCCGCACGTCCCGAACTCCCCCTCCGCCTCGGGATCGTCCGTGTCGTAGCCATAGAGCGTCGGCATGTCGTACGCGATCGAGAGGCCGGTCTGGCCGGCTGCCAGCAGCGACTTGAAGCGCGCGTTCGTGTCCTCGGCAGCACCGAACCCCGCGAACATCCGCATCGTCCAGAGGCGGCTTCGGTAGCCGGACGGGTGGATGCCGCGGGTGAAGGGCGGTTCGCCGGGCAGTCCCACGTCGCGAAGGGGATCGAAGTCATCCCAGCGGCCGGGCTCGCGGCGAAGGGGCTCCCCGCGGTGGTCGATTGCCGTCGGTCCGCCGGCGCCCCGCTGATCGCCGCCCTCACCTGGCTGCCACGACCATGGCCCGTAGAGCCGATCGACCTCGACGTCGCTGATCGTGCTGAAGCGGATGCGCCGTTCCGGCGCGCGATCGAGAGCGGGTCCGAGGCGTTTCGACTCCCAGGCCCGACGGCGAGCCGACCAGGTCATGGCGGCGACTCTAGCATGAGCACGAGGCAGCTTCGGGAACCCGGCTTCAGGGTTCGCGGGCCGGGCTCAATCCGGGTCGGGGCGGTCGGGCGAACCCGGCGAGTCGGTAGGCTCGGTTGGTTGCTGCCTCCGCCCGACCAGGGCACGGACGAGCAGGAACACCTCGAGCGCCGTCAGGACCGGCAGAAGCCGGCGCGGCAGGAATCGAAAGAGTGCGGCACGGGCAACCCAGAGGATCATTCGCGCAGCTTAGACCCGCCGCGGGCAGCCCAGAGGTTTCCGGGCGCCGCAGGACGTGTCGGGAGCCTTGCGGTACCAGCCCGAATGGTCCCCGCCTCAACGGGCCATCGCCGCTGCGAGCGCCTCGTCGACGATCGCGTCGTGCGCCTCCCGCGTCTCGACCGCGCGGATGAAGCTGGCGACCAGCGCGACCCGGACACGGTCGCCGTCGGGCCAGACGATGACGCTCTGGTACGACTCGCCGTTGAGCGCATCGATCCGTGAGCCCGAGCTTCCGTCGGGGATTGCGACGCTCCCGACCTCGACCGATTCCGTCCGCCTCGCGGCTCGCGCGCCGACCTCGTAGAACTCGGCGACCCACGCGGCTTCCAGGCGTGGCGCTTCGAAGACCGCGAGCGTCACGCCGCTGTTTGATCCGAGATCCCAGTTCGCGCCGGCGAATCGCACCTCGCGTGACGCCATGGGTGAAGAGCGTCGCCAGCGCCTTCGGGGTGCAGTTCCGTCCGGAGTCGAGCCGATCCGGGGCACGACCTCGAAACGTGGTCGGGACGATCGCCTCGAGGTCCGGGTAGGCACCCGGCACGCGTCCATCCGCAGTGCACGGTCCCGAGGGATCGAAGCCTGCCCCGGCGCAGCCGACCAGGCCCGCGAGCAGCGCGGCGATGACGACCAGTCCGGGGGCGCGCGCACGGACGAGCGCTGCGAATCGAGGGGGCACCCGGTGATGATACGGCGGCCGGCGGGGTGGCTCTGAAGTGCCGTGGTGCGTCGGTGCACCTGGTACGAGCGTCCCGGATCGGTGCACCAGTGCGCCCGACCATCGCCGTGCGCCTTTAGGGACGGAGGAGCCATTGAGGTGCGTTAGACCCAGTCCTACTGTGACACCTGCACCGTAACGCGACGTCGGGAACTACCTGGGGCGTCGGTCACGGATCAACGGTCGGCCTTCGGTTCACCTGATGACGGTTCAGATGCCGCGGATCCCGACCCAGATCACGAGCCGAGTAACCACGGATCGTTCGGCCAGCAGGCCCGTCTCGCGTTACGGCAAGAGCTCATCGCTCGAATCATTTCGCGCGCATCGGTCGCCTCCCGGGTCTGCGGGGGGCGACCGCCACGTCCGGGCCGTTCGCCCGCCGGCGCGACCGCGGTGAGGCCGATCAGGCGGAGCGGCCCGGTCTCGAACCAGGAAGGTCACGCGCCGTCGCGTGCTCCCGCCGCGGGATCCCACGGTCGTCGAGATCGGTCTGCAGGACCCTGGCGGCCGCGACGAGCTCCGGATCGCGGGTGATGGTCTTGGCCAGCCAGTCGATGTACGACGGCTCGAAGGCGGCCACCTCACCGAGCGTGTGCCCGCGAAACTTCCCGAACTCGAGCTCGAGAACAGCGGCGTCCTTGAGCGCGGGCGGCGGCGGCCGGCGAAAGTCGCGGATCCGGGCCCGCTCGAGTGGGCCGGTCGGGTCGCTTGCCCGCGGTGGCTCGCGATGATGCTTCGCGAACCGGAGCGGCGGATGGCCAGTCAGGACAGTCGCCCTGGCGGAATCCCCATCGGCGTGCGGGCGAATCGGCGCGTTCCGCGGGCGAACGGTGTCCGACATGTCCAGGCGCCCCGTGACCGGCCGGGTCGGCTTCGGCCGGGGTGGGCCGCCGCGCCGCGGCGGTGCCGCGCCCTGATCGAACGATGCGCCTCCGCCGGCGCTGCCGCGCTCGCCACGCGTGGCCGTAGCGCCGCCGCGAGAAATCGCCGCGTAGGCCTCGTTGATTTCGGCCATCTTCCGGGTCGCCACCCGTGACGCCTCGGGGTCGTCGCCGATGAGGTCCGGGTGATGCTGGCGCGCCAGCCGGCGCCACGCGGCCTTGATCGTGGTCGGCGGCGCGCCGGGCTCGACGCCGAGAACGAGGTAGGGATCGCGTTTCACCACATCGAGAGTGTAGCCGTGCCGGCCCGCTCAGCCGCCGACCGGAGCGGGAGCGGCCCGGCCGCGCTTGACAGCTCGGCCGGTCGTGCCGTCCCCTGTATGGGTGCCAACGCTCCGTCGGGCCGGCGTCGTAGCTGCGATCGCCGCTGCCCCACTCGCCCTTGCTTACCGCTTCGCGCTGATCTATCGCGGCCGGGCCGGGTATCCACGTCGCCACGCACCCCTGGTCACGCCCGCGGGCCTCGGACTTCCGTTCGAGGAGCTCACGGTCCCCGCTCCGGGCACGGACGGTCTCCCCGCGTGGTTCATGCCCGCCCGCGGCGGCGCTCCCGGGCCCGGCGTCGCACTCGTCCATGGCTGGGAGTCCGCTCGGGACCGAACGCTGCCCATGGCTCAGTTCCTGACTGCCGCCGGGTTCCATTGCCTGACCGTTGACGTCCGGGGCCATGGCGCCAACCCGGCGGAGACGATGCCGGTGAGTGCGGGCGAGTTCGGGGCGGACGCCCTCGCCGCATTCGAGGCCCTGATCGCCCGACCGGAGGTCACGATCGGGGCGATCTCCGGCCACTCGATGGGTGCGATCGGGGCGATCCTCGCCGGCGCAGCGGACGAGCGTGTGGCGGCAGTGGTTGCCACGTCCTCGCCGGCCGATCCGTATCGGCTGACCCGTCAGACATTCCGCCTGGCCCATCTCCCGATCCCGGACCCGATCGCCTACCCGCTCGCCTGGCTCACAACCCGCGTCTACCTCAGGCCGCGGGGCCACCGGGTCGCCACGGTGAACGCGTCGACTGCCCTGACCGCCCACGACCGGCCGATCCTGCTCGTCCACGGCGATGCGGACGACGTCGTGCCGGTCGTCCACCTCGAACGGCTCCTCCGTACGGCGGCGAAGTCGGGACGATACGTCGAGTCCCTTGTCATCGCCGGCGGGCAACACAGCTGGCTGTATGAATTCGAGGAGTATCGCCGTGCCGTGGCCGGCTTCCTCGCCAAGGCGCTCGGCGGGCCCTATTCGCCCGCCGAGGCGGCGGACCGTGCCGCGGCCGTTCCCGCCGAGCGGATCCAGGCCGGGGAACTGCCCTTCGATGCGGTCGAGGCAGAGCCCGGCGGCTTCCGGACGCTGGCCGGAGTGGCACTCCCCCGCCGCCGACGTCCGGCCGGAGCGGGCGACCCCGATCTCCCGGCGGAGGCGGCCTCGTGACCGAGCCGACGATGTCCGTCTGGCAGGCAATCTCGACGAAGCGCGCGGTTCGGGAGTTCGCCGACACTCCGATCGAGCCCGAGCATCTCGATCGGATCCTGCAGGCCGGCCGGCGATCGGGCAGCTCGAAGAACCTCCAGCGCTGGGACTTCATCGTCTGCCGCGACCGGGATCACCTTCGCGAGCTCGCGTCTGTCGGGCCGTGGGCCGGCCATCTCGCCGGCGCCGCTGTCGGGATCGCGCTCGTGACGCCCCAGTCGAAAGCCGCCGATGACCCGCTGTCGGTCATGTTCGACCTGGGCCAGGCCGCCGCCTACATGATGCTCACAGCCTGGGAGCTGGGCATCGGCAGCGTGCCCGCGACGGTCTATGAGCATGATCTCGCCCAGCGGCTGCTCGGCTACCCGGAGACGCATCACTGCGAGTACATCCTCTCGTTCGGCTACCCGGCCGATCCGGCCGAGCTGACCGCCCCGAACCGCCCCGGCCGCCGCCGGCCCCTCGCAGAGATCGTCCACGAGGAGCGCTGGTAGCGACTGCCGCGCGGGCGGCGCGGGGCTCGGCGCATGGCGCCCGGTCCGGCAGCGGCTTCTGGTCCGGCTGGCGGACCAACGGGCGAAGGACGGATCCGAGCATGGCCGAGAATCGGCCGCTCCTCTGCCGCCTGGTCCGGTTGTCGGACCAACTAGCGGTCGGCGACCTCCGATCGTAGCCGAATCCGGGGTCTCCCTTCGTCGGTTGGTCCGGCTGTCGGACCAGGACCGCGGCGACCGCCTATTGCCAGCGGAAGTACCGGGCGGCGATGCCGAAACATACGACGAGCCAGCCGACGAGCACCACAAAGCAGACCCAGAGTGGCGCGAACGGAATCCCACCGACCATCACCTGTCGGAGCGCGTCGGCGAGATACGTCAGTGGCATCGTCTTGGCGACCGTCTGCAGCGCGTCCGGCATCGCGAAGATCGGGAAGAACACCCCGGACAGGAACATCAGCGGGAACTGGACAACGCTCGTCATTCCGTTCGCCGACTCCTCGGTCTTGGCAAACGAGGCGATCACGTAGCCGAGCGCGATGAACGTCACCGACCCGAGCAGGACGAACACCCCGATGAGGAGCCAGCTCCCCGAGACCTGGACGTCGAAGAACGCGCTTCCGACTCCGATGATGATCGCCGTCTGGCCGACCGCGATGAGGAGCCGCATGAGGATGTTGCTGCCGACGAGCTGCCAGCGTCGGAGCGGCGTCGCCTGGAGGCGCTTGAGAATGAGCTTCTCCCGGTCCGCGACAAGCGGGATCGCAGCGAACACGCCGAGCTGCATGAGCGACATCCCGAGGATCGACGGCACGAGGTAGGAGATGAACGACAGATCGTTCGTCTGGACCGGCTGGAAGTCCGGGGCCACGGCCGGCGGCTGGCCGCTTGCCACCTGGTTCACCTGGGACAGCACGAATCCAACGAGTTGCCTGGTCGCGCCATCGGCCGCGGACTGCGTCGGATCCGTGTAGACGACGACCATCGCCGGGGCCCCCTTGGCGGCGATGCTGTCGGCATAGCCGCTCGGAACGACGATCACGGCCGAAATGTCGCCGTCGCGCATCCTGGCCAGCAGGTTCTCCTCGGTGTCCGCGACGATGTCGACGTTTGGTGCCGCCGTGAACGCCTCATTGAGCTGCGCCGACGCGGGCGTGCCATCGAGATCGGCCAGGCCGATGGTCCGCGAATCATCGCCACCCGAGAAGATCGAGCCGAACAGGAAGACGAAGATCAGCGGGAAGGCAAGCGTCCAGAAGAGCGCCGCTCGGTCTCGGTAGAAGCTCTTGATGTTGGCAACGGTCAGAAGCAGGAGAGGTCGCATGAAATCGGGCCCTCAGTCGCGCAGCGCCCGGCCGGTCAGGTCGAGGAACACGTCCTCGAGGGTCGCTCGGCGGACCGCCAGATTTGCGGGATCGATGCCGAGCCGCTCGGTCGCGGTGAGGACGGCGCCGATCGTCGCCGGCACGTCACGGGTGAAGAGCAGCACCGCACCGCCTTCGTGCTTGACCGACGTCACACCGGGGAACGCCGCCATCTGCTCGTCGGTCAGGCCCTCGACAGAATCAAACCTGACGGCTCGTTCGTGGAACCGGCGGCTGACGAGCTCGTCGACCGTCCCCGACTCGAGAATACGGCCATGATCCATGATCGCCAGGCGATCGCACAGCACCTCGGCCTCCTCCATGTAGTGCGTCGTGAGGAGGATCGAACGGCCGCGCTGCTTGAGTCCGAGCACGACATCCCAGAGCGCCCGCCGAGCGGCCGGGTCCATGCCCGTCGTCGGCTCGTCGAGGAAGATCATCTCGGGGTCGTTGACAAGGGCCAGCGCCACCGACAAGCGCTGGCGTTGGCCGCCTGACAGGTCCTGGGTCCGTGTATTTCGCTTCTCGCCGAGATCCATCAGCTCGACGAGCTCCTCGACCGGCAGTCCATTCGTGTAGAAGCCACGGAACAGCTCGAGCACCTCGACGACGTTGAGCTTCGGGTAGAGGGCGGCCGTCTGGAGCGAGACGCCGATTCGCGACCTGAGGTCGTCCGGTCGGCGGATGGCGTCCACCCCCAGCACCGTGACCTCGCCCGAATCGGGCTTCCGCAAGCCCTCGAGGACTTCGACGGTCGTTGTCTTCCCGGCACCGTTCGGGCCGAGCAGCCCGAAGACCTCGCCCGATCGCACCTCGAAGCTGACACCGTCGACGGCGACGAGTTCGCCGTAGGTCTTGCGAAGGGCGTCGACGCGGATGACGGCGTTGGTTGCCGACGTGGTCATGGGTCCGATGGTGACACGAAATCTGTTACGAAGTTGGCCGGCCGGCAGTTCATTGCGCGAGCCGGTCCGCGGCGGCAATCCGCTCGAGGTCGAGCGCAACCGATGGATCCCTGTCAGTTGCCGAGGTCTCCGGGGCGGGTGCGCCGAGATAGATGTACGCCTCCGTGGCGAGGTCGAGCCCCACGTCGAACCCGGCCGCCTCCGACAGATACCACTTCTGCTCGAGGACGTCGCAGTAGGCCTGGACGAGGTCACGGCCCGGCCCGACCGTCTCGGAAATCCGTGCCAGCGTCGGCCGGTAGACCTCGCGCAGCCAGCGCTCGGCGGCTGCCTCCGGGTCGATCGACTGCCCCGCCTGCCATTCGAGCCACGCGTGGTACTCGTTGAGATCGTTGAGGAGCAGTCGGGCCTGGCCCTCGAGCGCCCTGATCCTCGTTCTGCGCTCGATCTCGCGGGCATGGAACCGGCGAGTCGTCACGTGCATCCGCAACCGAACGAGGCCGTCGCCTGTTGTCGGGTCGAGGGCCAGGTCGACCGAGTAGCCGAGATCATTCAGCCGCCGGACCCGGGCCCGAATGGCCTGCCGATCACCCGCGTGGAGGACCGGCTCGTCGTGCAGCTCGGCCCAGACGGCGCGGTAGCGTTCGCGGACGCGCTCTGCGGCCTCGATCGCCTCGTCCGGGTCGGCCGCCTCCTGCATCGCCGCGAGATCCGCCAGGCCGAAGGCGACGTTCTCGACGAGGATCTCGACGTCGTACTCGCGCTGACCGTCGGACAGCTGAGCGTGGACCTCGCTCGTCTCGGCGTCGACGAGATACGCCTGGATCCGGTCGCCGTCCCGTCTGAACAACGTGTTCGCGAGCGAGCAGTCGCCCCAGAAGACGCCGTTGCGATGAAGGTCGACAAGCAGGAATGCCATCGCATCGAGGAGGCGGTCGCGATGGCGGCTCGGACCCGGTGCGAGCCGCATCAGCAGGCGGCGGTACTGGAGGGACTGGGCGAGGTACTCGGTCGCGAGGATCGCGCTCCCCCGGTCCGGGGACTCGGCGATGGCGACGGGGCTGACCGCATGGAGGCCCGCCGACTCGAGATGCAGGAGCACGTCGTACTCTCGCCGACCGACGCCGAGCGGCAGCTCCTTCAGGGCGTAGAGGGTTCCGTCCGCGGCGAGGAACCGGACGAGGTGGCGCGACGGCCCGATCGGAAGCTCGCGGAAGGTGAGGTCTGCCGGCCAATCGGCGAGAGGTGCCTCCCAGGGCAGCTCGACGAGCGAGATCGCCGGGTCACGGAGACGAAGACGGGGAAAGGTCGACACGCTACGGCTGGCTGCCGGGTCGGAGCGGGCTACAGCCGCTTTCGGAGGTAGGCGGCGACCGAACCGTCATAGCCGAGGGCTTCGTACAGGTGCTGCGCGTCCGGGCGGTGGCGTCCCGCGGTCACTTCGGCGAACGCCGCCCCCAGCTCGTGGCCGATCCGCTCCGCCTCCTCCATCAGGAGGTGTCCGACGCCTCGCTCACGGACGCCCGCGTCCACCACGAGCGCCATGACCCGGATGACCCGATCGGAGTGCTCGAACCGGGGCAGGGCGTGGAGCGCGATGAACCCCAGGATCTCGCCTTCGTAGTCGGCGACCACGACCCGCGAATGGGGCGAGCCGAACCGTGCCAGACGCTCGACGATGTCGGATGGCCCGGCCGGGTAGCCCTCTTCGGTGAAGAGCGCGGCGATCCGGTCGGCATCGGCATCGGTCGCCGTCCGGAGGACGATGCTCTGGCGTTCGATCATCGCTCGATGGTACCCGCTGGGCGATCCACGAGGACGAGGTGAGGCCCGGCCGGCGCCCCGCCGAGCACGAGTACCGACCGCCCGAACGGTCCGTCCTCCTCGCGGCTCAGGGCGATGCCCGCAGCGTCGGCCCGAGCCCGGACGTTCGCGAAACCGTCCATGGTGGCGACGTAGCGTCCGGCCGGCCCCTCCCCCGACTGGGCCAGCGTCGCGGCGATTCGTCCTTCGGTCCGCGGCTCGAGGAGCGCGATCGGCTCGGCGGCGGGCGGGCGGACGAGCCGGACGGTGGCGCCGAGCAGACGATCGTCGGGGACCTCGTCACCGGTGAGGCCGATCCCGGCAAGGACGCGCTCGATATCGACGGTCGCCCAGATGACGGCCAGCACCACGGGCTCGGTGCCAGACGGGAGCAGCAGCGTGAGGGCGTCGGTGGCGGGCGATCCGCTCATCCGCGCAGCAGGAGGTCCGGCGCGGGCCCGCCGATCTGGACGAACCCCAGTCCCTCGTACATCCGCCGGGCGACATCGTTGTCCTCGAACACGCCGAGATACGTCCAGCGACTGCCCGCGTTGATGGCGTCACGAAGGACCGCCGCGCTGACGAGGCGACCCAACCCGAGCCCGCGGAACTGCGGCCGGGTCCCGATCGACGACAGGTAGCTCGCCCCGGCGAACGTCGTCCGACGCGCAGCGGCAGCGGGTTCGCCGTCCACGCGGACGAGGCAGGCGTGGAACTCCTCCATCCCGAGCAGGACCAGCGTCTCCTGTTCGATCGCGGCGATCCGGTCGGACTGAACACCAAATGCCTCGCCCAGGACGACCGAGATCGACCGGGCGGCCTCGTCGGCGGCCGGTCCCGCGGTCCGGTGAAGCCGCTCGATCCTCAGCCCATGCGCCGAGCCGATGGCCGTCGTCGGTCCCGTTGCCTTCGAAGCCGGATCGAATGCCATGAGAATGCCCGCACCCACGTCCTCGAAGCCGTGCGAGAGGAGCCTGGGCGTCAGGTCCAGTGGCTCGTCGAAGCCTGGGAGCGGCCAGAAGTGCGGGATCCGGTCGAGCGAACCGAACAGGCTGATCATCTCGGCCAGACGGCGGTCGAACGCTCCCGTCTCAGCCGGCCAGGCGATCCCGGCGACACGATTCCAGAATGGCTCCCGATCGACCGGATCGTGGAGCATGACCGCGTCGCCGAGTTCGCGGACCTCCCGTCCGACGAGCCCGTGCGATTGCGCCTCGTGCCACGCCAACCAGCGAGCCTCGGCGGCATCGAGCGCAGCTGGTCGACCTGCAGGAAGGGGCACCATCACGCTCGCACGATACCCGGAGAACCGGTCCCGGCCGATGGGCGTATCGTTTCAGGTCTGCCGGCCGGCCGCCCAGCCCGGCCCGCGATTGGAGGGAACGCACGATGCGACGTCTCAACCTGGCATCTCTCGCCGTCCTGGCCGTCCTGGCGCTCGCCGCCTGCGGCGGGGCGGGCACCACGAATGCGCCGGCATCGCAGCCGGCCGCGGCGTCGGAGCCGGCCGTATCGGCTGGCGCTGGTTTGCGCGACGGCGCCGGTTCCCGCTGATGCCGACGTGACGGTCGAGATCAAGGACTTCGCGTTCACCCCGGCGCCGGTGACTGCGAAGGTCGGCGACGTGATCGCCTGGACCAACCAGGACAGCGCACCGCACACGGCCTCGCTCGCCGACGGGTCGTGCGGCACCGAACAGCTCGCGACCGGCTCGACGGGCGCCCTCGTCTTCAGCGCGGCGGGGACCTACACATACCAGTGCAACGTCCATCCGGGCCAGATGAAGGACTACAAGATCGAGATCACCGAGTACTCGGTAACTCGCGCGACCTCGACCCGCCTCCAGGCGCTACCCGGCCGCTCGGTCGGCCACGAACAGCGTCGCCCCAGACGGCAGGTCGGCGACCGTCGGTGGCGGCACGGCGGCCTCCGCGAACATCTTGTCGAAGCCGTCGTGGGTGTACATCCGCGTGCCCTGGAACAGCTCGTCGATCTGGATCCCCCAGAGCAGCTCGGCGTGGAGGTTCTGGGATTCCTCGAGCGTCGCGGGCAGGCACCACTCGAACACGACGAGGCGGCCGCCTGGTCGAACGGCCCTCCAGGCGGCCCGGAGCGAGGCGACAGGATCTGGCAGTTCGTGGAGGGCATCCTGCATGTAGACGAGGTCGAACTGCTCCGAGAACGGCATCGTCGGGATCTCGCGGGCCTCGATGCGGATGCGGCTCTCGAGCCCGGCGTCCGTCACGTGGCGCATCGCCCGGGCGACGGAGTCCGGCTCGAACTCGACACCAACGAGCTCGCTGGCCGGAAAGCGGGTGGCAACCGCGATCAGCCACTTCCCGCCGCCGCAGGCGACATCGAGGACGCGGGCGCCCGACGCGAGGCGGGCCGCGAGGTCGGGCAGGACCGCGAGCCCCTCCTGGAAGAACACGGCGATGTCCTGGACGGTGACGGCTTCGATCGCGCGGTGGAAGCGCGGCGGGCGCTCATGGATCGGCCGGCCGGTCTTGAAGAAGGCGGCCAGCTCCGCATAGTCCAGGCTCGAGACGACTGCGGCGACGAACTGTCCGCCGAGATACTCCGGGCGGGACTCGTCCAGCAGCACGGATGACGACGCCTCGTCCATCCGGACCCGGGTCCCGTCGTGCTCGATGAGCTCGCTGGCGTGGCTTGCCCGGACCCATGCGTCGACCGGTTCGGCGGCGCAGCCGGCGGCCGAAGCGAGTTCGGCCGGGGTGATGCCCGCGGCTCCGGCCGCGCGAATGAGCTCGAACAGGCCGAGCTGGAGGCCGAGGTAGATCACCCAGCTTCGATAGAAGCCACCGAGACTCTGGGCGAGATCGTCGAACCTGTCTTCGTGCGGCATCGCCGGCCGATTGTCGCACGGCGTTGCCGGCGAACGCGGGTTCTGAACCTCGCCGGAAACCGAAGCGCCGCCCCTCTCGGGACGGCGCCTCGGCGGTCAGGGTTGGCGGACCGATCTGGGCGATCGGCACGCCGGGTGGTTACCGCGGGAAGTGTCGCCGCGCGGTCGGGCCGAGGTTTGTATCGTCGGTTCGCGGGGCGTAGCCGAGGTCGGCCTTGGTGCCGTTCTTGAGGGCAGCCATGACCTTTTCGATTTCGCCGCGCGAGCCGTGGTCGTTCCACGCGGCCGGGATGCCGAGCGATGATGCACCGGCGCCGATCTCGCCGCGCCCGCCGCGATCGAGGTAGGCCGCGGCCGGGACGCCGAGCGATGATGCACCGGCGCCGATCTCGCCGCGCCCGCCGCGATCGAGGTAGGCCGCGGGCGCGACACCGAGCGATGATGCACCCGTGCCCATCTCGCCGCGCGAGCCGCGGTCGAGGAAAGCCGGAGCCGGGACGGGGGCGGCGGGGAAGTCGTTGGCCGGAGCCTCGTTCGTGGAACCGAAGGCGATCACGAGCGAGGCGATGAGGGCCACCGTCACGACGGCGAGCGCCGCCCAGAACTGGCCTGTGCCCAGGGACTGCTGAGCGGTGCGAGTTGATGCGGACATCTGGTTCTCCTGTGTCCGGCCCGGGCCTGATTTGCCAGGTCCCTGTCGGCCGATCTCGATGTCCGCATCCTCGATTTCTGTGATCGCCTTGCCATCGGGCTTATGCCCGACGCGGTCAGGGCCGGCGCCTCAAAGTCATAAGGAGACGGGCCGACGACTCCTTACGCGCATCGCCCGCGAGCGGCACGGCGATCGGGCACGCGGATGCAACCGAATTGCGACCGCGTGGTGTTTCATAGGTCGATGGACGATGCGATCCGCACCGACGATGCCGCCCTTGCCGGCCGACTGGCCGACGATCTCGACGGTACGTTCGAGGCGCTCGTTCACGCCCATGCCGGCCGGCTCTTCTCGATCGCCCTCCGGGTGATCGGCGACCGGAGCGACGCCGAGGAGGTCGCACAGGACGCGCTCGTCCGCGCGTACCGGGCGCTCGCTGGCTATGACCCGCAACGGATCCGGGAGATCCGGCTGCGGCCGTGGTTGGCCACGATCGTCCTGAACCTCTGTCGCAATCGGACCCGTGTCAGGCGGGTGCGTACCGTCGAGCTCGCCTTCGAACCTGCCGCCGAGCCGGCCGTCGATCCGGTCGCCCGGCGGGACGAGAGGGCCGCCTGGGCATCGCTCCTTGCGACGTTGCCGCCGGCCCAGAGAACAGCCGTCGTGCTCCGTCACGTCGACGGCATGTCGTATGCCCAGATGGCCGAAGCGCTCGGCCGACCCGAGGGAACACTGAAAGCCCAGGTCCATCGCGGCCTGGGAGCCTTACGTGATGCGTTCGCCGCCGCCGAGCGACGCGAGCGGGAGGAGATGACCGCATGAACCGACCCACGCCGGACCTCGTCGCGATTGAGGCCGCGCTTGCCACACTCGCGGAGCCTGCGCCGCCGAGCCTCGCTCACGGTGCCCTCGTCGCCGTCGGGCTGGCCGATGACTACGCGCTGATCGAATCGCCGGTCGGGCCGCTCAGGGTTGCCTGGAACGGTCGCGGGGTGTCGGTTGTTGACAGCGATCCGGACGACCACGCGTTCGAGGTCCGCTTCCTCGCCCGGACCGGTCGGCGAGCCGAACGGCAGGATGCTCTCCCTCGTGCCCTTGACCAGGCGATCTCGCGACGACTCGCCGGTGATCGCCGGGCCCGGATCGAACTGGACCTCCGTGGCAGTTCGGAGTTCGAGCAGGCGGTCTGGCTGAAGGCACTCGAGATCCCCCGCGGCGAGGTTCGGCCGTACGGCTGGGTCGCGGCCGAGATCGGGCGGCCGAAGGCGGTGCGGGCCGTCGGGACGGCGCTCGGGCACAACCCGGTCCCGCTGATCGTGCCGTGTCACAGGGTCGTCCGGAGCGATGGAACGATCGGGCAGTATTCGCTCGGCGGGCCGGGCAACAAGCGGACGATCCTGTCCGCCGAAGGTCTCGATCCGGACGAGCTCGAACGCCTGGCTCGCGCCCGGGTCCGCTACGTCGGCTCGGACACGACCCGGATCTATTGCCTGCCGACCTGTCACAACGCGAAGCGGATCACCCCGGCCCACCGGGTTGAATTCCGCTCGACAGGCGCCTCGGAGTCGGCCGGCTACCGGGCCTGCCGGGAGTGCCGGCCGAGCGCCGCGGCCTACGTCGCGGCGTAGCACCCAGGCGCGGCGCGGCGCGGCGCGGCGCGGTCGGGCGACGTCGCGGCGACGGTGCCGCCAATTACGTGCCAGATACCACCCCGTGTAGTCATCGTCCGCGGATCGTGCCCGAGTTGTCGCCACCTGCCATCCCGGGTGGTAAACGGCAGCGAGTTGGCCGAAATTCGGACCGCCTGGCAGTCCCGAACCGGACGCCTACCACACGGGGTAGTAATTGACAGGGTGTTGGAGCTCGACCGGCCCCCACCGCCCCGCGCCGCGGCCCCGGACGGACCACCGGAGGACTCTGTTACACTCGCCGCATGTTGGACCATCCGACTATGCCAACGCGCGCGGTCATGCCGCCCACGAGCTTGATCTGGCTCGGGATCGCCATCCTGTACGTCGTCTGGGGCTCGACGTACCTGGGCATCCGGATCGCCGTCGAGACCATCCCGCCGTTCCTCCTCGCCGGGGCGAGATTCGGGCTGGCAGGCGTCGTCATCCTTCTCGTTGCGCTCGTCCGCCGGCGGGGACGGATCCCCTTCCCGACGCGGCGCGAGTTCCTCGACATGACGATCATCGGTGCCGCACTCATGGTCGGCGGCATGGGCCTCGTCGCCTTCGGCGAGCAGACCATTCCGTCCGGCATCGCGGCTCTCCTCATCGCGATGATGCCGCTGTGGGTCGCGGTCCTGGGCCGGGTCTTCTTCGGCGAGCGCCTGCCGCGCGTCGCGATCATCGGAGTCGCGATCGGGCTGCTGGGGGTCGGGATCCTCGTCGGGCCATCGGCCTCTCCCGCTGAGACCTTCGACCCGGTCGGCATCCTCGCCCTGCTCCTGTCGCCGGTCAGCTGGGCGTGCGGGTCGCTCTACTCCGCTCACCGCGCCCGATTGCCGAAGGACCCTCTCGTCGCGACGGGCGGCCAGATGCTCGCGGGGGCGGCGATCCTTCTGGTCATGGCCGCGGTCAGTGGCGAGTACGCGGGGTTCAGCATTGAAGCGGTCTCACCGGAGTCGCTCGCCGCGTTCGTCTACCTGACCGTCGTCGGCAGCCTCATCGCGTTCACCGCCTACGTCTGGCTGCTGAAGGTGGCACCGCTTCCGCTCATCGCGACATACGCTTACGTCAACCCGATCGTTGCCGTCATCCTCGGCGCGATCATCCTCCAGGAGCCGATCACCCCGCGGACGCTCGTTGCCGGCGCAGTGATCATCTTCGCGGTGGCCCTGATCATCACGGCTCGTGGCCGGATGATGAGCTCCGCACGAGGGGCGACGTCTCGAGAGCAAGAGCACCGATTGGCAATCCAGTCCCCAGACGTCGCCGCGTGATCGTCGCCCACCGGTGATCGCCGCTCGGAGGAGCTGGCCTCAGGACTCGGCCAGGATCGTCCGGCTCACCCGCCGGGCGAGGACCATGATCGTGATCATCGGGTTGAAGCCCAGCCCGGTCGGGAAGAGCGACCCGTCCGTCACGTAGAGGCCACCGACCAGCTGCTCGCCGAGCCCATCGCGCCTCACCCGCCCCCACGGATCGCATGGGTGCGTCCGAAGCTCCTCGCCCATCCGGACGGAGCCCATCTGGTGGGCGGAGAAGACGCTGCCACGGTTCGGGCGCAGATCGAACGATGCAAGAGCAGCCTCGAATCGGGCGAACGCGGCCGCTTCCCCGCCCGCTGCGAAGCCGGAACGGCCATGCCAGACCGGCGGCGTCCCGACTGCAAGGATCTCGGACGCCCCCGCAGCCCGGGCCAGGCGGGCCATCGACACCAATCCGTGGCGGAGGGTCGCGATGCCGCTTGCGTCGAGTCGGTAGTCGACCCGGACGCGGCCGGACCGCGTGAGCGTGGTGCGTCCCTCGCCTCCGTCGCGAGTGACAGCGACGAACGGCCCGATCCGCCGCGACCGGAGCATGACGTCGGCATGAGCATCGGTGCCTTCCCACGGCAGGGCGAGCGCCAGGAGGCCAGGATGTCCGGGGGCCGATTCGATGACGTAGCCGTTGTTGTCGGCGCCGGGTTCCGCGAACTCGACCGAATGGGCAGCCTGCATCGTGCCGCGCCACATGTCGATCGGCTGAGGGAAGAGCCCGGCGATGATCGGCGCGGGATGAAGCCGCAGGTGGTGGCCGATCGACGGGTGCTCGAGACCTGACCCCTGAAGGATAGCCGGCGTCCTGAGGGCGCCTGCGGCCAGGGCGACCACCGGCGCGCGGACGATGAGGCGCCGCGTCCGGCCGTCTGCGCCAGGCTCGCCGGTCGCCGGATCGGTCCAGGTAGCGTCCCCTTCGACGCCGATCGCCTTTCCCTCCTCGATCATGACCCGGGCGACCCTGACGCGCGGGACGATCCGGGCCCCGGCGGTTTGGGCGAGCGAGAGGTGGGCGCGAATCCCGGAGCGCTTCGTTCCTCGCCGGCAGCCGAACGGGCAGCTGCCGCAATCACCGCATTTGGACGCGTTCCGGCGGCTGACCACCCCATGCCATCCGAGGGCGGCCGCGCCGTGGAGGATGGCCGCGTCCTTCGGCGGGACCACGGTCGCCTCGGCGACGCCAATCTCGCGCTCGATCGCACCGACGTCCCGATCCCAGGCGGCGTCGGTCAGGCCTTCGATCCCATGGTCGCGGCTCCATTCCTCGCGGACCCAGGCGGGAGCCGGCAGGCACGTCATCCAGTTGATGAGCGTGCCACCCCCGACCGCTGCCCCGGCAAGCATCGTCACGGAGCCATCCCAGGTGGCCAGGAGCCCGTGGTTCAGGTAGAGCCGGCCGAACGCGTCCAGCTCGTCGGTCGGCATCGACGCCTCGTCGACGAAGGGTCCCGCCTCGAGCACGACGACGGACCGACCGGCCCGGGCGAGCTCGGCGGCGACCACGCCGCCGCCTGCCCCGGAGCCGACGACGATCGCGTCCGCCTCGAGTCGCATCGGCTCGTCTGGCGGGCCCTCATCGAACGGCGGCCGAAGCGGTCGGACCAGCGTCCGCTTCCGCGCGACGTCGGGGTCGTCCGGCCGGTACCCGATCGCACTCAAGCGCGGGTTCGGCGACTCGGCACCCGGGTCCGCATAGGACGAGAAATGTCAGCAGCTTGCGGAGTCCCTGGAAGGCCGATCGGCGGAGCGCGAACCTGGATGTCGCCCAGGTCAGGAGATAGCGCTCGCGCGTGGCCGGCGACATCGTCCGGAACCGCTTGGGCCTGCCGACGAGCACGAGATTCGCGAGCGGCGACTGGATCAGCCGGAGGACGAGGCGGAACTGGTCGACCTGTGACGGGATCGGCCGCGCGCTCGAGCGCCTCGATCGTCAGCCTCGCCCGGCGCAGGGCATCGCCTCGGACGAACGTCTCGGCGACCTCCGCGAGCGTGGCGAGCTCAGCGTCGGTCCAGGGGCGCTGTGACGGCATCGGGGGCGATCATAGGCGCCACCACGCGCGCGCGTCCGGTCCGGCCGGCGCCTCACCGGCGACGGCTCAGGCGGCGGCCGCTCCCAGCCCTGGGCCGGCCACGGCTCGCAGCGAAGCGGCCGGTCCTCGCGATAGCCGAGCGCGTAGTCGGCCTGGATCAGGGTGTGGAGCTGGCTCGTGCCCTCGTAGATGACCGCGGCCTTGGAGTTCCGCAGGTAACGCTCGACCGGGAACTCGCTTGAGTAGCCGTTCGCTCCGTGGACCTGGATCGCGTCGAGCGCGGCCTGCACGGCGTGCTCGGTCGCGTGCCACTTGGCGAGCGAGGTCTCGCGCGTGTTGCGGAGTCCCTGGTTCTTGAGCCAGGCAGCCCGCCAGACGAGAAGTCGACCCATCTCAGTCCCGGCCGCCATCTTCGCGATCATCTGCTTGACCAGCTGGTGATGGCCGATCTCCTCGCCGAACGTCTGGCGCTCGTGGGCGTATTTGACCGATGCGTCCAGGCACGCCTGGGCGAGTCCGACCGCCCCCGCGGCGACCGTGAACCGACCCTGGTCGATCGCGCTCATCGCGACGAGAAACCCCTCGCCCTCTTCGCCGATCCGGTGCTCGACCGGGACGGGCACGTCATCGAGGTTGATCAGCCCGGTGTTGCCGGCCCGGATTCCGAGCTTGCCGTGGAGCGTCCCGGTCGTCAGCCCGGCCATGCCACGCTCGAGCATGAAGGCCGTGACGCCCTTGTGCTTCTTCGATCGGTCGACCGACGCGAAGACGAGGAAGTGGTCGGCAACGTCGGCCAGGCTGATCCAGATCTTCTGGCCGTTGAGTCGGTAGCGTGCCCCGCCCGGCTCCGCGCGGGCCGTCGTGGCGAGGTTGGCGGCATCCGTCCCGACGCCGGGCTCGGTCAGCCCGAACGTTGCGAGCTTCTCGCCCTTCGCCTGGGGAACGAGCCAGCGCTGGCGCTGCTCCTCGGTGCCCCACTGGAGCAGGGCGAGGCTGTTCAGTCCGACGTGGACGCTCTGGACGACGCGGAACGCCGTGTCGGCCCGCTCCAGCTCCTCGCACAGGATCGCGAAGCTCACGTAATCCATCCCGGAGCCGCCGTAGGCCTCGGGGACGGGCGCCCCCAGGAAGCCGAGCTCGCCCATCCTCGAGAACAGCTCGCGCGGGAAGCCGCTGCCCTCGTCCCAGCCGCGGATGTGGGGCAGGATCTCCGCCTCGGCGAAGGCACGGGCACTCTGCTGGACCAGGCGGTTCTCGTCCGTCAGGGCGAAGTCGACCATGCCCGGAATGCTAGCCTCTGAGCGCCTCCGGCGAACCTATACTCGGGCGATGGAAGAACCGGTCACGGCCGTCGCCGACCTGGCGGCCGCCGCCACTCACCTCACGCCGGTCCTGGGACGCTACTTCGAGCGCAGTTGGAGCCATGGCGTCGGTCATCGCCTGTTCGACACGGCCGGCCGCGCCTACCTCGACTTCGCGAACGGGATCGCGGTCACGGCTCTCGGCCATGCTCACCCGCGGGTGACCGCCGCCATCCACGCGCAGGCAGATCGGCTCATCGGCCCGACCGGCGCGATCGGCTATTCGGAGCCCGTGGTGACGCTCGCCCGGATGCTCGCCGAGACGCTGCCCGAACCGATCGACACGATCATGTTCCTGAACTCCGGATCGGAAGGCGATCGACGGGGCCCTCAAGCTGGCCCGGCGGGTGACCGGCCGGCCCGGCATCGTCGCGTTCCGTGGCGGCTTCCACGGTCGGACGTTTGGCGCGACGAGCGTGACGACCTCGAACATCAACTACCGGACCGGCTACGAGCCCCTGCTCCCGGCCGTCTACTTCGCCCCGTTCCCGGCGGCCTATCGCGACTTCGATGGCGACGAGGAGCGGGCGACGATCGAGAGCCTGGAATCGCTCCGATCGTTGTTCACCTCCGTCGTCGCGCCGGCCAGCGTCGCGGCGATCCTGATCGAGCCCGTCCAGGGCGAGGGCGGCTACACGCCCGCCCCGGCCGCGTTCCTCCAGGGCCTGCGCGCGATCTGCGACGAGCACGGCATCCTGCTGATCGCCGACGAGGTCCAGACCGGCTACGCGAGGACGGGCATGATGTGGGGGTTCGAGCACGCGGAAATCGTCCCGGACGTCGTCGTCGTCGCGAAGGCGATCGCCAATGGCCTGCCGCTCTCCGCGATCGCGACGCGGCGGGAGCTCCAGGAGCGCTGGGGCAAGAGCGCCCACGGGTCGACGTACGGCGGGAATCCCGTCGCCTGTGCAGCCGGCATCGCCGTCCTCGAGACGATCGGCGACGAGGGCCTGGTCTTCAACGCCGGTCGGCGGGGCCAGGAGCTGACCCAGGGCCTGCTGCGCCTGATGGCGGAGGACGAGCGCATCGGCGACGTTCGCGGGCCCGGCCTCATGGTCGGCGTCGAGCTCGTTCGCGATCGGCAGACGAAGGTACCGGACGGCGATCTGGCGACAGACCTCGTGGCGCGCTGCGCGGAGCTCGGCCTGCTTGTCCTGTCCTGCGGATTGGCCCACCAGGTCGTCCGCTGGATCCCGCCGATCGATGCCACAGCGGCGGAGATCTCGGAGGGCGTCGAGATCTTCGGTGAGGCCCTACGTACCGTCTGATGCCGCCGCGAATCTGCGAGCGCTAGCCTCCGGCCGAGGTGCACGCGACGAAGCGCCCGCCAGGAGGGGGGCGGACGCTCCGTGATCGAGTGTTCGTGTGAGGGCGCCCTACGCGGGCGCCGGATGTCATCGGTTCTGCGAGAGGAACTTCATCACGTCGTCAAGCCGGAAGCGGCGGTCGCCCCGCTTGCAGACGCGATAGAACGGCAGCTCGCCGCGGTCGCCGAGTCGCTTCACGGTGTTGACGTGGAGATGAAGCATCTCGGCCACTTCGGTGGCTGTGAGCATCGGTCCGAGTTCGTTGACGGCCATGGACCCCATGTGGCGCTTGCCTCGCTTAGAGCACTTCGCGACGGGTCCGCACCTCTGGGGTGGCCAGGGGTAGGGTGCGGCTCGCTGATGGGCGGAGCGTAGGGGTCGGGTGCCGGGGTCGCCAAGCCGTACTTTGGGATGATCCTAGTACCAGATCGCCGGTCCTACGGCCATCTCCGGGTATCCTTCAAACCTGTGACGGCGTGCAGCGGCACGCGAGGGGCCGTCAGAGGAGGGACGCACGAATGCCTGAAAGTGCTCGCGCTCTTCGCGAAGCATCGGACGAGCTGCTTCGCGATCTCGAGGCCCTCGGGGTCCTGGAGGACGAGAAGCGCCAGATCGCTCCGGGCGATCCACGGATCATCGATCTCGCCACCCAGATCGAGCGGATCGCCGGCCGCGTGCTCGTCACGAGCGGCCGCCAGCGCGAGCTCACCGAGGAGATCCATGAGGCCGCTGAGGCTGGATCCTCGATCCCGGAGAGCTCGATCGACGACACCACCCGGCCAATCTCGACGATCCTGTCCGACTGGCGCGACGCCGAGCGCCGCCTGGAGTCGGCCCCGGAGGGCACGGCCGAGGCGCTCGAAGCGGAAGTCCTCGTTGAACGTCTCCGAGACGAGTACCGACTGGCACACGAAGCAGCCAGGCGGCAGAACCCAACCTGAATCGGCGACCTCACGAGACACGGGACGCGCACGCGCCAAGCTGGAATTGAAGAAACGGAGCGCCGGTCTCCTCATTCGTTGCGAGTCGAATCCTCGGGCCGAAGGCTCGCGGCGTGTCGGACTTCTGTGGATCTGGAGATAGCGTGGTTCAGCGAGACCTCGTGGAGCGCGCGGCGCGCGGCGAGCAAGAGGCGTTCGAGGCGCTGGCGAAGATCGTCAGCGGGCGGCTGTTTGCGATCGCCTACCGGATCCTCCGCGATCAATACCTGGCCGAGGATGCTCTCCAGCAGACGCTGATCACGATCTGGAACGAGTTGCCGCGGCTGCGCGATCCGGATCGATTCGATGCCTGGAGCTACCGCCTCATCGTCCGGTCGAGCACGGCCGAGGCGCGCCGTGAACGTCGCGGCGGGGCGCCGATCCAGCTCCTTCCCGACGACGCGGACGCGTCCCCCGCGCCCGATCAATACCGGGCCGTCGCAGACCGCGACCAGCTCGAGCGCGGCTTCCGGCGCCTGACGCCCGAGCAGCGCGCAATCCTCGTCCTCCAGCACTACGGCGGCCAGTCCCTCTCGGAGATCGCCGACATTCTGGGCATCCCGGTCGGTACGGCGGGCTCCCGACTCCACTATGCGACCCGGGCCCTCCGGGCTGCCCTCGAAGCCGACGGCCGATCGGTCGCGGGGGAAGGACGGTTGGCATGAACTCGATCAACGAATTCGACCGCGCTCTCGGCCAGTGGCTCGACGAGGGACCGAACCGGTCACCGGACCGACCGATCGAGCTCGCCGTCGAGCACGCCCGCTCTCACCCACGCCGGCGCGATCCCCTGGGCTTCCTGCGGCCCGACCCGATGGGGCGCCGGGCTCCGGGTCTGCCACTTCGGCCGGTGATGATCCTGGCCGCCCTCGGGCTCCTGCTCGGGGCGATGTTTGCCCTGGGCGTTGGCGGCCGACCGCAGCCCGCGATCGTGGGCCCGACACCGTCGGAAAGCGCCGCACCATCCGTGCGGACCTTCGACGTGGAATTGACCGTGCCCGCAGGCCAGCCGCAGACCGTCGCGGTCATCGACGGCTCAGGGCTTGTCGTCGAAGCGCTGACTGGCACTCCGACCGGCGAGGCCGGCCAGAGCTTCCCGGACGACGCCGTGGACGTGTCGAATCTGGATGGGACGACGCTCCAGCTCGGCTGGGCGGGGTTCCCGTGCCAGACGGATCACACCCTCACGATCGAGGCGGACGGGCGGACCATGACCCTCAAGCGGCCCGCCTGCACCGGCGACACGGACGCGATCGGCGTCGACCGGATCCTCATCCTGAGATTCTCGGAGCCAGTCACGGCCGGAGACGTGACCGTCGCGCTCGTGCCCTGAAGACCGCCGGGACGAGATCAGGCCGGCGGCGGGGCGTCGACTGGCGGGGCAGCGTCTCTCGGCGGCGGCGCATCGATGATCCGCGGCTTCTCTGTCGCGGCCTCGGGCGGCGCGTCGGACCCGAGCCAATGGCTGTCGTCGGGATTGGCCGGGTCGTATCGGATGCTGGCCACATCGCCAGGGGTCCAGCGATGCGCTTCCTCGTATTCGAGGTAGCCGCTGTCACCCGTGTGTGTCGAACCCTGCCCGTCGACGAACGAGTAGCGAACACGGAACTGCGGCCGCCGGTTGACGAAAACGTTGGTGGGTTCGACCGAGGTTACGGTTGCGTCGGAGGGCACGCCGACGCGCAGGAGGCGGCGCGTCTTGCGGATGCCACGCACGGCACGGAAGACGAGGGCACCGCCAATGCCGGTCAGGATCACCCCGGCGACCAGGAAGATGACCGCGCCGAAGAGGTCTGAGCCGAGCGTGAGGCGGTTCGTCGCCGGCTGGCCCTGCAGATAGCGGACAACGACGGGCCCACGCTCGGTCAGCGCCTCCCACGTCTCCACGCTGACCGCGTCGCTGCCTTCGACGACCTGCCCGTCGACGGACGTGAAGCGATAGGAGACGCGATATTCGGTGCTCGAGTCCGAATCGGCCGGGATGAACCGCTTCTCCAGCACGATCCCGGTTGCGACCGCGCCGTTCGACGCGAATTCCTGCTCACGAAGCGCGAACACGACACCGAACACGAGCATCGCGACGCCGGCCAGGAGCCAGATGGCGCCGAAAAACAGCCAGAACGATCGCCTGGCGAGGCCGAAGAACGATGGCGACGACGCGGTCATGGCCCCTCTCCCTCCATGTCGATCGTAGCGGTTACATCGCGCCAGAAAGGTTGGCGCCCCCGGCAGGATTCGAACCTGCGACCTTCCGCTTAGAAGGCGGTTGCTCTGTCCACTGAGCTACGGGGACGCGGTACGGGTCAGTTCTCGCACAAACTACGCCGTTGACGCCGTGCTGGCTGGTCGCCAATCTTGCCATGCCGCTCCACACAGCCCATCGAAGCGGCAGTCGATTCCGTCCCGATAGGAGCACAGCATGGAACTCGGCACGTTCTCGATCAGCCTGGCTGTCAAGGATCTCGAGGCTTCGCGGAAGTTCTACGAGAAGTTCGGGTTCAAGGCCTTCTTCGGGGAAGCTTCGCAGAACTGGCTGATCCTCAAGAACGGCGATCACGTGATCGGACTCTTCCAGGGAATGTTCGAGAGGAACATTCTCACCTTCAACCCCGGCTGGGACAACAACGCGCAGAAGCTCGATTCCTTCACCGACGTGCGTGATCTCCAGCGCCAGCTGAAGGCAGAAGGGGTGGAGTTCCAGCAGGAGGCTGACGAGAGCTCGACGGGGCCGGCCAGCTTCATCGCGGTGGACCCCGACGGAAACCCGATTCTCGTCGATCAACACGTGTGAACAGGGTGCGGCCCGCCGCACCACCACAGAGGCGGCGCGGCGGGCGACGCATGAGCCCTGGTGGCCTCTTCGCCGGAACCGGTCCGGAACGGTGGGGACGGGCCCTCGCGAGCGTCGGAACGTCACGAAGGTGCCAGTGAAAGACGCCTCAGTGACCCTCGACGCTGCACGTGGTTCCGCACACAGCCTCGGGCTCGCGACTTAGCCTACTGCGACGTCGGGGCGCGGTCTACGGGCCACTTTTCGGTCGATTTGCACGTGCTATGCTCCCCGACCGTTCGACGTTCGAGGACCTGCGCAACGATGACCCGGAACGCCCCCGCCCGATGACCTCGCCCAGGACACGGATCGCGCAGCTCGACCTCGATCTCGCCCCGCAGCTGCCAGCCCTCTCGATCGCGCCCGAGTGGAAAGACCAGCAGCGGCTGTGGGGCCACTCGTTCCACCCGATGTGCTCATACCTCGCGAGCTTTCCGGCGGCCCTCACCCACGCGTTCATCGACCGCTACTCGCGGCGAGGCGACGTCGTCCTCGATCCGTTCTCCGGACGCGGGACAACGGCTCTTCAGGCCGGTGCCGAGGGCCGGATCGGCGTCGGCAACGACCTCAACCCGTTCGCCCATCTCCTGACCGCCGCGAAGGTCCAGCCGGCGACACCAGCCGAGGCCCGGACACGGCTCGCGGCGCTCCGTCTCGCCTGGGCCGCCGACTCCGCTGCGTGGCTGGCCCTCGCCGACGAGGTCGCGAACGGTCCAGACGACGCCGCGAGCCAAGTCCCCGCGGCTGGATCGGGCGCGGCTCCTTCGGCCGGCACCGAGCCCGTTCCCAGCGAGGTGGTCGTGGCGTTTCACCGCCGGACATTCGCCCAGCTGCTCCTCGTCCGGACGACGCTCGACCTCGGCCGCCCGACCGACCGGTTTCTGGCCGCCGCCCTGACCGGAATCCTCCATGGCAAGAGCGCCTCGTACCTGTCGGAGATCATGCCGAATACGTTCAGCATGGCCCCGCGCTACGTCCGTGACTTCGCCGCGCGGACGGCGTTCGCCTCGCCCGACCGTGACATCTTCGACTGCCTCGAGCGGAAGCTCTCACGTCTCTACCGGCAGGCGGCGCCACAGACGCCCGGTCTCGCCCTGCTCGGCGACGCCCGCGACGTCGGGCCGCGGGCGAGGGCTGCGCTGCGCGACCGGGGGCTTCCCGATCGGGCCCGACTCGTCGTGACGTCACCCCCGTATCTCCGCGTGGTCAAGTACGGCTACTACAACTGGCTCCGGACGTGGCTGCTCGGCTTCGACGCCCGGGCAATCGACGCGACGCTTGATGACGCCCATCATCGCGAGCCGTACCTGGTCTTCCTCCGCGACGTCCTGTCGGGTCTCCGGACGATCCTGACCGACGATGCCGTGGTCGTCCTCGTCATCGGCGACGTCGAGTTCGACCGGGGCCGGCCGATCGCGGGTGCCGTCGGCCTCGCCGAGCGGGTCTGGGAGGCGGCCGCGGCTCCGGAGGGGTATCGGCTGGCCGGCGTTGCCCTGGACGATGTCGCCGCCAACCGGAAGATGACGAAGCTCTGGGGCGCCGAGGCCGGACGGGCGACGAAGACCGACCGGATCCTGGTCCTCGGCGCGACGGAGGCCGGCCGCCGGCGCGCGCTCGCCGGCGCCGCGACGCCTGTCGACTGGGATTGGCCGCAGCGAGGCCTTCGACCGCTCTGACCCGGGCCAGCCGGACGATCGACCGGTACGATGGCTGCCCGTGAGCACACATCGCCCGACCCTCCCTCGGCCCCGTCGCTTCCTCGCCACGACCCTCATCGCGGCATTCGTCTCGATTGCCGCCGGCGGGTCGGTCCTGGCGGCCGACATCCCGCGTCTTACGGGCCCCGTGACGGACGAGGCCGGCGTCATCGGCGATGAGGCCGCGGTCGAGGCGGCGATCGACTCCCTTCTCGCCGACCACAACGTCCAGCTCTTCGTGCTCTTCGTGACGACGACGGACGACCTGTCCGCGCCCGATTTCGCGACCGAAACTGCGACGAGCAACTCGCTCGGCGCGAACGACGCACTCCTCCTCGTTGCCACGGACGATCGAACCGACGCGATCTGGGTTGCCGACGGGCTCGACGAGATCTCGGACGACGAGATCGACACGATCATCGCCGACGTCCTGGAGCCGCGGCTGCGCGATGGCGACTTCGACGGGGCGGCCATCGACACGGCGGAGGCGCTCGGCACGGCGGCCGAGACGGCCAGCCCGACGGAGCCTCCATCCACCGAGACCGGCGCGCCGGTGACGCCACCCGCTCCCGGAACTGGCGGAACGTCCGACGGCGGCGGCTTCGGCATTCTCGGGGCGCTCCTGCTCGTCGGCGGCGTCGGCATTCTCCTCCTCGTCGGCGGTCGGTGGCTCACCGGTTTCCTCGCGGCTCGCCGCGAGGCGGAGGAACGTGACCGCCGCACAGGGCGGTTGGCGCGCGAGGCGAACGCGCTGCTCGTCCAGACGGACGAGCGCATCCGGACCGCCGGCCAGGAGGTCGGCTATGTCGAGGCCTCGTACGGGCTGGAGGAGACCGCACCACTGCGGAAGGCCGTTGGCGAGGCGCAGGTCGAGCTTCGAGCCGCCTTCGAAATCCGCCAGCGCCTCGACGACTCCGAACCCGAGGATCCGCCGACCCGCGAGGCCATGCTTACCGAGATCGTCGAGCACGCCCGCAGGGCGCAGGCCGCCCTCGACAGTGAAGCGGCCCGGATCGCGGAGCTTCGTGACCTCGAACGCGACGCGCCGGGCGTCCTCGACGAGCTCACGCCGCGCATCGAGGCCGTCGAGGCGCGTCTCCCGGCCGCCGAATCCGCGATGGCCGAGCTCGCGACCTCCGCCCCGGCTGCCGCAGCGCCGGTCCGGGGCAACGTGACGGAAGCGCGGAAGGGGATCGAGGGGGCGCGCGCCGCGGTCGACGCCGCCCGCCAGGCGCTGGCCCGGAATGACCGGCGCGCCGCGGCGAAGGGAGCCCGGACGGCGATCGTCGGGGTCGACGGGGCAGTGGCGCTCGTTGATGCCGTCGAGAAGCAGGCCGCGGCCGTCCGCGAGGCTGCGACGCGACTCCCGGAGGAACTGGCGGCCGCCGAGGCCGGCCTCGCCGAGGCGCGGGCTGCGATGGAGAGCTCAGCCGGAGGCCTCACGGGGCCCGGCGCGGCGGTCCCGCGGCCCGGTGATCAGGCTCAGCTCGATGCCGCCGAGGACGCTGTTCGCTCGGCCCGCGCGGCGGCGGGTGCCGGCGATCCGCTCGCGGCGCTGCGAGCCGCGACCGAGGCCCATCGGTCGGCCGACGTCGCGGTCGCCGAGATCCGCCAGGCCGTCCTCGAGCAGAGCCGGCTGCTCGCCACCGCTGACGCCTCCCTGGCGACCGCCCAGGCCGACATCGATCGCGCGGCGGACTTCATCGCCACCCGCCGGACGGGCGTCGGTCGGGCCGCGCGGACCCGCCTGGCCGAGGCCGAGCGCCACTTCGAGGCGGCCTCCGTCCTTCGCGAGACGGACCCGCAAGGTGCGATTGCCAATGCACGTCGCGCGGAGCAGCTGGCCGAGCAGGCCTATGACCTCGCCGATCGCGACTTCACCAACTGGGACGGCGGAGGCCCCGGCGGAACCGGCGCGCCGGGCCGAACGACGGGCTCGGACGTGATCGGCGGAGTCCTTGGTGGGATCCTCGGTGGGATCCTGTCGGGTGGTGGGCGGGGCGGCGGCTGGGGCGGATCGCCCTGGGGGTCGCAGGGTCCATTCGGCGGCGGGGGCGGCTGGGGCGGCGGGGGCGGCGGAGGCGGTTCCGGACCGTTCGGCGGCGGCGGCGGATTCGGCGGTGGCGGCGGCGGTGGCCGCTCGCGCGGTGGAAGATGGTGACCGCCGGACCTTTCCCGGACGCTGCTTGTTCCCTACCCTTCGTCAGAGACATCTGATTTACAGAGACAGAGAGAGGAGACCCATCGATGGTGCAGAGTTCGATCCTCGGCCGAATTGGACAGCTCGTCCGGGCGAACATCAACGCGATCCTCGACGACGCAGAGGATCCGGAGAAGATGCTGGACCAGCTGGTCCGCGACTTCACCGACAACATTTCGGAGGCAGAGGAGGCGGTCGCCCAGACGATCGGCAATCTCCGGCTCGTGGAGGACGACGCTCGGGAAGCCCGAGAGGCCGTGGACGAATGGGGCAGCAAGGCGGCTGCCGCATCACGCCGTGCCGACGAGCTCCGATCCGAGGGCAACACCGCCGAGGCAGACCGATTCGACGAGCTGGCGAAGGTCGCCCTCCGTCGCCAGATCGGCTACGAGAGCCAGGCGAAGACACTCGAGACCCAGGCCAGCCAGCAGAGCGAGCTCGCCGAGAAGCTCAAGGACGGTCTCAACAAGCTGCGCGTCCGCCGCGAGGAGCTGGTCCAGAAGCGGGACGAACTCGTCAGCCGGGCGAAGATGGCCCAGGCCCAGAAGCAGGTCCAGACCTCGCTGAGAAGCGTTTCGGTCATGGATCCGGCAAGCGAGATCTCGCGCTACGAGGAACGCGTTCGCCGCGAGGAGGCCCAGGTCCGGGGAATGGAGGAGGTCGCCGCGTCGTCCATCGAGGAGCAGTTCGCCTCGCTCGACTCGGCGGACGATGAGCTGGAGGTCGATGCGCGGCTCGCCCAGCTCAAGGGTGGCGCGTAGCGGCTACCCGCCTGGGCACCGGCTCGCCCCGTACAATCTCCTTCGATGAAGCAGATGTACCACCCGTCGGACCTCGCGACGATGGATCCGCTTGTCCTCATGAAGAACCTCGACCACGTCCGGATGACGAGCCGGCGGCTGTCGTATGTCCTCCAGCAGCAGGTCCATCTCTACACGCCAGAGGCAAACCAGGTCCGCGAGCAGATCGACAGGTACGTCGAGGCCGAGCGCCAGATCGAAGGCGAGATGGCGCGCCGCCGAATTCGCGCCTGATTCGGCCTACCGAAACGGAAGGACCCCCGCCCTGACCGGCGGGGGTCCTCCGTTGTCCGCCAATAGTGGCGGTAAGAGATCGGAAGCTTCTGGGGCCGCCGTCGGAGACAGCGTCGCTACATGGCGCCAGTGGGCACGGCGACCAGCATTGGGTGGCTCTCCTGCGAGTCAGCTGAGCCAACCTCCCTGACAACTGGCTCGGGCACGGCAGCCGTGGCCATCGCCGGCTCGGCGGGAGGCTCCGCGTCAACGGATCTGGGGCGAACCGCCTCGACGCTCAATCGGCGTCTCGCCTGGTCCTCTGCGACCACGCGCTGGACGATCGTTGCCAGGGTCGGCATCTCGTAGAGCGCGAACCCGATACCGATCCGGCTCAGGTCGTCGGCGCAGTACCCGTGGTACAGGCCACGGCCTGCTACGGCGCACATCTCGTCGTAGAGCTCGGGCCAGCCAACATGCCGCCGCCGGTAGCAGAAGCGGACGAAGTCGATGGCGTCGGGTTCAGCCGCGGTGCCTTCGGCCGATGGTGCACGATCCTGTGCGGTTCCTGGATCCATCGATGGCGTGCCCTCCTGTTCCGTGACATGGCAATTCCATCCCGACGACCGGCGAAATGGACCGACCCTGGGCGCTCCCTGAAAGGGAGTTTCGGTTCCGGGCTTCGCTCCGTCCCTTGGGAAGCTCGCGGCGACCGAGGTGTCATCCTAGGCCCGCCGCCCCGGCCCCGGAAGAGGGTTTGTCCACTATCTCGTCCACCAACTTATCCACACGAACAGGTGTTCGGTGAACGCCTGTGCGGAACGTGCCGACGCAGGTCGCTCCGGGCAGTTCGCGACCTCGGGCAGCGCCGGTCGGCGATGTCCCGCGTTACGCGACGAGGCGCCGGCTCACCCCGAGGCCGGGGCGATTCGAACGCTGCCAGCGGCTGTCGGGGCCAAGCTCCAGGCCCTCGAACGGGTCGTCGTCGAGGAGCAGGTTCCCATCGAGATCGACCCAGTCTGCGAGCGAGGCCACAGCAGCGGATGCGGCGATCCCGACCGATGTCTCCTCCATGCAGCCGAGGAATGTCCGGAAACCGAGCTCTCGTGCCCGGCGCAGCATCCGCATCGCCGGACCCACCCCGCCGCACTTCGCAAGCTTCACGTTGACACCGGCGACGACGCCGACGAGGCCGTCAAGCGCCTCGATCGAGACGGCACTCTCGTCTGCGACGATCGGCAGCGCCGAGCGCTCCTGGAGCCAGCGGAGCTGATCGAGGCGGTGGGCGGGAAACGGTTGTTCGATCAGTTCCACGCCGAGCCGTTGAAGATGCGGCAAGAGCGCAAGCGCATCGTCCGGCAGCCAGCCGGTGTTGGCATCGACGCGGATCGGCCCGCTGAAGACGGCCCTCACCGCCTCGAGCGTGTCGAGGTCGGCGGGCCCCCCGACCTTGATCTTCAGCGCCGGAAAGTGAGCCGCCCGCGCCGCCCGCCGGGCAACAACCTCCGGCGTGTCGATCCCGATCGTGAAGTCGGTCGGCGGGAGCTCAGCCGAGAGTCCGAGAAAGCTGTGAAGCGGCAGTCCGTCGACCTTGGCCGCCAGGTCATGGAGGGCGATGTCGAGGGCACACTTCGCGGCCCCGTGATGGGCAATCGCCGCGTTCATCGCGTCCCCCGCGGCCGCCAGCCCGTCCACGGACAGGTCCGGCTCGCCGACCGACTCGACGAGGAGCGGCAGGACGGCGGCCATCGTTTCGGGCGTCTCGCCGTAGTAGCGGTCGGGGTAGCCCTCCCCGATGCCGACGAGGGCCGGGTGCCGGTCGTCGCGCACCTCGACGACGACTGTCGTCACCATCCTGCCCGAGCCAGGTTCGGCGCGGGCGATGACGAACGGCTCGCGCAACGAGAGGCGGAGAACCTCCTGGTCGAGGTGGAGCGCCACGTCAGCCTCGCGTCAGACCCACGGCAGCGCCTCGACGCCGGCCTCGATCTCGCGCCATAGCCGGTCGGCGCCGAAGCGGACCGGATCGTCGCAGGGCAGGCCTGTCTCGGCTGCGACTCGCTCGATCTCGGCCCTGGCATCGCCATCACCGGGGATCAATGACGTGTTGACGGCGATCGCCACGACCGCCGAGGGAGCGACGAGGCCCGCGACCTGCTCGTGGAGGGCGATGAACGGCCCGAGCGGTTGGATCGGGAACGACTGCCCTGGGAGATGGTCGAAATCGTGATCGGCCAGACCCGGTTTGTGGACGAGGACCATTGCGTGTGGCGTCGTTCCGTGGATGAGCCCGAGGGTCACCGACGAGTAGGCCGGATGGTCGAGGGATCCCTGGCCCTCGACGAGGATCCAGTCGCCGCGCGCCTCCGCTTCCTCCATCAGCCACTCGCACGTTCCCTGGACGAAGTCGCTGATCACCCGATCGACGGCGACGCCCCAGCCCTCGATCATCATCCCGGTCTGTCCGGTGGGAACGAAGACCGCCGAACGACCGGCGGCCACCGCCGACTTCCGCAGCTCGAGCGCGACCGACATCTTGCCGATCGCGCAGTCGGTGCCGACCGTCAGGATGACGCGGCTGCCGGGGCGGTGGGGGCGCCCGACCGCCGTCTCCATTCGATCGGGTGGTCGGCGGTAGTCGACGATCGCAGTGCCGGCCCGGCGAGCGGCGGCCGCGAACTCGGCGTCGTCACCGATGAAGGTGTGGAGTCCCGACAGGACGTCGAGCCCGGCGTCGATCGCCTCGAGGATCGTCGCCCGCCAGGCCGGGGGCAGTCGGCCGCCGGTCGGCGCGATGCCGATCAGGAGCGCATCCGGCCGAGGCTCGATGGCAAGCGCCTCCGCCAGCGAGCCCACCGCCGGGATGTCGTGGCCCGGCAACCACTCGCCCACGTTGCGTCCCGCGATCGACGAGTCCAGGAGGGCCACGACCTGGTCGTTGCCATAGCGGATCACGCCCGTTGCGGTCTTGGCGTTGTGGACGTGCCACTGGCCTTCGGTGAGGATCACGAGACGGCGGATGGTGGGCGGGCTCACCGGTCGCAGTCTACGGAAACGGAGCGCCCGCGTGACGCCGGGTTACCTCGGCTTGACCGACACCTGGTACTTCCCGACCCCGGTTCGCCCGTAGTGGCGGACCTGGACGAAGTACGTTCCCGGGTCGAGCCGGCGCTGGATCTTCGCGTTGAGGCCGATGCCCGAGTCGTCGTCGAACGCGATGAGCGGTGTCTGGCTGCCAGGACCGTGGAGGCTCATGACGACGTCCGTTGTGCCGGAGGTGCGGATGATGTAGCTGCCGGCGTTGTCGACGACGAACGTGTACCAGTCGACCTCGCCGGCGGTCCCGATGGCCGCGTCTGTCGGCGTTGCCCCGATCGCCAGCTCGGCGATTGGTTTTTCGTCGGCCGGATAGCGGCTGCGGATGAACGCCCTGTCCTGCTCGGACAGCTCGCGATTCCAGCCGACCTCGAAATCGCCGATCGTCAGGCGATTATCGACCGCGTAGAGCATGATCGACTTCCGGTCGAACTCGGAGAACTGCATCCCCTCCGGGCTGTACGGGAGGAGGACGTTCTGGTCGGTGTCGTCCTTGGACCAGCCCTGGAGCGCGTAGTACGCGTAGACCGCCGTTTCGTCCCATGGGATCGTCACGGCGGGGCTCTGGTGCTCGTGGACGGCGCCCAGCGCGTGGCCGAATTCGTGTAGGACGACCCGCGAGTACTCGTCGTCCTCCGAGTCGGGCGTCAGCCAGCCGAAGTTCATCGTCGGCTCGTTGGCGGGGATCTGGAGGGCGTCCTTGCCCAGGTACGACCACGATCCTTCCTGCAGGAAGCTGATCCGGATCTCGGCATCGTCCCGGTCGTCGAACACGAACCGGACGCTCGCCTCGTCCTCCCAGCCGTGGGCGACCATCTCGACCTTCTGCTTCACGAGCGTGTCGCCATCGAGGAACTTGACGTGGAGCGTGGATGCCGGCTTCCAGAGGGTGGCGATGATGATCGCCATTCGCGACCGGGTGGGCCCACCTCGCCCAATCCGCACGAGTCGCATGTTGTCCGGCCGTTCTTCGATCGCAGCCGCCTCCGCCGCCGGTACCTGGTCGCGCGGCAATCGCCGGTCGATGCACATCCGGATATCGCTCAAAGCCTGGGACTCGGACGTCTTCGTCTTACGTTCGTGGAGCGTCATGCCGGTTCCTCCTATGGGCGGTGCGTACGATGCCACACCACCCTCTCGCATGCGTCTCGCGACAGTCGCGGCGACGCGTACCTGGATGGCACGCAACTACCCCGGCCGGTCATTCGGGATCGAACCAGAAAGCCTGCCCCGATCGCTCGATAACAGCGAATGGTTCGAGACCCTGCACGGGCGCCGCGGATCGGAGCGATGGGCGCAGGACGGGTGGGTCGAGCAGGCACAGCGGGTCGACGCTGAACGCGTTTGCTGCATCACCCAGCCTGGTGCCGCGACCGATGGGCAGGCGATCGTGGGTGCGAATCCTCTTCTCGACGATAGCTCGAGACATCATCGAGGTCGTCACGGGCCAACTCGCTTCCCGAATCAGGCGCTGCGAAGGCGTCAACTGCGCGATCCCGTTTGTCGACACCTCGCGCCGGGCACCGGCGCTGGTGCTCGATGGACCGTTGCGGCAACCGGGCAAAAGTGGCGGCACATCGCCGCCGCCATCGACAGGAGGTTTCGACATGACGACAGGAGGTACGAACATGACCAACGGTCGAGTAGAGCTCCTCGCTCCCGACGGGCTCGTCAAGAACCCGGCGTTCTCCCACGTGGCCGTGGTGTCCGGTCCCGTCCGCACGATCTACGTCGGCGGGCAGGATGCAATCAGGGCCGACGGGGAGATCGTCGGCAAGGGCGACCTTGGAGCCCAGACCACGCAGATCCTGGCGAACATCGAGACGGCACTCGCGGCGGCCGGGGCCGGCCTCGAGCACGTCATCAAGTGGAATGTCCTGGTGGTCGAAGGCCAGCAGATCCAGGAGGGATACGAGGCATTCCAGCGGGCCTGGGGCAACCGGTCCACTCCTCCGCCCGTGATCACCGCCGCCTTCGTCTCGGCCCTCGCCCACCCCGACTTCCTGGCCGAGATGGACGCGATCGCGGTCGTGCCGGCCTGACCGGTAGTCGCACCCAGGCGTGAGGCCTGCGGCCGGGACAATTGCGGCGTCCCCGGCCGGCCAGGGAAGCACGTTCCATGGTTCTCCGGTTCTCTCGATGCCGCCATGGAGTCCACCGCCGGGCGCCGGTTTCCGGGACGCGGGGAGGGTTGCGGGGCTCTATGGTTCTCGCGTCATGCCGGTTGGAGCATCCGAAGGGGCGATCGCGAGCGCGCCGGGCGGCACGCCGGCCCGTCCAACGCGGAGCCGTCGGGCGATCGTGGGTCGCGCGCTCGTGCTCGTCGGGCTTCTCGTGTTCGTGTTCGGGATCGTGCTGCCCCGCGTGCTCGACTACGACGCCGTGCGCGCCGCGCTCGCGGCGCTGACTCCCGGGCAACTTGCGCTTCTCGGTGCTGCCAGCGCGGTCGCGTACGTCGCCAACGCCGGCCCCACCCGGGTCCTCGTGCCCGGGCTCTCCTGGCCTCACGCGGTCGGATCGGACCTCGCCGCGCGCGCGGTCGTCAGCACCGTGCCCGGACCGACCGACATCGCGACGCGGCTCGTCCTGTACCGCCAGTGGTCAATCCCCACGACTGTCGCGAGCGCCGGGATCGTCCTCGCGGCCCTGTTCGAGACGTTCTCCTACTTTGCCCTGCCGCTGATCGCAACCGCCGGTCTGCTCGTCACCGGTCACCCGACCGAGTCGCGTGCGCTCCTGCTCGCGCTGATCGGCCTCATCGTGCTGGTCGCCGCGGCGGTCCTGCTCGTCTCCATCGTGCGCTCGGAGAGCCTCGCGCGGCGGCTGGGCGGCTGGCTCGACCGGATGGCCCATCGGATCTGGAAGCTGTTCCGGAAGACGCCGCCAACGGGCATCGTCGAGGGCATGCTGGACCTTCGCGAGCGCTCGAAGGCCATCCTCACGCAGCACGGCCTGCGTGGGTTCGCCGCAGCCGTGGTCGCGAAGCTCGCTTGGTTCGTCGTACTCGAGGTCGCCCTTTGGTGCGTCGGGGTCAACCTCGATGTCCTCCCGCCGTCGGCCGTGCTCGCGGCGATGGCGGTCGTAGGGATGGTGTCTCTGGTGCCCATCACGCCGGGCGCCGTGGGCGTAACCGAGGTCGCCTACATCGCCATCCTATCGGGCGTGGCCGGGTCGGGGTTGACCGAGCAGCTCACCGCCGGGGTGATGCTTTTCCGGATCGCCCAATGGTTCGTCCCGATCCCGGTCGGGTGGGTGCTCCTGCTCGTGATGCGGTGGGGCCACTGGGGCGAGTTGCTCGGCGGCCCTGACATGGCCCCGACGACGTCCTCGAGCTGACGGAGCTCGCGTCGCTTCATCGCCGGAGCCAGTTCGGCCGGATGAACTGCCTGATGTAGGCGGCGCCGCTGGTGGGAGCGTAACGTGATGTCCTAGCCGATCGGTCTGACGCGGGCTTGGGGCAGCCCGGCGGAGGAGTCCGGGAGGCGCTACAGTCGGGCCCGCTGAGGACGACCGGCCAGGGAGGATGGCTTGAGGACGACCGAGCCGAGACCACAACTCCGTGGCCGCCGCGCTGAGTGCGACGTCCTGGATCGGCTCGTCGACGGCGCGCGTGAAGGGACGAGCGGTGCGCTGGTGCTTCGGGGGCAGCCCGGCATCGGAAAGACCGCCCTTCTAGACTACCTGGTCGCCCACGCTACCGGCTGCCGCGTGACTCGGGTATCGGGCGTCGAGTCGGAGGTGGAGCTGGCTTACGCCGGCCTCCACCAGCTCTGCGGGCCGCTCCTAGACGGTCTTGTTCGGCTGCCCGAGCCCCAGCGCCAAGCGCTCGGCACGGCGTTCGGGCTGAGTGGCGGCCCGGTCCCGGATCGGTTCCTGGTCGGGCTCGCGGTCCTCAACCTGCTCGCGGGCGCCGCTGACGAGCGGCCGCTCCTGTGTGTGGTCGACGACGCGCAGTGGCTGGACCGTGTGTCGGCGCAGACGCTCGCGTTCGTCGGGCGCCGGCTGTTGGCGGAGCCCATCGCGATGGTCATCGCGGTTCGAGAACCGGTCGAGGAGACGGAGTTCGAGTCGCTGCCACAGCTGGCGATCGGGGGTCTGACGGCCGAGGACGCCGGGGCGCTCTTCGACGCCGTGATCGGCGGCCCGCTGGACCGCCGGGTTCGGGACCGGATCCTGGCCGAGGCGAACGGCAATCCGCTGGCCGTGCTCGAGCTGCCGCAGGCGTGGACGACAGCCGAGCTGGCGGACGTCCTCGCCCGACGCGACGCGGTGCCGCTGGCCGGTCGCCTCGAGGAGTCGTTCCTGCGCCGCCTCGACGCCCTCCCGACTGACAGCCGTCGGCTGCTCGTCACGGCGGCCGCGGAGCCGCTCGGTGACGCGACGATCCTCTGGCGGGCTGCCGGCCTCCTGGGACTCGGTCCCGACGCCGCCGCCCCGGCCGAGGAAGCTGGGCTCATCGAGTTCCGCGACCGGATCCGGTTCCGGCATCCGCTGGTCCGTGCGGCTGCCTACCGGGCCGCGTCGTCGACGGAGCGCCAGGACGTCCACCGGGCACTCGCCGAGGCGACCGATCCCGCGACGGATCCGGATCGCCGAGCCTGGCACCGCTCGCAGACGACGGTCTCGCCCGACGAGGATATCGCTGCAGAGCTGGAGCGGTCCGCCGCGCGGGCGAGAGCTCGCGGTGGGTTCGTCGCGGCCTCTGCCCTACTCGAGCGCGCCGCCCACCTCACGCCCGACCCGTCCCGGCGGGCCGATCGGGCGCTCGCCGCTGCCTGGGCAAAACGGGATGCCGGCCAACTCGACGCCGCACTAGGGCTCCTGGCCGAGGCGGACGGCGGCCCGCCGGAGGCTTTGCCCGCAGGCGCGGTCGAGCACCTCCGCGGTCAGGTCGCGTTCGACCAGCGGCGGGGAACGGACGCCGCCCTGCTGCTGCTCGACGGGGCGAGGCTCATGGCGGCAGTCGACGCCTCGGAGTCGCGCGAGACGTACCTCGATGCGCTCGTCGCCGCGATCTGGGCGAGCGGCGCGGACGCGTCCGACGTCCTCGCCCACGCCGCGGCCAGCGCTCGCTCGGCGCCGCCGGCGCCCCTGCCCGCGCGGGTCACCGACGTCGTCCTCGACGCGCTCTCCACGCGCCTGACCGATGGCTACCTCGCAGCCGGGCCGCTCCTTGGGAGCGCGCTCGGCGCCTTGCGGGCGCTGAAGCCGGGCGCCGACGGCGCCAGTCGCCTGCTCGGACTCGGCGGCAGCCGCGTCAGCACGGTCATCGCGACCGAGCTCTGGGATTTCGGCGCGGCACGGGAGCTGGCGGAGCGCCATGTCGACATGGCACGAAGCGCCGGCGCGCTGGTCGAGCTGCAGTTCGCGCTGAACGTCCTCGCGACGAGCGAGGTCCTCTCCGGGAACCTGGCCTCTGCGGCCGGCCTGATCGAGGAGGCTCGAACGATCGCCGAGGCGATCGGCGTCCGAGCCGTCTGCTACGCGTCGATGCTCCTCACGGCCTATCGCGGCGAGGAGCGGGACGCGTCGGAGCTGATCCGGCCCGGACGAGACGAGGCGGTCTCGTTGGGCGACGGAAGGATCGTCATGTTCGCCGATTACGCGAGCGCGGTGCTTCACAACGGGCTCGGCCGGCACGACGCCGCCCTCGCGACGGCACAGCGGGTGTTCGAACGCGACGTCGTCGGCGGATACCAGATCATGGCGACCGCGGAGCTGGGTGAGGCCGCGTCACGCGTTGGCGACCGCGACGCGCTCGCGCGAGCCCGGTCACGATCGTCGGATCGGGCCCGGGTGACCGGAACGGACTGGGCGGTCGGGGTCGACGCCCGGCTCGCGGCCCTGCTGGCTGACGGGAGCGCCGCCGAGGACCGCTATCGCGAATCGATCGATCGGCTCGAGCGGGCCGGCGTGCGGGTCGAGGTGGCCCGCGGCCACCTCCTGTACGGGGAGTGGCTCCGGCGCCAGGGACGGCGGATCGATGCTCGCGAGCAGCTCCGAGCCGCGCACGACCTTGCCCTGCAGATGGGCCTCGCCGCCGTCGCCGAGCGTGCCCGGACCGAGCTCCTGGCCACAGGCGAGAAGGTCAGGAAGCGGAGCGTCGACACAGCTGACGTGCTCACGGCCCAGGAGTTTCAGATCGCCAGGCTCGCCCGTGACGGCCTCTCCAACCCCGAGATCGGGACGCGACTCTTCCTCAGCCCCCGAACTGTCGAATGGCACCTGCGCAAGGTCTTCTCGAAGCTGGACGTGACGTCCCGCCGCCAGCTCCGTACGGCCGACCTGGAGTTCGCGCCGGCGTACCAGATCGCCCCGTCCGACCAGCCGCTGAACCTGCGCGCGAACTGAAGCGCAGCGGCTGGCCTCCAAGCCGCGAGGAATCCGGACGACCTCCGCGACGGCGGACCACGTGTCAACGACACGGGCTTCGACCAGTGAGTTCGACGGGCGCGACCAGGGTCTGTCCGGGCCAGGGTAGGTCCCATCAGACAGCGCGGCGATGGATCAGCCGCAGATCACGAGGGTCGGAAGGAACAGACCGATGACGACAACGATGGATCAGCCGGAAGCCAGTCAGGCCACAGGCCAGGACGCAATTCGCCGGTTCGAGGTGCCGCAGGCATCCCAGGCGGCACTGGACGACTTGAGTGGCCGTATCCTGGCCACGCGCTGGCCCGATCGCGAGACGGACCCGTCTCAGGGCGTCAACCTGGACACGATTCAGGCGCTGGCGAAGTACTGGGCCACGGAGTACGACTGGCGGGCCTTCGAAGAGCGCTTCGCGGCGCTTCCCCACTACGTGATCGAGATCGACGGCGTCGACATCCACTTCATCCACGTTCGATCGAAGCATGATGACGCGCTGCCGCTGATCGTCACGCATGGTTGGCCGGGTTCAACAGTCGAGCAGCTCAAGCTCATCGGACCGCTCACCGATCCGACAGCGAACGGCGCCAGCGCGACGGACGCCTTCCATCTCGTCATCCCGTCGTTGCCGGGCCACGGCTTCTCCGGCAAGCCAACCGAAATCGGTTGGGATCCGATCCGGATCGCGCGAGCCTGGGCGGAGCTGATGCGACGCCTCGGCTACACCCGCTACGTCGCCCAGGGCGGCGACTGGGGCAACGCCGTAACCGAGCAGCTGGCGCTCCTGAAGCCCGACGGCCTGCTCGGCATCCATACGAACATGCCGGCAACCGTCCCCCCCGACGTCTCCAAGGCGCTTTCGAGCGGTGGTGCCAAGCCTGACGGCCTCTCGGCCGACGAGGACAGGGCCTACGAGATCCTCAAGCATTTCTTCGCGACCGGCGTCGGCTACGCCAACGAGATGGCCAATCGGCCCCAGACGCTCTACGGGATCGTCGACTCGCCGGTGGGCCTCGCGGCCTGGATGCTCGATCACGACCAGGCCAGCTACCAGCTGATCGCGCGCGCGTTCGCCGGGCAGCCCGGCGGCCTGTCACGCGATGACGTCCTCGACAACGTCACCCACTACTGGCTCACGAACTCCGGGGTCTCCTCGGCGCGGCTGTACTGGGAGAGCCACTTGGCCTTCTTCGACGTCAAGGGCGTCGAGATCCCGGTCGGCGTGACGGTCTTCCCGGACGAGCTGTACCCGGCTCCGCGGAGCTGGGCCGAGAGGGCCTATCCGAATCTCGTCCACTTCAACACGGTTGACCGGGGCGGCCACTTCGCCGCCTGGGAGCAGCCCGAGCTCTTGTCCCAGGAGGTGCGCGCTACGTTCCGATCGCTTCGCTGATCTCGACCCCGGGGTCGAGCCACCTCCACGCACCCAACTCATCGATTTCAAGTTCACCTGAGAAAGGAAACACTCCAATGACTTCAATCAGCACTGCGGCCCCCGCTTCGGCGGCAGCCGCCCCCAAGTACGGTGCAGCGTTCTTCGAGCACCTCTGGCGAGGTGCGGGCGTACAGGCCGTCGCCTTCGCCATCGTCGGTCTCGTGGTCTACACCTTCCAGCCGCTCATCGCGGCCCCGATCTTCGGCCTCGCGATCCTCAACCTGACCTGGTTCATGGCTGCGCTGCGGACGACGCTCGCTGACAAGGGCCTCGACGGTTGGGGCGCGGCCGGGACCGCCGCCAGCGCAGCGTTCGCGGGCATCGCCTTCGCCCTCGTCGCAATCGCGATCACCGTCGGCTCGCTCGCCGGCTCAGGCAGCGAGGTCCTTATCTCCGGGCTCACCAGTCTTGGTGGGGCCGTGTGGGTCCTCAGCTCATTCCCGCGCGCCATGATGGTCATGGCCGGATCGTTCGGGTTCTGGCGGGCCGGGCTGATCACGAGCAACCAGTTCAAGGTGGCCGTGGGCCTGGTGATCCTCGGCGTGCTTGGTGGCACGACGTGGATGGCTGATGGGTTCTGGGCTTCGGACGGACTGTTCTCGCTGATCATCCTGCCGGCCCTCGAGCTCGTCTGGGTCGTCGCCGCGGGCCGGGTCCTCAACCGGGCTCCGTCCACCGCCACTGGCTTCTGATCCCGAGCCTCGGGACCAACACACCGGGCGGCGCCCGTCGCGCCGCCCGGTCTTCCTTTCCCCGGAGTCCTGAAAGGAGACCTGCCATGGCTCACACCACGCTGATGCCCCCGTCCGGCTGGCCCACGCGCACAGAACGATGCGATTGCCCAAGGATCAGAGGTAAGAGGCGATGCAAATGCAGTCATCAGGGATCCACCGGGCAGATAACGCCCGGTCTGTCCGCGACCCGTGACATGGCCTGGATTCCGGGTGGGACGTTCCTGTTGGGCTCCGAGGACTTCTACCAAGACATAACGGCTCCAATAAGGGCTCCCACACCATGTGCTACTGTTAGCACATGGCATCAATGGGCATTCGGGAATTGCGTCAGCGCGCCAGTGAGCTGCTGCGACGGGTCGAGGCCGGCGAGACAATCGAGATCACCGACCGCGGACGACCCGTGGCTGTGCTTGCGCCACTGCCCAACCAGCGTCCGATCGAACGCCTGCGGGTATCCGGTGACCTCGAGCCGGCCCGGTCCGACCTGAAGGACCTGCCGGACCCGTTGCTCCTGGCTCCCGGAACGGAACCCCCGTCGAGCGTCCTTGAGCGACTGCGCCGCGATGAGCGCTGAGCGGGCGACCTACGTCGACTCGTCGGCTCTGGTGAAGCTCGCCGTCCGTGAACCCGAATCGGCGGCGCTGCGGCGGTACCTGGGTCGCCATCGGCCGCTCGTGTCGAGTGCCCTTGCACGGACGGAGGTCGCGCGTGCGCTCCTTCCCCTCGGGCCCGAGGCGGTTCGGCGAGGCCGCGACGTGCTGGCGCGGGTGGACCTGCTTCGGATCAACGATCGCGTCCTCGACGCAGCGGGGCTGTTGGCGCCGCCCGAGCTCCGATCGCTTGACGCCATCCATCTCGCGAGCGCCGAGCAGCTCGGTTCGGACCTGCGGGGGTTCGTGACATACGACGCGCGCCTCGCAGCTTCAGCCACGGGCCGCGGTATCCGGGTGATCCAACCGGGCTGACCCGGCGAGGCTTCGAGTAGCCGAACGCTCGATCGATCGTCCACGGGGCGATGCTCGGCCTGACAGGGCCGATGAAGGCGGGATTGGTACCGCATACCGGATTCGAACCGGTGATCTCCGCCTTGAGAGGGCGGTGTCCTGGGCCTCTAGACGAATGCGGCGCCGCGCGGAGCGAGGGTCGAAGCCGCTCGCAGCCGATCGGGATGATACCAACGACCGGCCATCGATGCCATCGATCAGAGGCGGTTGGCGTCCAGGAAGCTGCGGATCGCTTCGGCCACCTGCTGGTGTCCCTGTTCGCCGATGACCAGCCCGTAGTGCGAGTGGGCGCCGAACGGCTCGTACTCGGCGCCGAGCCACTCGGCGAGCCGCTCGGACGCCTCCTCGGGCACGGTTCGATCAAGCCCGCCCCCGATGACCAGCTTCGGGATCTCGGCGAAGAGTCGCCGATCGACCGACACGCCCTGGAGAACCTGCTTCCGTGCCGCGCCGCTTTCTCGAGGCTTCTGGCCAAGCAGGTGCTGGATCCGCATGACGTCGTCGAGGGACAGGTCCCTGTGGTCGCGCTGGAGCTTCTCGGGCAGGGTTGCCCAGCCGACGAACGATCGGCCGAACACCGCCGGCACCTCCCGGAGCTCGTGTGAGCGCACCGGCACCCGCAGGTCGCGTGGCAGCTCGGACGAGACGAGGACGATTCCGGCGACCGGCATCCGCTCGGCGGCCTTGAGAGCGAGCAGTCCGCCCATCGCGTGGCCGATCACCACCGTCGACGGGCCGAGCCGTTCCATGGCCGAGACGACGTCCTCCGTGTACGTCTCGAACGACAGCTCCGTCGGGTCGACGGTCCGCGACCAGAAGTGGTTCTGCAGGTTGAGCGCGTGCCCCTCCCAGCCCCGTCCCGCGAAGTACCCGAGGTAGCGCTCCCAGAGCCATGAGCCGGCGAGCTCGCCGTGGACGAAGAGGAGTGGCTTCCGGCGGGAGCGGCGCTCGGGAAGCCAGGTCTCGATGTACAGGCCGCGGTCGAGCAGCTCGATCTCGTCCTTGCGCACGGGTCGCGCGTTTGGGCTCGCCGCCTGGGCGCGGGCAAGGATGTGGTCGGGGGTCGTATCGGTCATCGGCTGTGAGCCATCGACTGTTTCACCATTCATGCGGGTTGATGACGAGCCCGGTCAGGGCCTTCGGATAGAAGTACGTCGACTTCTGGGGCATGACCTGGCCCGATCTCGCGACGGACGTGATCGACGACACGGGCGTCGGCTCCAGCAGAAACGCGGCGTCGGCCTTGCCGTCCGACGCGGCGACGCGATCGATCGCCTCGGACACGGACTTCGTGTATCCGACTCGCTCGCCTGCGGCGACTGCGGCTTCGTCGATGCCGAAGAGACGCTCCAGGGCGACGCCCAGTAGCCAGACGTCGAGCTCCTTGACCGCGTCGTCGGTATCGCTTGGCCCGAGCGTCGAACGCGCCGCGACGAGCCGTGAGGAGGGTTCCGCCATCGCGCGTCCAGAGCCCGAATCGCCCGGCGCCACCGGCGGCAGTCCCGTTCCCGAACGTCCGCTCCAGCTCGGCTCGGCCGGCCGGCCGGGTTTCGAAGAGTTCATCGAGACCCTCGCGAAGGTGCGCCGGACCGTCGGTGCCGAGCCCGTGGATCAGCCGGTGGGTCGGCAGGACCGTCAGCGGCTCGGCGGTGGTCTCGAGGAGCAGCATCAGCAGGTAGTCGAAGGCCGGATCCTCTTCGCACGACCTCGACATCCGCCTCTCGTCGCGGTAGCGAAGCGCGGTCTCGTATCGATGATGGCCGTCGGCGATCGTGATGGGTCCGGCACTCGCCGCGGCGAGCAAGTCGCTCACGTGCTCCGCGGTTGCGCCCTCGGCTTCGGCCACCCAGAGTCGATGCCTGACTCCCTCGTCGTCTCGCAGGTCGATCGTGGCCGGGCCGGCCGCGATCGTCGCAAGGATGGCCGCGGTGCTGCCGGACGGATCGTCGTATAGCCCGACGACCGGACTGGTGTTGACGCCGGTCGCCCGGAGCAGGCGATAGCGGTCCTCGCGCGGTCCTTCAAGGGTCCGCTCGTGCGGCAGTACGCCGGACTCGGGACCGGCGGCCTCAAGGCGCACGCGACCGAAGAACCCTCGCTGCGTCCGTTCCGTGTCCGTTCCCGGCACCCGATAGGTCTGCTCGTACACGTAGACCGCAGGTCGCGGGTCCTTGTGGAATGTCCCGTCCGACCGCCAGGCCGCGAGCGTGCGGGCTGCGCGTCGATACCGCTCGTCGGGCTCTTCCCCTGGGGCGATACCCGGAAGGTCGAGGCGGACAACGTTCTTCGGATGCAGCGCCAGAAGCCGAGCCTCGTGGTCCTGATCGATCACGTCGTACGGCGGCGCGACGACCGCGGCCAGGTCGCCGACCGTTTCGGGGTCGTAGCGCAGCGCGCGAAACGGACGGATCTCGGGCACGGTCTCCCTCAGGCAAGGCTCGTTCTCTGCGGGCACAAGGCGGACCGGCCCGGGCGTGAGACTGGGGACCGCCCGAACCGTGCTGCCGCGCAAGCATCGTACGATAGCCGCGGCGGGACCGCCGCCGACGGGTCAAGGGCACGCCCGGCCGGGTTCGACACGCAACTTTTCGGGGGAGCCGGACGTCGATGCTGGGATCGCCTATGCCGCCCGTCGCTGGAGTCGCCGTGTCCCGGTCCGCCAGATCGCTCGCCGCACGCGTCGCGATGGTCGGCGTGCTCTTCGGCGCGATGGCCGGCCCGGTCGCACCATTCGTCGCTGCGGCCGACGGACCGCAGATGGAAGCGCGCGTCCTGCTCGAAGGCCATGCCCGCCTCGGCTCGTGGCTCGCCATCGAGGTTCGCCTCACCAACGATGGTGCCCCGATCTCCGGAGAGCTCCGGCTCCAGGGCGGGGCCCAGGGCGGAACCCGGTTCTCCGTCCCGGTCGACCTGCCCAGCCCGTCAGACAAGATCTACGTCCTCCACGCGCAGCCGCCGTCATTCGGGCAACAGCTCGAGGTCCTGCTCGTCACCGGCAAGGACGAAGTCGCCCTCCGTCAAAAGGTGGCGTTCACGGTCCACGAAGCAACACAGCTGACGATCGGGGTGGTCGCCGCCCAATCACAGGGAATCGTGGCGGGCATCCAGCTCCCGGTCGGCCAGAACAACGTCGCGCCCGTCATCATTCCTCTCGACACGAGCGACCTGCCCGAGCGGATTGAGGCCTGGTCTGCCCTGGACCGCCTCATCTGGCAGGACATCGACACGAACACGCTCTCGCAGCGGCAGATCGCCGCCCTTCGCGGCTGGCTGACGCTTGGCGGCCGATTGATCATCGTCGGCGGAACGGCCGGACCAGGCGTCCTCTCCGGGTTCCCGGACGAGATCCTGCCGTATCGACCCGTCAATACCGTCGACGTCGCCCCGGGGTCGCTGACGACGCTCCTTGGCCAGATCCCCCAGGGCGCAGGCGACGTTCCGGCGCTCGCGGGCGAGCTCACCCGCGGCCGGGCGCTTGCTTCATCAGGTGACCGGGTCGTCGCGGCCGACGCCGGCTACGGCAGCGGTTCCGTCACCGTTCTCGGCATCGACCCGACGGTGGGCTGGATCGCGGAGTCGAAGGCGACCGTTGGCCTCTGGCGGGGGCTCATCCCGCCGCGGGCGTCGGGGCTGATCGGCACCGGTGACGACAGCCAGATCGTCGGCGCCGTCTCGGAGCTGCCCGTCCTCGCCCTCCCACCGCTCGGCGGTCTGCTCCTTCTGCTGCTCGGCTACATCGTCCTGATCGGCCCGATCAACTATCTCGTCCTGCGGCGGCTCGACCGGCGCGAGTGGGCGTGGGTGACGATGCCCGTCCTCATCGCGATCTTCGCGGTCGGCGCGTACGGCTTCGGTTCGGCGCTTCGCGGCAGCGATGTCATCGTCAACGAAGTCGCGATCGTGCGGGGAGCGCCCGACGCGACAGAGGGATCGGCACAGGTGTACCTCGGTGTCTTCTCCCCGACCCGCGGCACATATCAGCTGTCGCTGCCCGGCGGGGCACTGCTGTCGGCACCGGTCGTTGGCGACTTCTTCGCCGGCCAGGGGGCGCTGCTTGACGTGGTCCAGGGCGACACCGCGCGGGTTCGCGATCTGTCTGTCGGATTCGGGTCGCTTCGGACCGTCCGGGCCGAGACCCCGGTGAGCGTGCCCAGGATCCATGCCGACTTGCGCCTCGTCGACGGCGTCGTCGTCGGCAAGATCCGCAACGACTCCGAGGTGCTGCTTGAGTCGCCGACCGTCGTGCTCGGCGGCAACGTGATCGTCCTGCCGGATATCGCCCCGGGCGCGGAAGGAGCAGTCACTCTCAGGATCACCGCCAACCAGTTCGGCCAGGCGCTGTCAGACAGGATCTTCGGGCAGGTCTTCTTCGGCGAGAACGTGGCGAGCAGCGAGAAGCAGCGCCGCAACGCCACCCGCCACCGCATCGTCGACCAACTGACCTACGACCCAATGTCCGGCAACCTTGGCCAGCTCCCGTCGGACGGGCCCGTGATCCTCGCCTGGGGCCGTGACAGCATCCTCGACGTCGAGGTCCAGGGGCAAAAGCCTGCCCGCAGCGCGAACATCCTCTACTACATTCCCGTCCCGATGTCGGTGACCGGGGCCACGGCGTTCCCGTCGGACCTGATGCGGAGCACGGTTCTCTCGGCGGACGTGCCCTTCTTCACCAAGGATCCCTACACGATGAGCTTCGGACAGGGGACGGTAACGCTTGCCTATCGGCCGATTCCCTTCGGTGGCACCATCGAAGCGACGAAGGTCCGGCTGGCGATGGGCTTTGGCGATCCGATCGGGGGCGACGGTCAGCCCATCGCGCCACTGCCCGCCTTCGAGCCGGCCGATCCTCCGGCTTTGCGACGGCTTCGGGTGTCCCATCGATGAGCCACCCGGGATCGGCTTCGATGGATTGCCGGAGGTCGAGGTCCTCGACGTGACCACGGGCACCTGGCGGCGGCTCCCCCACTTCACGCAGGGAGTGGCCTACGCGTTGACCGACCCGCAGAAATACGTCGACCCGTCGAACGGAACGATCCAGGTCCGGTTCGTCAACGATCGATCCGATGCAGTCGGGATGTCATTCAGCATCTCGCTGGAAGGAATCGTCCGATGACCACGATGGTCCGGACCAGCGGGCTCATCAAGCGATATCCGGGGACGCTCGCGGTCGCGGGCCTCGACCTGGACGTCGCCGAGGGTGAGATCTTCGGCCTCGTTGGGCCCAACGGGGCGGGAAAGACGACCACGCTGCGAATCCTCGCCACCCTTCTCACCGCCACGTCCGGCGAGGCAGAGGTTGCCGGGATCTCCGTCCGGCGGAACCCCGATGCGGCACGGCGCGTCCTCGGCTTCATGCCCGATGTCTTCGGTGTCTACGACGACATGAAGGTCTGGGAGTATCTCGACTTCTTCGCTCGCTGCTACGGAATTCCCGCCGATCGCCGGCGACGGATGATCGGCGACCTCCTGGACCTCGTCGACCTCGGCGACAAGCGCGACCACTACGTCCAGAGCCTGTCGCGGGGGATGCAGCAGCGGCTCTGCCTCGCCCATACGCTCGTCCACGACCCTGAGGTGCTCCTGCTCGACGAGCCCGCCTCCGGGCTCGATCCGCGGGCCCGGGTCGAGCTCCGCGAGCTTCTCCGGGAGCTCCGGGCGCTCGGCAAGACCATCGTGATCAGCAGCCACATCCTGCCGGAGCTCGAAGAGCTCTGCACGAGCGTTGCGATCGTCGATCACGGGCAGGTGCTCGCCCAGGGTCGCGTTTCCGACATCGAGAAACGGCTCCGCTACGGGGCCGTGCTGCGGGTCCGCGTACTCGGAGACGGCGAAGCGATCGAGGCGGCCCGGGAGCACTTCGCGGGCGAGGCGCGCGTCGCCTCCGCGACGATCCTCGACGACGGCCAGATCGAACTCGGCTTCCGGGGCGACGATGATGAATCGGCGGCCCTCCTGGCACGCGCCGTCGCCGCGGGCATCCGGATGGCAAGCTTCGCGCGCGCAGCAAGCGATCTGGAGGAGCTGTTCCTGCAGGTCACGTCCGGCCAGGCTCCGGACAGCGCGCAGGTGGCCTGATGTCCGAGATGACAGACGTGCTCCGCGACCCTGTCGACGAGACGGGCGTAGCCGCGGACGTCGGCGTCGTGCCGGTTCTCCCGCGCGAGTCCGGAACGGGACGCCGGAATCCCCTGCGGGGGTTGCGCCTCGGGCTCAACGGCATCGCCGCCGTCGGCGTCAAGGAGTTGCGCGGGCGGATGCGCGGACGGCGGGCGTTCGTCATCCTGACGCTCTACCTGCTGTTCCTGGCAGGTTTTGCGTGGGCCTGGGAATTGATCGCCGAGCGTGCCTACGGGAACTCCGGATCGCTCTCCGGAGGGTCGGCGGCCTTCGCATCCGCGCTGATCGGGCAGGAGATCTTCGGCGCGCTGCTCATCATCGAGACGCTCCTGGTCGTCTTCCTCGCGCCGGCGTTCACGGCCGGAGCCATCAGCCTCGAGCGTGAGAAGCAGACCCTCGACATGCTGACGGCCACGCCGATCTCCTCGCTCGCGATCGTCATCGGCAAACTGCTCAGTGCCCTGACGTACGTCTTCATCCTGATCATCGCCTCGATCCCGCTGACCGCGATGGTCTTCGTCTTCGGTGGCGTCGGCCCCGAAGAGGTGCTGCGCGGCTATGTCGTGTTGTTCGCGTCGGCGATCGGCCTGGGCTCGCTCGGGCTCTTCATCTCGGCGCTGATGCAGCGGACGCAAGCGGCTACGGTCGTGACGTTCTTCGCGGTGATGGCCCTGACGATGGGCTCCCTGTTCGTCGTCCTCTTCTGGTCGACGATGTCCGGCACGTCGCAGAATCAGATCGGGGTCGGCAACCAGGGAATCGGGCCGATCAAGGGACGGCCGCCCGAGGCCCTGCTCTTGTTCAACCCGTTCGCCGCTCAATACGACGTCATCTGCGGTGCATCCGATGGCTACGGCGGCTGGTGCTCGCGGCTTGCCACCGTGACGAACGGGGCAATCAGCATCGGCATCGGTGGTGGCGCCACGGGCGGTTCAACGTTCGTCCCCGACCCAGCCCTCACCGAACCGGCGATCGGCCGCGCGTTTCCCGGCGGCAAGATCATCGTCAACGACGTTGCTCCCGTCCAGCCGGTGCAGGCGTTCGGCATCCGCCGCGATTCGTTCTGGCCACGCAGCGTCGCGGCCTGGATCGCCTTGTCCACCCTTCTCATCCTTGCCTCCGTCCAACTCGTCTCCCCCGCTCGTCGCTGGCGACCCTCGTTCCTGCGGCGTCCGTTCCGGAGGGCTCCCTGATGCCGTCATTCGCGTTCCGTCGCAATCGACGGCGACCCGCTGCCTCGGGCGGAGGCGAGGCTCACCCGCCGATCGACCCGCGGCTCGTCGTAGCCGGCCCGCTCGATCCGGCGCTGGATGCCATCCGATCCGACTTGCGACCACACCGCCGCCGGCTGTGGCTTCGCCGGATCGTCCGTCGGGCGTGGCTGGCCGTTGGGATCGTTGTCGTTGCGGAGGTCGTCCTGTTCGGGCTCGCCCGGATCGTTCCACTCGAGATCCTGCCGACGATCGCGGTTGCCCTCCCGGTGATCGGCCTGCTCGGACTCGTGATCGTTGCGGCACGGGCCCGGCCGTCGCTGGGTGAGACCGCACTCGCAGTCGATGCCGAGGCCCACCTCGGTGACCGGATCGCAAGTGCCCTGGCCCTGGGATCTGGATTTCCGGCGCTGGCCGGTCCATCGGCCGGGGTCCCCGACGAGGCCGACGCCGTACTCGACGAGGCCCAGCAGACCGAGCGTTTTGTGCGTCGCCAACGAGCCGACGCAGCCGCCTCGATCAGGCTCGTTCCGCCCAACCTGTTCCGTCCGCGGCTGTCCCGCAATCCCGCCGTCATCGCGATCGCCGCGACGCTGCTGCTCGTTCCGCTCATCGTCCTGCCGAACCCGCAGGACGCGGCGATCGCGCATGCGCAGACGGTCCGGGAGGAAGCCCGACAGCAGGCCGAGCGGATCGACGAGATCGCAAGAGACCTCGAATCGAAGGGCACCGATCCGCAGGATCCTCGAACAAAGCTTGCGCAGGAGCTGCGTGAGCTCGCGAGGCAGCTCCGGGCGCAGCCCGACGACCTGAAACTGAACCTGGCGAAGGTCTCGACTGCCGAGGCGAGTGCTCGATCGCAGCTCGATCCGGCCAACGAGCAGCGCGCGTCATCGCTCGCGTCCCTCAGCCGGTCGTTGTCGCGAGCGGCGACTGGGCAGCCGAACGCCAACAAGGACGGCGACCCGAAAGTCGCCGCCGAGGACCTCAAGGAGCTTGGCAACAAGCTCGATGAGCTGACGCCCGCCGAACGGAGCGAGCTCGCGGCAAGCCTGGCCGAGCTGCAGTCGGCCGCGAGCCAGGCCAGCGGAGCCGCCGGCACCGCCCTGCGGGATGCCGTCCAGAGCATCGCCCAGGGAAACGACGCTGCGGCCAGGGAGGCGCTCGACCGTCTCGGCGAGGCACTCCAGGGCACGAAGCAGAACGTGGATCTGAACCGAGACCTCGCGAAGGCTGCGTCGGACCTGCAGGAGGCCCGCCGCAACCTGGCGAATTCCGGCCAGCAGGGCCAGGGCCAGCAAGGTCAGCAGGGCACCGGCCAACAGGGTCAGGGCCAGCCGGGCCAGGGGCAAGGTCAGGGCCAGGGCCAGGGGAGCCCGGCACCCGGCCAGGGTCAGGGCCAGGGCCAGGGCCAGGGGAGCCCGGCACCCGGCCAGGGCCAGGGTCAGGGCCAGGGTCAAGGTCAGGGTCAAGGTCAGGGTCAGGGCCAGGGTCAAGGTCAGGGCCAGGGCCAGGGTCAGGGCCAGGGCCAGGGCCAAGGCCAGGGCCAGGGTCAGGGCCAGGGCCAGGGTCAAGGTCAGGGCCAGGGTCAGGGTCAGGGCCAGGGCCAGGGTCAGGGCGCCATCGGTGGCGGCGGATCCAGTGCCAGCCACCTGGGTAACGGCAGCAGCGCGGGCGGCCCGCCTGCCGGACCGAGCAATCCGAACCGGCCGGCCGACCTCGGAGAGGACCTGTCAAGCGTCTTCGCCCCGTTCGATCGACTCGGTAGGCCCGGGGATCCCTCGTACATCGCCGGTACCGGCGGCGACGGGCAAAGCCAGCAGGGCAACCAGACCGGCCAGGGCGAGAACAACGGTGCGTTCACGCCGTACCAGCAGGTGTTCACCGATTTCTACGACTACGCCCTCACGACCCTCGACCGCAATTACGTCCCGCTGTCCGTGAAGGACTTCGTGCGGGATTACTTCAGCTCGCTCGACCCGTCCAACTGACGCCGGCGCTTCCGCGTCCGCGATCGATCCGGAGGTTCCGATGAACGCCTCGACGACCGACCACGCCGCCTCGATCGGCAGGATCTCGCCGGAGACCTTCGCCGAGAGAGCACAGGCCATCGAACGCGAAGTCGGGCGGGTGATCGTCGGACAGCGCGACCTCGTCCGCCAGACGTTGACCGGCCTGCTCGCGAACAGCCATGTCCTCCTCGAAGGCGTACCCGGGCTCGGCAAGACGATGCTCGTGCGCACGATCGCCGACGTCATCGACTGCACGTTCAACCGCATCCAGTTCACGCCGGACTTGATGCCGGCCGACATCACCGGGACGAACATCCTCATCGAGGAAGGTGGGTCACGCGTCTTCCGATTCCAGCCGGGACCCATCTTCGCCAACCTCGTGCTCGCGGATGAGATCAACCGCGCAACGCCGAAGACGCAGTCGAGCCTGCTCGAGGCGATGCAGGAACACCAGGTCACGGTGGCCCGCCAGCGATTCCCCCTCGATCCCCCGTTCTTCGTGCTCGCGACCCAGAACCCCCTCGAAATGGAGGGGACGTACCCGCTGCCGGAGGCGCAGCTCGACCGGTTCCTGTTCAAGGTCATGGTCCCCTTCCCCTCGGAGGAGGACCTGATCACGATCATGGACCGGACGACGGGTGCAGAAGCCGTCACTGCCGACAAGGTGACGACAGCCGCCGAGATCGTCGAGATGCAGCGCCTGGCGCGGGCAGTCCCGATCGCGCCCCATATCACCGCCTACGCGGTGAGCGTGCTGGCGGCGAGTCATCCCGACCAGCCGCGGGCCCCGGAGCTCGTACGCGAATACGTCCGCTACGGCGGCTCGCCTCGCGGCGCGCAGGCGCTCGTGACCGCCGGCAAGATCTTCGCGCTGCTCGACGGGCGGTTCAATGTCTCGGCCGACGACATCCGGGCCGCGGCCCTGCCGGCCCTTCGACATCGAATGATCCTCAACTTCGAGGGCGAGGCCGAGGGGATCACGACCGAAGCCGCGATTCGCACGATCCTGGACTCAGTCGCTCCGCCGGCGGTGGAGTGAGCGCCGTCGGTCCGGAGGGCCGAGGCTAGCCATGGACACCGGATCCAGTGGCGGTTCGGCGATGACCCAGGCAACCACGGGCACGCCTCCCCCGCAGGGCTCCCGCCCGGCGTTCCTTCCGAACGACCTCGACCCCACCGTCTTCGACGAGGGCTTCCTTCGGCAGCTCGAACGGCTGTTGTTGCTGCTCCGATCCCCGGTTCGGGGCGGCCTGAAGGGCGGCCGGCGGAGCGTCAAGCGGGGTCAGAGCGTCGAGTTCGCCGACTATCGCGACTACGCGCTGGGCGACGACCTGCGGCAGCTGGACTGGAACGTCTACGCCAGGCTCGAGAAGCTCTTCGTCAAACTCTTCGTCGAAGAGGAGGACGTGACGATCACGCTCCTCCTGGACACGTCGGCATCGATGGCGTCGGGCCGGCCGGAGAAGCTGATCTTCGCCAAGCGGGCAGCGGCCGCCCTCGGGTACATCGGCCTGGCGTCGGAGGATCGGGTCGCGGTCAGCGCGCTCGGCGGCCGGACCAGCCGCCGCCAGACGCCGCTACGTGGGTCGGGGCGTGTCTTCCGATTGCTCTCCAACCTGTCCGCGATCCAGCCGGCCGCCGGCCCGACGGACCTCGTCGCGGCGGCGCGGCACGCCGCCGCACAGCTCCACGGTCGGGGCGTCGTCGTCCTGATGTCCGATCTCCTCGATCCGGCGGCCGATCGTGTCATCCGCGAGCTCGCGGCGACCCGTTCCGAGCTGATCGTGCTGCACATCCTGTCGCCCGACGAGCTCGACCCGCAGCTCGAAGGGGACCTCCGACTCGTCGACTCCGAGACCGGAAACGGCGTGGACATCACGGCCGATCTCCCGACGCTCGATGACTACCGCTCGCGCCTGGCGGCCTGGAAGGAGTCGTTCGCCGATCTCGCGGCGAAGCGGCGTGCGAGCTACGTCGACCTCTCCTCCGACGTCCCGCTCAACGACCTCATCTTCGCCGAGCTCCGGCGGCGACGGGTCCTCGGCTGATGCCGCTGACGACGCCGCTTGCGCTGCTCGGGCTCCTCTTCGTGCCGGCCGTCATTGCGATGTACCTGCTGAGGTTGCGGCGCGAGGAGACGATCGTCTCGTCGACCCTGCTCTGGCAGCGGCTCGTCGCCGACGTCGAGGCGAACGCCCCGTGGCAGCGTCTCCGCCGAAGCATCCTGTTCCTCCTTCAGCTGCTCCTGGTCGTCATCATCGTCCTCCTCGCGGCCCGACCGTTCGTCGAGCGCCCGGCCGGCCTTGCTCGCGACATCGTCCTCGTCATTGACACCTCCGCCAGCATGGGCGCCACGGACCTATCCCCGAATCGCCTCGCGGCGGCGAGGGAAGCCGCCCTTGACGCATTGCGCGACCTGCCGGCCGGAGGCAAGGTCAGCGTCATCGAAGCCGGCCGGACGGCGCGGATCGTGGCCGCGAGCTCGTCCGACCTCGGCCGGATCAGGCTTGCGATCGATTCCATCCAACCGACGACCGCGCCCGGCGACCTCGCCGACGCCCTCGAGCTCGCCTCCGAGCTGGCGTCGCAGTCCGGCGACGCGGAGGTCCTGATCGCCACCGACGCCGCCCTGGCATCCGTGCCGTCGACGGCGGTCGACGCGAAGATCCGCGTCCTTCGAGTCGGGAACGAGCGTGGCAGTCGCAACCAGGCGATCGTCGCGCTCGCCGTCCGGACGGCCCCGTCGGCGGTCACGCGATCGGTCTTCGTCAGCATCGCCAACCTGGACATCGAGCCGGCGGAGCGCCGCATCGAGCTGTGGGGCGATGGCCTGCTGCTGGAGGCCCGCGACGCGCGGATGGACGCGATGCAGCGCGCCGACGTGATCATCGACGACGTCGACCTCGGTGTCGGGGTGGTCGAGGTTCGGCTCGTCGGCGCCGGTGGTTCCGGCGACACGGGGAATCCGCCGGACCAGCTCGCGGCAGACGACCGAGCCTGGGCCATCGTGCCGCCTGATCGGAAGCGCGAGATCCTCCTCGTCGGCGAGGGCGATCCCTACCTCGAGACGGCGCTCTCCTACCTGCCCAACTCGAGCCTGTTCGGCGTCAAGCCAAACCGCTATCCCGCTGATGCCCAGCGGCGCGACGGGACGGACTGGGACCTGATCATCTTCGAGGGCTTCGTCCCGGCGACTCTGCCCACGACGCCGACCCTCCTCATCGCGCCGCCGAGGACGAGCCCGCTCGGTGACGTCTCGGGAAAGCTGACGAACCCCGGCATCGGGACGCTGTCTCCGGACGAGCCGATCCTCCGGTACGTCGACCTCTCGACGATCCACATTGCCGAAGCGGCGAAGCTCGAGCTGCCGGCCTGGGCTCGGTCCGTCATCCCTGGACCGAAGGGTGCGCCGCTCCTCTTCGCCGGCGTCCGCGACGGTGTACCGAGCGCAGTCCTCGCCTTCGAGCCGCGCCGCTCGGACCTCCCGCTCCAGGTCGCGTTTCCGATCCTGATCGCGAACCTGACTGGCGAGCTGATGGGCGGGAGCGCCGCACCGGCCGAGGCCGTCAAGCCCGGCGACCCCGTCTCGCTGCCGATCCCGGCCGGTGCGACCGGCCTTCGTGTCGAGCGACCGGACGGGTCGGTGGTCGAGCTCGCCCCCGGAACGGCGGGCGGAGCCAGCGTGACCTTCACCCAGACCGATCTTCTCGGCGTCTACGAGGCAACCGCGATCCGCCCGTCCGCGGCGGACCCTTCGGCGGCACCGGCAAGCCCGTCCGCGACGCCGAGACCGACCGCGTCAGCCGGACCCTCCGGCAGCCCGGGAACGGGCGCGGGCGTCGTCGACCCGAACGCTCCGATCCGGTTCGCGGTCGATCTCTTCGATGTCGGAGAGTCGATGATCACCCCCGGATCGGTCGCGGCACTGGAGAAGCTGGGTCGTGCGGCGCCGGCGCCCGGCGCCTCGGCTGCGCCGGATCCGGCCGTCGAGTCGCGCCCGCCCGCTCGTGACGAGCTGTGGTTCCCGATCGTCCTGATCGTCCTCATCGGCCTGTGCGTCGAGTGGGCGCTCTACCACCGAGACGTCGTCACCCGGGCCCGGCGGGCGATGTCGAGCCGGATCCGGCGGCCCGATCGGGGGAGTGCCTGATGGGCATCGCCTTCGACGCGCCGCTCGCACTGCTCCTTCTCGTTCCGGCGCTCGGCCTGACATTCGCCCTCCATGCCGCCGCCCGGCGTCGCACCGGAAAGGGCCGGCGGCGTGTTGCGCTCTTCGTGCGCACGCTCCTCCTCTCGTCGCTGGTGTTTGCGCTGGCCGGCTTCCGGCTCGTCCTGCCCGTCGACAGGCTTGCCACCGTCTACGTGGTCGACCTTTCCGACTCGGTCGGCGAGGCAGGCCGCGAGGATGCGCTCGCGTTCGTCCGGGAAAGCCTGGCGCTGATGCCCGAGGGCGACGCGGCGGGGATCGTCGCCTTCGGCAAGGGCGCGCTCGTGGAGCGTCTGCCGGCCGAGCTCCGCGACATCGACCGGATCGCCTCGGCGCCGGTCCGCTCCGCCACCGACGTGGGATCCGCGCTCCGCCTCGCCTCGGCGCTCTTCCCCGATGACGCCCAGAAGCGGATCGTCCTGCTCTCGGACGGCAACGACACGACCGGACAGGGCCAGGCCCAGGCGGCGCTCGCAGCCGCCCGCGGGATCCAGGTCGAGACGAAGGCGATCGGGCTGGGGACGGCCGAGGAGGTGATCGTCGATCGCCTGACCACCCCCTCGACGTCGCGGCTCGGCGAGAAGATCGAGGTCGTGGCGGACATCAACTCGACGGTTGCCCAACCGGCCACGGTCCGGCTGTTTGCGAACGGCGTCCAGGTCGGCATCGAGCGGCTCGACCTCGAACCCGGCTCGAACAAGGTCGAGTTCCTCGTCGAGCCCCAGGAGGCGGGCTTCGTCCGGTTCCGAGCGGTCGTCGAGGCCGCGCTGAACACGTTCAGCCAGAACGACCGGGCCGACTCGAACACGATCGTCCAGGGCGAGCCGCGGATCCTCGTCGTGACCGGCGACGAGGCGGCCGCCGTCGAGCTCGTGACTGCACTTGAGGTCGAGCGTCAGGAGGTGGACACGGTGGCGGCGGCCGGGCTGCCGGGAGATCCGCTCCAGCTCGCGACGTATGACTCGATCGTGCTCGTCGACGTGCCGCGCCCGTCGCTGACCGAGGGCCAGATGGCGGCCCTCCAGATCTACGTCCGGGACCTCGGCAAGGGCCTCGTCATGATCGGTGGGCCGCGGAGCTACGGCGCGGGCGGCTACGAGGACACGCCGATCGAGGAAGCGCTGCCGGTCGACATGGGCGTCCGCGACCGCGAGAAGCAGCCCGACATCGCTCTCGTCGTCGTCATCGACAAGTCGGGCTCGATGGACGCCTGCCACTGCAACTCGTTCGACGGCGGCATGGGCGGCGCCGGCATATCCGGGGTCCGCAAGGTCGACATCGGCAAGGAGGCGATCCTGAGGGCCGCGGCGGCGATGACGGCGCGTGACGAGCTCGGCGTCGTCGCCTTCGACGAACGAGCCCACTGGGTCGTGAATACCCAGCCGCTGGGCGGGATCAGCAACCTCCATGGCGACATCGCCGGCATCCAGCCCCTCGGCCAGACGAACATCTTCGAGGGACTCGAGGCGGCGGTGGACTCGCTCGAGGACACGGTCGCCACGCGACGCCACATCATCCTGCTGACGGACGGCTGGTCGAGCTCGGGCCAGTACGAGGCCATCATCGCGAGGATGAAGGCGGCCGGGATCACGCTCTCGACCGTCGGGGCCGGTGGCGGTTCGAACCCGTTCCTCCAGGGGCTCGCGAAGGACGGCGGCGGCCGGTTCTACGATGCCGCGAACCCCGCGAGCATCCCCGACATCTTCCTCAAGGAGACCCAGCAGGTCGCCGGCCAGCAGATCGTCGAGGAGACGTTCCACCCGATCATCACCTCGTCCTCCCCGATCCTGCGCGGCCTCGACCAGGGCTTTCCCCAGTTGCTCGGCTACAACGGGACGACCGCCAAGCCGGCCGCCCAGACCGTCCTCGTGACCGCGCGCGACGACCCGCTCCTGGCCCAGTGGCAGTTCGGGCTGGGCCGGTCGGTTGCCTGGACGTCCGACTCGACCGGGCGGTGGGCGCTGAGCTGGGTCGGCTGGGACGGGTTCTCGAAGTTCTTCAGCCAGCTCGTCGGTTGGACGTTCCCTGGCGAGGAGACGGGGGGCATCGAGGCCTCGCTCGTCACGGATGGAACGGCGACGAAGCTGCGGGTCGAGAGCGTCGCCGAGGATGGCTCGCCGCGGGACTTCTACACGACCGGCGTGGCGATCACGGCTCCCGACCTGACCTCGAAGGCGGTCGGACTCGTGCAGGTCGCGCCGGGCGTCTACGAGGCCCCACTCGGGGAGATCGAGGCGGGTGCGTACATCGTCCGAGTCTCCCAGACCCGCCCGGGCTCGACGCCGCTCGGGCGAACCCTGGGCCTGGTCGCTCCGACGCCCGCCGAATACCGCCTTCTCGGCTCGAACGAAGCGTTACTCGCGACACTCCGCGCGGCGACCGGCGGGCGGGCGATCGAAACAGCCGCCCAGCCGTGGACGCACGATCTCGCGACGACTGACTCCTATACGGACCTGTGGCCGAGCCTCCTCATCCTGGCCCTGCTCCTCTGGCCACTCGACATCGCCCTGCGCCGCGTCTCCGTCGGTCGGCGGGAGCTGGCGGATGCGCGGCGCTGGCTCGGCGGCGGCTGGCGACGTCGCGCCGCGGTTGCGCCCCGGCCGGTGGAGGTGGCAGGCATGCTCGCGGCGCGCGATCGGGCCGCCGGATCGTCCGCTCGGGCGGCGATGCTCCGCGGTGACGTCGCCAGCGGGGAGGCGGCGGCATCGCCGGGTGTTGCCGCTCCGGGGCCCGCGGCCGCGGTCGCGACCCCGGCACCGGTTTCGCGCGATGCGCGGTCGACCGCGACACCGGCACCGCCGCAGCCGCCATCGACTCCTCCCGCCGGGACCCCGGCATCGCCACCCCCCGCATCGACACCTGCTGACGACCCGGGCGACACGATCTCCCGCCTGCGCGAAGCAAAGCGGCGAGCCCGCGGGGGCTGAGGCGCTCGCGGCGGCTGGCCGCAGCCGATGGTAGCCTCACGATCGATGTCCCCAGTCCCCTACTCGCGTCGGTCCCACGCGTCAGGTGCCGCCCGCGCGTCGCTCCTCCTCGTGCTGCTCGTCAGCCTCGTCGGCTGCGGGTTCGCGACGAAACCGCCCGCGCCCACGCCGGCCGACTTCCAGGGGATCGCCGCCGAGCTCGTCACTCGGGGCGTCCGGATCGATCACATCGTCTCGGGTGATGCGGGCTGCAGCGACACCAACCTGGAACGAACCGCCATCGGGCTTGACGCCTCCGGCCTCGATCAGGACGCTCCAACGCGGCTGTTCATCCACATTTTTCGGAACCGGGCCAGCTTCGAGCGTCTCCGCGACACGATCGGCCCGTGCGCCCTCTCGTACGTGACTGACCCGGATGCATTCGAGTCGATCGAGGAGTCGCCGTTCGTCGTGGCGAGCGCCGGGCCGTGGGCCCCGGAGTTCCGGTCCGCCGTCCGGGCCGCGATCAAGGAAGCCGCGGGAACCGGCAACTGACGTTGTCGCGGGCCCGTCGCGGCGGAGTCGCTGGCCGCGCCCCGAGTTCCCGTAGCGACACGCTGGGAATATGATCGCCGGCATGCCGGGCACCTTGTCCAGCCCGATCCTCGTCGGCCGAGCATCCGAGCTCGCGCTGCTCGACGTTGCCCTGCGCCGGGCCGAGGAGGGCGCACCGAGGATCATCCTCATCGGCGGCGATGCGGGACTTGGCAAGTCGCGCCTGGTCGCCGAGTTCGCCGAGGGGGCCCGCCGCTCGGGCGTCCGAGTGCTCGTCGGTGGCTGCCTCGACCTGGGCGGCGACGGCCTGCCGTACGGCCCGTTCCTCGAGGCCCTCCGGACGCTCAGCGATGACCTGACGCCGGCCGAGCTCTCGACGTTGCTCGGCGAGATCGCCCAGGAGCTGGTCGCGGTGGCGCCCGGTTTCGCCCGATATCTCGAGCCCTCGACCGAGATCGACGACGGATCGCGGCACGATGCGACTTCTGCGCCAGGTGGCGGTCGAGCCGATCAGGCCCGGCTGTTCGAGCTCACGCTGGCGGTCCTCGATCGTGTCAGCACGGAACGTCCGCTCGTCGTGGTGCTCGAGGATCTCCACTGGAGCGACCCGGCAACGCGCGACCTGCTCACGTTTCTCGCTCGAAACCTGCGACGCGAGCGGATCCTGCTCGTTGGAACGTTCCGGACCGATGACCTTGCGCGGGGCCATCCCCTCCTCGTCCGGCTGGCCGAGACCGCTCGCTACTCGAACGTTGAACGCCTGGATCTCCGGCCGCTCGATCTCGATGAGCAGCGCGATCAGCTGGCTGGCATCCTGGGGCAGCCGCCGTCGCGCGGCCTGGCCGAACGGATCCATGCCCGCTCGGAGGGCAATCCATTCTTCGCCGAGGAGCTGCTGGCAGGCGACCTCGGCGTGTCGGCCGACATCGATCGTGAGCGAACGGCAATCCCGCGCTCGCTCCACGACATCATGCTCGGGCGGGTGGCTGACCTCAGCGACGCCGCGCAGCGGGTCCTTCGCGCGGTGTCGGTCGCCGGAAATCGTGCCGACGACGCGTTCCTCGCGAGCGTCACCGAGTTCTCGGATGCCGAGCTGGACGAAGCGATTCGCGAGGCCGTTGCGCGACAGATCCTCGAGGTGAGCGAACCGTCCGGTTCGTACCAGTTCCGCCACGTCCTTCTTGCGGATGTCGTCTACGCGGACCTGCTGCCCGGCGAACGCCGGCGGCTCCATGGCGCGGTCGCTCGCTGGCTGACCTCGCCGGACCGTGCGGGTCGTGCGGGTCGAGGGCCGAGCGCCGCGGAATTGAGCCACCACTGGTTTGCCGCCGGCGAGTTGTCGGAGTCGATCGGCGCGTCGGTCCAGGCAGCCACCGCCGCGACCGAGGTCCACGCTCATGCCGATGCCCTGCGCCATCTCGAGCGCGTGCTCGAGATGTGGGACGAGGTGCCGGACGCGGCGTCGCGGGTCGGGATGGATCACGCAGCGGTCCTCGACATGGCTGCGGCAGCAGCCGATCGGTCCGGATCCGGTGAGCGGGCAGTCGAGCTGGCCCGCGCCGCTCTGGAGGCGATCGACGCCGAGGCCGAGCCCGTCCGGGCAGGCATGACCCACTCGCGGCTTGGCGTGTTCCTCTGGAGCATCGGGGAACGGCAGGCATCGATCGCGGAGCACCAGACAGCCGTGGACCTGGTTCCTGATTCGCCGCCGTCGATCGAACGGGCGCGGGTCCTCGGCGGCCTGGCGGCGACCCTGCCGGCCGCAGGACGCTACCGCGAGTCGCGCGAGCTCTGCGAATTGGCGATCGCCACGCTGCGAGCGGCGGGCTCGCACGAGGGCGAGGCAAGGCTGCTGAACTTCCTTGGTATGGATCTCGTCGGCCTCGGCGACATCGACGCCGGACTCGACCATCTGCGGGTCTCGGTCCGGATCGCGCGGGAGACGGGACCGCTCGACACGCTCATCGGGTCGCAACACAACCTGGCGTTCTTCCTGGCCCAGACGGATCACTTCGAGGAGGGGCTCGAAGTGGCGAGCGACGCCCTGGCCACCGCGAAGCGGGTCGGCCTGGACCGGCGCTATGGCGCCGGGCTCCGCGCCAGTGCCGGCGACATCCTCCACCGATCGGGGCGTTGGGACGAGGCCGACGCGATCACCCAGGAGGAAGTGGACCTCGAGGCCGATCGGCCCGGCGCGATCTATCTCCGGGCGACGAGGGTCATGTTCCAGGCCGCACGCGGCGAGATCGAGGCGGCCAGGGCGGACCTCGCCATCGCAGACCAGCTCGGCGAGGACGACATCGACCCTGACGTCCAGGCGTATCTCCTCCAGGCACGCGCCGAGCTCGAACTCGTCGAGGGTCATCCCGCGGACGCGCTGCGCGCTGTCGAGGCCGCGCTCGCGGAATTTGCCGGGAGCGACGAGTTGTTCCTGGTCGCGCCTCTCCTGGTTGACGGGATGACGGCGTCTGCCGACCTGGCCGATCACGCCCGGGCATTCCGGGCCAGCGGCGAGGTCGAGACTGCGCGGTCCGCCGGATCCGTGCTGCTGGATCAGGCGCGAGCGCTCGGCGCCGACGGCGGCCCCGGGGTCTCCACGCCATCGATGCAGGCGGCGATCGCGACGGCGGAGGCGGAAGCGACGCGTCTCGAGGGGCGATCGGATCCTGCCGCCTGGCTCACCGCGGCGGAGGCGTGGCGGGCCATCCCGATGCCCTATCGCGCGGCCGTCGCGCTCGCACGGGCAGGTGAGGCGCTCCTCCTCGTGCGCGGCCCCCGAGAGGAGGCGACCACCCATCTGCGCGCCGCCCATGCCGCGGCGAGCGAGCTTGGCGCGAGCCCGCTCCGCAGCTCGATCGAGGCGATCGGTGCCCGTGCGCGGCTCGACCTGGCCCGACCCGCCGAGGTTGGCGAGCCGGTCATCGCGGCGGAGAGCGCCACCGCCGCGAAGGCGTCACGCGGCCCGGCCGAGATCCTCGGGTTGTCGGCGCGTGAATGGGAGGTGCTCGAGCTCGTGGCGGCCGGCCGCTCGAATGCCGAGATTGCCGAGACGCTGTTCATCAGCCCGAAGACCGCGAGCGTTCACGTCACCCACATCCTCGACAAGCTGGGCGTCAATAACCGGGTCGAGGCGGCGACGATCGCGGTGCGCGTCACCGCCGGGAACGACGCACCTCGGGCAGACGACTAGCCCCCTAAGCCGACCTGCCAGAAGCGGGGGTCGTCGGCCTCGACGGTCTCATCGTCGAACAGCGGCAGCAGGTCCTCGGTCCTCTGGTCCCAGTGGTCCTGCCACGGCGATGGCTCTCCGGGGTGCGCAAGCCGCTCGGCCGTGTACCCGGCGTTGACGAGGAGGTCGACCGCCTGCTCGACCTCGCTCGGCCGAATGCCGAGCCCGACGACCGCCTGCTTCCCGCGGGAGCGAAGGACGTTGACGGAGTAGATGTTGATGCCGCCGAGCACCGCGGCGGCTGCGCCGAGCGCGCCCGGCTCATCGACCAGCTCGACGGCGATCGTCCGGAAGATGAGCCACGGGAGGGTGTGGTCGTGGCAGACCTGGGCGAAGGCATTCAGATCGTCCGTCGAATCGTCCTTGAGGATGATCGACAGCGGGCCGTCGTGGCGCCACTCGGCGCCGCCGAGGGTGGCGATGTCGATCCCAGCCTGCCCGAGGGCGATTCCGATGATGGCGAGCTTCCCGGGCGAACTGCCCGCGGAGACCAGGGCATTGATCTGTCGATGCATGGAATCACCCTCCCTGCCCGCGTGACAGTTTCCTCCGGGGACTAGGGCAAGGCGCGGGCGCCACGGATGCTACACCCGCGGATCAGCGCCCCGTAGGTCGGATTCGGCTAGCGCTTCTTCCCGCGGTGGGAACCGCCTTTCCTGCCTGGGTGGAAGGGGTCCGGTTTCGGATTCGGGTTCGATTTGTCCCACTTCTCGTGGGCCTTCCAGGCTTTGGTCAGAACGTGGGGTTCCACGGCGAAGGCGCCAAGGCGATTGCGCGCCTCGATCGCCTCGTCCTCGGTCGCGAAGCCGAAGCTCACCAGGGCGTTCTTGCCATGCGAGTCGGCGACCAGGATCGTCGCGATGTCGAGGTCTCCAAGGGCCGCTGCGGCCCTGGCGAGCGAGCCCGGTACGTCGGGGAGAACCGCTTCCGCCGCATGGATTTCGACGCTCTGAAAGCCCCGCTCGGTCAGCCAGCCTGCGACCTCAGCCTCGTTCGCCTTGTCGTCGAGAAGGACGGCGACGGCACCCCGACCGTCCCACTCAGCGCCCCCGATTGCCCGGATGTTCTCGCCACGTTCGGCCAGCAGTCGTGTGTACTCGGCCAATTTGCCGGGCGATCCGCCGTTCGACAGCAACGAGTTCAGCTGCTTGTGCATCCCAGTCCCTCCCTGCCCGCGTGGTGCGGTGCGCCCTGGCACCAGATGGGCGGCGCACGGGCATCGTCCGATGCTACACCCGGAGTCGGACGGTTCCGTCTCTGTCAGACGACGCGGAGGCCGAGGATCTTCCGTGCGATGACCAGTCGCTGGATCTGGCTCGTCCCCTCGCCGATCTCGGTGAGTTTCGCGTCGCGGAGGAACCGTTCGACCTTGTATTCCTCGACGTAGCCGTAGCCGCCGTGGATCTGGATGCCATTGTTCGTTGCCCGCGAGCCGACCTCCGACGCGAAGAGCTTCGCCTGGGCGGCCGCGAGGCTGTAGTCCCGACCCTGATCCTTCAGCCAGGCCGACCGCCACACCATCTGGCGGGCGGCTTCGATCTCGGTCGCCATGTCGGCGATCATGAAGGCGACGCCCTGGAAGCTGCCGATCGGCCGACCGAACTGCTCGCGGGTCTGGGCGTACGGGATGGAGGCATCGAGCGCGGCCTGGGCGAGGCCAACCGCAAGCGCCCCGATCGATATCCGGCCGCCGTCGAGGATCTTGAGGAACGTCCGGAAGCCGTCGCCACGCGGTCCGAGCATGCTGGCCGCCGGCACGCGCGCGCCCGAGAAGATCAGCTCTCCGGTCGCCGACGCGTGGAGGCCCATCTTCTCCTCCAGCCTGCCGACGCTGAACCCGGGTGTCTCGGCTGGCACGATGAAGGCGCTGATCTCCGCCTCGCCCTTCGGCGTCTCGCCCGTCCGGGCCGTGATGACGTAGGTCCCGGCGTGTCCCGCGTTCGTGATGAAGCGCTTGCCGCCGTCGATGGTCCATGTGCCGCCGTCTGGTCCCTCTTCGTGACGAGCGGTCGTCCTGGTCCCGCCCGCGTCGGAGCCCGCGCCTGGCTCCGTCAGCCCATACGCGCCGAGGACCTGACCAGATGCCATCGGGACGAGATAGCGCTCCTTCTGTTCCGGCGTCCCGGCGAGGTGGATCGGGCCGCAGCCGAGACTCGTGTGCGCCGCGACGATCAACCCGAGCGAGCCCCAGACCCGGCCGATCTCCTCGATCGCGATCGCGTAGGCAAGCGTGTCGAGGCCTGCCCCGCCTTCGTCCTCCGGGATCGGGATGCCGAGCCAGCCCATCTCCCCGAGTCGGCGAACGATGTCGACGGGGAACCGCCGGGCCCGCTCATGCTCGTCGACGACCGGGGCAACCTCCTTGACCATGAAGTCGCGGATCGTCCGCCGGAGCAGGTCGTGTTCGGGCGACAGGTCGAGGTCCATCGGCCGAGGGTACCGCATGATCCGGTCGCGTCGCGACGATCCTGCGGGGCCGGAGCGTGAGTGATAGCCTTGCCGCCATGCCTGCGCTGCACTCCCAGGCGCCCCCGACTTCCCGGACCGTGCGGAACGGCCACGACCCGATTCACCCGGGCGCGTCGGGCCTCCGCCGGGAGATTCTCATCCAGCTGCGCCGAGACGGGCCGAGCTCGCCCGAGCAGCTGGCGACCGCCCTCGGCGCCAGTCGGACCGGCATCCTCCAGCAGCTCCGGTCGCTCGAAGCGGCGGGCCTCGTCGACCGGCGGACGGTCCGCCACGGCGTCGGCCGACCGAGGCACCTGTACGACGTCACGCCGGACGCCCAGATCGCCTTTCCGTCGAATTACGACGCTCTGGCGGCGGGCCTGCTGGCCGCAGTCGGGACCGTTGGTGGAGACGAGCTCGTGGCTCGCGTGTTCGCCGTCCGCCGTCAGCTCATCGCCGACCAGGTCAGGAGCCGACTGGACGAGCGTCTGCCGGCCGACGCGACGCTCGAGGCCAAGGTCCGCGAGCTCGCGGTGATCCAGGACGAGCAGGGCTACCTGTCGAGCGCGACTGTGAGCGAGGACGGCACGATCCGCCTCCGCCAGTGCAACTGCGCGATCTTCGGGATCGCGGCCGAGAGCGCCTCGCCCTGCGAAGCGGAGCTGGACCTCTTCCGCGACGTCCTCGGAGCCGACGTCGTCCGCGAGACGCACATCGCGTCGGGCGATCGCAGCTGCACCTACCGGATCACCGAGCCTGCCAGCTCCGAGACATCCGCCTGAGGCTCGTCCTCCAGCCGGCAACGCAATTCCCGCCACATGTCCGCCTGGGTGGACCTTAGGCGCCAACATGTCCCTCGATTCGGGGTCCCGAGCGTTTGCTGGCATGCTCGGGCTCGGTGAATTCGTGCGTTGCGAGGAGCGTCGGGCCGGCGTGCCGTCATCGGATCGCGCCCAAGGTCTCCTGCGCGAACTTCTGGCATGAAACTGAGGCCGGCGACGCCTCGGCGGCCCCTGGCCTAGGCCTCTTCGCGCTCCACGACGTCGCGGGTGGCCGGAGCGAGGCGGGGGGCGGTGACGTCCGAGACGTTCGGGACGAACGACGAGGCGAGCGACGTGGCGGCCGCCAGTTCCTGGTCCTCGACAGACAGGATCCCGAGCCGGCCGAGGGTCGCCATCTCGTCGCGGATGTATGTCTTGAGCATCTCCGGCCCGTCGGTGTTGATCGTGAACCGGATCTCGTTCCGCCGGAACGTGTCGAAGATCCAGCGGAACTCGTCCCAGCCCGACACGACGCGCGTGTTGAGATTCGAGGTCGGGCAGATCTCCAGGACGATCCCGCGATCCCGGATCATCGCCATCGCCCGCGGGTCGTAGGCCGCCTTCACCCCGTGCCCGATCCGGTCGGGCTCGAGAAGCTCGACCACCCGGGCGACCTCGTCGACCGACCCGGACTCGCCGGTGTGGACCGTCAAACCGAGGCCGTACTGGCGGGCCCGGCGGAACAGCCGCTTGTAGTCGGCGACCCGGAAGGTGGACGACTCCGGACCGGCGATATCGACGCCGACGATGCCGCGATCCCGCCACGCGATCGCCTTCTCGACGATGATCTCGTTGAGCTCGAAGGGAAACGCGCGATCGAGGCAGAAGATCAGGCCCGGCTTGACCGGGTATTCGAGGCTCGCCCGGTCCATCCCGCGCGATGCGGCCGCGATGATGTGGTCGAGGTCCTGCTCGCCGCCGCGGTTCCGCTTCATCGGGTTGAAGCGGACCTCCATCGTCGTGACGTTGTTCTTTCGGTAGGCGCCCCCGACGACCTCGTACACCGCGCGCTCGACGGCCAGCGGCGACGACTGGATGAGCTCCGTCCAATGGAAGAGCTGGAGATACCCGTCGAACGACCGGTTCCGCTTGTCCGAAACGGTGATCGTGTCGCGGAACTCCCAGTAGTCGCGGGTCGGCAGCTTGATTCCCTGGGAGTGGGCGATGCTCCACATGATTGCCGGCGTCACCGCTCCGCCGAGATGACAGTGGAGTTCGGCGAGCGGGATCTTGCGTGAGAGCTGTCGGACCATCGAGTTCAGGATACCGGAGGGAGGCACCGTGGGCGGGTTGCGGCCCCGCGGCGCGCCGGCACCGCGGATTCCCAGATTCCCGTGGTGCGGGTAGCAGGCAACGACTGAGCGCCACGTTGCGATGATCGCGCCGAGAATTAGCCGCCGAGAGCAAATTCGCATGACCCAGTGGCCTGCAAGGGCCCCTCACGGGGCAATTCCGCTCCCTAATACCCGTGGTGCGGGCATCTGGGAAATCGGTCGGCGGTCCCCGATCAGGCGACGCGCGACGCGCTGTTCCGTCGCCGAATCGTTGGCTCCGGCAGGTCCAACTCGAGCTGCTCGTCCGGGTCAGGCGCGGGCGCCGGCATGAGCCTGACCTGGCGGCGATCGGCGATCCCGAACCGATGGCGGAGGTCGGCGACCTCGCGGCGGACCGGCTCGATCTGACGCTTGGGGAGGTAGGCGCGGCCCGCGTACTGCCGCTCGTAGCGCGGCACGAGCTCCGGCCAATCGCGGGCGAGGTTGTCGAGGAAGTGTTCGCGCGTCCCCGGCCGCAGGTAGAGGACGTTCGTCCAGATCGAGGTCGCACCGGCGTCGCGAGCGGCGCGAACGACATCCGCCATCAGTTCCGGCCGATCCGAGAGGCCGGGCAGGATCGGGGCCATGCCGACGCTTGCCTCGATCCCGGCGTCGATGAGGCGGCTGAGGGCTCGGAGCCGCTGACGCGGCGGCGCGGTGCCCGGTTCTGTCGTTCGCCAGATCTCCGGATCGAGCGTCGGGACGGAGAACGTCACCGACGTCGGCGCCCGTCGCGCCGCTTCGACGAGGACGTCGATGTCACGGATGATCATCGGCCCGCGGGTGATGATCGACAGCGGGTTGCGGGCGTCCGCGAGGGCTTCGATCGAGCCCCGCGTCAGGCGATACCGGCCCTCTGCCGGCTGGTACGGGTCCGTCGCCGCGCCGATCGCTACGAGCTCATGCTTCCACCTGGGCCTCGCGAGCTCCCGGCGGAGGACCTCCACGACATTGACCTTGACCCGGATCGACCGGCCGTATCCGTCGCCGGACGGACGATCGGCTCGCCGCTCGAACGCCCTGACATAGCAGAACGTGCATCGGTGGGCGCAGCCCATGTACGGGATTCAGCGACCAGCCGAACATCATCCCGCTGACCCGGTTCAGGGCCGAACGGCAGGGCTCCTCTCGGTATGCGACGTACATATGGCAAAGTATAGAACATACGTTCTGGTCGGATAGCCGCCAATCAGGGCGGCGGAGCTGGGACAGGCGCCGGATCTGCATCGGCGCCGGGCTCCCGGAACGTCAGGCCGGCGTGCACACCCAGGGTCATGAGCGTCAGGCCCAGCCCTCGCACTCGATCCGGATCGAGTTCTCCAGCGCCCACGCCCCACAGGGCGTAATGGACGGCGCGCCGCGCCCGAATATACTCACGGGCCGCCTGGACGCGCCGCAACCCCGCGAGACCGCCTGAACGGAGCCGCGACAGCACCGACGTCAGTGAAATGCCCTTGAACAGGTAGTCCCGCCGTGCCATTCGACGGCCAACGACCACCTCCGTCACGATGGCGGCGACGATCCCGGCAATGAGCAGGTAGACGGGCAGGCGGCCGCCGAGGGTCAGCGATCCGAGCACGTCGGAGGTGGGGCTGCTGCGCACGGCAATTCCGAGCTCTCCCGCGACGTAGTTCACGCGCGCGTGATCCAGCCAAACCACCGCCAGCGCAACGATCGGAAAGAGCCATGCCAGGCGAGAGCGCCGTCTAAAGAAGAAGGCGGCACCGATCGCCAGGCCGATCAGGGCAGACCACTGGGCGTGGTAGAAGCCGAAGCTCCGCCCCTCGCCGATGAGGCGCTTGTCGTCGACCGTCGGGAAGATGAATGCCAGGTCGGCGATGCCGAAGTCGCTCCCAAAGCTCCGGTCGACCAGAGCGTCCTCGTAAATTGCGAACCCGGCCCCGACGAGGAGGCCGAGCATCAATCCGTCCGTCATCGACGGCTGCCACGTCCCGCGCCGCGTCAGGATCCAGAAGTACGCCAGGATTGGGAGGCCCTTGCTGACCTCTTCGAGGGCCGGGATGAGGACCGAGTCAAAGAGCCGGTTGCTGGTTCCGAGAGCATCCCCGAGCGGGTATCCGATCGCTAGCGCAACGGGGACCGACAGGAACAGCCCGAAGAAGAATGCCGCGGCCAGGATTCTGAGCGGGAGGGTCCGCCCGAGGGCGGTGATGAGCAGGAGCCAGACGAAGACATAGCCGTGATACCAAGCGTTGATCAGGAAGGCCTCGCCACCCCCGCGCGAGAACCAGGGCAGCTGCCAAAGAAACACCGCGACGGCGACGATTAGGCCGCCGTTGAGGAGCAGATTCGGGATGGCACGTCGGGTCGGCGCTGCAATCGCCGGAACAGTCATCGCGTTGCCTCACTCATGGTCATGACAACGACGCCGGCGCTGTGCCTTTTTCGTCGAAGAACCAACGACGGTCCGGATCGACCCATTCCTGGACCCATTTTTCCACCTGTTCCCCCACGCGAATCGTCGTGTCGATGATCGTCTGGTGCACCGGCCCCGGCCCCGGTCCGAAGTGCTGGTCGTACCAGGCCCGGCGAGATGCCTCGTCGGGAAAACTCTCCGGACCCCTCGGATACCAGACGGTCCTGTCGTCTCGGCCGACCCCCACTCCTCCGGGTTGTCCGGTCTCAGTCGCGCCGCCACCAGCCGCGCCGGCAGCCGCCGCACCCGCGCCAAAGAGCCCGCCGACCGCTCCGATCGTGTCGATGCCGTTGCTCGGATCGGCGCAGGCCGCGCAGACGAGCCCGGCCGACCCGAGCAGCGCCTGCCATGATCTCCACGGACGCCGCCGCAGCCAGCAGGGCGCGGCCATGGGAAACAGCAATCTGCCAGTGTCATGCGACGTTTCCTCCGGACACGTAAGCGGCCATCCTCGCAGGCGAACGAGCGCATCGTCATGCTGCCCTCCTGCGCGGCGACTCCCGGCCCGCGGGAATCAGGGCCGACTTGAACGATCAGCGCGTGGCCGGTCTCGGCGATCAACTCGCACGCACGTCGCGAGGCGCGATCGTCGCCCCAGCCGGCGGCCGAGCGCAGGCGACGTTCGAGGCGCGGCATCGCCGAGCTGATGCGCCGTTGGTCACGCTCCCATCCATTCGTGCCCGCGTGGGTCCGGATGAACGGCATGTCGCCGGTGACCTGCGAGCGACGTCACGGGCACCATCGGATCGGCCGCGATCGGGGCCTCGTTGAACAGCATGAATGGCGTCAGCGAGAAGGTCGCGTTCGGCAGGGCGGCGAGCTGTCGCTCGACGAACGCGACGGAGAGCTTCGAACTCGTCCGGTCGCTCGCCCGGGAAGCCGGCGATCAGGTTCAGGTGGACACGGATTCCGGCATCGGCGGCGTCCCGGCAGATGCCGGGCGATTCCGTCCGCGTCGAGTCCCGGCGTCTCCTTGTCCATGAGCCGCAGGACACGCGGAACGACGGACTTCGATGCCGAACAGGACCTCAGTGCAACCGACGCCGGCCATCGCGTTGAACAACTCGGGCGTGAACGTCCGCTCGAGCTTCGATCGACACGCCCATTCGATCGGCAACGGCGCGCTCCTTGAGCGCCTCGCACAGGCGGGCCAGGAAGGCCGGCGGCGAGCGCCTCGTCGGCGAAGATGGCGTGGCGGTACCCGGCGGCCGCGAACCGTTCAAGCCGCTCGACCGCGGCAGGGACGTCGGTAAGCGACGGCGGCCGATCCGACAGGCTCTCGGCCTGGACGCAGAACGTGCAGCGATTCCAGTAGCAGCGACCGCCGCTGAGTCGCAGCCGGGCGACGGGCGCCGGCGCGAACGTCTCGGTCGGCGGCGGGGCGCAGGAGCCACGGCGCGCCGAGCGGGACGTCGGCAACGTCGCCAAGGCGCAGGAACGCCGGTAGGCTCGATCGCCGCGCTCGAGCTCGCGAACGATCACCGGGACGAGCGCGTCACGCTCGCCGGGCTTGACGATCACGGCGTCGAACAATGTGGCGATCGCCCCGGACCGAGCGATCGCATCGACATGCGGCGTCAGCGAGTAGCTTCCAGAAGCTGTGATCGGCGAGGACCGCGATCAGCCCCGGTGACCGTTCCTTCAGGCAGGCGAACGGCGATCAGGGCGGTGAGGAGCTCTTCCGGGCTGGTTACCGAGACGATGGCAAGGTCGGGCTCCGGACCGACGACGCGCAGGGCTCGCTCGATTGACGCCGACAGCGGAGTCGCGCGGCCGGCGTAGCGGACGATCGCGCGAACTGTCTTCGTAGATCGAGCCCTCGAACACGCGGCCCCGCCGCAAAGGACAGCCGGAGATCTGGCTGATCGTCGTTGATTCGGTCGAGAAGCCGACCAACGGCTCCGACCGCGGATCGATAGCGGTCGCGGCTGGCAGAACGTCTCGACGGCCTGCAGCAGTCCCAGAGCGGCGCACGCGCATCGATCGCAAGGTCCGCGGTTCGCCGCGACGTCGCCTGGCGATCGTCGCGGCTCCGTCAGGCGAGCAGAGGTCTCGCCACCATCGTGCGTTGACCGATGGTCGATCGAGCTCGTGGCCGGACGCAGCAACGCTGCCCCACCAGGGCAGGTCGGGAACTGCGGTCGGAAATCGACCGGGCGGTGCGAGGGCCACGATCCGCAAGGCCGCACCTCGACGCTGGCATCGCCCCGGGCGCAGTCACGAAGCGATGGATCCAGCCCGGTCGCGGGATTGTATGGCCGTGCCCAGGACCACACAAGAGGTTGTGTCAGCTCGCGGCCGGGACGACCCTGCCCTCGGCGTCGATCGTGGCCGGCCGGCGGCGGAGGGCGCGCAGCTCGGCGCCCGGCACCTGGTCGCGGGCGTGGTAGCTCGAACGCACCAGCGGAGCCGATTCGACGTGCTTGAAGCCGAGCCCGAGCGCCTCGACCTTCATCTCGGCGAACTCGTCCGGGTGGTAGTAGCGCTCGAGCGGCAGGTGCTTCTCGGACGGCCGCAGATATTGGCCGATCGTCAGGATGTCGACGTCGACCTCGCGCAATGCCACGAACGCCTCGGTCAGCTCGTCGCGCGCCTCGCCGAGCCCGACCATCAGGCTGGACTTGGTGTGCGCCGGATAGCCGATCTCGACCGACATCTCCTTCGCCCGGCGGAGGACGTAGAGGCTGCGATCCCATCGGGCGCGCTTGCGGACCGGCTTCTGCAGCCGCTTCACGGTCTCGAGGTTGTGGTTGAGGATGTCGGGTCGGGCGTCCATCACGGTCCGGAGCCGGTCGTCGGAGCCGTCGAAGTCGGGGATGAGCACCTCGATCCCCATTCCGGGACTCGTCGCTCGCATGGCCAGGATCGTCTCGGCGAAGATGCGCGACCCGCCATCGGGCAGATCGTCACGGGCGACGCTCGTCACGACGACGTGCTCCAGGCCCAGCTGGCTCACGGCCTCGGCGACCCGGCGCGGCTCGTCGTCGTCGAACCACGTCGGCCGACCGGTCTTGACCGCGCAGAATCCGCAGGCCCGCGTGCAGGTGTCGCCGAGGATCATGATCGTCGCAGTCCGCTGGTCCCAGCACTCGCCGATGTTCGGGCAGTGCGCCTCCTCGCAGACCGTGTTGAGGTTGAGTCCGCGGAGGAGACCCTTGAGGTCGTGGTAGTTCTCGCCCGACGGCAGACGCGACTTGATCCACTCCGGGTGGCGGCGCAGCGGCGTGACCGAGCCGCCCATCGCGATCGTCTCGGGGGCGGCCGAGCCGTGGTGGGCACTCGGGCCTGGCGGGGTGAACATCGGGAGCTCGCGTGCCATCGAGGCGAGTGTAGTCAGGCCGCGCCGAACGTGTCGCGAAGGCCGGTCTCGATATCGCGGGTCGTGAAGCCCAGCTCGGCCTTGGCCTTCGCCGGCGAGAAGAGATAGGTGACGCCGGACGAAGCAGTCACGAGCTCCCCAACATTCGGCTGACCCATGAGTCGCCCGAATGGCGCCATGACTCGGAGGAGCCCGTCGGGGAGCCGCAGCCGCGGGAGCGGGTGACCACCGAGTTTCGCGGCGATCGCCTCCACCTCGCCAAGCGATGCATGCGGGCCACTGAGGTTGTACCGCTCGCCGATTCGGCCGCGGTCGAGGGCAGCGACGATCCCCTGCGCGAGATCGTCGGCGTGGACGATGCCGATCCGGACGTCCGCCAGCGCCCGGTACGGCAGTTTGCCCTCGTAGGCGAGCCGGACCTGTTCGCCGAAGCCGGTGCGGTCGCCGGGACCGTAAACCTGGCTCGGGAGGACGATCACGATCGGCGCGCCGGCCGCAATCCGCCGCTCGGCGACCTCGTGGGCACCGTACTTCGTCTCGTCGTACCAGCTGAGGAACCCCTCATCGAGGTTGCGCTGGTAAGTCTCGTCGACCGTGACACCGTGCGTGTTTCCGTAGATGTTGCCGGTCGAAACGTAGACGATCCGCGGGACCCCGGCGGCCTCGGCCGCGTCGAGCATGCGGGTCGTCGTTCCGACGTTGGCGTCCCACATCGCCCCTCGCTCGGACTTCGGAATTCCGACCCGGTAGCTGCCGGCGGCGTGGATCAGGCCGTCGGCGTCGCGGAGGGTCTCCGCCAGCTGCGCATCATCCGAGAGGTCGCTCGCGACGAGCTCCGCGCCCATCTCGGCGAGGAACGCCGCCCGGCTCGGGTCCCGGACGAGGGCGACCACGGTGTCACCGCGCTCGCGGAGGACCCGCACGACCGCCCGACCGACCAGTCCGGCGCCGCCGGTGATAACGACACGCTTCGGCGCGGGTGGTGCCGCCGTCTCGGCGGTCCGCGCCGGTCGGTCAGGCATCGCCGGACGACTCAGTAGATCGGCGTGTCCGGTCCGACCGACTCCAGCCACGCCTTGATGTCGCGGAGCAGGGCTGCACCGCCGGCCCCATCGTTGGCACGGTGGTCGACGCCCAGGACCATGTTCATCACCGGCCGGATCGCGATCACGTCGCCGTCGGGCGTCGAGACGACGACCGGACGCTTGGTGATCGCCTCCATCGTCACGATCCCGACCTCGGGGACATTGAGAATGGGCATGACCATGTTGGTCCCGAGATACCCGGTGTTGTCGACCGTGAACGTGCCGCCGCCGAAATCGTCGACCTTGAACTTGCCGATCTTCGCGCGGGCGGCAACGTCTGCAATCGCGACATTGAGCCCGTGGATCGACAGCTGATCGGCATCGCGGATGACCGGCACGATGAGGCCGTCGTCGACGGCCACGGCGACGCCGATGTTGACTCGACGCTTCGCTACGAGACCCTGGTCGGTCCAGGTGGCGTTGAAGGTCGGATTGCGCTTGAGCGCCTCCGCTGACGCCTTGACCACGAACGGGACATAGCTCAGGCCGATCCCTTCACGAGACTGGTACTCCCGCTTCGCCTTCTCGCGGAAGGCGACGAGGCGGGTAACGTCCACCTCCATCTGGACGTAGGCGTGCGGTGCTTGCAGGGCCCGCGTCATCTGGGCCGCGATGCCCTTCCTCATCTGCGTCAGCGGAACAACATATTCGTCGACGCCATCGGGGAAGTTGATCGCCGTGCCGCCGGAGGCGGCGACCCTGGCCGGGGCAGGGCCCGAAGGAGCGGGGGCTGGCGTTGGAGTCGCAGGCGCCGATGGCGTCGCGGGCGCCGTTGTTGCGGGCGCCTCACCGGCGGCGGGCGCCGGCGCAGCGGCGGAGGCCGCCGGCTGTGCGGCTGCTACGGCGGCCGCGGACTGAGCGCCGACGGGCTGGCCCGTTCGCTGGGACTCGACGTAGTTCGTCACGTCGTCGCGGGTGATCCGACCGCCGCCGCCGGTACCGACGATCTGCGCGGCCGTCAGGCCATGCTCGCGCAGCAGACGTCGAACGGCCGGCGTCATCCGGGCGTCCGGGTTGCCGGGCGCGTCCACGGCGGTCGCGGCCGGCGCTGCCGGGGTCGCGCTCGCGACGGTGGCGGAGGGAGTCGCGGGTGGTGCCACGGCCGGCGTGGCTGGGGCGACAGGCGCCTGCGCCTCGGCGGTCGCCGGGCGTTCGTCGGAGCCGGCCGGACCGTGACCCGAGTCCTGCCGGCGGTTTCGGCGGCTGCAGCGGGTGCGGTCTCCGCGGCTGCAGCTGGAGCGGCTTCGGCGGCTGCAGCGGGCGCCACCTCGGCGGCGGCGCTCGTCCCGTTGCTCTCGTCGGCCGTCTCGATGATGGCGATTTCGGCGTTGTTCGGAACGGTCGCGCCTTCCTCGGCGAGGATCTCCTTGAGCACACCGGCAAACGGCGAGGGAACCTCGGCGTTTACCTTGTCGGTGATCACCTCGACGAGCGGTTCGTACTTCTCGACCGTGTCGCCGGGCTGCTTGAGCCACTTGCCGATCGTCCCCTCGGCAACGCTCTCGCCGAGCTGTGGCATCGTCACCTTGGCCACTGGTCATGTCCTCCGGGTCGCCGGGCTGATCTGGCCCGCCTTCGCGTTGTTCGCCGCCTAGTGTCGCGCATCGGGCCGCGATGCGCCGTCCGTTGTCGTCCGTGGCAGACTCGATCCATGAAGCGCGCATTCAGTCAGGTCGACGTCTTCACCACCGAGCCGTACCGCGGCAATCCGGTCGCGGTCGTACTCGCGGCGAGGGGAATCGACGATGCCGCGCTCCAGCGGTTCGCCCAGTGGACGAACCTGTCCGAGACCACGTTCATCGTGCCGACCACGTCGGAGAAGGCCGACTACCGGGTGCGCATCTTCACACCCGCGTCGGAGCTGCCGTTCGCCGGGCACCCGACGCTGGGGACGTGCCACGCATGGCTCGAGGCGGGTGGCGAAAGCCGCGAACCGGGGCTGATCGTCCAGGAATGCGCTGCCGGCCTGGTCCCGATCCAGCGAACCGACGCCGGGCTCGCGTTCGCGGCGCCGCCGCTGGTCCGCGATGGTCCGGTCGACGAAGCCACCGTCGCCCACCTCGCGGACGTGCTGCGGATCCCGCGAGCGGCGATCGTCGACGCCCAGTGGGCCGACAACGGGCCGGGCTGGGTCGCCGTCCTGTTGTCGTCGGCCGCCGAGGTCCTCGCCCTCGAACCGGATTTCGTGGACGTTGCCCTCGGGGTCGTCGGGCCCTACCCCGCCGGTGCGGCGACCGCCTTCGAGGTTCGCGCGTTCTTCCCGCAGAACGGGGCGACGGTCGAGGACCCGGTGACGGGAAGTCTCAACGCCTCGCTCGCAGGCTGGCTGCTTGGCACAGGACGCGCAACCTCACCGTATGTCGCCAGCCAGGGGGCTGCACTCGGCCGCGACGGCCGCGTCCACATCAGCCAGGATCCAGACGGCGTGATCTGGGTCGGCGGCGGGACGATCACCTGCATCCGGGGCGAGGTCGAGATCTGAGGCGCCCGTACCTGACAACGCGTGTCAGGGCTCGACCGGCCGCTGGCCGTTTCGATCGCGAAGCTGCTCTGACGTGCAGCCGCTCGGACGGTTGACGCGCGGCGTACCGTGATCGCGATGATCGTCGAGTACGGCCCGCTGGTCCTCGTGCTGGTCGCGGCGGTCGGCGTTGCGGACGGGCCTGTGGCTCATTCGCAGGATCACGCGCGACGCTGACGATCCGCCGTCGTCGTGGCGATCGCGCAGGTAACACCGACGTGGCGGATGCCAGATACCACCCCGCGTAGTGAGTGTCGGGGGGCTGCTCATCAAACGGTGCCATCCACCACCCCGGACGGTAAACGGCAGGCATTCGAGGGCGTATGACCCGGATTCGGGTTCGCTCAGCCTCCGGAAGAGCGACTTCGACCACGCCGGGTGGTAACTGGCAGGTAGATGAGGCCGTCGCCTCGCCCGATCGGAGCCTTGAGCCACCTTCGTGCGGCCCAGCCGCGGACGGGATAGACCCGCTGCAGTACGTCGTCCGCCAGTGCAACGTGGCGATGGGCGGTTCGAGCGTCCGGCAGGATGAGCAGACGAGCGACATTCGAGGGCTGCCAGCCGAAGCGCTCGCTGACGATCTGCGGGGCGAGTCGAACTTTCTCGTCGTGTTTCCGCAGCGTTGCTTCAAGCGAAGTCAGTTCGGACTTCACTTCGATCACGAGCAGGGTCCGTGTCGGTGCATGCCAGGCGACGAGATCGATCGAACCGCGTTCCCCGAACACGCTGTAGGTCACCTCCGGCAGGACTTCCCAGCCGGCACCAGCGAGCAGCGAGCCTGCCGCCGCCACGAGCGCCGCATGCCGCTCGTCGAGCAGCCGGTCGATGGCGCCACCGCGCCAACGAATGTCGAGTTCCGCGCTCGCGTCAAGGGCCTTGACGACGGCTCGGACGATTCGAATTGGCGGGCGGTCGACGTGGCCGCGCTCAAGAAGCGAGATCTCCTGTTGGCTCACGCCGCTCCGGAGCGACAGCCCGTGCTGCGACCACCCGAGCCGCAGGCGCAGCGCCCGAATGGTCCGGCCGACGCGCACGTCATCCATCGGCCGATGATGCCGACCCGCTCTTTACTGACGATTGCGCCGCAGTCACGACGAAGCCGTCGGCGTTGATGCCAGTTACCACCGCGTGTGGTGAGTGTCGGATCCATCCGCCCGACTCGCTGCCACTCACCATCCGGAGTGGTATGCGGCACCCAGGTGAGGGGATTCCAGCCAATTCCTCCGTCGCGGACCTCCCGCAGCCGCGACATCGACTACACGGGGTGGTATTTGGCACCCAGCGGGGCTCAGTCCGCGGCGGCTGGGTTTAGTGCGCGGCGGGGCTCAGTACGCGGCGGCTGGGTTCAGTACGCCGCCAGCTTCCGGATCCCGTCCGCGATCCTCTCCGGGTTCACCATGAACCACTCCTCGAGGGCATGGTTGTACGGCACGCCCGGAACGTCAGGGCCGGCGATCCGGGTGACCGGTCCGTCGAGATAGTCGAAGGCCTCCTCGGCGACGATCGCCGCGACCTCCGCCCCGTAGCCGCCGAACCGGTTGTCCTCGTAGACGACGAGGCACTTGCCCGTCTTGCGGACCGAATCGAGGAGCGTCTCCCTGTCGAGCGGGCGCAGCGTTCGCAGGTCGACGACCTCGACGCTGATCCCCTCGTCTGCGACCCGGTCGGCCGCCTCCAGGGCGTAGTGGGCCATCAGCCCGTAGGCGATGACCGTGACCTGGGTCCCCGGATGAGTCACCGCCGCCCGGCCGAGTGGAACCGTGAACTCGCCGTCGGGGACGTCGCCGCGGACGCTTCGGTACATCTTCTTGTGCTCGAAGTAGAGCACCGGGTCTTCGTCGCGAATCGACGAGAGCAGGAGGCCTTTCGCGTCGTACGGCGTCGACGGGATGACGACCTTCAGCCCCGGGATGTGGGTGAAGAACGCCTCGACCGACTGGCTGTGATAGAGCGCGCCGTGGACACCGCCACCGTACGGAGCACGAACCGTCATCGGTAGCCCGTAGCCGTTGTTCGAGCGGTAGCGCATCCGCGCGGCTTCCGAGATGAGCTGGTTGAAGGCAGGAAAGATGAAGTCCGCGAACTGGATCTCCGCCACGGGTCGGAGCCCGTTGATCGACGCCCCGATCGAGGTCCCAATGATCTGCGACTCGGTCAGCGGCGTGTCGATGACCCGCTCGTCGCCGAACTCGCCCCACAGCCCGTCGGTGGCGAGGAAGACGCCGCCCTTCTTGCCGACGTCCTCGCCGAGGACGATCACCGATTCGTCGCGCGTCATCTCCTCGCGCAATCCCTCGCGAATCGCCTCGATGAACGTCTTCGTCGGCATCAGTGGGAATCCTCGGCGGCGCCGGCTGCTCCGAAGCCCCAGGGAGGCGGCGTCTCGCCGGGCCAGTCCTCCGCGAAGACCCACTTCATCGCCGTCGACGGGTCCGGATCCGGCTGGGATTCCGCGTACTCCGTCGCATCATCGACCGCGGCCGTCACCGCGGCAGTAATCTCCGCCTCCGCCTCCGGCGTGAGGATGCCGGCGTCCTGGAGCTGGGCGCGGAACAGCGGCAGCGGATCGCGTGCCTTCTCCGCGTCGAGCTCCTCCTCGGAGCGGTACTTCGTCTGCTGGTCGTCGGATGAGTGGGCGGTCAGTCGCATGACCTTGGCCTCGATCAGGGTTGGGCCATCGCCTGCCCGGGCGCGTTTCACGGCGGCCTGCGACGCCGCATAGCAGGCCAGCACGTCGGATCCGTCGACTGTCACTCCCGGGATCCCGTAGCCGGCCGCGCGCTCCGCAACGCTTGCGCCGGCGACCTGCCTCGCCAGTGGCACGCTGATCGCATAGCCGTTGTTCTCGACGACGAAGATGAACGGCAACTTGTGGATCGCGGCGAAATTGAGTCCTTCATGGACGTCGCCCTGGTTGCTGCTCCCCTCGCCCATCGAGGTCATCGCGACCTGCCCCGTCTTGCGGATCTTCGCGGCAAGGGCGATGCCGACGGCGTGGAGGAGCTGGGTTGCGACCGGCGACGAGACCGACACGATGTTGTGCTCGTGGCTGCCGTAGTGGCCCGGCATCTGACGGCCACCGGATGACGGGTCGTTGGCGGTCGCGTACTGCGCGGTGAGGATGTCGCGAGCGCCCATCCCGAACGTGAGACACGTCGCGATCGAGCGGTAGAACGGGGCGATCCAGTCCTTCTTCTTCTCGAGGGCCCAGGCGATCCCCACCTGCGCGCCCTCGTGGCCCTGGCCGGAGATGACGAACGGGATCCGGCCGGCGCGATTGAGGATCCACATCCGCTCGTCGACCGCGCGGGCGAGCGCGACCAGGCGATACATCTCGAGCAGCTGCTCGTCGGAGAGCCCGACGGCGTCGCCGAGGTGGGCCGCCTTGCCCGAGCGCGGTGTCACCGCCATCAGGTCCTCCGCTACCGGGTCAGAAGTTGATGGATCGGCCGTCGACGGCCATTGCCGTCTCGCCGAGGATCTCCGAATAGGTCGGGTGGGCGTGGGTGGCGCCGCCGATCTCCCATGGCGTCGCCTCGAGTTCGAACGCCACCGACGCCTCCGCGATCAGGTCCGTCGCGTGCGGGCCGATGATGTGGATGCCGAGCGTCTCATCGGTCTCCTTGTGGCCGATGATCTTGGCGAAGCCCTCGTACTCACCGCCGATGATCGCCTTGGCAATCGCCTGGAATGGCACCTTGCCGACCTTGATCGGGAGTCCCTGTTCCTCGCATTGCTGCTGGGTCAGACCGATCGAGGCGATCTCCGGGCGGCAATAGGTCGCCCGCGGCTGCTTGACGTAGTCGATCGGATGGACGTCCTTTTCGCCGGCGATCAAGTGCGCGGCGACGAGGCCCTCATGAACGGCCGTATGGGCGAGCATCAGCCCGCCGACGACATCCCCGACCGCATAGACATGAGGCTCCTTCGTTCGCATCCGCCCATCGACCTTGATGAATCCCCGGTCGAGCTCGACCTTCGTGGTCTCGAGCCCGATCTCCTCGACATTCGTCGCCCGGCCGGCGGCGACGAGCATCACCTCGGCTCGTACCTCCTGCGGCTCCTTGCCCTCGGGCCCGACCATGACGCAGACGCCGTTCTTCTCGACGCTCACCTTGGCCGCATCGAACCTGGCATTCGTGATGACGGTCATGCCGCGGCGGGTGAAGCTGCGCTCGAGGGCCTGGCTCACCTCGCGATCCTCGAGCGGGACGATCGCCGGCAGGTACTCCAGCAGCGTGACCTTGACGCCGAGGTCGTGGTACATCGAGGCGAACTCAACGCCGACGGCGCCGCCACCGACGACGATGACGTCCTTCGGCAGCTTGTCCGAGCGGAGGATGTCGTCGGATGTGACGATCCGCTTGCCGTCCGGGACGAGGCCGGGCAGCGACTTGACACGCGACCCGGTCGCAACGATGACGTCGGTGGCCTGGAGGACGCGGTCGCCGCCCTTGCCCGGCGTTCCGTCCTCGCCGGCCTGGGCGACCCGGATCTTGTTCGGGCCCTCGAGACGGCCTCGGCCCTGGATCCAGGCGACCTTGTTCTTGTCGACGAGGGTCTTGAGGCCGGTCCACATCCTCTTGACGACCTGGTCCCGGCGGGCGGCCATCTGCACGTAGTCGATCTCGGGTTCGCCCGACAGGTTCAGGCCCATGTCCTTCGCGTGCCGCACCCTCTCGGTGAAGGCGGCCGATTCGAGGAGCGCCTTCGTCGGGATGCAGCCGCGATGGAGGCATGTCCCGCCGATCTTGTCCTCGTCGACGAGCGCGACTCGCAGGCCCAGCTGGGCAGCCCGGAAAGCCGCCGAGTAGCCGCCGTTGCCTGCGCCGAGTACGACGAGATCGAAGTCATTGGAGGAGCCGACGGCCATCGGTCAGGAGCCTCGGGCGGGCCGTATCCCGCGCACGCCAAGCGGCCGGATGGGCGGTTGGGTCATCGCTGCGATGGTACGCGTGGCGTCGCGGACCGCGCAACCGCGGCGCAGCATCACCGATGCTAGACTCGGCCGGCTTCGTGGACGGACCGACCCTCCTGTCAGCTCTGGTTCTGGTGATCGTCGCCTACGCGTGCGGCTCGATCCCGGTCGGAGTTCTCGTCGCCAAGGCGACTCGAGGTCCCGATCCGCGCTCGATCGGGTCCGGCCGAACCGGGGCCACGAATGCGCTCCGCGCGCTCGGGCCGCGGGGAGCGGCTGCGGTGGCGGTCGGCGATGCGATCAAGGGGGCCGTGCCGGTGCTCCTCGCGCGAATTGTCACCGGTGGGGACCCGACCTACGAGGTGCTCTGCGGGCTCCTCGCGGTCGTCGGGTCCGCCCGCTCGATGTTCCTGGGGTTTGCAGGCGGGCGGGGTGTCGTGACCCTGGCCGGAACGATGCTCGTCATCGCACCCCTGGCCGTGGCACTCGCGGCGCCGGTCTTCGTGGTCGTCGTCGCGGTGACCCGCTACGTGTCGCTCGGATCGCTCCTCGGCTCGGCCGCGCTGTTCCCGGCGATGCTCATCATTTCGGCCATCGATCCGGGCGGCGTACCGCTGGCGTACATCGTCCATTCGGCGCTCGGGCCGGTGATCGTCTGGATCGCCCACGCCGACAACATCGACCGCCTCATCCACGGCACCGAGCGCAAGTTCGACTTCGGGCTTCTGGGCGGGCATCGAAGTTAGGTCAGATACCACCCCACGTGGTGAGTGTCCGCGGTACCGAGGCGACTTGGCGCCATCGACCATCGGCGGTGGTAGGTGGCGCGCAGGTGAGCCCCCATCAGCCCCGATTTGGCGCTGAGGGCCTCTCCGGAGCCGACTTTCACTACGCGGGGTGGTATTTGGCGGGGTAGTGCGGCCCGCGACAACGCGACTGCGTTCGTCGCGGCAGCCGAGATTCCCGCCGCCGAGAATCGATCGACCCGGGTCGGCTGACAACCCGGGTCGGGATCACGCTGGTTCGGCGGGCTCGATGGCCCGCGCCGAGAGGACTGGTTTAGTAGCTGGATCCGCCGCGCTGGCTGCGGAAGCAGTCCGAGCAGTAGACGGGCTTGCCGCTGGTCGGGCGGAAGGGGACCTGGGCCTCGCGGCCGCAGGACGAACACGTTGCAGCGAACATCTCGCGGGGACCGCGATCTCGGCCGTAGCCACCGCCGCCGCCACTGCTGTAACCGCCACCGCCGCCGGCACCACCGCCTGCGCTGTAGCCGCCGCCGGCACTGTAGCCGCCGCCGTAGCTGCTGCCGCCACCCTCCGCACCACGGGCAGCCTTACGGCTGGCGCGGCACGACGGACAACGGCGCGGCTCGGTGAACCCGCGCTGTGCGTAGAAATCCTGCTCACTCGCGGTGAACACGAACTCCTGGCCACAATCGGCGCAAGTCAGATTCTTGTCGTTGTACACGAAACGAAAACTCCTCTCGGTAGCCGCGCGATCCCTCCGGGTTTTCTCGCGTCAGCCGTGAGAGGAGTCCGAGTCGTCGTTGAGCTACGTTCTGTAGTCGCGGACGCTTCCGCGACATTCCGTGCGGGAGTCTACCCGCCTTGGAACGTATTTGTACAGAGGGAAAATCGTCTGACCGGCCGGTGGCAGCGAGCCGACCGCCCGTTGACAGATGACACCACCCGTACGACCGGGCGATCGATGGCGTACGACTTGGCTCTGCTGGTCGCAACCTGCCGCCGCTAGCCTGTCCGTAACCCGGGACGACGATTCCGGGACGAGGGCACATGGCCTCAGGCATCGGCGGCGGCAACGACATCCCTGTGTTCTGCGAACACTGCGGCGCGTCGACTGGTCGCCCTGGCCCTGGGGCGCAGGCGCCGATCCCTGTCTGTGGCCAGTGCGACCGGGCGAGTTGCACGAACTGTTGGAACCAGGTCACCGGGCGGTGCCTTGTCTGTTCGCCGTCGGGCCTCGCCTGGCAGCTGACCGCGCCGCTCCCGCCGCAGGCCCAATCTCTCCCGGTCGAGACCGTGACAGCGCCGTCGCGAGGTCGCCGCTTCCGGCAGATCCCCAGGCCCAAGCGACTCCTGGGCATCGCGGGACGGTCGAATCGGATCCTGGACCGACGGTACGCCATCAGGCTGGCCCGCTTCGGGCTCGTGGCCGCCGCCTTCGTCGCGCTGATCGGTGTGGCCCCGGCCCTCATCGCGGGCGTTGCGGACGGGGCGAGCCGCGAGGCAGGAATGCCGGCCACCGGCCAGACGCCGTGGAACGGCCTGGCTCCATCCGGACCGGCGTCGGAGGCCTCGACGACTGCCTCGCTCGGGCCGGGGCCGGCGGACGGCGGATCCGGTAGTGGAACGTCCGGTGACGGTGGGTCCGGAAACGGCAGCTCAGGCGGCGGCCAGACCGGGCCGGGCGGAACGTCGCCGACCAACACGCCGACCGGCCCCGGTGCGACACCCGCCCCGGGAGCCACCGCGACTCCCGTCGCGTCGCCGCCAACGGCGACCTGGAACCCGATTCCGACTCCGACCTGGAACCCGATTCCGACGGCAATTCCGACTCCGACCGCGCCGCCGACCCCGGACCCGACGCCCGATCCGACCGCGCCGCCCACGCCCGACCCCACACCGGACCCGACGCCCGATCCGACACCGGACCCGACGCCCGATCCGACGCCTTAGCCGGGAGCCCGGTCCTGCCCGAGGCACCAGCGGCGCGCCAGCGTCAGGAAACTGAAAACTCGCGCCTGGCTGACACGAGGAAGCCGTCGATCTCCCGACGACGCCGGTCGGTGTCCCAGCCCAGCTCCGATCCCGAGGAGTTCCGCGACTCGCGGGGCGATGCTCTCGCCGCGATCCCGAAGCCCGTGGACGAGCCGCATCCGCCGGGCGAGGACGTCGTCGAGCGACTGCGCCATCTCCTCCCGGGCGGCCCAGACGACCTCCGCCTCGAGCTGTTCGATGTCCGGCCCGAGTCGGATTCAACAAGCCCGCCTCGGCCCCGAGCGTCGCCACCTCGACGGCCTGCGTTCCGTGCCGGTCGACCAGCCGGGCGGCGACCTCCGGTGCCAGCCCATGGGTATCGGCCAGGCGTCCCGCCAATCGCTCCAGCGCCGCCCGATCGGCCGCCCCGACGAGGGCGAGAGTCGCGGTTCCGCTGGGCCGGTCCTTCGGGTCGAGCCCCAGCCCGCGGACTGCGGCATCGATCGCGTCGCGGGCCATGACCCGGTACGTCGTGTACTTCCCGCCGCCGACCCGGACGAGCCCGTTCGCCTCGACGACCACCCGATGCTCGCGCGACGCCGTGACCGTGGAGCCGCTCGACGGCGCGATCAGCGGCCGCAGCCCCGCATACGTCCCGACGATGTCGTCCCGCCGCAGGTCGACGTCGAGTGCTCGATTGACGGCCACGAGGAGCTCGTCGACCTCGGCGGCCCCTGCCGTGGGCCGATCGATCGGGCCGTGGTAGGGAGCGTCCGTCGTCCCGATCAGCCAATGCCCGGGCCATGGGACCAGGAAGACGACCTTGCCCGGAACCCTGACGGTCAGCCCGACTGAGCTCGCGATCCGGTCCCGCCGCACCACCAGGTGGGCGCCGCGGCTGGGCACGATCCGGGTCGACCCGCCCGACAGAGGAGCCGTCGGATCGGCGGCCCAGACCCCGGTCGCGTCGACCACGACTCGTGCCCGGACGTCGATCAAGTCGCCGCCGATCCCGTCGCGAACGCGCGCCCCGATGACCCGGCCGGCCTCCTCGATCAGGCCCTCGGCCGTTGCACGAGTCACGACCGTGGCACCCGCTCGCTGGGCCGTCCGAACGACCGCCAGCGTGTAGCGAGCGTCGTCCTCGACCGCGTCGTGGTAGAGGAGGGCGCCGCGAAGTCCGGCCGGACGCAGGACCGGAGTTCGCTCGAGCGTCTCCTCGGTCGAGAGGTGCCGGTGCCGGCCGCCGTCGCGACGGGCCCCGAGGACGTCATAGAGGGTCATCCCCGCTTCGTAGAACGCACGGGTCGCCACGGGGCGGCCATAGAGCGGGAAGAGCAGTGGCTCGAGACGGACGAGATGGGGCGCCAGGCGGAGCAGCCGCGCCCGCTCTGCGAGGGCTTCCCGGACGAGGTGGATCCGGAACTGTTCGAGATATCGCAGGCCACCGTGGATCAGCCGCGACGACCGGCTCGACGTCCCCACGGCGATGTCGTCGCGCTCGACGAGCGCGGCGCGCAGGCCTCGCGAGGTCGCGTCGAGCAACGCGCCGCTGCCGACGATGCCACCGCCGATGACGAGTACGTCGAACGTCTCGTCAGCGAGCGTGGCGAGATCGTGGCGGCGTCGATCAGCCGGCGCGGCCGTCATCCCCGCGGCGGGCGAGGCCGGGCGATCCGCCAGAGCGCCGCCGCCGTTCCAACGAGGAGGACGACGATCAGCAGGGGTGTCTGGAAGACGATTGCCTGGCCTTCGGGCGGAAGCAGGCTCGTGATGAATGCGGCAGCGAGGACGACGACCACGGTCAGTCCGGCCGCGACGAGCACCTCGCGAAGGCCGATGGCCCGCTCAGCCACGATCGGCCTCCGCGGGGATACCGATCGGTGCCACGAGGATCCTCCCGGCGAGAGCCGCGCCCATTCGCGTCCGCAGCCCGGTCTTGGGCCGGTGGAAGGTGATCGTCAGGTCGGCCCGGACCGCCGGATCGGACGGTTGGCCGCTCGACAGGTCGACGGCCGTCGGCGTGTCGACCGCGAGGACGGGAACCATCGCAGCGCGAGCCCTGTTGATCAGCTCGACAGCGCCCCGGATCGGTTCGCGGAGCTCCCCTGTGACACCCGTGCCGAGCAGCGCGTCGACGACGATCGAAGCCTTCTCGATCCCCTGGCCGAGGATCGCGACATCCCGCGCGACCGGCGCGTGGATGAGTGTCGCCCTGGGCTCGCGGACGAGCCGGTCCCAGTTTCGAGCGGCGTCGCGGCCCTTCGGCCGTCCCTCGGTGGCGACGAAGACAACGACGACCTGCGCTCCCACCTTGGCGAGACGCCGAGCGACGACGAAGCCGTCACCGCCGTTGTTGCCGGGGCCGGCGAAGATGACGATCGGGCCCTTCATCCATCGATCGGTCTCGATCGCGAGCGCCCGGGCCGCGGCCGCGGCGGCCGTCCCCGCCTGCTCCATCAGCCGCTCGCCCGGAATCCCCAGCAGCTGAGCTTTTCGGTCGGCGCCGATCATCGCCTCGGCGCTCATCGGCGGCCGGTTCGCGGTCGCCGACCAGCGGGCGCGGAGGCCGCGCAGATCGAGCTCGAACAGGCCGGGATCGTCCGCGGGCAGCAGTGGCTCGGTAAGCGAATCGGACGATGCGGGCGAGTTGGTCATCTCCGGCCAAGCCTAGCCGCTCGCCCACCGGACCGCCGGTTCAGGAAATCGGGAGCCGTGCTCGCCGTGGGTCTGTCGGGTCAAGCTCGAGCAGCCCCTCGCGAGCAAGCGTTCCAAGCACCTGGACGACGGCGTCATTGCCATGGACCCCGATCGTGTCGCCGAAGCTCGTCCAGCCGGTGTCTTCGACCTCTCGCAGCCGGTCGAGGACCCGTCCGCGGAGCCATCGCGAGGTGGCTGTGAACGGCGGGGCCGGGCGCGGCTTGCGGCCGGAGCCGCGCTTGGCTGCCGCAGTCTGCGTCGTCGAGTCGGCACGGGCGGCTGCGGCATAGGTGCACGACGCGCGTGCCGGGCACGCCGCGCAGAGCGGCCGCGTCGTCTTGCAGAACGTCGCGCCGACGTCCATCAGCGCGTGGGTCCAATCGGCGGGCCGAGCCGCCGGGACGACGGCGTCGGCGACCCGCTGGAGCTCCCTGGCGGTGAACGCATCGATCGCGCCACCGATCGCCTCGGTTGAGCACCCGCCGGACGTTCGTGTCGACCGCACCGACGGGCGCCCGGAAGGCGATGGCGGCGACAGCACGCGCGGTGTACGGCCCGATCCCGGGCAGTCGCTCCAGGGTGGCGACGTCCGACGGCAGGCGGCCGCCGTGCTCCTCGACGACGATCCGTGCCGCGCGCCACAGGTTGAGCGCCCGCTGGTTGTAGCCCATCCCACGCCACGCCCGCAGGACGTCGGCCGGCGAGGCCGCGGCCAGATCGGCGACCGTGGGGAACGTCTCCATGAACGCGCTCCACGCCGGGCCAACGCGCGAGATCTGGGTCTGCTGCGCCATGACCTCGGAGACGAGGACCGCGTATGGGTCAGTCGTGCCACGGAACGGGAGGCTCCGACCGCCGGCGTCGTACCAGGCGAGGATGGCCTCCCGGAACGCGGATTCGAGTCGGGGCGGCCCCGCGGTCAAGTGCCCGTATTGATCATCACGTGCTTGACGAATGTGTAGTCCTCCAGCGCGTACTTCGAGCCGTCCTTGCCGTAGCCGGACTGCTTGACCCCGCCGTGCGGCGTCTCCGATGCGAGCGTGAAGTGCTCGTTGATCCAGACGTGCCCGAAGTCGAGGGCCTTGGCGACGCGCATCGCCTTGCCGATGTCGCTCGTGAAGAGCGATGACGCGAGGCCGAACGGGGTGTCGTTCGCCCAGGCGACGGCCTGGTCCTCGTCGGCGAACCGCTGAACGGTCACGACCGGGCCGAAGATCTCGTCCTGGATGATCTCGGACTTCTGGTCCGGTCCCGTGATGATGGTCGGCTCGTAGTAGGCGCCGGGCCGATCCGGTCGGACCCCTCCGACGATGACTTCGGCGCCATCCCGGGCCCGATCGACCATGCCCTGGACCTTGTCGGCCTGGGCGGGCGCGATCAATGAGCCCATATCGAGGTCATCTGCGTCGGCCGGGTCGCCCCACTTGATCGACCGGACCTGGTCGGCAAGCTTGTCGACGAACGAGTCGTAGACGCCGGGCCCGGCGATGACGCGGGTCGCGGCGGTGCAATCCTGCCCGCTGTTCCAGTAGCCGGCCGCCTTGAGGGTCTCCGCGGCGAGATCCAGATCGGCGTCATCGAAGATGATCACGGGCGCCTTGCCGCCGAGCTCGAGCTGCAGCCGCTTGACCGTCCCGGCCGCGATCTGGGCGATCCGCTTGCCGGTCGACGTGTCGCCGGTGATCGAGACCATCCGGACCTTCGGGTGGCCGACGAGCGTGTCGCCGATCGTCGCACCAGAGCCAGACAGGACGTTGACCACGCCGGGCGGCAGGTGCTCGGCGAGGATCTCGGCGAATCGGAGGGCGCTCAACGGCGTCCGGATGGACGGCTTGAGGACGACGGTGTTGCCGGTCGCCAGCGCCGGGCCGAGTTTCCAGGAGGCCATGTAGAGCGGGTAGTTCCACGGGGCAATGCTCGCGACGACCCCGATCGGGTCGCGCCGGATGATCGAGGTATGGCCGGCCAGGAACTCGTTCGCTGCGAGGCCGTCCATCACCCGGGCGGCGCCGGCGAAGAATCGGAAGAGGTCCGCGCAGGTGGCGATCTCGTCGATCGCTGCGGCGACCGGCTTGCCTGCGTTCGCCGACTCGAGCCGGCCGAACTCATCGGCATTCGCGTCGAGCGCATCGGCGATCTTGAGCAGGATCAGGCTTCGATCCTGCGGCGTCGTCTGGCGCCAGGTCTGGAACGCCTTGTCGGCCGCCTCGACCGCCCGGTTGACGTCCTCGTCCGCGGACGCCGGAACCTTGGCGATCACCTGGCCGTTGGCCGGGTTCTCGACGCCGAGCGTCTCGCCCGACGCGGAATCGACGAACTCGCCGCCGATGAACTGCTGGTACGTCTTGACGCGCTCGATCACGTCGGTCATGTCCTGGGCCCTCCTGCACGGATTCGAGCGGCGTGTCGCCAGCTCGCTGTGATTCGCATTGGTCGCGTTCGCGGGGACTGTGGCCCCTACGTTACGCCGCTTCGGCGGTGCGTTCCGGCAGGCGCGCCGCGCGAGACGCCCGGTACCACGGAATCACGGCACGCTCGGCAGCCAGGACGAGCGCAAACAGCACGATGCTGAGGACGGCGGTCAGAAGGATCGCGGCGAAGACGAGGTCCGTTCGGAACGAGCGCTGCGACAGCACCATCCAGATCCCGAGCCCTTCGGTGGCGCCGACGTACTCCGCGATGACGGCGGCGATGACCGCATACGTCGCCGAGATCCGAAGGCCGGTGAAGAGCGCCGGCAGGGCGGACGGCCAGCGCAGCTTCCTGAACGTCTGGTCGTTCGAAGCACCGAGCGAGCGCATCAGGTCTGTCGCGTCCGTCGGCGTCGAGGCGAACCCGTCGAGCAGCGCGACCGTGATCGGGAAGAACGTGACGAGGATGACGACGAGGATCTTCGGGGCGAGCCCGAAACCGAACCACACGACGATCAGCGGGGCGATCGCCACGATCGGGACGGTCTGTGAGCCGATCAGCAGCGGGGCGAGCGCGCGGCGGACGATCGGGAGCCGGTCCATGACGACCGCGGCACCGATCGCGGCCGCGATCGACGCGGAGAAGCCGAGGAGCGTCTCGAGGATCGTCGGGAGAGCGTGGCGAGCGGCATCGCCGCGGAACTCCCAGAGCGAGTCCAGGACGCGGGAGGGCGAGGGCAGGACGAACGGGCTCACCCCTGAGGCGCGTGCGTAGAGCTCCCAGGCCACGAGAAACGCGGCCACGAGGACGACCGGTGGCCACAGCGACTGCCGCGTCACGGACGCTCGCTCACGGGAGGAAGTCGTTGGTGAACAGCGCCGCGTAGTCGAGGCGGGTCACAGGATTCCCCTCGGCATCAACCAGGAGGCCCTGGTCGAAGAGGAACTGCGAGTAGTCCCGCCATCGCTCGGGTGTCTGCCGGCCGAACCGACCCTCCTCGTCGACGAGATATCCCTCGTCGACCAGGTACCGCTGGCTCGCTCGCGGCAGATCGGGGTTCGCGTCGAAGACCCCGGGGTTCTCCGCGACGAGGATGTCGGCGGCGGCGTCGGGATCCTCGACGCCGAACTCGAAGCCCTTGACGGTCGCATCGACGAACCGTCTGGCGGCGTCCGGGTCGCGCTCGAGCCACTCACGATCGCAGGCGAGCACGACCTGGTAGAACTCCGGGAAGCCGTAATCCGCGAAACGGAAGTAGCGCAGGTCGATCCCGCGGAGGTCGGCTTCGACGCCTTCCCAGGCGGTGAACGGAATCGTGAAGTCAGCCTTCTTGTTGTAGAGCGCTTCGTACGCGGCGCTGTCGAGCGTCGCGACGTCGAACTCCCCGGTTCCACCGTCGGCCTGGATCACGGCCTTCAGCGTGGGAAGCTCGTTCGGGTAGCCGAAGCCCGCGTACGTCTTGCCGTCGAGATCGCGCGGCCGCTCGATCGGACCGTCGGCGAGGACACCGATCGCAGAGGCGGTGCGCTGGAGGATCGCGGCGACGCTGACGATGTCGGCACCGGCAGCGACCGCGAATGTCAGCGAGTCCTGGAAGCTGATCCCGCATTCGGCCTGGTGGGCCGCGAGGAGCGTCTCCGGGGTCGCCGTGGCATACGGAAGGACCTGGAGGTCGATCCCGGCCGCGGCATACCAGCCCTTCGCCCGTGCCACGTAGAACCCGGTGTGATCGGTGTTGGGTGTCCAGTCGAGGGCGAGCCGGACCGTCGACGACACGATGGACGGAGCGCCAGAGGGCGAGGCGGGCGCCGAGGCCCGGTTGCCGTCGGACCCGCATCCCCAGAGGAGCGCGAGGGCGAGGCAGGCAGCGATGATCTTCACAAACGGTTCCTTCCGACAGCAACGCCGCCCCAGGAGACCGGGACGGCGACGAGTCGGCGGGCCTGCTTCCTTCGCTGGTACGAACCAGATCAGGTTCCGCGGGTCTGTGGTCGAACCACACTCTCAGCGCGCGCTGCGCTCCCCGGAGGCGAACTGTTCAATTGCCCTAATCGTAGCACCACACGTTCGACGGGATCGTAGGCGTCCAACCCGCTACGCTGCGCGCCATGCCCGAATGGACCGAGATCGGCGACCGCGTCTTCGTCAGGCGATACGCGTTCTACGACCAGAACATCGGGGTCGTCCTCGGCGACGCGGGCGCCCTCCTCATCGACACGCGCATCAGCCATCGGCAGGCGGAGGAGACGCTCGCCGACATCCGGGCGATCACTCCCCTCCCCGTCCGCGTCGTCGTCAACACCCACGGCCACTCCGACCACTGCTTCGGAAATCACATCTTCCGCCCAGCGGAGATCTGGGGCCACGACCGCTGCGCAACGATGATCCAGTCGACCGGACGGCGGCAGCGTTCGGCTGCAGCCGCGACCCTTCCGTACCTGGCCGAGGAGCTCGCCGATGTCATCTTCGACCCGCCGGACCGAACGTTCCCCGAGTCCGCGATCGTCGAGATCGACCCGGGTGGCCGGTCGGTCGAGCTCCGCTATCTCGGGCGTGGCCACACCGACAACGACATCGTGGTGCTCGTTCCCGGCGTCGACGTCATGTTCGCGGGCGACCTCCTCGAGAACGATGCGACGCCGTTCTTCGGCGACGCCTATCCGATCGATTGGCCGGGCACCGTCGAACGCCTCGTGGAGCTTGTCACCGGGTCCGTCGTTCCCGGCCACGGATCGATCGGCGATCGCGGGTTTGCCGTCCGCCAGATGACGGAGTTCAGGGACGTTGCAGAGCTGGCAAGGCTCGTTCATGACGGCCGGCTCGACATCGACGCCGCGGTCCTCCGGACGCCCTACCCGGCCGACACCGCGCTCGAACCGCTGACCCGAGCATTGGCGCAGTTGCGAGGCGAACTCGACTGACGGTCAGGCGGAGACGCGGACCACCCAGCGGCCGCGGGCTGCACCGGCCAGGATCCCGTCGAGCGCCGGCTCGAGCGTTTCGAGGGTCACTTCCGTCACCCCTTCGCCGAGGCCGTTCGGGCGGAGATCGGTGCCGAGGCGAGCCCACAGCGCCCGCCGGGCATCGATGGGGACAGCCGATGAGTCCATGCCAAGCAGCGCCACGCCACGGAGGATGAAGGGCAGGACCGTGGTGCTGAGCGTCGGCCCGCCGGCGTTGCCGGAGGACGCGACGGCGGCGCCGGGCCGAAGCGTCCGGAGCACGTATGGGAGCGTGGCGCCGCCGACTGCGTCGATCGCCCCGGCCCAGCGGGCGGACTCGAGCGGTCGCGGGCTTTCCGCGGTGACCTCGTCGCGCGGCACGATCCCGGCCGCGCCGACCGAACGCAGCCGCTGTTCCTCGTCTGACTTGCCGGTGGCCGCCCAGACCTCGTGGCCGCGCGTCGCGAGGATGGCGATCGCGCTGCTCCCGACGCCGCCGCTCGCGCCGGTCACGAGCACCGGGCCGTCGCCAGCGCGGAGCCCGCGCTCCTCCAGCGCGGCGACCGACATCGCGGCCGTGAACCCGGCCGTCCCGATCGCCATCGCCTCGCGGCCGGTCAGCCCCTCTGGCAGCGGCACGACGTAGGCGGCGGGGAGTCTCGCGTACTCGCCGAAGCCACCGTGGCGGGCGACGCCGATGTCGTAGCCGTGGGCGAGGATCGCCTGGCCGGCCTGGAATTCCGGGTCGCGCGATGCGACGACCTCCCCGGCAATGTCGATGCCGGGAATGAGCGGACTGATGCGGGCGACCCTGCCGTCTGCGATCGTCGCGAGGGCATCCTTGTAATTGACGCTCGACCAGTCGACTCGGACGTCCACCTCGCCGTCCGGCAGGTTGACCGCATCGAACGTCCGGACGCCTCGCTCCACGGTCTCATCGCCGCCCCGCTCGGCAACGTACGCTCGGAAGGTCGACGGAATCGCGGTCACGGGCAAAGCCTAGCGGTCCGCGGTCGGTGGAGCCGAGCTCGTGCGTCCGGCGGGACAATGGATGCGATTCTGTCGGGACGGTTGACGTGTCGTCGCTCCGTCCGTCACCATTTACACGCCGTGAAACAGATTTCCCCGACCCGTTCGATGTGTATGCGCTGGCGGCCCCGCCGTGCGGAGGATGGGGTCTGACGTCTCGCGCAGCCAACCAGACAAAGGCGCGGGACTGAAGACGAGGTCCCGGGGCCGCGGACTCCACAGCCGGAGCCGCGGTCTTTTTGTTTCCTCCGAGCGACGCGACGGGTAGCCGCCGACACCAGCCCTTCCCACGGCACCGGGCCTCGCAGCAACCGCACAGACGATTTCGTTCACGGAGGACAGCCAGCAATGGCAGAGCTCGACCCCACGACATTCCGACCCGAGACCAAGGCGCTCCACGCCGGCCAGACCGTCGACCCGACGACCAAGGCCCGGGCGGTCCCGATCTACGCCACGACCAGCTACGTCTTCGACGATGCCGCCCACGCGGCCCGACTCTTCGGGCTCGAGGAGTTCGGCAACATCTACACCCGGATCATGAACCCGACGACGGCGGTCTTCGAGGAGCGCGTGGCCGCCCTCGAGGGCGGCATCGCCGGCCTCGGGCTGGCATCTGGCCAGGCCGCCGAGACACTGACGATCCTCAACCTCGCTCGGGCCGGCGACAACATCGTCAGCTCGTCCAGCCTGTACGGCGGGACGTACAACCTGTTCACCCACACACTCCCGAAGATCGGGATCACCACCCGCTATGTCGACGGCTCGGACCCGTCGGCCTTCGGTCGGGCGATCGATGGCAAGACCAAGGCGGTATTTCTCGAGCTGATCGGCAATCCTCGCCTCGACGTCCACGACCTCGCCTCGATCGCCGACGTGGCCCACGCCCGAGGCGTCCCGGTCATCGTCGACAACACGTTCGCGCCGCTCCTCGCCCAGCCGATCAAGCACGGCGCCGACATCGTCATCCACTCCGCGACGAAGTGGATCGGTGGACACGGGACCGCGATCGGCGGCGTCGTCGTCGACGGCGGCACGTTCGACTGGGCCGCCTCGGAGCGCTTCAAGGCGGACTTCGTCGACCCGGATCCGTCCTACCACGGGATCAGCTACACGGCCGCCTTCGGACCGGCCGCGTTCATCCTGAAGCTCCGCGTCCAGGGTCTCCGCGACGTCGGCGCGGCTCTCAGCCCGTTCAACGCCTTCCTCTTCCTCCAGGGGCTCGAGACGCTGCCCCTCAGGATCCAGCGCCACAGCGAGAACGCCCTTGCCATCGCCCGCTGGCTGGAGACCCGCGACGAGGTCACGTGGGTGAGCTATCCGGGCCTCGAGTCCCATCCCTCGTACAAGCAGGCGACGAAGTACCTCAGCGGTGGCTTCGGCGGGATCGTGACCTTCGGGATCAAGGGTGGTGTCGAGACCGGCCGGCGGCTGATCGACAGCGTCCAGGTCTTCAGCCTGCTGGCCAACGTCGGCGACGCCAAGTCGCTGATCATCCACCCAGCCTCGACGACCCACTCCCAGCTCGACCCGGAGGAGCAGGTCTCGACCGGCACGACGCCGGACCTGATCCGGCTGTCCGTCGGGCTCGAGCACGTCGACGACCTGATCGCCGATCTCGACCAGGCTCTCAGGGCCGCCAGCGAGGCGGTGACTGCCGACGGCGACCTCGTCGGCGCCGCCGGATGACCGCAAACCCGTCGGTGACGGCGGGCAGGCTACCGATCGGGACCGGCCGGGTGGAGACGGCCCCGCTCGGTCGCTTCACCCTGGGCGACGGGACGGTCCTTTCGGACCTGACCGTCGCCTATCGCCACGATGGCGCGGGCCCCGCCGACGGCCCCCAGATCGTCGTGATCCACGCCCTCACCGGTTCCGCCGACGCGGCGGGCGACTGGTGGGAGCCCCTGATCGGTCCGGGTCGGGCATTCGACACCGAGCGCTACGGCGTGCTCTGCGCCAATCTCCTCGGTGGGCGGTACGGGACGACCGGGCCCAGCTCGGACGACCCACGGACGGGTCGTCCGTATGGATCGGACTTTCCTGTCGTCTCGACGCGCGACCAGGCGCGCGCCCAGTGGCAGCTCCTGGATGCTCTCGGGATCGAGCGTGTCGCCCTCGTGACGGGCGGCTCGCTCGGCGGGATGGTGGCCCTCGAGCTCGCCGTCGAGCGGCCTGCCGCGGTCGACAATGTCGTGCCGATCGCCGCCCCGGCGGCGACCGGTCCCATGGCGATGGCCTGGAACCGGATCCAGGTCGCTCTCATTGATCGGCTCGGCGACGACGGCCTGGCCCTGGCCCGACAGCTGGCGATGACGACCTATCGCAGCGAGGACGACTTCGACGAGCGGTTTGGTCGGCAGCTCGAGCCGGATGGCCGGCCGTCGATCGTCAGCTACCTCGACCACCAGGGCACCAAGCTCGTCGAGCGGTTCGACGGCGACACCTACCGGACGCTGGCCGGGGCGATGGATCACCACGACATCGGCAGCGGTCGCGGCGGGCTCGAAGCGGCCCTCCGGCGGCTGGCCGACGGCGGTACGGTGCTGACGGGGATCGGGATCGAGGGCGACATCCTGTACGGCCCGCGGCAGGTCCACCGGCTGGTGGAGGCCGCGGCGGCTGCGGGCGTCGCGACCCGCTACCGCGAGCTCCACTCGACGAAGGGCCACGATGCGTTCCTCGTCGAGTGGGATCAGCTCACGACGCTGTTCCGGGAGGCGCTCGCGAGTTAGCCCTCGATCAGCGGGATGTCGACGACGTGGGACGCGACGAACCAGACCTGGAGCTCGTGGCGGCGCAGGACGTCGCCCATCAGCAGGTCGTTCGAGCCCCAGTCCTCGCTTTTCTCCGTGCGCGTCGATCGCGTCGCGGACCTTCTCGATGATCGCCTCGTGGGCGTCGAGCAGCCGGTGGATCATCGCCGGCACGTCCTCGGAGCCGTTCGGCGGCCGGTCGATCGTGGTCAGCTCGGCCGCGTGGCGAGGGTCACCGACGGCGATCCCGCCGAGGCTCTGGACTCGCTCGGCGAGCAGATCGATCAGCTCGCTCTGCTCCTCGGCGTGCTTGTCGAAGAGCAGGTGGAGCTGGTAGAAGGTCGGCCCGGCGACGAGCCAGTGGTGCTTCTTGTAGAGCGCATAGAGGATCATCGAGTCGGCGAGGATCTCGTTCAGCAATCGGCAGCTCTCGGAGCGGGCGGTCGACTCCAGCGCGATGGGGGCGAGCCGGAGCGAGCCGAACCGCTGGACCTCCTTGCCGAGCGGCGCGAGGCGCGGCTCCGGCGATCGTCGGCGGCCGTTCGTCGAACTCGTCGCTCCACCTCGAGCGGCAGTCTTTAACGTCTTGCGTGGCATCACTGGACCTCCTTCAGTCGCGTCGGCCGGCCGGCAACGCGGTCGTCAGGCCGCCACGAGGACCTGGTCGACGTAGCACCACACCCAGTCCTCACCAGGCTCCATCGAGCGGACGACCGGGTGCCCCGCCGTAGGTGCGTGAGCCGATGCGTGGCGATTCGGCGAGGAGTCGCAGCATCCCACGTAGCCGCAGGTCAGGCACATCCGCAGATGGACCCACCAGCTTCCAATCTTGACGCAGTCCTCGCAACCCGGAGCCGAGGGCACGACGTCGCGGACCATATCGAGATGGCTACAGGTCGCCGATTCCACGCCGTAACCTTGCCGGAAACGGGACGATCCCGCCAATACCTTGGCCGGCCGGTCGGCGGCCGGCCGCGATCTCTGCGGTATCATCTCGGGCGCGTCACTGGCGAGTGGCCAAGCGGTAAGGCGCCTGACTCTGGATCAGGAGATCGAAGGTTCGAATCCTTCCTCGCCAGCCATCCCTACCAGCTGTTGAGTTGGTCGAACAGCGAAGCACAACATCTGGTGGTCTGAGCCGGTGCGGGCATCCGTCGCCAAGGAGGCGATTCGATGCAATGGGCACCTGACTCCCCTGATCTTTGGGCACCTGATTCTGGACGCCCAAATCAATGGAGCGCCGCCGCGGAAGCCGGAGCCGTGATAGAACTCGGACGATGTCCGCCAGGGCTGTCGCCCGGGATCATGCGGCGCCCGCGCCGCCCGGCTCGGACCCGCGGATCGCGTCGCCGGCCCATCCCACCGTTAGAACGGAGACCGCTTCCCGCATGCCGACTGCCCCATCGAAGCTCGCCATCGTCGTCCGCGGGGGCTGGGACGGCCACGCGCCCATCGAGGCGACGGACCTGTTCATCCCGCACCTCGAGGCGAACGGCTACGAGGTCCGGATCTTCGACTCGCCGGCGCCGTACGCCGATCCGGACCTGATGGCGCGGACCGACCTGATCATGCAGTGCAACACCATGGCGACGATCGCCCGCGACGAGCTTGCGGGCCTGCGCGCGGCAATCGCCAACGGGACCGGCATGGCGGGCTGGCATGGCGGAATCGCCGACTCGTATCGCAACTCGTCCGACTACTTCCAGCTCATCGGCGCCCAGTTCGCGTGCCATCCGGGCAAGGACCCGGCGACGATCACCGGCGACGGACCCGAGAACAACTACGTGCCGTACACGGTCAACCTGCTGCCGGCCGCGGCCGACCACCCCATCACCCGGGGCCTCGCGGACTTCGACCTGGTCACCGAGCAGTACTGGGTGCTCTGGGACCGCTATCTCGACGTCCTCGCGACGACGACCCAGAAGGTCCGGCCGTGGGATGAGTGGCACCGCGAGATCACCTCGCCCGCCATCTGGACGCGGCGCTGGGGCAAGGGCCGGATCTTCGTCTGCACCCCCGGCCACAGCCTCGACGTCCTCGCCCATCCTACCGTCCACACCGTCATTGAGCGGGGGCTGCTGTGGGCTGGCCGGTGAGGATCGGGATGATCGGTTGCGGCGCGATCGCCCGGCAGTACCTCGACACCGCCCGCCGGCTCGACGCGATCGAGATCGTGGCGGCGGCGGATCGCGTCCCGGCCCGGCGCCGATCTCGACGCTCGTCATGAGCTTCGACGCGGTCGTCTCCAGGGCGTCGCGCGATCGCAGATCCACGGGCAGCCTGAGGTCGCTCATCGCGCCGGACGCCGAACCTGTTCCGCGGCGACGTCGAGCTGCGCGAAGCCTCGACGGGATCCGGCCGGCCGTCACGCTCGCCGATCAGCGCCGGGTACCGAGCGCAGCGCGCGCGGCGTACGGGATCGCGGACCTGGCGGCGACCCCCGCCGGAGAGGAGCCGCGCGCCGGTGGCGCCCTCGCGTTCCACGTGCTGGACGTCATGGAATCGCTCCTGGAGTCGGCCCGGACCGGTCGCCGGGTCGACGTCGCGAGCCGCTGCCCGCGGCCGGCGCCGCTGCGGCTCCAGTCGCTGCCGAGCTCGGACTAGGAGTGAGCTTTCCGGACTAGGATAGCTGCGGGTCGGCTTGTACACGACCGAGCCGATGCCAGTCCCACAGGTCCTGGCCGGCCAGGTCACTGAACACGAACCACGCTTCTCTGCTCCGTCGGCGATGCGGGCGTCAGCGTTGCACCCGCGCTCCGGCTCCGCTGACGAGGGCCAGGACCTCCGCCAACGTGGCCGAGGAAGTGTCTCCTGGCGTCGTCATCGCGAGGGCGCCATGAGCGGCCCCGATCTCGACAGCGCCGGCGAGGTCGTCGTCCGTCATCAGCCCGTAGATCAAGCCTGAGGCAAAGCTGTCCCCACCCCCGACCCGGTCGAGGATCTCCATCCCGGGCCGTTCCACCGATCGCACCAGGCCGGTCTCACGCGACCACGCGAGGGCGGTCCAGTCGTTCACTGTGGCCGTGCGCACTGTGCGCACCGTGGTGGCCACGGCCTTGAGGTTCGGGAAGGCCGCCGTGACTGACTCGATCATGCGGAGGTAGCCGTCGCTCTCGAGCTCCAGCAAACCGGCTTCGGACTGTCCGGCATCGATGCCGAGGCAGGCGCCGAAGTCCTCCTCGTTGCCGATCATCACGTCGACGAGCGGCGCGATGCCCCGATTGACCTGCTGCGCCCGTGCTTTCCCGCCGATGGCCTTCCACAGGCTCGGTCGGTAGTTGAGGTCGTAAGAGACGACGGTGCCGTGGCGTCGAGCGGCCTTCAGTGCCTCGATGACGACGTCGGGCGTCGTGTCCGACAGCCCGGCGAAGATCCCGCCTGTGTGCAGCCAGCGCACGCCCGGGCCACCGAAGAGGGCGTCCCAGTCGACGTCGCCCGCGCGCAGCTGGCTGGCTGCTGTGTGACCCCGGTCGGAGACGCCGACGGCCCCGCGGACACCGAACCCCCGTTCGGTGAAGTTCAGGCCGTTCCTGACGTCCCGACCGATTCCGTCGTACGGCGCCCAGCGCACGAGCGAGGTGTCGACTCCGCCCTGGAGCATGAGGTCCTCGACGAGGCGCCCGATGTCGTTGTCCGCCAGGGCGGTGACGACCGCGGTGCGCAGCCCGAAGCAGCGTCGCAGTCCGCGGGCCACGTTGTACTCGCCCCCGCCTTCCCAGACGTGGAACTGGCGGGCGGTGCGGATCCGACCCTCGCCAGGATCGAGGCGCAGCATGACCTCGCCGAGGGCGACAGCGTCGAAGTGGCAGTCGGCGGCGGGGCGCAGCTGCAGGCTCACGCGCCCACCCCTGTGCGTGCGCCCCGCACGACCCGGACGGCTGCGGCCGCTAGGTCGGTGATCTGCGCGAAGTCCTGGGCAGCGAGCAGGTCCGCCGACACCAGCCAGGACCCGCCGACCGCGAGGACCGACGGCTCTGCGAGGTAGCTGGCCAGACCGTCGGCCGTGATGCCTCCGGTGGGCACGAACCGGAGTCCTCTGAACGGGGCCGCCAACGCCTTGAGCGCCGCTAGCCCGCCGGAGGCCTCGGCGGGGAAGAACTTCACAGCCTCGAGGCCAGCTTCGAGTGCTACCTGGATCTCGGTGGCGGTCGCGACACCGGGAAGCACGGGGACTCCGGAGCGCTGGCACTCACTGACCACCGACGCGGAGAAGCCGGGGGACACGATGTAGCGGGCGCCCGCTTGCAGGGCAGCCTCGACCTGCGCTGGACGAAGGACGGTCCCGGCGCCGACGAGCAGGTCGGGGTTCTCGGCCAAGGCGCGTAGCGACTCGAGCGCCGTGTCGGTGCGTAGCGTGACCTCGGCGCACGGCAGCCCACCGAGGAGGAGGGCTGAGCCGAGCGCCGCGGCTCGCGACGGATCGTCGATGACGACCACGGGGATCACGCCCAGGTCGCCCAGACGGTCGAGGACGGGTGAGCCGCTCACCGACCGAGCCATCCCCCGTCGACCGGCACGACGATGCCGTTGACGTAGTCCGAGGCGGCGGACGCCAGGAACACGGTGGCGCCGGCGAGATCGGATGGCTGACCCCAGCGACCGGCCGGGATGCGTTCCAGGATCGAGCGGTGCCGGTCGGGGTCGTCGTACAGCGCCTGGGTGTTGTCGGTGGCGATGTAGCCGGGCGCGATGGCGTTGACGTTCACGCCCTTCGACGCCCACTCGTTGGACAGCGCCTTGGTGAGCCCGACGAGGCCGCTCTTGGCGGCGGTGTAGCCGGGCACGTTGATCCCGCCCTGGAAGCTCAGCATCGAGGCCGTGAAGATGACCTTGCCGCTGCCCCGGGCGATCATCGAGCGGCCGATCTCACGGGTGAGGACGAACTGGCTCGTCAGGTCGACCTGCAGGACGCGGTCCCAGTCCTCGTCGGTGTGCTCGGCCGCGGGTGCGCGCGCGATGGTGCCTGCGTTGTTGACCAGGATGTCCACCGGCCGTGCGAGGTCATTCAGCAGCTGGGCCAGCCTGCGTACGTCCTCCGGGTTCGCGAAGTCGGCCGCGAGCCCGGTGAACTCGCGCCCGCACGCTCGTACCCGCCGCTCGAGGACACTGCCCTCGGCCTCCATGGAGGCGCTGACACCGATGATGTCGGCGCCGGCTTCGGCGAGCGCCTCCGCCATGGCCCGGCCGATGCCGCGGCGTGCGCCCGTAACGACGGCGAGCCGGCCGCTCAGGTCGAAGAGCCTGGTCACGCGTCGGCGCTCGCTCGGCAGTCGATGAGGACCTTCATGACTCCGCCGCCACGTTCGAGCTGCACGAACGCGTCGGCGGCCTCCGACAACGGCACCACGGCGGAGATCAGGGCGTCGGCGGGGACGACCCCCGCGGCGACGAGGTCGACCGCGCGCTCGTAGTCGGCACGTTCGTAGACACGCGCGCCGATGACCGTCAGCTCACGCCAGAAGAGCCGGAACAGGCTGACCGGGCGGGGCTGTGGGTGGATGGCGACGACGACGAGCCGGCCGCGCACGGCGAGGGCATCGATCGGCCGTGTCCAGACCGGGTTGTGAACCGGACACCTCGAACGCCAGCGGGACGCCGGCGCCCCCGGTCCAGCTTCCAGGTGGGCGGCCACGTCGTCGGTGGTCGGGTCGAGCACGTCGAAGCCGAGCCGGCGATGACCGACCGTCGGTGGGCGTCGACCTCGAGGACCAGCACCTCGCCACCGACCTCGCGGGCGACCACGGCGACGAGCAGCCCGACCGGCCCGCCACCGACCACAAGGACCTGCTCACCCGGCGAGAGCTGGGCTCGTCGGACGTCGTGAACGGCCACTGCCGTGGGTTCCACGAGCGCTGCGTCCCGCAGCGAGATCTCGTCCGGCAGCCGGACGAGGATGCGTGATGGGACCGTCCACGAGGACTGCATGGCGCCGGGGGAGTCGATGCCGACGAAGATGAGTCGCTGGCAGATGTGTTGGTGGCCGGCCAGGCAGGCGGGGCAGGTGCCGCACCACTCGAGGGGCATCACCGTGACGGGGTCGCCCACCGACCACGTGTTGACTCCCGGTCCGATCTCGGCGATCCGTCCGGACATCTCATGACCAAGAACAGCTGGCACGGTGACGCGCTGATCCATGTCCCCGTGCACGATGTGCAGGTCGGTCCCGCAGATGCCGGTAAAGGCCACGTCGATCCGGACCTCTCCCGGTCCTGGGGCCTGTTGAGCCACGGGGGCGACGTCGATGGCGTGACCGCCGACGTAGCGGGCAGCCGTGGTCTCGGTCGTCACGACTTCCCCTGAGTCGTCCATATGCGTCCGTCGGGGAACTGATACTCCTCGAGGGTGGCGGGAAGCATCTGGCTGCTGAACCCCGGCATGGTCGGCGCGACGTAGTGCCCGTGCTGGAGCACCGCCGGGTCGAGGAAGTGCTCGTGGAGGTGGTCGACGTATTCGATGACACGCCCTTCGGTGCTTCCACTGACGGCGACGAGGTCGAACATCGACAGGTGCCGCACGAGCTCGCACAGCCCGACGCCACCTGCATGCGGGCAGACCCGAACCCCGAACTTCGCCGCGAGCAGGAGAATCGCGATGTTCTCGTTCACCCCGCCGACCCTGGTGGCGTCGATCTGCAGGATGTCGAGGGAGCCAGCGGCGAGCATCTGCTTGAAGACGACGCGATTGGCGACGTGCTCACCGGTCGCAACGAGCACCGGGGCGACCCCAGCGCGGATCGCGGCGTGGCCCAGGACGTCATCGGGGCTGGTCGGCTCCTCGATCCAGTAGGGGTCGAACTGGGAGAGCTTGTTGATCCAGTCGATGGCCTCGGCGACCTCCCATCGCTGGTTGGCGTCCACGGCGATCGCGATGTCCGGGCCGACGGCAGCGCGCGCGATCGCCATCCGTCGGACGTCCTCTTCGAGGTCGCGGCCGACCTTGAGCTTGATGAACCGAAAGCCGTCCTCGACAGCCTCGACGGAGAGCCGGGCCAACTTCTCGTCGTCGTAGCCGAGCCAACCCGGGGTGGTGGTGTAGGCGGGGTATCCCGTGCTCAGGAGCTGTGCGGTGCGGGCCGCGCGGCCCGGCTCTGCCCCTCGGAGGATGCCCAGGGCCTCATCGCGGGTGAGCGCATCGCTGAGGTAGCGGAAGTCGACCAGATCGACGATCTCCTCGGGGGACAGGCCCGAGAGCAGCTCCCACAGCGGTTGGCCAGCACGTTTGGCGCGCAGGTCCCACAAGGCGTTGAGCACCGCACCCGCCGCCATGTGCACGACGCCCTTCTCGGGGCCGAGCCACCTCAGCTGGGCGTCGCCGGTCAGCTCACGACCGAGATCTCCCAGTCCGTCCAGCGTCTCCTCGACGTCGCGTCCGACGACCCAGCTGCTGAGGGCCCGGATGGCTACGGTCTGGATGTCGTTGCCACGACCGGTCGTGAAGACGAAGCCGTGGCCCTCATGCCCGTCTCCGGCATCCGTCGTGATGACCACGTAGGCCGCGGAGTAGTCCGGCGCCGGGTTCATGGCATCTGACCCGTGCAGGCCAACGGAGGTGGGAAACCGGATGTCCCGGGTCTCCATGCTGACGAATCGCGTCATCGATGCGGACCCCTCGTGAGTGCGGCTGCGGGGCCGCTGCTGATCGCGCACCCAAGGGCATCGCCTGATGCCCTACGCATGAGCGGCCGGCGGCTGCCGGTCGGGTTGATCTTCATCTGGACTCCCAGGCCCGTGCGTAGACCTCCAGCGCTGTGCCCCGCATGACTCGATCCCTTTCACGGGCGGCGAGGTCCGACACTGAGTCGAGGACGAGGGAGACCCACCCCGCGTAGGAGATCTGGAGGCTGGCATTGGGCCAGTCGCTGCCGAACATGCAGCGCTCCGGCCGAAAGGCGTCGACAGCTGCCCGAAGGTACCGACGGATGTTGTTCGTGCCGCGAGTGCCTTCGTCCGCCTCTGTGGTCAGGCCGGACAGCTTGCAGCGGACGTTGTCCAGGCGTGCCATGGCCTTGATGTCTTGGAGCCAACCGGTCCATTGGCCAGCTGCGACGTCCGGCTTGCCCAGGTGGTCGAGCACGAATGTGACCTCCGGGCAGAGTTCGGCGAGCTTCGTTACCTCGGTGATCTGGTGGTTCCGGACGCAGAGGTCGACCGTCAGCCCGAACTGGCCGGCCAGTCGGACGGCCTCCACGAACGGGGCTTGCACGGAGAACCCTTCGGGTTCGTCCTGAATGAGCTGGCGTACCCCCGCCACCCCCGACTCGTGACTGAGTCGTTCAAGCGAGGCGTTGACCGCGGCCGCGCCGCGGTCGAGGGGCAAACCGGCCACCAATGCCTGGATCCGTCTATCGCCCTCGCGAAGGTGCTGGACCCACGCGGTCTCCTGGTCCACCACGTCCCAGACGGGGTTGGCCTGGACGAAGATCAGGGCTTCGATCTGGACCTCGCCCACGTCTAGGTCTGCGGGGACGAATGGGCGGTTCAGTTCGCTGAAGCCTTGGAGCCAGGGGTAGTCGAATCGGTCGGTGTCCCAGAAGTGGATGTGGCTGTCCACCACGGCCTGTGCCGTTGTCACGAGTCGCACTCCGAAGCTGGGACGATGAGGTCGTCGACTGGATGTGTGCGGATGTGGGTTTCACGGGAGCACGTGGCCCGGCACTCACCGGTAGTGCCGGGCCCTTCGGATGCCCTTTGAGCCGGCGTCCGAAGCGTGCTCCCATGCGGAAGGAGTTACTGCCAGGCTGACGTGAAGTCGGCCGCGTTGTCCTTCGTCACGAGCGTGGTGCCCGTGTCGATGGCCTTCACGTAGTTCTCGCCCTTGAGCGACTTGACCGCCGCCTCGACGCCGAGGTTCGTCATCTTGAACGGCGACTGCGCCATCGTGGCTGTGGTCTTGCCTGCCACGATGAGCTTGGCCATTTCCGGGTCACCGTCGTAGCCGAAGATCAGCAGCGGGTGCTGCTTGGACTCCGCGACCGCCACGGCACCCATCGCCGGGGAGTCGCACGCCGAGTAGATCGCTGTGAGGTTCGGGTACTTGGTGAGCAGGTCCTGCGTCACCGAGGCGCCGGTCTTGGTGTCACACAGGGTCTGCTGAGCCCCCGATCACGACCTCGACGCCAGTACCTTCGAGCGCTGCCTTGACACCGTCGATGCGCTGGTCGAGGTTCGGCACGCCACGCACGGCTTCGAGCAGACCGATGGTGTCGCCCGACTTCAGCTGGGTCTTGATGTACGCGCCGGCAGCCTCGCCGCCCTTGACGTTGTTCGTAGCCGCAACCGCATCCGGCACGACACCGGGGATCGTGTTGTCGACGAAGACGATCCGGACGCCTGCCTGCTGAGCCTCATTGAGGGCATCGGTGACGCCAACGCCCATCGGGGAGATCACGATCGCCTGGGCGCCCTTGGTGACAGCGTCCTGGATCTGCGCGATCTGGCAGGGCGTGTCGTCGTTGGTCTTGCACGCGTTGGTCGTGAGCTCGATGTCGTCCGGGTGATCGGTCTCATACTGCTTGGCCCCCGCGATCATGGCATCCCAGAAACCGCCCGTGGCCTTGGTGAGAAGAGTGACCTTGATCTTCTCGTCCGCGGCTGCGCTCGCACTCACGGACGGCGCCGCGGTACTCCCGGACGGCGCCGCGGTACTCCCGGACGGCGCCGCGGTCCCCCCGCCGCTGCTGCTGCACGCGGTGATGAGCATCGCCGCCGCTCCGAGCACGACCAGCGCCTTCAGTCGAGTCGACATGTGTGTTGCTCCTTCTTGTCGGATCTGCCGCACGTGCCGTGCGTCCAGGTGGTGAAGCTTCAAACGGTGATGCTCCCTCGGGCCCCGACGATCCAGGACACGAGTTGCTCTTGGTTGTCCGCGGTCGCCGGCGCCTCGCCGATCTTGCGGCCGCGGCGCATGACCATCGCCCGGTCCGCGACCGCCATCACGTGATCCATGCTGTGAGAGATCAAGATGACCGCGACGCCGGAGGTTCGGAGCCGATCGACCAGCTCCAGGACCCGCGCCGACTCCCGAAGCCCGAGGGCGGCAGTCGGCTCGTCGAGGATGACGAGCTTCGAGGAGAACGCCACGGCTCGCGCGACCGCCACCGCCTGGCGTTGGCCCCCCGACATCAGCGCCACGTCAGCATCGAAGTCAGGGAGCCGGATCTGCAAACGGTCGAGAAGGTCTTTGGTACGGGTGGACATCTCCTTCTGCTTCATCCACTGGAGACCGCGTGGCAACCAGGACGGCCCCGCCACTTCGCGGCCGGCGAAGAAGTTCGCCGTCGGGTTGAGGTTGTCGAACAGGGCCAGGTCTTGGTAGACGGTCTCGATCCCATTTGATCGGGCATCGGCCGCCGAGGTGATCTGCACGGGGGCCCCGTCGATCTGGATCTCGCCTCGGTCGAGTTTGTGGACGCCGCTGATGCACTTGATGAGGGTCGACTTGCCGGCGCCGTTGTCGCCGAGCAGGGCGAGAACCTCACCGGCGCGGACCTCGAGGTCGACGCCCTCGAGTGCAACCACGGCCCCGAAGGTCTTGGTGGCACCACGAACGCGCAGGACGGGTTCCACGTCGGAGGGCACCACGACGTGAACGGCGTCAGTCATGCGAGCCTCGCCTGCATGCTTCGGAACCGGTTCTCGACGAGGGCCCGCAAGACGTCGAGCTCGACCGCGACGAGGACGACCACTCCCACCGCGATGTACTGGAAGTTCGGGTCGAGACCGAGCAGGTTGAGGCCGTTGCGCATGACCCCGAGGATCAACGCACCTGTCAGGGCGTTCAAGACACCGCCACGGCCGCCCAGGAAGCTGCCGCCGCCGATGATCACCGCGGCGATGGCGGCGAGCTCCATGCCCTGCCCCGGTGAACGGCGAGCCGGCGTTAGCGGCTCCGACGAAGAGCATGCCGCCGATGGCCCCCGACAGCCCGCTCATGACGTAGACCGAGATCAACGTCCCGTTCATCGGCACGCCCGTGCGGACCGCGGCTTCGGGGCTGCCACCGACGGCGTAGATCCATCGTCCCCAGACCAGCTTGTGCAAGATGACGGCACAGACGACCGCGAAGACGATCACCACGAGCGTGGCGTAGGGGAACCATCCGATGTCGCCCGCGCCCGGGATCCCAGGGATACGTCCGCCGCCGAGCAGGTGCACGATCTCCGGGGAGCCCAGGACGGTGGAGCCACCGGCGATGTAGAGGGCGAGGCCGGCGCAGATGCTCAAGGTGGCGAGGGTGGCGATGAAGGGATGCGGCAGACGCCCCCACACCAGCAGCAGCCCGTTGACCAGACCGACGGACAACCCCGTCAGCAAGGTGACCCCGATGGCCAGCCACGCCGAGTTGGTGTCGCGGTAGACGACAGTCACCATGACGCAGCACAACGAGACGTTCGAGCCGATCGACAGGTCGATGCCCCGGGTCAGGATCACGAGGAGCTGGCCCAAGGCGATGATGCAGACACCGGCGGACTGCTCGAGGACGTTGCCGATGTTCCCGAACGTCATGAAGACGTGGCGCTCGGTGGCCGCCCAGAGGAACAGCATCATCAGCGCCAGGATGAATAGCGGCCCCGCCTTCAGCGCCAGCAGGACACCCTTGATCGCGCGCGACGATCGGTCGTTGGCCGTATCCGGACCCCTCCCGATCTCAGGCTCTGGTGCGACGTCGGCGACGTCGGCAGCAGTGCGAGTCACCGACTCGTCGTCGAGCACGTCGCGCCCTCCTTGTCCTGCATCGTCGCGGACTATGCCAGGACGTGATCAGCAGGAGGAGGATGAGCGCCGGCCCCGCGCGCAGGCTGAGTAGCACGCCTTGCAGCAACCGGTAGGTGCGGTCGACACCGCCGGCGGGCCGCGCGTCTCTGGGTTCCACGGATTCAGCCAGCTCGGCCATCCTCAGTTCACCAGCGCCTCGTCGCCGGACCAAACCGGGCCGTGCGGGTACTCGTATTCGGCAAGCGACGACGCGAGCATCTCGATGCTGTAACCGGGCGCCTCGGGTAGCACGTAGTGCCCGTCGACGACCGTGGCCGGATGCGCGAAGTGCTCGTGCAGATGGTCGACCCACTCGATCATGCGGCCGTCGGTCACGCCGCTCACGCTCAGGTAGTCGAAGGCCGCCAGGTGCTGCACGTACTCGCACAGCCCAACGCCGCCGGCATGCGGGCAGACCGGGACACCGAACTTTGCCGCGAGCAGAAGGATCGCGATCACCTCGTTCACGCCCCCCACGCGGCACGCGTCGATCTGCAGGACGTCGATCGCACGGGCTTGCAGCAGCTGCTTGAAGATGATTCTGTTCTGCACGTGCTCGCCGGTCGCGACGGCGATCGGCGCGACGGCAGCGCGGATGCGCGCGTGTCCGAGGACGTCGTCGGGACTCGTCGGCTCTTCGATCCACCACGGGTCGAACGCCGCGAGCTCGCCAATCGCAGCGATCGCCTCGTCGACGTTCCACACCTGGTTGGCGTCCATCATCAGCCTGCCGCCGGCCCCGAGCGCGTCGCTGATGAGACCCGCGCGCCTGAAGTCCGACGCGGGGTCACCGCCCACCTTCATCTTCACGTGGTGGAAGCCGTCGAGGCGCGCGAGGCGGACGAGCTGCTCGACCTTCTCGTCGTCGTAGCCGAGCCAACCCGCTGACGTCGTGTATGCCGGGTAGCCGCGCGTGCGCAAGACATGCTCGCGCTCCTCTCGCCCCGGTGCCGCTGCGCGCAGCAGGTCGACGGCTTCCTCCGGCGTGATCGCGTCGGCGATGTAGCGGAAGTCGACGGTGGAAACGATCTCCTCGGGGGAGAGGTCGGAGAGCAGGCGCCAGACGGGCACCCGCCGCGTCTTTGCCCAGAGATCCCAGACGGCGTTCACTATCGCCGCCGTCGCGAGGTGGATGACGCCCTTCTCGGGTCCGAGCCAGCGGAGCTGGTCCTCGGAGGCGAGGCTGCGCCAGAAGCCGGCGAAGTCGCCGGTGATGCCCTCGAGCGTGCGGCCCACCACGAGCGGCTCGAGCGCACAGATCGCGGCGACGCAGACCTCGGTGCCACGGCCGTTCGTGAACGTGAGCCCATGGCCAGAAAGATCGGGGTCGTCGGTATTCAGGACCACGTACGCGGCGGAGTAGTCAGGGCTGCGGTGCATCGCGTCCGACCCGTCGAGCGTGCGCGAGGTCGGGAAGCGGATGTCGTGCGCGGAGACGCCGACGATCTTCACGTCACGCCGCCATTGGTCTGTTGATTCGCCGTACGGACTTCGACATGGCGGGGCATCGAGGGCAGACTAGGGAAATTGGTCTGATCTTTCAAGCCCGGGCGCGACAGATATAAGCTCATCATATGAATGCTGCTCGCTACGTCGGCAACGGAGCGCTCGAGGTGGTCGACACGGAGGCGCCGCAGCCCTCGCCCGGCGAGGTGCAGCTCGAGGTCGCCTACACCGGCATCTGCGGCACAGACCTCCACATCCTCCACGGCGCCTCGACGAAGCGGACTTCACGGCGCTCGAGAAGTGTCTGGCAGACATGGACGCAGCCGAGACGACGCAGGCCTTCATTGCGGCTGACGAAGGGTTCCACCGCATCGTGGTGACGGCATCCGGGAACTCGACACTCGCGTCGCTGATCCAGAACCTGTCAGGCGGGACCTTGCGTGCCCGCCTCTGGCGCTCGGTCAGGGAACGAGATGCGATCGAGGTGACGAAGCGTCGCCACTGGGATATCTACAACGCGCTGCGCGATCGAGACGCCAAGCGTGCGGCTGCTGCCGATCTGATTCACCTCTCCGAGGGCGAGCAGTGGCTCCGCCAGCTGATGCAGGCCGAGGACGCGCTGACTGTTCTCGCGACCGAGCCGCCCGACACGGACCCGAGCGGGAACGGAGAAGAGAACGCAGGAAGCACCCGGTGACGGGCCTGCTCGCAGCATGCTACGTCGGCGACAGAACCGTGACGCTGCTCGAATCCGAGCCGCGACGACCCGGCGCGGGAGAGGTCGAGCTCGAGGTCGCCTACACCGGTATCTGCGGCACGGATCTCCACATCGTGCACGGCGCGATGGACGCGCGGGTCTCGCTGCCGACTGTGCTCGGACACGAGATGTCAGGGTCGATCGCAGCGGTCGGGGACGGGGTGGCCGAGTGGTCGGTCGGCGATCACGTCACCGTCATGCCTCTGGACTGGTGCGGCAACTGCCCGGCTTGCCTCGCGGGCCACACGCACGTCTGCCACAACCTGAACTTCCTCGGCATCGACTCGCCGGGGTCGATGCAGGCGCGCTGGGTCGTTCCAGCGAGAGTGCTCGTCGCGCTGCCGCCGGATCTCCCGTCCGAGGTGGGCGCGATGGTCGAGCCGACCGCCGTGGCGGTGCACGATGTCCGGCGAGCGGCCCTCCAACAGGGCGAGAAGGCCGTCGTCGTCGGAGGCGGGCCGATCGGCCTGCTCGTGGCGTGCGTTGCGCGAGCGGCCGGGGCGGACGTGCTCGTTCTCGAGTTGAGCGAGCAGCGGCGAGCGCTCGCTGAGCTGCTCGGACTGAGGGCCGTCGATCCGGCGAGCTGCGACGTGGACGCGTTGGTCGCGGACTGGACGGACGGAGCCGGCGTGCCGGTCGGCTTCGAGGTGTCCGGCGCCGTCGCGGGGCTGGATCAGGCCATCAACCTGATGGCCGTGCGCGGACGGCTCGTCGTCGTCGCGATCCACGCGACGCCGCCGCCCGTGAACCTGTTCCGAGTCTTCTGGCGCGAACTGACCCTCATCGGTGCACGCGTGTATGACCGCTCAGACTTCGAGGAGGCGATCCGACTCCTGCACGAAGGCGCCGTTCCGGCAGCGCAGATGGTCACGCGGATCGAGCCGTTGAGCAGCGTCGCGGCGGCCTTCGACAGCCTCGAGGCCGGCGAAGCGATGAAGATCCTCATCGCCTGCGGCGAGGGGAGCTGATGGGGATGTTCGACCTCACCGGGAAGCTCGCAGTGGTCACGGGGTGCAGGCGCGGCATCGGGTTGGCGATGGCCGAGGCTCTGGCCGGCGCAGGAGCCGACATCGTCGGCGTGAGCCGGCAACTCGAGGCCGAGACGAGCGAGGTGCAACAGCGAGTCGAGGCGTTCGGCCGCACGTTCGCCGGTCACCGCGTCGACTTTGCCGATCGTGTCGCGGTGCAGCAGTTCGCGTCGGAGCTCGGCTCGGGTGGGCGCGCAGTCGACATCCTCGTCAACAACGCTGGGACGATCGCTCGCTCGGCGGCTGTCGACCACACCGATGACGACTGGGACACCGTGCTGGAGGTGAACCTGACGGCCCCGTTCGTGCTCACGCGCGAGCTCGGGAAAGGGATGGTTGCCCGAGGCTCCGGCAAGGTGATCTTCACGGCGTCGCTCCTCAGCTTCCAGGGCGGGATCCGGGTGCCGAGCTACACCGCCGCGAAATCGGGGATCGCCGGCCTCGTCCGCGCTTTCTCAAACGAGTGGGCCGCGCACGGCGTGAACGTCAACGGCATCGCACCGGGTTACATCGAGACCGACGTCACGCAGGCGCTCCGAAACGACCCAGAGCGCAACCGGTCGCTGCTCGAGCGGATCCCAGCCGGACGCTGGGGCAGACCGGACGATCTCGCCGGGGCTACGGTCTTCCTCGCTTCGCGCGCAGCCGACTACGTGTCCGGAGCGATCATCCCTGTCGACGGTGGGTGGCTCGGGCGATGAGCAGCGACGGCGTCCTGGAGCTCCTCTGCTCGAGACGCGTGATACCCGTCGCGATGTTCGCCGAGCTCAACACGGTGCTTCCGGTTGCCGAAGCGTTGGAAGCCGGCGGCCTACCGGTGGTGGAGGTCACCTTCCGGACGCCGATTGCAGCTGCTGCAGTTCGAGCGCTCGCTACGACCGGCCACATGCTCGTCGGAGCGGGGACGATCGTTCGTCCGGATCAGGTCGACCTGGCGCTCGATGCCGGCGCGCAGTTCATCGTCTCGCCCGGATTCAGCCCCAAGGTCGTCGAGCGCTGCCAAGCGGTCGGCCTTCCTGTGCTACCCGGCGTGACGACTGCCACCGACGTGATGGCAGCACTCGACCTCGGGATCGACCTGCTGAAGCTCTTCCCCGCCGAGGCGAGCGGTGGTCTCGACTTGCTGCGCGCGTTGCAGGGCCCGTTCCCGGACGTGCGGTTCGTGCCGACCGGCGGCGTGAACAGCGAAAACGCCGCGGAGTACCTGAGCCTCCCCTCTGTCGCCGCGATCGGCGGGAGCTGGATGGTGGCGCCCGCGCTCGTGGCCGCGCGCGACGTCGAGGCGATCACCCGTCTCACGGCCGAGGCTGTCAGCCTCGCGAAAACGCTCGTGACATGACCGGTCTGACGATCCGCCCCGCCGAGGACTGCGCCTACGACCTCGTCGCTCTCGGAGAGATCATGCTGCGCCTCGATCCCGGTGAGAAGCGCGTTCGCACCGCGCGGACGTTCGAGGTCTGGGAGGGCGGCGGAGAGTACAACGTCGCCCGCGGCCTGCGTCGATGCTTTGGGCTACGAACAGCAGTCGTGACCGCGTTTGCGGACAACGACGTCGGGCGGCTGCTCGAGGATCTCGTCCTCCAGGGCGGTGTCGACGCCTCCTTCATCAGGTGGACGCCCTGCGACGGCGCCGGGCGCACGGTCCGCAACGGCATCAACTTCACAGAGCGCGGCTTCGGCGTACGCGGCGCACTCGGGGTCTCCGACCGCGGCAACACTGCCGCCGCCCAGCTCGCGACCGGAGATATCGACTGGGACCACCTCTTCGGCGTCCTCGGCGTCCGCTGGTTCCACACCGGAGGGATCTTCGCCGCGCTCTCGGCGACAACTCCGGACGTGGTCGAGGAGGCGGTTGCGGCGGCGGCGCGCCACGGCACGATCGTCTCGTACGACCTCAACTACCGCCCAAGCCTCTGGGAATCGATCGGCGGAGTCGAGCGTGCGCAGGAGGTCAACCGACGCCTTGCCCGGTACGTCGACGTGATGCTCGGCAATGAGGAGGACTTTACGGCGTGCCTCGGCCTGCGCGTCGGAGGGGCGGATGGAAGCCTCAGTGAGCTCGACTCGGCGTCGTTCCGTTCGATGATCGAGCACGCGGTCACTGAGTTCCCGAACTTCGCAGTGGTCGCTACGACGCTGCGAGCCGTTCGCAGTGCGACCGTTAACGACTGGTCAGCGATTGCCTGGTCCCGCGACGACGGCTTCGTCGAGGCGACACCGCGCCCAGGGCTCGAGATCCTGGATCGGGTCGGAGGCGGAGACAGCTTCGCTTCCGGGCTCGTCTACGGGCTGATTGAGCTCGGCGATCTACAACTCGCCGCAGAGTACGGAGCCGCACACGGCGCGCTCGCGATGACGACCCCAGGCGACAACTCGACAACAACGCTCGCAGAGGTGGAAGCGCTCGTCAGAGGTAGCGGAGCTCGCGTTCGGCGTTGAGGCCGATGACCATCGCAAGACAACGAGACAATGGCGGTGTGAGTGCTCGACCACGCGTGGTCACAATGGTCACGCTCGTCGTTCGTTCGGGTTCGTTCGTGTTCGGCCGGATGTGAATATGACCTGCAAATTGGCGCTTTCAGCGAACGGGGCCCGAACGGGTGCGAACGCTGCGCTCACTTGCCATGCAGAAGGTCGTGGGTTCGAGTCCCATCATCCGCTCTACAAAGTCCTGCTTAGATCCAGATTTGTCGTCAGCGGAGGCTATTGCCGCGAGAACCGACGTCGACCAGGTTGGATTAGCGATCCCCCTCGATCGACATGATGTTCCCGTCGGGATCCTTGAACCAGGCGACCTTGCCGCCGCCGGCGCGGGGTGAGACCCCCTTGTCGTCGGTCCCGTAATCGAAGCCGCTCTCGAGCACGCCTTCGTACTGCTCGAAGGTCACGCCGTTCGAGGTCAGCTCGTCCACCACCAGCTCGACGTCGTCGACGTACCAGGCCACCAGGGTCGCGGTCGAGTGGCCGGCGTGGTCCGGAGACGGGTAGACAACCAGCGACTCGACACCGCCTGACGCATAGACCTTGCTTCCGTCAGCGTCGGTTCGTACCACCGAGAGACCGAGCGTCTGCTCGTAGAACTCCTCCGCCCGTGTCATGTCGGTGACCGCGATGAACGCGTTCAGTCTGTAGCTGCTCAAGCCCATTTGATCCTCCTCGTTTCGGAGCACGCGGGAACTCACGAGAACGTCACCGATTTCTGCAACCCTGCCCGACACCGGCGCGCCGCTTCGGAAGCATGATTACCGGACAGTCGCGTCGTGCGAGCGGGCAACATCGAGCGACAGAAGCTCCTCACCGAACACGATCTCGCCAGCAAAGACTGTGGCTACATCTCGGACTCCCTCTTCGCGGACGCCCGGGGAGTCGAGGTGTGCATTGATGTGGGTTAGGACGAGTGTCCGGACACCTGCTTGCGCCGCGAGCAGTCCGGCGGAGGTCGTGCCAGTCATCCCCCCGGCCTCGCCGTTGGCCTTCATCGCGGCATCGGTGTCCCAGCACATGCAGATCATCATGTCCGCGCCGCCTGCGAGCTCGATGACGCTCTCTACCGGTGCAGTATCGCCTGTGAAAACGATCGATCCGTGTTCGGTGTCAACACGGTAGGCGAGTGACTCCAGGTGCGGCTGCACATGAGTGGCGGGCGCGACAGACCGCCTTCGCGAGGACGAGTCGGCGTGCGCCGTGCGTGGTCGTGCCGCCGCGGTTCGCGAAGCCGGCTCCCGGATGTTCCACTCGGGCACTCCAGTCCCAGACGAAGGCGCCGTCGGGTGCAGCGAAGAGCTTGCGTGTCAATGACACCGTAGGCGGCGGTCCGAACACTCGCAGCGGCGATTGATCGACGTCCTGGTCCCAGCGGGTCAAAACGAAGCACGGATAGTCCGCGTTGTGATCGAAATGGTGATGGGTGAAGAGCAGCATCGAGACGGCGGCTGCACTCCCTCCGGCTCGGGTCAGCTTGTATGTGGTTGCCGGCCCGCAGTCGATGAGGATGGTCCGGTCTTCCACCTCGAGCAGATAGGCGGAGCCGAATCTATTTGGTGCTGGTGTCGGAACACCTGCGCCGAGAAGCGTCACTCTCACCAGGGCGATGATACGGGGCGAACCTGTTCAAGACGGTGGCTGACGCCGCTCGTTCGGCGGTGACCGTGTACGATCGCCCCCCTTTCGTTCCGGCCGAATCGCCCTCGACCGTCGCGAAGACAGAGAACCTCGAAACAGGGGGAAGCAGATGACTTCGAGGAAGCACCGGTCGCGGGCGCGGGCTGTCGTCGCGCTCGTCGCGGTCACGCTGACGGGCTCGCTCGCGGCCTCGGCCGCGGCGGAGATCCCGCCGAACGTCGCCAAGCACCCGGCGCTCCAGCCGCTCGACGCGCAGAACTGGGTCGACCAGGCGGAGCTGACGTGGGACGCCTACACGCAGATCCGGCCTGCCGCCTGGAACGACGACTCGGCATCGACCGGCAGCCAGAGCCAGTACCGGACGGCGGTGATCCTGGTCGCAGTTCCAGGACCAGCCCTTCCTGATCACGCAACCGGCCGGAACGCATCCGTTCGGCAACCCGCAGCCCGGCTGGCAGCCGGTCGCGCCGGAGGAGGTCGCCGACTGGTACCACGACTATTACTCGGTGCCGAATCAGTACAACGGCGGCCAGACCCTCCACGGCTACTGGATGGAGGACAGCCACGGCCGGATCGGCGTCAGCGTCGAGGTCTTCGGCCCGTACACGCTCCCGGGCAAGCTGCACGAGTACGGCATCCCCGACGGCAGCTTCAACGCCCCCGCGGCCAGGTACTGCCCGCAGGGCGACAGTTGCAACAAGAACATCCGCACTGACGGCGGGCCCTCTGGCGGGCCGACCATCGGCTGTCCCTCGGGCCTGTGCGGCTTCGACAACGGCTTCTACGTGACCGCCGGGCACGACGAGTCGTCGACCTGGCAGGAGTTCGGCGAGATGCTGTACGAGGACCGCGAGGACATTCCCGACGCGTTCGGGCCGCCGCGCAATGCCGACGGCAGCGCGCCGCTCAACGGGGAAGGCAACCCGATGCCGAACTGGGCCGACACGCGATACGTCGACTGGACCTCGTGGAAGGCGGCTGCGAACCACTGGCCGAACGCCAGCGGCGGCACCTCGACGCAGGCCGAAAGCTCCGGGCTGAGCGTCTTCGCCCACGAGTTCAGCCACCTGCGCGGACTGCCGGACAACTACAACAACCCGTTCGCCGACAACGAGCGGAACTTCACGGGTTACTGGGAGATGATGAGCCGCGGCACGTTCAACGGCCCCGGCGGCACGCACAACCGCTGGCAGGTGCCGAATAAGGGCGGCTCGGGGCTCGGCCCGCACCACCTGCTCCACTTCAAGAACCAGCTCGGCGTCCTGACGCCGACCGACCAGATCACGCTCGCGCGGGACACGCTCCAGGAGCAGGGCATCGCGGTCGTCCGGCTGAAGAGCAGGGAGCGGTCCCCGAACGGCGACCTCGTCGGCCTCACGGTCGACTTCGGCACCGGCGGCGACCTCGCCGGCACGTGCGCGAACCAGGGCTACACCGACGTCTTCTATTGCCCGAACCGGACCGGGCCGGGCTACCTGCACTACCGCGTCGAGGTCGTCGACCGGGTCGGCAACGACTCGTTCGCGCCGGGCCACGGCGTCCTCATCTCGAAGAGCCGCAACAGCAGCACGCCGCGGGTCTGGCTGATCGACCCGCATCCGGAGGACATCGGGATGATCGACTTCTACCGCCCCGACGGCACGCCGGTGCCGGTCGTGCGCGGCGACCCGCGGCAGCTGAACGACGCCACGTTCCACGCCGGCACGCGCTCCGGGCAGCGAGTACGAGTACGTCGACAACTTCAACCGGCTGCACTTCTACGTCCTCGCGAAGCACCGCGACGCGAGCGGTGCCCTCTTCTACGACGTCGGCGTCCGCCGGCTCGACGGTGCGGGCCCGTTCACGAGGGCCGTCTCGCTCGCGCATCCGACGAAGCAAGGACGCCGGCCCGGCTTCCTCGCGACCTGCACCTATCCCGCTGACGAACACGGGCCAGGCCGGCACGGGCGCCTTCGACTCGGACGTCTACCGTCTCGCCGCGGAGTCGAGCAGCGCCGACTGGAAGGTGATGCTGCCGAACGCGCTCGCCGCGGTCAAGGCCGGCCAGACGACGCAGGTGCCGGTGCACGTGCTGCGGGATCCGCTCACGGACGAGGGCGACGCGCGAACGACAGTGACGCTCAGGGCTACGTCCGAGGCCGACTCGACCAAGACGGTGACGCGCATGTGCAACGTGCACGTCCGCGACACGACCCACGCAGGCTAGGTGTCTCGAGCGACGGTGCGAGGGCGGCCGCCGCCCTCGCACCGCGGCCGTCTATCGTGGCGCTGATGAGCGGCCGCGCCCGCGTTCTCCTGCTCCTCGGGCTCGCACTCCTCCTCGCCGGCTGCGGCGGCGACGACGAGACGCCGGGCGGAGCCGCAGATCTCCCCGGCCCGGTGCCCGCGGGAACGACGTTCAGGGACCCGCCGCCGGGTGCGCTTCCCGCGCCGCCGTTCGCCGCCGAGCTGCTCGACGGCACGCAGGTGAGCGCGGCCGACCTCTGGCGGGAGCGCCCGCTCGTGCTCGTCTTCACGGCGAGCTGGTGCGATCGCTGCGCCGTCGTGCACGGCGATGCGGCGCGCGCGGTCGACGAGCACGGCGATGCGATCGGGCTGCTCGGGATCGTCGCCGAGGACGACCGCGAGCCCGCTCTCGGTTACGCGGAGGAGCTGGACCTCGGTCATCCCGTCGCCGTCGCCGGCGAGCGCGTCTGGCTGAACTACGCGGCGCGCGAGCCGCCCGTGGTCGTCCTCGTCGCGCGCGGCGGCAAGGTCCTGCGCGGCTGGTCCGGCGGCGTCGGCGCGAGCGTGCTGTCGCGCCGGCTCGCGGAACTGCTCGCACCGGAGCCGCGGTGACCGCCGCCGGGCGGTGCGTCGTCGTCGCCGCGCTGCTCGTAGCGGGCGGTTGCGCGGGCGGCGGAGGCGACACGCGCGAGACGCACATCCGGCTGGTGGTCGCCGACAAGAACATCCGCCGCGAAGGCGTCGAGTGCGCGGGCGCACGGCCGTTCCAGCACGTCCACGCGGACGCGCGGTACCGGATCGTGGCCGGGGACGGCGTCATCGTCGCGGAGGGCACGCTCCCGGCCGGGCATGCGGAGAACGCGGAGCCCGAGATCGACTGGGAGGTGGAGCAGATCCCGACCTTCTGCGTCGTCGATTTCGAGGTCGACCTCCCGCAGCGCCTTCGCTACCGGCTCCGCCTCGACCGCGGCCGCCCGCTCGAGTTCACCGCGCCGCCGCGCGCGAGCGATGAGCCGATCGTCCTCGTCGTCGGCTGACGTCGAGCGCGGCGGTTCAGACAGCCACCCGGGTGAACGTCAGATGCGTGACTCCGCTGGGCGAGGACATGGCCTCGACCTCGTAGTCCTTCTCTAGGTCCTCCAGTCCGTCCCACAGGCGTACGCCCCGGCCGAGCAGGATCGGGACCACCACGACGTGCATGTGGTCGACGAGCCCGGCGGCAAGGAAGTCGCGGATCATGGTGGCACCTCCGCCGAGGCGAACGTCCTGGCCGCCCGCGGCCTCGCGGGCTGCCTCGAGCGCCTCGGCGGGCGAGGCGTCGATGAAGTGGTACGTCGTGCCGCCCTCCATCTCGATCGACGGGCGCGGGTGATGGGTGAGGATGAAGGTTGGTGTGTGGAACGGCGGGTTGGGACCCCACCAGCCCTTCCACTCCGGGTCCTCGTGCCATCCGGGCCAGCCGAACTTGTTGGCACCCATGATCTCGGCGCCGATCCCGACGTCGTGCTGCCGCACGAAGGCGTCGTCGATGCCGCCGGTGCCGCCGGGTTCGCCTACCATCGTGTGCCACCACCGGGTGGTGAACATCCATTCGTGCAGCCGTTCGCCGGCGTGGCCGAACGGTGCCTCGAGGCTCTGAACGTCGCCGGTCCCGAAGCCGTCGAGCGAGATTGAGAACTGTTGGACGCGGGTGAGAGACATCGTTCGACTCCTTCTGTCGGTCGAGCTTCGTTGGATCGGCTCAGCCATGATGGCGGCTCAATGCGCGAGGCACACGCTCAACCTCCTGAGAGCCAGAGTCTGCTGACCGCGGAACGCGTCCAGGCGGTGCGGAAGTGACTCTCGATCGTCAGATGCTCAAGGAGCGGATCCACGAGCTCTATCGATCCGAGCACGACGCGCTGGGAGAGCGCGGAACGCTCGAACGCCTGGAGCGGGGGCGGGAATGGGACCTCGCGCCGACGCTCGCGTCCGGAGGCGTCGTGGTCTTTCCGCATGCCGGGGTGTCGGACTGCGGGCATCAGGTCGCGGCCGCGGTCCACGGCTGTCTCGACAGCGGCGCCGATCGCGTGATCGTGATCAGCGTCCTGCACGCGTTCACGGACGAAATGGAGGAAGCTCGCAGGCGCGTCTCGGCGGGTGACGACCCGTCCGAGTGGCCGTTCTGGGGGATCCAGGGGCCGGGTATCGACGGACGAGACGAGTGGCGCGACGACCACGCATTGATCAGCTTCCGCCACTTCTGGGCCGCGGAGACGAAGCTGCGCGGGGTACGCGGCCCGGAAGTCGTCGAGCGATATCCGTACCTCGCAGGCGGCCACCCCGAGCGGCTGCCGGGTATCGAGGAGCTCGCCGCGCTCGCCGAGGACGCCGTGATCGTCTCCACCGCCGACCCCTTCCATCACGGGCTCGGTTACGGCGATCCTCCGGAGCGCGCACTGGCGCCCGACGACGGTGGGCTCGAGCTCGCCCGAGCGACGATCGAGGAAGGTATCGCGCTACTCGGCGGCGGCGACTACGCCGGCTACGACGCGCACTGCGTCGAGGCCAAGAGCGACGCGCGCGATGCAGCGGTCGTCTTTCGCTACCTCCGCGGAGAACTGCACGGCTCGATCCTCGACATGGCGTACACCGACGCCGCCGCGCTGTACGAAGCGCCGGATCCGACGTGGGTCGCCGCTCCGCTCGTCGAGTGGCAGCGCGTGTGACTGAGCTCAACCGCCGTGACCTGTTCGCCCGCGCGGGGCTCATCGCGGGCGCCGCGGCGCTCGGCCGGGTCGAGCAGGCCGAGTCGGCGCCAGACCTGCGGGATTGGGCCAGCGTGCGGGCCCAGTTCGCGCTCGACCCGAGCCGGATCCACCTCGCCTCGTTCCTCCTTGCCGCGCATCCGCGTCCGGTGCGCGCGGCCATTGAGCGCCACCGGCGAGGTCTCGACCGGAATGCAGTCGACTATCTGCACGCGAACGAGGAGCGGCTGACAAGTGAGGCTCGGGAAGCGGCCGGCCGCTACTTCGACGTCCCTGCAGCAGAGGTCGCTCTCACCGACTCGACGACGATGGGACTCGGGCTCCTCTACACGCGACTCTCGCTCGCCGCCGGCGACGAGGTGCTGACAACCGAGCACGACTTCTACGCTACGCACGAAGCGCTGCGGCTCTCCGGTGCGCGGGTGCGGCGCGTACGTCTCTACGACGACCCGCGTCGTGCATCCACCGCCGAGATCGTCGACCGCCTCCAGCGCGGCGTCACGGGGCGGACCCGCGTCGTCGCGCTGACGTGGGTGCACTCGAGCACGGGCGTCAAGCTGCCGCTGCGTGCGATCGCGGACGCGTTGCCCGAGCGCGTGCTCCTCTGCGTCGACGGCGTTCACGGCGTCGGCGCCGAGGCGGCGACAATCCGCGAGCTGGGAAGCGACGCGTTCGCCTCGGGTTGCCACAAGTGGCTCTACGGGCCGCGCGGGACGGGCATTCTCTGGGCGAACGAAAGAGTTCGCGCACTGCTGCGACCGGCGATCCCGTCCTTCGACGACGGCGCGAGCTACGGCGCGTGGCTCGCGGGCAGCGTGCCCGCCGCGCGGCCCGACGGCGCCCGACTCACGCCCGGCGGGTTCCACTCGTTCGAGCACCGCTGGGCGCTGGCCGATGCATTCCGCTTCCACACGACGATCGAAAAGCAGCGCGTGCAGGCGCGCGTGCGGTCACTTGCGGCGCAGCTGAAGACGGCGCTCGAGGACGTGCGCGGGGTGCGGCTACGGACCCCCACCGGCGCCGGCCTTTCCGCTGGACTCGTGTGCTTCGAGCTGGACGGCCTCGATCCAGACGAGGTCGTGCGGCGTCTGGCAACGCGGCGCATCGTCGCCAGCGTGACGCCCTATTCCCGCCGCTACGTCCGGCTCGGCCCAGGCATCGTCAACTCCCCCGCAGACGTCGACGCAGCCGTGCGCGCAGTGGCAGCGCTCTGAACTGGATCGACCCCGCCCTACAGGGTCAGGCGCACTTCCGACAACCCGGCGGCGAACGTCGACGCGAAGCGCATGAACCGGTAGACGTCACCGAAGGTCGTCGCCACTCCGAGTGAGACGCGAACGGCGCCGCCGCTCTCCACGCCCAGCGCTCGGAGGTGATCGCCGTACGCCGGCGGGTCGGCTCGCCGAAGCAGTGCCTCGGGAGCGACGCCGAAGGCCAGCTCCGCCGCGCCCGGGTTGCAGAAGCAGCCGGTGCGCAGTGAGACACCGTGCGCGGCGGCGCGCGCGTCGACGGTCCGGACGTCCACGAGCCGCCCGTCCGGACGCACGAAGTTGAACGCGATCGTTCCACCGCGGCGGTACGTCGTCTGCGGCCCGTGGACCTGCACCACCGGGCTGCCGTTTGCATGCCGCAGCGTCGCGAGCTCGTCCAGCAGCCAGTCGGTCAGGCAGCGGACGCGGGTGTGGATCGTGTCGATGCCGATTCCGTCGAGGTAGCGAAGCCCCTGCTCGACGGCCGGCAGCGCGAGGTAGTTCACCGTGCCGTCCTCGAACGCCGCCTCGCCGTTCGGCCAGCGCGTGCCAGTCACCCTGAACGCTCACGGTGGAGATGGTGCCGCCGGCGAACCAGGGCCGACGCAGCCGGGCCAGGGCCTCGTTGCGAACGAGCAGGCAGCCGACGCCGGTCGGGTACCCGAGGAGCTTGTAGAGCGAGACGCGGACGAAGTCCGGCTTCCACTCGCTGAGGTCGAGCCGGTTCGTCGGCACGAACGCCGCGCAGTCCACGAGCACGTCCCAGCCGGCGCGACTGTGCCGTCGGCGATCCAGTCGAGCGGATGCTGGACGCCCGAGAAGTTCGACTGGGCCGGAAAGGCGAAGAGGTTGTTCCGCGCTGCGGTCTGCCTGCGCGCAGGCGCGGCCTCGAGCTGGCCGTCGTCGACGCGCAGCGACGGCGGCGTGCTGGGCAGGTAGGTCGTCGTCGCGCCCGACGCGCGTGCGAACTCGCGCATCCCGTTGACCGAGTTGTGGTTGTCGGAGGTGAGCAGGAAGCGGCTGCCCGGCTCGAACGGGTACGCCTCGCCGACGAGCTTGAGGGCACCGGTCGCGTTCGGCGTGAAGACGACGCAGTACTCGTCGGCGACGCGTTGAAGTAGCGCAGCACCGCCGTGCGCGCGCGCTCGACCAGCTCGGTCGTCGCCGCGGAGGTCGGGTTGATGGAGTGCGGGTTGCCGAGCACCGTGTGCCGCGAGCAGGTCGAGATGGTCGGAGAGCTGCGACTCGGCGTAGAGGCCGCCACCCGTGTAGTCGAGGTAGACCTGTCCCTGAGCGTCCAGGCGCCCGTACTCGGTCGCGCGGAGCCGGTCGAGACGAGAGGCGTCGAACTCGGCGTGGCGGCGGAGGAAGGAAGAGAGCGCGTGCGGCTCCTCCGCAGGCCCGTACGCGTTCCGCGTCGCCGCCGGCAACGGTGTGGAAGCAGCGGTCGCGCTCCTCTCCATCTGTGATACCGGACGGTGCTGGCCCATCGGTTCTTCCTTCTGCCTCACCGGGACCCGTGGTGGGTCCCGGTGAGGCGTGTCGTAGTTGCGTTCAGTTCTGGATCAGGATGTTGTTGCCCGGGCCGCCGTCGAGAGCGTCCTGACCGGGGCCGCCGCGGAGGAAGTCGTCGCCCTCGCGGCCGAACAGGCTGTCGTCTCCGAAGCTCCCGACGAGGGCGTCGTTGTCTGCGCCGCCGTCCAGCGTCAGTGCGACCGAGGTCGACCTGAGTGGCGATGCGTTGACGACGTCGTTGCCGGCCAACGCGTTGATCGTCAGCTTGTCGTTGGCGGGCTCGGCGTTGGCGATGTTCACCTGCGCCGCGAGGCCGGCCACGCGCACGGTGCCGTCTCGGCCGGCGACCCTGATCAGCATCCTTGCCGTTGGTGCCGTTGACGATCACCTGGTCGGGCTGGCCGTCGCCGGCTGCGCCGCCCAGCGTTGCAGGCGAGGTCGGTCTTCACGAGCTGCACGTCGGTGCCGGTGAGGTCATTGACCGTGACCGTGTCGGCGCCGCCGAGAGCGCGGAAGTCGACCGTCTCCACGTCGTTCGTGTCCATCGTGATGTTGGCGACGTCGCGGAAGAAGCGCAGCCGCTGGCCGTTGGCGGACACGTCGATGCGCTCGCTGGCGTTGGCGCCGTTGAACAGCATGGTGTCGCTGCCCGCCTGGCCCTTCGACGATGTCGCTGCCGTCGCCCGGATCCCAGACGAACGTGTCGTTGCCGGCGCCCATGAACGCCACGTCGTTGCCGCGCGTTGCCGTCGTTCGAGTCGTTACCGTCGCCGCCGAGCAGGAGCTCGATGCCCCTACCGCCGGCGAGCGTGTCGTTTCGTGCGCCGCCGTCCAGCGTCAGGTCGATCACACCGGCTGCAAGTGCCGCTGCCGAGATCCCGTCGTTGCCGCCGAGACCGCTGACGACGAGCTTGTCATTCGGCTCGTGGTGTCTGGATCGCCACGACGGCTGTCAGGCCGGACACGGCGACACCTGAGGCGTCTCCGCTCACGTCGATCGTGTCGTTGCGGTTGGTTCCGTTGACGATCACGCGATCGATCTGGCCGTCGCCCGCACCGCCGGGGGTGCCTGCCAGGTCGGCGCTGACGTTCGTGACGTCGGTTCCGCTGAGGTCGTTGACGGTGACGAGGTCGGCGCCGCCGAGGGCGTTGAAGTCGACCCGCTCGACGCCGTTGGTGTCCATGGTGATGTTGCCGACGTCCCGGAAGAACCTGAGGCGGTTGCCGTTCGCGGACAGGTCGATGCGCTCTGCGGCGTTGGCGCCGTTGAACAGCATCGTGTCGGTGCCGGACCGGCCCCGGATGGTGTCGCTGCCGTCGCCCGGATCCCAGACGAACGTGTCGTCGCCGGCGCCCATCAGCGCCAGGTCGTCGCCCCTGTTTCCGTCGATCGAGTCGTTTCCGAAACCGCCGAGCAGCAACTCCGCTCCGGAGCCTCCGGCGAGGTTGTCGTTTCCGTCCCCGCCGTCGAGCGTCGTCGGGATGCTGTCGGTGAAGGCGCCGTTGGCCTCGTCGATGCGCACGAAGTCGTCGCCGCCCCGGGCGTCGACGACGATCCGCTTGACGTGCTCGCGCCGGACCTGGAAGTCGGCGGAGCCGTCGTCACCGAGGTCGATCTGGAGGATGCCGGGCTGACCGGCCTTCAGGCGGAGCGCGATTCTCGTCGCTCGCGGCCGTGCCCTCGACCTTCAGGACACCGCGCCTGAGCTGCGGGTGATTCTGGGAGCGCGCGGCCTGGCTCTGCTCGGCCACGACGCCGGCCGTGCCGGCGACGATGGCGGCCACGGCTGCGAACTGTGTGATGCGCGTGCGGTTCTTCATGCGGATGCATCTCCTCTCGAAATGAGCAGGTGGGCTTGTTGCTCCCAAGGACGCCGTTCGCCGCCGTCTATTCCCGGGCTCTATGCTCAGTCGGATGCACCGGCCGACTCAGGCCACCTCGCCGATGGATCGCGCGCTCGACCCCGCCCGGCTCGGAGACCACCTGGATCGGCTCTATCGAGCCGCCTGGGCGCTCAGCGGCGCCCGCGAGGATGCCGAGGATCTCGTCCAGGAGACGTACGCGAGAGTGCTCGCCCGGCCGCGCCTGCTCCGCAACGAGGACGACCTCGGCTACCTGCTGCGCGCGCTGCGCAACACGTTTCTGACGAAGAAGCGGACCGAGGGGCGGCGCCTGAGTCCCGGCCCGCTACCCGACCAGCTCGACCTCGTGGCCGATCCGCAGGCGCGCGAGCCGCACGCGGCGCTCGAGGCCGGCGAGCTCTACGCCGCGATCGCCGCGCTCCCCGACGACTTCCGCGACGTCCTCGTCGCCGTCGACATCACCGGCCTCTCCTACAAGGAGGCAGCCAAAGCCCTGAAGGTCCGTGAGGGCACGGTGATGAGCCGTCTCTACCGCGCCCGCCAGCAGGTGGTGCGCCGCGTCGACGGCGGCTAGCTCAGCCGTCCGTATCGACGGTTCCGACGAGCACCCTCTCGCCTGACGAGGCCTGCTCGCTCGTCGGCCTGCTCGCGGGTGACGGTCAGGGTCGTGAAGTCTTTCGGCGACACACCCGCCCACAACGTGACGTCGCGGCCCTCGTTGAACGTCCCGATCGGCACGAGCACACCTGCGGCGTTCCGGAGCCACGCCTGGTAGAAGCGCCCGCCCTCGAGGCGGGGAAGCCCGGTGGCGTCGAGCTCGATCTTCCAGCCGGAATCCGTCTTGGTGAGCGTCGCCTCGCCCGTTGCCCCGGGCACCACGTCGGTCGGTGCAAGGGCAGCATGGAACTGCTCGCCGGACGTCTCTGAACCCAGGGAGCTGACCCCGACTGCGACGGCCAGCACTGCCGCCGCGGCTGCGCCGACCAGAGCGAGGCGGCGCTGCATCGGCATGCGACGCGCGCGTTGCGGCGCCTCGATGCGAGCCCGCAAGGACGCCGGGGCCTCGACCTCGGCTGCGGCGGACCGCGCCAGGTCGACAGCCCGCTGTTGCTCGGCGAGCCGGTCGGCGAGCTCCGGAGACGCAGCGACTCGTGCCTCCAGGGCGGCGCGACGCTCCGGTGCCAGCGATCCGTCTGCGAGCGCCGCGAGTTCGACGATCTCCTGATCGGCGTCGTGGTCTTGGCGTCGGCGTCTCACGGACACGGCGACACACACGGTAACGCGCCGCTGCGCATGCGAGGTGAATCCACAGAAATGGCCCAGGAACTGGTCACATCCGGGAGGACCCCTTCTGGCCCCAGTTATTCCCCCGCGGGGTGGTGTCTAGCCGGACGCGATCTGCCCCCGGATCTCGCCGGCGCCGTTCGCCGTCGTGTGGAGGTTGACGTACGTTGCGCCGCCCAGGATCTTCTTGATCACGGCCGCCGATGCCGTCGACGTGCCGGTCTGCCCCGACTTGCACGGCCCGCACAGGCTGACGGCAGGCGCCGGGTTCGCTCTTCCTGCAAGCGCGGAATGGATGTGGGCTGCTCCGACGGCGCCCGTCATCCCCTTGAACGTCAGCTTCCACCTGATCGACGTGCCGGTCACGGTGCCGGTGAAGGTGCCGGTGCCGCGTGCGCCCTTGGGCGCCGGAATCGACTGGTTGACCGTCAGGAACGCCGTCAGCTTCGTCGCGCTCGCTGCGCGCGGCGCCTCGGACGAGGCGAGCGCCGAGGCAGTCGCCACGGCCGCCAGCATCGCGAACAGGATGAAGGTTCCTCGTTTCATCGTCTCCCCCTTTGTCGATCGCGGGCACACCCCGCGAGCCGTCACCTGGAATTCGCCGGTTCGCGGCGAACGGTTTGACTGGAGGTTCCGTTACGGGCCCGCGGTCACCCAGATGGGCTGGATGCCGGCTGTGATCCTTCGAGCCGGGCCGCCCGCGGCAGGGACGACAAACAGCGACCGCCCTCGCGTGAAGACGATGTTCTTGCCGTCCGGAGACCACGACGGCTGGGAGTCGCGGCCATGAGTCAACGACCGCACGCGGGCACCGGTGGCGGCGCTGTAGATGGCGATCTGGCCGGCGAACGCCTTCAGGGGAGCACGGGCGACGGCGATGTACCGACCGTCAGGAGAGGCGGCAGGCCCCCACAGGTCGTGATCCGGATCGACTGCCAGCGGTCGCGCGCACTCGTGGCTCGAGTTGGTTGCAAGCAGGCAGATCCCCTGCTCGAACGGCTCGGCCCGCGCTGTCTCGTCGCGCATCAGGCGATTGCCGCGCCAACCGGAGGTCGCGGTGCTTCGCGCGACAACGTCCCGCCCGGTGCCGGAGACACCCGTGAGGTAGAGAAACGGCGTCAGAACCTGAATCGGTGGCTGCGGCGGGGGCTGCGCGATGAGCTCGGGAACTTGCTCGATCGTCGCGAGCTGACGGCCGTCGGGTCGGATCAGGGCGACGAGCACGGGGCCGTTCTTCCGAAACGGGCCTTTCACCCGCCGGCCCGAGCGGTCGAGGACGTAAGCCTCGTTGCCGAACACGACGCCCAGCCGTGACCCGTCTTTCGAGGCGGACAGCCAGCCGTAGCTCGGGCCGGGGCTGCGGCCGTTCTTCGTGAGCTGCGTCCGCCCCGAGCCGTCAGGCGCCACGCGGCAGATGTTGTCGCCGCAACGGAAGACGATCGAGCCTGGGCCGGGGGTAGCGGCGCCCCCGCTCCCGGCGAGTGCTCCTGCGGCGAGGATGCAGAGCAGACGAGCCACCATCCCAATCTACGCACCAAGTGGGGCATCTGGATCAGAGATTTCCTAAGGTGCCGACGTGTTGAGTCCCGTTCTCGGAGGAGAGGTGAGGTCACAATGATTCTGCTGGGGTTTAGGCGAGCGCTGCTCGCCCTTGCAATCCTTGCGCTGGCGGTCACCGGCAGCGCAGCAGCGGCAGACGACGACGGCAGAGGGATCGACCCCAACCAGGGCCGCAGCCTCGTCGAGGTCACGTTGCCGAACAAGGCGGCGGCGATCCGGCTGCAGCTCGCGGACGACTCGTACGGCATCGACTTCAACGACCACTATCTGCGCAGAACCCGGACGGGTCGGTCACGGTCACCGTCTTCGGCACCGCCGAGGAGCTCGCCGAGTTCGACGCCGCGGGCTTCGACCTCGGCACGACGATCGAAGGGCCCGGAGACGTGGCGTGACCGGCTCGCCGACCGGCAAGCCGATGTGCAGGCGGAAGAGACAGGCCGACGCGGCCGCGCTCGGGGAGACGGTCGGGATCGCGTCGCACGAGGACGAGATCGTCGTCCTCCGCGTCGACTACTTCGAGAACTACGCCGGCCGCTTCCTCTCGGTCGAGGCCAAGGACCGCCTCGGCGGCGCGACGCCGACGGGCTCGACGTACGTCGGCCCGAGCGCTCTCGCTCTCCTGGAACACCGGGCGGGCACGCCGATCAGCTCGACGCCGCGGGTGATGAACGTCAACATCGACCCGGACACGACTCCGGACACCTACATCGAGCACCGCGAGCTCGTCCGCATCGGCGACGCCGGCACTCGGTCTGCCGCCGCGGCCGACGATGATCCGGATCGGCTCGAGCACCGGAGCGTCCATCGAGGCTCCCGTGCAGGTCTGGCTCGGCGGCGGCCTGCCGCCGATGAAGAAGAAGTTCATGTCCGACTTCACGACGCGTTACATGGACCCGACCGAGGTCTACGACGCGCTTCGACGAGCTCGCGGCGGAGTTCCCGAACCTCGCCGAGATGATCACGCTGCCGAACAAGACGAACGGCTACCAGCGGCGGGCGCAGGCGCTGATGGCCGGCCTGACGAGCCCGACGGCCACCGGGAACCTCGGGACCACCACTGCGACGCAGGCGGTCATCCTCACGTCGAGGGCCTGGGGCCACGAGGGCGGGAACGACCTCACGGCCGAGTTCGTCGACCCGGGCATCGCCGACTCGCCGCTCTCGGTGACGCTGACAGGCAACGACCTTCGTGTCAGCCTCGCCACCGACTCGGCGGGCGCGCTCACCAGCACCGCCGCCCAGGTGGCGGCGGCGATCAACGCGCACCCCGGTGCGGCCGCGAAGCTCGTCGCCCAGACCTACCGCGGGAACGCGGGCGCGGGGATCACGCAGCCGCGGACGAAGGGCAACCTGTCCGACTTCCTCACCACCGCCGCGAACGCCCACGTCCCGCGCGGGCCGTTCGAGTACTCGGTGATGCGGATCGGCAAGCAGCGGGACGGCTCCAAGGTCGGCGTGTTCCTCTACTGCCAGCAGCACGCCCGCGAGTGGGCGACGCCGCTGACCTGCCTCGAGACGGCCGAGCAGCTGCTGCGCAACTACGCGATCGACGGAAGGACGCGGAAGCTCGTCGACAACCTCGACATCTTCATCCTCCCGTCGTCGAACCCGGACGGGGCGCACTACTCGATGTACAACTTCAACTCCCAGCGGAAAACCATGACCAACTGGTGCATGATCGGCGGGCTCGAGACCGACGACCCGAACGCGCCCAACTTCTGGACGCCGCGGCCGAACGCGCTGCCCGGTGGCAGCGCCCAGCCGTTCAACGACTCGGCGGCCCGCAACGCCTGGGGCACCGACATGAACCGGAACAACACGTTCGGGACCCTGATCGACGGCTACATCGGCGCCTCGACGTCGTGCGTCAGCGAAGTGTTCGCCGGCCCGTCCGAGGCCTCCGAGCCGGAGATCCGGAACGAGTTCTGGATCGCGGACACGTTCGACAACATCAAGTTCTCGAACAACATCCACAGCTTCGGCGGCTACTTCATGTGGGCGCCGGGCACGTACCTGCCGGACCGCGGCGAGGGTGCGGCGGTGCACGCGAACATCGGCGTCGAGAAGTACTTCTTCGAGGCCGGCGACCAGATCCTGAACCGGATCAAGGAGGTCCGGGGCACGGCGATCCTGCCGGAGCGGACCGGTCCGATCGCGGACGTCCTCTACTCGGCGGCGGGGAACAGCGCCGACGAGCACTGGTACAACCGCGGCGTGATCGCGTACAGCTTCGAGACCGGTGCCGACCGGTACGTCAATCCGACGCTGTCGGTCGCTTCGGCGGCGGGAGCGACGGGGATCCGGGTGAGCAACAGGAACGGCTTCGACATCGGCGACGTCGTGAAGGTCGACGCCGGCACCGCGAACGAGGAGACCCGGACGGTCGCCTCGGTCGTGAACCCGAACCCGGCCAGTCCGGCCCCGAACGTGATCCTCACCGAGGCTCTCGCTCTGGCGCACCCGGTCGGGGCGGTGGTTGCCGGCGGAGCGCTGCAGTCCGGCGTCGGCTTCCAGCCCGACTACGACGACGGAGGGCAAGTTCGAGGCGCTCGAGTTCGCGGCCGGCAACTACGGCCTGCTCGAGTCCGCGCTCGAGTACGCCCAGGACAACAAGCCGCCCAAGGTGGAGATGACCGGGCCGCCCACGTCGCGCACGCCGATCACGACGACGTTCCGGTACGTGAACGAGCCGTCCGTGATCCGCTACACGACCGACGGCTCGGAGCCCACCTCGTCGTCGACGCTGTGGGATTCGACCGGGCCGCGTGAGCCGGGCGAGGTCTTCCACGTCACGACGACCACCACCTTCAGGTGGATGGCGACGGACATGAAGGGCAACGTCTCCAAGGGGAAGATGAAGCACACGATCCTCGGTAGCTAGACGGCATCGCTGTGAGCGGCCCGCATCGCCGGGCCGCTCACAGCACCGCCGTAGGATGGGCTGGTGAAGCGACGGCTCGTCCTCGTCCTCTTACTCGGGTGCGCGGGCGCCGTCGCGCTGGCGTTCCTCGTGCTCCGCGCGAGGCGACGAACCGGCCGAGCCTCCGGTCGCGGTCGAGCTCGAGGCCTGCCGGAACCTCCTCCCCGATGCCTCGCGCGACTGCTGGACGCGGGAGTTCCAGGCTGCGGTCGAAGGCCGGGACGACCCGCAGACCTACGGTGGCTGCGATCACGATTGCCGCCACGAACGAGGGAGGCTTCCTCCTCTCGAGCTGCCACGGCTTGATGCACACCGTCGGCCGCACCTACGCGCGGGAGGCCGGAGTGACGCTCGCGAACCTGAAGGACTACCTGCCGCGGAGCAACGACCCGGGTTGCAGCGCCGGCTTCGCGCACGGACTGGTCACCGGTGTCGGTGCGCAGATCGATCCGCGGCGTCCGGGCGAGGCGGCAGCCGTCTGCACGCAGGCCGGCACGCGCTATCAGCGCTACAGCTGCGTGCACGGGCTCGGCCACGCGTTCATGCGGATCTACGACGATCGGCTCGCACCGGCGCTCGACCTCTGCGGCGCCCTCGGACCGCGCGTGGCGCCGGATTGCGCGCAGGGCGCCTATCACGACTACTGGTTCGCGGTCGTCGGCGCCGACGAGGCGAGCCTGCCGGACGGAGCGGTCACCGACCCACGCCGGCTCTGCGGCGCCCAGCCGACCGAGTTCGTGCGGCCGTGCTGGTACCGCGCCTTCGTCGACAACCGGCCGGAGGGCATCGTGGTCGACTCGCCGGAGCACCTCGACGTGCTCTGCGAAGGGCTCGACGGCCTCCAGCGCGAAGCCTGCGTGACCGGCGCGGCGGTGATCGGCCCGGCGGACCCGGCCGTTCAGCTCGAGCTCTGCGCCGGTCTCGAGCGATCCAGCCGATGCGGCCGGGTGCATCCGCGGCACGAAGACGCAGAACCTGCTCGGCCGTCCGGTGTCCGACTTCGTCCGGCTGATCGGCCGCTGTGAGCTCTTCGCCGGCGCGACCCGCGCCGGGTGCTACCGCTGGCTGGGAAAGGCGATCGCCGTGCTCACCGACGGCGCGTTCGAGCAGACCGGGTGCCCGAAGCTTGCGGAAGCCGACGCGCGGCGCAACTGCCGCGCCGGCGCGCGCACGATGGAGGACGCGCTCGTCACGTTCAGCTGACGGCGGGTCGTCGAACGGCAACCGCCAGGGGCATTCTCGGACGCTGGCCCAGAGCAGCGCTCTCCCCTCGCGGTTCGAGCGAGGCTGCCGCCGTCGGACCTGTCTCGATCGCGGGAATACGCGGCCCCTCCGCGGTGTCCTAGGGGGCATGGACATCAACGAAAGGGAGGGAGTCATGACCGGCAAGAGCCAGCAGAACGAGCCGGAGCTTCGCGCAGCGAGGCCCATCATGTTCCGCGTACTCACCATCTTCGCCGCGATCGTCGCACTCGCCGTCTCGGCGGCACCCGCGTCTGCAGGGCTGTTGTCCTCGCCGCTCGGGGTGTCGGGGGCTACGGGAACTCGGTCGGGTGGCGAGGTCATTTCGGGCTTCATCATGAGTGACGGCCGGATCTGCAACCCCCGCTGGGGCTGCTGAGGCCGCTCGCCCCGCTCGGCTCCGGTCGGGCGGGGCGTCTGCTCGAAGCCGCCGATCGCCACTCGCCGGGGGTGCGGATTGCAAATGCCCACGTGCAGGGGTTTACTCTCCGGCTATGTTCGGCGTGCTGACACGGGCCAAGGCGGTAAAGAAGCGCACGCTGTCCCTCGCGCGGCTGAACGTCGAGCTTGCCAAGCTCGAGGGGAAACAGAAAGCGACGGCGATCGGGACAGGCGCAGGCCTCGGGGCCGGCGCGGCGGTTCTGCTCGTCTACGCAATCGGCTTCGCCTTCGCCGCACTCGCGGCGGGACTCAGCGAGGCCATCTCGCTCTGGCTGTCGCTGCTGATCGTGGCGGGAATCTTGTTCCTCGCCGCAGCAATCGCCGCATTCCTGGCGGTGCGCTTCGTTCGCAAGGCGTCGCCGCCGACGCCCGCGCAGGCACTCGAGGAGGCCGCCCGGACGCTGGAGACGTTCGAGGGCCGTGTCTGACAAGCCCGACATTGCGGAGATCCGGAAAGAGATCGCCGCCGAGCGGCAGCGTCTCGATGACGATCTCAACGCGCTGCAAGCCGAGGTCCGCTCGCTCGTGCCGTTGGCCGCCGCCGGTCTCGCAGTTGTGGCGCTCGTGACGTTTCGCAAGAGCGCGAGTGCAGGGCTCCGGATGATGTGGAGGCTCATCTAGACCGGGCCAGGCCGAAGTCTTGTCTCTCACCCTCGCGACTTGCCCCCTAGTTGTGCGAGAGCGTTATCGTCAGCGCGTGATCCCGAGACCTCGTCCCAGTACGGATGGTGTGGCGTCGAGCGCAGATGGAACACGAATCGCCTGGTACGGTACGGCGGTGGCGAGCGGTCAATTCTGTTCGTGCCTACATGGAACATCGTCGATGCGCGCGTTGTCGGGCACCAGGTCGCCGCCCTCGAGTCGCACGCCACGGTCGTCACCTACGACCCGCGAGGGGCCGGCGCCAGTGACCGGCCGAAGCACGGCTACGACTTTCCACTCCACGCAGCCGACGCGCTTGCGGTACTTGACGCCACGGGGATCGAGCAGGCGGCGCTCGTTACTGCGTCCAGGGGAGTGAACGCGGCGGTGCTGCTGGGCACCGACGACCCGGAGCGATTCGACCGCCTTGTCGTGGTCGCGCCGTACATGAGGCTCGAGGCCGAGCCGGCGCCTCCCAATCCCGAGTGGCTCGAGTCGCTACGAACCGACTGGCCTGGGTTCATGGTGCCGTTCATGCACAACGTCTTTACGGAGCCGGACTCGACCGATGTGATCGCCGAGATGATTGCGATCGGCCTCGAGGCGACGCCGGAGGTCGTCGTCACCCAGGAGCTCGAGCTCGACTGGCGACCGACTGCTGGTCTGCTCGGGACGGTCGCCTGCCCGACGCTCGTCGTCCACGGCGAAGCCGACGCCCCGGTCCCGATCGAGCTCGCCGAGAGGATCGTGGCCGCGATGCCGAACGCCCGGCTCGAGCGGATTCCCGACGGGGGACACCGGCCCGATATCCGCAACCCGGAGCTCGTCAACCCGCTCCTGCTGGATTTCCTCCTCGACCTCTAGGCGCTCAGCGGCGCGCAGAACGTTCGTCGTCGAAGGGATCCTGAAGAAACGGCGCGTCCAGGTTCCCGGAGTGGCGCTGCAGCCGCGCGAGGAACCGCTCTTGCTCGTCGTGGGCCTGTCGCTGACGCACGATGATTTCGTGCTCTTCCCCTTGCGGACCGGGGCCGGGCACCGTCGCCGTTTGCCGGCGGAGCAACCGAGCAATCAGGCGTCTCACAGCGGTGACAGTTGTACGGGGCCTCGGTGACGAGCCGGTTGATCTCCACGACGCCCGCGCCGAAACCTCAATCCCGTTCGGTCGCAACCGATGACACGAAGGTGGCGACTACTGCGCATCCGCATGCCGACGATCGCAGGCGTCTGCTCTCCAGCCTGGGAGGGCTCGCCGTTCGGCATCGCTTTCCTGAACGCCGACGGTCATGTCGTCGACAGCAACGAGGCCATGCAGTCGATCACAGGCTACGACGCGGACGAGCTCGCGCTGATGCCGGTCGCGAAGCTACACGCACCCGGACGACAATCCGGAGAGCGTCGCGAACTTCCGCCGGCTCATCGCCGGCGAGACGGACTCGTACCGGCTCGAGACGCGACTCATCCAGAAGGACGGCGGCGCGGTCTGGGTCGACAGCTTCGTCACGGCGAGGCAGGAGGCGCCCGGCGCCCCGCGGACCGCACTCTCGATGGTCCAGGACATCACTTCGCGCAAGCTTGCCGAGCTGGCGTTGCGCGACCAGAACGCCCGCCTGTCGCGCGTGGTGGAGACCCAGGCCGAGATCGCCGCCGCCGACCTCGAGCTCGACGGCGTGTCGCAGCTGATCGCCAAGCGCGCGCAGGAGCTGACCGGCGCCGACGGCGCAATGGTGAGCATCCTCGACGGCGACGAGCTCTTGACCGCGGCGGCGATCGGAAACAACGCATCGGCGGCTCGGATCAGCGTCCCGCTCCTCCATCGGCGGGCGAAACGTCGGCTCGCTCAGCGTGGCGAAGGAGGCAGGCGTCGACGACGAGGATTGCCGCACGCTGGAGTTGCTCGCAGTCCTCCTCTCCATGGCTGTGAGCGTGGCTGCCGAGCGCGAGGCGCGACGCGAGCAGGTCGAGGCGCTCGCGCGCTTCGAGACCATCTTCGAGCGGGCGCCGATCGGCATCGGCCTCGTCAGCCTGGACGGCCGGCTGGTGAACACGAACTCGGTCATGCGCGAAATCAGCGGCCGGAGCGCGGAGGAGCTCGCGAGCCGGAATGTGGGCGAGTACACGGTGCCCGAGGACGTCGACCGCGTGGTCGAGCTCTTCGTGGCGATGCTCAACGGAGAGCACGACTCCTACCGGCACGAGCATCGGCTCTACTCCAAGGACGGAGAGATCGTCTGGGTCGACTCGGCCACCGTGCTGCTGCGCGACGCGGACGGGAAGCCGCAGGGCGCTGTCTCGATGGCGCAGAACATCACGCAGCGCCGGGCCGCCGAGGAGCAGCTCCGTCAGTCGCAGAAGATCGAGGCGATCGGCCAGCTCACCGCGGGCATCGCGCACGACTTCAACAACCTCCTGCTCGGAATGCTCGGCTACACCGAGCTGGCGCAGGCCGAGGTCGACGCTGACGGCCAGGCGGCCGAGTACCTGCGCCGGATCGAGTCGAGCGCGCAGCGCGCCGCCACGCTGACGGGCCAGCTGCTCGCCTTCGGCCGGCGCCAGGCCCTCCACCCGCGAGCCGCTCGAGCTGAACGCGCTCGTCTCCGAGACGGTCGCGATGCTGCGCCGCGTCCTCGGCGAGCGGATCGAGCTCTGACGGTGCTCGACCCCGCGCTCGATGCGGTTCGCGCCGACTCCGGCCAGATGCAGCAGGTGCTCCTCAACCTCGCGCTGAACGCGCGCGACGCGATGCCCGACGGCGGCACGCTGACGATCCGGACGAGCAACGCCGAAGTCGGTGCCGACGATCCTCGCAGCCTCGAGCTCGAGCCCGGACGGTACGTCGTCCTCTCGGTCGAGGATCAGGGCTGCGGGATGACGCGCGAGGTCAGCGACCGGATCTTCGACCCGTTCTTCACGACCAAGAGCGTCGGCAAGGGGACCGGCCTCGGGCTCTCGAGCACGTACGGAATCGTGAAGCAGAGCGGCGGCCACATCGAGGTCGTGAGCGAGCCGGGCCGGGGCAGCACGTTCGACAGCTACCTGCCGGCCGTTCCTGCCGCGGCGCTCGCCGAGGCGAGAGCCCGTGGCGCCGGAGCCGCCGCGGGCGCTCAGCCAGGCGCCGGAGGGCGCCGGCCGCCGGATCCTCGTCGTCGAGGACGAGGAGGTCGTGCGGACACTGCTCGCACGGACGCTCGAGCGGCTCGGCTACGTGGTCGAGACGGCGGAGGAGCCCTCGGTGGCGCTGCCGAAGCTCCGCGAGCGCGGCGACGAGTTCGCGCTCGTGATCTCCGACATGGTGATGCCGAATACGACCGGAGCCGAGTTCGCGCGCCAGGTCGCGGAGTGGAAGCCCGAGCTGCCGTTCATCTTCATGTCCGGCTACACGGAGGACGTCGTTGCGCAGTCGGGTGCCGCGGGGTCGTTCCTGCAGAAGCCGTTCACCTCGGAGATGCTCGCGAGCACCGTGCGCGAGGCGCTCGAGCGGTCCGCCAAGCCCGCCTAGGCCTTAGATCAGGCGGATGCCCGTGACGCGGCGGATCTCGTCGATCGAGGAGATGCCTGCCAGCGCGATGCGCATGCCGTCGTCGCGGATCGTCGTCATTCCCTGGCGCATGCGCGGCAGCAAAGATCTCGGCTGCTGAGGCCTCGACGAGCGCGCGGACCTCGCCCTGCACCGTCATTACCTCGCGCAACGCGATCCGGCCCGAGTACCCCGTCCCGTTGCATTGCGCACAACCCACCGCGGAGTAGAGGACGACCTCGCCCAGAATCTCCTTGGCGCTCTTGAGGCCGAGGTCTCTCGACTGCGCCGTATACGGGCTGCGGCATTCAGTGCAAAGCCGGCGGGCAAGCCGCTGCGCGACAACGCTGTTCAGCGAGCTCGCGATCAGGGAAGGGTCGACTCCCATGTCGCGGAGGCGCGCGATCGCGCTCGCGGCGTTGTAGGCGTGCAGGGACGTCAGGACGAGGTGTCCGGTCATCGCGGCCTGGATGGCGATCGACGCCGTCTCGGCATCGCGGATCTCGCCGACGAGGAGCACGTCGGGATCGCTACGCAGGATCGTGCGGAGGCCGCGCGCAAAGCTCAGTCCACCCTTGACGTCGACCTCGATCTGGTTGATCCCGTCCAGCCGGTACTCGACCGGATCCTCGATCGTCATCACGACGCGTTCCGGTGTGTTCAGATGATCGACTGCGCCGTAGAGCGTCGTCGTCTTTCCGGAGCCGGTCGGGCCGCACACGATCACGGCGCCGTAGGGCTGCTCGATCGAGGTCTTGAACGCCTCCTCGCGCCATGGCCTCCATCTCGAGCTCGGCGAGCGTAGGTGTCCGGTCGCCGCGGCCGAGGATCCGCAGCACGATCTGCTCGCCGTGGGTGGTGGTGAGAACCGCGATCCGCAGATCGATCGGGCCGGAGCCGAAGAACGCTGAGACGCGCCCGTCCTGCGGCGAGCGCCGGTCCGCGATGTTCAGCTTGCCCATGATCTTCAAACGGCTGGCGACCGCGGGCTGCATGTGCTTCGGGATCGTCGCGAGCTCGCGCATCACACCGTCGACGCGGATGCGAACGATCATCTCATTGCGCTGCGGCTCGAAATGAATGTCCGAAGCTCCCTCTTCGACTGCGGTTCTGAGCAAGGAGTTGACGAGGGTGATCGTTGGCGCGCTCGAGGCCATGTCGCGGAGGTCGTGAACCACCTGGTCCTCGCTCGCGGCGGTCTGCTCGGTGTCTTCGGCGATCAGCTCGAGCGACTGCCGGTACGCCCGTGAGATCGCCAGGTCGATCTGCTTGCGCTCTGCGACCGCAAGCCGGAAGTTCGCCCCGAGAGCGAAGCGAAGGTCGTCCGCGTTCGCCAGGTTGGTGGGGTCGGTCACGGCGAGCAGCAGGACCCCGTCGTCGAGAATCCTGATCGGCAGCGCCTCGTAGCGGCGCGCGAGCGTTTCGGTCAGGAGGGCGACTGCGTCGCGATCGAGCTTCAATCCCTCCAGGTCGACGTATTCGAGGCCGTACTGCTCCGCGAGCGCGCCTGCGATGGCGCGCTCCGTCGTGAAGCCGAGCTCGACGATGATCTCGCCGAGGCGCTTTCCGCTCTCAGCCTTCTCGGCCAGGGCGAAATCGAGCTGCTCCTGCGTCAGCACGCGGCCGTCGGTGAGCAGGCGGCCGAGCGGGACCCAGGTGAGCCCGGGGACGATCACCGTGGGATCGGACTGGATGGGGGAGTCAACGGATTCGATACGCGCGTCATCGGCCGGACCGGCCCCGAAATCGACCCCAATCGAGTTAGGCCACTCGGCCCACTCCGGCGAACGTGAAACGCCTCGCGCCCCGCGCGTGGCGGGACGCGAGGCGATGCCCTCCGACTAGCCTGTCGCCTCGTACTGCGCGAGGACCGTGACCCCTGCGGAGGCGGCGCGGTCGATCGGGATCGGGCTGACTCCGGACGAGGCGCTGAAGTACGCACGGACGCCGGGGAGCATGCCGCCGGCGCTGCTGTAGCCCTTGCCGCCGCCGAGCACGGCGCCGCTGGCGTCGAAGACGACGGTGAAGACCGTCGCGCTCGAGAGCAGCTTCGTCGGATGGTCGTTCGTGATCTGGCCGACGACTGCCCCGACCCAGCCTGGATCGTAAAGCGCCTGCTGCACCAGTACGTCCGAGGTGGCCGGGCCGAGCTTGGCCGCCAGGTCCTGGCCGCCGATCCGCGTAATGATCTCGAGCGTGGAGACCGGCGTGCTGTCCGGAATCGAAGTCGCGCCGCCGAGATAGAAGTCCGTACCGGCGCCGACGGCCCCGATCAGCTCGCTCTGCGTCGCGACGACGCGATTGGTCGAGTCGATGAAGTTGACGATCACCGAGACGCCGAGCGCGTCCTTCTCAGGAGAGTCGTTCGAGAGCACGATCCCATAGCTGACCTCGCGCTGAATCGAGCGAACGCGCTGCGAGAAGCCGCTCTTCTTGACCACGACCCTGGCGGGCGCTGCGGGTGGCCCGACGACCGCGAAGCTCCGCGTGACCTTGCCCGCACGACCGCACTTGACGGTTGCACTGGCGGAGCCGATCCGCGCCTTCGCGGGAATCTTGAAGGTCCAGGAGGCGCGATTGCCGCGGGCGATGGTTGGCTTGAGCGCCTGGGTCGCTCCGTTCGCGTAGCGGATGGTCGGGACGCAGCGCACGCCGCTAGGGCGCGCGGTCACCGACAGCGAGGCTGGCTGTCCCTGGAAGGCTTTCTGGGGAAGGAAGCGGAAGCCGACGCTCGAGCCGGCGTCAACAGCAGCCCCGGCAGAGGTGGTGAGAATGAGCCCTAAGAAAGCGGCTACGAGAACTGGGCGAGCGTGCACAGGAAAACCTCCATGGGGGAATTTCATTTTCAGACCGTGCCGCCATGACGGATCTTGTGCGTCGCTGAGCGCGTGGGCATCCCCCTTCAGAGTCATCTTCCTTGTTACAACCAATACGCGGAATTGGGGATCCCCCGCGGGCGAACGTGGGCATCGACGCGGGGGGCGGTCCGGACGACTATCCGAGCATGATGATTGAGCCTGCGGCGCTCACCTTGTCGGCCCCCACCGACCTCCAACTCCCACCCGTCACCGACATCGGTCGCGACGACGGTCTTGCGCTGGTGGAGAAGCAGGTCGTCGCCGCCGAGCAGGCGGTGACCGATTCGCGGTACGACGATGCGATCGCCTTGCTCGGTGAGGTGTCGATCGCCCCCGCGCAGTACCCGGATCTCGCGCTGCGAGCGCTCTTTGCCGGCTCCTGGGCGCGGATGTACCGCGGCGAGCTGGACGAGGCGCTGACGATGCTGCAGACCGCGAAGGAGGTCGTGCACCGTCCGGGCTTCAACGACCTCGACCGCGCGCAGGTGCTCTGCCGGATCGGCGCTGTCCGCGTCAAGCGCGGAGCGATCTCGAGAGCCATCAACGACCTTTCCCTCGCGCTCGAGCTCTGCGAGCGCTCAGGCCGACCGTGCGACCGCCTCCGCGCTGAGATCTACGACTGGCGGTCGCGCTGCTACCAGCGTCAGCGAGACTTCAACGCCGCGCGCGCCGACGTCGAGGCCGCGCTCGAGCTCGCCGACAGCATCAGCGACACGATCGTCGCGGCGGACATCAACTTCCGCGCCTCGTCGATCGCCGAGCGCGAAGGCAAATGGCTGGTCGCACGCACCTACGCAGAGCGCGCCAAGGATCTCTACGAGCAGGCCGGTGACCGGGCCAACGTGGGCCGCGTCCTGAACGATCTCGGTGGGATCCTGTTCCTGCTCGGCAAGCACGACGAGGCGATCGACTACCTCAAGGAATCCGTGTCCGTGCTCTTCGATGCTGCCGGCGACGTCGAGACCGGTTACGCCGTCTCCTCGCTCGCGCAGGTGTATCTGCGAACCGGCGACGCCACGCGCGCCGAGGAGCAGGCTCAGATCGCCCTCGGTCTGCTCGATGGCCGTGAGGACGTCCTCGAGGAGATCGGCAACGTCCAGCTCGTCCTTGGGCGTGCACTGAGCCAGCTCGAGCGGCTCGACGAGGCCGAGGATGCGTTCGCGGCCGCAGAGGCATCGTTCTCGACCCGCGAGTCGATCAGCCTTCTCGCCGCCGCCTGGATGGCGCGCGGCGAGCTCGCCTCAGCCCGCGAAGACTCTGTCAGTGCTGCTGCGCTCTATCGCAAGGCGGCCGAAGCCCTCCAGGACTTCTACTTCTAGGAAGGAGGTACCACCTTGCGAAAGATCACACCCCTCTCTGTTCTGATCTTCCTCGTCACGAGCGCCGCCTTCCTTGCGAAGGTCAAGTACGGCTTCTTCGGCGGTAAGTAACTCCCCACGTTCCTCGCGCGGGGTCGGGATTCTCGGAAGCGGATCCCGATCCCGCCACCCCCTTTTTGGCCCACCTCGCGGCTGCTGCTCACTCTGCGGTCTATCCGAACTCCCCAGGAGGTTCCCTACGTGCTTCGCACTCCCCTTCGTACTGCGCTCGTCTCGATCGCTGCGGCTCTCACTGTGGTGACATCCGCCGCTGCGATCACCGGGTCGACCCCGGACGGTGAAGCACATCCTTATGTCGGCGCGCTCGTCATCGATGGGTCGGTTGCCTGTTCAGGCGTGTTGATCGCTCCCAATGTCTTCGCGACCGCCGGCCACTGCGGCGCGGACGGCACCCGTGTCGAGGTCAGCCTCAACTCCAAGCTCGACGACAGCTGGACCCTCGTGCAGGGGACCCTCGAGGTGGACGCCGCCAGGCGTTCCGACCTCGCCGTGGTGGTTCTCGATGCTGCGTCCGTTGTCGCACCGGCCGCTCTGCCAACGGCCGACTCGGTGGCCACGCTCCGTCGCAAGGACGTCGTCACGAGCGTCGGCTACGGCTACTCGAGCCAGGCCGCGGACGGCAGCTGGGTCTACGACGGCCTTCGGCGCGTCGCCGACTCGCCCGTCGTCGACGTCACCAGGAAGATGCTGAAGATCTCGACCAGACGGGCGGGCCCGTGCATGGGCGACTCCGGCGGACCCCAGCTCAGGGGCAACGTCGTCCTCTCCGTGACGTCCGGCGGTCCGAAGGACTGCACGGGCCGCACCGAGGGCTATCGCCTCGATACGGCGTCCGCGCGCACCTTCCTCGAGCAGTTCGTCACGCTTCCGTAACGCCGGCGCGAGCAGCATCGTCGAAGCGGCATGGAAATGTTGCCGACGGTGCTGCTCGCGCCGATCTCTTAGCCGCGCGGCGTCCCGGCGTCGCAGTGCTGGGGCTCTCCCTCGCAGCAGCCGAGCTTCAGGCGACAGCGTGGGCACTGCCAGGTGCCGTGGCGCCAGTCCATCGCCGCGCTGCAGCGGAGGCAGTGCTCGACGGCGACCGTTTTCTCCATACCCCTGAGCGTAAAAGAGACCCCGGACGGGGCCTCCGCAAACGCAACGGGCGCCCACGAGAGGGCGCCCGGTTTCGTCGTCTTAGAGGAGCCAGACCAGCAGAAGGATGACGACAATGAGCGTAATGAGACCGCCACCGATGTACATTCGGGCCTCCTGTTTTTTGATTGACGCAGCTACAACGTCCGAGGCTGGGGAGGGGTTACGGAGGGGTCGCTACGATGGCGCGGCGGCGCCGTGGCCGAGTGGTTAGGCAGAGGCCTGCAAAGCCTCGTACAGCGGTTCGAGTCCGCTCGGCGCCTCTCTTGCCTGAGGAGCCGCTCCTCCTCAACGGACACGTTGCCGGAGTCGCGGCCGAACTGCAGATCCTGCTCTTGAGTTATGCGAACGAACGCCGACTGTTGCCGTTGTTGCCACGCCGGTAGGCGACGCTAGGGCATTCGGCAGACGATCTTGCCCGCGTACGGCCCGTTGCCGGGCGACGCATCCGTCTGCGTCACCAAGCACGTTCCGTATTTGGTTTCGATCGTCTCGCCTACCCCCGGGAGCCGCGGAAGCTCGACGTCCTGGACGTCTTTCCAGTCTGGCGTCTCAATCGTGATCATGAACCGTTTGATGGTCCACATAATGCAGGACGACGTGGCCGGCCGTTCCTGCCTTCCCTAGGTGTATTTCACGTTCACACTTGAAATCACACGAGTGCCACGGTCTCGCACGGCGCGGAGTGTCGGGTCCCAACCCCCCGAGGCGTTGATCATCAGGTAATTGGTGAGGTGACCGTACTCGTGCGCCGTCGTGCCGCGCGGTGGCGGCTTCTTTGACGCGCCCGCCGATGCGACGGGCGCTGCCGAGACGGCGAGCGCCGTGATGGCGGCGAGGATGCTGAGTGAGCGGATCATCACGTTGCCTGTCATGACTTCCTCCCTTCGTTGATGTCCCTGCTCGCTTGGACACCGGGGAGGGGCTGCGCATTCCCGCGCATCGTCGTTCGAGCCGGTCAACCTACGCCGGAATCCGCTAAAGTCCGTTCATGTCCCAGATCGTCCTCTACACGGCGAGCGAGGTCGCCGAGCTGCTGCGCCTGAACCATCAGGTCGTGCAGCGGAAGCTCCAGGCAGGAGAGATCCCGGGATACCGCATCGGCCGCGACTGGCGGGTCGAGCAGTCGCAGCTCATGGACTGGCTCGAGAAGCACTCCAACCAGCGGCGCACCACGTCGGACGCCGAGAAGGTGCTTCGGGCCTTCCTCGACGATGACGGCCGGCTGCGCTCGATCCCCGTCTCGCGCGCCAAGCGGGCCGTCGTCCTCGAGTACCTCGCGGACCAGCTCGAGGCCAGCCGGACGTACCGCGAGCGTGATTTGAACGCGGTGTTGCGGCGGTTCCACGACGACGTCGCGACGCTGCGGCGAGAGCTCGTCGGCGCCAAGCTGGTCGTGAGGACGACCGCCGGCGTCTACAAGCTTGCAGCCAGGAGCGACGCACGACGCTCGGCCCGCTCGCTACGGAAGGTCTAGTCCGGAGAGGAAGCCGGCGACCATCGGCAGGAAGCCGGGCGCAAGCTGCTCGGTGCGCGGCACGGCCGGATCGGGGTCGGCGGTGAACAGGCCGTGGTCGGCACCTGGAAAGACCGCGAGGCCGTGCGGGTCGCCCGGGAGCTTCGGCAGGTTCGCGGCGTAGACCTCTACGCTCGGTCCGACCGGGACGAGCGTGTCCGCGGCGCCGAAGAGCGCCAGCACGGGGCAGGGGACACCGTCGGAGCACCGGAGCCGGGTCGAACCCGATGAGACGGCTGAGGAACGAGAGCGCCGGCAGATTGTCGAAGTACTCGGTCGTACCGGCGTACCAGCTCCGGTCGGCCAGCCGGAGCTGGTCGGCCAGCACGTCCTCGACCGGCTCTCCGGCGCGCAGCCGGCGGGTGCGCTCGTCGATCCACGTCATCGCCTCGGCGATCGCGTCGGGATCGGTGCCTCTCGCCTGGAGCTCACGCTCGATCCGGTCGCGGTCCTGCGCCTCGGGAGTGACCCCGGGACCGGAGACCGAGACGACGAAGTCCACATCTCCCTCGGTCGCTGCGAGCAGCGCCACCCAGCCGCCCTGGCTGAACCCGAGCAAGCCCGACCGGTCGGCCGCTGCACGCGGGATGGGCGCGCAGAACGGCGAGCGCGGCGAGCGACTCGCGGGCGCGGTCCTCGAACGTCTGCTCCAGCCAGTTGCCCGGGCGAGCCGCCGCACCCAGGCTTGTCGTGGGCGAGTACCACCGCGCCGCAATCTGCAAAACGCTCCGGCCACTCGCCCCAGTCGTCGCAGGCGCCGTCACCGGATCCGTCGACGAGGACGATCCCGGGGAGGGGGCCGGGTGCGTCCGGGACCCACATGAGCGCCCGCAGGTCTCCGATCGCGGTCGGCACGGAGGTCCACTCTTCGCTGGCTGTCGTGATCATGCGCTCTCCTCAGGGTTGTCGGTTGTCGGGTCGAGCTCGAGCGGCGTGCCGGCGAGCAGGATCCGGACGAAGCGGGTGTCGGCCGGCCAGTCGCTCCGGTCGGACAGGCGCCGCACGTACGGCGCGAGCGCCGCACGAAGGTCGGCGCGAATCGACTTCAGCTCGTCGACCGTGACCGGAAGGGTCGCGCCGCCCACGAACGACGACTCCCGCCAGGCCTCGGATGCGTCGTCTGCCGCGAGCCAGGCGAGGATCCGGTCGGCTTCTCGCTGGACGAAGACGCGCTCGAGCTGATCGGCGGCCGGGCCTGCATCGGCCGACCAGCTCTGCTCCAGGTCGGTGAGCCGCCAGGGACGCTCGCGGGAGTCCTCGCTCGGCGTGGCCTGCTCGACGAAGCCGTACTTCGCGAGCTGGCGCAGGTGGAACGAGCAGCTCGCCTGGCTCGTGCCGAGCTGCCGGGCACACGCGGCAGCAGTGGCCTGGCCGAGCGACCCGAGGAGCTCGACGAGGTCGAGGCGGAGTGGATGGGCGAGGGCACGGAGCGCGCGAGGGTCGGTGATCTGCACAATGCCAAAGATAGCTTTGACATAACGAGATGTCAAACAACTCTTTGGTGTTTCCTCTCGCTTCAGGCGCCGAAGGCGATGACGAGCAAGGCGACCAGCACCCCGCCGGCAGCGCGATGCACAGGATCGCCGAGAGCGCGACGACGGCCAGGAAGCCGGGCGTGAAGACCTTCAGCGGCAGCGCCACGCCGGCGAGGTCACGCACCGAGCCGAAGGCGCCGCGCAGCCGCCAGAGGTGTAGCGGCAGGCCGCGGGCGCGAGTCGTGCGCGTCTGGCCCGCGACTCGGGTGAGCTCGACGAGGCGCTCCTGGCCGTCTCTGGGCATCCGGCGAAGACGGTCGGGGAACGCAAGCAACTGCTGGACGCTCTGCGCGAAGAAGAGAAGGATCGCAGGAGGCGCGAGGAAGAGGATCGTCAGCACCGCCTCATCCGCGTTGTAGCCGTTGCGCTGGAGCAGGATGACGAGCACGACCGCGGCGCCGACGGCGACGAGCGCCAGCCGGCGAACGAACCGGACGAAGCCGCGGATCAGCCCGCCGAGGCCGGCGAGCTGATCGGTCGAGACCGTGATCCGCGCCACCCGTCGGACGTTAGCGCGACCGCGCCCTCTAGCTGGTTGCGACGTCCTCCGTCGGGCCGGTGACGGCGAGCCCGGCGGGGCAGAGCCAGTAGCGAACCTCGCCGCGCAGGTCGCCCTGCCGGCACGCGTCTTTGGAGAGGTCCGGATACGTACTCGCGGCTCCCGGCTTGCACTCCCACCACTGAACACCCTTGGGGGCAGCGGCTGCGAGCGGTGAGCACGACCCGAGCTCGGCGGCTCGGTCGAGCAGGCCTTGGCTGTTGGCGGCAGCGGCGGCGGAAACGATCAGGGCGGCGGCGACTCCGTAGCGAAACACGGGGAGAACTCCTTGTCTGCCGCAGACCTGGGAGGGTTTCGCTCTGCATCGGCATCCTCGCCGGAGAACTCGATCACTCGTTCAGGCACTCTCGAGCCGGCTGCGCCACGCCTCGCCGGCTGCTCGGCCCTCCGGGGTCGCCAGGAAGTGATCGAGCGGGACGTGGAGGAACACGCCGTCCGCCTCGGCCAGGAGCTCCTCGCCGTCTCGAAGCGCCGCCGAGATCTCGATTCTGCGCCCGCGCTCGGCGGTCACGCGCGACGAGATCTGCAGCGGGCGGTTGATCGGAGCGGGTCGGCGGAACCGGATCGCGATGCGGGCGGTGACGGTCGGAAAGCGGTGCCAGGTCGCAAGGAGGCCGCAGGCCTCGTCGAGCGCGGCCCCGACGATCCCGCCGTGCGCGATTCCCGGTCCGCCCTGGTGGTGGACGCCGAACGTCACCCCCGACTCGTACGTCTGTGCGCCCTCCTGCAGCGGGGAGTGCCATCCGCAGTCCGAGCTCGTTGATCGCCGCAGCCGAAGCACGACGGGTCGTGATGAGGCGGGATGCGTGGAGGTTCGGCTATGCCGCGAACGGAAGCTCGATGTCGCTGACGTCGAGCCCCATGCTCGAGGCCATGCGAATCCCGTCGCGGACGTCGTCCTGCAGGCGGCGAATGTCCGTCTCGCGCATCACGTTCGCCGATCCACGCGCGCTCCTTCGGCCGCCAGAGCGCATGCTCGACGAAGATCGGCAGCAGCCGGTTGGCGGCCTTGACCAGTCGGTCCTTCTGCTTCTTCGGTCGCCCCCTCGAGGAGGACGCGCTCGTACGCGACGCCGGCGCTGTGGTGGATGCCGTCGTCGATCGTGAGCCGGTTGCAGAGATCCTCGAGCAGCGTGCCGCGCGACGAGCGGGCGATCAGCCGGAAGCGGGGGATGATCAGGCGCTCGAAGAAGACCTGCATCTGGAACACCTTCTCCTCGAGCGTGTCCGCCTCGAGCGTCATCTTCGCCAGTTCGTCGAGGTGGGGGTCGCGCTCGGCGACGCCGCCGGCCTGCTCGACGAGCTTCAACCACGCCTCGACGTGCCGGGCCTCGTCCTGCACCATCGTCGAGTAGTAGAGCTTCGCCTCGTGGTGCGGCGCGAGATTCAGCAGCTGGCCCGCCATCGAGACCGCCAGCTCGTCTGCCTGCAGCTGCTGCGTGATCACCGACCGCCAGACCGCGTCGCGCCGCTCCTTCCTCTCCGGCGAGGCGCCGACGCGGGTCTCCGGGATCGGCGGGATCTCGCCCCACGGCCATGTCCCGCACCTGCCACTCCTGCTTCTTCGCCAGCTCGTAGAAGCGGAGCACGCCTCGGGCCTTGTCGTTGTGGGCCGCATCGTCGGCTGCCGCTCGCTCGGCTTCGATCAGCGGCTCGTACGTCGCGTCCGCGTTGATCGGCTCTTCGATCTCCTCGACTGGCATCGCGGGCCAGTTTATCCCCCTTCAACGCATTCCTCCGCGTTCGTGGTGGGCCTTGAAGAAGTTCTCGGAGCCTGCGGTCGCCATCGCCGAGGAGGCCGAGATCTCGAGCGCGAGCGCCGCAGCCGCGATGATCTGGGCGAAGCGGTGCACCTTGCCGCTGCCGGCGCAGTCCAGGAGGGCGAGCCACGAGCGGGCGTAGGGGAGCGTCGTGCCGCCGCCGACCGTGCCGACCTCGAGCCCGGGGAAACGGATCGCCGCGTGCAGGCCGCCGTCCTCGGTTCGGTGTGCCGTTCCGTGCGCCATCGAGCTCGTCCCGATCATCCCGAGGTCCTGGCCGGTGCACGCGAAGATCGCCGCGATCGCAGAGGCCGGCGTGAACGCGACCGACTGCATCCCGGAGGCGACGGCGCCGTGCGTCCCCGCCCACGAGAGCTCGAGCAGGTCGTCGACGGTGGTCCGCAGCACGCGCCGGACGGTCTCGGCATCGAGCGTCGCCTCGGCCAGGACGGTCTTTCCGTGCCCGGACTGGAAGAACTCGAACGAGGGCTTCTTGTCGCCGCCCATGTTCGCCTCGAGGATCGCGCGCTCCGGCTTCACGGGCGCCTGCTGGAGCACGTAGCCCATGTTCAGCGCGTAGCTGTTGCGGGTCATCATGTTCGGCCCGCACGCGTCGCCGGTCGTCCAGGCCCAGAGCACGTGACACATCGGCCCGACGACGTGCGTCTTCACCTCGCGGAGCTTCGCCCGCTTCGAGAGCGACGGGTCGTCGAGGGCGGCGAGGAAGGAGCGCAGGTCGTCGACCGGAGCCTTCCAGCCACCTTGCAAGAGTGATGGCGTCCTCGGTGTTCTTGCAAATAAAGCACGATGCACGTGTCATTCTGTCGTGCAAGCACATATGTTCTGAACCCGCCGGAGGTCGCCGCAGCCTTCATCCCGCGTGACATCGAGGCGGAGAGGCCGCCCTCGGTGTGAGCCAGCGGCACGAGGATCTCCTCCTGCGCGCGACCGGTCTCGCGCAGCGTTCCCTCCGGCTCCTCGAGCTCGTAGGCACCGAGCTCGACGACGAGCGGTCCGACGACCGAGACGGGGATGACGGCGGCGCCGGTGTGCGACTCCTGCGCGCGGCTCCAGGCTTCGTCGTCGAGGGCGAGCGGCTCGTCGCCGACGACGCCGCGGATCGCCTCGCGGCGCGCACTGATCGACTCCGCGTCGTTCCGGCGCGGCCACTTCCGCAGCTCCATGGCGTCAAGCCTACGGGGTCGCGGCTCGCTCGCGCTTCGCCGCGCGTAGCTGCCGAATGACGTCGCGGATGCCCTTGGGGGACGACAGCCCGACGACGGTGTCGAAGAGCGGAAAGTCGGCCGGCCGGACCTGGATGCGCAGTTGCGGGCGTACCGGGGCGGGGTTCACCCATTCGTTTCCCCACTCGCGGCGAAAGCCGGCGCGCGGCAACGCGTAGACGACGCCGTTCGTGAACGTCGACGGCTCCGCTGGGTCGCCGTAGACCGCGAAGAGGTAGAAGCGGCGACGTCGCGAGCCTCGTCCGAGGTGCGTGCAGGCCGTGAGAACGCCTTCGACGCGATCCCGTGCGACGACGGCGTAGAAGATCGGCCAGATGCCGTCGTCGCACGCGACGACGGCGAGCAACGCCGTGTCGAGGTCCCGAGCCGGCTGTGGCTCGAGCACCTCCAGCGTCCTGTGATTCGAGCCGTGCAGGAGCAGCCCGTGACGATCGACGAGGTGGGTCAAGAGCTGATGCACCGGATACGGGCACTCCGTCGTATCGATGGTTCCGTCCCCGGCTCGGGCGGCGGCGATCAAGCGCTCGAAGGTCGCGGTCCGGGTGCCGTCGGTCGCGTCCCGCGGGACTTCTGTTGCGCCGACGACGTTGATGCCGAGCCGTTCGCCCAGGTGCCAGACCCCGATCCCGACGGAGCGCAGCAGGGCGAGCGCGATTCGTTGCAGCCGTGGGCCGGAGCGCTCGATCGCAAGAAGCTAGCAGCGCGGTCGCCGTTATCCTCACCCGCCATGGGAGCGACGCTGATGGACGGAAAGGCGCTCGCAGCGCGGATCCGCGCGGAGGTCGCGCGCGAGGTGGCTGCGTTCCCGGGGCCGATCGGCCTGGCGACCGTGCTCGTCGGCGACGACCCGGCCTCGGAGGTCTACATCCGGCTGAAGCACAAGGCGACGCTCGAGGTCGGAATCGAGGCCCGCGACCTGCGGCTGCCCGCGTCGACGAGCGAAGAGGAGCTGCTCTCGCTCGTCGCCGAGCTGAACGCAGACGATGCGATCGACGGCATCCTCGTCCAGCTGCCGCTCCCGGACGGACTCGACGAAGGCCGCGTGATCAATGCGATCGATCCGGTGAAAGACGTCGACGGCATCCATCCGCTGAATGCGGGCCTGCTTCTCGCCGGCACGCCCGCGCACGTGCCCGGAACGCCGCTCGGCGTCCTCGAGCTGCTCGACGAGTACGGCGTCGAGCTCGAGGGAGCGGACGCGGTCGTGATCGGACGCAGCAACATCGTCGGGAAGCCGGCGGCGCTGCTGCTCCTGCACCGGCACGCGACCGTCACGATCTGCCATTCGCGCACGCGGGACCTCGCCGCGGAGACCTCGCGGGCGGACGTGATCGTCGCCGCGGTCGGAGTTCCGGGGCTCGTCCGGGCCGAGATGGTGAAGGACGGAGCGGCGGTGATCGACGTCGGAATCACGCGGACGGAGGACGGTCTCGTGGGCGACGTGGCGCCGGATGTTGCGGCCCGCGCGGGTCTCCTGACGCCGGTTCCCGGCGGCGTCGGACCGATGACAATTGCAATGCTCCTGAAGAGCACAGTGCGTGCCGCGCGATACCGTCGGAAGGAGCTTGCACATCCCGTCACATGAGGCTATGGTTCGCGCGCTTTATCAAGGTCGGCGGCTCGGTGCCCGGGCCGTCGCTTCACTGCAAGGAGGAAAGACAGTTGGCTCAGGGCACCGTTAAGTGGTTCTCGAACGAGAAGGGTTACGGGTTCATCGAGCGTGAGGGTGGCGAGGACGTCTTCGTGCACTTCTCCGCGATCACGATGGACGGCTACAAGTCGCTGACCGAAGGTCAGCGGGTGGAGTTCGAAGTCGTCCAGGGCCCCAAGGGCGCCCAGGCGGCGAACGTCACGGCCGCCTAAGACCTCTTTCGGAATCGAGCTTGCAAAGGGCTCCCCGAGAGGGGGGCCCTTCCTTTTGGAAGGATGGACGGAATGGCAATCACACGCGAAGAGGTGCTCCACGTCGCCAAGCTGGCGCGGCTCGAGCTGAGCGACGACGAGGTCGAACGGCTGACCGAGCAGCTGGGCGCGATCCTGGAGGCGGTCTCCAAGGTCAGCGAGCTCGATCTCTCCGACGTGCCGCCGACCTCGCACCCCCTGGAGCTCGTCAACGCCTGGGCGCCCGACGAGCTGCACGAGTCGCTGTCTCTCGACGAGGTCTTCGCGAACGCGCCCGCGCGCGAGGGCGATCTGTTCAAGGTGCCGCCGACGTCATGAGCGAACTCGACACACGCAGCCTCACGGCGGAAGAGGCGCTCGGGCTGCTCGAGCGCAAGGAGGTCTCGGGCGCCGAGCTCCACCGCGCCTATCTCGACGCGGTTGCCGAGCGTGACGACGAGCTGCACTGCTACCTGCGCACTGTCGACGCGCCCGTCGGCGACAGCGTTCCGATCGCGCTCAAGGACGTGATCTCGACCAAGGGGATCGAGACGACGGCGGGCTCGAAGATCCTCGCCGGCTACGTTCCCGTCTTCGACGCCACCGTCGCTGCGCGCTGCAAGGACGCAGGGCTGCCGCTGATCGGCAAGACGAACACCGACGAGTTCGCGATGGGCTCCTCGACCGAGAACTCCGCCTACGGCCCGACGCACAATCCGTGGGACCCGGAGCGCGTGCCCGGAGGCTCGGGCGGCGGCACCGCGGCCGCGGTCTCGGCCGGCCTTGCCCCGTGGGGGCTCGGCTCCGACACCGGCGGCTCGATCAAACAGCCCTCCGCGCTCTGCGGCAACGTCGGCCTGCGTCCGACGTACGGCACCGTCAGCCGCTTCGGCGTCGTCGCCTTCGCCTCGAGCCTCGACCAGGTCGGCCCGGTCGCGAAGAACGTCCGCGACTGCGCCAGGCTGTACGGGATCATCTCGGGCCGCGATCCCGCCGACTCCACGACGGTCGACGTGCCGGAGGTCGAGCTGCCGGAGGGCGAGAGCCTGAAGGGGCTGCGGATCGGCGTCCCGACGGAGCTGAACGAGGCCAAGGGGATCGAGCCGGGCGTCTCGGCTGCGGTCCAGAAGGCGATCGAGCTGGCACGCGAGCTCGGCGCCGAGGTGGGGGAGTGCTCGCTCCCGCGCTCGGTCGACTACGGGCTCGCCTGCTACTACCTGATCGCTCCGGCCGAGGCGTCGTCGAACCTGGCCCGCTACGACGGCGTCCGCTACGGCAGCCGCGCCGATGCGGACGGCTACTACGAGATGGTCGAGCGCACGCGCGACGCGGGCTTCGGCGACGAGCCGAAGCGCCGCATCATGCTCGGCACCTACGCGCTCTCGGCGGGCTACTTCGAGGCGTACTACGGCCAGGCGCAGAAGGTGCGGACGGTGATCGCGCGCGAGCACGCCGCCGCGTTCGAGCGCTTCGACGTGCTCGTCTCGCCGACCTCGCCGACGATTGCGTTCAAGCTCGGCGAGAAGGCCGCCGACCCGCTCGCGATGTATCTCTCCGATCTGCTCACGATTCCGTCCTGCATGGCCGGCCTGCCGGGGCTCAACATCCCGTGCGGTCTCTCGGAGGGGCTGCCGGTGGGCCTGCAGCTGATCGGCCCGCAGCTCTCCGAGAACACGCTCTTCCGCATGGGGCATGCGCTGGAGCTGGCACTCGGCTTCGATCCGGTTCGGCGCTTCGGCTGTCGGCTCGCGGGCGTCCACGGAGCGGCTTTGCCGGTCGGAGCGTGAAGCTGGGAACCCGTCGTCGGGCTCGAGATCCACGTCCAGCTGAAGACGCGGACGAAGATGTTCTGCCGCTGCGCGAACGGCTTCGGCGGCGGGGAGAACGCGCAGACCTGCCCCGTGTGCCTGGGCTTCCCCGGCGCCCTGCCGGTCGCCAACGCGACGGCGCTCGAGTGGACGATCAAGCTCGGGCTCGCCCTCGACTGCGAGATCGCGGACCGCGCCGTCTTCGCGCGCAAGAACTACTTCTACCCGGACTTGCCCAAGGGCTATCAGATCTCGCAATACGATCTACCGTCTTGCATCAACGGCAAGGTGCTAGTGCCAACCCCGGACGGCGACCATGAGGTCGGGATCGTCCGCGCGCACCTCGAGGAGGATGCGGCGAAGACGACCCATGTCGGCGGCCGCACCGGCCGGATCGGCGGCGCCGACTACTCGCTCGTCGACTTCAACCGCGGCGGCACGCCGCTCGTCGAGATCGTCACCGGTCCCGACATCCACTCCTCCGAGGACGCGCGCCGCTTCCTGCAGCTGCTGCGGCAGACGATCGTCGAGCTCGGGATCTCCGACGCCGAGATGGAGAAGGGGACGCTGCGCGTCGATGCGAACGTCTCGGTCCGGCCGGCGGGATCTTCGGAGCTGCGCACCCGCTGCGAGCTGAAGAACATGAACTCGTTCCGTTTCGTCGCGCAGGGGATCGACGCCGAGGTCGCGCGGCAGATCGCCGTCTACGACTCCGGCGGAGAGGTCGTGCAGGAGACCTACGACTTCGACGCCGGGAGCGGCGCCCTGACGGCACGGCGTTCGAAGGAGGAGGCCGACGACTACCGCTACTTCCCCGAGCCCGACCTCGTCCCGATCGAGCCGCCCGCGGAGCTGGTCGAACGGCTGCGCGCCGAGGTACCTGAGAGCCCGGCTCGGCGGATCCGGCGGATCGAAGCCGACCTCGATCTCGACCGGGCCGTCGTCCTCGTCACCGGCGGCCTCGACCGGCTCTGGCAGGCGACGGTCGCGGCCGGCGCCGAGGCCGTGCCGGCGGCGAACGTGATCGCGAACCGTCTGGCCGGCGATCGACGCGGACGCCGTCGATCCGGTGGAGCTCGCGAAGCTCGTCGAGGCGCGGGACCGGATCCCGCGGACCGCGCTCGACGAGGCGCTCGGGAAGGTCGCTGAGCCCGGCTTCTCGGCCGAGTCGTACCTCGCGCAGGAGGCCGTCTCCGACACGGCCGAGCTGGAGCCGATCGTCGTCGCGATTCTCGACGCCAACCCGGGCCAGGTCGAGGCCTACCGCGGCGGCAAGGAAGGGCTGCTCGGCTTCTTCGTCGGCCAGGTGATGAAGGAGACCGGGGGGAAGGCGAACGCGCGGGCGGTCAGCGAGCTCGTGCGCGAGAAGCTTCAGGCCTGAGCGCGCCGAGCGGATAGCCTCCCGCCCGTGAGCCCTCAATTCCGCAAGGTCGCACTGATCGCGGCGGGGCTGGGGTTGCTCCTCAGCCTCTTCCTTGCGCTCAGACCCGACGACGACGAGACGGCCGGGACGACGACGACTGCCGTCACGACGCACCGCGCCCGCGACGACAACGCCCACGACGGAGACAGAGCCGCCGGCGACGACGACCGAGCCGCCGGCGACGACCGCACCGAAGCCGCCGGAGGTCGTCACGATCAGGATTACCGTGTCCGGCGACACGGCGCCCGAGGTGCGGCGGTTCTCGGTCAAGCAAGGGCGCAAGGTCAAGCTCGTCGTCACCTCCGCGCTTGCAGATCACGTGCATCTGCACGGCTATGACCTGATGGCCGACGTCGCTCCCGGCTCGCCCGGAACGATCAACTTCACGGCCACCGCGCCGGGTCTCTTCGAGATCGAGCTCGAGGATCGTGGTCTCCCCATCGCCGAGCTCGAGGTCCGTCCCTGACGCTGCTGGCGCACGGAATCGGCGGGGTGCGCGACCTGCCGGTTCCGCTCTGGATCGTCCTGTGGGCCGCGGGAGTCGTCCTCGTCATCTCCTTCGTCGCGCTTGGGGCGCTCTGGAACAGCCCGCAGCTCGACCGGCGGCGGGTTGGGCATCCGTTGCCCGCAGGGCTCGAGCGGTTTCTGCGTTCTCGCGTCCTGCACGGGGTCCTCGGCGCGATCTCGGCTGGGCTGCTCGTTCTCATCTTCCTGACCGCGCTCATCGGCGAACCGTCCTCGGCTCAGAACATCTCACCGACCTTCATCTGCGTGATCTTCTGGGTCGGCCTCGTACCGGTGCAGGTGCTGTTCGGGGACGTCTGGCGGGTGCTCAACCCGTGGCTCGCGATCGCGAACGGCGTCGAGTGGCTCTGGCGCAAGCTCGGACAGGACTGGACGCCGCCGCTGGCGTACCCCGAGCGACTCGGAGTCTGGCCTGGCGCCTTCCTCCTCCTTTGCTTCACGGCGCTCGAGCTCTGCTATGCCGAGCCGGCGAGCCCGCGGGCGCTGGCGCTCGCGATCGCGCTCTACAGCTACGCGATGTGGTTCGGCATGGCGGCGTACGGACGGAGAGAGTGGGACGCGCACGGGAACGGCTTCACCGTCTACTTCGGCCTGCTGGCGCGGATCGCCCCATTCGGCGAGCACGAGGGTCGGCTCGTGCTGCGGCTGCCGTTCTCCGGCCTCTCCGGCCGCGAGGCGACGCCGGGCATGCTCGCGTTCGTCGCGGTGATGCTCGGCTCCGTCGGCTTCGACGGCCTCAGCGGCACGTCGTTCTGGCAGGACCTCCGTGCCCGCGTCGAGGATCCGTACATCCTCGACCAACCGGGCCGCGCCGAGCTCTTCACGACGGCGCTCTCGCTGGCCGGGCCTGCTCGGTTGCGTGCCTGATCGTCGCGTTCGCGTACCTCGGGGCAGTTCGGTTCGTCGGCGCGCACCGTCGGCTCGGACCGCTCATTCGTGCCTGAATTCATCCAGAGCCTCGTGCCGATCGCGCTCGTCTACGCGGTCGCGCACTACTTCACGCTGCTCGTGATCCAGGGCCAGTACGCGATCCCGCTCGCTTCGGATCCTTTCGGCTTCGGCTGGGACCTGTTCGGCACCCTGGACTACGCGCCGAACATCGCGCCCTTCGCGCCCAACACCGTCTGGTGCGATCCAGGTCGGCGCGATCGTCGCCGGCCACGTCGCGGGTCTTACCGTCGCGCACGACCGCGCCGTCACGATCCTGCCCGACCGCGACGCGCTCCGTTCCCAGTACGCAATGCTCGGGTTGATGATCGTCTACACGGTCGTGGGGCTGATGCTTCTGTCGCTGGGGCTGATCGCCCACGGCGGCACCGGCGGCGCGATCGCAGAGGTGCTGATCGTCGTCAGCATCGCCGCGATCTTCTTCGCCGTCTGGCTGCGCGAGCGGCGGGCGGGCCGCTCGGACAGCGACGAACCGCCGACCTAGATCAGGCCGCAGTAACGAGCCGTGTTCGGCCACGGGTAGAAGCCGCGCCCGCTTCTGTGCGCGCGCTCGGCGACCCACATCTGCTCGACCGCCGTCCAGCGGTCCGCCGTGCCCTTGCGGCGCAGGAGCTCGGGGCCGTACGCGCGCTGGAAGCTGATGTCCATCTGCAGCCCGCCGTAGTAGCCGTTGCCGGTCCGCGTGCTCCACCCCTGCGCGGGACTACGCTCGTAGCGGTGGATGCAGAGCCAGGCCCCGCGGTGCGGTGGATTCGCGGCCTGATGCTCGGCTGCGCGCGCCCTCGCTCGCCAGAGATCGCGGATCCGCTCGACGTACTTCTCGTCGTCGACCCGTCGCTCGCGGTAGCTCGTGGGCGTCTTCGGCTTGTGCATCAGGGACTGCCAGCGCCAGGTCTCGACCCGAAACTCGTCGATCTGCTCCAGCTGCGCGACCCGCGTCGAGGACGCGGACGCTGCATTCGGCTGCGGGAACGCGCCCGCGCCGAGGGAAAGTGCGCCCAGAAGCACGAACAGGCGCACGGATAGGGTTCTCACTCAGTTCTCCTTGCTCGGGAACACGGTCGGCGGTTCGGGTGCGGAAAAGCCGCAGTGGCACCCGGACGGCACGTCTATTGCGTGCGCAGGGTAGCAGCAAGGTTGTTTGCAAACGGTAAGTCTTGCTACGTGCGGACGACCGTCCCCGCGTACAAAAGTCCTGCACCTAGGGCTACGAAGACGGCAGTCTGCGCCGCGCCGAGCCCGGCGAGCGCGCTGCCGGCGGCCGCCACGGTGAAGCCCGCGAGCAGCAGAACGTTGCCGACCGGGCGACGTCGCAGGCCCGCGACGGCGACCCCGATCAGCGCCAGCGAGCCTGCGGCGTTGCCGGCGATCGCCAGCACCCGGGCAGGGAAGAGGCTCAGGTGCTCCTGCGCTTCGGGGATCGCGGTGCCGGCGATCGTTCCGTGCAGAGGCACGCCAAGGGCAACGCCGGCCGCAAGTCCTGTGTAGACCAGCGCGATCGGCCCGGCGGCGCGGACACCGATGCCGAGCAGCGAGCCGGTGCCCAGGAGCGCTGCGGTCAGGAGCCCGCCGCAGAGGTAGTAGGCGCGAAACACACCGTCGTTCCAGCCGGCGGCCGCACCCCACGCGATTGCCGCCGCCCCGAGCGCGTAGGCGGCGAGGCCGGCGCTCCAGGCCAGAAGCTGCGGCTCACGCCGCTCCCGCCAGCGCGACGCAAGCCGACCGGCGAGCCGCAACGTCAGGAGCGCCGCGGCGAAGGCGAGGAGCGCTTCCACGCCGAGAGCGTAGTGAGATTGTGTTTCTGAAACACAAGCGACCTCGCCCCGCGCAACCATGCGGGCGAGAGGGGCCTTGTGTTTCTGAAACACAAAGTGCTCCACGTCTCGGCGCCACGCTAGGCTGCGGCGATGGCGCAGAAGCGGTACCTGTTCACGCCCGGACCGACCCCGGTGCCGCCGCAGGTGCTCGCCGCGCTCGCCGAGCAGGTGATCCACCATCGAGCGCCGGACTTCCGCGAGGTGTACGCACGGGTGCTCGGCCGGCTGAAGGAGGTCCACCGGACCTCGTCGGAAGTGCTCCTCTTCACGTGCTCGGGCACCGGTGGCTTCGAGTCGGCGATCGTCAACCTCTGCTCGCCGGGCGAGCGCGTGCTCGCCGTCTCGGCCGGGTCGTTCGGCGAGCGCTGGGCGGCGATGGCGCGCACGTTCGGCTGCGAGGTCGAGGAGCTCCGCTACGCGTGGGGCGAGACTCCGACCGCAGAGGATCTCACGCGCAAGCTCGCGGAGATCGACCCGGTCTCGCTCGTCTTTCTCGTCCACTCCGAGACCTCGACCGGCGTCGTCGCGGACATCCAGGCTCTCGCCGCGGCCGCCAAGGAGGCCGGCGCGCTGGTCGTCGTCGACGCCGTCTCGAGCCTCGGCGCCGTGCCGCTGGAGATGGACGACTGGGGCCTCGACGTCGTCGTTTCCGGCTCCCAGAAGGCGCTGATGACGCCGCCCGGTCTCGCGACCGCCGCCGTTTCGCCGGCTGCCTGGGAGCAGGTCGCCCGGTCGACGATGCCGAGCTTCTACTTCAACTGGGAACGGACGCGGAAGGCGCAGGAGCTGGTCGACAGCGCCTTCACCCCGGCCGTGTCGCTCATCGTCGCGCTCGACGTCGCGCTCGGACTGCTGCTCGATGGCGGCCTCGACGACGCGTTCGAGCGCCACCTACGCCTCGGCCGCGCCTGCCGCGCCGGGATCAAGGCGATGGGCCTCGAGCTCTTCTCGCCGGACGAGGATCGCTCCGCGGTCGTCACCGCGGTCCGGATGCCCGACGGGATGGATTCCGCCGAGCTGGCGCGCGCGCTCCGCGACCGCCACGGCATCACGATCGCCGGCGGCCAGGGCGAGCTGAAGGGCGTGATCTTCCGGATCGGCCACATCGGCTGGTACGACGAGTTCGATATCGCCACCGCACTCTCCGCCGTCGAGCTCGTGCTCGGCGAGCTCGGTGCGCCGATCGAGCGCGGGGCCGCGGCGACGCGGGCGCTCGAGGTGTACGCGGAAGGGGCGAAGGTCTGAAGGTTCTCGTACGGGAGACGATCGCGCCGGCGGGCGTCGAGCTCCTGCGCGCTCGCTTCGACGTGGACGAGGACGCCGACTCCCCGCTCGAGGAGATCATCGGCCGCTACGACGCGATCGTCATCCGCTCGGCGACGAAGCTGACCGCCGACGTCATCGATCGCGCGGAGCGCCTGAAGGTGATCGGCCGCGCGGGAGTCGGGATCGACAACGTCGACGTCGAAGCGGCGACGCGCCGCGGGATCGTTGTCGCGAACGCTCCCGACTCGACGGTCGTCTCCGCCGCCGAGCACACGATCGGCCTCCTCGTAGCGCTCGCCCGCAACATCCCGCAGGCCCACGCCGCATTGAAGGACGGGCGCTGGGAGCGGTCGCGCTGGGGCGGGGTCGAGCTCGCCGACAAGACGCTCGGCGTCCTCGGCTTCGGCCGGATCGGCAGGCAGGTGGCCCGTCGGGCCCTGGGGCTCGGCATGCACGTGATCGGCTACGACCCGTTCGTCGTGCCCGAGCGCTTCCGCGAGCTCGGCGTCGACTACGCCGAGAGTCCGGAGTCCGTCCTCGAGGCCGCCGACTTCCTCACGCTCCATCTGCCGCTGACCGAGGAGACGCGGGGCTTCGTGGGCGAGGACGCGCTCGGGAAGATGCGCGACGGCGTCCGGATCGTCAACGCCGCACGCGGCGAGCTCGTCGACGAGGCGGCGCTCGCAGCGGCGGTCCGCTCCGGCAAGGTCGCGGGCGCGGCGCTCGACGTCTTCTCCGCCGAGCCCTACGAGGGCGAGCTCCTGGAGTTCGAGAACGTCATTGTGACGCCCCATCTGGCCGCGTCGACCGATGAGGCTCAGGACCGTGCTGGCCTGATCGTCGCGGAGCAGGTCGTGGCTGCGCTCGACGGCGGCCTCGTCACGAACGCGGTCAACATCCCGGTGATCGGCTCCGAGGATCTCGAGGTCCTCGGGCCGTACATCCCGCTCGCGGCGAAGCTCGGCCGGCTTGCGGTCGAGCTCGCCGGCGGCCATCCGCGCCGGATCGCTCTCTCCTTTCACGGCGGGATCGCCGATCACGACACGCGGCTGTTGACGGTCGCGGCGCTGAACGGCGCTTTCCAGGGCCGGGTCGAGCAGGGCGTCAACTACGTCAACGCGCCCGTGATCGCCGCGGAACGAGGGATCGAGGTGACCGAGCAGCGCTCGAGGAAAGCGCGCGACTACACGAACCTGGTCACCGTTGCGGTCGACGAGGTCGAGGTCTCCGGCACGACGATCGGCCCCGAGCCGCGCCTCTTCCTCGCCGGTGCTTTCGGGTTCGCGATCGACCTCCAGTTGTCTCCGCGGATGGTCTTCTTCCGCTACGACGACATCCCGGGCGTGATCGGGCGCGTCGGGACGATGTTCGGCGAGGCGGGCGTGAACATCGCGAACATGGCGGTGTCGCGGACGAAGGAGGGCGGCAAGGCGCTGATGGCGCTCGCAATCGACTCCGAGCCGCCGGCGGAGCTCGTCGAACGAATTCGTACTGAGGGCTTCGACGATGCCCGGTTCATCGTCCTCGGATAGAGGAGCCGGCTGGGTCTGGGCCCAGTTCACGCTGATGGCCGTCATCCTCGCGCTCGGCGTGCTGCCGCCGCGCTGGCCCGAGTGGGTGCGCGTGCTCGGCGTCCTGTTGCTGCTCGCCGGCGTTGCGGTCTTCGTCTGGGCCGCACGAACGCTCGGCGGCTCGTTCACCGCGTACCCGCGGCCCCGGCCGGAGGGCGTACTCGTCGAGGATGGCCCGTACCGGTTCGTGCGGCACCCGGTCTACAGCGCCGGCGTCCTCGTCCTCCTCGGCTACGGATTGCTCACGAGCGTCGTGGCGACCGCGGCGGTTCCGGCGATCGCGGTCCTGTGGTGGCTGAAGTCGAGGGTCGAGGAGCGGCATCTGGCGGCGCGCTTTCCGGCGTACGCCGACTACAGGCGCCGGGTGCGGCGCCGGATCTTCTAGCTTCCCGGACGATATTCTCGGGCCGTGAGCGCAGCCTGGCCGGAGCCGGTCGAACGGGTCGCCGCCTACCTTCGGGGGGCGGGCGCCGAAGCGCGGCTGGAGGAGCTCGAGTCCGCCACGGAGACCGCCGAGGACGCGGCACGTGCGGCGGGGTCCCCGCTCGCCCAGATCGTGAAGTCGATCGTCGTCGTCTGTGACGACCGCGCGGTGATGGCCCTCGTTCCCGGCGACCGCCGTGCCGACCTGGACAAGATCGCGCGCGCCGCGAACGCAGCGGCGGCGCGGATCGCGACTGCTGCTGAGGTTCGGGACTCGACGGGCTTCGCGCCGGGCTCTGTCGCTCCGTTCCCGTTGCCGAAGGTCGAGCTCGTCCTGATCGACCAGGGCCTGCTCGCCCACGAGACGGTCTGGATCGGCGCCGGGTCGCCCACGCACCTGGCGGCCTTGAGCCCCGGCGACCTGGTTCGACTCGCCCGCGCCCGCCCGATCGACGCCGTCCAGGAGGCATGAGCGGAAGCTAGACGGGCGGCTCCAGTACGATGCGCACTGCGATGCGCGAGACCAGCACGATCTGGATGAACGGCGAGTTCGTCGATTGGGCCGACGCAAAGGTTCACGTCGGCGTTCACGGGCTGCACTACGGCACGGGCGTCTTCGAGGGCATCCGCTGCTACGAGACGCCTGATGGTCCGGCCGTCTTCCGGCTCCGCGAGCATCTCCAGCGGTTGGACAACTCGGCGAAGCTCCTCTACATGGACCTGCCGTTCACGGTCGACGAGATCCGCACGGCCATTCATGAGCTGGTCGGCCGGAACGGGCTCGCCGAGTGCTACCTCCGCCCGTTCGCGTTCTACGGCTACGGCGAGCTCGGGGTGAGCACGAAGGGCAACCCGGTCGAGGTCGTCGTCATGAGCTGGCCGTGGGGGAACTACCTCGGCGACGAGAACGCGGCCACGGGCATTCGCTGCAAGATCTCCTCCTGGAAGCGGATCGGCGCGAACACCATTCCGCACGTCGCGAAGGCGACCGGCATCTACCTCAACTCGATGCTCGCGGTGCACGAGGCGCAGAACGCCGGCTACGACGAGGCGATCCTGCTCACCGACGACGGCTTCGTCGCCGACGGCTCGGGCGAGAACATCTTCGTGGTCAAGGACGGCAAGATCTGGACGCCGCCGCTCTCCACCTCGATCCTGCCCGGGATCACGCGCGACAGCGTCATCCAGATCGCCCAGGATCTCGGCTACGTCGTCGAGGAAGGGCACATCATCCGCTCCGATCTCTATCTCGCCGAGGAGATCTTCATGACGGGTACCGCCGCCGAGGTGATGCCCGTGAGCTCGGTCGACGATCACGAAATCGGTGCCGGCCCGATCACGCTCGAGTTGCAGAAGGCGTATCTCGACACCGTGCGCGGCAAGTCGGACCGCTGGGGTCACTGGCTCGACCGCGTCGCGGTGGGCGACAAGACTCCCGCCCAGGCGTGAGAGCGGCCACGCGGCCGATCCCGCTCTCGTCGCCGTATCTCGACGAGCGCGACGAGGAGCTCGTGCTCGAGGTACTCCGGTCCGGCCGTCTCTCGCTCGGGCCGGCGATCGACCGCTTCGAGGAGCTCTTCGCCGAGAAGGTCGGGGCGCCGTACGCGGCTGCCGTCTCCTCGGGCACGTCTGGCCTGCACCTGCTCGCGGTGATCGCCGGCCTGGGGGAGGGGGACGAGGTGATCACCTCGCCGTACTCCTTCGTTGCCTCGGCGAATTGCTTCATCCACGAAGGTGCGACGCCCGTCTTCGCAGACGTCGACGAGCGGACGATGAACCTCGATCCCGCAGCCGTGGAGGCCGCGATCACGGAGAAGACGAAGGCGGTCGTCGCGGTCGACATCTTCGGCTATCCCGTGTGAGCTCGACCCGATCCGCGAGCTGTGCGCACAGCATGGCCTGACGCTGATCCAGGACTCCTGCGAGGCGCTTGGCGCCGAGTACAAGGGCAGGGTCGTGGGCTCGCACGGCGTCGACGCAGTCTTCGCGTTCTACCCGAACAAGCAGATGACGACCGGCGAGGGCGGGATGGTCACGACGTCGTCCGAGGAGACCCGGCCTTCAGCTCGTCAGCCTGCGCAACCAGGGCCGCACCGACGGCGGCGGCTGGCTCGACCACGGTCGCCTGGGCTTCAACTACCGGATCGACGACGTGCGCGCGGCGCTCGGGATCGGCCAGCTCGAGAAGCTGGACCGGATCCTCGCCATGCGCCAGGCCGCGGCGGCGCGCTACGGGGAGCTGCTCGCCGGCGTCGAGGGGCTCGAGGTCCCGCTCGCCGACGACACCGACCACGTGCGTTCGTGGTTCGTCTACGTCGTCACGCTCGCGCGCGGCACCGACCGCGAGCGGGTGATCGCAGAGCTCGAGCGCCAGGGGATCGCGACGTCGCGCTACCTGCCCTCGATCCACCTGCAGGCCTACATGCGCGAGCGCTACGGCTTCAGCGAAGGTCTCTGCCCCGTCTCGGAGGATCTCTCGCAGCGCACGCTCGCGCTGCCGTTCTTCACGGCGATCGAAGCGGAGGACCAGGAACGCGTGGCCGAGGCGTTGACGGCCGCCCTGGCCTAGGCGAGGCGCTCGTCGCCTGGGCGCTGCTCGGGCTCGAGGCGACCGCGACACTCGTCACCTACTCGCGCCTGCCGCCCGAGGCGCTGTACAACGTCGACCAGGCGGGCGACCTCGCCGCCGGCCTCGGCCGCACGCTTGTCCTCCTCAACTATCCGTTCGCGCTCGCGGCAATCGGGCTGGCTGCGCTCGCGGGCGGGCCGAGACTGCTCGTGTGGCTGTCAATCGGGCTCTGCCTGGTGACGGCCGTCCCGGGTGTCGTCGACCAGAGTGACCTCGATGCGCGCTGGATCAACGTGCTGCCGGCCGTCGGTGTCGGGCTTGCGCTCTGGCTGACCGTCACCGCCGCCCGTCGCCGGGGCGCCGGCTTCACCGGCCGCGCGCGCGGCGACCCGCTTCGGCTCGTGCTCGCTGTACTCCTTGTCTTCATCGCGCTGCCGTGGATCGCGGCCGAGACCGGCTTCTACTTCCCCGGCGACTTCTTCATGGGCGAGGAGGTGCCGCCCGTCCGAGACGCGGGCCTCGCCGCCGTGCACCTCGGCTTCCACCACGGCGGCGGCGGCGTCGTGCTCGCGTTGATCGCGCTCCTCCTCTCGCGTGTGCCGGCCGGCCGTGCGCTGCGTGCGTATCTGTCACTGCAGCTCGTCTACGGGGTCGCAAACGCGTTCCAGGACGCCTGGAACGAGCAGCTCTGGAAGCGAGACTGGGTGGGGTGGCATGCACCGGGTGTCCTCAAGCCGGAGCTCACGCTCGGCTGGCTGGGCATCCTTGTCGTCGCCGGCGCCGTCTACTGGCTCTGGTTCCGCCCGCCGCGTCAGGGATAATCGACGCATGGACGGTCGCATGGTCTTCCTCGGCTTCGGCAAGTGGGCGCGTGCCGACAAGATCTACGCGCTGCAGCCGATCACGCGGCGACAACCGCGGCGGCGGCCAGAGGACGCTCGTCTGGGTCGAGGGCGTCCCCGACCCGATCGTCGCCTCCCGAACCGAGCGGACGATCCTGCACGACATGGGCCAGGATGCGACCGGCTCGCCGCTTCTCGACGAGGCGCTCTCGCTTGCCGAACGGTTGGCGGAGGACGCTTCCACCGGCCGGGTCGACCTGGCCGATCTCGGTCGCCGGGCACGCAAGCTGCTCGAATCGTCGAGCCGGCCGCCCGAGGGCTCACAGCTCTTCTAGAGATGCTCTCGCGCGAGTTCTTCGCCCGGAGCGTCCACGAGGTCGCGCCGGAGCTGATCGGCGTCACGCTGCTCGTGAACGGAGTGGGCGGGCCGATCGTCGAGGCGGAGGCCTACGAGTCGGCGGTCGACCCGTCGGCGCACGGCTTTCGTGGGCGGACGCCGAGGAACGCGTCGATGTTCGGCCCGCCCGGCCGCGCGTACGTCTATCGCTCGTACGGCATCCACTGGTGCCTGAACCTCGTCTGCGAGGGCGAGGGGAGCGCTGCGGCGGTGCTGATCCGCGGGCTCGAACCGGTCCACGGGATCGAGCTGATGGAGAAGCGCCGCGGTCTCGTCGATCCGCGGCTGCTCTGCGCCGGCCCAGGCCGGCTCTGCCAGGCGCTCGGCGTCACGCGCGACCACGACGGGCTGCCGCTCGACGAGCATCCGTTCGAGCTGCTGCCGGCGGACTCGGCGCGGACGGTCGTCGCCGGACCGCGAATCGGCATCAGCGTCGCGACCGACCTGCCGTGGCGCTACTGCGCTGCCGGCTCGCCGTACCTCAGCCGGCCGCTACCGCCGCCGCGCCGCTCCTAGCGACAACGAGCTCGACCTTTACACCGGGAGCAGCCGCGAGGCCGGCGCGAGGCTTCTGCTGGAGGATCGTGCCAGGCTTTCCGACGACCCAGCTGATCCTGGGCTCGATCTTCAGCTTCTTCAAGCCGCAGGCGTGCGTCGGTGAGCGTCCCGCCGACGAGGTCGGGGATCACTCCCTGGGTCGCCTTGGAGACCACGAGGATGATCCGGTCGTAGGAGGATCGGTAGCCGGCCCTCGGTCGCTGGTCGACGACGATGCCGGGCCTCTGCAGCGGCGCGGCGGGCGCGTAGACGAGCTCGGCCGTCAACGGCTGCGCCGCGACCCGCGCCTGCGCCTCGGCGAGTGTCAGCTTGCGCACGTCCGGCACCTCGACCTCGTTCTCGAGGCAGTTCGCCGTACGGCTCGGGCCCTTGCCTGCGAAGTAGACGACCTCCTTTCGCGAGCGGCAGAGGCCGTTGTCGAGGAGCAGCCGGTCACCGCGGCGCACGACGAGCTTCGGCGCCACGTACGGCGTGCTGGGATAGGGGAATCCCTCGGGCGGCACACCCTTGAGCGCTTTCTCGACGAACGTCTTCCAGATCAGGGCCGGGAAGCTGCCGCCCGTGACGGCCTTGCCGTTGAACTCGGTCAGCATCGGCTTCAGCGTCGTCGGGTAGCCGACCCACACGGCGACGACGAGCTGCGGCGTGTAGCCGACGAACCACGCGTCGCCGTAGTTCTCGGTCGTGCCGGTCTTGCCGGCCACGGGGCGATCGACGAGAGCGGCGCGCTTGCCGGTGCCGAGCCGCACGGCCTTCTGCAGGATCGCGTTCATGATCCCCGCCTCGGTGGCGGTGAGGGCCTCGAACTTCGTCGGCGCGTTGTATCGCGTCCGGCCGCGCTCGGTGACCTTCGAGATCACGCGCGGCTTGTTGCCGAACATGGCTCCGTCGACGCGGCGGCCGCCGTAGGCGAGCGTGGCGTACGCCCGGGCGAGCTCGAGTGGGTTCACCGCCTCGGCGCCGAGACCGATCGCGAAGTAGCCGTCGAGCTTGCTCCGGATCCCCATGCGCTTGGCGGTCTCGGCCACGTGCTTCGAGCCGACGAGCTGTGTGAGCTGTGCGTAGACGGCGTTGTCGGACTCGATCGTCGCGCGCTCGAGGTCGATCGAGCCGAGATAGGAGTCGTCGTAGTTGCCGACGACCCAGTACTTGTCGCCGAGGTTGATCGTCTGCGGCTTCGACTCGAAGTGCGTCGCAGGAGAGATCCCCTCGCGCAGCGCCGTCGCGAGCACGAACGGCTTGAACGAGGACCCGGCTGGCGGACGCCCTGCACGGCGAGGTTGAACTGGCTCTTGCGGTAGTTGTTGCCGCCGACCATCGCCTTCACCGCGCCGCTGCGCGGATCGATTGCGACGAGGGCGGCCGACGGGCCGTCAGGGTTCGTGAGCCACTTCGAGATCGCGTCGCGCGCCTTCTGCTGGAGACCGAGGTTGATCGTCGTCCGCACCTTCAGGCCGCCGCCGAAGACCTCTGCCGAGCCGTACTCGTCGATCAGCTGCTGCTTGACGTAGTTGACGAAGTGCTGCGCCGGCCCCTCGGTGCCGGGGAGCCGCACGTCCTCGGGCTTCGGAAGCTTGGCGCGCGTTCGCGTCCGCGTACTGCTTCGGCGTGATCGTCGACTCCTCGAGCATCGCCTTCAGCACGAGCTCACGCCGCATCAGCGCGGCGTTCGGGTTGCTGACCGGGTCGTAGCGGCTCGGGTCGGCGGGGATGCCCGCCAGGAGCGCCGCCTCGGGGATCGTCAGGTCCTGGGCGCCGTGGTGGAAGTACGTCAGCGCCGCCTGCTGCACCCCGTAGGCGCCGTTCCCGAAGTAGATCGTGTTCAGGTACTCCGTCAGGATCCGCTTCTTCGGCCAGTGCTTGTCGTCGCGCTCGAGCTGCCACGCGAACGCTGCTTCGCGCACCTTGCGGGCGATCGTCTTCTGATCGCGCTCGAGCCCGTTCTTCACGAACTGCTGCGTGATCGTCGAGCCGCCCTCGACCACCTTCTTCTGCTTGATGTCCGCGACGAGTGCGCGCCCGATGCCGCGCAGGTCGATCCCGTCGTGCTCCCAGAAGCGCCGGTCCTCGATCGCCACGATCGCGTGCCGCATCGGGTCGGCGATGTCGTCGTACTCGATCAGGGTGCGCGCCTCCGAGCCGCGCAGGACCGCCAGGATCTTCGTGCCGCTCGAGTCGTAGATGTAGCCGTTGACCTGGTTGTCGAGCTGCTTCTTCGGGTCGAACTTGCCGGCGTCGATCTCGCTCGCGATCGCGCGGATCAGCCCGAACGTGAACGACACCGACCCGAGGAGTCCGAGGACGGTGAGGAGCGCAAGGAGGCGAAGCCTGCGGATCCGGCGACGAGGGCGCGCCGGTCTGTTCTTGCTGAACGACCGCAAGGACGGGATTGTAGCCGCGTCGGTCTACGAGGCTGCGATCACGGCCAGCACGTCGTCCGCGTAGCGCTCGAGCTTCGTCGGCCCGAAGCCCTTCACCGCCGCGAGATCCTGCTCGGAAGCGGGCTTCGCGGTTGCGAGCTCTCGAAGCGTCGCGTCGTGCAGCACGACGAATGCCGGCACCTCGTCCGCCCGCGCGCGCTCGAGCCGCCAGGCACGAAGCCGCTCGAAGAGCCCTTCGTCGGCCGGCCCCGCCGCGGCCGGGGAGCCGATTCGCGGCAGGGACACACCCGGATGCGCGCGGAGGAGACGGAAGCCGTCCTCGCTCTCGAAGGACTCGAGCGCACCCGAGACCTCGAGCAGCTGGATCCAGCGCTTGATGTCGGCCTGGCTGGCCGCGGCGAGCACGCCGAAGTGGGAGGAGCGCTGTGCCGACCGCGGCGCGCTCATCGAGCCGCGGAGCATCGCCGCCAGACCTGTGCGCCCGAGCGGCCAGCGGAGGTCGAGCGCGGCGCGATGGATGGCTCCGGCGACGTCGTCCGGTAGCGGCGCGACGGCGGCCGGCTCGTCGACGGGGCGCCGCGAGCGGCGAGCAGACGTCGCACATCCCGCAGTCCTTCGCCAGGTCTCGCCGAAGTGCTCGGCCACCTGCCGGTGGCGGCAGCCCTGCGACTCGGCGAAGTGCACGAGCCGGTCGGTGCGCGCGAGCGCCTCGCGCTCGTAGCGAGCGAGGAGCGCGTCGATTCGTGCAGCCGCGTCGGCCGGTGGATCCGGCACCTCGATCTGCATCGCCCGGCCGGCGTCGAAGCCGCGGCGCACCAGTCCGACCTGCTCCAGCATCCCCACGAGCACGCGGGGATCGGGCTCGTCGCCGAGCTCCTCCGGCGCCACCTCCGAGCGGCCGCGAAGCCGCGCGTAGACCGAGCGGAGGTCGTCGACCGTCGGGATGTCCGAGCGCGCGAAGCGGCGCAGCTGCTGCGCATCCGCCCGGCTCGCGAGCAGGAGCGTGTCCGAGGCGCGGCCGTCCCGGCCCGCGCGCCCGACCATCTGCACGTAGCTCTCGAGCGACTCGGGGTAGTTGTAGAGCGCCACGAGGCGGATGTCCGGCTTGTCGATCCCCATCCCGAACGCGGTCGTGGCGACCACCGTCTGGATCCGGCCTTCGATGAAGGCTTCCTGGGCCGCGGCCCGCTCGGCCGGCTCGAGCCCCGCGTGGTAGTGGACGGCCGCGAGGTCGTGGGCACGCAGCGTGCGCGCGAGGCTCTCGCAGCTGCGACGGGAGCGCGCGTAGACGATCGCCGACGAACCGCGCAGCTCGTGCAGCCGGCGGACGAGCGTCCGCAGCCGCGCCTCCTCGCCGTCGACGATCTCGACGTCGTAGCGGAGGTTCGGCCGGACGACGCTCGTGCGAACGATTTCCGGCTCGCGGCCCAGGGCGTCGGCGATCTCCCGCTCCGTCGCCGGCGTCGCGGTCGCCGTCATGCCGAGGATCGCGGGCCGGCCGTTTCCACGGCTCAGCGCGTCGAGCGCGCGGCGGATGAAGAGGTAGTCGGGGCGGAAGTCGTGCCCCCACATGCTGACGCAGTGCACCTCGTCGATCACGACGAGACCGACGTCGATCTGCGAGATCGCGTCGAGGAAGCTCCGGGAGCGGAGCCGCTCGGGGGCGACGTAGAGCATCCGGTAACGGCCTTCGGACACTCCGCGCAGCCGCGCCGCGGCCTCGTCGGGGTCGAGCGAGGAGTTGATCAGCGTCGACTGGGCCGCGACCTCGGGCGGCAGCTTGTCGACCTGGTCCTTCATCAGGGCGATCAGCGGGCTCAGACACGAGCGTCGGCGTCGGCCGCAGCATCGCGGCCAGCTGGTAGGTGAGCGACTTGCCCGAGCCGGTCGGCATCAGCGCGAGCGTGTCGCGTCCCTCGACGGCAGCGCGGACGACGGCCTCCTGGCCGGGCCGGAAGTCCTCGAATCCGAACATGCGCGTAAGCGCGACCCTTAGCTCGCTCATGCGAACGAGTGTACGGAGCGGATCGGAACGCATCCGTCACGGCTTCGTGACGGCTTTCGTGTCAGTCGATGAGCGTGCGGACCCGCTCCGCAATCGCCTGTCCCAAGCACGCGGTGCTCGGGCTCGTCGAGATGGATCCCGTCGACGTCGCTCGACGAGATCACGGAGCCCGCATCGACGAACGCGCACGAGCGCGCTTCCGCAATCGCAGCGTAGTGACCGGCCAGCTGACCGGACTTCTCGGTCGCACCTTCGAACTCATCGTCGAGCTCGTCGAGGTCGTGCGACGGGTGGGGGACAGACGAGAAGCGTCTGCGGCGCGCCGCCTCCAGGCCCGCAGTCGCTGCCGGCGACGACGTCCACCACCATCCCGGCACCCTCCGCGATCTCGCGTGCCGAGACTCCGATCCGGTGCTTGAGGTCGTTCGTCCCGAGCATGATGATCACGAGGTCGAGAGGCTCGTGCGTCAGCAGCAGCGGTGGCAGCAGCTCGCGGCCGTTCCGGTGCGGCGAGAGCGCGTCGTCCCACACGGTCGTGCGTCCGCTGAGTCCTTCCTCGACGACCCAGTAGCCGTCGCCGAGCTCACTGCCGGAGCACTCCGGGCCAGCGCGTCGCCGGCGGATAGCGGCGCTGCACGCCCGGGACCCTTCGAGCGGGATGCACCCCCAGGTGTTGGAGTCGCCGTAGCAGAGGACGGTCTTCACCGCCCAACACTAATCCGACCGGATTCGTCAGGCTGAGGAGGCGGTGAAGACGGGCGCGCCCGAGGGTGCATCGAGACCGCCGTCCGGCTCCAGCGTGACCGCAACCATCTGACCGGGCTCGACCGGCCGAGTCAGGGTCGCGACACCCGGCCCCTGGAAGAGGCCCGCGCGCTGCGGCACGCCGTCCTCGAAGACCCAGATCTCGTAGTCCTTGCCCTCAGGGGCGAGCGGGAGCTGCCGCACGACGAGCGCTGCCTCGCCGCTGGGCCTGACGAAGAGGCTCGCCTCGCCCTTCTCGCTCTCGAAGACCTGTGCCTTCGGATCGCCGAGCACTGCGAGCTGGTCGTTCGCATCGCTCAGGTCGCTGGAGAGCCCGACAGCCCAGATCCCGATCGCGATCGCCGCCACCGCCGCAACGGCGGCCGCCGACGAGAGCACGGGCAGCGTGAATCGCCGGCGCAGCGGGACGACGTTCGGCCGTTCGCTGCGGGCCTGTTCGAGAATCCGTGTCCGGAGTGAGGCGGGCGGCTGAGGACCGCCGGCCGCACGGCCGAGCGCCGCGGAGACCTGCCAGAACCCCTGCAGCTCGTCACGGCACGGCTCGCACGAGGCGAGGTGCGCCTCGTAGCGCTCCTGCTCGTCCGCGTCGAGCGCGTCGAGCGCGTAGCCGGCTGTCAGTTCGTGTAGGTCCACGGTGTCTCCACTTCTTCGTCCAGAAGCTCGCGCAGGCGCGCGAGCCCGGAAAACATTCTGCTCTTGATCGTGCCGAGCGGTTGCCCGAGACGCTCCGCGAGCTCCGACTGCGAGTAGCCGCCGTAGTAGGCGAGCTCGATCGCCTCGCGCTGCTGGTCGGGCAGCGACTGGAGGGCGGTCTGCACGCGCTCCCGGTCGAGCCGCAACCAGGCCGCTTCCTCCGCCGAGCCCTCCGAAGGCTCGGGCGCACCTTCCAGTGGCTCCGCGCGCCGTCGCTGCTCCCGCCGCACGAGGTCGACCGCTCGCCGGTGCACGAGCGTCAGGATCCAGGTCGAAGCCTTTGCCCGCTCCGGGATGAACGAGCCCGCGCTCCGCCACAGTCCGAGGAACGCCTCCTGCACCGCGTCCTCGGCGAGCGCCTCGTCGCGAAGAACGCGGTACGCGAGGCCGTAGGCCGTGCCGCCGATCCGGTCGTAGAGCTCGGCCAGCGCCGACTCGTCGGACCGGGCGATGAGCGCTACGAGCGCTTCGTCGGAGAGGTGGGCGAGGTCGCGGCGGCGGCGCATCGGCTCGGGTGTCGAGCCTATCGCGGCGACGGTTGGGGCGTAGGTCAGCACGACCCACATTCGCCCGAAACGGCCAATCGGTTCGCCTGCAGTGTCGATCAAATCGGTCGATCGAACCGGTTCTCCGCGAGCGCCGAACAAGCGCCGTAACCCGACCACGGAGGAGCGTGGAAAGATGAAGAAAGCAGCACTGGCGACCGCCGCCCTGGCCACCGTCGCGCTGTCGTCCTGGCCGCACTTGCTGCGGCAGTCGTCGGCTCGAGCCCGAGCGCCGGTACCGCCTCGAGTCACCGTGAGGCGCCGCTGATCTCGGAAGATCCCAGCGCCGACAACACGGACCTGTACGCGTTTCGGAGCCCGGACAAGCCGGACACCGTGACGATCATCTCCAACTGGATCCCGGCAGAGGATCCCGCCGCCGGCCCGAACTACTACACGTTCTCGCCGAACGCGAAGTACAAGATCAACATCGACCGGAACGGCGACGCCCGGCCGGACATCGTGTACGAGTTCCGCTTCGGCCGCACGGCCGGGCCGGCGTTCCTGGGCAACACCGTCCAGAGCTGGTCGATGTGGCGGAACAAGAAGCTGTTCGCCCGTGGCAAGACGCCGCCGAACAACATCGGCCCGCGCTCGACCCCGAACTACGCGGGACTCGCGGACAAGGCGGTCGTCAAGAAGGACGGCCTCTCGATCTTCGCCGGCCAGCGTGACGACGCGTTCTACGGCGACATCGGCGCGATCTTCGATCTCGTCGGCTTCCGCAAGGGCACGGGCAACGCCGGTGGCGGCAAGGACTTCTTCGCCGGCTACGCCGTGCACACCATCGCTCTGCAGATCCCGATCTCGGAGCTGAAGGCGAACAACAGCACGATCGGCGTCTATGCCTCGACCGAGCGCCCGAACGTCACCGTCGACGGCAAGCTGCACCGCGGCTGGACGCAGGTCTCCCGGCTCGGCAACCCGCTCGTCAACGAGGTCGTCGTCCCGACGCCCTTCAAGGACGTGTGGAACCGCTCGAAGCCCGTGGACGACAAGCAGTTCGCCGGCCCGGTCGTCAAGCCGATCCTGGCGAAGCTGATGAACGACCTCTACAAGCTGAACGCACCTGAGGACAACCGTGACGATCTCGTTGCCGTCTTCGGCACCGGCGTCAAGGGCCTCAACTTCACCGGCAACACGGTCGCGGACCTGCTGCGGCTGAACTACTCGATCCCGGTCACCCCCGCGGGCAAGGTCAGCCGCATGGGCGTGATCGGCGGCGACAACGGCGGCTTCCCGAACGGCCGCCGGCTCAACGATGACGTGATCGACATCGCGGAGCAGGTCATGGCCGGCTTCCTCAAGGGGAACAAGGTCCCGCTCGGCGACGGCGTCAACAGCGGCGACGTCCCGGCATCGGACTCGTTCCCGTACGAGGCCGACCCGCCGCAGGGGTTCGCCAACTCCAAGGGCCTGCAGAAGCCCTGACCGGAGGGGAGGGAGGGCCTGCGTAAGCGGGCCCTCCCAAACACCGGCTGCCGCCATGAAAGCACTCGTCATCGCAACCGTCATCGTCGCCCTCGCGGTCGCCGCCCTCGTGGGTGGTGTGGCACGTGAGTCGCGCTCGGCCACGCCGCGTCACCCCGGCACCGGTCGAGGCCGACGCGCTCCGCGCCGGCTTCGCAACGGGCGACACCCAGGCGCTCGTCCTGCGCTTGCAGGCTGACGTCGCAGCGCGTCCGGACGATGCTCAGTCACTCGCGCTGCTCGGGCTCGCCTACGCGCAGCGGGCGCGTGAGACCGGCGACGCGGCGTACGTCTCCCGCGCCGACCGCGCGCTCCGCCGGGCCGTGAAGCTCGAGCCGAAGGACTTCGAGGCGCTCACCGGGCTCGGCAGCGTCGCGCTCACCCGCCACCGCTTTCGCGACGCGCTGGCGCTCGCCCGCCGGGCGATTGCCGCGGCACCGGGCACGGCCGCGCCGCACGGCGTCCTCGGCGATGCACTGCTCGAGCTCGGCCGCTACGACGCCGCGTTCGCAGCGTTCGACCGGATGGCCGCGCTGAAGCCCAACACCTCTTCTTATGCACGCGTCTCCTACGCGCGGGAGCTCCGCGGCGACGTCGCGGCGGCGATCGACGCCATGGAGCTCGCGCTGGATGCCGCGGCCGGCCGTCCCGAGGCCTACGCCTGGACGTCGGTCGAGCTCGGAAAGCTGCACTGGTCGGTCGGCCGCGCAGCTCGCGCCGCATCCTTCTACCGGCTCGCGCTCGCCGCTCGTCCCGGTTACGCACCCGCTCTCGACGCGCTGGCGCGATTCGAGGCGGCGCGGGGGAGGCTCGGCCGTGCGGTCGAGCTCCAGCGACGCGCGGTCGAGTCGGTCCCGCTCCCTGGTTACGTCGCCCAGCTCGGCGACCTGCTCGCGGCCACCGGCCGGAAACGCGAGGCACGCGAGCAGTACAGCCTCGTCGCCGCGATCGAGAAGATCGAGGCGGCGAACGGCTCGAGGATCGACCTGGAGTCCGCGCTCTACCGCACAGACCGTGGCATTCGCCTCGCCGAGACGCTCGAGCTCGCGCGCCTCGCCCACGTCCGCCGGCCCTCGGTCGCCGGCGACGACGTGCTGGCGTGGGCGCTCGCGCGCAACGGCCGTTGCGGCGAGGCGCGCCACTGGTCGCAGCGGTCAATGCGGCTCGGCACACGCGACGCCTCGCTCTTCTTCCACCGCGGGATGATCGAGCGCTGCCTCGGCCGGGACGCCGACGCGCGGCGCTGGTTCCGCCTCGCGCTCGACACGAATCCGAACTTCTCGCTCCTCTGGGGCCCGACCGCACGGAGGTACGCCGCGTGAGACGCCTGTTCGTGATCCTCGCCGCTCCTGGCCGCGCTCGCCGCCCCCGCGTCGGCGCTCGCCCACCCGCTCGGGAACTTCACGGTCAACCGCCACACGGAGATCGAGCTCTCGGGCGGTCGCCTCTACGTCCACTACGCGCTCGACCTGGCGGAGATCCCGACCTTCCAGCTGGGGACGCGCGTTCGCGCCGCGGGCTTCGGCGCCGAGGCGGCACGCGGTCTCGAGCTCCGGCTCGACGGCCGCCGCGCACCGTTGCGGCTGCTCGAGCGGCGCGTCGTCGAACGAGCGGGGGCCGGCGGGCTGAAGACGCTGCGCTTCGACGCCGTCTACGCCGCCGCCGGCAGCGGTTCCCGGCTCGCGTTCCACGACCGCAACTTCCCCTCGCGGATCGGCTGGCGCGAGGTCGTCGTGCGCGCGGAAGAAGGAGCCGAGCTCCGGTCCGCCAGCGTGCCTGCCGAGAGCCGCAGCGACGGCCTGCGCGCATATCCGGACGATCTGCTGCGCTCGCCGCTCGACGTCGTCTCGGCAACCGCCTCCTTCACGCTCGGCGACGGCGCCGGCACGCCTCCGCAGCTCCGCGGCGAGACCGCAGCGGAACACGCGAAGGGCGGCTTCGAGTCGCTCGTGTCGCGCGGCGACCTCTCGCTGGGCGTCATCTTGCTCTCGCTCGCGATCGCTGCCTTCTGGGGCGCGGCGCACGCGCTCACCCCGGGACACGGCAAGGCGATCGTCGCCGGGTACCTCGTGGGGACGAAGGGCAGGCCGATCGACGCGGTCCTGCTCGGCGGCATCGTGACGATCACGCACACGATCGGCGTCTTCGCGCTCGGGTTCGTCACCCTGCTGCTCTCTCGGTTCATCGTCCCCGAGACGCTCTATCCCTGGCTGACGCTGACTTCCGGCCTGCTCGTGGTCGTCGTCGGCGGTTCGGTCCTCTTCTCCCGCGCGCGCCGCCGCGGACACCACCACCACCACCACGGCCACAGCCACGAGCACGGTCACCACCACGACCATCACCACGACCGGCGCGGCCTGCTCGGCGTCGGCATCGCCGCCGGCCTGCTGCCCTGCCCGTCGGCACTCGTCGTCCTGCTCAGCGCGATCGCACTGCACCGTGTCGGCTTCGGCCTCGCGCTGATCGTCGCCTTCAGCCTCGGCCTCGCAGCCACGATCACCTCGATCGGGCTCGTCGCCGTCCTTGCCAGGCGGGCCTTCAGCCGCATCTCGCTCGACGGCCCGCTCATCCGTCTCCTGCCGGCCGCGAGTGCTCTCGTGATCCTCGCGGTCGGAATCGCCATCACTGTCAACGCTCTCCCGGAGGTGCTCTAGCCATGTTCGGTCTCGACGACCACATCGCCGCCATGTCGAACGGCGGTTCCGTTCTCATCGTCCTTCTCGTTGCGGCGCTGCTCGGGCTGCGCCACGCGACTGACCCGGATCACATCGCCGCGGTCACCGCGCTCGTCGCCTCCGGCCGGGAGCGAGCCAGCCGCCGCGCCGCTGAGCTCGGCGTGTTCTGGGGTCTCGGCCATGCCCTCACACTCGTCGTGTTCGGGCTCCCGATCCTTCTCTTCGAGGCCTACCTTCCCGAGCGCCTGCAGCAGGGGGCGGAGTCGGCGGTCGCTGCCCTGATCGTCTTCCTCGCCGTCCGGTTGCTGATTCGCTGGCGCAGCGGCTACTTCCATCTCCACGCGCACTCGCACGGCCCCGAGGACGAGGGTCACCGGCACAAGGTCCGGACTCCGCTCGGCGCCTTCGGCATCGGACTCGTCCACGGCATGGGCGGCAGCGCCGGCGTCGGCGTCCTGCTGTTGGCGGCGATTCCGTCGAAGTCCCTTGCGGTTGTGTCGCTGGTGATCCTCGCCGCCTTCACGGCGGTGTCGATGACGATGCTCACGACCGGATTCGGGGCCACGCTCGGCAGTGCGCCCGTTCGGCGCTCGTACGCCGTCGCCGTGCCGGTGGTCGGCACCATGAGCCTCGCGTTCGGCTTCTGGTACGCGGCAGCAGTGTGGAGCCTGATGCCCTACCCGTTCTAGACCGATAGATTCGCCCCATGAGCGAGCCGCTCACCGTCTCCGACTACGAGCGGCTCGCCGAGGGCATCCTCGAGGAAGGTGCGCTCGGGTACTTCGCCGGCGGCGCGTGCGACGAGCGGACGCTGCGCGAGAACGTCGAGTCCTGGCGCCGCTACCGGCTGCGACCGCGGGTCCTCGTCGACGTCGAGAGCACGACAGCGGCGACGACGGTGCTCGGCACGGAGGTCTCGATGCCGGTGCTCGTCGCGCCGACGGCCTTCCACCGCATGGCCCATCCGGACGGCGAGCCTGGCACCGCCCGCGCGGCTGCGGCGGTCGGGACGATCATGTGTCTCTCGACGATCGCCACCTCGACGCCGGCCGAGGTCGCGGCCGCGGCTCCGGACGCGCCACGGTGGTTCCAGCTCTACGTGTTCCGCGATCGCGGGGTCACGAACTCGTTGATCGACCAGGCCGCGGAGTCGGGCTACGGCGCGATCGTGCTCACGGTCGATGCGCCGCGCCTGGGACGGCGCGAGCGGGATCTCCGCACCGGCTTCCGGGTGCCCGAGGACGTCGTCGTCCCGAGCGTCTCCGCAGCGGCCGGTGGCTGGACGGGCGCGACCCCGCTCGACGTTCTCGGGTGGATCGATCCGACGCTCACCTGGAAGGACCTCGAGCAGCTGGTGGCCGACTCGCCGCTGCCGGTGATCGTCAAGGGAATCCAGACCGGGGAGGACGCTGCACTCGCCTGCGAGCACGGCGCCGCCGCGATCGTCGTCTCGAACCACGGCGGCCGGCAGCTCGACGGCGTCGCGCCCACCGCGGAGCTGCTGCCCGAGGCGGTCGAGGCGGTGGACGGGCGGATCGAGGTGCTCGTCGACGGCGGCATCCGCCGCGGCAGCGACGTGGTCACGGCGCTCGCGCTCGGCGCGCGGGCGGTGCTCGTCGGACGTCCGGTTCTCTGGGGGCTCGCCCACGCCGGCGAGCAAGGCGCACGCCATGTGCTCGAGCTGCTGCGCGACGAGACCGAGCTCACGCTCGCACTCTGCGGCTGCACGTCGCCGGACGCGGTCACGGAGGCGCACGTCCGTAGAATCGGCGGCCCGTGAGCGTCGAGGATCTCACCCGCAACGCGGTCGACGTGCTGCCCAAGGGCGCGCTCGAGGAGAAGCTGAAGCTCGGGCGGCCGCTCCGCGTCAAGCTCGGCATCGACGTCACCTCGCCGGATCTCCACGTGGGCCGGGGCATTCCGCTGCAACGGATGCGCGCCTTCCAGGACGCCGGCCATGTCGGCGTCTTCATCGTCGGCGACTACACGACTCGGATCGGCGATCCGTCCGGCCGTTCCGCCGAACGGCCGATCCTCTCGCCGGAGGAGATAGACGCAAACGCCAAGACGTACGTCGAGCAGGCGTTCACGATCGTCGACCCGGAGAAGACCGAGGTCCGCTTCAACAGCGAATGGCTGAGTGGTCTCGACTTCGCCGATGTGATTCGGCTGACGCGGACGACGACGGTCGCCCAGATCCTCGAGCGCGACGATTTCTCCAAACGGATGGCTGCGGAGGAGCCGATCTCGGTTTCCGAGCTGTTGTATC
>CAVSAP010000007.1:0-290317 GCA_963726055.1 uncultured Chloroflexia bacterium
CTTCAACGGCGTCGCACCATCCATGAGTGCAGCCTCGTCCAGCTCCCGCGGGATGACCGACACGAAGGCCACGAATACGAGGATGGCGAAAGGCATCCCGAATGCGACCTCGACGAGGATGAATCCCGCGAGCGTCTTGAAGAGCCCGATTGCCTGGAGCAGGAAGATCGTCGGCACGACGGCCGGAGGGATGATCAATCCGGCGAGAAATAGTCCACTTACGAGTGCCGCGACCCGATCCCGGCGGCGCTGGATCACGAAGGCGATCAGCGACGCGAGGATGACCGTGATGCTGACCGACGCGACCGTTAGTACCAGGCTGTTGCGGAGTGCGGTGATCATGATGCCGTTCCGCTCACTCAGCACGGCCTGGAGGTTCTCGATGATCTTCCAGTCCGTCGGCCAAGCGAAATCGAGGGATGAAGCCTCGGCCTGGGTCTTCGCCGCTGTCACGACGATGAAGATGAACGGGACGATGAAGACGACGAAGGCGATCGCCAGCGCGACGAGGTCGACCCAGTACCGTCGAGCCAGACGAGCGGCCCTCACAGTTCGATCTCCCGCTTCGAGAAGAATCGCATCATCGGGTAGACGAGCAGCATGACGATGATGAACAGGATGACGTTCCCGGCTGTCGCGAGGCCGTAGAAACCTGCCTGATACTGCTTGTAGATCGTCGATGCGATCACGTCGGTGGAGAACCCCGGCCCACCGCGCGTCATTGTCCAGATCAAGTCGAATGACCGCAGTCCGCCGATGAACGACAGGATGATTACGGTGAACGTGGCGTTCCGGGTCAGCGGGATGATCATGTAGCGGAACTTGACCCAGGACCCTCCTTCGAGCCGGGCCGCGTCGAGGTATTCCTCGGGAATCGACACGATGCCCGCGATGAAGATGACCGTCGCGATCCCGACGCCCTTCCAGACGTCGACTGCTGCCACGGAGAGCAACGCGATACCCGGGTTGCTCAGCCACGCCGGTCCGTCGATCCCGACGATCGCCAATGTCCGGTTGATCAGACCTTCAGAGGGATGCATCAACACCGCGAACGTGATCCCGACTGCCACGGTGCTGATGAGCACGGGGAAGAAGATGATCGAGCGGAGCGCGGAGCGCATGTGGATCCTGGACGTCAGGAGCGTCGCCAGCAACAGGCCGAGGATGACCTTCGATCCGCTGGTGACCACGGCGTACACGAACGTGTTGCGGAGACCCATCGTGAGCGATGGCTCTTGCAGGAACTGTCCGAAGTTGTCGAAGCCGATGAAGGTCGAATCGAACAACGTCCAACGCGTGAGACTGAAGTAGAAGGCGGCGACGGTCGGGACGATGAAGATCACCGCGAACAGGAGGACCCCCGGGACGTAGAACCACCGCGGGTACATGGCGTCGAGGGCTCAATTCGACGTCTGACGCCGCGGCGCGGCCGACGGCAGGTCGGACACGGGAACGGCCGACCGTGACAGGTCGACCGTTCCCTTGGTGGACTGGCGCGTCGCGTCCAGTCGAGAACTCACCAGCCAGGAAGCCCCAGCTGCTTGGCCTGCTTCTCGATGTCCTGGTCGTACAGGGTCGCGCCCTCCTTAGCCGAATTCAGACCGGATCCTACGGCCACCGTGATCTGCTCCAGTGACGGTCCCTTGACGGGCGAGAGGAACTCGAGGGCCGGCGTGGCGGCGTTGTTGTCGAGGTACTTCTGGATATCGAGGACTGCGGGCAGGGCATCCGTCGGCAGCTTGGCGCCATTGATGACATACGGGCCTGAGGGCGGCTGCGCGGCGGTCGCTGCCTCGGCCCCCTCAACGGATGCGATGAACCCGAGGAAATCCTTGGCGGCGGCGAGTTTATCGCCCGTCGTCGTCTTCGGGATGTAGGTGGCTGCCGGCATCCAGATCGTCGCGCAGTTCTTTGCGGCGTCCGTGCCCGGTTGTCCGAAGAAACCGATGTCCTGGATGGCCTCGGGATGGTTCTCCGCAATGGTTCCAAGGGCGAAGGTCAGCATCGGGTACTGGGCGAATTCTCCGGTCGCCAGTCCATTGAGGCCGTCGTCGAAGCTGGCTGCCCCGAAGTCCTTCTCGTACCAGCCCTTGTCAAATCCTTCCTGCAGGTGCTCGAAACCGGCGAGCGCTGCAGGGGTGTCGGCGTACTTGATCTTGTTGTTGGTGTAGTCGGTGGCGAAGTTCGGAACCGCCGCCTGGACGTTGCAGTAGTCCGCGAGGACGAACAGTTGCGACGTCCACGTGTCCGGTGCCTTGTAGGTAGCGCCGACCGGGGTGATCCCAGCGGCCTTGAGCTTTTCGTTGTTGGCCCCGAACTCGGCCCAGGTCGTCGGGACCGTGAGGCCTTGCGCCGCGAATACTTTCTTGTTGTACAGGATGCCGCCACCCATCGCCGTCCCACTGGGCACGCCGAAGATCCCGTTGTTCTGCGACACCGTCGGGATGAAGGAGTCGGCGATGTTGGCGATGAACGGCTCGCCGGTCAAGTCGACGAGCGTCTGCGATGGATTGAGCGCCTGCAGTAGGGAGCCGGCGTTGTACCAGAAGATGTCCGTCATATCACCGGTGGCAAGCCTGGTCTTGACCAGATTGTCGCCTTCGGTGCCGCCGGGACGGCTCTGGACGTTGATGGTGACATTCGGGTGCTTCGCCGTGTAGGCCTTGGCGAAGGCGCTGGCGAGCTGTTGGTTCGCCTGTGTATCGTCGACCAGGTATTCCAGCGTGACGGCCGCGGCCGTCGGTTCGGACGTCGCCGACGGAGCGACGGTCGGAGCGGCAGAAGCCGCCGCACTCGGCGAGGCGGTTCCACCACTGCTGCAGGCCGTTACGACCAATGCGGTCATCGCAGTCAGGACGATGACTCGCCTCATTCGTGTCAGATCCATGCGTTCCTCCTCATGGCACGCTGGCCTCGATCGCACGGCTTGTTCGAGCCGTACGCGGTTGGTCGCGGGAGCTCTCCTTGTCGCACGCGGATCGCGCTGATCCTCCTTCCTCCTGCTCAACCGAGCAGCGATGACCTCGATATCGGCGTGTCTCCGATATCCCGGTCGACTCGGGATGACCGGATGGGCACGCCATCGACCGCGGGATCGGTCGCGAAAGGCACGAGACTGATCTCGATGCCGCGCGCTTCCGGGGCCGAGACCATGGGTTCGGGGGCGGATCGGTCCGAGATGACGCCCGTCAGTTCCTCGGTCCGACAGAAGGTGGCGAATGCCGTATGGCCCCACTTGGTGTGATCGACGATCGCAATGACCTCGCGGGCCACCTCGATCATCGACCGCTTGATCTGTGCCTCTTCCTCGGTGGCATCGGAGAGTCCCGTCTCGAACGTGAACCCGGCCGCGCCGACGAATGCCGTCTGGACGTTGATTCGGTCGAAGACGCCGGAACCGATCGTCCCGACCACCGACATGGCCTCCCAGCGGACCCAGCCACCCGGGAGGACCACCGTGATCCCCGGACAGCCGGCAAGCTCCGACGCGATCCGGAGGCCGTTCGTCACGACCGTCAGCTGGTTCCATCTGCCCCGAGCCCGGAGGGCGCGGGCAAGCTGGAGTCCTGTCGTACTCGCATCGATCGCGATGCACTCGCCGTCGGTGACCCGCGACGCGGCCGCCGCCCCGATGGCGGCCTTCTCGGCGCGCTGCATGCGCTCGCGAATGTCGAAGGATCGCTCGGATGAGCGCGGCTCGAAGCTGATGGCCCCGCCGTGTGCCCGGGTGATGCGGCCCTGGGCGGCCAGGACGGCGAGATCCTTCCTGATGGTCTGCCGCGAGACGCCGAATTGGTCGACGAGCGCTCCGACCCGGACTCGACCTTGGGCGTCCACGAGCCGGACGATGGCCAGACGGCGTTCGCTCGAAAACGCGTCGACCGGACGTGCGTCGACGTCGTCAGGAGCTTCAGCCATGAGCGCGAGCTGATGACAGCATGCCATCCATCCGATCGATCTCGTCGCCGATCCATCTTCCTGGACCAGTCGTCGTTGGCCCCGAAGATAGGGATGGGCCCGCTCTCGAAGTTGGCAATGGTTGTCGGGAGGTTGCACAATCTTGCGGATGTCCGAAGGGAAGAAACCAACGCGCCCCGAACGCAACGTTTGGCACATGGAGCCGGAGGATGCGCGTCCCGACGCATCCCCCGAGCCGACGCCGCTGATCGCACCGGGAAGCGTGGTTGGACTCTGGCTGGTCGAGCATCTGCCGGTGGTCCACCCACACGACCACGCGTTCTACGAGATGGCGCTCGTGCTCAGCGGCAGCGGTTTCCACGTCTGCGGGGACAGCGAAGAGCCAGTCCAGGCCGGCTCCGTGATCTTCGTCCCGCCGGGCGTCGCGCACGGATACCGGGCGTGCCGCGACATGGAGGTCTACAACTGCTTCTTCCGCGCAGAGCTGGCGGAGTTCGAGCTCCTTTGGGCCGCCCGCGACGACGCCTTGGTGGCCCTGTTCGGACGCGGCGGGACCCGGCGTCTACAGGACGACCACGTCGTCATGCAGATGGACCGGGCGGCCTTCGAGCAATGCGTCAGTGAGCTCGACTCCATCCGGTACGAGGATCCGTCCGAGCGAAGCCACGCGCGCCAGATCGGCCACCTGCTGCTCGCCCTGGACCTGATCGCCAGGCGCGGACGGCGCTACGGCCAGACGGCCCCCGTACGGCGGCTCGCGACGCCACGTGTCGTGGCGGCGGTCCTCGACGCGTTCGACGCGGACCTTGCCAGGCACTGGACGCTCGCCGAACTGAGCACAGAGGTCTATGTCGGCGCGTTCCATCTCGCCCACGAGTTCAAGCGCTGGATGGGAGTCTCGCCGATGGCCTACCTCTCCCGGCGTCGCGCGGAACGGGCAGGCATCCTGCTAGCCGGGACCGACGACTCGATCGCGTCAATCGGGCGGGCTGTCGGCTGGCCGGAGCCCGCGGCATTCTCGCGGCGGTTCTCGAAGGCATTCGGCGTCAGCCCTCGCGAATTCCGGCGCCGCCGAGCCGAGTCCCCGACGTTCGAGGACGTGCCAAGCTGAGCCGGCCCTCGATCGAAAGATCGAGTAGTCGTGGGCGCCGGCTGTCAATGTTTGGCTGCGGTTCGATGGTTCGCCGAACGCGATGGCCACTCGGCGATGTCAACCCGAGGCTTCCGACGGCGCCAGCCGCTCGCGGGTCGATGCCCACTTGTCCAGATCTCGCAGCGTCATTTCCGAGGGTGAGCCGGGTTCGGCGGAATACGTCACGACCGCCAGCCCCGGATCGGCGGGCAGGGCGAAGGTCTCGTAGCGGAGCGTGAGGTCGCCGACAACACCGACAGAGGATGGCGACAGCGAGGACGTATTCGCGGCGACGGGATAATTTCAGTTCGGGCATCATCGTCGCTACAGGGCTGACCGAACCAGGAGCACGCCCGTGCCCGAAGCGCCGTACCGCCGCGTGCAGGTGATCATCAACCCGGCATCGGGCCGGGACGAGCCCGTCCTCAACGTGCTCAATGACCTCTTCCAGCGGTACGAAGTGGACTGGTCCGTCAGCGTGACCCACAGGTACGGGGATGCCGCCGCCCAGGCCCGCCAGGCCGTCGAGGACGGCATGGACCTCGTCATCGGCTACGGCGGGGATGGTACGCAGCACGAGATCGTCAATGCACTCATGAGCGTGTCGGTCCGGACTGGGCACAGAACGCCGATGGGCATCCTGCCCGGGGGGACGGGCAACGGGTTCGCCCGGGAGATGGGCGTGCCGGGCAACCTGCGGGAGGCCACCGAGGTCCTGTGCACAAGCCGTAGGACGCGTGCCGTCGACGTGGGCCGGCTGCGCGACCTTGGGCAGGCTGAGACCACCGACCGGTACTTCGTCCAGCGGCTGTACGTGGGGGTGGAGCCCGAGGAGCAGACGAGTCGCGAGCTCAAAGACCGGTACGGGGTCTTCGCGTACGCGGTCAACGCCGCCCGGCACGCGCGAGACACGCCGGTCATCCACTACCGCGCCACGCTGGACGACAAGTCCATCGAGTTCGACGCTGAGAGGGTCTACGTCGTCAACTCCGGGATGATGGGGACCGGCCTCAGGATCACCCATTCCTACGCGGTCGATGACGGGCTGCTCGACTGCTTCCTGATCGACCGACACGCCTACGCGACCATGGCGGCCGCGGCTATCCGATTCCTTGATCCGCCGATGCTGAAGACGACGCGCTACCACCGCCAGTGCCGCATGATCAGGATCGAGACCCAGCCCGACCAGCCAGTTTGGACGGACGGCGAGTATGTCGGGCGCACGCCGGTGACGGTCGACGTAATGCCCGGGGCCCTGGACGTTGTCGTCCCCTGAGTCGCGACCCGGCCTGTCCCCGTTCCACAGGGCATTCGACCGCCTGTACCCTGTGATCCGGTTCACGTACGAGCGGCTCCTCGGCCACGCCTGGTTCTCGCAGATCGAGCCAACGCTCTGGCTCGGCGGCGCGCCGACGTACCGGCGGGACTACGAGGCGATCATCACGATCGGGATCACCGCGGTCCTTGACACCCGGGCGGAGCGAGAGTCCGAGCTCGCGTTCTACGACACGCATGGAATCACGCACCGCCAATTCCTTGTGCCCGATGTGACCGTGCCGGACGAGGCCGTCCTGACGGAGGCGGTCGTCTGGATCGACGATCAGCTCGCGGATGGCCGGACGGTGCTCATCCACTGCGCGAAGGGGCGGGGTCGCTCCGCGACGGTGCTCGCGGCCTACCTGATGAAGACCGAAGGGATGAGCTTCGATGCGGTGCGCGACCTGCTGCATTCGAGGCGAGGGCTGGTCAAGCTCGAAGACCGGCACCGCCGCGTGCTGGAGTCCTGGGTCGCCACCTCGGGCAGGCGAGCAGCCGATTAGCTGACGTCCGGCCGGGTGTAGTCGGAACATCAGGAACCGCTCCCCGCTCGACTTCACCGTGCTGGAGCCCGACGTCGCGACCTCCCGATGACTCTTGATCGCCTGGGCAGTCTTATCGTCACCGCAGCAGCAGTCTGGGAGGTGGCATGGGCAAGGTCGGTCTCGACAAACGGTTGCAAACCACAAGCGGAAGTAGCCACCCATGCTGAGGCAGGTCGCGGAGGGTGTGCTGGTACACCAGAGCGAGTTAATCCAGAACAACGCCGTTGTCGTGCAAGGCCGGTCCGGCGTGTTGCTCATCGACCCCGGGATAACAGGCGCCGAAATGGGCTGCCTCGCGAACGACCTTCGCGAGTCGGGCCTGCCCGTTGTGGCAGGCTTCTCGACGCATCCAGATTGGGACCACGTGCTCTGGCACGCCGAGCTCGGCGAAGCGCCCCGTTACGGCACAGCCCGCTGCGCAGCGTTCATGCGAGATCTGCTGTCGGAACGCGGACTGGAAGGCCCGCGTCGCCGAGGGGTTACCGCCGGAAATCGCCGAGGAGATACCGCTGGACCTGTTCGGCCTCATTACCGGTCTGCCTGCCGAAACGGCGCATATTCCCTGGGATGGCCCTGAAGTCCGGATCATCGAGCATCCGGCGCACGCCCAGGGCCATGCGGCGCTGGTGGTCGAGGAGCGCGGCGTTCTCGTCGCCGGCGACATGCTGTCCGACATCCTGATTCCGTTCCCCGACCTGGGCGCCGCGAATCCGATCGAGGACTACCTCGTCGGGCTGCGGTTGCTCGAGGGCGTGGCGGACGACATTGATGTCCTCATCCCCGGCCACGGGTCCGTCGGCGGAGCTGATGAGGTACGCGCGCGGATCGAACTGGATCGTGCGTACGTGCATGCCTTGCGTGACGGCCAAGCTCCCGACGACCCGCGCATCGGCCCGGCGGCCACGTTCGGCAAGGATTGGCTGCCCGGCGTGTATGAATGGCAACTCCAGGAGCTCGCCCAACAGAAGAGAGCACGACGGGACGCCCGGCTAGCGATCGGTGTGCGACACAAGACGATCCTGCCAAGTTCTTGACTCAAGGCAGACCGATCGCGCCTGACCCCAGCGATGCGGTTACTGCGTTGGTGGGCCGATCACGGAGGCATCCAACACGCCGGCAAGGCGCTCGGCGATCTTTGGCCAGCCGTAGCGCTCGACGGCGACAGCGCGCGCATGGGCGCCGCGGCGCGCCCGCTCGGCGGGGTCGTCGACTGCGTGGAGCAGCGCGGCGGCGAGGCCCCCGACATCGTCGGGCTCCACGAGCCAGCCGGTCTCGCCGTCGGCGACGATCTCGCCGGGCCCGAAGCGGTCGACGGCGACCACCGCCATCTCGCATGCCATCGCCTCAACGAGCACCAGGCCGAACTGCTCGCGCACGGAGGCCAGGGCGAACACGTCGGCGGCCGACAGGAATTCCGAGACCTCAACGTGGTCGCGCCAGCCGGCCAGGAAGACGCCGCGCACGCCGAGTCGGGCGATCGTGTCGGCAGGGTGCTCTTCTTCCCACTCGCCCGGGTGCCCACCGACGATCACGAGGCCGGTGGGCGTCCGCGCGCGATCGCGGGCCTGCGCGAAGGCCTCGATGAGCAGCGGGAGCCGCTTTACCGCAGTGAAGCGGCTGACGGTGAGCACCACCACGCCGTCAACGAGTGTCGAAACGTCTTCGGGCAGGTAGCGGACGCTGCCAGCATGCCGGCCCGCAGACCAGCCGCGCGGCGCTTCGACGAGCGCATCACGGAAGAGCGAGGCGCGATCGACGTCGCGCCGGACAAAGACGCGCGGGTCGAACCCGTTGGGAAGCACGACCAGCCGGTCCGCATCCAGGCCGAGCATCCGCTGAGCGCGTGGGATCTCTGATGGGGAGGCAAGGACAAGTCGCTCGCACCCGTGCGCCCAGCGGCGCATTCGCTCGACCCAAGCCTCGGCGTGCGTCCAGCTGGGGGGTGGGCCGGCTGTGATCGCCTCGAGCATCAGGAGCTCGGTGCCGTGCAGATGCCCGATGATCGGGACGGCTGGCGCGACTCGCGACGCTGCCTCGTGGATCGGCGTCAGATGGTGCAGGTGCAGCGCGTCGAATCCAGCGGCGCCGACGATGGTCAGGGCACGCGCCCACTCCCTCACCTGACGCTCGTAGGCGTCGTCGTCAAGCATGGCAAACACCCGGTCCGGAGCGCCGGGGCGATCCTCATACGACGGCTGGATCGGCGCGAAGCCTGGGGGCGGATCAAGTGGGTCGGGCGAGGCGAGCGCCTCGTCGAATGACACCGGATGGACGTCGAGGCCCGCGTAGAAGCGCGCCGCGTCGCCGACTCCCTCGAGGTCCCGCCGCGAGCCCGACACGACCGTGACGTCCCAGCCATGCGAAGGAAGCTCCCGCGCGAGCGCGCGTGCGACATGCGACGAGCCGCCGCGCGGAAAGAACTGGAGCGCGCTCAGGAGTCGACGACGAGTCACTCGCCCAGTGTGGGGGGCAGCATCCGCGTTCACCGCCCAGGTGCGTGGAGCCTGACGCCGCGACGTCGGCATACTGGGCTACCGACATGACAGCCCCGGACAACGCAGGCCCTCTGCTCGAGACCAAGCTCTACATCCCCAAGCTGCGGCGCGGCCAGGTCGCACGTCCCAGACTGAGCGAGCGGCTGAGCCGGGGGGCCGAGCGCAAGCTGACGCTCGTCTCCGCGCCTGCCGGCTTCGGCAAGACCACGCTGTTGGCCGAGTGGCTGGCAGGCATGACGGACGATGCGCGGTCCCCGGCGTGGCTCTCGCTCGACTACGGCGATAGTCAGGCCACGACCTTCTGGTCCTATGTCATCGCCGCCCTGCAGACCGTGGCTCCGGGAGTGGGCACGACCTCGCTCGCCATGCTGCGTGAGCCGCAACCGCCGCCGATGGAGTCGATCCTCGCGACCCTCGTGAATGAGCTCAGCGTGACGTCGACCCGGCCCGTCCTCGTTCTCGACGACTACCACCTCATCGACGCGCAGGAGATCCACGAGGGGGTCGCGTTCCTGCTCGAACATCTACCCCCGCACGTCCACGTGGTGATCGCCACGCGCGCCGATCCGGGATTCCCGCTGGCCCGCCTGCGCGCACGCGGCGAGCTCGCCGAGATCCGTGCGGCCGACCTCCGGTTCACGTCCGACGAGGCGGTCGCCTACCTCAATGAGGTGATGGGTCTGGACCTCACGGCGCAGGACGTCGCCGCACTCGAGGCGCGCACCGAAGGCTGGATCGCCGCTCTCCAGCTCGCGGCGCTCTCCATGGAGGGTCGGAGCGACGCAGCCGAGTTCATCGCCGGCTTCGCTGGCGACGACCGCTACATCGTCGACTACCTGGTCGAAGAGGTCCTGCAGCGCCAGCCCGAACCCGTGCGACTGTTCCTCCTCCGAACGTCGATCCTGGCCCGGCTGAGCGGACCATCGTCGGACGCCGTGACCGGCGAGAGCGGTGGCAAGGCGATGTTGGAGCAGCTCGATCGAAGGAATCTCTTCCTGGTCCCGCTCGACGACCGGCGGGAGTGGTATCGCTACCACCATCTGTTTGCCGACGTGCTGCTCGCGCGTCTGATGGACGAGGAGTCCGACCTCGTTCCGGACCTGCATCGTCGCGCGAGCGCCTGGTACGAGCAGCACGGCGAACCGCCCGAAGCGATCCGTCATGCGCTCGCGGCCGGGGACATGGAGCGCGCGGCCGATCTGATGGAGCGATCGATGCCCGCCATGCGGCGCAACCGGCAGGAGGCAGCGACGATGGGCTGGCTCAAGGCCCTCCCCGACGAGCTGATCGCGTCCAGGCCCGTCCTCAGCGTCCACTATGCCGGGCTGCTCCTGGACAGCGGCCAGCTCGCGGGTGCGGAAGAGCGACTGCGCGATGCGGAACGGTGGCTCGACATGCCGGCCGACGTGGACGAGCGACGAAGCGAGGCGACGGACGGGCCGATCGTGGCGGATGCAGCGGAGTTCCGCCGCCTGCCCGGAGCGATCGCCGTGTACCGGGCGGCAGAGGCGCATCTGCGTGGCGATGTCGCCTCAACGATGGCGTACGCCGCGCGAGCGCTCGACCTCATCGATCACGACGACCACCTGGGTCGTGGGTCGGCAGCGGGGCTATTGGCGCTCGCGCATTGGACGAAGGGTGATCTCGACGCAGCGCACGGCTCCTGGACCGACGCCATGACGCAACCTGGAGTCGGCCGGCCACCTTGCCGACGCCGTCAGTTGCGCCATCGCCCTCGCTGACATTCGGATCGAGCAAGGTCGTCTCCGGGAAGCCTTGCTCACGTACGAACGAGGTCTGCGCCTCGCGACGGAGCACCGCCCGATCGCGCTGCGCGGGGCGGCGGACATGCACGTGGGCATGAGCGAACGCTTCCTCGAACGCGATGACCTCGACGCGGCCGTGCAGCACCTCGTGATCAGCAAGGAGATGGGCGACCACGTCGGGTCACGCCAGAACCCATATCGATGGTGTGTCGCCATGGCCCGGACACGCGCACTGGAGGGAGATGCGGCCGGTGCGCTCGCCCTGCTCGACGACGCAGAGCGCCGGTATGTCGCCGACTTCTACCCGAGGATTCGGCCCATCGCCGCGATGCGGGCACGCATCTGGATCCGTCAAGGACGGCTGGGCGAAGCGCGCGGCTGGATGCGAGCGGAAGGCCTGTCGGCCGAGGACGAGCTGGAATACGTCCGTACGTTCGAGCACGTCACCCTCGCGAGGCTCCTGCTGGCAGAGTCGACGCGGGACGGAGCCGGCCAGGCACTGATCGCGGCGTCGGCACTCCTGGACCGCCTGCTCGAGGCTGCAGTCGCGGGCGGCAGGATGGGCGCCGCCATCGAGATCCTGGTGCTGCAGGCGCTCGCCCACCAGATGCGTCGCGATGTCGGAGCCGCGCTCGTCCCGCTCCGACGCGCCTTGGTTCTTGCCGAACCCGAGGGCTACGTCCGCATCTTCCTCGATGAAGGCCAACCGATGGCTGTCCTGCTGAAGTCGCTTCTCGACCGCGCGGACTCGTCGTCATACATTCAGGAGCTCCTCACCGCATTCGGCCGGGGACAGAGAACCGCGCCCCGATCAACCAGGATCTCGTCGAGCCGCTGAGCGGCCGTGAGCTTGAGGTGCTGCGGTTGCTGGCGACGGATCTCGACGGTCCCGGGATCGCGAGGGAGCTCGTGGTCTCCCTGAGCACGATCCGGAGCCACACGAAAGCGATCTACGCCAAGCTCGGCGTCACCAGCCGTCGTGCCGCGGTCCGCCGAGGCGAAGAGCTCGACCTCCTGTCGCGGGCCGATGGACGTCGGGACCGGGCCACCAGGAACGCATAGCCCGGGATAGTCCGCAGCGGGACGTCGCCACGCCCCGCTCCTGTGCCGGAGTCGAAAGAATCCCCACGACGATCCCCACACGTGGGGATGACCACTCCCCATGTCCACGTCCACGTTGGGCCTCGCAGCACCGCACGTCGGATCCACCGACGAAGCAGCTGGACGGACAAGGAGAGGGGCGCAATGACTGGACCGCGCGGCCCAAGAGACGATCGCCCGGAGGACGGACAGTACGAGATCCGACTCAGGGGGCACCTGGAGACTCGTTGGGCCGCCTGGTTCGATGGAATGACCTTCAGCCACGAGCGCGATGGCTCGACCGTGCTCAGCGGCCACGTCGTCGATCAGGCGGCGTTGCACGGCCTCCTGCGGAAGGTACGGGACATCGGCCTGCCGCTTGTTTCCGTCACCTACGTCGAGCCGCACCACCCCAAATGAATGCCTGACGTTGATGCGACGCGCTGCGTTGCCTCGTCCAGGCCAGCCATCCACCTGAAAGGAACTCCGCTATGACCTCACTTCGCAAGACTGCATTCGTTGCAGGCCTGCTCTATCTGATCACCTACCTCGCGATCCCCACGATCGCCCTCTACGGACCCGTGTTGAGCGATCCCGCCTTCATCGTCAGCTCGGGTGGCGACACTGGCGTGCTCTGGGGCGCCGTCTCGAGGCGACCTCAGGCCGGCAGCCGCCGGGCTCCGAAGGGTTCGGTCGTGTCCGCGGCCCGCGGCAGACTCGTGATCGACGTCGGAAACTCGGGTCGCATCGACGATCCCAGGCGGCGCACCCGGCGCGTTCCGAGGGCAATGACGGCGAGGATCCCGATCCCGGCCGCGACGAAGGCTCCGACATGAGCGATCGTGGGCTGATCAGTGACCAGGAACACGATGATCCCGGCCAGGATCCCTGCTACGACGGCGGAGATGACGCCGATCATTCCGGACGCGGTCGTGAACCCATGCAGGATGCCCATCCGGGACGCGGTCATCGGGCGTCCGTACACGGCGAACACGCTGGCGGCGTCGTCGTGGCGCGGACTGACGAAGTAGCGATCGAGACCCGGCACCATCTCGTGATAGGCGTGGCGGAGCCGGTTCATGCCCTGCACGTAGCGCGCGTCCTCCTCGGTGACGGTGAGGATCCGGGCCAGCGACACGAGGCCGACGAATAGGTCGATGGCGAGCACGACCGCCGCCGTGATCAGGTAGGCGCGGCTGAAGCCGGTGCCCGTCCAGACGAGCCCCAGTCCGACGAGGGTCGTGGACAGAAACGCCAGGAACATCCCGCCGCGGGTGAACGCCTCGTTGTAGACGAGGGCGCGAGCCGACAGCAGGCTCCAGTGCTCGGTGGTCAGGATCGTCAGCGCCCTTGGATCGTCCAGCGGTTCGGCGTCAGGTGTTGCGGTGGTGGTCGGTTGCGAATCCATCGCCGCAAACGTAGCCGGGTGTCGTTCCGACGACCGCCGACGCGCGCCATGTTTTCGCTACGTCATCTGTCATGCCCTACGCGCGAAGGTAGCCTTTGGGCGAGACGAGAGGCGAGCCGAAGGGCCGTCGAGTCACCCCTCCGAGTCCCACCACCTACGAGAGCTGACCTCCAACCAGGAAAGGAGCACGAGCATGTCACTCGCCCGCGTCCAATTCTTCTCCGTCTCGCTCGACGGTTTCGGCACGGGCGAAGGCCTGAGCCTCGAGGAACCATTCGGCCACGCCGGCGAACGGCTGCACGAATGGATGTTCGTCACCCGGTGGTGGCGCCAGAAGGTCGGCGAGCCCGGCGGCAGCGGCGGCCTCGACGACGCCTTCCTGCGGCTGCACGATCCGGGGATCGGCGCCGAGATCATGGGTGCCGGGAAGTTCGGCCCGCCCGGATGGCACGAGGACCCGGCGTGGAAGGGCTGGTGGGGTCCCAACCCGCCGTTCCACACACCGACCTTCATCCTCACCCATCACCCACGCCCGTCGATCGAGATGGAGGGCGGCACGACCTTCCACTTCATCGACGCTTCGCCGGCCAAGGCGCTCGAGACGGCCCGCGAGGCCGCGGGCGGCCAGGACGTTCGCATCGGCGGGGGACCCACCGTGATCCGCGAGTTCCTTGCTGCACGGCTCATCGACCACATGCACATCACGGTGGTCCCGATCCTGCTCGGCCGGGGCGAACGCCTATGGGATGGACTGGAGGGCCTCGAGAAGGACTACGAGATCGAGGCCACCTCCTCGCCCATCGGAGTGACGCATGTGACGTTCACCCGTGCGGGTCTCTGACCGCCTCGGTCGAGAAACCCGGGCGCGTGATCACCTGCCGGACGCGCTAGCCGGGGCGGGCTGGACCGCGGCGAGTAGGCTTTCCTTACGCGCTGGCTTGGGTCATGGATCGTTCCGCGCGCGGGCGGCGGGAACCTGAGTCCGACGGGAGGGCCGACCGATGACGCATCCGAATCGCTTGTTCAAGGCAGCCGCGGCGAGTGTCGCGCTGCTGGCGATCCTGACCGGAGTGGCCATTGCTCAGGGCGCGAGCGAAAAGCTACGGTCCGGCGACACGGTGACCATCGCAGCCGGCGAGACGGTCGCGCACGACCTTTATGCATTCGCAGGGACCGTCCGGGTCGATGGCACGGTCGACGGTGACCTGGTTGCGAGCGGTGGCACGGTCGACGTCACCGGGACCGTCACAGGCGACGTCCTCGTGGCCGGCGGCAGTATCAACATCACCGGGACGGTCGGCGGCGACGCGCGGATCGCAGGCGGGACATTGTCGGTCGGCGGCGCCATCACGGAGGACCTCCTCGCGACCGGAGGACAGCTCACGGTCACGACCTCGGGGACGGTCGGCGAAGACCTCATCGCCGGTGCGGGCCGACTGGCTATCGATGGGGCGGTGACGGGCGACGTCCTCGCGCAGACCGGGATCTATTCGAAGGCCGGCACGATCGGTGGGACGGAAGACGTCACGATCACCGCTCCGGACAGTCAACCGGCCCAGCCGGGCGAGCCTGGGGCCGCCCCGACCGCAACCCAACTGGTCATCGACGCCGTCCGGCACTTCCTCGTGGTCGTCCTCGTCGGCGCCCTGTTGATCTGGTTCGCTCCCCGTGCTTACGCCACCATGAAGGCCACGCTCCAGCAACGACCGTTGCCGGCGGCCGGCTGGGGGGTCGTCGCGATCTGCGGCTTCGTCGTGCTCCTCATCGTCGTGCTGATCGTGATGATCCTGTTCGCGATCGTATTCGGCCTGCTCGGCTTCGTCGACCTCGTCGGCTTCGATATCCTGGGCGGGACCATCGCGATCCTCGGCGCCAGCCTCGCGTTCGCGGTCGTTGCCGGGTACGTCGCCGACGCGCTCGTCGGCGTGGTCCTGGCCAGCCTCGTCATGCGCGGCGAGAACCCGAGCCGTTGGCGCGAGCTGGCGGTCCTTGCGGCGGGCGCGGCTGTCGTCGTCCTCCTGTCCTCGCTGCCGATCGTCGGGCCGTGGGTCAAGCTGGTCGTCGTGTTGCTCGGGCTCGGCGCCGTGCTGATCACCTGGATGCGATCTCGGCGAACGGAACCCGCCGCGCCGGTGGGATGGGTCCAGCCACCCGCAACGCCGCAGACACCGCAGGCACCCGCCACCTGAGCTCTGGTCTGTTCAAGATCTGACCGAACTCAAGTCACTCCCCAGCCGACGAGCCGCCAGGCGTAGAGCTGCGCGAGAAGCGCAATTGTCGCGACGGCAAGCGCCGCGTACTGCAGCCTCACCGCGCTCGACCACCAGCGTCGAACCCACCCAGCGGCCACGAGCGCGACCGTGCAGGCGCCCGCGATGGCGAGCGCCAGCGGCAGGTGGGCTGCCAGCCGCAGTGCGAGGGGGAACTCGAGCCAGCCGAGAAAACCGGAGTCGACGAGACCGGGCATCGACGCGATCATGGTCACATTCGCGAGCGTCAGGATCGCGCTCAGCGTGGCGACAAGCGCCGCGATGCGGCGCCGGCGGTGCGTCGTCGAGAGCTCCGTGACCGAAGCCGCCCGCGAGCGGAGTCGCCGCAATGAAGCGGAGCGCCGAAGCGACCAGCCACGCCACGGCCAGGATCGCGACCGTGCCGAGGACCGCCCACTGCCATGGGGCCGGGCCGCCGCTGACTCGAACGAGCCGGACGTTCCCCAGCGTTGGGACCTGACCCCGGAGGTCGAGCGTCTCGCCGTTGTCGGCGAGGAATAGGCCGGGCTCGAGCTCGGCGAGGCGGTAGCGAACACGCGACCCAGTCTCGTTGGTCTCCATGTACGGGACGCCCGAGTCGACGACGAACCTGCCCAGCGGACCGCCGGGGGGGAGCACGCCCCAGACCGGCGCTCGGTAGTCACCGGAGTAGGCAGCCCAACGCTCGGGCTCATCGCCGGTGGGAGGCATTGCCGCGGCGGCGACGAGGTCGGCCATCCCGGGCGGTGGTTCGAACCGGTCGGGGTCGACGACCGGCGGCCGCGACGGCAACGTGAGCAGCCGATCGCGATACACGCCGGGCTCGGCAACCAGATCAGCCAGGATCGACAGCGCGAGGTCCCCCTGGAGCTGGTGATCCTGCGAGTTGGTCAGGACGGCGATCCCGATCTGCGAGCTGGGGTGCCCACCACAGGTCGGACAGGAACCCGAACCCACCTCCGCCGTGGTAGAAGAGATCCGGCCGTTGCTCCCAGCGGTTCCACCGGGTGCGGCCGACTCCGAGCGCGTAGCCTGCCGGCGCGCCCGCGCTGGGCGCCGGGACGGTGCGCATCTCCTCCATCGACTTCGGATCGAGGACGGCCCGACCGTCGATGGAGCCGTCGTTCAGCTGGAACCGCAGGAAGCGGGCCAGGTCCGCGGCGCTGCTGTACAGGCCGCCGGCGGCCGTCATCGGCACGTCGAGCGGCGGCTCGGGATAGGGAGACACGTGCCCCACCGCCCGATCGTCGGTCGACCGGATCGCTCGTCCGATCGAAGGTGCTGCGGTCCATGCCCACCGGCTCGAGCAGGGAGTCGCGCATGACCTGCGCGAACGGCTTGCCCTCGACTCGCTCCAGGATGTAGCCCGCCAGGTCGATCCCCAGGTTCGAGTAGGCGTAGCCGCTGCCGACGGGGAAGCGGAGCCAGGTATCGGAGATGCTGCGAACGTGGGACTCGAAGTCGCCGGGGTCCAGCTCGGTGTTGTTGCCGACAGGCGCCTCGTGGGTAAAGCCGGCGGTGTGGCTCAGGAGCATCCGGAGCGTGATCCTCCGCTCGGGTTGCTCCTCGAAGGCACTGTTGACGCTGAACTCGGGCAGGTAGGCCGTGATCGGCTCGTCGAGGTCGAGGCGACCGGCCGCGGCTGCCTGCATGACCGCCGTCGCCGTGAACACCTTCGACATCGACTGGACGCTGAAGACCGTGTCGACGGTGACCGGGGCGGAGCCCTCTCGATCCGTGTAGCCGAAGCCCTCGAGCCATAGGGCTCGATCCCGATCGACGAGCGCGACGGCAAGGCCCGGTAACTCTTGCTCGGCCAGGAGCTCATGAATTCGCTCGCGGTACCGGGTGATGACCGTCGCCGCCGGGTCAGCAGCCGAGGCTGATGACGCAGATCCAACGGGGAGGATTGACATGGCGAGCCCAAACACGAGGCCCGCAGCCACGACTCGTCTCATGGCGCTGTGCGGCGACCACCAACGGGGTGGCGAACGTCGGTTACCACAGCCGCATCTGTCCGGTTCGCCGAAGCCAGAACAGGGCGATGAAGCCGAGGGCGAAGCCGATCGCAAGGAAGACCCAGGTCAGGATCATCGTCTCAGGGAGCGTCACGATCTCGACGGCGATCCAGACGATCAGGCCGACTCCGAGAGTGCCGGTCAGCCATGGTGCAGCCCAGTGACGTCGAACGCTGAGCGCCGCGAGGGCGACCATCGCGAACCCATTCATGGCGAGCAGGTACAGGCCCGGGATCAGGTAGTTCCCGAACACCGTCGACTCGATCCAGCCCTGCGGGATCCCGAGGGATTTGCCGGTCGGGTCTTGGATGAAGGACCACCCAACCGGGACTGCGAGGATTCCGGTAAGGAGTTCGAGGATGACGGCGACCCACACGTATGAGGGTCGATCGATCTGGTGTGAGCGTGGCGCGATCTCGATCTGCATGACTACTCCCCTTTCAATTCGCGTAGGTGGCTGGAACGATCGTTTCGTTGAGGAGGCGCTGCACCTCATCGGCCTGCTCGAATGCGACCGAGTGGGCGGCGTTTTCAAACGTGACGTGCTCCTTGACGGGCGCTTCGAGCTGGTTGAACCACTCCAGGGCGATCGCCCGCCGGCCGTCGAGTTCGGCTGCGCCGTCCAGGAAGTACACGGGAACCTCCAGGCGGCGAACTGAATCCCTGAAGTCGATCTCGTACAGCTGCGGGTAGGTGAGCGTGAACGTGTCGATGAGCCCACGGAGGACGTTCGCCTTCTCGATGAAGTTGTACTCAGACCCGAGTAGGCCGAACGGGTCCAGACCGGATGCTTCGCCCCGAAGCAGATAGCCGTCTGACGGCACGTAGGGCTTGTACAGGTACTCGTACCAGGCCAGCAGGTTCGAGTTCGCCCAGGGGATGTCGCGATATGGCGGCTCGCCAATAGCTCGCAGATCGGCCAGCAAGGCCGTGTCGCCGATCCGTTCCGCGTACTCGATCAGGTCGCGATAGACCCGCCGATCCGTCTCGAGCACGGCGACCATCTGGCCGCTCGGGATCCAGGCGTAGAAGAGGTCGGGGCGCTGCTGGACGGCCAGGACGCCGAGGATCGTCCCCCACGACTCCCCCATCAGGTAGATCTTCTCCTCATCGAAACGCTGTCGGAGGTACTCGCTGAGCTCGATCACGTCGGCAACGGCTTGGTCGACCGTCATCGCTGAAACGGGGTCGATCGCGGGATAGGACTTGCCGTTTCCACGCTGGTCCAGCCCGACGTACACGAAGTCCTGTTCCCAGCCGCTCACCTGAGCACGCGTGAGGGCAAGGTCCGACTGCCCTGGGCCACCTGCGAGGTAGAGCAGGACGGGATTGTCAGGACTGGCCGCCCTGATCATGACGGCCTGATCGACGCCTCCGAGGCGAACGGAGGTGAGTTCCGCGATGCTCCCCGGAACGGGGTTGCCGTTGGGGTCAAGGACTCGAGGCGTGCTGGCGGGCCAGATGATCAGCAACGACAGGGCGGCGACCAGGGTGGCGAGAAGGGCTGTCCCAATCGGACGGCTCCGACCGATCCCCGTCGGGGACCAACCCACTCGCCGCGCGAAGGCGATGCCGACGAGCACTCCCAGGGCGGTTGCCGTCAGTACCAACAGCCCGTGCAGGCCGCGCGTGACTGCGAACGCAACGACACCGTAGGGGTTGTCGAGGCGAACATCGAGGCTTGCGCCAACAACATCCAGTCGGCCGAGTTCCAACCCTGTGAATTGCGCAATCAGGAGCGCGAGGAGAGCCCAGCGGGATCGACCCAGAGCCCCGCCCAACCATCCGACGAAGAGCGCGAGCGCGATGACGAACATGGCGTTCAGTTGGGTCGTCGGACCTCGTGGAGCAAGAACGGACGTCACGAGCCCAGCACCCAGCGCGATTGCCGTTGCCAGCGCGATCGCGAGCCGTCGATCGTCGATCAGTGCGGACCGGACCGACGCCGGGACGCTCGAACCGGCAAGGGCGGATCGCCGATGAGGCAGCAATGCGAGCTCACCTACGTCGTCAGCGATGACTCCCGAGCTCTTCCCGTCCCGCTCCATCACTCGCTCCGATCAGTCGCCGGGCGTCCCGGCCGACGAACGTGGCGGCCCACTTGAGCAGGTCGCCGTTGTCAGATCCGCGGCTGAGCCGCGTCTACCTCCATGGTCGATAGTCGCGTCCTCCGTGACGACGGCCAATCAGCCCAAATTCGACGGGCCATCTCGCCTCATCACGTCTCTCCGCTTCGGGAGAAGCGAAAACGCCGGGCTCCTCGATGGGGAGCCCGGCGTGCTGGCGGCGCTGCGCGCGCTACTCGAGCGCTCTCTATGCGCCCATCGCTTTGGTCAGACTGCGACCGGCAGGCGGGCACCGACGAACGCGATCAGGTCGGCGATCCGGCTGCTGTAGCCCCACTCGTTGTCGTACCACGCGATGACCTTGACCATGTTCCCGTCGAGGACCATGGTCGACGCGGCGTCGATGATGGACGAACGGCTGTCACCCTTGAAATCCATCGAGACGAGCGGTTCGTCCGAGACCCCCAGGATCCCCTTCATGGGTCCGGCGGCTGCCTCCCGGAACGCGTCGTTGAGCTCTTCAACGCTGGTGGCGCGCTTCACAATCGCCGTGAAGTCGACGACGCTGACCGTCGGGGTCGGCACGCGCAGGCTGAAGCCGTCGAACTTGCCCTTCAGCTCGGGGATGACCAGCGCCAGCGCCTTTGCGGCACCGGTCGACGTGGGGATGATGTTCTGACCAGCGCTTCGCGCGCGACGCGGATCCTTGTGGGCAACGTCGAGGATTCGCTGGTCGTTGGTGTAGCTGTGGATGGTGTTCATCAGCCCCTTCTCAATGCCGACGAGGTCGTGCACGACCTTGGCAGCCGGGGCGAGGCAATTCGTCGTGCAGCTGGCATTGCTGATGATGTGATGGGTCGCGGGGTCGTAGCGGTCTTCGTTGACGCCGAGAACGATCGTCACGTCCTCGCCCTTGGCCGGGGCGCTGATGACGACCTTCCGGGCGCCGGCGGTGAGATGGCTCCGGGCCTTTTCCGCGCTGGTGAACCTGCCGGTGGACTCGAGGACGATATCGACGCCCAACTCTCGCCACGGAAGATTTGCCGGATCCTGTTCCTTCAGAACCTTGACCTCGCGGCCGTTGATGATCAGGGCGTCGTCCGTGTACTCGACTGAGCCTGGATAGGTCCCGTACGTCGAATCGCGCTTGAACAACAGTGCGTTGAGTGACGTTTCGACAAGGTCATTGATGGCGACAACCTCGACGTCCGGTGCACGCTCAATGAGCGCCTTGAGGGACTGGCGGCCGACCCGGCCGAAGCCGTTGATACCGACACGAATGGACATTGCGGGACCTCCTACGTTCGATTGCCACGTCAGGCTCGACGCGCTATTTGGTCAGCTGGCAACTCCAGCAGGACGCTGCGACTGCTGCTGAACCGCGGTGCCGTCGGGCCCGGCCAGGACGTAGACGAGCATCGCGATGAACCCGAAACTCAGGAGTCCGAGCACCAACAGCACGACGAACCACGTCTTGTCGTCGAGCCTGGAGGTATTGACGACTGCGCCGATCCACGCGATGAACTGGCCGATCGCACCGCCAACGATGGCGACCACGCCGATGAAGCCGATCCCCAGCGCCGCTGGCGCGGAAGCCGAGAGGTGGAAGCCCGTGACGTCTGGCCCGGTCATCTCGAACGTGCCGGTAGCAAAGGCGAGCAGGATGCCGGCGACCACGAGAAACAGGCCGGCCACCATGGCGACCAGGCTGCCGACGAATGTCTTGGTCACGGTTGACTTGGTCATGTCAGTCTCCTCATTCCCTACGATTCGATGATCCCAATCGAACACCCGGGCCGTACCTCGAGGTAGCGCCAGATGTCATCTCTCGCTAGTCCAGTCGGCCCCGAGCTTCGCGGCTCACCCTGCGTGGGCAGCCTCCATTGACTCGGCGCGCAGGTATCGGGCGATCTCGATCGCCCAGTCCGCGATGTCATCCCACGGGCGGAAGTCGCCGTATGGCGCGCGCACGGCCGTGACGATGAGTCGCTCGGGCCAGCTCAGATGGCTCTGTGTGAGCCGCCCTGCGAAGACCCGTTGATCCATCGCGCCGGTTGACTCCTCGACGGACCGAGCATCTCCTGGCTCCTGAGCAGACTTCGGCGGATCACCCAACGGCCCACTCGAGAAAATGAACACGGGTCGGTCCGTGCAGCTCCTGCTCGTGGCGGATGACAAAGTCCTTTGCCGGCTCCAGCCAGCGGCCGGCGTATACGGCGGAGCCGAGGATGACGGCGTCGTATGCCTCAATGCTGGCGACCTCGGCTGGGGCCATGACGTCAACCGTGAGATTGGACGAGCGCAGCACGCCTGCGATGACCCGGGCGATTTCCGCCGTCGTACCGTGGCGTGACGCCGCGGTAACAAGGACTTTCATGAAGTTGCTCCTTTCGAGGCTGTCAATTGACATCACCCCGTCAGACCCGGCCCTTGGGGACCGTGTGCCAATAGGTCTTGTTGAATACGATCTTGCCCAGGTGCCAGAACTGATTCGGCTTGGGCGGTCGTGGCGGATGCTCGTAGTCGAACTGGAGGAGGGTCCCCTTGCCGTCGCCGATTTCGAAGAAGCACATGACCTTGCCGAGGTAGGCACCGCGCCTCTCGGTCGATGGCACGCCCCTCGATCGCCGCGACGATCCGCTCCGTGATGACCGGCGCCTCGAAGTGGGCGGTCGAGCCCGCCTTCGACAGCGGCAGGTCGGTGGCGTCGCCGAGCGCGAAGACATTAGAGCGGCCGCCCACCTCGAGGGTCGCGCGGTCGGTCGGCAGCCAGCCACCGGGCGCCGGTGCGAGTCCCGAGTCCATCAGGAACTGCTGGCCCGTGTGCGGCGGCACGAGGATGAGCAGGTCGTACGAGAGCTCTTCGCCTTCGAGGCTCTGGACGACGTGGCGCCCGGGATCAATCGCCTCGACGTTGAAGAACGTGTGGAGCTCGATGCCCTTGCGCTCGAGGATCGGCGTCGCCATTTCGGAGACGCTCTCGATCGTGAAGGCCCGACCGATCGGTGAACAGAAATGAAGCTGGCTAGCCTCGCGCAGGCCACGGTCGCGGAGCTCCGCCTCGATCAGGAACGCCACCTCGAGCGGCGCCGGCGGGCACTTGTACGGCATGCCGGCGATGCCAATGACGATCCGTCCACCAGTGAAGGAATCGAGCGCTTGGCGCAGCTCGAGCGCGGCCTCGGCGCTGTAGAAGTGGTGGGCCTCGGTGTCGAAGTGCTCGATCGCCTCGGGAACGATGCGCGACCCGCTGGCGATGACGAGATAGTCGTAGCCAAGCCGGAGCCCATCGCGTCAGCTGGACGGTCCGCGCCGGCTCGTCGACCTTCTCGACCCTGCCGATGACGAGGTTGACCCGCTTGTCGAGCAGGCCGCGCTCGGGTCGCTGGAGCTTCTCGGCCCGTTCGCCGCCCATCGCGATGTACATGAAACCGGGCTGGTAGACATGCTGGCCAGTCTCGTCGATGACGGTGATCGTCACCTCGCCGGCGGCGAGTCGGCGGCGCAGCTTCTTGACGAGGAGGTTGGCGGTCAGCGTCCCGCCGACGCCGCCACCGACGATGAGGATCCGTTTCATCACGCGCCTCAGTGGGTCTTCTCGACGACGATCTCGTCGTAGCCGTCGCGTCGCTCCGTCTTGACGAGTCGATGGCCGGCCTTCGCTACCCATTTCGGGATGTCGATCCGGCTGCCCGAGTCCGAGCTATAGACCGCGATCACCTGACCGGGCGCGCTCTCGCGGATCGCCCGGATGAGCTCCATCGAGCGGGCCGGGACAGAAGCTGCCTCGGGCGTCGACGATCCGCGTCACCGGGGGAGTGGCGATTGTGTCGATCATCGGGGACGCTCCTTTCTCAAATGAAGAGCGAGGCGTCGGCCTCGGTCATGATCTCGATGGCGGTGGCGGCGCCGGCGGGCTCACCCATCTCGTCGATGAGGTCCTCTCGCTTGAGGCCGAACATGTCCATCGTCATCTGGCAGGGGATGAACTCGACGCCCATCGCGGTGGCGGCCTCGAGCAGCTCGCGGGGGCTGGCGACGCCGTATTTCTTGCGGAGGCTGCCCATCATCCGGGGCCCCATCCCCAGGAAGTTCATCTTGCTGAGCTTCAGGTGGTCGATGCCTGGCCGTTGCACGAAGCTGAGCATCTTCTGCATCCAGTTCTCGCCGACGATCCGCTTCTGGTCCTTGACGAACGGCAGCAGGCCCCAGAAGGTCACGAACACCTTGCAGCGCATGCCGCTCGCGGCGGCCGTCGATGACAAGATGAGAACAGGCCAGACCTTGTCGAGATCGCCCGACCAGTTGACGATGACGAGCTCCTTGGTCTTCACGACCTGCTCGAGAGCGTCCTCGGAGACGGTCTCCGGGAGACCCTCGATGTCGGCGATGGCCAGGAGCAGGGGGTCGACCGGCGCCGTAGCCGGCCGATCGAGCGTGGTGGTGGTCATGGCTGATGCCTCACTTTCGTCGCAGGACGAAGCGGTAGACGCCGCCGTCCGCTGACTGCTCAACTAGCTCGTTGCCGGTCATTCGTGACCACGCCGAAAAGTCCTTGACGGACCCGGGGTCGGTCGCGAGGACCTCGATGAGGGCGCCCGGTGCGAGCATCTTCATCGCGATGGCCGTCTTGGCGATCGGCATGGGACACGACATCCCGCGAGCGTCGACCCAGGTTTCGATCGAGAGAAGTGTCATGACTGGTTCCTTTGCTCAGATGAAGACGACCTGGCCGTCGCCGGCGTTGAGGTAGAAGGCGGTCACGCCCTCCACGCCGTCGACGAGTGGGTCGAGGTCATTCGGCTCGAGGTGAAGTAGGTCCATGGACAGCGAGCACGCCTCGATGTCGACGCCACCAAGCTCCTTGGCGGCACGCAGCGTGTCGGCCCAGCTGGCCTGCCCGGCCGCCCGGAGTCCGTCCACGGCGGTGCGGCCGGCCGTACCGGCCTCCGGTGCCAGTCCGTGGTCGGCGCCAATCCGGTCGGCCCGGAACGCGTCGAGGGCCCAGTACTGAAGGAAAACGTTCACCGGCTTCCCGAGAGCGGCTGCGCCGGCGGCGAGGACGGCCGCAGCTTGAAGTTTGTCGTCGGTCCCGGAAAACAGGACCAGATTCAGCGGTTCTGTCATGTCGGTCACCTTGGAGCTGCAATGACGGGTTCCGGAATGGACGGCGAAGAGTTGACGCTCCTGGCCGCTATCCCGGCGAGCCGGGTCAGGCGTCGCTCGAGAACGCCGCGCATGACGCCGCAGGCGATCATCACGTCGGGGTCGGCCAGTCGGTACCGGACCTCCCGACCCTCACGCTCGGAATTGACGATGCCGACGGATCGGAGGACGGCGAGGTGCTGCGACACATTCGGCTGGCTCGCTCCCGATCGCCTCAGCAAGGCGCCCTACCTCAACGGGACCCTGGGCCAGGATGTGAATGATCTCAAGCCGGCGCGGGCTGGCGAGGGTCTTGAGTACCTCGGCCTGCAGGATCGTGATCTCGTCCATGACCTGACTATCCACATATGCGCAGGCGCTGATGAGTGCCGGCCGACATGCCGGCTCGGGCCGGAAGTCACGAAATGAATAGGTGCCCGGCCCGGCTGCGCCGGTGCACGCTCGGCTTGCGGCGATGGCGGTCGTGTGGTGCCGTCAGGGAGCGGTCACCGATCACGGGCGTCGCAGGCGACAAGGACTCGCATCGATGAAGCTCGATCAGGCGCTGACGCGTTCGCTGCTCCTGGCCGTCATCGTCTTCGCCAGTTCAGCGCCCCACTCGCGCGCACGCTCGAGCTCGCCGTCGCGGAGCGGACCGAAGCTGCCCTTGACGACAAAGCGCTGAGCCCTGGCGATTGGTGGGTATCCCGCGCCTTCCAGCCTGCGTTCGATATCCGATGTGGCGCCTCGCGGGGACCACCAGACCCGGGTCTCGAACGCGGCGGAGCGGCCCTGGCCGCGTGGCAGCCGATCGAGCCAGGAGCGCATCGACGGATGCGAGAGATCCGGTGGGGACGGCGCTTTGCCCGATTGGTCGAGCATGTCTTCCAGCATCTTGTCTGAGGCAAGCCTGAACGCGATCACGGGAGCGCCAGCGACGACGAGGTCGACGTCCGTCAGGGCCTCGGTCGACGCCTCGTCGGTAGTCAGGGCTCGCACATCCGGTCCGATGCCCGCCGCGATGGCTCGTGCGACGGCTGCCGTATTTCCCCAGTGAGACTCGTAGACAACAACGGCGTTCATCACAGCTACCTCTCCTTCTCGTGCGCAGCTGCACCCGATGCAGCCATCCGAGCACATCGTCGGAGGTCTGAACCATGGGCGCGACGGCCGATCGGCCCGAAAGGCCGGGCCATCGGTCCTGATCCGACGTCAGCGGCGACTACCTCGCAAGACCGCTCGAGGTCCCCGTCGTCGTCGATGGGCCGGTCGGCACAGCAAATTGAGCCATCGGCCTCTCGCGCGCGTGCGCGCGCTTCACGACGATTGAGCCCTAGTGGGAGGTAATCGCGATGGACCTCCGGCGGACAGAAAGGAAACCAGTCGTGGACAGGCAATCGGAGTCGCGCGCGTCGGGAATAGGCATCGGAATCGGCTCGGGCATTGGCGGAGGACTCGGGCTGGTGTTTGCGCTCTTGATCGGTGGGGACTTGCCGCTCGGGCTCGTCCTCGGAGCTGGGATCGGTGTCCTCGTGGAGCTTCTAGTTGAGTCGATGGCTGCGTCGCGGGGCCGCGCTCAATAGCCCTGCGTAGCCGGCCATCGACTCAACTTTGGCAATTGCCCCGCAGGCTCAGCCCGTCGCCGGGCCGGGCTCGCGCCGCTGGGCGATGGCTCCGGGGCGCCATGGCGTCCCGAGGCATCGGGAGCAGGTAGCGGTCGAGGCCGTAGTAGCCGGCGACCTTCCAGGCGAGGATCAGCCCGATCGCGAGGGTGAACAGGACGGGGTTCGTCGACGCTGAGCCGGCGAGCAGGAACGACATGTTCATCAACGCCCCGAAGAAGGCGGCGACGCCCGTCAGGAGCGCCAAGGATCAGGCCGACACCGACGGCCAGCTCGCCAAGCGTGACCACCCAGGCCATCCAGGGCTCGGCGTTCGCGTTCAGGAGGAGCGTTGATGAAGTCGCGATACCACTCGAACGTGATCGGCGGCCGGCCCTGCTCCGGGATCGCAGCGGCCCGCTCCCAGTAGGCTCGCAGGGCGGCTCCGCCTTGCGTCCACTCCGGATCGGTGAACTTGTGCCAGCCGGCCTCGATCCAGGCGAAGCCCGACGAAGAGGCGGATCGGCAGCCAGAACAGACCGGCGCGGGAGTTGCCGAAGAGGAACCGCGTGAACGCCGGTCCCTCGATCTCGATCTCCTTGCTCTCTGGGTTCTTGCGATCCTCGAACAGAGCGATGAGCAAGACGATGAACGCGATCCAGAAGGCGACCGTCAGGATCGGGCGAAGCGTCGGCATCCTCGATGACGAGCCAGGGGTTGAAGAGCAGAAACAACAGAACGGTGGCGACCGCCCCGATCGGGATCGCCAAGCCGCGAAGGATGGACATCCGAACTCCCTCCTGTGCCTTGAGGCTACCGCTCCGCGGGCGGACCACGTGATCCGACGTGACGCAGCACGGTGATTGTCACACTGTCGTCCGCCATGTTCGTGCAGCGGAGGGTCCAAAGTCACGACTCCGCAGGCCGACTGTCCCCTCTCGATCTTCAGGCGACCCAGACCGCCCGGCGGGTTGAGCGGACGACCTCGGCCACGACCGCCGGGCCGAAGGCGATGAGTGCAACGAGGGCCAACTCCAGCCAGCTGAGCGGCGAAGCCCGGAAGGCTTCGGCAAGAGGAGGCAGGTACGGGATCGCCAGCTGGATGGCCGCACCGACGAGGCACGCCACCGCCAGAAACCCGTTCGGCGGCAGCATATGGAGCGGATGACTCAGCGAACGGTTTCCGTATGCTCGAGCGAGCTGGCCGAAGACCAGTGCACTGAACGCAACCCATCGGACGTGATCAGGGTCGCCGTCGATGCCAATCAGGATCGCAAGCGCGGCAACCGCGGTGACGCCACCGGCGACGGCGATGCGAGCAAGGAGACGGGTTGTCAGGAGCGGGACTCCTGGCGGCCGCGGGGGCTGGCGCATGATGTCAGGCTCCGCCGGCTCGCGTTCAAAGGCGACTGACGCCGTCAGGTCGATGAAGAGTTCCAGCCACAGGATCTGCAATGGCAGCAGGGGCTGGCCAAACCCGGCGAGGGTGGCGATAAGGATGAAGCCGAGTAGGGCGACGTGGGTCGACGTGAGGAAGACGAGACCTTTCTGCACGTTCGCGACGATGCGCCGCCCTTCCGCCAATCCATTCATCAGGGTCGCGAAGGAGTCGTCGCCAAGAACCAGATCGGCGGCCCCTCGGGCGACGGCCGTGCCACTGCCCATTGCCACGCCAACATCCGCATGTTGAAGGGCCGGTGCGTCGTTGACTCCATCCCCGGTCACCGCCACCGTCCGGCCCGTCGCTCGCGCAGCCAGAACCAGCCGGAGCTTCTGTTCTGGCGTGGCGCGGGCTACCACGTGGAGACTGGCCAACGATCTCTGGAGCGTGTCGTCATCCATCGCGTCCAGTTCTGACCCCGTCACGATCCGCTCACCTGCCAGTCCTGCCGCCCGAGCGATCGTGGCTGCCGTCGTCGGATGGTCCCCGGTGACGACGACGGTCTGAATGCCCGCTTCCGTCGCGCTCCTGAGGGCTTCTGGGATCCCCGACCCTCAGCGTGTCAGTGAACGCGAAGATCGCCCTGGGTCGCCAGGTCGCGTCGCCGACTCGGCTCGCTAACAGAAGCAGTCGCCGACCGGCGTTCGCCGTCGCCTCGATGGTTGCCTCCCAGCGGTTCCGGGACTCCAGGTTGCCGCATAGGTCCAGGACAGCCTCGGGCGCTCCCAGGGCGAGCTCCTCGACCAAGCCGTCGCGCATGGCTCGGGTCATCGAGTAAGGCTGCCCGTCCACGGGCGGGCGCACCTCCAGGAGGTCTGCCGAGTCGAGACAGGGATTGTCGGCGGATCCGCCTGCACCCAGAAGAGCGCGAGTAAATGACCCGAATCGGATTCCGGCAGCCGTCCCCCACGCGTCTTCCTCGGCTCTGAGCGCGTCGAGGACGAGGCTCCGGCGCATGGCCGGATCGTCGATCGATCCGGTCGGTGTAACGATCGTTTCGAGGGTCAACCGATTCTCGGTCAACGTGCCCGTCTTGTCGGTCACGATCAGATCGACGGACCCAAGTGTCTCTTGTGCGTTGAGGCGGCGGACGAGTACGCCCCGACGCAAGAGCCGGTAGGCCCCGAGTCCGAGGACAACCGCGAGAAGCACCGGCGGTTCCTCGGGAATTGCAGCGATTGCGGCAGAGATTCCCGCGAGCACGGCTTCTCCGAGCGTGGCCCCCCGAAGGAGTCCGAGAGCCCATCGTCACCGCGATGAGACCAACAGCCACGACGAGCAGAATCCGGACGAGGCGGTTGAGCTCGCGTTGAAGCGGTGACCGACCTCGATCGGCCGGGCCAAGGCCGCCGGCGATCCGGCCGAGCTCAGTCCTCGGGCCGGTTGCGACGACGATGCCTTCGCCTCGTCCCAGGACGACACTCGTCCCGCTGTACGCCATCGACCGCCGGTCGGCCAACGCTTCGTCCTCGCGATCTGGCGTGGCGGATGCCTCCTCCGGCAACGACTCCCCGGTCAGGATGCTGCGGTCGATCGTCAAGGCGTCGGATTTGATGAAGCGGAGGTCCGCCGGGACGACGTCGCCGACGCGAAGGAGCACGACGTCGCCGGGGACGAGTTCGCGCGCCGGAAGCTCCCGTGGGACGCCTTCGCGGCGGACGAATGCCAGTGGGGCAGCCGCTGCCCGCAGTTCCGCGAGTGCCCGCTCCGCGCGATACTCCGTTGCAACGTCCGCTCCCACGATCGGCAGGAGACCGGCCGAGGATCAGGAGGCCATCGCGCACCTCCCCCAAGAGGACAGCCAGGACGCCGGCGAGGGCAAGCAGGACGACGAAGGGCTCGGTCGCAGCGTCGATGACCGACGTCCAGATGGACACACGACGCGGCGGCTCGAGTTCGTTGGGCCCTTCGGCCGTGAGCCGGGCCTGCGCCTCGCTTGCGTCGAGGCCTGTCGACGGATCGACGCGAAGACGCTCGGCCAGGTCGGCGGCGGGGATGGCGTGCGCCGCCACGATTAGCTCAAGCGGTTGCATGGTGCGATTCGATCTCGGATGCCGACGCGAGCTAGGCGGCGACGCTCTGCGCGACGAGGTCGATCGTGATCTCGGCTACACCAGCCCCGACGTCCTCAGTCTGGGTGGGCAGACCCAGACCAGCGAGCAGCCTGTGGATCGGGGCGTTGCCAGCCAACATCGTCGCGGTCAGCGAGGCGATGTGCTCGTCGTCGTGCCCAAGCGACGCCCGCAGCCATGAGGCGCCGCCCGATGCCCTGGCGCTGGAACTCATCCGCGACGGCGATTGCCACCTCGGCAGCAGCCGCCCCGTCTGGCTCCAGGCAGAGGTGCCCGACGATCCGTTCGTGGCGACCGGGACGCCCTCTCGACGACCGCAACGAAGCCCTCACGGTGATCGTGATCGGTCGTGCAGAACGAGTCGGACTGCGCCTGGCTGAGCCCTGAGCAGATCGAGAAGAACCGAGCCTGCCGGCTCTCAGGTGATAGACCGCTGTAGAACCGTTCGAGCTCGGCGGCGTCGGTGCGCAGGATCGCCCGCACCTGGACCAGGGCGGCGCCGCGTTCGACGCCTGGGGTGCGATCGGGGGCCGAATCCAACCTGTTCATCGCATCTCACCGTAGGCGAGCCGAGACCTGGATGGCAGAGTCGGATGGCCTGCTCAGGCGGGTGGTTCGGCCCGATTGTGCGTGCCCCAGTCCGTTATGCCGGGTGTGTCTGCTCCGCCTGCGCTGCGAGCTCGTCGCGGAAGTCGGGGTGCGCGATCGAGATAAGCGCCTCGGCGCGCTCACGAATGCTCTTGCCGAAGAGCTCGGCGACCCCCCACTCCGTGACGACGGTCCGGACGTGCGCCCGGGTCGTCACGACCCCGGCGCCCGGCCTCAATGACGACGTGATCCTCGAGATCGTCTCGCCGGCGGCCGTCGAAGGCAGGGCGATGATCGCCCGCCCCTCAGCGGCGCGGGCCGCGCCACGGACGAAGTCCATCTGGCCACCGACACCCGAGTAGAGCCGGTGGCCGATTGAATCGGCCACGACCTGGCCCGTCAGGTCGACTTCGATCGCGGAGTTGATCGCGACCATCCGGCTGAACGACCGGATCACGTGGGTGTCGTTGGTGAAGTCGACCGGCCGCATCTCGACCATCGGGTTGTCGCGAACGAACTCGTAGAGCCGCTGGGTCCCCATGAAGAACGCGGTCACGATCTTGCCGCGGTTGCGCTCCTTGCGGGCGCCTGTGACCACGCCGGCCTCGACGAGGTCGACGACCGCGTCGGTGAACATCTCGGTGTGAATGCCGAGATCGCGCTTGTCGCGCAGGGCGAGCGCCGTCGCGGCCGGAATGGCGCCGATCCCGAGCTGAAGTGTCGCGCCATCCGGAATGAGGTCGGCCACGAATTCGCCGATCTTCCGCTCGACCTCGCCGATCCGGCCGACCGCGTGCTCGTAGGGCGGGACGTCCACCTCGACCGCCAGATCGATGTCGCTGACGTGGACGAAGCTGTCGCCGAGCGTCCGCGGCATCGCGGCATTGAACTGGACGATGACGGTCTTCGCCGCCCGAATCGCCGCGTGCATCGCCTCGACACTCGTTCCGAGTGAGCAGAAACCGTGCCGGTCGGGTGGCGTCGCGTTGACCAGGACAGCGTCGAGCGGCAGGGCTCGCGACTCGAACAGGCGCGGCACGTCGGACAGAAAGACCGGGACGTAGTCGGCACGACCTTCGTTCACCGCAGCCCGTGCGTTCGGGCCGATGAACAGTGCCCGGTGGCGGAAGTGGCCCTCCATGTCCGGAGCGAGGTGCGGGGCCGGCCCCTCGATGTGGAGGTGGACGATGCCTACCCGCTCCAGCTCCGACGCGCGTGCGACGAGGGCATCGAGGAGCACCGACGGCGCAGCAGCCGCACAATGGACGTAGACCTGGTCGCCCAATTCGATGCCCGCGACGGCGCGGGCAGGACTCACGATCTGCATGGCCAGAGTCTAGGCGGACAGCTGGCCTGATTCTCATGACGGGGTACTGACGGACTGGGCCATTCGACCTGTGTTCAGCGTCCACGTCCTCCGAGCCGACGCCACACGTGACGGGACGTGTAGGATTCGTGTGTCATGCATGCACTCGAGACGATGAACGTGGGCTTCGGGCGCACGTCGCTGGTGGTGGCGGCCGGCGACGGCCCTGGTGGATAGGCAGGACCGAAACGGCTCCTGCACGTCTCGAAACTGCCCTGGTGACGGCCCCGCTCCACTGACGGCGACGTCCTGACCATGGACGTCTTCATCGCCGGCGCCATCTTCCTTGTCGCCTACGCGCTGATCGCGTCCGAGCGGCTCGACCGGACCCTGATCGCGTTGCTCGGCGGCCTGCTCGTCGTGGTCCTCGGGATCGTCGATCAGGAGGAGGCGTTCGCGGCCATCGACTTCAACGTCATCTTCCTGCTGGCCGGAATGATGGTGTTGGCCGGCGGCCTGAGCAAGACCGGGTTCTTCGAGTACGTGGCCGGCATCGCCATCCACTTCTCGCGCGGCAAGCCGTTCCGACTGCTGATCCTCCTGTCGCTCCTGACCGCGCTCCTGGCGGCGGTCCTCGACAACGTGACGACGGTCGTCCTGCTCACGCCGGTCACCCTCTCAATCGCCCGAACGCTGAAGGTCAACCCGTTCCCGTATCTGATCAGCCAGATCTTCGCGTCCAACATCGGCGGCACCGCGACCCTGATCGGGGATCCGCCCAACATCCTCATCGGCTCCGCTGCCGGGCTCGACTTCGGCGACTTCCTGGTCAATCTGGCGCCCGTCGTCATCATCATCATGTTCGCCTTCGTCGGGATCATGTGGCTGGCCTTCGGCCGGAACATGGAGGACGACGCCGACCGGCTCGACGTCCTGGCGACCGTGGATCCCGCGGCAGCCATCAAAGACCGGCCGCTGATGATCCGGGCCCTCATCGTCCTGGGCCTGACCCTGGTCGGCTTCCTGTTCCACTCGGTCCTGGGGCTCGAAGCGGCCACCATCGCCTTGCTCGGCGCCACGGTCCTGATGCTCGTCGGCCCGCTCGACCCGCACGAGGCCCTGCGCGACATCGAGTGGAACACCCTCTTCTTCTTCGTCGGGCTTTTCATGCTCATCTACGCCGTCGTCCACGTCGGGATCGTCGGGGGGATCGCGGATGCCCTGGCGGAGGCCGCCGGCGGGAACCTAACCATCGCGACAATGGGGATCCTCTGGTTCTCGGCCATAGCCTCGGCGATCGTAGACAACATTCCCTATACGGCGACCGCGATTCCTGTCGTCGAGCGATTACACCAGAGCGGTCTCGCGCAGGAGCCGCTCTGGTGGTCGCTCGCTCTTGGCGCCTGCCTGGGGGGCAACCTCACCATCGTCGGCGCCTCCGCCAACATCGTGGTCGCCAACCTGGCGGCGCGTGATGGCCATCCGATCACCTTCATGCAGTTCTTCCGCTACGGGATCGGCGTGGTCGCCGCCTCGTTGGCGATCTCGACCGTCTACCTGTACGTCCGGTACTTGTCGTGAGGGGCCACGGCGAACCGGTCAGCCGCGGGCGGTTGGACCGGCGCGACGCCGATGCCCGGGGATTCCGCGAGACCGTCTTGATGGTCGGGCTCTTCTCCGGCGTGGTTTTGATCAACGGCACCTTAGCCATTCTGTTCATCGCCCTCATGCAGGCGCTTGGGTTGTGGATGCCCGTGCTGGCCGAGACGGCACGGGTCTCATTCGAGGGCGCCGATTCGTTGCGAACTAGCCTGCAGTCGCTCCCATCTGGCGAGCGATGAGCGGCCAAGCGGTCGCGACCAAGGCGCTGACCAATCGCTACCGAGTGCTCGCCGTGGGCGATGAGCAGCGATCCGGCGATCCGTGTTGGTCCCCCTCCAAGACAGTCGACCCGCCGGCTGTGCCGCCGGCGGGTCGATGTTTCGAGATCTACCGTGCAGGGTCAGGCAGAGATCGGCCGGTTCGAATAGGTTCCTCCCGTCAGATACCGCGTCGCCAACTCGACGACGACGCCTGCAACGAGACCACCAACCAGGGCGGGCACGAGCGCGAGGCCGTCCCACACCGGCTGGAAGGTCTGCCAGGCCACGATGAACTCGCTCGCGACGAGCGCGCCGATCCCGAATGCGATCGCGTCGGCGAGCCACTCGAAGCCCGCGCGGGTCTGTCCGATGAGCTGGGCGACGCCGCCGAAGACGAGGGCCCCGACGATTAGCAGGATCCAACCGCCGAACCCGAGAGCGATGGCAAACTCCATTGGTCTGCCTCCTTTCCGAGGGCGTCGGCACAGGACGTCCTCGCGCTCATCGTCGTTCGTCAGACGGTCAAAGCGACAGTGCCGAGGCGCCCGATCGGGCGGGACGGACGGCCCGATTCTTGGGAGGCGTCGCGAACCAAACGGACGCCAGGCTGTCGTGCGGCTTACCCGAACGCCACGCGGCGTTCGAACGGCAGCGTCATCGGCTCTGTGCTGCACGCGAGCCCCTCGACCTGTCCGCCGGTAAGGCCACGGTAGGCTGGGCACACCCAGCAGTCCTCGATGTCGACGATGCCACGTCGCGGGCACATGACCTGGCCGGCTTCGACGGCCAGGATGCGCTCGTTGATCCGCCGCGGTGGGCGGTAGGTGCGGAACATGCTCGTCATTTCTTGCCTCCTGGGTTTCAGGCGCCCGAGTCAGCGGCGGTCACCCGTCAGCCATGATCGCCACGTAGTCCGTGGCACTCAGAACGCCGATTGGTGTCGAGTGTTCATTGACGACAACGAGGCGGTGTACCCGCTCGTCACGCATCAGTCGGGCGGCCTCAATGAGAGTGGCCGACATGCCAACCGTGACGGGCGGCCTCGACATGAGCTCGCCGACGCTCAGTGTGGAACTACGTCCCCGAACGAGCTGGCTCAGGGATGGCCCGCCTTCGAACATTAGGTCCGTCTGACTCACCACACCGACGAGGTGTCCGTCGGCATCAACAACCGGTAGGCCCCTGATCCCATAGGAGGCCATGAGTCGCTCGGCGGCTTCAATGCTCTCCTCGACGCCGATCGTGACTGGGTCCATCGTCATCACGTCCGCGACTGCCAGGCGGTCGAATCGCAACTGCGACGTGATCTGCGTCGTTTCGCTGACCATCAGATGCCTCCGTTGTTTTCGACGGCAGGCCCGGAATGAGGTGCCTCGTGTGCTGAGTGTCGGTCGGTCCCTCGTGCGCAACGACAGCCGGATGGCCTGTCGTCGGCGTCCGTTGGTCACGACATGACAGGCCAACGCGTGACCGAGCTTCGCGACGAGCGTGCGTAGGCCATCACGACCTCATCGTTGTGACCGATGGCTCTGGTTACGTGAAACGCCCCGGGCCACTGTTTCGGTCAGAGACTGAACCAGGTCCAGGTCGCAGCAAGGAGCGGAGCGATGATCACCGAAGCGCGCGGAACCGAGGCGATCTGGGCGTTCGAGGAACATGAGCACCGTGACCTCGTGCGCGGGATCAATCACATTCACGACGTGGCCTGCGAGATCGGCAGCCTGACATCGACGGAGTTGTCCGCCCATGTTCTCGGGGTTCTCGACTGGCTTGACGGCGTTCTCGTTCCTCACATTGCCTGGGAAGAGGGCTGGCTCTATCCCGAGATCGATGCGCGAACCGGCACGCCATGGGCGACGCGCGCGGCTCGCTTTGATCATCAACAGCTCAGGAACGCAACGGCAAGGCTGCGCGCCGACCAGACGCTGCTGAGCAATCGCGCGGCCGGTGACCAGCAGGCCGAGACTCGATGTCATCTCTTCGGTCTCGAGGCGCTGCTGCGGGCACACATCGAACGCGAAGAGCGATTCCTCATCCCGCTCCTGAACGAGCCGGCGCTGGATACTGGACGCGCGGCTGGCGCGCCGGAGTCGGCGTGACCGCCGCTCCAGCTCCGCCGCGGCTCGATCCCGTCGGCGCCGCTGTCTCGCTTGCGGACCTTGGCTTCCTCGCGAATCCGGATCTTCCCGATCGCCCTGGTCCCGCGTATCTGCTAGTCGCGATCCGAGAGTCTCCCACCCTCCGCCACTACGATCCTGAGGCCGTCGAGTACTGGGTCAGCGAGGCCGGCCATGGCGTTCGTAGGACGTTGACGCGCTCCAGCCGCCTTCCGATTGACAGCCGAATTCTCGTGGGGACTCATCCGGATCGTGGATCGGCTCAAGGTGACGAACGAGTACCTGACCTTCGGTGGCCGGCTGTTCGCGGGGTTGGTCGATGGCGCCGTTCTCGCGGTGTTCACCTCCCCGGCGCCGATCCTCCGCCGCGGCGGTCACTCTCAGGGTTGGGACCAAGGCGCCGACAGCCTCGGTGCGTTCTTTAGCCGGTTCCTGCTCGCCGTCGACTACGCGCCGGGCTTCGAAGCGCTGGCAGCCGCCGCGGATCCGGTGACCCGGTACGCCGCGTTCGTCGGTAACTCGGCGGATCGCTACCGCGCCAGCCCCGTCTTGCGCTCCGAGCAGCCCGAGCTGTGGCGGCTGCTGGAGGCGGAGGAACGACGCCTGCGTGGGCTAGATCCGGCCGCCTGGGCGCGAGGAGCTGGCCTCCGGCGCTGCGCCAACATCTGACCTGCATCCCAACTCATTGCGACGGTTGGCCCGGACCGGCAGGCCCTTCGGCAGGTGCGTCGGCAGGCGCCACGGCCCCACGATCTGGCCATGGAGGTGCGCCATGCGCGTTCTACTTGCCACAGACAGATCGGACAGCGCTGCGGTCGCTGCCGAGTTCGTCCGCAATGTCCCATGGCCGAAGGGCACCTCGATCGACGCCGTGCGCGTCGTCGAGGCCGGCAGCCCAGAAATGGCGGTCGGAGTGTGGCCCCAGGTCGGGCTGCTCGTTCCGCGGGAGGTCAGCACCGCCGCAATTCAGGAAGCCGAGGACTCGCTCGTTGCGCTCACCACGTCGCTGCGAGGGCACGGGCTGGAGACGAGCCATACGGTCCTTCGCGGCCGGCCGGCGGATGAACTGCTGATTTGGATCAATCGCCACCGCCCGGATCTCGTGATCGTCGGCAATCGGGGTGTCTCGCCGTTCGAGCGAGCCCTCCTGGGTTCGGTTTCCGGTGAACTCGTCGACGGATCACCGGTGCCCGTCCTCGTCGTTCGGCGTCCGACACTCGAGCGAGTCGTGGTGGCAGTCGACGGCTCCGATACCGCCGCGGAAGTCGTTGGCCGCCGTCCGACGTTGGCCGTTTCTGACTTTGGCCGAAACGCGCACTGTCAGCGTCGTCGCGCTCCGGCAGCCTGGTGGCCGGGGGACATCGTTCCCGGCCCGGAGGCGGCGACGGCCGATCGATCCACGACCACCGATGCCATCCGCGAGCATGAAGCCATCGCGACCGAGGCGGCGGTCGCCCTTCGGACAGCCGGCTTCCGCGCCGAGCCGGAGGTCCTGTCGGGATCGCCGGCGCATGCGATTGTCGCGTTCGCCAGCGATTGGGACGCCGACCTGGTGATCCTGGGATCACACGGCCGGACGGGTCTCGCCCGCCTGCTTCTCGGGAGTGTTGCCCGCAATGTGCTGCATCACGCCGGATGCTCCGTTCTGATCGTCCGGCGTCAGGTGGAGGCCCAGCGTGGCCGGCGCGAGGATGTCGTGGCGCCCCAATGGACGATCCTCGCCGCTTACTAGTCTCGCCCAGCACAGCGGCGCGCTGAAGCGCCCCGCCCATCGGCCCTCACGGCCGACTCGGCGGGGCGCTCGTTGGCCCTGATCGTCACTACCGGGCAACGATCACGGTCGTCTCGGCGTGGGTCGCCACGTGCTCCGAGATGCTTCCCTGGAGAGCGCGTGAGATCGCGCCGAGGCCACGAGACCCGAGGATGACGGTGTCAAAGCCCCCTTCGGTCGCAGCCCGCTCAATGGTCTTGGCCGGATCGCCCGCCGGGGACAGGAGCTCGGGCTCGATCCCCAGCCCACGCAGGGTTTCCTGAGCCTCGCCGAGCTCGGCCAGATGGACCGGGCGGTCGTCCCATGGATCGCTCGGCGCTCGGCCAGGGCGTCTGGGTGTGACGCTGACAACGCTCACAGCAGCCCCGTAGTGCTTGGCGAGGTCGGCGGTCAGGTCGAGGGCACGACGGGCGGGCTCGCCGCCGTCGTACGCGAGCAGGATCTTCTTCATCGCTGAGCTCCTTTTCGTCATTCGGGTCGGTGAGATGACCAGGCCCCGCTCGACGTCGAGAATGCGGCGATTCCGGGCCGCCTTGACGACGGCCGCAAGTCCCGTTCCGAGGGGTCCAACGGCACCTCGAATCCGGCCAGACGGCGGGCGGCAGACATTGGCTTCGCCCCAAGGCAGGGCCCTGTCGCGCGCCCGTCGGGAGAACGGGCCGAAGGGCCCAAGGGGAGCTGACCTTCTGCACTACCCGACGCTGCGGTGATGAAACAGGATCAGGTCAGGGACTTGTTGGATGCCTTTGACTCTCATTGAGGAGAAGATCATGGACAGGTATCGGTCACTGGCGACCCTCGTCGCCACATCATTCCTGGGTGTCGTCGCCATGTCGGCATTCGTCGCGGGTGTCTTCATCCTGTTCGGCGCTTGGGTCGTGGCTCAGGGTGCCGTTGGCGGCGCCGTCGGTGATGTGGGTGCTGTTGGCGCCGTGCTGCTCGCCACACTGGCGATCGCCCTTGGCGTCGTCGCCACAGCAGCGGCTCACGAAACATGGCTCGGCCGGCCGCGTGGCCGGATGCTCGGGCTGATCGTAGCGGTCGTTGCCCTGCTGGCCGCCGTTGTCCCCTTGCTCGTTGCCGACGTCAATGGCAATGAGCCGCTGTTCTACCTGCTCGGCGGCCTCGCGGTTGTTACTGCGGTCTCGCTCGTCGTTCCGGAGCCGCGCGCAACCGAGTCGACATAGTGGTCGCGCGGGCGAGACCCGCGCAGAGGAGGCCGACATGACATCAGTTATTGGGCCCCGATCGGGCACTCAGGCAACGTCTGAAACATCTCGGAGGCACCGTCGAATGGACGGCTCGTTCAGCTTCGCGGCGTTCGGTGCATTCGCGGTGCTATGGGCAGCATTTGCCTACGCCCTCATCTGGAGTCAAGGCAGCCTCGATCAGGCGTGGGAGTGGATTCGCGGCCTGCCACTGATCCTCCAGGGGATCGTGGCCCTGCTGCTGCTGCCGGTGGTCGCAGGCCTGTGGGTCTGGGAGACCACATGGCCGGTCGTCGTGCGGCTGGTTCTGGTTGTCGGGCTCGGCGTTGTCAACCTCTACATGTTCCTTCCGCGGTCGCTGTTGGGCGGCCGAATCTAGCCAGACCGACGAAGGGAGAACACCATGAAGGCATTGCGTCGACTGCTGGCGCTGTTCTGGGGCGGGTTGCTGGTGGCATCGATCGTTGGTGCCGTGGCAGCTCGGGTCGCAAAGAGGCGGACCCTCACGATCGAGGATCCGGACGCGGACGAGGTCCGGATCTCCGCGATCCTCGAGCCGATGTACTTCCACAGCACGGCAACGAGCTTCCGGGGCGGGACAGTCGACTGCTGGTACGGCGGTGGGGCGGTCGACCTCCGTGACGCCGTACTCGATCCGGCTGGATCACACCTCCAGGTGCGGGCCGTGTTCGGTGGTGGTCAGATCGTGATCCCGGAATCCTGGCGGATCACTTCAAACGTCCGTGGAATCGGTGGCCTCCGTGACGGACGACCGGAAGTTGAGCGACCCGCGGATGCCCCGCACCTGACCATCGAGGGCATCGCGATCTTCGGCGGGTTCGCGGTGACGTCAGAACTGTCCGAGGACGAAGTCCGCGGACTCGAGTCGGCGCTCGCGCGCATCTCGCCGGAGCAGCCATCAGGGGCATCGGCATGACGGCCCGATCACGGCTGTGGATGGCGGTCTCGTGCGGCGCCGTTGCTGCGCTCGCCGCCATCGCAGCCGGCTTCGGCGTCTTCGCCCGGGGCTCCGGCGAGTTCATCACCGTGACCAGCGCGCGTGGCGATGAGCTACGAGATGGCGACGACCGGCGTCTACGCCTACAACGCACAACGAGTCGTCGCCGAGGGCGTCGGTTGGGACATCGTGACGCTCGCCCTGGCGGTGCCAGCCCTACTGGTAGCGGCGCCCTTGGTGGCTCGCGGTTCGTTCCGTGGCCGGCTGTTCGCGGCCGGTCTCCTCGGGTTCTTCCTCTACCAGTACCTCGAGTACTCGGTGACGTGGGCGTTCGGCCCGCTGTTCCTGATGTTCGTTGGCATCTACGGCCTGAGCCTCGTCACGATTGGGTGGCTGGCCTGGAGCCTGATGGTCGATCATCCAAGCGAGCTGCTTGGCCAGGGATTCCCGCGACGCCGTTGGGCGGCGCTCAACCTCGCCCTGAGCGGGCTTCTCACGATGATGTGGCTCCAGAGAATTGTTCTGGCATGGGGCGGCCAGTCAGACATGCTCATGGGCGAGACGACGCTGACCGTGCAGGCCCTTGACCTCGGCCTTCTCGTGCCGGCGTCCGTGTTGAGTGCGGTTCTCGTCCTCCGCCGAACGCAGCTTGGATACGCCCTCGCCTCGGCGTTCGGGGTGACGTTCGTGGCGATGACCACGGCTATCACGGGCATGCTCCTGTCCGCGTGGGCGGTTGAGGGCAGTCTCGAGATCGTTCCGGTGGCGATCTTCGCGCTCGCTTCGCTCTCGGCCACCCGGCTGCTCGTCCTGATCTACCGAGGTCCGCTGAACGTTGAGCGCGCGTCGACTCGGCCGCGAAGGGCCGAAGCCGCACCCGCCGGATTGCATGGTTGAACCGTAACCATGACCGAGTCGACCGCAGACCGCCCGCAGAGGCTTCGGCAGTCACAGGTTCCCCTCTCGGCCCTGGCTGAGCGGGATCCTGCCGTCGCCGCTGCGGGCACCAGAGTCGCTCGCGGACTCGTCTGGACCGTCGCGCTTGTCGCGGTGGGATTGCCCCAGATCGGCATCGACCTGTCCGGACGGGTCGCACCTGGTTGGCTGCCAGTCGGCGACGTGATCTTGGTGGCCGCCGCCCTTGCGCTGAGCATGCTGTGGAGACCGCTCCGGCCGTTCACGCGCTTTCTTGTGGTCCTCCTCGCTCTGCAGCCGGCCGTTCACTCAGGACTCTGGCCATCGGCCTTGACGACTGTCAGGTTCGACCTTCCAGTGCAGCCTTCGTTGCGCTCGGAGTTCATCCTCGAACTGGCACTAGCACTCGGCCTCGTCGGGGTCTTGCTCATCTCCGGGCTCCGGCGGCGGCAGCTCTTTCTAGGACTTGGCCAACCAAGCGCGCTCGCTTTCCCGATCCGCGGACTGTTCGACCGACCGATCCCTTGGACAACGCTTGGACCGGTGTCGGCCACCCTGATCGGCGCGGGAACGCTCGCCTTTCTCGCGATCGGGGTCGGCCTGCCAGCGTTCGGCAAAGTGCAGACCGTTCTGCCGGCCGTCTTCCTCTTCTCTGCCATCAATGCGTTCAACGAGGAGACGCTCTTCCGGGCCGCTCCAGTGGCGACTCTGGAGGAGGCACTCGGCCGCCACGAGGCGACGCTGTTCGCGGTCATGCTCTTTGCGATTCCGCACTATTTCGGCGTTCCCTTCGGCCTGGTCGGCGTCGCAATGGCAGCTATCCTCGGTTGGTGGCTCGTCAAATGCCTGCTCGAGACCGGTTGGTGGCTCTTCAAGTGCCTGGTCGAAACGCGCGGTCTCTTGTGGCCCTGGATCATCCACCTGGTCCAGGACATCGCGATCTTCAGCGTGCTTCTTGCCGGAACTTCCATCTGACGACGTCGCCGCGCCGTCGGATCCGTTTGTGACCTCGGTGACCCCCCGACGTGACCTATGGCCCTGTGCTCGAGCGCAGCGCACGTTCAGAGTGAGCCCATGAACAGGCGTGAAGAACGCGGACGCGCAGCGTCCAGCCGCCTATCGGGCCAGCACTCTGGAGGTCAGTCATGACTCTCATTGCCGAGACTCCGCAGCCCGCGATCCGCGGCACGGACACCATGCGCGCGACCGTCTTCCACGGTCCGGGCGACATCCGTGTCGAGTCCGTCCCCAAGCCACATGCCGGCGCCGGCGAGGCCGTCATCCGCGTCACCACGACGACGATCTGCGGCACCGACATCCACATCCTCAAGGGCGAGTACCCGGTCCGACCGGGACTGATCGTCGGCCACGAGCCGGTCGGCGTCATCGACGAGCTCGGCCCCGGCGTCACCGGCTACGAGATCGGCCAGCGTGTGCTCGTCGGCGCAATCACGCCGTGCGGCCAGTGCCGCGCCTGCCTGTCCGGCAACCTCAGCCAGTGCGGCCACGGCGACGGTTTCGAGGCGCTCGGCGGCTGGCGCTTCGGCAACACGATCAACGGCGCGCAGGCCGAGTACCTCCTCGTCCCGTCCGCCCAGGCGAACCTCACGCTCATCCCCGACGACGTGACCGACGAGCAGGTCGTGCTCCTCGCCGACATCGCTTCGACCGGCTTCAGCGGACCTGAATCAGGCGGCGTGAAGATCGGCGACTCGGTGGTCGTCTTCGCCCAGGGCCCGATCGGGCTGTGTGCCACCGCCGGCGCGAAGCTGATGGGCGCGTCGCTCATCATCGGCGTCGACAGCGACCCGGTCCGACTCGAGATGGCCAAGCGGATGGGCGCCGATGTCGCCCTCGACTTCACCAAGGTCGATGTGGTCGCCGAGGTCAATGCGACTGACCGGCGGCGGTGCGGACGTGACCGTCGAGGCCCTCGGCACCCAGGGCACGTTCGAGAACGCCCTTCGTTGCCTGCGGCCCGGCGGCACGCTGTCGAGCCTCGGTGTCTACTCGGGCAAGCTCGAGATGCCGTACGACGCGTTCGCCGCCGGCCTCGGCGGGCATCGCATCGTGACCACGCTCTGCCCTGGCGGCAAGGAGCGGATGCGGCGGCTCATCGCCACCGTCCAGTCGGGTCGCTTCGACCCGCTTCCGCTCATCACCCATCGGTTCGCGCTCGACGACATCGTCGAGGCGTACGACCTCTTCAGCAACCGCCGCGACGGCGTGCTGAAGGTGGCGATCCACCCCTAGCTCACCTACCCACTTCGCCCCGCGCTCCGAGGGGGAGCGCGGGGCGTTCCATTCGATGGATAATCGCCGTCCGCGGATGAGGGCGCGATCTCGGGCCGTACCCGACGAGGGACGCGCTCTCAAGTGGACCCCGAGAGGGAGGCCGCACGTGGACCACCAGTTCGAGTGCATGGACGGGAATGAGGCCGCGGCTCGCATCGCCTATGCCGTCAGCGAAGTGATCTCGATCTATCCGATCACCCCGGCCTCGCCGATGGCCGAGCATTGCGACGACTGGTCCGCCGCGGGCCGGCCCAACCTGTGGGGCAAGGTTCCCGACGTCGTGGAGATGCAGTCCGAGGCGGGTGCCGCCGGGGCACTCCACGGCGCGCTCCAGAAGGGAGCCCTGGCCACGACCTTCACGGCGTCGCAGGGCCTCCTCCTGATGATCCCCAACATGTTCAAGATCGCGGGTGAGCTGACGCCGGCGGTCATCCATGTCGCGGCCCGGACGATCGCGACGCACGCGCTCTCGATCTTCGGCGACCACAGCGACGTCATGCACGCGCGAACGACCGGCTGGGCGATGCTCGCGGCCGGGTCGGTCCAGGAGGCGCACGACTTCGCGCTCGTCGCGCATGCCGCCACGCTGCGGGCCCGGATCCCGTTCCTCCACTTCTTCGACGGCTTCCGGACCTCGCACGAGATCAACAAGATCGCGGTCCTCGAGGAGGACGACGTCCGGGCGCTGGTCCGTGACGACGACGTCCTCGCGTTCCGGACGCACGGTCTGACACCGGACGCGCCCGTCGTCCGCGGCACCGCCCAGAACCCGGATGTCTTCTTCCAGGCACGCGAGGCGTCCAACCCGTACCACCTGGCCGTCCCGGGGATCGTTCAGGACGTCATGGATGAGCTCGCGACACGGACCGGCCGCCAATACGGCTTGGTCGACTATCACGGCGCTCCCGACGCGGATCGGGTGATCATCGTGATGGGCTCGGCCAGCGGCGCCGTCGAGGAGACGGTCGACACGCTCGTCGCTGCCGGGGAGAAGGTCGGGATGCTCCGCATCCGCCTCTTCCAGCCGTTCCCCGCCGAGCAGATCATCGCTGCGCTTCCACCTACCGTCCGGTCCATCGCGGTCCTCGATCGGACCAAGGAACCAGGGGCCGTCGGCGAGCCCCTGTACCTCGAAGTCGTCGCGACGCTGGCCGAAGCGATGGACCGCGACGATCCGCCGTTCGCCGAGGCTCCGAGGGTCTCCGGCGGACGCTACGGGCTGTCGTCCAAGGAGATGACGCCGTCGATGATCAAGCCGATCTTCGAGGAGCTCGCCGCGGCGCGACCGAAGCGCCACTTCACGGTCGGCATCTACGACGACGTCACCCACCTCAGCCTGCCGATCGACAGCACGTTCCAGGTTCCGCGCCCGACCGGCGAAGTCCAGGCCGTCTTCTTCGGGCTCGGCTCGGACGGGACCGTCGGCGCCAACAAGGCCTCGGTCAAGATCATCGGCGAGAGCACCGACCTCTTCGCCCAGGGCTATTTCGTCTACGACTCCAAGAAGTCCGGGTCGATCACGGTCTCGCACTTGCGGTTCGGGCCAGAGCCCATCCGTTCGACCTATCTGGTCGAAGGGGCGGACTTCGTCGCCTGTCACCAGTTCGGGATGCTCGGCCGAACCAAGGTCCTCGAGTCTGCCAAGCACGGGGCGACGTTCCTGCTCAACGCCCCGTACGGACCCGACGAGATCTGGGACCACCTGCCCGGCGGCGTCCAGCGCCTGCTGATCGACAAGGAGATCGACTTCTGGGTGATCGATGCGCTTGCCGTCGCCGACGAGGCCGGGATGGGCAGCCGGATCAACACGGTCATGCAACCGTGCTTCTTCAAGCTCGCCGGCATCCTGCCGCCCGAGGAGGCCATCGCGCAGATCAAGGCGTTCGTCCAGAAGACGTACGCGAAGCGCGGCGATGCGGTCGTCGCGCGCAACTTCGCGGCCATCGACCGTTCGCTCGAGCGCCTCGGTCACGTGACGCTCGGTGGCGTCACCAACGAGCAGCCGACCACCACGCCGGTCCCCGACGATGTGCCGGACTTCGTGGCCCGGATCACCGCGCGACTGATGGCCGGCGACGGCGACCAGTTGCCGGTGAGTGCACTTCCGGTGGACGGCACGTTCCCGACTGGCACAGCGACGTACGAGAAGCGAGCGATCGCGCAGATGATCCCGATCTGGGATCCGGCCATCTGCATCGACTGCGGCAAGTGCGCGATGGTCTGTCCGCACGCGACGATCCGGATGAAGGTCTTCCCGACGGCTTCGCTCGAGGCGGCGCCGATCGACTTCCTGCACAAGGAGTTCCGATCGCGCGAACTCCCCGAGCATCGCCTGACAATCCAGGTCGCGCCCGACGACTGCACCGGGTGTGGCGTGTGCGTCGACGTCTGTCCGGCCAAGAGCAAGACCGATTCGAGCCACAAGGCCATCAACATGGAACCGGTCGCCGAGCACCGCGATGTCGAGCGGGAGCGATGGGACTTCTTCCAGACGATCCCACGACTCGATCGCGACCTCCTGCCCCATGACACGGTCAAGGGCACGCAGGTGCTCGAACCGCTGTTCGAGTTCTCCGGCGCCTGCGGTGGCTGCGGCGAGACGCCGTACATCCGCCTCGTCAGCCAGCTCTTTGGCGATCGGATGATCGTCGCCAACGCGACGGGCTGCTCGTCGATCTACGGCGCCAACCTGCCGACGACGCCGTGGACCGTGAACGCCGCCGGCCGCGGGCCGGCCTGGAGCAATTCACTGTTCGAGGACAACGCCGAGTTCGGTCTCGGGATGCGGCTCGCGCTCGACGCCCAGACCGACCAGGCGCGCCGCCTGCTCGAGCGCCTCGCGCCCGAGATCGGCGACGACCTCACGCGCGAGCTACTGGACGGCGCCCAGGATACCGAGGCCGAGATCGTCGCCCAGCGCGCCCGCGTCGACCGACTGCGCGACGCACTCGGGCGGATCGAGGGTCCGGCGGCCACCGATGCCCGGCACCTGCTGGCCCTGGCCAGCGATCTTGTCCGCCAGGGCGTCTGGATCATCGGCGGCGACGGCTGGGCGTACGACATCGGCTTCGGCGGCGTCGATCAGGTCCTCTCGTCGGGTCGCAACGTCAACATCCTGGTCCTCGACACCGAGGTCTACTCGAACACCGGCGGTCAGGCATCGAAGGCGACGCCGCGCGGTGCTGTGGCCAAGTTCGCCGCGGCCGGCAAGGGCACGGCGAAGAAGGACCTCGGCGCGATCGCGCGGTCGTACGGAAATGTCTACGTCGCCCAGATTTCGATGGGTGCGAACGATCAGCAGACGACCAGGGCCCTGCTCGAGGCGGACGCCTGGCCGGGTCCATCGCTGGTCATCGCCTACAGCACCTGTATCGCCCACGGGATCGATATGTCGAAGTCGATGAGCCACCAGAAGGACGCGGTCAAGAGTGGCTACTGGCCGCTGTATCGCTTCCATCCGTCGGAGATCGAAGGCGGCAAGCCGTTCAAGCTCGACTCGTCGACGCCATCGATCCCGATCGCCGACTTCGTTGCGACCGAGACGCGCTTCGCCGTCCTGAAGCGGACCCATCCGGAACGCGCCGCCGAGCTCGCGACGCTCGCGCAGGCCGACGCCGACGAGCGCTGGCACTACTACGAACAGCTCGCCGGCATCGAACGGACCGTGCCCCACATCCATCGACCCGACCCCAGCATCGTGCCGGAGGTCGAAAGCGACGCGGGCTATCGGTACGCGGGCGAAGGAGACGGGTCATGACTGTCGACCTCTGGACACGCTACCTCGGGCTGGAGCTGCGCTCCCCGATCGTCGCATCGGCGGCGCCACACAACGCGGACCCGGTCATGGCCCAGCGGCTTGAGCGGGCCGGAGTCGGCGCGATCGTCCTGCCGTCCCTGTTCGAGGAGGAGATCCTCGCTGAAGAGACTGAACTAGCACGCTCGCTCGAGCAGGGCACCGAAGTCTTCGCCGAGGCCCTGAACTACTTCCCCGCTGTCCAGTCGTTCGCGGGCACTGCGGACCGCTACCTAACCGCCCTCGCGCGAGTCAAGGCGGCCGTCGCGGTCCCCGTCATCGCCAGCCTGAACGCGAGCACCGTGGGCGGATGGGTCACCCATGCGCGGCGTATCCAGGACGCTGGAGCCGACGCGCTCGAACTGAACCTGTACCGCGTTGCCGCGGACCCGCGGCTGTCCGCCGCGCAGTTGGAGGCACGCGACCTCGATCTCATCGCCGCTGTTCGTGCGTCGATCACGATCCCGCTTGCCGTCAAGCTCAGCCCGTTCTACACGGCGTTCGCCAACTTCGCGGCAGCGGCCGTCGGCGCCGGTGCCGACGGGCTGGTCCTGTTCAATCGGTTCTACCAGCCAGATATCGACTTGGAATTGATCGAGGTGGTGCCGCGGCTCGAGTTGAGCCAGCCCTGGGAGATGCGACTCCCCGTCCGTTGGATCGCGATCCTGCGTCCGCAGCTCGATCCGGATATCTCGCTCGCGGCGACCTCGGGAGCCCACTCGGGCGCTGACGTGGCCAAGGGCATCTTGGTCGGTGCCGACGTGGTGATGATGACCTCGGCCCTGCTCCGGCACGGCCCGGAGCACGTCGCCTCGGTCGAAGCGGAACTCAGGGATTGGATGGAAGAGCACGAATACAGGTCCGTGTCTGAGCTGCGCGGAAGCGCGAGCGCGGCGACAGTCGAGGACCCATCAGCATTCGAGCGCGCCAACTACATGGCGACGCTCCACTCGTGGGCCGCTGCCGAGGTCTGACGACCAACCCACGATCGGCCTGGGTACTCACCGATGTCGCCCAGCGGGCGGCTCGGCCGCGACGCTTGTCGCGACCGAGCATGGAGGGTCTCTAGCTGGCGCGGCCAGTGGATGTTGCTTCCGGCACCTCGATCAGTCGACCGGTTCGCACGTCATAGATGTACCCGTAGATGGCGATACCGGACGGCACGAGCGGATGGTTTCGAATCCGTCGGACATCGTCGACAACGCTGCCCGTCTGGTCGGTGATTGTCAGCCAGTCAACATAGGAACCCTCGGTTGACCCTGGTCCGGTGCCGACATCGTGAAAGCCCTCCGGCCCCAAGGCAGCCGTCTCGAGGCTGTTCGCGAGAAGGCCGCGGATCTGGTCGTCGGTGAAGAACTCCATGCCGCAGTCGGTGTGATGGATCACGAACCACTCGGCCGTCCCGAGGAGCTTGTACGAAATCACGAGGGAGCGGATGGCGTCGTCGCTGGCACGTCCGCCGGCGTTTCGGATGACATGCGCGTCACCCTCGCTGAGTCCCGCGTACTTCGCGGGATCGAGCCGCGCATCCATGCACGTGAGGATGGCGAAGCGCCTCGCCGGAGGCAGGGCGAGATCGGCCTTTGGACCGAACGACTCGGCATAGGCGGCGTTGGCGGCCAGGACGTCGGCAAGGATCGTTGACATCGTCGGGACTCCTTGGTGTTCTCGTGTCGGACGAAGGGGACAACGAGGATCTGCGACCGACCGACGTCAACAGGGCAACGAAAAGCCGTGGCTCCTGAGATAGAACCACGGCCCCGGGTTTGCATCGAATTCGTCTCGACCGACATTGGTCGAGGAACGTCAGATGCACGCCTCCTGACGGCGGGGCCGCCAGGTACAACACTCCACCACGCGCATGCGCTCGAGGTCGGCGTCGAGGATGTTCACTTAGCAACCATACGACAACGTCGGCACCCGGGCAGGATCCGCGCCGGGCGATACGATCTTGATGACTTGGCGACAGACTATTCGGCCCCGTCAACGCTCGGTAGGGATGTCGATAAAGTTGGAGACACGATGAGCATTGCCACGAGGCCGGACACGCAGACGCCTACGCTGCACGCTGCCGACAGCCACGATCTGATCCGCGTGCAGGGCGCGCGCGTGAACAACCTCAAGGACGTCAGCATCGAGATCCCGAAGCGCCGGCTGACGGTGTTCACCGGGGTCTCCGGCTCGGGCAAGAGCTCGCTGGTCTTCGACACGATCGCCGCGGAATCGCAGCGGATGATCAACGAGACCTACAGCGCCTTCGTGCAGGGCTTCATGCCGACGCTGGACCGGCCGGACGTCGACGTGCTCGACGGGCTGACGACGGCGATCATCGTCGACCAGGAGCGGATGGGCGCAAATGTCCGCTCCACCGTCGGCACCGCCACCGACGCCAACGCGATGCTGCGCATCCTCTTTAGCAGGATCGGGCAGCCGCACATCGGCTCGGCCCAGGCGTTCTCCTTCAACGTCGCTGCGAGGCCGGACACGCAGTCGCTTACGCCGCACGCTGCCGACAGCCACGATCTGATCCGCGTGCAGGGCGCGCGCGTGAACAACCTCAAGGACGTCAGCATCGAGATCCCGAAGCGCCGGCTGACCGTGTTCACCGGGGTCTCCGGCTCGGGCAAGAGCTCGCTGGTCTTCGACACGATCGCCGCGGAATCGCAGCGGATGATCAACGAGACCTACAGCGCCTTCGTCCAGGGCTTCATGCCGACGCTGGACCGGCCGGACGTCGACGTGCTCGATGGGCTGACGACGGCGATCATCGTCGACCAGGAGCGGATGGGCGCCAATGTTCGGTCCACCGTCGGCACCGCCACTGACGCCAACGCGATGCTGCGCATCCTCTTCAGCCGGCTCGGGAAGCCGCACATCGGCTCGCCCCAGGCGTTCTCCTTCAACGTCGCATCGGCCCACGGCAGCGGGGCGATCACGGTCGACCGGGGCGCCAGCAAAGCGGTGAAGGCGAGCTTCTCGATCACCGGCGGCATGTGCCCGCGTTGCGAAGGCATGGGGTCGGTGACCGACTTCGACCTATCGGCGCTGTACGACGACTCCAAGTCGCTCAATGAGGGGGCGATCACGATCCCCGGCTACAGCATGGAGGGCTGGTACGGGCGCATCTTCCGCGGCAGCGGTTTCTTCGACCCGGACAAGCCGATCAGCAAGTTCAACAAGACCGAACTCCACGACCTCCTGTACAAGGAGCCGACCAAGATCAAGGTCGAGGGCATCAACCTGACGTACGTCGGACTGATCCCGCAGATCCAGAAGTCGTTCCTGTCCAAGGACGTCGACGCCCTGCAGCCGCACATCCGCGCCTTCGTGGAGCGGGCGGTGACGTTCACCACCTGCCCGGAGTGCGGCGGCAGCCGGCTCAACGAGGGGGCACGGTCGTCGAAGATCAAGGGCACCAACATCGCCGATGCGTGCGCGATGCAGATCAGCGACCTTGCCGAGTGGGTGCGGGGCCTGGACGAGCCGTCGGTCGCGCCGCTGTTGGCGAAGCTGCGGCATTCCCTCGACTCGTTCGTCGAGATCGGGCTGGGCTACCTCAGCCTCGACCGTACGTCGGGCACGCTCTCGGGCGGCGAGGCGCAGCGCACCAAGATGATCCGCCACCTCGGGTCGTCACTCACGGACGTCACCTACGTCTTCGACGAGCCGACGATCGGGCTGCACCCGCACGACATCCAGCGGATGAACGACCTGCTGCTGCAGTTGCGGGACAAGGGCAACACCGTGCTGGTCGTGGAGCACAAGCCGGAGACGATCGAGGTCGCCGACCACGTCGTCGATCTCGGACCCGGCGCCGGCACCGCGGGTGGCGAGGTGGTATTCGAGGGCACCGTCGACGGGCTGCGAGACAGCGGCACGCTGACCGGGCGGCACCTCGACGATCGTGCCGCCCTCAAGCCGTCGGTGCGGAAGCCGTCGGGCGTGCTGGAAGTGCGCGGCGCCAACGCCCACAACCTGCAGGACGTCGATGTCGACATCCCGCTCGGCGTGCTGGTGGTGGTGACTGGCGTGGCCGGGTCGGGCAAGAGCTCACTGATCCACGGCTCGGTGTCCGGTCGGGATGGCGTTGTGTCAGTCGACCAGACCCCGATCAGGGGTTCGCGGCGGAGCAACCCGGCGACGTACACCGGGTTGCTCGACCCGATCCGCACGGCGTTCGCAAAGGCCAACGGCGTGAAACCTGCCCTGTTCAGCGCCAACTCCGAGGGCGCCTGCCCGACCTGCAACGGCGCCGGGGTCATTTACACCGACCTGGCGATGATGGCCGGCGTCGCGACCACCTGCGAGGAGTGCGAGGGGAAGCGATTCCAGGCATCGGTGCTGGAGTACAAGTTCGGCGGGAAGGACATCAGCGAAGTGCTCGCGATGCCGGTCACCGAGGCCGAGGCGTTCTTCGGCGCCGGCGAGGCACGCACGCCGGCCGCGCACGCGATCCTGAAGCGCCTGCTCGACGTCGGGCTCGGCTACCTCAGCCTCGGCCAGCCGCTCCCGACGCTGTCGGGCGGCGAGCGCCAGCGGCTCAGGCTGGCCACCCACATGGCCGAGAAGGGCGGCGTCTACGTCCTCGATGAGCCGACTACCGGCCTCCACCTCGCCGACGTCGAGCATCTGCTCGGCCTGATCGACCGGCTCGTCGAGTCCGGCAAGTCGGTCATCGTCATCGCGCACCACCAGGCGGTCATGGCCCACGCCGACTGGATCATCGACCTCGGCCCGGGCGCCGGCCACGACGGCGGCCGGATCGTTTTCGAGGGCCCACCCGCCGACCTCGTCGCCGCCCGCTCCACCCTCACCGGCGAGCACCTCGCGGCCTACGTCGGCACCTGACCGAGGCCCTCCCGGGCGGCGAGGCCGCTCGATGTGGCGGCCCTACGATGCCTCGACGGCGGCCGCCACAGGCACCTGCGCCGTTTCTACCGGCACCTTGTCGGTCGGCCGAGCTTGATGTCGATCGACTCGAGCCAGCGCCGGATGTTGCGGTAGATGGCGGGAGCGCCGAGCGGGACTGGCTCGTCGAGCTCCCAGTCGGCCGGGTGAAGGATGAATGGCTCGGTCTGCGGGCCGCCCAGGCCACCATGCGAACCGATCAGCTCCTCGAACGCAGCCACCTCGCCGAGCTCCGGGTCGTACTGGCTCAGCAGGAGGATGTCCGGCGCATGGGTCATGGCATCCTCGCGCTGGAGGCTCATCACGGTGTGCGGGCCGAAGAGCGTCGTCGGGTCGGATCCCTCGACGCGGTCCTGGTCGAGGTACCGGATCCCATCACGGCCCATGGCCATCGCCCCGTGCTCTGCCGAGCGGACCAAGACGATAGCGACGCCCGGGTGCTGAACGAGCCTGGCGATCAACAGCGGGTGGCGCTCGGCAAGCTCCTCGGCCGTGAGGCGGTGGTCGTTCCCGGTGAACCAGACCAGTCCGAGGTTGCCCGAACCCACGACCGCGATCGCCAATTCTTCGGCCGGCGGCGGGATCTCCTCTCTGTCGAGGTCGACGACGCCATCGTGGATCTGGTTGCCGAGGGCGGCGCGCGCGACCGACGGACCGACGCCTTTGCTGCGGGTGATCTCCGACAGGAACGCGTTGACGAACGTCGAGCCTTCCGCGGCCGTTTCCGTCTGGACGACCGTCGCCCGCCCGCCCATCAGGTCGCGGACGACCTCGCCCAGGCTCTGCCCATAGCGCTGCTTGAACGTGGCGCCCAGGCTCTGCCCATGGTCCGACAGGATCACGAAGCGGTACGGTCGCGGCGCGTCCTCGGCAGCCTTGGCCAGGGTGCCGATCGCGTCATCGACCCCGTCGAGCGCCTGCAGCGACTCGACCCGCTCGGGGCCGCAGTGATGGGCGAGCTCGTCATAGTCCGTGAAGTCCGCATAGATGACGTTCGTGCCGCGGTACATCTCCTCGATGATCAGCGAGGTGTTGACGTCGCGGAGCAGGACGTTGCTCGCGGCGCGCATCCCCGCGTATTTCATCCCGCGATGCATCTGGGGCTGGACGCCGGACCGGCGGGTGCGGCGCGCCTGGAACCGCTCCTTGAAGAATTCGGCGAGGAACATCGTGAACGACCGGAGGTAGCCGCTCGGGCTCAGGAAGAAGCCGAGGAACGCCTTGCTCTCACCGATCCCCTGGGACTTGTCCTTGATCGCGGCTGTCGTGAAGTAGGCCCGCGTCGCATCGCCGGTGACGAGGTTGCAGATGCTCGCGCCGTTGTTCGAGAGCAGGCCCTCGCCGTTCGACACGCGACGAACGATCTCACCAGCGTCGACGGGACTGCTCGAGACCATGAGCTTCTGGCGATCGCGCTCGAACCAGCGGAAGGCCGGGATCCCGTCGTTGTTGCCGTGGAGGATTCCCGCCTGACTGGCCGAGGTCATTGACGGCAGGATCGCCTCCCAACGCGAGAGCTTGTGAGTGCCGGCGCGGACCCAGCCGGCCAGCGTATTGACTGACCCGGCTCGCATCCGGCCAGCAAGGATCGGATGGGCAAGCCCGTCGATCTGGATGATCACGAGCCCCGGCTTATCGGTCCGTTCGACCTGGCGGTGGGCCATCAGGTTGGAGACCAGCAGCCCGAAGTAGGAGCCGCCCCGGTCGACGCCGAGAATGGACGTGAGTGCGGTGTTGATCGCCGCATACACGAACGAGCCGATCAGCGCCGACAGGAAGCCATCGACATTGACGCCCCGCGCCAGGGGGGCGATGACGAGGAAGGTGACCACCTGAAGGACGAGCACAAGGACACCCAGCAGGACCAGCGATCGACCTGCCACGAACATGAGCAATACAGGTCGTACAAGCGAGTTGAAGAGGGTCATCAAGACCACCGCGATGACAGCGTCGAGGACCCGCCCGATGGTGATCCCCGGCAGGAGCCCGGCGGTCAGGATCAGCGACAGCGTCGACACCAGCAGCGTGATGCCGAGGCGCTTGACCATGGCCCACCGGCCGCCGCGCCACTCCCACAGGATGCGGACCTGGGTCTTGTAGAAGTCGAGGACGTTCTGCATTGTCGCGAATGTAGGGACGGCGATCGACACGGTCATCCCCTCATTCGGGGGAGGCATCGCCGGCAGTTCGACGGCAGAATGCTGACGAAGCCACGGTACGCAAAGGAGAGTCATGACCGAAAGATCGCTCGACGAGCTGGGACCCGTCGATTACCTGATCGTCGAGTTTCCGGCCGGGGCCCAGAACTTCACCGGCGAAGGTGTGAGGGAGCTGGTCAAGCTCCACGAATCCGGGACCATCAGGGTCATGGACATCCTCATCCTCCAGAAGGCCGAGGACGGGACCGTCATGGCCCAGGAACTGGGTGACCTCGGGGATTCGGATGAGTTGGTCGCCCTCGAAGGGCAACTCGTCCAGACGTTGGCCGAAGACGACGTAGTGCACTTGGCGGCCGCGATGGATCCGGGCAGCGTCGCCGCTGTCCTCGTCTACGAGAACCTTTGGGCCGCACCCTTCGCCTCGGCCACGCGCCGGGCAGGCGGTCAGCTCATCGCCAACGGCCGCATTCCCATCCAGGCCATCATCGCTGCCGTCGAAGCGGACGCGGCGCAAGAAGCAGAAGGAGCCTGACATGCCGCTAGGACCTGGTCGTGCTGGAAGAGGCGTTATCGGTGGCCCAGTTGCCAAGGCAGCCGTCGTCGGCGCCGCGGTCGGCCCCGGCCCGTCGCCGATCGCCAAAGCCGCGGTCGTCGGTGCGGCTGTCTCACCCGGCCCGTCGCCGGTCGCAAAGGCGGCGGTCGTTGGAGCGGCCGTAACACCCGGCCGTCGTCGTCGCTTCTAGGAGGCGCCCGGCGGGCCTGCCAAGAGGCGAACGTTGAGCGGCGTTCCGGGATGACGATCCGCGGGTGAGTTGTTGACGCGATCCGTTTCCGAGAAGATGGGCGTCAGGGCAGGGACGCGGAGCCTTCTCGTCGGGGCGCCGGAAGAAGCAGTCGCCGCGATGCAGCTGCCAGATGTCGACCTGAAGCTACGGCGGCTCGGGACGTTCGGCTACATCCACCTGTTCGTGACGAAGCAGGCAGAGATGGAGCGCAAGTTCCCTGGCTTGGCGCGTCACCTACAGAAGGGCGGCATGCTGTGGGTGTCGTGGCCGAAGGGCAGGGCGCTGGGAACCGACCTGACGCTGCCTGAGGTCATCCGCATCGGTTACGACCACGGCCTCGTCGAGAGCAAGACCCTGAGGATCGACGACACATGGTCGGCGATCAAGTTCACCCGCCCCAAGCCCGGAAAGGAGTACCGGAACAGCTACGGCAAGCTAGCCAAGGGCCCGCGCGCGACGCCTTCCTAGGTTCCCCGGTACGACTCCACCTGCTGACGGCTCGCGAAGAACCCGACACCCCACGTCCCGAGGTCGATCAACAGCGCCGACACGAGAAAGATGATGTTGAGAAGGCTCAGTCCGTTGGGCTGGACGAAACCGTAGATCAGGGTCGTCCACGGAAAGAACAGGAACCCGCCCAGGAGCCAGACGGGTGAGCTGAAGACCGCACCCCAGCCGGCAGGATCGTTCGACCACCCCACCAAGAGCACGAAACGGGGCAGGATCGCCCCGAAGATCGCCATCATCATCCAATCTCCCTTACGCCGGCCCCGTGCAGGACTGTACCCCACGGCGAATCCACTCTGGCGACGACATCAGCGCAGCCGCCTCGGTTTTGCGCCGGCTGAGACGCACGACATCGACGGGCGCGAGCCTCGTCGCTGCGCCGGCGGCCCCAACTCCCTGTCAATTACTGCCCCGCGTAGTAGAAGTCCGGTCCGGGACCGCTCGGACGTCCGCGAATTCGGCCTACTCGGTGCCGTCTACCACCGGGGATGGTCGGTGGCGACCAGTTGGGCACGATCCACCGACGATGACTACGCGGGGTGGTATCTGGCACGAAGTCCGCGGCGCCGTCGCCTGGACCGACTGAGCGTCGACTAGTCCGCCGCCAGCAGAAGTGGCCGGACGACGCCACCACTCGTTCCGGATCGGAACGGATCGAGCGAGCGCTCGCCTCAGCCGAAGGTGAAGCAATAGGCCTCGGCGCCTGCGTCGAGGAACTCGATCTCGAAGCGTCGCTCCGAGATGCTGCCCGGCTGGCGGATCAGCTGGTGGAGGCGCTGGTCGACGAGGGTGCCGTTGCCCCCCTCGTCGACGTCGAACCCGTGAGCGCTGCCCGGCGGCGCCCCGTCGAGGAGCACGCGGAACGGCACGGTCGTCCCGCGCGCCGCCGGTCCCATCACGAGGTTGACATCGCGCGCCTGGAACTGGAACGCGATGCGCCCCCCGGCCTCGTCCACGACGGCGGCGTGCTGCGCGAGCGTCCACGTCCCTGACGGCGCCCAGTAGTTGAGCTCGAGCCGCGATGGCTCGGGATAGGCGTGCGACTCGTTGAACCGCGCTCGGTCTGGCGACGCGAAGCCTGCACTCCGGCCGTATGCCAGGTACGTCTCGGGCGATCTCAGGGTCCGCCAGTCCGCGGGGACCTCGAAGCCCTCGGGCTCCACGGACACGAGATCCGGATCGACGACTTCCCTGCCCGCATCGAGCAGCAGCTGCTGCACGACCATCTCGGCCATCGCGTACTCGCCCTCGCCGAAGTGGTGATACCGGATGCGGCCCTCGGCGTCGGCGATGTAGAGCGCCGGCCAGAAGTGATTCGCGAACGCCTGCCAGATCCCGTAGTCGCTGTCCACAGCGATCGGATACTCGACCCCGAGGTTGCGCGACTGCGCGATCACGTTGTCGATATCTCCCTCGAAGCCGAACTCGGGCGTGTGAACGCCAATGACAGTGAGACCGGCGTCCGCATATTTCGCGGCCCACGCACGGCGATATGGAAGCGTCCGCAGCCAGTTGATGCAGGTGTAGGTCCAGAAGTCGACGAGGACGACGCGTCCGCGCAGTCCCTGGGGGGTCAGCGGCTCCGTGTTGAGCCAGCCGGTGGCGCCGTCGAAGGACGGCAGGTGACCCTCGATCGGCATGGCAACCGCGTCACCGGCCAGGCGGTGGGCAATGGAGCGGATCAGGCCGGGTCCGGGCTGTGCGGACATCGTCGCCGCACCGGATTCCCGGTCACGGGTGGACATGGATGCGTCTCCTGCGCTTTACGCGCGCGGCGCGTCCGCTGCCGTCCCGACCTGTACCGCGATCTTGCCGCGCACGTGGCGGGTCGCCTGGAGCGCGATGGCGTCCTGAATCTGGTCGAACTTGAACGTCTGGATCGCAGGGATCCGGAGACTGCCCTCGGCGACCCGCACAGCCATCTCCGGGAAGCGGTGTTCAGCGGTGTATCGCACCGTCAACTTGCCCTCGATGCCTCGCGCCGCGAGTGATTCGACGTCGGGCGGCAGGATCGTCGAGGCGACACGTCCACCCGGCTTGACGTGCGACGAGACGTCGGCCAGCAGATCCGGCAGGCCAACCAGATCGATGACCGCGTCGACGCCATCAGGGCATCTCTCGCTCAGCTCCTCCGAAGGGTCGCTGGCCGTGTAGTCGATCACCCCGGCCGCGCCCATCGACTGGGCGTACACCGTGTATTCGGGGCGTGTGACGGCGATGACCTCGATGCCCCGTTCCGCCGCGAACTGCGTGGCGTAGCTGCCGACCCCGCCGGTGCCGCCGAGGAGCACCGCAGGCGCTGGCCGGACGTGAGCGCGACGTCTTCGACGGCCGCGGCCGCCGTCAGCGCCGAGTGCCCGACGACTGCGGCCTCCTCCCAGGTGATCGTGCGCGGCTTGTGGGTCAAGCCGCCGGTCGGCAGCACGACGCGATCTGCCATCGTGCCCTCGCCCATGACGGGCTTGCGCACGTAGCCGTAGACCTCGTCGCCCTCCCGGTAGTGCTCGACGCCCGGGCCGACGCGCTCGACGATCCCGGACGCGTCGATCCCGATCACCAGCGGGAAGCGATGCTCCATGTAGTCCTTCATGTATCCGGCCATCACGGCGATGTCGGTCTGGTTCATCCCCGCGACCTGGACAGCGACGACGACCTCCCCTTCTCCTGCCTCTGGATCGGGGACCTCGCGGATGCTCCCCGGCTCGCCGAACGTCTCAATCGCGAACGCGCGCATTCCTGCCCTCCGTGGCCTCGGCGGCTCGGGTCGTGGCTGGCGGCACACGGCGTCGTCGTGCCCTCGGCGTCGCGCCCCATGTCCCTGTCAGCGTGGAGGCCGACCGCCATTGTGTCGCCGGCGGCGCCACGTGCCTAGTCATGAAATTCCCGGTCATCTCGACCCTCGTGCCGTGGGCGATGATCGTTGTCCCCGTCCGTGACCGGCCGACTTGCCTGCGGCTGCTAGCGTTGCCGAATGGCGATCGGGGGACGGGCCGAGCTTTACGATTTGGCTGTCGCCGAGGCCATCGGGCAGTCCCACCTCCGCGACCTGCCCGCGGATGTCATCGCAGCTTTGTTGAATGGCGCGACGCGGGTCCATGCGCCGGCGGGTTCGATCGTTCGGGAGGTCGGCGAGCCCGGCCCGTATCTCGAGCTCCTCGTCGACGGCTTCCTTCGGGTGCTCGTGCAGGCTCCCGACGGCCGGAGCCTCACGGTCCGCTACGTCCGCCGGGGCGAGCTCTCAGGCGTCGTTTCGTTGTTCACGCCCGACTACTCTCTGGCCGCGACGATCGAGGCACTGGTGGACTCGCATCTCGTGCGCTTTCAGGCCAACGTCGTGATCGGGTTGGCCGAACGCGACCTTCGCGTGGCACGGGCGGTGATCAACGAACTCAGCGAGCGGGTCGTCAACTTTGTCGCGGAAATTCCGGGGAGCGCCTTTTCAACTGTCCGGCAGCGGGTCGCGCGGCATCTGCTCGATCTCGCCTCGGAACGGCGGCAGGGCGATCGGCTTGTCGCCCGGGTGAGCCAGCAGGCTCTCGCCGACGCCGTTGGGTCGGTCCGCGAGGTTGTCGTCCGGGTCCTCCACGACCTCCGTTCCGAAGGCGTCATCCGGACGAGTCGCAATGGCATCGAGATCCTCGAGCCGGAGCGGCTCATTGACGAGGAGTTCCCCGCCAAGCCATCTCTGGAACGGAGGCTGGACTTGTGAGTGACGGACCGACGGGGCGAGGCGCCGGACTCGTGACGCGGGTCGCGTCGCGCGACGGGACCAAGATCGGATACTGGACCAGCGGTGAAGGGCCACCCCTGCTACTCATCCACGGAAACCCGGCCGATCACACGCGCTGGCGGCCGCTGCTGCCTGGTCCCCGAACTATTCGCGGGGCACCTGCTGTCGTTCCTGCGCCCTCAGTCCTGACCGCAAGGTAGCCGCGGAACACGGCCGCCTCACGGCACGTCTCGGATGTGCCACGCCGAACGAAGGAGGACTGATGTTCGCGTTCGTCGCCCCAGGTAGGACCTTCGCCCTCGGTCAATTCATCCGGACCCCGCGCCGTCCATCGGGGGGCCGCATCGCCGCGGTCGCGTTGCTCCTCGCGGCGATCATCGCCGCGTCCGCGGTCGCGTCAACGCTCGCCTACCTTCGCCTGCCCGCGCCGACGGGGGCGTTTGCGGTGGGGCGCGCCACCACGCTTCTGACTGACCCTTCCCGGCCGGAACCGCGAACCGCCGCCAACGACCATCGTGCGGTTCGACTCGTGGCGTGGTACCCGGCTGCGGCCGGATCAGGTCAGTCGACCGAGTATGTGCCAGGTCTCGACGCGATCCGGGCGGGACTCGAGGCGAGCGGCGAACTTGGCCCGCTCGAGGTCGCGGGACTCGGGTTCGTCCAGGCGCACTCGAGCGACGGTGCGGCCGTCGCGGGAGTGGATGGCTCATACCCGGTTGTCATCCTTTCGCCCGGCAACGCCACGAACGTCACGTTCTACTCCTCACTCGCCGAGGACCTTGCGAGCCATGGCTTCGTCGTGGTCGGCGTCGACCATCCCTACCAGGTCGCGGCAGTCGACCTGGGCGAAGGGACGGTCGCGGTCTATCCGGGCGATCAGGCCGCTGGCCCGCTCGGCACGGAGGTCGCCGCGAAGATCGACGAACGCGTGGCGGACATCCGCTTCGTCCTCGATCGTCTGGCCGAGGACGCGGCAGGCTTCGTCGCCCTTCAGGGCCGACTCGACCTTGGGCGCGTCGGGATAGCGGGCCACTCGAACGGCGGGATCGCAGCGGTGGAAGCGTGCGCGGCCGATGCTCGCCTGTCCGCCTGCATGAACATCGATGGGCAGGCGGCCGGCGGCCCGTTCTCGTCGCGGCGCGACCCTGCGGCGCCGACGAAGCCCTTCATGTACCTCACGAAGGAGACGCAGCTCCACGAATCGCTCGCCGCGCTCTTCGAGGAGGCCGGCCCGGACACCTATCGGGTCCAGGTTCCGGCTGCGGCCCACGACACGTTCGCCGACGGACCTCGTTTCCGACCACGCCTCGCCCCCGTCGACGGTATCGCCGACGCGGTCCTCACGATCGAGCGCGGATTTGCGCTCGCCTTCTTCGATCGTGCCTTGCGCGGGGCGCCGCAGACGGTGTTCAGAGAAGTGGAGGCGCCGACCGACGTGTTCGTTGAGGTCTATCCCCTCGGCGACCGGAGCCGCGCGCGAGAGCCGCTGCCTCTGAACTAGAGCGAACCAGGGCGTCGCCGCGACGATCTGAGCGCGCGAAGGTGCAGTAATCCCGCGATCACCAGGAGGGCGGTCGACCAGGTCGGAATCGTCCGAGCCACGGCATCCGGCAGGAAGATGTCGGACACCGAGCCATGGGCCGCGCCCATCTGTTCGGTCAGCGGCGTGATCGGACAGACTCCATCATTGGCCAGGAAAACCGCGGCCTCCACGGCGACGGCTACCGTAGCGATCCCAACGGACCGGTCCCGTCTGCCGACGAGACCCGACAGGAGGAGCCAGAGGATCGCCGACAGCTCGCCCGCGAAGATGACGGTATGGACCGTCTTCAGCGCGGCGACCGCCACGGGGTGCGAACGTGGCGCGATCTCAGTCTGCATACCGTCTTATCTAGGTACCGCTGGACGGCGCGAAGCCAAGGTTCCGGAAAGTCACGACTCGTCGGGCCGTGTGTCAACTATCGCTGAGGAACGACCGGGGTCGGGCGGCCGTCCGGTGGGATGGGCCAGACCGCGTCGAGCAGCTGGCCCGGTCGGATGACGACGACCGGCCGACGCGCGTGCTCGACAACGTACGTTGACACGCTCCCGAGCAGGAAGCGGCCGACAAGGCCGCGGGCGTGGCTGCCGATGACGATGATGTCCGCATCCTCCGCGTCGGCGGCCTCGAGCACCGAGGCGCCTGGTTCACCTTCCCAGATCAGAAATTGAGTCGCGACGCCCTGCTGGCGCGCGGTCGCGACCATCGTCGCGAGCGCCGATTCGCGCTTGGCCCGGACCTGGTCGACGCGGGTGTGAAACAGGCCGCCCGGCAGCCGAAGACGTGACGGGTCGATCACGCTCATGAAAATCAGGCTGGCCCCCAGATTGCCCGCGAGCTCGATGCCGGCACGTTCTGCATCGGCAGAGGTCGCGCTGGTATCCGTCGCGACGAGCACGCGCTTCAGTGCACGAAGTGACGCAGCCCTGGCTGAGTTCTGGTCCATAGCGACAACTCTCGCTGCTGAATGCCATGTCAAGAAGGTGCCGGTCGGCCCGAAGCGGGGGGCCGGATGTCCTGAGCGAGTACAAGGCTGGTAGGCTCGCGCGGATGGCCGCTCGCCGCAGTTCCGCGCCCCGCGCTGACTCGTCACTGGACGCCGCCGCGCTCAACGCGGTGGACGAGGCAGCCCGCGCCATCGCCGGGCTGCTCGACGTCGAGGAGGCGCTCCAGCTCATCGTCGAGCGAGTCCGGACGCTGGTTGGGGCCGGCTACGCGGCGCTCGGCATCGTCGGGCCGGATGATCAAATCCAGCGCTTCATCACGAGCGGTATGACGGTCGCCGAACGCGAGGCGATCGGGCCATTGCCGCGCGGCCGAGGTCTGCTCGGCCTGATCATCCGCGAGGAGCGCTCGTATCGGATCCCGAACATCGCCGCCCATGCCGACAGCTCCGGCTTCCCGCCAAATCACCCGCCGATGACGTCATTCCTCGGCGTTCCGGTGACCTCGGGCGGCCGCTCGGTCGGCAACTTCTATCTCACCGACAAGGCCGGGGCCGCCGAGTTCACGCCCACCGACCAGCGTCTCGTCGAGCTGTTTGCCCTCCACGCCGGTATCGCCATCGACAACGCCCGGCTGCACCAGCAAGCCGCCGACTACGCGATCGTCCAGGAGCGGGATCGCATCGGCCGCGACCTGCACGACGGCATCATCCAGTCGCTGTACGCCGTGTCCCTGTCGCTCGAGGACGTCCCGGAAATCATGGTCTCGTCCCCGGCCGAGGCGGAAAGCCGCGTAGACGGCGCAATCGACTCGCTCCAGTCCTCCATCCGCGAGCTGCGGAACTTCATCTACGGCCTTCGGCCCGAGACATTCGACGGGGCGGACGTACCGGCCGGCATCGTTGGCCTGACCGAGCAGTTCCGCTACAACACGCTCGTCGACGTCGACCTCGATGTGGACCCGGACGCGGGCAGGAACCTATCGCCAGCTCACGGGGCCGAGCTTCTCCAGATCGTGCGGGAGGCGCTCAGCAACGCGGCTCGCCACTCGCGTGCCCGGCACCTCGTCATCAGCTTCCGTGCGACAGGCGGCGCCACTGAACTCGTCGTGGCCGATGACGGCGTCGGGTTCGATGCCTCTGCCCAGGTCCCGGCCGGCCATCAGGGCCTCGGCAACATGCAGGCGCGTGCCGCTGCCGTCGGTGCCGTGATGACGGTCGAGAGCGACGCCGGTACGGGCACCCGGATCATCGTTGTACTGCCCGGCCGGGCGCAAAGCGTCACCTGATTCGGCGACGCGAACTGACCCTGGCTCATTGGTTCAAGAGCAGTCCGACGCCCAGGGAGATCAGCCACAAGGACCAGGCGATGTAAGCGATCGGGACGATGGTGCCGGCCAGCGCCCAGCCGTTCTCCTCGTTGGGTCCGACAAACTCCAGCGTTCCGATCAAGAGGGCCAACCCGATCGGGATGCCAATGAGTCCGAGCCAGCCGGGTAGCACAGCCGTCGAGAGGACCGAGCCGGCGACCAGCAGCGTCCAGATGCCCGTCAACAGATAGCCGAGATGCTCGCCGATGCCGACGCCCAGCAGGCGATGGAGCGTCGCGAACGTCACTTCGATCGACTTCCGTGTCGCCGCGCCGTCCTGACCTTCCGCGGCAATGTATCGACGGGCCAGCTCCGGCACGGCAAACGGCCAGCGCACGAGCCCGAGCCCCTGGACAAGCGCGGCCGCCGAGCCCACGACGATCGAGGCGATGGTCAATGGCGCCGAAGCGCCCAGGGCGACGGCCAACAGCGCCACCAGCGGCAGCATGGCCAGGGCGCTCAGCAGGAGCGCCTCCCAGCGCAGGATGAGCCCCGAGCCTCCGGCCGCGAAACGCCGGAGGATCTCGTCGGGCTCCTTGCGCAGGATGTTCGGGTAGTCGAAGGTGCGGCCGAGTTCGAAGAAGGCGAGGTTGAACGCGATCGGGACCGCGATCAGGAGCGCCGCTGTTACGACCTCCGTGGTCATGCTGCGGCGAGGGCCCCCGTCTCTCCACGTGAGAGGACCTTCCAGAGGACAAGACCGGTGATGATCTGCGAGGCGATGGCGCCGCTCAGGCCGTAGACGGGCCAGCCTGCAGCAAGGGCCACGCCGATGCCCGAAGTGACAGCCCAGCCGACCGCCCAGGCGACGCCTGACGCAACGACCCACAGCCACGCATTGGCAACGTGCTCACGCATGAGCAGCGCGGCCTGACCGGCACCGAGGGCCAGGCCCGAGATCGCGCCGAGCACGATGGCCTCAGTCTGGGTGTCGATCTGACCGATCACCGCGGTGACGCCGGCCAGGGCTACGCCCAGGCCGATCGCGGTTGCTCCTGCCCAGATGGCCAACGCCTGCACGCGAAGGAACCCGAGCGCAAGGCCCTGTCCCGCGCCGATGATCGCTCCGGCGATGAGGCCCGAGATCAGCGCCGCGGGTACGGTCGCAGCGGGCCCGCCAACGAGGTGCCCGATGAAGCCGCCGATCGGAAACCCGAGGATGGCGATGATCCACCGCAGCAGCAGCGATCGTCCGGATCCGCCCAAGGCAGGCACGCCCGATGTGGTCGACACGGTCTGACTCCTCGGGCGCAATGGCCCACTCGAGTGAGGTTTCAGACCGAGCGAAGTCGTGACGGACCGCGAACAGGCTGTTAGGGACAGGGCCCCCTGCCTCGCTGCGAGGAGTGTGCGCTCCTATCTTTCTGGTGGCAACACGCGCACACTTCCGGTTCAGGCCTTCAGGGCCGCTCGAATGACGGTTGGCACCACAACCCCGGCACGGTTGGCGATGAACCAATCGGGATAGGGGTGCCACGTGGCCAGCGCCGTCACGACGACTTCCACGCCACTGATGACCGGCAAGACCGTCCTGATCACCGGGGGTACGGGCGGAATTGGCAAGGCCGCGGCGATCGGCCTGGCTTCTCTGGGTGCCAGGGTGGGCATCACTGGACGCGACCGGACACGCGCGGAGGCAGCAGCCGCCGAGATCGTCCGCGAGTCAGGCAACCCCGCGGTGGATGTCTTCGTCACTGACATGTCATCGCAGACCGAGGTCCGCCGGTTGGCGGACGAGGTCTTGACCGCCTACCCGCGATTGGACGTGCTGCTCAACAACGTCGGCGGGTTCTGGAACCACCGCCACATCACTGCCGACGGCCTCGAGCACACCTTCGCCCTCAATCATCTTGCGCCGTTTCTGTTGACGAGCCTCCTGCTCGACCGGCTGATCGCGAGCGCGCCTGCCCGTGTCGTGACCGTCTCGTCCGGAGCGCAGTCGATGGGCAAGATCGACTTCGACGACCTGATGGGCGAGCAGAACTACTCCGGGTCGCGTGCCTACAACCAATCGAAACTGGCCAACGTGATGTTCACGTACGAACTCGCGAGGCGACTCGAGGGGACGGGAGTCACGGCGACGGCGCTGCATCCCGGCCTGACAAATACGGCCTTCAGTGCCGAGGATCCAGCCCTGGGCTGGCTCGTCGCAATCCTGCGACCGTTCATGAAGAGTCCGACGCGAGGCGCGGAAACGCCGGTATATCTGGCAAGTTCCCCAGAGGCAGACGGGCTCTCCGGCCAGTTCTTCGCCAACCGCAAGGCGAAGAAGTCCCACGCTTCCTCATACGACGCGGGGACCACGGCGCGCCTGTGGCAGGTCAGCGCCGATCTCGTTGGTCTCTCTGATGCGCGGTAGTGCGCGACGCTCATTCGCGTAGGCCATTGGCGCGACGCCCACCCAGCGCTTGAACTCATGGCGGGCTGGGTGCGCGGGTCGCCTGCTCGCCCACCGCCGACTAGGCGCCAGGCGTGTGGTAGATCTTGAACGTGCCGACCTCGACGATCTGGCCGGATTCCTTGATCCATTCCACCTTTGCGAAGTACTCGTCGCCGAGAATTTCGAAGCCGGTGATGGCGTAGCCCCCGCCGAACTCGCCCGACGTGTCCAGCTCGTTGATGTGAGTCGCCAGGAACGTCGAGGTCCAGGCGGGGAACGCCGGCAGCGCCAACGGCGGTCCCGACGACCCGCAGATCTTGATCTTGGCGCTCTCCGATGTGGCGCCCGGCATGTACGTAAGAAGGAAGTTCACGTCGTCCGGATTGAACTCGTCGGGCCTCGCAACCAGGATCTTCAGGTTGACAACCTCGAAGGTGCCGCCGCCGGTGATGCTGGTCGCTCCACAGGGCGAGCGAAACTCGAATTCTTCGTTCACCAGCGGACCGTCGCCGCTGATCTTGCTGCTGTCGGGGTCGAAGCGCACCGTGACCTCTGACGTGACCCTGGATTCGTAGCCCCCGTCATCGACGTCGAGGATCCCGGTTGACTCGAGCTTCACCTTGAATGTCAGGCACTTGATGGTCAGCTCGCGCGCCTCCCGAAGGACCGCGTCGTCGAGCTGGACCCCAAGCAGCCCGATCACCGCAAACTGCCGTTCGTAGCCTCGCCAGACCATGGCCATGCGATGGATCACGTGGTCCTCGACGCAGATCTCGAATTCTTCGAGCACGCACACCCGGGCGACTTTCTCCACGAGGCCCGGGTACTTGTCCAAGCCGCTGCCACCCTCGCTCGCTCCGAGGATCTGCCGCTGGCTTTCCAGCTTGAGCACCGTCTCGATCGCCAGCCGGCCCGCGGCGCAGCTCTCCCCTGCCGCGGCCACTCGGGGCCTGACCACCTGCTCCTCGAACTGCCGATGCGCCTCTTCGAATGCGGCGGCGACCTGCGCGCCCTGCCACTCGCCGCCTTCCTGCCTGATGCGGATCAACTCGGCGCTCATTGCGGCGGACAGGCGGCGCTCGGCATCGCCGCCAAGGCGCCGGCGTTCCGGCTCGATGTCGGCCAGCAGTCCCCTGGTCACTCCATTGCCGCTGAAGTGCTGCACCTGGATCTCGATCTCGCTCGAATTCGAACACCGGCGGAGCGAGGATCACGTCCTTCCCGTCCGCGAGGTAGCCGAAGGCGATCTGCTCGCCGACCGGGATCGCCTCGACAGGGGCGATCGTCAGGACGGCAGGGTTGTAGAGGAACAGTCCGTCGGGGCTGAACTGGACGGCGTACGTTTGCTCGCCGAACGGCATCCCCGAGATGCTCGCGACCGGCGTCAGCCCGATCGTCGTCTCGGTCAGCAGGGCATCCTTGGGGATGTCGAGCGTGTACACGGTGCCGTCCGCACCGGTGGCGCTCAGGCTGCCGCCCTCGATCGGGATCAGCGCCTCGACCGTCTTGCCGGCGTCCAGGGCCACGGCAACGTCGGTGGGCTGTGCCTGGGAGTCGAAGATCCAGGCGAGGTCGCCGAGGTCGGCTCCTGAGCCGGGATTCGCCGAGGTCTCAAGGCTCGAACTCGACCCCGGCACCGCGGAACCGGGGGGCGTGGCGGCGCCGGCGCATGCCACGCACAGCAAGGCGATGATCAGGAGCAGAGCGACGGGAGTGGAGCGCCTGCGCAGCGTCAGACGACTGGTCTCGATCCGGTCCATTGAGTGAGCTCTCCGATTCGGTCCTGCCAAGCCGTGCGGACCAGTACCGAGCCCACGACCCCACGGTAGCAGGCCGATTCGAGGGAGCGGCGCGGTTCGCCAGCTGCGAGGCTGACTCCAGGGCCCGTCCCTCCGTGGAACCGGCGGATCGTGCCTGGTGTATGTCGAGGTAGTCACACAGGAGATCGTTCGCCCGGTGATCTCAGGCACCGCATTTTCGATGTTCGCTTCGTCGGTGAGCCATTGAGCAGCCGCGGCTCGTTGCCGGCCCGGTCGCTCCTGCTCATCGGGGCACTGATCTGCTCGGCCGGGTGCGACGCCCTGGGTCCAACGGATCAGGGTTCTGGCGCGGCGACTGTGCCTCGGGCCACGCCCGGCCGGCAACAAACCGCGACCCCGAGGCAACCCACACCGGTGCCAGCCACGCCGGCGCCCGAGGCCTGTCCGGAACCGCTCACGGCTTCAGCGGTGTCGTCGCCCGATCCGATCGCGAGCCCGGCCGTCGATGGTGTTCTCGCGTTGTACGCCGACGTCTCGATTGTCGCCATCGGTGAGCGACATGGCTGGGATCTTCAGCACGACTTCTTCGCCCAGCTCGTCTGCGACCCCGGCTTCGCTCATACCGTGGACGACGTCGTCGTGGAGTTCGGGAACTCGCGGCTTCAGCCGATCCTCGACGCGTACGTGAACGGTGAAGAGGTCACCGTCTCCGAGCTCGCCTCGGTCTGGCGGGAGTCCACCCAGCGTTCAGGAGTCTGGGAACACCCGGCCTATGCCAGGTTCTTCGGCCTCATTCGCGCCGTCAACGCCGGGCTGCCGGATGACGAGCGCATCCGCGTTCTTGCCGGCGATCCACCCATCGACTACAGCACCGTCACCAACTTCACTGCCTTCTGCTCTGACCGTTCCCCGACCTGCTACGAGTACTGGATCCAGCGGCGTGACGAGAACTTCACTGAGGTCGTTGCCAACGAGGTGGTCGCGAAGGGTCGAACCGCATTGCTCATCGCAGGATCAGGACACTTCAAGCGACGAAACGATCCGGAGGGGCCGCCGTCGATCGCCCAGATGCTCGAAGGCGACTACGCGGCGCCGACGCTCGTTGTCGTGCCACACCTGGGGTTCGGCCTGGCGGATCCCGACTCGGAGGCTCGCTTCGCCGGCTGGCCAACGCCCGGAATCGCCAGACTCGACGGAACCTGGCTCGGGAGGCTGGACGCCTGCCTTCTCGAAGCGGACCTCGGGAGCCAGCCGACGGCACCATGCGCCAGCGAGCAGACGATCGGAGACGCTGCCGACGCCTATCTGTACCTGGGCTACCCGTGACCGCAGGTCAGCGTACCCAGTCGGGAATCCCGCCCGGTGGATATGCCGATCCGGGCGGTCGGATCTCGGCGCGGCCAGTTCCATCTGGTCGAATCGCAAAGAGCGTGTGGCCCGAAACGAGCAGGTACTGACCATCGGGCGACCAGGCTACGAAGTGGCCGTACTCCGGCGTGACGCGCCTCAGGTTCCCGCCGTCGATGTCCATGATCCAGACGTCGTGATGCTCACCGGGTTCGCCGGTCCGCCAGCAGTCCTCGCCCGGCTCCGTCCGCTCGCAGTCGTCTCGCTCAGTCGTGAAGGCAATCGTGGATCCGTCGGGCGACCAGACAGGCCAGCTGTCGCCGCCGGGGCTGTCGGTGAGCTGAGTCGTTCGACCGGTCTCGATCTCGACGGTATAGATGTCGTAGTTCGAGCCCGCGTGGCCCGAGAAGACGAGATGGGTGCCGTCGGGAGAGAACGATGGGTACTCGACCCACGTATCGGCCTCGATCGCTCGCAACCCCGTCCCAGCCGGCTCGACGAGATAACCCCGCAAAGGGATGCCATCTCGGTCGGAGTTGAAGACGATCCATTTGCCGTCCGGCGACCAGTCCGGGCCCCAGTCGTTGGCCGGATTCTGGGTCAGGTTCCTGGCGTTCGACCCATCCGCCCCGACCACGTAGATCTCGTCGTCCTCGTTGATTCCGCGGCGCGAGTCTCTGTAGACGATGAACTTGCCGTCGGGCGACCACGCCCCGTCGAACTCCGACCCGGGCCGGCCGGCTACGACACGGAGATCGGATCCGTCCGCGTTCATGGTGAAGACGTCCTCGAAATCGTCGAACACGATCCTGCCCTCGAGAGAACCGAGGTCGATCGGCTCTCCGACGAGCACGGGCGTCTCGCCCCGGCCCTCGTTGCGCGCGCGACCTGTCGAGGCCGAGGGCGACGGAGCGATGGCGGTCAGGCTCGGCGGGGCCGAGCTCGACGGGGCCTGGCTTTCAGCCGGCGTCGAGGGAGCAGCGCGGACGTCGCATGCCGCCGCGACCAGCGCCACGATCACTAGATATTCGAACCGTCGGAATTGTCGGGTCATCTCAGGTCACATACACGGCCGATCCAACGTCGGTTCCCGAACGCGGCGCCCGCGGCGACAGGAATCGCGGCGCCCGTCACCCGCGCGGCGACTCGCCTCCCTGCCGGCGCGCTTTGGCGGCCTTTCGGCCCTCATGAACGAACGTGTAGACGGCCATCACGAACATGAACCCGCCGATGAGCACGAGGAGTCCACTGAGCAGCGGGATGCCGACGAACCAGGCGGCGACCGCAATCAGGCCACCAATGCCGCCCACGACTGCGGCTTGAATCGCGCCGGCGGGCCAAAACGTGGCGCTCGCGTGGGCAGCCATCTCATCGAGCGGGAGGTGGATTTGGCGGCTCCGCGTGTCGAACAGCACGAGGTCGTACTTCGCCGCGAGCCCAAGGATCGAGTCGAGTGCGTCGAGCGGCGTGGTCCGCGACAGGCGGATCGCCACCACTCGAGCGGCCGGCTCGTCCGTGGCCGATAGCAAGATCCGGGTCGGGCTCGTGTTCGGCACGGCGTCCGACGACGTTTCGAGCCCGGGCAGGTCGTCGTTCAGCAGCTCCCGGTAGAACCAGCCGACATCAGTGCTCGGCTCGAAGGGCCCCGTGCTCCGCTCGCCGCTTGTCCCCTGCCAGCTCTCGATCAGCGCCTCGGCCCGGTCGGCGTCCAGGTCACGTGGCGACTTCCAAACGTAGAGATCGAACGGCACGTCGTGTGAATCCTCTTACCTTCGTCACCGAGACAGCGAGTCATGGCGCTACCTTCCGAGGGAAGGACGACGCTTCTTCCCCCGCCGTCCATCGACCTGCACGCGCCCCCGACCGAAGGCATCGATGTGTCCCCATCGGCCCGGGATATCCAACAGCTCCAGGTGGCCGATCGAGGACGGCAGGGCCGGGTCGACCACCAGGTGGTCGCCGATCGGCTCCAGGCCGAGCATCGTCCGCAACAGGAGCAGCGGCGTGCCGGTCGACCATGCCTGCGGGCTGCACGCCGTCGGGTATTGGACCGGGTACTTCGTGACGTCGCGATCGTAGCCGCCGAACGCCTCCGGAAGGCGGCCATTGAACAGCTCGGCCGCGTCGAGGATGCCCGCCGCGACCCTCGCCGCCTCATCCTTGAACCCGTACCGCCGCAGTCCCCAGGCGATGAACGAGTTGTCGAACGGCCAGACCGTGCCGACGTGATAACCGATCGGGTTGTAGCTTCCTTCGCCCTCGGCCATCGTTCGGACGCCCCAACCGGAGAACAGCCGTGGCCCCATGAGGTGCGCGGCCACCTGCTTCGCCCGCGACTTATCGACGATGCCGCTCCACAGGAGGTGGCCGATGTTCGACGTCAGTGCGTCCACCTGCTTGCCATCGGGATCGAGTGCGAGGGCGTAGTAGCCGCCGTCCTCGACCCAGAAATCGCGATTGAACCGCCGCTTCAGGTCGGCGGCCTCCTTCTCCAGGGCATCGGCGAAGTCCGGGTCCTTCCAGACGAGGCGCGCCAGCCGGGCTGCCCGCATCTTCGCGTCGTAGGCATAGCCCTGGAGCTCACAGGTCGCTCGAGGGTAGCCGGGCAGCCGTCCATCACGGAACGAGATCGAGTTCCAGGAGTCCTTCCAGCACTGGTTCTGGAGGCCGGTCTGCTCGTTCCGCCGCTTGTACCAGATGTAACCGGTGTGCTGGAGGTCGGCGTACTCGTCGATCCAGCGGAGGGCAGCCCGGGCCTGGTATTCCAGGTCGCGAACGAGCTTTCGATCGCCGGTCCAGCGCTCGTATTCGTCGAGCAGGATCACGTACAGCGGCGTCGCGTCCGCGTTGCCGTAGTACGGCGAGTGCGGCCGCTCCTCGAAGGCCGCCATCTCGCCATAGCGCATCTCGTGCAGGATCCGGCCGGGGTCCTCGTCACGGAAGTCGTCGACCCGGCTGCCCTGCCACGCGCCGAGTGCGTTCAACGTCGTGGCCGCCAGTTCGGGCGTGAACGGCAGCGCCTGGAGGCTCGTGAAGATGCTGTCGCGCCCGAACATCGTCATGAACCAGGGCAGACCGGCGGCCGGCAAGCTGCCACCGCCGCCGACCGGTGGCGCAAAGCGAAGCGCGGCAAGATCCACCAGGCTCCGCCGGTAGATCGCCGATAGCGGGTCCCAGTCGGATTCGAGCCGTGGCGCGTCCGTCAGCCAGGTCTCGAGGCTCCGCTCCATGTTCGGTCGCGCGTGCTTGTGACCGCGCGTGTACTTGGGATGGCTGTAGGAACCGCCCACCCCGGCGACCGCGGTGACGACATCGAGGTCCGTCGTCCAGCTACCATGCGGCTCGATCTGCACGTCGAATGTCAGGCCGTGGTCGTCGACCCTGGCTGGCGCTGAGGCCGAGATCACCGTCTCACGCCGGAACGTCTCGCGTTGGTACGCCAGGTGCAGACGGCCGTCCTGGATTTGGGTGTCGTACGTGCCGACCTTCTCGAGCGCGTCCTTCACCTCGAAGAGGTCGGCGAAGTCGCTGGCCGCCTCGACGCGGATCGACAGCTCGGCGGCCTCGGCGTTGTGGTTGAGGATCGTCAGTTCCTCGTGGAAGCCGTGCCCGACGGCGCGCAGGCGGATGACCGACAACTTCGCATCGATGTACGTCGTCCCCGTGCCGGGCACGAGGAAGAAGCGAGCCTCGAAGTACTGCAGGTCGTCGGTCGAGAGCGCGTTGAGCCGCTCGCCGTTGATCGTGAGGACCCACTGCGAGAGGAACCGGGTGTCGAACGAGAACAGGCCTGTCGGGTCCGTCGGCGAAGACTCGATGTCGCCGCGATCATCGCTGACCACGAACGTATTGCCGTCAAGGATCCGGACCATGGAACGATCCATCGGGGCTAGCTCCGCTGCCGCCCGACGCTTCGCGCCGAGGCCGCGATCTGCATGTGCTCGCCCGCCGGAAAGAGCCGCTGGAAGCGAACGAGGAGGCTGGGGTCGCCCTTGATGGTCAGGACGCCACGGAGGGCCGCCGCCATCGCATTCGATCGGCCGCTCGCGATGTCGTCGAATCGAGCGTGCTCGGCACTGACCACGCAATCCGCCGGCGCATCGCTCCGTGACACGGTCAGGTTTCCGCGGCGGATCGCGACGAGCCAGTGCTCGGTCCGATCACCGTCACGGAGGTCCACCCGGATCGTCCCGGTCGTGCTCGCGAGCATCGGCTCGAATCCGCGCTCGCCCAATCTCGTGAAGAACTCGGCGCTGTCGTTCGGCACCGTCTCACCACCTCCGGAAGTCTCGGGCGAGATTGCGGCCGTCCGGCCGCACGCGGCATCACCCCATGCGGGTCAATCGGCGCGGGGCGGGTTAGCTCTCCAGGACCGGCACCAGGAACCCGACGGCGGTGGCCGCCCCGGCGAGTGCACCGCCGCGTTCGTAGGCGAACGGCATCAGCGAGTTCGTGAGCATCGCAAGCAGGCCCCCGGCGGCGATGGCAGCCGCGCGATCGCCCATCGCATCGACGGCGACCCGCGTGACCAGGTAGCCGAGCGCGGCAGCGAGTCCGCAGGCAAGGACCACGACGCCCCAGAGACTCGCGAGTCGTGCCGCGCTCCAGCCGGCTGCCCTGAGGTCGGCGGACGGTGCGATGGCCTGTGGGATGTTCGACACGAAGACTGCCGCGAGAAAGCTCGGGCTGACCGTGAGGCCTGCGCCGATCTGGATGCCGAAGATGACCGACTCGGGGACGCCGTCGACGACGGAGCCGACCACGATCCCCATCGATGCCCCGGCACCATCGGTGCCGAACCGCCGCTCGACCACTGCGTCGCCGACGAGGAAGATGGAGACGCCGATCAGCGTCCAGACGGCGAACTCGAAGCCAGTGATGTTCGTCTGGCCCTCGGGGACCAGCTCGAATGCGATCGCGGCGATCAATGCGCCCGCTCCGAACCCGGCCAGAATGCCGATGACTCGGGTCGGCACCGCAATCCAGCAGACGGCTATTCCGGCCAGGAACAACGACGACTGGGCGATCAGGCCCAATCCGAATGCCTCGAAGAGCATCGGGACCTCCATGCTGGAGTCTGCGCACGGCGGACTCGCGGCGCAAGGGGGCCCGGGTGCTCCGTCGTTGGCTACACGGTCATGCCGCTGGGAGATGCGCTGGCGCCGGCCGGCAGCGCTCGATCCCACTCGACGCGATGGTCGTACAGCCAGGCCATGGACCGCTCGGTCACAAAGAGGCGAAAGACGAGCCTCAGGGCGAGGTCGCGCGTAACGCGGCCGAACGGCCCGGGCACCTTGGCGCTACTCCCCCGGGCCCCGAACGCCACGATCTTCTCGACGCGACCGCGGCGCACCTGCTCGTAGGCGTCGAGCGCCTCGGGGATTGACGGCAGGTCACGCAGCGTCTTCGCCAGGATGACACCGTCCTCCGCGGCCATCGATGCACCCTGGCCGGAGGTCGGCGATGGGGCGTGCGCCGCGTCCCCGATGATCACGATCGAGCCGCGACGCCAGACCGGCACGTGACCGAGGTCGTACGTGTTGTCGCCGGCGAGTTCGAGCTCGCCCGCACGCATCAGCTCGATCGCCGGCCCTTCGTCATCGGCGACGAGCTCGATGAGTCGCTCCTTCCACACCTGGTCCGACGTCGTGGCGCGTTCCTCACTGCTGATCTCGGCTCGGGGCCAGTTCACGAACCAGATGACGTCACCGTTTGGTGCTGCGTAATACCCGAAGAATGCTCGGCGGCCGAAGATCATGTGCCACGCCTCGCCCTCGACGTCCAGGGACGCCCCGTGCGTAATTCCGCCGAAGTTCGTCAGCCCGACAAAGCGGCCCGTCGGGGCGCCGGGGTCGATGATCCGTCGCGTGACGGAGTGGATCCCATCGGCTCCGACGAGGAGATCGCCGGTTGCCTCGGTGCCGTCTTCGAACACGGCCGTCGCGTTGCCGTCAGGCCCGATCGTGGCGTCTGCCAGCCGCCGGTTGAACTCGACCGCGATACCGCGCCGGATGGCCTCATCGAGCAGGAGCCGAGAGAGCCGAGAGCGCTTCATCGTCTGCGCCACGGTCCCGTCAGGCAGTGGCGTGCCCAGTCCGGGCGCGCCGAGCCGGCGCCCGCTCGCGTCCCACAGGACGTTGCGCCGCGTCGGAAGCCCGGCGGCCGTGGCGAGATGAAGGGCGCCCACGGCGTCGAGGGCGTCAAGGCCATTCGGCGAGACAGTGAAGTACGAGCCGACGTCGGCATCGGGCCGGCGGTGCGACTCGAAGATCGTCGACTCGATCCCCGCCTGCTGAAGGGCCATGGCCGTCACCGATCCGGCGACGCCGCCGCCCGCGATGAGTACTCGCATCGTGCTATCCTCTCTTGAATGTCTTGTATCTCTATCTTCGGATCATTCGGAAATCGAAGGATATTCGGATGAGCAAGCGACGTCAAGCGCTGATCGGCGAGGCGGGTTATGCGATGCAGGCATACCAGCGAAGCACGCAGGCCTTCGACGATGCCGTCGGTCGCGCCCTTGGCCTCAATCCGACCGACCTGCGCGGCCTGGACTGGCTCGTTGACGGCGCGAAGGCCGCGGGCGAGCTGAGCGCGGGGACGGGGCTCTCTTCGGCAGCCACGACCACCCTCATCGATCGCCTGGAACGCCGGGGATTCGTTCGGCGGGTGCGCGATTCCGTTGACCGACGCCGCGTCCTCGTCGAGATGACCCGGGAGGGTCGCGAGCGCGTCAACCGCTACTACGGTCCGATCGTCACCGAGGGCAGCGAGCTGCTCGCCGACATCTCGGACGAACAACTCGCCAGGATGCGGGACTGGCTCGTGGCGGCTCGAGAGCTGACCGATCGGCACCGCGATCGCATCCGAGGCTGATCGCGTCGCTGCAAACGTGTCGTGCTACGCCCTGCGGCGCCGGTGGCATACTTGGCGGACGGCTGGGATCGTCCCCGGCCAGGGGCGGTGGATCTGACATCGCCGAGGCAGGAGGGTGCACCCGTGGAACTGCAGCGCGATGCCGCTCGGCTCGCAACCATCGCGACGGTCTTCGTCTGGATCGGCTGGCTGGGGATCATCTACGCGCTGATCGCGGGAGTCCTGTGGTGGATCGACCTGGCCGGGCGCGAGGCCTTCAACTTCCTTGAGGCGTTCGCGATCTCCTCGGCTGCCATTGGCGGCCCGCTCTTCCTCGCGATGATCGTCGCCGGCGTGGGTCACGCGCTGCGGCTGTTTGCCCTGTACGTCGCCAGCAAGTCGCAGTAAGCAGGGCGGGGCGCTCTCATGACCAGCCGACGTCTCGCCAGGTTCGTTGCGCTCGCCGTTGTGGCAGTGGTCGTTGCCGGCTGCTCCACCGGGGCAGTGGATGAGACCGCCGACGGGTCCGGCGGCGAGCTGCAGGCAACGCAGTGGGTGCTTCGCTCGTACGCGTCCGCTGGGGCGCTCACCATCGTTCCCGACGACCAGTACGCTGACGCCGATTTCAGGTCCAACCGGGTCAAGGGCTTCGCCGGTTGCAACACCTACGACGCCGTCTACCGGAACGCCGGGCGGCTCCTGCTGATCACCATGCCCGCGACGACGTTGATGTCATGCGGGGAGACGATCGACGCGTTCGAGGCGTCGTTCCTGGCGCTTCTCGATCAGAGCCGGTTCTACAACGTCCGCGGCAACACGCTAACGATCCGCGGGCCAGACCTCTCCATCCTGCTCGTGTTCGACGCCGCCCGCAGGAACCCGTTGCTCGGCTCCTGGCTGGTGGATTCCTACTCAACCGGTCCGGGCGCCATCACCGCGCCGATCGAGGGCACCGAGCTGACGGCCGTCTTCCGGATCGCCAAGGTCGGCGGGTCCGGGGGCTGCAACGCGTTCGAGGGACCGTACACGACGAACGGCTCGGTCGCGGCGATCGGTCCGCTGGCCACCACGCGCCGCGCCTGCCCGGAGGACGTCATGGCCCAGGAAGGGGCGTTCCTTGCGGCCCTCCAGGGCGTCGGGCGGGTCGAGCCCCGCGGGCAGACTCTCTTCCTCCAGGATCTCCGAGGCAACAACCTGGTCATCCTCGTCAGGCCGTCGGCCCCGGAACCGTCAGCCGCACCGAGCGTCGCACCCTCGCCGAGTGCAAGTCTCCCGCCCTCGCCATCACCGAGTGCCTCGCCGAGCGCCGCACCGACACCGAGCCCGACGCCCGCCCCCACCCCCTCACCGACAGCCGTCAGTTCGCCGGCGCCGACCATTGAACCGCCGGCGTCCGTGCCTCCGACGGCGACGTGCGAGTTGATCGTCCCGACGGACGTGACGCTCGCCACGATCACCTATCCGGCCAACTGGAATACGGTCGCGTCGCCGGAGACGCTCGCCTGTCGCTACTTCGACCCGCAGCCCATCGTCGTCCCGGCGGACCCGGCGACGCTGACGACCGCGGTCATGATCAAGGCGGACCAAACCGAGACGTATGAGGAGCTGCTGACCGCAGCCACCGATCCTGCTGCGTGGACCGTGCTGAGGAACCAACCCGTGACGATCTCCGGACTACCGGCCAGGCGCATCGAGGCGACGTCGGTCGCCGACAGCTCCGGCTACCCGGTCGGCGTGACGCGCTTCAGCTATCTGATCGACCTCGGCGAGCGCGCCGCCTGGATCGAGACCAGCGGGACGCTCGGCGACGAGACCTATGTCGCGAATACGGTGGTCGTGAGTCTCATCGCGTCGCAGTCGACGTTCACCCCACCGCCCTCGAACTAGCGGCCCACTGCCGGCGGGCTGTCGGCTCGGGCGTCGTCGTCGGCGGCGGTGGACTCCGGCGCGCTCGAGAGCGACCGCAGCACGACCTCGAACGCGATGACCAGCGCTGCGCCGAGCAACGCGACCTCCAGCCCGATGGCCAGCCACACGACGATGAACACGATCGCTGCAAGACCGATCCGTTCGATCACTGACGGGTTCGCGCGGACCGTCCGCATCATCGTCTGGCCATCCGGCGCTCGACCGGCCGCGTCGCCGACATACGACGTCGTCGCCGTGACCCACTTCGGCCGGCCCCATAGGTAGGCCACGATGACCACGACCACAGTCGCAACGAGGATCAGCAGCGTGAGACTCCGGAGGTTCTCCAGCGTCGCGCCAACCATGGTTCGCGCAGCACCTGCGACCTCGCCATCGGTGATCCCGCCGACGATCACGTTCTCAGCGGTGCGGACAGTCATCCTTGCGATTAGGAAGGCGATGATCGTGCCGATGCCGAGATAGATGAGCATCCGGCGTCGATTGCGGGCCAGCCCGAGCGTTGCCGCGACGAGGATCACTGTCAGGATCACCAGCAAGATCACCACCAGGTCGAAGACGCGAACGATGGACTGCGCCACAGTCAACCGTTCGGCCGGCATGAGCTGGATTGTCCCGAAGGTCGGCGGAAGCGTGACACCAAGCGCGGTCTCGAGGCGCTGGGCCGCCGCCGCAGGGGCCTCCGGCGCGGACAGATCAGGCAGCTGGACGTCCGCAGGGATGAGACCCATCGATTGCAGCTCTGTCAGCGCGGCACCAACGGCGGGAAAGACATTGAGCGTCAGGTACCCGTCGACCAGGGTCACGACTTCCGTTTCCCCACGCAGGAGACGAACGGTCTGCTCATGCGTGAACGACACCGTCCCGACGAGTGCCGACTGGAACCTGGGGTCCTGGAGCACAACGCGGAGCCGCTCGTCGATTGCGTTTCGAACCGCGACTGTCAGCGTGCTCGCGAGTGGCTTCAGGGCATCGGGGAGGCGCGCCTCGAGGCGGGTCCCCACACCGAGCGCATCGACGACCTGGGTGCTGATCCGGGCGGCGATCGGATCGGTGACGGCGGGATCGGTCATGACATCGTCGACGAGTGCGGTGAAGCGGTCCGTGTTGAGGGCGACCTGGTGCGTCCAGATCGCTACCGTCGTCAACAGGATCGAGACGCACGCAAGCACCAGCGCGATGCCCGACAGGATCCGCCGTCGTCGCGAGGTCCGGTCGTTTCCCGTCTCTATCGCTCGGAACTGGGTCATGACGACTCCCTCACTCCCGTCTCGCCTGACCTCAATCTAGCAGGGTCGCCCCGCCGTCCCGGCTCAGGTCGGCACCGTCGAGACGCGGCCGGACTTGATTGCGGCGAGGTAGGCCGCGTGGTCTCGGGCATTCACGTCGGCGTATGTCTCCGAGAAGTCGGCGATCGCGCCATCGAACGTGTCGCTCGTGCCGAGATAGGCGGAGATCGCGACCGCGTCGCCTGTCCGGGCATGCGCCCGCGCAAGCGCCCGCCCACAGAGTGCGCCGTAGATGGCGAGGCCCGGCGGTTGGAGAGCCGCAGTATCGACCGAACCCTTCATGTCCCAGAGCTGGCGGAAGTAGAAGTCGCGGCCACCACGAACTCGGATCCAACCGAGGAAGATGTCGGAGGTGGCCTGCATCAACTGCTGCCCGACCACGACTCGCTGGCCGTGCGTCTCATGCGTCGTCGTCTCGACGTACGGCTCCAGCACGGAGGCGGTCGCCTCTTTCGCCTGGAGGATGAGAGCATCGTTCTCATCTCGTCCCTGGAGGGCGACCACGAAGCACCGCGTTCCGACGCTTCCGACGCCGACTACCTTCAGGGCGATGTCGAGGAATCGATAGCGCTCGAGGAAGTCGCGCCGGCTCTCCGGCAGCGACGCCCGGTAGTCGGTGAACGCGTTCTCGAGGCCGCCGGCGACATCGAGGGCCACGTGGGTCAGCACGGGCGGATCGTCAAGGATCACCCGCCGGCCGTTGACGATGCCGGTCAGGGAGTCGAAGGCGCGCATTCCGTCTCGTCGACGGGCCTTGGCGAACAGCGCCTCCAGGGCCTTTCGACGGGCCGCGCCGCCCCGGCCCGACAGCCGTCCTGATGCCTCGACCGCCTCGACGATGTCCTCGGCGGTGATCGTCGCGTACAGGACCTCCACGAGGCGCATTGATGCGTACCGGCTCATCCACTCGCGATAGCCACCGACCGCGCCCATCGCGGCCCGCGCGGTTCGCTTCGGCGCTGAATCCGTTGGCGCGGCCCGCAATGACCATGCTTGCAGCGAGCCGCTTGACATCCCATTCCCACGGCCCCGGGAGGGTCTCGTCGAAGTCATTCAGGTCGAACACCAGCGTCCGCTCGGGCGAGGCGAACAGTCCGAAGTTCGAGAGGTGAGCGTCGCCGCTTGCCTGGACCGTGATGCCGGTGCGTGGGGCGTTCGCAAGGTCGAATGCCATGACGGCGGGCGTACCCCGGTAGTACGCGAACTGCGACTCCGCCATCCGCGCGTGGCGAAGGGGGACGAGATCCTGGAGACGGTCGGCCTCCTGGCCCTCGAGAATGGCGATCGGATCACGCCTCGCCGCGGGCTCGAACGCGGCGTGACTTGGGCGAGGAATCCGCTTCCGGGCGCCCTTTGCCTCATCGCTGCGGGCCGATGGATGGACCCATACCTTCACGGTCCAGGAGTGGCCAGCCGGCACGTCGGCCTCGCGCCCATTGTCGTCCGCCGCCGTAACACGGACCGGTGCGGGCTTCTTTGCCCGTCGGACCCGGGTGGCCGCCGTCATGTCGAACGCTCCCTTGCCGCGCGCGTCAGACGGTCACGACTGCTTGTAGTAGCTCTGGACTTTGTCCCGGTTGCCAAAGACGCCGCCGCCATACGTACCAAGGTCCGCGAGAAGTCCGACGACCACGAGCAACCAACCGAAACCGCCCAGGCCGCCGGCGGTCCAGAACAGGACGTACATGATCGTGGTCCACGGCAGGAATACGAATCCCAGGGCCGGCAGCAGCAGCCCGTTGTTGAAGGTCAGGTTCCAGCGTGCCGGGTCCAACAACCACCAGATGGCGATGAGGGCGCGCGGGCCGACGACACCAAGGACGGCGATGGCGCAGCACATGGGCATGTAGCTCCGTGACGGATCCGGCGTTGACCGGGAGCCGACAGGATGCGGCATATCGGTTGGTATGGCAACGCGACGCCTTGGCGACCGAGCGGTCGCGGCTCCCAGCCCGCCGCTCGGTGTCGTACGATGGCCGTCCCGGGTGATGACCACTGCCGGCAGGCGCCAGTGGGCGAGGGGCTTTCATGAATACGAATGAAGTAGTTCCCTATGTCGGAATCGGAGCTCGCACATGACCGAGGGAGCCACGGCCGCCGAGCCCGCGAAGGCTGAGGGCAAGCACCTGCTCGCGATCCTGCTGGCGATGGCGATGTTCGTCTTGGTCGTCGACACGTCGATCATGAACGTCTCGATCTCGGCGGTCGTCGACGACCTCGGGACCGACGTGAGCGCCATCCAGGCCGCGATCGCTCTCGAAGCCCTGGTCTCAGCCGCCTTCATCCTGATCGGAAGCAAGATCGGTGATCTCTTCGGACGCAAACGGGCCTACATCCTGGGCCTGCTCGCTTACGCGATCGGTGCCCTGGCGATGGCCTTCGCCCAGAGCGTCTTGCCCATCTTCATTTTCTGGGCCGTGGTGGGTGGTCTCGGCGCGTCACTCTTGCTGCCCGCGATGCAATCGCTCATCCACGGCAACTTTGAAGGAGCGGCCCAGAAGGCGACCTACGCCCTCGTCGGGGCCGCGGCGGCGATTGCGGCGGCTGTCGGACCGCTGATCGGAGGTTTCATCACCACCTTCCTGTCATACCGCGTCGCGTTCCTGCTCGAGGTCGTCGTCATCGCGATCGTGCTGTTGGGCAGCCGGCTCGTCCGCGAGGTGCCGTACACCGGCCCACGCCAGATCGACCTCGTCGGCGCAGCGCTCTCGGTCTTCGGCATGGGCGGCCTGGTGCTGGGCATCCTCGCGTGGCAGGAGGGTGCCGAAGCCGTCGGCCTGCTCCTGGCGATCGGCATCATCTCGCTGGCCGCGCTCGCCTATTGGCTGGTGCGCGGGAAGCGCCAGGGGAAGCCGACGCTGATCGATCCGGACCTGTTCACCTCCAAGCTGTTCAGGTTCGGGATATCGGGGCAGATGCTCCAGAACATCTCGCTCGGTGGCGCGATGATCACCATCCCGATCTACCTGCAGATGGTCCTCGAGTACAACGCCCTGCAGGCAGGGCTGTCGCTTGCCCCGCTCTCGCTCAGCATGTTCGGAACCGCGATCCTTGCTGGTCGACGGGCGGGAAAACGCCGTCCGAGCAGCATCATCCGGATGGGATTCCTGCTCCTGCTGATCGGGATGATCGCGTTGATCCCGATCGTCCCCCGCGCCGACGCCGGCTGGTACCTCGCGGTCCCGTTGGTGATCGCCGGGGTCGGGTTGGGTCTCCTCGTGTCGCAGCTCAACAACTACACCTTGGCCCCGATCGACGAGGAGCGGGTCAGCGAGGCCGCCGGCGTGAACTCGGCGGCGGGCTCGTTCGGGCTGTCGTTCGGGCTGGCATTTGCCGGCGCGATCATGCTGGCGGCGCTCTCCGTCAGCTTCACTCGCCTGTCCGAGGCCAGCACGGTGCTCGACCCCGCCCAGAAGGTGGTCGTGGCTGAGACGCTGGAGCACGACGCCGAGGTCATGTCGAATACGGACCTCGAGGCGCTGCTCGCGGCCCAGACGCCTGCGGTCCAGGACGAGATCATCCGCATCAACACCGAGGCGCGACCGCTTGCCCTGCAGGTGGCGCTGCTCATCCCGATCCTTGCCAGCCTGCTGGGCCTGTTCGTTTCGTTCCGGATGATGCGCCAACCGGATCCTGTGTCATCGGGTGCCGCCGAAGGGCTGGCCCTCGGCTAGCAAGTCATTCGGGAACGAACCTGTGGACGATGGCCAGCACGATCGATATGGCCACAGCGCCGACGAGTGCCGCGCCGAGGGCCTCGAAGGAGAGATCAGGCGGAAACGTAGCGAGACTGAACGGTATCCCGAGTCCTTCGGCGAACGCGGCGGTCAGAAGCAGCATCCCGGCATTGATCACGATCCCGAACAAGCCGAGAGTCATGACGGTGAGCGGTAGCGTGAGCAGCTTCACGATCGGCCGGATCAGGCCATTCACGGCCCCGAAGATGGCCGCGAGGATCAGCAGCTGGACGATCGACCCGCCGTACGCGATCTGTGGGAGCAGGTACGCGACGATGGCGAACGTTGCGGCCGTCGCGACGGTCGAGATCGCAATGCCCTTCATCGATCGGCCTTCAAATCGGTCTGAGTGAGGTCGTCCGGCGAGCTTTCAGGCGGCGGACCTGCGTCCGATCCCGTCACCGGCCCCGAGTCAGCGGGCGGCGTTGACGGCCCTCCGGCCGGCGGCGGCGGCACGGCCCTGGCACTCGGTGGTGGCGGGCCGTCACCAGGTGGCGGGGACGGGTGTGTCTGTCGCCACCAATAGGCCAGGAGGCCGCCACCGATCCCGAGCAGGAGGATGATCAAGATGATCAACCATGGCGATCCAGAGTCCGACGTGCTGTCGGTCGGGGCGCTCGGGCTCGGGCTTGGGCTCCCAGCGGGGCTTGGGCTCGCGCTCGGGATGGCGCTCGGGCTCGGGCTCGGGCTCGGGCTCGGGCTGGCAGTAGGCTCTTCGGTCGGCGTAGGAGTCGGGGTCGGCTCGGGTGTCGGCTCAGGGGTCGGCTCGGGGGTCGGCTCCGGCGTCGGAGCAACCGATGCCGCCGCAGACACCGTGGGTTCCTCGCTGGCCGCCGGTTCAACTGTCGGCTCTGGCGTCGGTTCGGGTGTCGGCTCTGGCGTCGGCTCGGGTGTCGGCTCGGGTGTCGGCTCGGGTGTCGGCTCGGTGGGAGCCTCCGACCGTTCGATGGAGGGCAGTGGTGGCAGCGAGCCGGGCAGCTGGAACGATCCGGACCCCAGCGGGATCTGATCGCACCCGAGAAGGACGACGGCCATGAGCAGGCCCGTCATGCCAAGGTTGACGGGCCTCGCGGCTCGGTTCAGCGATGGGATGAGACGCATCTGGTCAACCCTCAGTCGTTCGCGTTCGATCGAGTGCCGGCGGACATGGCGGCTGCTGACTGACGCATACCACCTGCCCGCCCTGGGGCGACGGGACTGCCGCGCCTCGATCGCTATCGCGCAAGGATAACGCCCAATTCCTTGGCGCTGCTTCATTGGTCACACTTCCCACTTGAGATCCGACATAGGGATGTCGCACCAAATCCGACCAAGATGGAGAGGAGTGTTCAGATGAACCAGGGGCTCAGCCTGATTGTCTATCCGGTCAAGGACCTCGATCGAGCCAAGAAGCTCTACGCGACGCTGTTGGGGACCGAGCCGTACGCGGACACGCCCTATTACGTCGGCTTCCGGGTTGGCGAGCAGGAGATCGGCCTGAACCCGCATGGGCACATCGATGACCTGACCGGGCCCGTGGCGTTCCGGACAGTTGAGGACATCCAGGCGAGCTTGCAGGCCCTCCTCGACGCCGGTGCGCAGACGCAGCAGGACGTCAAGAACGTCGGCGCCGGAAAGCTGACTGCGACCGTGCGAGACGCCGACGGCAACATCCTCGGACTCATCCAGGAGCCGTGAGCCAAGCCCATTCCCCCACGCTCGGCCCTGGACACGTCAACGCGTTCGATCCGGGTGAACGACACGTAGAGCCGGCGCCGCTGCAGCGCGTATGATTCACTGGCGCCGGCCCGTCAACCCGAGCCTCGCGACGCGAAAGACCCGTGGGCCACGGCCCCAAGGGAGCCGTGCCGATGACCCATCCGCAGCCCCAGAACGTTCGCTCCGGCGAGATCGGGCGCGAGTGGCACACCTGGGGACCGTACCTCGCCGAGCGCCAGTGGGGCACGGTCCGCGAGGACTATTCGGCATCGGGAGACGCATGGGACGCGTTCCCCCATGAGCACGCCCGTTCGCGAGCGTACCGCTGGGGCGAGGACGGTCTGCTGGGGATCTCCGACGATCATCAGTACCTGTGCTTCGCGATCGCGCTCTGGAACGAGTCCGACCCAATCCTCAAGGAGCGACTGTTCGGGCTCACTGGGCCCCAGGGGAACCACGGCGAGGACGTCAAGGAGTACTACTACTTCCTCGACGCGACGCCCGATCATGCCTACCTCAAGGCCCTCTACAAGTATCCCCAGCGGGAATATCCATACGCCGACCTGCTGGCCGAGAACGGGCGTCGAGGGCGCGACAAGCCGGAGTACGAGCTGCTCGATACGGGCGTGTTCGCGGACGACCGCTACTTCGATGTCGTCGTCGAGTACGCGAAGGCAACGCCGACCGATGTCCTGATCCGCGTCTCTGCCACCAATCGGGGGCCGGAAACGGCTCCATTGGACATGCTCCCGACCCTCTGGTTTCGGAATACGTGGAGCTGGGGCCGGGACGACCAGCGGCCCAGCCTTCACGCCGACGGCGCCGCCGAGCCGGGAGCCGCAGCCAGCCGGATCGTGCGCATCTCGCATCCACGACTTGGGGAGTACTGGCTCGCGTGTCAGGGGAGTCCGGACCTCCTCTTCACGGAGAACGAAACGAATTCGGAGCACCTGTGGGGTGCGCCGAACGCCGGCCGCTATGTCAAGGACGGCATCAACGACGCGGTCGTACACGGGGCAACCGACCGGGTCAATCCGAAGCTCGAGGGCACGAAAGTCGCGGCCCGCTACCACCTGTCGATCGAGCCGGGACAGACGGTCAGCGTCGTCCTTCGACTCGGCAGCGAGGAGAACCTGGATCCATTCGACGGCGCCGACGAACTATTCGAGTCGCGAATCGCCGGTGCCGACGCGTTCTACCGGGAGGTCGCAGGCGGGCGACTCAACCCCGATGAAGCCATCGTCCAGCGCCAGGCGCTGGCTGGCCTGATCTGGTCCAAGCAGTACTACAACTATGACGTCGGGCAATGGCTCGACGGCGACCCTGTCGGCCCGACTCCACCCGATCAGCGGCGGCACGGACGCAACAGCCAATGGCGACATCACAACAGCGGTGACGTGATCTCGATGCCCGACACGTGGGAGTACCCGTGGTACGCGGCCTGGGACCTAGCCTTCCACTGCATCGCGTTCGGACTGATCGACCCGCGGTTCGCCAAGGACCAGCTCCTGCTCCTCGAACGCGAGTGGTACATGCACCCAAACGGGCAGCTCCCTGCCTATGAATGGGCCTTCGGCGATGTCAATCCTCCGGTCCACATCGCGGCTGCTCGCGCCTTGTACCTCGACGAGCAACGACGGACCGGCGAGGGCGATCGGGACTTTCTGGCCCGGATCTTCCACAAGCTCCTGCTCAACTTCACGTGGTGGGTGAACCGCAAGGATCTGGCGGGCCGGAACATCTTCCAGGGCGGTTTCCTGGGCCTCGACAACATCAGTGTCATCGACCGGAGCATGGAGCTGCCGCCCGGAGTCAGCCTCGAGCAGGCGGACGGGACGGCCTGGATGGCGACATACAGCCTGAACATGGCCTGGGCCGCGACCGAGCTCGCCATCCGTGATCCCGTGTATGAGGACCTCGCGGTCAAGTTCCTGCAGCACTACTTCGCGATCGGCGGAGCCATGAACGGCCTCGCGGGCGACGCGACGAGCCTCTGGGACGACGAGGACGGCTTCTACTACGACTTCGTCGCGCTCGCCGACGGGCGACGGATCCCGCTCAAGGTCCGTTCCCTGGTCGGGTTGCTACCGATCTTCCCGGCGGCTGTTCTCGATCCAGCCGCGATCGCCCGCCTCCGTGAGACGGCACCGGACTTCACGCGCAGCATGGAGTGGTTCGGAGAGCATCATCCCGAGCTCATGCCGCTCGCGCCCACGCGTCCGTCGCCCGATGGCGGCCGGTTCCGGCTCCTGACTCTGGTCCCGGAGGATCGCCTGCGCAGGATCCTGAAGCGGATGTTCGACCCCGACGAATTCCTCGGCGATCACGGCATCCGCGGGATCAGCAAGTCCTACGAGGCCCAGCCGTACGAACTGCGGATCGGTGAGCGAATCCTGACGATCGGATATGAACCCGGGGAGTCGAACTCGGGCCTGTTCGGCGGCAACTCGAACTGGCGCGGCCCGGTCTGGTTCCCGATGAACCTGCTCCTGATCGTCGGTCTGCGCAGCCTGTATCGCTTCTACAGCGACGAGTTCGTCGTCGAGTACCCGACGGGCTCGGGCCAGCACCTGACGCTCGACAAGGTCGCCGACGACCTCTCGAACCGGCTCGTCTCGATCTTCCTCCGTGGCCCCGACGGGCGCCGGCCCGTCTTCGGCAGCACCGAGATCATGCAGTCCGACCCGAACTGGCGGGACAACCTTCTCTTCTACGAGTACTTCCACGGCGATACCGGTGCCGGCATTGGGGCGAGCCATCAGACGGGTTGGACGGCCCTCGTTGCCAACCTCCTTGACTGGAACCCGGATCGGCTTCAGCCCGATGTCGACCTGGCGAGTCGATCGCCCGAGCTCACGGGCGCTGGCGGTCCGCGCGCCGAATGACAGTCGCGCAACGCGCGTTCGCTCCCGGGTGGATGATTGAGGCGACATGGATCAGCCGTCTCGGCATGCTGCGCTCGGAACCGAACCGGTCCGGACGATCGGACGCGACGAGCTCAAGGCCAAGCTCGACCGCGGTGATCAGTTCACGCTGATCATGGCTCTCAATCGCTGGGCCTACGACTCCAAGCACATCCCGGGATCACTCCACTTCGACACGCCGGACGAGCTGTTCGCGGCCGTGCGGCCGGAGGATGAGATCGTCGTGTACTGCTCGAACGTCGACTGCCTGTCGAGCGTCGCTCTCTATCGTGACCTCTTGCGGCGCGGCTATCGCAACGTCCGGCGATATTCCGGCGGCCTGCTGGACTGGGAGGACGCGGGCCTACCGCTCGAGGGCGAGTTCGCGATGTCGGCGCCGTGATGCTGCGCGACCACCCGTTCGCAGCCGAGATCGAGGCGGAGCGCCGCGGGTGGTACGAGGTCGCGGACCTGGTTCGATCGCTGACCCCCGCTGAATGTCTCGAACCTGGCTACTACCACGACCCGGACTGGACGGTCCGCGACGTCGTCGCCCACCTGGGGACGTGGCTCGCGGAGGCCGAAGTCCAGCTCGAGCAGATCAACGCCGGGACCTATGAGGGCCACGACGTCGACATCGACGGTCTCAACGAGGAGTTTCTCGTGGCGATGCACGACCAGCCGTGGGACGTGGCCTGGGTCCAGGCGAACGCGGCCCGGACGAGGATGGTCCAGGTGTGGTTTGAGATCGGTGACCCGAGCGAGGAAGCGGCGTGGTGGATTCGCAAGTCCGGTGGCGACCACTACGCGGAGCACGTGGGACGACTCCGCGAGTGGGTCGACCAGCTGCGGCGCCGGCGCGACGGGCGAGAAGTCTCCGAGTAGATGGCGCGGCTGGCGCTAGGATGGGCCGGTGCTCTGCCGAGGGAGGACGCCGATGCGACGCATGATCACGACTCTGTCGGTGGGTGCGATTGCCCTGTCGGCGGCAGCCTGTTGGACGGTAACTACGGGCAGCGCCGGAGGGTCTGGCGGCGCGATTGACGGAACGACGTGGAAGCTCACGTCGTACGACGTGTCGGGCACCTCGACGCCGGTTCCGGCAGATGTAATCGTGGACGCCCGCTTCGCCGGCGGCACCATTGCCGGCTCGAGCGGATGCAATACCTACGCGGGTCCGGCGACCGTGACGGGCTCCGCGATCAAGATTGGCCCGCTGGCCGGCACCAAGATGGCCTGTGAGGCGCCGGCTTCAGACGTGGAGGCGGCCTACCTCGCCAACCTCGCCAATGCAGCCTCCTTTACTGCCACGGCGGACGCTCTCACGATCTTCGCCTCCAACGGCCCGGCGATCCTGGAGTATTCGGCTGGGCCGGACAACCCGCTCGTTGGGCAATGGAACGTGACCGGCTACAACAACGGGCAGGCGGTCACGTCGCCGTTGGCGAGCACGACCCTGACCGCGATCTTCACGGCGGACTCGGTCTCCGGCTCAGGTGGCTGCAACGATTACAGCGGCTCGTACACCCTTGACGGGACGAACGTCACGATCGGCCCGCTCGCATCGACCCGGAAGGCCTGCGAACAGGACATCATGGATCAGGAAACGGCGTTCTTCGCCGCGCTTGCAGACCCCCGCCACCGTGGAGCAGAGCGGCGCCGTCGTCCACCTCCGCGATGCAGGCGGGGCCATTCAGGTCACGCTCGGCGCGAAGTAGACACGATCATGACCTTCGACAGCCTGGTGGCGAACGAGACGATCGTCTTCGAGTCAAGCAAGCACTGGTTCGCGCCTGTCCGCGCATCGGGCAAAGCAGCCCTGCTGATCCTCGGGGCATTCCTGATCGGCTGGATCTCGCCGGATACCGGTCCCGGGTTCTTCGGCGCGATCGGCAAGCTACTCGACCTGCTTCGCTTCGCGTCTGTTCCTTGGCGGCGTGGCGCCTGATCGTCTACAACCTCGTCGTCTGGCGCACGGCGAAGTTTGCCGTTACGAACCTTCGGGTACTCCGCGACGAGGGCGTCATCTCACACCGGACCTCGACCACCCTCATGGGCTCGATCACGGACGTCAAGACCCGAATAGGGCCGAGCGGCAAGGTCCTTGGCTTCGGGGACGTCCTGGTCATCACCCAGTCGGGTGAGAGCGGCGCGGATCGGTTCGAGTCGATCACCAGACCACTCGAGTTCCGGCAGGCGATCATGACCCAGACGGATGGGTGGTGCGGAGGCACCGAGCGCCAGCGCACCGGAAGCCGGGGCGCCAGTCCAGCCACAGTCCCCTGCCTCGACCATCTCCTCCGCAGCCGACGCGGCAGACCTGCTCGCGCGCCTAGCCGATCTCCGTGACCGGGGGGCGATCACGCCCGCGGAATTCGAGCTCAAGAAAGCCGAGCTGCTCGCCCGGATGTGATTCTCGCGGGCCGGCGCGCGCGATTTCCTCATCGGCGTACAATCCGGATACCCCCAGCCTTCGGTCGACGTTTGAGAGGGCGTTGCCGTGATCGAGACGATCCCAACGACCGAGCAGCTTCTCGCGGCGTGGCGCGAGGCCCAGCTGGTTGTCGACGGGCTCCGGCTGGACGCTCCCGACCGCGCCGCGGCCGAGGACCGGCTGCACGATGCCAGGAACGCCTACCAGGACCGCGTCAGCCAACTGACGGCTGCCGGCGGCCACGGGCCGGCGCCAGACGAGAGGCAGTCCGAGACCCCGGTCCCCAGGACGCAAGGCACAGTGGCGCGACAAGCCGGCTGATCGGTCCGCCGTCAGTCCGTCGCCATGATCGGCAGCGCCCGCGCGACAATCAGCGGGATCTGGTCGAGAAGTTCCCAAAGGGTCGTGATGAAGGGCGACGTGGCGCGTGCACCTGGCCGCTCCACCGCCACGATTCGCCGCCGGATCGTCGCGGCGCCGGCGAGTCCGATCTCCCGAAGCGAGCCAGCGCTCAGGGCGTCGGCGACTGCCGTTCCGGGCAGGAGCGCGACGCCGAGCCCGCGCTCGACCATTCGCTTCGCCGCCTCGATGTTGTCAACTTCGGTGACGCCTCGCGGGACGACACCGGCGACGCGGAAGAGCGCGCTCGTCACGTCGTAGTAGCTCGACGTTCGGTCGAACATGATGAGCTGGGCGCGGCTGACTTCCGATACGTCGACCGTCCCAGCCTCGGCGAACGGATGGTCCGGCCGGGCGACGAGAATCAGCTCGTCCTCGTACAGGGGAATGCTGCGGACGCGAGCGTCTCGGAGCTGCCTGACGATCCCCAGCTCGACCTCGCCGCGGGCCACGAGGTCCACGATTTCCTCCGAATGCCCGGTCCTGACCAGCAAGCGAACATCCGGGTGCCTGCTCGTGAACCGGACCAGGATCTCCGGCAACACGTAGGCGCTGACCGCGGGAGCAACCGCGAGAGCGAGTTCGCCAACGACGCCATGCTCGAGCTCGCGGACGAGGGAGCTTCCACTCCGAATCGCTTCGATCGCGCGCTCCGCATGCGGCAGGAACGCGCGACCCGCCGGCGTCAGGACCATCCCGGAATGCGATCTTCGGAACAGGGCCGTTTCGAGTTCCTCTTCCAGCGCCTGGAGCCGCGCGGTGAGGGCAGGCTGGCTGATCGGCAGGGCATGCGCGGCGCGTCGCATGTTCCCCTGGCGGGCGATCTCGATGAAGCCTTCGAGTTGCGCAATCAGCATGGAGCTGAGCCTCCGCCTGGCTAGCTGGTGATCAACCGTGTCGATCATTCATTATAGTAGATTCGATTGGACAGATAACCCCGCGCATCATACCGTCGGTTGTCCAATTGCCGCTACGAGGGATCCGCGGTGGAATTCAACGTCGACTTCCGGCAGCCGATCACCAGGACAGTGAGCTCGCCAGAGTCATCGCACACCAGGGTCTCTGGTCTCGCCGGCGACCGGGCGAGCTCGCCCGTCGAACCCTCGATGCCCCGATACAGCTTCCTGGCGGAATGCGAGTGCCCGGACGACTGCTCGCGGGACCACGAGAACGAGTGAATACCGAACCGATCAGCGCGCCGTACATCCCGACGGCGCGTTCGTACGAGGCGCAGGTCGCGGCCACCCGCGCCTGGTTCGCTCAGCCTCGCTTCGACGGGATCGTGCGCCTCCATACCGCCGCCGACATCGCCGCCCAGCAGGGGACGATCCAGCCGGATTACACCGTCGCTCGAACGGCCGCTGAGGCCTTCCATACGCGACTACGAGAGCTCTTCGCAGAAGGCCGACAGATCACGACCTTCGGCCCCTACTCGCCCGGTCAGGTCGTGGTCATGAAGCGGATGGGGATCGAAGGCATCTACCTCGGCGGCTGGGCGACGTCGGCGAAGGGTTCCGCGGCGGAGGACCCGGGTCCGGACCTCGCGAGCTACCCCCTGAGCCAGGTGCCGGACGAGGCGGCCTCACTGGTCCGCGCGCTTCTCACTGCCGACAAGAACCAGCACTTCGCGCGCGCCCTGATGGACGAAGACGAGCGCCAGCGCGACTCCGGAAGTCGACTATCGCCCGTTCATCATCGCCGACGCCGACACGGGTCACGGCGGCGACGCGCACGTTCGGAATCTCGTTCGCCGCTTCGTCGAGGTGGGGGTGCCGGGCTATCACATCGAGGACCAGAAGCCCGGGGCAAAGAAGTGCGGCCACCAGAGCGGCAAGGTGCTGGTCGCCCAGGACGAACAGAACAAACGGCTCAACGCGGCACGCCTGCAGCTCGACATCATGCGAGTTCCGGGCATCATCGTCGCCCGGACGGATGCCGAAGCCGCGACATTCCTCGACAACCGCACCGATGAGCGAGATCAGCCGTTCATTCTTGGAGCTACCAACCTGGACCTGCCGAGCTACCGGGTGGGGTACCTGACGATCCTCAAGACGCTGCACGACCTCGGGCTGGACGAGATCAGGGGCCACCTGCTGTTTGCCGTGCCGGAGCCGGAATCGATCAAGGCCACGGCCTGGCTCGAGCGAGTCGGACTCGTGCCGCTCATCGCCGAGGCCGCTCGGAACGCTCGCGATGGCGACCGCGGGATCACGGTCGAGGGCGCGCTCGACGCGATCGACACCCGATACGCCGAGATCTGGCAAGCGGAAGCGGGCCTCAAGACATACGGCGAAGCCGTCGCGGACGTCCTGGAATTCAGGATCGGCGAGGGCGAGCGGTTCGACATGACGCTGGAGCGATGGCGGGCGTTCGCGGGCCGTGCGTCCATCTCCGAGGTCCGGGAGCAGGCGGAAGCGCTCGGCATCCGAGCAGCCTGGGATCCGGAGCTGTCGAAGACGCCGGAAGGCTACTACCAGGTGAAGGGCGGGATCGACTACGCGATCGCCAAGTCGCTTGCGGCGGCACCCTTCGCCGATCTGCTGTGGATGGAGACAAAGACGGCGGATCTCGAGGACGCCCGGACATTCGCCGAGGCGATCCATGCCGTGTATCCGGACAAGATGCTCGCGTACAACCTCTCCCCATCGTTCAACTGGGACACGACCGGGCTGACCGATGAAGAGATGCGACGCTTTCCCGAGGAGCTCGGAAAGCTGGGCTTCGTCTTCAATTTCATCACGTACGGCGGTCACCAGATCGACGGCCTGGCAGCGGAGGAATTTGCCACCGCGCTGCGGGAGGACGGGATGCTCGCCCTCGCCCGCCTCCAGCGGAAGTTCCGGCTCCTGGAGTCTCCATACCGCACGCCCCAGTCCCTCGTCGGTGGCGACCGGCTCGACGCGGCGTTGATGGCCGTCTCCGGGCGGACTGCCGCGACCAAGGCGATGGGCAAGGGATCGACACAGCACCAGCACCTCGTCCAGACCGAGGTGCCCACCAAGCTGCTCGAAAACTGGCTTGCGGCGTGGGCGAACCAGTGGAACTGGTCCGGGAGCATCCGCGTGGAGCTTCGGCCCCACACGGCCGGCTCAGACCTCCTCGAGATTCGGGTGCTGGATGACGCGGGCGAGACGCTCGCCAACGTGATCTTCGCGAGCATCCTCGATCGCAGGGGCCGGAGCATCCTCTCGATTCGCGACCAGAACACGGCACCGTCGATCCGCAGACGGCGGCTGATGACCCTTGTCCAGCTCTTCCTGATCCATCGTTATCGAGCCGATTCGATGCACTACCTCACGCCGAATCAGGACAACGAGTTGCAGACACGGCGGATGCAGGAACTTGGGATCTTCGCCGTCGTGCGGACGGAGATCGGCCAGATCATCGTCGCCGACGTCAACCAGGAGATTGTCGGCGACCTCGTTCGGGCCGATAGCGGCAACCTCGCGGAACTCATGCGACAGCCGGCGCGGCAACCGGTGTAGGGGTCGAATCACGTCCGTTCCCGGCGGAGACTTGTCCTCCGATATCGAGTCATTCACACTCGACGCGCGAACCGCGAACGTCCCGGAAGATCGCAGGCCAGACCTCGCTCTCCGGTGCGGTCATCGCGACGGGAGGGACCATGGCCTCGACTCCGATCCCGGCAGGGCAAGCGTCACCAGAGCCGGCCAAACGCACCCGGAAGGCGGATGTCTGGACGGACCTGTTCTTCGTCATCACCACCGTCTTCGCGGTCTGGGCCGTGGCGCTCGTGGTCCTGACGATGCTCACGATCATCGAGCCGAGGTTCCTGTACTCGGACCAGAAGGTGACGCTCAAGGCGATCGGGGCTTCGGCGGTCGGGATCCTGGCCCTGTTCCAGGGATACACGATGGGCGCCGCGATGGGCCAGGTGCCGCGCTTCGGCATCAAGATGAAGTACCTGATGCGGAGCCATCGCTACATGGGCCGCATCACGCTGCTGCTCGCCGCCGTCATCGCGTACTTCTGCATGACGGACATCGGCGCTCCGTCCAGCCCGCTCACGAGCGCGCTCCACGGGATCTTCGGTTCGACGGCATTCCTCGCGATCTCGGTGAAGCTGGGGCTCCTCAAGTGGCGCCCCACCCTCGCCTACGACCTGGCGCCGTGGCTCGGACGCTACGCGGCGTTCGCCTTCATCGTCGTGTGGATCACATCCGTTCTCGCGTTCTACACCGATGTGCTCTAGCGAGCGGCGTCAGGACTGCGCGCCGCCCGAGAGGGAGACGACCTCACCGGAGACGTAGCTGTTCGCCGCCGAGCCGAGCCACAGGACGAGTCCTGCGAGGTCATCGGGGGTGGCGATCCGCCGGACCGGGATCTGTTTCGCCATCTCGGTGGCACGCTCGTCCGGGATCGAGGGAACGCCGTCCTTCACCGTCAGGATCTGGGTCGGGGCGACGGCATTGACGAGGATTCCCTGCGGGCCCAACTCCTTCGCCAGGCTCTTGGTGAGGCCAACGATCCCCGCCTTTGCAGCCGCGTAGTGGGCCGCCCGCGCCACACCGACGAGGCCCGATCGCGAGGAGATGTTCACGATCCGGCCCCAGCGGCCCTCCTGCATGCCCGGGACCACGGCCCGGCACACTCGAAACGTGGCACCCAGCATGTCGTCGACGACCGACGTCCATGCCTCGTCGTCCAGCTCGGCAAAGCGATCGTTGCGATAGGCGGACGTCGCGGTCACGAGCACGCCCACCGCGCCAACCTCGGCCGTCAGCCTCTCCACCATCTCGGCCACCGCCGATGCAGACCCGAGGTCCGCGGCCACCGCCATCGCACGGCCACCGGCCGACACGATTTCGTCCGCGGTCGTCTGGGCCCGGCCGCCGGCGTCAGGGCGCCGCTGATGGAGTGCGACGATCGCACCTTCGGCGGCAAACGCGCGGGCGAGGGTGGGTCCGGCGCCGCCCCCGGCACCCGTGATCAGGACGACCCGATCCCGCAACCCCAGGTCCACACGTCCTCCTCATCTATATCCGGGATCCACAGACCCTGCGGCGGTTCGATGATACGGCGATAGGCGGGTCTTCCATCGCAACGCCGGGCGCCGTACACTAGCGGCGGCGCGCTCCCGCGCCTGACCGTCAGACCGGGCCCTCACGCGGCGCGGCGATGCGGCGGTAAAGGGGATCCGGATCCTCGGGACGAACCGGTCAACCATCCGACCGGCCGACGACGCGGCGGCGTGGGCGCGAGCGTCGACGGCCGTGACGGAGACTGACCGATGACCACCGACAGGGCATTCAAGCGGGTCGTCCGCGCGCGCATGGCGAAGACCGGCGAACGCTACGCCGCCGCCCGGCGAACGATCCTCTCCTCCGCGACGGACGGACGCGTCGCCGACCGGGCGAGCGACTCGGACGATCCCACCACTTCACCCGACTACCGGCTGCGCGGCGGGTTCCACCCGGAAACCGCCACCATCGCGAACGTCCTCGCGAACCAGGGCGTCGTGTCCGGACTGACCAACCAGCCCCTCACCGAGGCCGCCATCCTCGGCATTGGCGGCGGGCTCGGCGCCGGCTACATCCTCTGGGAGTTCAAGAGCCGCAACGGGCCGATCCTGACCCTGGGCTTCCGGAACCAGTGGCAGTACCCGTCAATCCCAGGCTGGACGGGCAAGACGCTTGAGCGCCTCGGCATCGAGGCCGACCTTCACGAGACGAGCGGCGCCAAAGGCGCTCGCGAGAGGCTCGACGGGTGGCTGGACGAGGGGACGCCCGTCATCGCGACGGTCGACCTCCATGAGAGCGGGATGTGGGGCGTGCCCGAGGCCCTGTCCGGCTACAACGGACATCCCGTCGTCATTTTCGGGCGCGACCAGGACGGCGCCTACCTGGTCGATGAGCGCGGCCGCGCGCCCTTCCGAATCCAGCCCGACGCCATGGCGGCCGCGCGTGGCCGGATCGTCTCGTTCAAGAATCGGATCGTCCGCCTGCGGCCAGTGCCCGGGGTGATCCCCGCCGAGCGGGTCCGGGCAGCGATGCAGACCGGACTGGTGGACCAGGTGGACCACCTTCGCTCACGGTCCGATTCGTTCTCGCTGCCCGCCTGGCGGAAGTGGTCCCGGCTCATGACCGACCGCCGCAATGCCAAGGCGTGGCCACGCGTCTTCGCCGATGGCAACGGCCTGTTCGGCTCGCTGCTCGATCTGCTCGAGCTTGTCGACGGGGACGTCGGGGCGTGGGGCGGCCACCTGCGCGAGCTGTACGCGGCGTCTCTCGACGAGGCATCGACGGCCCTGGAGAACCCGGCGCTCGGTGATGCCGCCCGAGCGTGGCGTGGTGTCGCCGACCAGTGGGAAGAGCTCGCCGACGCGGCCGTGCCGCCCGATCTCGACGGCGCCGCCGATGCCGTCGAGGCAGTCGAGACCCTCCACGAGGCGGTCATGGCGGGTGAGCCGGGTCGCGCCCGGGCCCGAGCCGCCGCCGAGACAGCCTGGTCGATCCGGGAACGGTACGCCGACGCGTTTCCGCTGCCCGCCGATCGGGTCGACGCGATCCTCGAGGACCTCGGGGACCGCGTGATGGCGATCCACGCCGCCGAGGTGGATGCCCTGGCGATCACAGCGCGGGCGATCGGTCGCTGACGAAGCGCGCGAATGCCCGGCGGCTGCGCCGCCGGGCACCTCGCATCGTGGACCGCGGTGCTACGGTTCCTCTGCCGACTGCCGTCGGAAGGGAGGGCCGCCATGCCGCAACTCGAAGCGCAGATTCGAGCCGAGAAGCGCGACGACGTGGTCGCAGGTGAGTTCGGGTTCACCGTCGCGTTCACGAACACAGGTGCCGAACCAACCCGCCTGAATGTTCACCAGGCGTCGCACCCGGCGCTCGTGCTGGACCTGCGGGACCGCAACGACCGGGAGGTGCTGCTGCCGCCGCCGTCCGCGCCCGACGCGCTCGATCTCGAAGAGGGTGAGCTGATCGAGCCCGGCGGGACAGTCACGATCGACTACGTCGGATTCCTTGATCGGAGTCTGGCGCCGGGCGAATACCGGGTCCGCTACTTCGGGGAGTTCCCCGCCCTCGGCGGCACGAAGGACGATCCGCTGCGGAGCGACTGGCTGACGGTCACGCTGCGGCCCGAGCGCGGATTCGTGCCGGGCATCGAGATCCCGGACTTCAAGCCGGCACCCGATGAGGTGCACCCGCAGCTCCCGAAGCCGCCCTGGGTAGGCCTGGTCGAACGGATCTGGGAGCGAATCCGGGATCTCTTCTGGTGGATCTACTGGTGGATCTACTGCTTTATCGTCACCCGCCTGCTCCGACGCGGATGTACCGACGTTCGATCGCAGGAGATCGATCAACCGCGCACCGAGACGATCTCTGATGCGCCGGCTGGGTCGGAGGCCTGGAACGGCACCTATGGCTGGCGCGCCCGGTTCCTGCTGACGCTGGACGAGACGAACTGCACCGCCCGAGTCCTGATCCGCGTCCGACTGGTCGGGACGATCACCGCGGCCCAGCGCTCGGCGTGGGAGACGGCGATCGAGGCAGTCTGGAACAACCGGTTCAAGCTCTGCCGGCGGAGTTGCTGCTGCTCCGACGGGCTCCGGATCGTGACCGACATCCAGTTCGTGACGTCCGGTGAGCACCAGGTCGTCAACGTCGGCGCAAGCACGGCGAACATGGGGCTGTGGGGGGCAAGCGACACGATCGACGTGTCGCACGAGTTCGGCCACATGCTCGGTGCCCTCGACGAGTACTTCACGGTCAACGGCGTGGCCTGGGGCCCGGGTCGACAGGCCACCGGCGCGATCATGAACAACCCCGCCAATCCGCCCGTCGCGCGCCACTACGACACGGTCCGACAGGCGGCAGGGACCCTCCGCGGCGCGACCTACGCGACCGTGGCGCAGGGAACCAGCTGCTGAACCAAGCGGTGGCACTGGTGGCAGGGCTCACGATCGATCCGCCCGAGGCCGGCGCGGCGGAGCAGTTCGTCGCGGTCGTCAGGCTGACGAATGCGGGTGACCAGGGCGTGTCGATCAACGTTGCGCCCCTGTCATCGCCGTCCCTCGCCCTTGAGATCCAGGACGTTGCCGGCGGCCCGGTGTACCTGCCGCCGCCACCGGTGCCCCCGTCGGAACCGCCGATCGAGTGGCTCGAACCCGGCCAGGGCACGGCCGCCGAGTTCGCCGGCTTCCTGCCGAGCTGGACCGAGCCAGGCGCGTACCGTGCCCGCTGCCGCTACGTCTCCGGGCCCGGGGAGCCGATCCGGTCCGACTGGGTCGAGTTCGTGCTGAGGCGATAGGCCTTACGCCCGGTGCTATTGTCGGCCGTGGAGGCGCGACAGCCCGGGCCGGCGAGCCAATGTCGCAACCTTTGGGCGGCCTGGAAGTTGAGGGACTTCAGATGACTTCGACGCAGCCACAGTCGGACTCGACGCGGCGGTCTCGGTACGAGCTCGGTCCGGTGATCGCGGGCATCGTCCTGATCACGGTCGGGGTCCTGTTCCTCCTGGATCAGACGGGCCAGATCGACGCCGGAAACCTGATCGCCGACTGGTGGCCGCTCGGCATCGTTGCCGTCGGCCTGGGTCAGCTGGCCGAGCGGCCCCGGTCGCCCGTCGGGGCGTTGATCGTCACGGGCTTCGGGCTGATCCTGCTGCTGACGCAGCTCGATCTGATCAGCGACGACGTCTGGAGCTACGTCTGGCCGGTGCTTCTCGTAGCGGTCGGCCTGCTGATCATCTTTCGCTTGCCCGGCCGGAACGTACCCGCCGGTAGGGCCGATGACACTGTCCAGACATCTGCCCTGTTCGGAAGCAACGAGCTGCTGGTCACCTCGCAGCGATTCCAGGGCGGCGCGATCACGGCGATCTTCGGCGGTGTGACGCTCGATCTGCGACAGGCGAACCTGGATCCCGCGGGTGCGACCCTGGCGGCGACCACCGTGTTCGGTGGGGTGGACGTGGTCGTACCTCGCGGCTGGCGGGTGGAGGCGAACGGAACCCCGATCTTCGGCGGCCTGAGCAGCGAGGTCCAGCCAGCCGAGCCTGGTGCGCCCACGCTGACGATCGACACGAGCGTCATCTTTGGCGCTGCCACGATCAAGCACGACAAGTGATGACGACGGGCGATCGGTAGCCCGCGCCCGTTCAGGATCGACGCCGCGCGATCGTCGTCCTTGGTTCGTATCGTCGGATGTCCTGGGTGGCTCGAACCAGCGCTCGGAGCGACTCCAGGTCGCCGGCGAGCAGGCCGAGGGCCCGAGCCTGGATGAGCACGTTGCCGAGCGCCGTGGCCTCGACCGGTCCGGCCAGCACCGGGACCTCACACGCGTCCGCCGTGAGCTGGCATAGCAATGAGTTGCGCGCCCCGCCACCGACCAGGTGGACAACCTCCACGGATCGGCCGGACAGCCGCGCCGCATCATGCACGGCACGGCCGTATGCGGCGGCGAGGCTGTCGAGGATGCATCGCACGAGCCCGGCTCGCGTCGTCGGGGCCGCCTGGTCCTGTCGGAGGCATGCCGCTGCGATCCGCGACGGCATGTCGCCGGGCGGCAGGAATGTCGGATCGTCCGGATCCATGATCGGTCCGCCGGGCGGAAGCTCGCCGGCGGCGATGAGAAGCGCCGGCAGGCGCTCCGGACTGCCCTGCAGCTCCCAGGTCCGGAGCGATTCCTGGAGCAGCCAGAGGCCCATCACGTTGCGCAGATAGCGGATCCGACCGTCGACCCCGCCCTCGTTGGTGAAGTTCGCCTCGCGACTCTCTTCGGTCAGGACCGGGCGATCGAGCTCCACGCCGACCAGCGACCAGGTGCCGCAGGCGATGTATGCAAACGACGCCTCGCCGGCCGGGACGCCCACGACAGCGGACGCCGTGTCATGCGAACCGACGAGTGTCAGGACCGTCTCGGGCGGCGTTCCGATCTCCCGTCGAACGTCATCCAGCAGCGGGCCGACCACCTCGCCCGGAGCACCGAGCGGTGCGAACAGGTCCGGGGCGAATCCGACCATCGCCATGAGCTCCTCGTCCCACGTTCGACGGTGGATGTCGAGGAGCCCGGTCGTCGACGCGTTCGTGACTTCGGCGGCCCGAACGCCTGTAAGCCAGTAGCCGATGAGATCCGGGATGAGGAGCATCGTCCGGGTGGCCCCCCATGCGGCCGTGCCGCGACTGGCCGCGAGCTGGTAGATCGTGTTGAACGGCAGGAACTGGAGCCCGGTCCGAGCGTACAGGTCCGCCGGCGCGATGACCGCGTGGACGATGTCGACCGCGGCGGCGTTCCGTTCGTCGCGGTAGTGGTACGGGTCGCCAAGCAGGCTCCCTGCCTCGTCGAGGAGCCCGTAGTCGATCGCCCAGGAGTCGATCCCGATCCCGACCAGGTCGTCCGCAGCCCGGCTCGCCTCGCGCAAGCCCACGACCACCTCGCGATAGAGCCGCAGGATGTCCCAATGGAGGCCGTCAGGAAGTCGGACCGGCTCGTTCGGGAAGCGGTGGATCTCCGTCAGCTCGAGCTCGTTCGGGGCGACCCGACCAACCATCACCCGGCCACTCGACGCACCGAGGTCGACGGCAGCGACGAGCCGCCCGGTCACCGGAGGAAGGCCGCCGCGACACCCGCATCGACCGGGATGTGGAGGCCGGTCGTCTGGCTCAGGTCGCCGCCGGTCAGGGCGAAGACAGCGGCTGCGACGTGCTCGGGCAGGACCTCGCGTTTCAGGAGCGTGCGCTGGGCGTAGAACTCGCCGAGTTTGTCCTCGGGGATCCCGTACGTGCGCGCCCGATCCGCCCCCCAGCCCTTCGCGAAGATCCCTGATCCGCGCACGACCCCGTCCGGATTGACGCCGTTCACCCGGATGCCGTACGCGCCGAGCTCGGCCGCGAGGAGCCGGACCTGGTGGGCCTGATCGGCCTTGGATGCGCCGTAGGCGACGTTGTTCGGCCCGGCAAAGAGCGCGTTCTTGCTGACGATGTAGATCAGGTCGCCGCCCATCGCCTGGTCGATGAGGATCCGCGCGGCTTCGCGCGACACGAGGAACGAGCCGCGGGCCATCACATCGTGCTGCAGATCCCAGTCGCCGACCGTCGTCTCGAGGAGCGGCTTCGAGATCGACAGCCCGGCATTGTTGACGACCAGGTCGACACCGCCGAATGCAAGGACGGCGCGCCGGAACGCCTCCGCGATCTGCGCCTCATCGGTGACGTCGGCGGCCAGGCTGATCGCGGTGTCGGTTCCGCCGAGCTCGCGCGCGACGGTCTCGGCGCTGTCCGGATCGATGTCCGCGACGACGACGCAGGCGCCCTCCGCGGCCAGCCGGTGGGCAATCGCCTTGCCGATTCCCGATCCAGCTCCGGTCACGAACGCGACTCGCGCAGCCAGCGGCTTTGGCTCCGGCATCCGGGCCAGCTTCGCTTCCTCGAGCGCCCAGTACTCGATCCGGAACTTCTCCGACTCGGCGATCGGGCTGTAGATGGAGACAGACTCGGCACCGCGCATCACATTGATCGCATTGACGTAGAACTCGCCGGCGACGCGCGCCGTCTGCTTGTTCGGCCCGAACGAGAACATCCCGATCCCCGGAATCAGCACGATCGCGGGATCCGCTCCGCGCATCGGCGGGCTCTGTGGCGTGGCGTGACGCTCGTAGTAGGCGCGGTAGTCACGGCGATACGCGTCGTGGAGTTCACGCAGCCGGGGGACCACCTCGTCCAGGGCGGCTGCCGGCGGAAGGTCGAGGACCAGGGGCCGGATCTTCGTTCGAAGGAAGTGGTCGGGGCACGACGTGCCGAGCGCCGCCAGGCGCGGGTGCGCCGTCCGGCCGACGAAGTCGAGCACCACGTCGCTGTCCGTGTAGTGACCGACCTGGGGGCGATCGGTCGACACGAGACCGCGGATCAGCGGCAGCAACGCCGCCGCGCGGGCGCGGCGCTCAGGCTCGGGCAGTGGCTCGTAACCCGGAATCAGCGGGCCGAACGGGTCCGGCCCGCCGTTGTCGATGATGAACTGCTCGGCGGTCCGGATGATCTCGAGCGACCGCGCCTCGCATTCGTCCGAGGTGTCGCCCCAGGCGGTGATCCCATGTCCTCCGAGGATCGCCCCGATCGCGCCCGGCTGCGAGCGTCGGATCTCCGCCAGGTCGAGGCCCAATTGGAAGCCCGGACGACGCCAGTCGACCCAGGCCACACGGTCGCCGAAACATCGACGTGTGAGGGCCTCGCCGTCGGCTGCGGTTGCGAGCGCAATCCCCGAGTCGGGGTGGAGATGATCGACATGAGGGGCGTCGACGAGAGCGTGCATCGCCGTGTCGATCGATGGTGCCGCGCCACCCCGACCATGCAGGCAGTAGTCGAAGGCAGCGACCATCTCGTCCTCGCGCTCGACGCCGGGATAGATATCGGCGAGCGCGCGCAGTCGATCGAGTCGCAGAACGGCGAGGCCGGCCTCGGTCAGCGTGCCCAGGTCGCCGCCCGAGCCCTTGACCCAGAGCAGGTCCACCGGCGCGCCGGTCACGGGGTCGATCCCGGTTCCCTTGGCCGACGTGTTCCCGCCGGCGTAGTTCGTGTTGCGCGGGTCGGACCCGAGGCGGTTCGACCGCCCGAGGAGCGCGACGCCAGGTGGAGTCGTGTCGGGCGTCACCGACTCGACGCTCATGCCCCCCAGCCCGCCTGTTGTCCGCCGACCCGCTCGGCCTCGATCGTCGCCGCATAGCCCGACCTCGAATACGCGGCGACGGGGTCGGGATCGAGGTCCAGCCCGGTGCGAACCTCGGCAAGAAGCGGCCGGACGTCGGTGTTGTAGGCGTCCATGAGGACGGCGTTGGCACCCAGCACATCGCCGCGTTCCTGCGACTCGGCAAGGGCGGCCGCGTCGACGAGCAGGGCCTTGGCGCTCGCCTCCTGGACGTTCATCACGGATCGGATCTGCCCGGGGATCTTGGGCTCGATGTTGTGGCACTGGTCCAGCATGAACGCGACCCCGGACTCGACGCTCAGGGCGCCTGCCTGCACGACCTCGTGCATGATCCGGAACAATTGGAACGGGTCCGCGGACCCGACCATGAGGTCATCGTCGGCATAGAACCTCGAATTGAAGTCGAACCCGCCCAGGCGATTCGCCCGGAGCAGGGACGCGACGATGAATTCGATGTTCGTCCCGGGTGCGTGATGGCCGGTGTCCACGACGACCATGGCCTTCGGCCCGGCAGCGACGGACTGGATGTAGGCGGTCCCCCAATCGGGGACGTCCATCGTGTAGAACGCGGGCTCGAACAGCTTGTATTCGAGGAGCATCCGCTGGTCGGGCCCGAGCCGGGCATGGACGGTCGCGAGCGCCTCGGCCAGCCGGTCCTGGCGAGCGCGGATGTCATCCTGGCCGGGGTAATTCGTCCCATCCGAGAACCACAGCTTGAGATCGCGTGAACCGGTCGCGTCCATGACGTCGATGCAGGCCAGGAGATGGTCAAGGGCCTTCCGACGCACGCGCGAATCGGGGTGGCACACGCTCCCGAGCATGTAGTCGTCGTCCTGGAAGACATTGGAGTTGATCGTGCCCAGGCTGACCCCGACGCCGGCGGCGTGGCGAGCGAGATCCGCGTAGTCGTCGACCTTGTCCCACGGGATGTGCAGCGCAACCGTCGGCGCGACGCCCGTGAAGCGATGGACCTGGGCGGCGTCGGCCACCTTCTCGTACGGGTCCCGAGGCACGCCTTTCTGGGCGAAGACCTTGAACCTCGTCCCGGAGTTGCCGAAGGCCCACGAGGGCAGCTCGATTCGCTGGGCTCGCAGGGCCGCGACGACGGCCTGGTTGCTCGTCACGTTTGCCTCCGTCGCTGTCGGGGCGGATCCGTCGATGGCACTCATTGACTCGATCTGGACGTTGCTACCCGGCTGGCTTACCGATCCGGGCGGCGGGGCCGTGGCGGGCGCCGGAGGAGGTGGCGTCGCTGGCCGGCCGCCCGGATCGATCGTCAGAACGGCTCCGGACCGACGGATTGCCGTGGTGCGGAGTCGGTTGTCCTGACCATGGCGCGTAGCCTGCCACAGATTTCAATTGCTTTCAATTACCTTCTTGACATTGCGTTCCCGTGAAGTCTACTGTGCGTCGGGAACCAATCGAAACCAGCCGTTCTACCTGTTGTCGGACGGGAGGAGAGGCGTGACCGATCCAGCCAGCGCCTCCCCGGGCGACGTTTTCGCCCGTGAGCGACAGGAGCACATCGTGCGGACCATCGAGGAGCATGGGCGTGCGCGGGTGAGCGACCTGGCGGCTCAGTTCCGCGTCTCCGGGGTCACGATCCGGAAGGACCTCATGGCCCTGGAGGCCGAGCACCGACTCGTCCGGACCCACGGTGGGGCAATCGCCATCGACCGAAGTCGCCCCGAGCTCTCCTTCGAGATCCGTGAGCGACTGCAGGCTGACGAGAAGCGACGGATCGGCGTTGCCGCGGCCGCCCTCGTCCACGACGGGGAGAGCATCGTCATGGACGCGAGCACGACGGCCCTGTCGGTCGCCCGTCAGCTCAAGTCGCGCAACGCCTGGAGCCAGCTGACGGTCATCACGAATGGGCTTCGAATCGCATCTGAGCTCGCGGGTCATCCGGGGATCACGGTACTGATGCTGGGCGGGCGGGTGCGCTGGGAGGCGCTGTCCGTCGTCGGCCAGCTCGGCGACGGCCTCTTCAGCCGGATCAACGTCCAGAAGGCGTTCCTCGGTGCGGCGGGTTTCACGCCGGAGTCCGGGCTGGCCGACGCCACCGACGAGGAAGCCCAGATCAAGCGATCGATGGTCGCTGCAGCAAGCGAGGTCATTGCAATCGTCGACCACACGAAATGGGAGAGGGCGGCATTCGCCACGTTCTGCCCGACCGATGAGATCAGCATCGTCCTGACCGATGAGCGAGCGCCGGACGCGATGGTCCGGGCGCTCAAGGCTCGGGGCGTCGAGGTTCGGGTCCTCGGTCCGGACATGGCCGCGGATCCCTCGCCGGCCACCAGGTCGGGCGCGACGAGGTCGCCCCGGTGACCGTGTCGCCGGCCGTGGCCGCGCCGCCCCGCATCGAGCTGCACGGGATCTCCAAGCGCTTCGCCGCCACGCAGGCGCTCGACGACGTGTCGCTCGATCTCCTGCCCGGCGAGATCCACGCGCTGGTCGGTGAGAACGGCGCCGGGAAGAGCACCCTCGTCAAGATCCTCGCCGGCGTTCATCAGCCCGACAGCGGGACGATCCATCTCGACGGCGAGCCGACGCAGGTCCAGGGTCCCGCCCAGGCCCGCTCTCTTGGGATCGCGGTCGTCCACCAGGAGCCGCGCCTGTTTCCCGACCTGACGGTCGCGGAGAACGTCTTCATCGGCCATGCCCCGTCCGGTCGACTGGGATCGATCGACTGGGGCGGGATGCGCCGGGCGGCGGCAGCGCTCTTCCGCGAACTGGACGTGCAGTTCGACGTGGACGCGCCAGTCCGGGGCCTCTCGATGGCCGACCAGCAGCTGATCGAGATTGCGAAGTCGCTTTCCGTCGAGGCACGAGTCCTCATCCTTGACGAGCCGACCGCGTCGCTGTCCGCCCACGAGGTCGACCGCCTGTTCACGATCGTCCGTCGGCTTCGCGACCGCGGCGTGTCGATCCTGTTCGTGAGTCACCGCCTCGACGAGGTCTTCGACCTGTGCGACCGGGCGACAGTCTTCCGAGACGGCCGGCACGTCGTCACGACCGCCACCAGCGAGCTCACCACCGCTGACCTCGTCCGCCACATGGTCGGACGGACGGTGTCCCTCTTCCCGAAGGTCGAGACACCGATCGGCGACGTCCTGCTCGAGGTCAGGGGCCTGACGCGGGTCGGTGTATTCCGAGACATCGGGTTTTCGGTACGTGCCGGAGAGATCGTCGGCTTCGCCGGCCTCGTCGGGGCCGGCCGCACGGAGGTGGCGCGGGTCCTGTTCGGGATCGACCAGCGGGATGGCGGCGAGATTCTCGTCGGCGGAACGGCAGTGTCCTTCGTGAGTCCGTCTGCGGCGATGAATGCCGGGATCGCGTACCTGCCCGAGGATCGCCACCAGCAGGGCCTCGTGCTGGATTTTTCGATCGCCCAGAACGTGACCCTGCCGATCCTTCCGCGCATCTTCCCGCGCTTCCTGATTCGCGCCTCGACTGAACGCAAGGTCGCCGACGACTTCACGAGGCAGTTCGACGTCAGGATGACCGGCGTCGACCAGCTGGTGGGGGCCCTGTCCGGGGGCAACCAGCAGAAGGTCGTCCTGGCCAAGTGGCTCGCCTCGAAGCCCAGGATCCTGATCCTGGACGAGCCGACTCGCGGGATCGACATCGGCGCCAAGGTCGAGGTCCACCGGATCATCTCCGAACTCGCCGCGTCCGGGCTGGGAATCATCCTCATCTCGAGCGACCTCCCGGAGGTCCTCGCGATGTCCGACCGGATCCTCGTGCTCCACGAGGGACGCGTCACCGGCGACATCCCACGCGATCGAGCGACCGAGGAGCGCGTGATGTTCGCCGCCACCGGCAGCGTGGCAGGCGACGAGCCGGTACCGATTGGCGGCTCCGATGGCTGAGACCGGAGCGACGGCGACCGTGGCCGCGGCAGGAAACCGTGGCCAGATCTTGTCCGCCATCGGGCGCCAGCGAGAGCTGAGCCTCGTCGCGATCATGGTCGTCCTTGGTGGGCTCGTGACACTCACGGCTCCGCAGTTCCTGACGATCTCCAACCTCAGCCAGGTGGCGGTGCTCGCGTCGGTCATCGCGGTCGCCGCTGTCGGTGAGGCCCTCGTGGTGATCACCAGGAACATTGACCTGTCCGTCGAGGCGACGATCGGCCTCGTCGCCTATGCCGTCGCCCGTACCCTCGAGCTGCACGCGCTCGACGCCGGCGGCGCGATCGTCATGGGGCTCGGCCTCGGGCTCATCCTCGGGATGATCAACGGCGTGATCGTGACGCTGTTCCGGGTACCGTCGATCGTGGCGACGCTCGGGACACTGAGCATCTTTCGCGGCATCGACTACCTGGTCGCCGGCAGCCACCAGGTCCCTCTGGCCGGCCTCCCGCCCGGCTTTACCGATCCCGCGCGCGATACGATCCTCGGAATCCCGATCTTTGTCGTCGTGACCGTGGTCGTGGTGGTCATCGGCTCGGTGATCCTGCGCTCGACGCGCTTTGGTCGTCAGCTGTACGCCGTCGGCAGCAACCCCGAGGCCGCCGCGATCCTCGGCATCCCCTCCCGGCTCGTCGTGTTCACCGCGTTCTCGCTGTGCGGCCTGCTGGCCGGTGTCGCCGGCGTGATGTGGGTGATGGAGTTCGGGACGATCAACGGGACATCGGCGACGGGGGTCGTGCTTGCGATCGTGGCCGCGGTCGTCGTCGGGGGCGTGAACATCTTCGGAGGCTCCGGGACGCTTGCCGGCGCCGCGCTCGGCGCGCTGTTCCTCGGATTCATCGCGAACGCACTCATCCTCGTCGGCCTGTCGCAGTTCTGGCTCCAGGCCATCTACGGGGTGGTCATCCTCCTCGCCGTCAGCGCGGACGCGATCATCCTCCGGCGCTTCAAGCGGGCGACCGCAGGACACCGCGCGCGATGAGCGCCGCAACGAGACCAGCGACCGGCGAGCGACCGTGGACCCGGGTGTTCGCGCGCTGGGAGACGGTCCTCATCATCGCGCTCCTGGCGCTGATTGTGATCGGCAACTCCCTCTCACCGTTCTTCCTGACGGCGGGCAACTTCTCGAACCTCATCGCGGCCCTGATGGAGGTCGCGATCATGGCCCTGGCGATGACGCTGATCATCGTGGCCGGGGAGATCGATCTCTCGGTCGAGTCGATGGCCGGCCTCGCCAGCGCGACCCTCGGGTTCCTGTGGGCGGCAGGCGTACCGCTCACGATCGCGATCCCGGTGGTCCTCGTCGTCGGGGCCCTGGGCGGGCTCATGAACGGACTCCTGGTTGCCCGCGGCGGCCTGCCGTCCCTGGTGGTGACCCTCGGGACGCTGGCGCTGTTCCGCGGCCTCGCGTTGATCATCCTGGGTCCGCGTGGCATCAGCGACTTCCCTGCCGCGTTCACCGAGCTCGGTTTCGGCCGAGTGCCGGGGACGCTGATCCCGTGGCCGTTCGTCATCTTCCTCGGCCTTGCGCTGATCCTGGGCGTGGTCCTCCATCGGACCTGGGTCGGCCGCCACATCTACTCGATCGGAAAGAACACCGGCGCCGCGCGCTACTCGGGCGTTCGGGTCACCCGGGTCAGGGTGAGCCTCTTCGTCCTGGCCGGCGTGGTCGCCGCCATCGCCGGCATCATCCTGACCTCCCGCCTGTCGAGCGCGAGGGCCGACGCGGCCAGCGGCATGACGCTGACCGTCGTGACCGTCGTGCTGCTCGGCGGGGTCAACATCTTCGGCGGGTCCGGAACGATCCCGGGCGTCGTCCTCGCGGTCCTGACGGTGGCGGTCATGCAGAACGCACTCCGCCTTGCCAGCGTGTCGGTCGAGGTCCAGAGCATCGCCCTCGGGTCGCTGCTGATCCTCTCCGTCGTCATCCCCACCTTTGCTCACCAGGCCAAGTCGGCCATCGATCGAGTCCGTGGAGGGCGGCCGCCGCCGGCCGACTCGGTCCCGGTTGGTGAGAAGGCAGCAACTTAGATAGAGGAGGAACAGCCTTGAAGCTCAGAACCAGTGGGCGAGTGATCGCCCTGGCAAGCATCGCCGCCGTCGTGTTCGGTGCGTGCTCGACGCCGGGCGCGTCGACGCCCGCCTCGGCCGCCGCGTCGGCACCAGCATCCGCGCCGGCTTCGGCACCCGCCTCCGAGCCCGCCGGCTCGCCGGCGGCCGGACCCATCACCGTCGGCTACCTGCCGAAGGACATCGTCAACCAGTACTTCGCGGCGGCCAAGACCGGCATCGACAAGGGCGCCGCAGAGAGCGGGAGCACGATCATCCAGGTCGGCCCGAACGAGGCCAAGGCCGACTTGCAGATCCCGTTCATCACGGATCTCACCACCCAGGGAGTCGACGCGATCATCATCTCGGCCGCCGGCAAGGATGAAGTCGCTCCGGCGCTCAAGGCGGCGATGGATGCCGGGATCAAGGTCGTCGGATTCGACTCCAGCCCGGCCGTCGGCGCCTACGACGTCTTCGTCAACCAGGTCGACTTCAGCGGTGTCGGAATCAACCTCGCCGACTGGGCCTGCGAGCTCGCCCCGAGCTGCACCGGCGAGATCGCGATCCTGTCGGCCGCCGCGACGGCGACCAACCAGAACGCGTGGATCGAACTGATGACGACCACACTCGGGGAAGACAAGTACAAGGGGCTCACGCTCGTCGAGACCGCCTACGGCGACGACGACGCCACCAAGAGCACCCAGCAGGCGCAGGCCCTGCTGACCAAGTACCCGAACCTCAAGGTCATCGTCGCCCCGACCACGGTCGGCATCCTGGCGGCCGCCCAGGTCGTCAAGCAGGCGGGCAAGTCGGACTCGGTCAAGGTGACCGGGCTCGGGTTCCCGAACGACATGAAACCGTTCGTCGCCGACGGCACATCCCCGGTCTTCGGGCTGTGGAGCGTGCCGGACCTTGGGCTCCTGTCGTACGCCGTCGCTGCCAAGCTCGTCAGCGGCGAGATCACCGGGGCCGAAGGCGACACCTTCAGCGTGCCGGGCCTCAACGACGACAAGCCGTACACCATTGGCGCGGACAGCACCGTCATCCTCGGGCCGGCGTTCCGGTTCGACGAGACGAACGTGAACGACTTCGACTTCTAGTCCCGCATCACCGATTGCGGATCAGGGCCCCGGAGGCGACGCTTCCGGGGCCCTGTGATTCGGAGGAACAGCATGGAACGCGTGGGATTCACGATGCGGATCCTGCCGGGGCAGGAAGCCGAGTACCGACGGCGGCACGCGACGGTCTGGCCGGAGATGCTCGCCGCGCTCAAGGGCGCCGGTTGCCGGGACTACTCGATCTTCATCCGCGGGTCTGATCTGTTCGCCTACCTCGAGGTCGACGACTTCGCCGCGTTCCGGGCGTCGATGGCGGCCAGTCCTGTCAACGACCGCTGGCAGGCGGAGATGGCGGCACTGATCGACCCGCTCACCGATCCGGCGACCGGGTTCCACCAGCGCCTCGAGGAGATCTTCCACCTCGACTGAGCCCGCCGCGGCGCGTTCGCGCAAGTCCGCCCCATGCGCCGCCGACGCTATGCTGAAACTCTCATGAGTGGACCCGGCGCAGCACCGATCACGCCCCAAGCGCTGGCTCGCGAACGATGCGCCGAGATTCCGGCGGGGACGCCGGCGCTCACCACGGAGGAGGCGGGCTCGCTCGCCGCGGTCATCTCGGATGAGTGGCGGGTCCACACGGGCGAGATCCGTCGCGAGTTCACCCTCAAGACCTTCAACGCGGCCTTCGGGCTGGCCACTCGGATCGCCCTGTTGGCCGAGGCGCAGGGCCACCACCCCGAGATGGAGGTCGGATGGGGTCGGCTCGTCGTCACCCTCTCGACCCACTCGGTCGGCGGGCTGTCACGCAACGACTTCATCATGGCCGCCCGTATCGACCGCCTGTCGTCGTAACGATGGACCACGGCATCGTCGCGTTTCTCGCGATCTCGATCGTCGTCATCGTGACGCCCGGTCAGGACACCGCGCTGACGATCCGCCCGCCGTTCGACGCGTGCTCGATGCGGTGACGGGTGCGATCCTCGTCGGTTTGGGGGTGCGAGTCGCGGCTGAGCCGTCCTAGCCTCCGAGTGGCAACAAGCCGCGCTCGAAGGCGGTTGCAACGGCGGCCGCGCGGTCATTGACCTCGAGCTTCGCGTAGATGTGGAGCAGGTGGGTCTTGACCGTCGCCTCCGAGATGAACAGGCGCGCCGCTGCCCCGCGGTTCGTCAGTCCCTGGGCGATCAGTGACAGGACCTCGAGTTCGCGGTCGCTCAGGGAATCCTGTGCGGGCTCTCGGAGCTGGCTCATCAAGCGCGTCGCGACGGACGACGCGAGCACCGATTCCCCGCGAGACGCCGCCCGCACCGCCCTGAACAGCTCATCTCGCGGAGAATCCTTGAGCAGATAGCCCGTGGCGCCAGCCTCGATCGCCGGAACGACGTCACTGTCGGTGTCGTACGTGGTCAGGACGAGGACCCTCGACGGGACCTTGCGCTCCGAGAGTTCGCGGATTGCGGCCGCACCGTTGACACCGGGCATCCGGAGGTCCATCAGGATCACGTCCGGCTCCAACCGGACCGCAAGTGTGATCGCCTCGGCACCATCCGAGGCCTCGCCGACGACCTCGAACTCGGGATCGCCCGAGAACATCCCGCGAAGCCCGTCGCGCACGACGGGGTGATCGTCGACGATGAGGAGCCGGATCGGACTCACGACTTGGCGACCACCCCGGGCGCGACGATGGCCGGAACTCGGGCCGAGACAGCCGTCCCGGCTCCGGTCTCGGATTCGATGGCGAGGGTTCCGGCCACACGGGTGACCCGCTGCCGCATCGCGGTCAGGCCGAAGCCCGCGCCGCGCCGGCCGGAGCCATCGGGCACCTCGAAGCCGACACCGTCGTCGCGGACGTCGAGCGTGACAACGTCGCCCATGTAGGACAGGGTCAGCCAGGCGCGAGACGCGTTGGCGTGCTTGGCGACGTTCGCCAGCGCCTCCTGGGCAATTCGCAGCAGGGCCACCTCGACCTCGGCGTGGAGCGGCTGGACGTCGCCGGTCGTGACGACCTCGACCGGGACGCCGTTGATCTCCGACCACTGGCGGGCGACCTCGGCGAGCGCATCGGGCAGCCGGGCCGTCTCGAGGTGCTCGGGACGCGAACCCTCGACGGCTCGCCGCGCCTCGGACAGGCTTTCCCGGGCGAGCTTGACCGCATTCGCGACATGCCGCTGCCAATCGTCGGGCCGGTCCCGGGCCTGCTGCGCAGCCTCGAGCTGGGTGACGATCCCGGTCAGTCCCTGGGCGATCGTGTCGTGGATCTCGCCGGCCATTCGCTGCCGCTCATCGAGCACGCCGGCCTCACGGGCCTGGTTCAGGAGCTGGGCGTGGAGGCCCGCGTTCTCCTCGAGAGCCGCCTCGAGCCCGGCCACCGCCTGGCGCCGCTGCTCGCTCTGCTCGGCCAGCTTCTCGCCGAGGAGCCCGCCGGCTCCGATCGCGAGCGTCTGGATGACGATGATCGCCACCCAGATCGTCAACCACTCCGGGTTCGTCGGGAACCCGCCGATCACCGTGTTGACGAGGACCGACGTGGCAAACACGCCTCCGATGAGGACCGGCCACGGCCGCAGCAGCATGGCGTGGAAGAACCCGGTGATCAGAAAGATGAAGAAGATGTATTCGCGTACGGCCAGCACCGACGCGATCACCAGCAGGCCGATGAAGTAGACGATCATCCGGACCGGATGCGCCTGTCGGGGTGTCGGCGCGCGCGTGTAGCCGAGGAACACCCACAGCGCGGCGATGACGACCAGGCCCGCCGTCACGAGGCGCTCGCTTGCGCTGTCCTTCGACCAGGCGAGGGCCAGCACCGACGACAGAGCGAGCGTGACGTAGGGGCACCAATCGTTCAGCCGGTCGCCCCATCGCTCATAGAGCGACGGGGCGGTGGACGGCGAACCTGGCGCCGGCGACATGCTCACTCCCAGCGGAACCGTCGGGCGGCCACGGCTCCGGCTGCCACCGTGATGAGGCCCATGACCGCCAGCTGGGTGAGCTGCGGCGACGTTCCCGACCACGCGTCCAGGAGGGCCTGGACACCGGGCGGCGTGAAGTCGCCGAGGCGGATCAGGAACTCAGGCAGCAACATCCGTGGCAGGTATACCCCACCCAGGAACATCACGAGCACGAACAGCGGCACGAGCAGGGCGGTCGCGGTGCCGGTGGTCGGGGCAACGGCGGCGACCAACAGGCCCAGGGCGAACAGGGCCGACATGCCGAGCAGGAACGCCGCGGCGAACCCGATCAAGTCCTGCGGTAGCGGGATCTGGAGGACCACGTTCCCGACGACAACAAGGACGATCGAGGCCGATCGTCGCAACGGCCATGTTGACGACAAGCTGAGCGAGCAGGAGCGACCGTGGACTGGCCGGCGTCGTCGACAGGCGGCGGAGGACGCCCTTCTCGCGGTACTTCACGAGGCGGGCGGGCAGCGTGTTCACGCCGAGGATCGCCAGGGTCATGACGACCATCGACGGCGCGAAGATGTCAATGAACCTCCGTCCGCCCAGCGCCGGGTCCGCCTTGAGTCCAAAGAGGAGTCCGATCACGACGATGATGATCGTCGGGAGGAGGATCGTCAGCATCCAGACGCCGGGTTCGCGGAAGAACAGCTTGGCCTCGACGGCGAGGATCTTGGTAAACATTGGGCGTCTCCTTCAGGCAGGCTAGGTGGCGAGCTTGCGGCCGGTCAATGCGACGAACGCGTCGTCGAGATCGGCCTGGTCGATCCGCAGTTCATTGGCCACGACCTGGTGGCGTGCGAGGACCGCCATGACGGCCTGGACGAGGTTGCCGGTCCCCGCGACCATGACGGTCGAACCGTCGCGACTGACAGCTGCGAACTTCGGGCAGGTCGGTCAGCAGCTCGTCGTCGATCGGAGCGGACGGGCGGAAGCTGAGCCGTTGCTCGGCATCGACCCGTGAGACGATCGCGGCTGGCGTGTCGAGCGCGACGACCCGACCCGCGTCGATGAGCGCGATTCGATCGGCGAGGCGCTCGGCCTCCTCCATGAAGTGGGTCACGAGGATGACCGTCACGCCGCCTTCGCGGACGTTCTCGATGAGCTGCCAGGTGTCGCGCCGGGCCTGGGGATCGAGGCCGGTGGTGAGCTCGTCGAGGATCGTGACCTTCGGATTGCCGATCAAGGCGAGCGCAACCGAGAGCCGCTGCTTCTGGCCGCCGGACAGCTTCCCGAATGCGGTGTTGCGCTTCTCTGCCAGACCGAGATCGTTGAGCAGCCGTTCCTGATCCCGCGGTTGCGGGTAGAACGAGGCGTACAGATCCAACGCCTCCCAGACGCGGAGGTGATCGGGCAACTCGCTCTCCTGGAGCTGGACGCCGACGACGCCGCGGAGCGCGTCGCGATCACGTCGCGGGTCGAGCCCGAGAACGCTGATCGAACCCGAATCCGGGGTCCGCAATCCGCTGATGGACTCGACCGTGGTCGTCTTGCCAGCGCCGTTCGGGCCGAGGATCGCGAAGATCTCGCCTTCTTCGACGGTGAACGAGACGCCGTCGACTGCTGTGTGTGAACCGTAGCGTTTGACGATGTTGGTGACTTCGATGACGTTCATGTGCCCAGTCTTGCCGGGACCACGTCGCGAAGGCATCGCCCGACCGGCTCGAACTCTCGGCCAGGCCGGTTGATCAGGCCATCAACCGATCGGTTGGTGCGGTCTCCACCCTGGCCCGGCTGGGCTGGACGTCAGGCGTCGTCGACGGTGGGCAGCACGAGCACGTAGCCTGGGGGGACCCCGATGTTGACTCGGGTGCTGTCACGGAGGACGAACTGCTTCGCGAGGGTCTTCGGTGAGATGAGGCTGTTCGGCTTGGGGCTGGATCCCCAGACGCGGCTGCCGTGCGGATACAGCGGATCGAGCACGCGGATGCCCGTGACGGCGAAGTCGTCGAATTCGGCCGGGTCGGCGGTCGATTCGAAGCCGCTCATCATCCAGGCGTGCCTGCCGCGCCACATCACGAGACCGACCGGTCGGTCCGTGGCGCGAATTGCTTCGGCGGCACGGTTCAGGGCCTCCTCGAACGTCGGCAGCGATACCAGCTTGTACGGCCCGATGTCGAGTTCGTTCAGTGCCGCCGTCCAGCCGCGTCCATTGGCGCCTCCGAACGGACTGAAACTGCGATCGCGGGCCATTTCCCAGATGCGCTGCTGTTCAGCGCGGGTCGTGTGCGACCCGTCCGTCGACATGTTCAGGGCCATCTGCACGCTGGCTCCAACGCACCACTCGAAGGTGAACTGGGCCACGTAGTCGCCCTTCCTGTACAGGTTCATCGCGAAGGGCTCGGGGTCCGTCTCGGGGACCGGTGGTTCAGCGCTCGGCGTCGCCGGTGCAGTCGTTGGCGTCGGGGCCTCGGTCGGCGTCGGATCGACGGTCGGTGGCGCATCCGTGACGTGTGGCGTGCTGACGCCGCCGGCCGCGGCGGTCGTCTCGGTGGGCGACGGCACGACCGGGTTCGTACTCGACGTGCATGCCGCAAGGACGAGAGCCGCGCTGAGCACCGTCACCACGGCGCGGCGTCCTGGAAGGTGTCGACGGGTGTGCTGATCAGTCATGAAGGTCTCTTCAGTATGTCGTCAATTCGGAATACGGTCGTCAGGACCCGGCCGGTTCACCTGGACGATCCAGCAAGTCCGCCCTTCAGAACACCGCGGATCCAGCCGATACCTCCATCAAGCCCTCGTATTCAGTACGGGCGACGACTCGTTCGAGGTCTCCGTGTCGATCAGTCTCCGCGACCCGCTTGACGATCCAGCCCTGATGGCCGCGTTCGCCGGCGGCCTCCTGGCAGCCGCTTCGAGCTGCCACGAGATGTCCGGCGGGCACCTGCACGTCTCCTCGTCGGAAGTTCGCCGGCTCACGGCCACGGAAGTCCTGGTCAGCGCGGGGGGACCCGAGGTCGCCGTCGCCGCGGTCTATGTCGGGTTCTCGGGCCCACTCAGCGGGCACGCCGTCCTGATGCTGCCGCCGGTCGAAGCACAGAGCCTGGCAAGGATCGTTCTCAGCGGACTTGGAACCGACGACGGATCGCCGAGCACCGAGGCGGCAGGGATGACGGCGCTCGAGCGATCCGCGCTCGAAGAGATCGCGAACGTGGCTGTCTCGGCGGTCCTCAGCCGGCTGGGCGATCACCTTGGCGAGGCGATCCATCCGACAGTCCCGGTCTTCGTCTACGACATGGCTGGTGCCGTCCTTGATGCGATCGTCAGCGTCGCCGCCGGCGCCGACGAGATGCTCTTCGCTGCGCGGACGAGATTCGCCCAGGACGGTCGGGACGCAACGGGCGTGCTCCTGGTCGTGCCCGCTTCCCAGCGATGATCGAGCCCGCGGCCGCAGCAAAGGCGATCCGGTTCCCTCGGACCGTGGCGATCGGCGAGGCCATCGTGGACGGCACCGGGTTGACGCTCGCGGCGTTCGGGCTCGGCTCCTGCGTGGGGTTGGCCGCATGGGACCCTGTCACGCGCGTCGGTGGCCTGGCCCACTTCATGCTCCCCTCGGGTTCACGCGCCGGAAGCCCGGCAAAGTACGTGGATACGGGCATGCCCTGGTTTCTCGCGGCCCTCACCGACGCGGGCGCATCACCGCGCCGGATGCAATTCAAGGCTGCCGGCGGCGCGGCGATGTTCATCGGCGTGAGCGGCAGCCTCGAAGTCGGCCGGCGCAACGTCTCTGCCCTCGGCGAGGCGATGGCGGCCGCCGGACTCCGGCTGATCAGCCACGACCTCGGCGGCTCCGTCGGACGCTCGGTCGAGCTCGACCTGAAAACCGGCCAACTCTCGATCAGGACGATCAATGGCACATCCATCCTCTAGCAACCACGAACCACACATCGGAGCCGCCTGATGGCCAAGATCCTTGTCGTGGACGATTCGGCATTCGTCCGACTGCGAACCGCCCGACTCCTCCGGGAAGCCGGTCACGAGGTCATCGAGGCAGGGACCGGACAGGCCGCGGTCGACGCCTACGTCCGGGAACAGCCCGACGCCGTCCTGATGGACATCACGATGCCCGAGATGGACGGCCTCGAGGCACTCGACCAGATCCGGACGCTGGACCCGTCGGCGAAGGTCGCGATGCTCACTGCGATCGGCCAGCAATCGGTCGTCATGGACGCGATCCGCCGCGGTGCGCGGGAGTTCCTGGTCAAGCCGTTCGCGGCCGACTCGTTCTTCAGCGCCGTCAGCCGGCTCCTGCGGTAGGACCGTGCGCAGCCGTCCCCTCCTCCGCTTGATCGGCTCTCGATGAGTCCGCCGATCCGCATCCTCGTCGTCGACGACTCGGCGGTCTTCCGGATGGTCCTCGCCCGTGTTCTCGGTCGCACCGACGGGATGGAGGTCATCGGTGTCGCGGCCGACGGACTCGAGGCGCTCGAGGCAGCCCACCGGCTCGATCCCGATGTCATCACCCTGGATGTCGAGATGCCCGGGCTGGACGGCCTGGAGACGCTCCGGCGCCTGCTCGCGGAGCGCCCGACGCGTGTGGTGATGCTCAGCCGCGCGACGAAAGCCGGCGCGGAGGTGACGCTTGATGCCCTCAAGGCCGGGGCGACCGATGCGATCGCGAAGCCCGACGAGGCATGGGGCAGCGGCCCGAATCCGTTCGTCGACGATCTCCTCGCAAAGATCCGGGCGGCCGCCCTCGTCCCGCGGACGCAGGTTCTCGCGACACCGAGGCCTGAGACAGGCTCCGTGGAGACCCGCCCGGTCGGTCACCCGCCGGCCATTCGGCGGCACAGGACCAGCCAGGGCGCTCGCGGACTGGTCGTCGTGGCGACCTCGACCGGCGGTCCTCGCGCGCTGGAGACCCTGCTGAGCCAGCTACCGATCGGCCTGGGGGCGGGCCTCGTCGTGGTCCAGCACATGCTCACCGGCTTCACCGCGACCCTGGCCGAACGGCTCGATCGGGTCGGGCCGCTGGCCGTCCGCGAGGCAACGGCCGGAATCCAGCTCGTGGACGATCTGATCCTCGTCGCAAAGGGGGATCGACACGTGCTCGTGGACGGGGCGGGTCGCGTGACGCTCGACGAGTCGCCGCGCGTCAACGGCGTGCGACCGGCCGCCGATGTCACGCTGCTCGCGGCCGCACCCGTCTGGGGTGGTCGGCTGCTGTCGGTCGTCCTCACCGGGATGGGCCGTGACGGAACGGCCGGATCCGAGGCGACGCACGCTCACGGCGGGTTCGTGCTCGCCCAGGACGAGGCCACCTCGTCGGTGTATGGCATGCCGCGCGCGGTCGCCGAGGCAGGAGTGGCGGATCGGATCCTCCCGATCGACCAGATCGCCGATGCGATTGCCGACTGGGCGACGACGATCGCTGAGTTCGCGCCACGGCCGCATGTACGGAGGGGCCTACGGAACGTGCCCGCCCTGGCCGATACCTAATCATGGATCCCGAGCGAGACGCCGCCATCCGGAGCCCGATCAGATGACCGCCGAATCCCTGGCCCTGCCCACCAACGCATCGAAGCCATTCCAGCCGCCAACTGACGTCGACATCCAGTTCGTCGTCTGCGTCGTGGCCGGCGAGCGCTACGGCATCGAGGTCGGTCGGGTCCACGAGATCATTCGATTGACGGCGATCACGGCCCTGCCTGGCGCCGATCGATCGTTCAGCGGCGTCATCAACCTGCGCGGGCGGGTCATTCCGGTGATGGACCTGCGCCAGCGATTCGGGCTGCCCGAGGCGTCGCCGACCCGCTTCAGCCGGATCGTGATCGCGGACGCCGCGGGCGCCCAGATCGGCCTCGTGGTGGACGCCGTCAACGAGGTCGTCCACATCGCGTCGTCTGCCATCGAGCCCACTCCGGCGCTCACGGCCAGTGTGGCCGCCGAGCATCTGACCGGCATCGCCCGAACAGCCGACGGGCTGATTGTCGTGCTCGATCTCGAGAGGCTCCTGGCCAACTCGTCGGCCGCAGCCGCCGACCTGGTCGATCCGGGAGCCTCGGCCTAGCTCGCCGGCGGCGAGACCGACAGCGAGTCATGGACCTCACGTTCGACCTCGAGCCGGGCGACGACCTCGTGTACGTCGCCGAGGCGGTCGAGCAGATCGAACAGATCGAGCGTGGCCTCCTGGAGCTGGAGCGAAACGCGGCAGACGAAGCAACCCTGGCCGAGATCTTTCGCGCGGCGCACACCCTCAAGGGATCGGCCGCGACGATCGGCCACGGCCGGATGGCGGAGCTGACCCACGCGCTCGAAGAGGTCTTCGGGGCCCTGCGAAGCGGCCTCCTCAAGGATCTCGCCTCGTTCGACGACCTGCTCCTGCCGACGGTGGACGTCCTGCGGATCCTCGTCGACGAGGTGGCCGCCGGCCACACGCTCACGGACGCGCCGGAGCGGCTTGCCCGCGGCATCGTCGACCGGCTGGCCCTCGCCCTCGCCGCGGACCCGGCAACGGCCACGATGTCCGACCATGTCACCGCACTGGCCGCACCCCCGCTCGATCCCGGCCAGCTGGCCCGACTGCTCGACGAGTCAACGCCGACCGACGGCATGCGGTCCGTCATCACGGTCGCCGTCGATGATGCCTCCGAGTGGTCCGACGTCCGTCTGCTCCAGGGCCTGATGGCCGCGACCGAGACCGGACGCGTGCTCGGCAGTGTTCCTTCAATCGTGGAGATCGAGGCGGGCGAGTGTGGCTCGGTCCTGTCGGTCCTGCTGGGCGGTGGCCCGGCCGACTTCGAGGACCTGCTCGGGCGACTGCGGGCAATCGAGGACGTCGTCCGGGCCGATATCCACGAGCTTGATGATGCCGTCATTCCGATCGTGACCGACGCGATCGGCGCCGGCAGCCAGGACGCGCCGCTTGCCCGCCGGTCGGCCGCCCACACGATCCGAATCGATGTCGGCCAGCTCGACGACCTGATGAACCTCGTGGGTGAGCTGATCGTCCAGAAGACGCGCCTTCGGCGACAGGCGCGGCAGCTGGCAGCCCGCCTCGGGGAGGAGGTCCTGGCGACCGAGGCCGAGGATGGAGCCCGCCAGTTCGCCCAGATCGTCGATCGACTCCAGGCGAGCGTCAGCGAGCTCCGGATGATGCCGATCGAGACCATCTTCAGCCGCTTTCCGCGGCTCGTGCGGGATCTTTCCGAGAAGCTCGGCAAGGATGTCGGCCTCGAGCTCGATGGCCAGGAGACTGAGCTCGATCGATCCCTCCTCGAAGAGGTCGGCGATCCGATCGCCCATCTCGTTCGGAACGCGCTCGACCACGGGATCGAGTCGGGTCCCGAGCGCGTCACGGCCGGCAAGCCCGTCCGGGGAACGATCCGGGTGACGGCACGCCACGCGGACGGGCGGGTCATCGTCGAGGTGGCGGATGACGGGCGAGGCATTGATCCACTCGCCATCTCGGGGGCCGCCGTGGAGCGCGGGCTCATCGATTCCGCGACCGCGGCCGGGATGACTGACGCCGAAGCGATCCGGCTGATCTTCCTGCCAGGCTTCTCGACGGCTCGAGAGATCACGAGCGTTTCCGGACGCGGCGTGGGGATGGACGTCGTCCTGACGAATGTCGAGCGGTTGGGTGGACATGTTTCGATCAGCTCGACCGTCGGTTCCGGGACGACGATCGCGATGTCCCTCCCGCTGACCCTCGCGATCATCGAGGCGCTCCTCGTCCGGTCCGGTCGGCGGATCTGCGCGATCCCGCTCCGGTCCGTCCTCGAGACCCAGCGCGTGCAACGCCAGCGAGGTCCAGACGGTCGCTTCGCTGCCCGTCCTGAACCTGCCCCGAGGGGTCGTGCCGCTTCAGTCTCTCGGCGTCGCGATGGGAGACCCGCACAGCGACGCCGATTCCGACGAGTACGTCAGGGCGGTCCTCGTCCGAAGCCGCGGCACGGAGCTCGCCCTGGGCGTCGACGAGTTCCTCGGGACCGAGGAGATCGTGATCAAGTCGCTCGGCCTGCCGGGTGAACTGCCGACCGGCGTCGTCGGGGCGACGATCCTCGCCGATGGCGGTGTCGCCCTGGTCGTCGACGTCGATCGCCTGGCCGGGCCGGATCGCGCTTACCTGAGATCGGCGTGACGACGCCGATCGCGCGCACCTTCGCCCCGGCGGCCGAGGTCGACATGGCCGGGTACGCCCGTCTCGCCGGCGGCCTCCGCGGCCTCCTGGGGATCGACCTGGACCAGTACCGCCCGGCCCAGATGTGGCGCCGGGTGAACGGGTTCGCGACGAGTCGCGGCCTCGTCGACGCCGACGCCCTCCTGATCGCCTGCAAGGATCACCCGGATCTGCTTGCCGAGCTCCGCGACATGCTCACGATCAACGTCAGCGAGTTCTTCCGCGACCCCGCGGCCTGGCAGCGACTCGGGCAGCGAATCGCCGACCAGGCGGCCGGCCGGCCGGGGTTTCGAGCCTGGAGCGCGGGCTGTTCCGTCGGGTTCGAGCCGTACTCGCTGGCGATGCTCGCGACGGAGGTCGCACCGAACGCGCTGATCCGGATCGTCGCGAGCGACATCGACCGAACGGCCCTGGACGTCGGCCGCGCCGGCCGCTTCGATCTCTCGCGGGCGGCGGGTGTGTCGCCCGCCCGGCGTGATCGCTTCATGGTTCCCGACGGCACGAAGTGGGTCTTCCGGCCCGAGGTGCGGGCGATGATCGCCTTTCGGCAGCACGACCTGCTCGATCAGCCGACGGCCGTCAGGACGTACGACCTCGTCCTGTGCCGAAACGTCGTGATCTATTTCACCGACGGGGCCAAGACCGCGGTCCACCGGCGCCTCGTCGAGGCGCTCAAGCCCGGCGGGTTGCTCTTCGTCGGGGCGACCGAGGCGATTCTCCAGCCGCGGCGGTTCGGATTGAGAGTGGATGGACCGGGCTTCTACGTCCGGGCGGACTGATCAGCCGGTCGCGGTTGCCGGGACCTGCGGGAGCCCGGCCGACAATCGCTCCCGGAGCCCTTGCAGCGCGCTCCGATGGATCTGGCAGGCTCGCGACTCCGAGACCCCGAGCACGCCGGCGATCTCGCGAAACGTCAGCTCGTCGCGGTAATACAGGGCGATGACCCGTCGCTTCCGGTCGCCGAGCATCGCGACCTCCTGGACGAGCGTCGAGAGCTCTTCCTTCCGGGCCGCTCGATCCACCGGGTCGATCGCCTGCGGATCGGCGATGCCGTCACCCAGGCCCGCTCGCTCGCCGATGTTCTCGCCGCCGTCGGACTGGAGCGACACCACCGTAAGCGAGCCGATGCGGCGGAGCTCGACGCATCTCTGGACCGTCATGCCGAGGTGCTCGGCGACTTCGCCGTCGGTCGGGTCGCGGTCGAGGGTGGCGGCAAGGGCGCTGTGGGTGTCCGCGATCGCCCGGGCGGCGTCGCGGCTCTGTCGTCGGATCGGATCGAGAGCCCGAACAGCATCGAGGATCGCGCCCCTGATCCGCAGGATCGCATACGTCTCGAACGAGGCACCGCGTTCGGGTCGATAGGCATCGCGCGCAGCAAGCAGGCCCAGCATGCCCGCCTGCATCGCATCATCGTCGTCGAACACGCCGACGACCCGCGCGCTCAGCCGATTGACCACGTAGCGCACGAGGTGGCGGTATCGGTCGAGGACGAGGTCGCGCTCCTCGACGGCGGGGCGCGCTGCGGTCGACACGTTCAGGCGGCCGCGGGCTGATCGGGTGACGCGCTCCGCTCGACGCGGTTGCGGCCGCCGGCCTTGGCCGCGTACAGCGCCTCGTCCGCCCGATGGATCCAGTCCTTGAGCGTTTCGGTGCCGCCGGACGCCGTGTAGGCGACGCCGCAGCTGAGGCTGACGATCGGGGCAACATCGGAGTCAGGATGGACGATCGCGCGACTGGCGAGGGCTGCGCGGATCCGCTCGACGGCGCCGACGGCCGCGTCGAGGCTGGCGCCCGGCAGGAGGACGAGGAACTCCTCACCGCCGTAGCGATAGACGCTGTCGCCGCCCCGAACTGCATCGCGGATGGTGGCCGCGACCGCTTCGAGAACCCCGTCCCCGGCGAGGTGGCCATCGCGGTCATTGAGACGCTTGAAGAAATCGATGTCGCACATGGCGATCGAGGCACCGGACTCGCCCGGCTTCGCCTGCCATGCGGCGAGGTCCTCGCGCAGCCGGAGCCGGTTGCCGAGTCCGGTCAGCGGGTCGCGACGCGCGTCGCCGTGAAGCCGCAGGTTCAGGCGCTCAAGGTCGTCTCGCTGCGCGCGCAGGCGGGCGTGAAGGTCGGTGACCCGCGAGGCCGCCACGAGCGCGGCAGCGAGCGAGTGCGGGTCGAAGGGCTTCTCCAGGTAGTCGTCGGCCCCTGCCGCCATCGCGGTCAGGATGTGCTCACGCTGGTCGAGTGACGTCAGGAAGATGAAGTAGGGGTACAGGTCGGATGCCCGTTCGCGAACGCGCCTGCAGAGCTCCGGACCATCCATCCGAGGCATCTCCCAGTCGCTGATCACGACGTCTGGACGGAACGCATCGAATACTTCGAGCGCCTCGACCCCGTCGCCGGCCGCCAGGCAGACATGGCCCTCGCGTTCGACGCCCCGCTGGAGGACGCGCCGGAGCATGGCGCTGTCGTCGACGACGAGCACGCGAAGGGAGTGCGGCGCTGCAGGCAGCTCGGATCCGGCCGGGACGGTGCCTTCAGTGGCTGAGGTGGTGTCCATCGGTCAGGCCGTGCGCAGCTTCCAGTCGTCCGCTCGACGACGCTTCACGATGGTCCCTTCGGCCGCCTCGGCGGACGCGGCGTCAACGGAGACCAGCTGGAACCGACCGACGATCGCATCGAGGCGATCGGCCATCTCCGAGAGCGCCTGCGCCGACGCCGAGACCTCTTCGGACTGAGCCGACATCTCCTCTGTCGCCGCCGACACCTCCTGCGCGGCGGCCGAGTTCTGCTCGGACACGGCCGCGATCGAGTCGACGGAGCGGGCGACGAGGTCGGCGGTGATGGCCATCCTCATCGAGGCCTCGAGATTGGCCTCGGCAATCGACGAGACCTCGCCCATCTCGCCGGACACGCCGGTGGAGGCGGTCGACATCGCGCGGATCGCCGTCGCGATCCGTTCGACGGCCGCCCGCGTGGCGGCAACGGAACTGGCAATGTCGTCCAGCGCAGCGCCAGACTGGGCGGCCAGCCGCGTCCCGGACTCGACTTCGGTGGCGCCGGAGTTCATGGCCGCGACGGCCTCCTTGGTGCTGGCCTGGACCTCGGCGATCAGAGCCGCGATCTCCTTTGTCGCGCGACCCGACCGCTCGGCCAGCCGGCGGACCTCGTCGGCGACGACCGCGAAGCCCTTTCCCTGCTCGCCGGCGCGGGCTGCCTCGATCGCGGCGTTGAGGGCAAGGAGGTTGGTCTGGTCGGCGATGTCGTCGATCGTCTCGACGATCGCGCCGATCCGTTCGCCCTTCGCGCCAAGCTCGGTCACCGTCACGGCGGACGCGTCGACCGCCTGCTTGATGCGGGTCATGCCGGTCATGGTCTCGGCCACGGCGGAGGCGCCGTTCTCGCGGCAGCGGCGGCCAGACGCGGACACGTCACGAACCTCGGTCGAGGCACTCTCCAGCGCCTCGATGGCGACCGCCATCGAGTCGATCGTCGTCGTTGCCTGGGCCAGCCTGGTGGAGGTTTCCGTGGCACTCGAACCGACCGAGGTGATGACCTTCGTCAGGTCGCCGACGGCCCGGCTCATGTCCGACGCGCCGTGGGCCTGGTCGGCGGCACCGGCCGCGACCTGCTGGATCGTGCCCGCGACCTGACCGATCGCTCCGCCGGTCTCCCGGGCCGCCGCGTTGAGGAGGCTGCCGGTCTGGGCGATGGCGTCGGATGCGACCTGCACCTCGCCGACCGTGCTGGCGAGGCCGTCGCACGCCGCGTTGTACGCCTCGACCGTGGCGATGAGGCGTTCGCGCATCGTGTTCGCAACGCGGGCCGTCTCGCCGATCTCGTCGCGTACCGAAGTCGGCGATGGCAGGCGTGGTCGGCACGATGCGATAGCGTCAGGTCGTTGTCGCGGAGGCGGGCGAGTCCCTCAGACAGCCAGGTGGCACAGCCATCGCGTCAGGGCCGTCAGCGTTCGCTGGACGTCCTGGACGCCGCGGACGATCGACCGGCTCGTCCACAGCATGAGCGCCATGCCGACGAGAAGCGCCGACGCCAGTCCGAGCAGGATGATCGCCGGGCTCGAGGCCTTGGTCGCGTCGAGCGCGAGGTCGAGCTCCTTGGCATCGGCGACGGCGAGCTCGATGAGCGCCTTGATGTCGGCATCCACGGCCGCAAAGGCCGGTGCCTGATCCAGCGAGTAGGCGGCCGATGCAACGCTGGCCCTGCCCTCGGACGACAGCTCGAGCACCGAGTGGAGGGCCGCCGAGTAGGCCGCGAAGTCGGCCTTGTATGCCTCGATGACAACCGACTCGTCGTCGGACAACGTGCCCTCGTCGCCCTCGTTGCCGAGAATCGTGGCGTCCAGCGCGACCGCCTCCTCTTCGATTGCCGCGACGTCCGCCGCCGAGATCGAGGTACCGGCCAGGAGCGCCTGGAGGACACGCCTATCAAGAGCCCCCAGCTGGCTGTGCGCGCCGCCGAGCTGTTCCAGGGGCACGATGCCGTCGTCGAAGATCGTCGTGCCACGATCGACCGCCCCGGAGATCGTGGAGATGGAAATCGCGGAGATCGCTGCGGTGAAGGCGAGCAGCACGAGGCCAGTGCCAAGCAGCTTCGTCCGGAGGTTCAGTCTGGGCATCGGGGTCCTCGTCGGCACAGGGTCGTCCCGGGAATGTGATCTTCCGGATCGGTCTGTACTACTACCCGATGGTTTGCGTAGGTCCCCCTCTTCCGTAGCGGCGACCGCGCGACCGGCACGCGCCGTTCGGCTAGTGCTACGCGGGCGGAGCCTCGCGTGCGTCGCAAGTGGCGCACCGCCCCGTGATCGTCAGGTGCGTAACCGAGATCACGAAGCCTCGACCACGGCGCAGCTGCTCCTGGAGCGGGGCTATCTCGTCAGCGCCAAGCTCCGACGTGGAACCGCAGGTGTCGCACTGCAGGTGGGCGTGCTCGCTGTCCGGGCCAACGTGGTACTCCTCGCGTCCGTCGGGACCGTGGCTGTGGATGACGAGCCCAAGTTCCTCGAGGGTGTCGAGCGTCCGATAGACGGTCGACGGAGTCACGTCCGGATCGATGGCGCGGCACCGCTCGACGAGTTCGCCCGCAGTGACATGGCCGAGGGTCGCGCCGAGGACCTCGAGGATCGATCGCCGCTGCGGAGTCCAGCGCATCCCTCGTTCTCGGAGCTGCTTGCGAATGCGCTCGGGTTCCAGGAGCTGTGATCTATCCATGCTCACGCTGCGAACGATAACATGTCGTATTGTTACACCCTGCTATTGCTGAGACATGCAACAAGGCGCATGAGGATCGCACCGTGGACGTGATTTCCGCTCTGGCCGCGACCGCCCCAGCCGCGTCGGCCGTCACGCTGCTCACGACGGCCCTCCTGCTTGGGATTCGCCACGGCGTCGACTGGGATCACATCGCTGCGATCACCGACATCACGAGCACGACGGCGGCGGCTGACGCGGGCGACGAACGGCATGTCGCTGAGCATCAAGCCGGTGCACAGCCGCATTCCCACGGCGGTCCGGCCGAGATGAGGGCCCATGCGGCGGTCGGGGCCGCCCTGGCGGTGCCGAGCATGGGGTCCGTGTCGCTGACTCGACGCCGGTTCCTGTCCGAACAGCGTCGGGCGATCTTCCTCGGAACGCTCTACGCCCTGGGTCATGCAGTGGTCGTGGCAGCGCTGGGCCTCACCGCCCTGCTGTTCGGAGCGCTCCTGCCGGATTGGATCGACCCGATCATGGGCCGAGTCGTCGGCGTGACGCTCATCGTCCTCGGTCTCTGGGTCTTCTACTCCGTTTACGCGTACTTCCGGCACGGCACTGAATTCCGCCTTCGCAGCCGTTGGATGCTCGTGTTCGGTTCGGTCCGGTACGCCTGGCGCTGGTTCGGGGCCAGGCTTCACGGACACGACCACGTCGAGCCGGTCGAGATGAGCGCCTACGGACCACGGACCGCCTTCGGGGTCGGCATGATCCATGGCGTCGGGGCGGAGACCGGAACCCAGGTCCTGATCATCGCTGCGGTCGGCGGTGCCGCCGGCGTCGGGCTCGGGATCCCGATGATGGTGGCGTTCATCATCGGCCTGCTGATCTCGAACTCCATCATCGTGTTCGTGACCGCGACCGGGTTCGTGGCCAGCCAGCTCCGGAACCGCATCTATCTCGTGATCGGAATCCTGGCCGGCGCCTTCAGCCTGGGTGTCGGCTTGCTGTTCCTCGTCGGGGCCGAGGGCGTCCTTCCGGATTTCAATCTGATCTTCGGCCCGGAATCCTAGCCGCCTGGTCGGCCCAGCTCGATCAGCTGCCGTCTCCACCCCTCGATCGCCGTCGGGCGCGGTACCAGGCGAGATACTCGAGCAGCTCGTGCTGCTCATCGTCGGTCAGGTCGGCGAAGAGCGCGGGACCCATGGTGCCCGCCGTGCCATGGCCGCGGTCACCGGGCACGCGGTATCCACTGAGTCGCATGAGCTCATCGTACGGAACCGACAGCGCCTCGCCGAGCTGGTGCAGGACGTGCGGCGAGGGCTTCTTGACCGCGTCGTTTTCCAGCTTGCTCAGGTAGGCCGCGGAGATGCCGGCAGACCGTGCCGCCTCGACGGCCGACAGCCCGCGCACCTCACGCACCTGCTTGATCACGGCTCCGAATGATCGTGTCATCTCGCCCCACATCCACAGTGAGCATCCAACACTACAGTTGACAATAACACGATCCCGGTGGTTCACTTCGCCGTACAGCAGTGGCCGGAGCGTCGTCCGGCGGTGGCCTCATGCCCCCGCTCCCCCGGATGCCCAAGCGCATTGGGAGACGCCATGACCTCCGATCGAGTCGACCAGACCGTTGTCACCGAGGGAACCACGGTGACCCCGGGTCCGAATCCGACGCCGGCTCCGACGCCGGCCGACCCCGTTCAGCAATCGGTTCGGACGGAGAGTCATCGCACGACGAGGACAGGTCCCGGAGCCACGGAAACGATCCGGCGCGTCGTCATCCTCGTGTTCGGGCTGATCCAGGTCGTCATCGGAGCGCGCATCGTCCTGCTCCTCCTCGATGCTCGAGAAGCCAATGCCCTGGTGTCCGCAATCCTGGACATCAGCCAGATCTTCGTTGCGCCGTTCGAGGGGATCCTCCGAACGGACTCCCTCAACTCCGCAGGTTCAGTCCTCGACGTCGCGGCCATCGTGGCCTTCGTCGGCTGGACGATCATCGAACTGATCGTGCTCTGGGTGGTTGGGATCTTTCGCCGAGAGCCGGCCTGATTCAGGGGGCGTGACCGCATCGCGGGCTCGGTAGACGGTGAAGGCCACCCAGTCGCCTGACGCGATGAGTTCGCCGAGCTCTTCCTGCGAGCCCCGATAGAAGTAGGCGTAGGCGCGGCTGACCGGTCCATCGGCGATCTCCACGACTCGGCGAACGTATTGTGAGCCTGCCTCGTCCGCCGGATCGAACCGCTCCAGGGCATCGAGCGTAGTGAGCATCTCGTCATCTGGGAGCTGGTAGATCTCGACCATGACCCGCCTCGCCGGACGCTCGACCAGGGCCGGGTAGGCATACGTCCGGTAGGGCGTGCGCGGCACGTCGAAGAGCGCGCCCCGGACGAATCCGGTGCCGATGAATTCCGCTCGATCGAGCAGACGGTGATTGCGCTGGCCGCGTCTCAACGTCCCGTAGACCGCAATCGTCAGGTCCTCCACGGTCAACCCGGATTCGCCGACAACGCGCCGATCAATCGTGCGGCGCGCTCGGCGATCCCATCGGGCTCACCGTCGCCGGTCAGCCAGCCGCCCACCCCGACCGCGGCGGCTCCGGCCGCAAGGAACACGGGTGCCGAGTCGATCGTGACGCCTCCGGTCGCGATCAGCGGGATGTCCTGGAACGGGCCGCGGAACTCGCGAATAAACGCAGGTCCGGCGACGGACGCCGGGAAGAGCTTGACGGCGGTCGCGCCGGCGTTCCATGCGACGAAGATCTCGGTCGGGCTGAAGGCGCCGGGGAAGACGGGCAACCCGCGTGCGACAGCCCAGTCGACGAGTGCCGGATCCGTGTGAGGACTGACGATGAAGCGGGCGCCCGCTCCGGCGGCCTGCGCCGCCTGCTCAACGTTGAGGACCGTCCCCGCGCCCACGAGCAGCCGCTGCGCCCATCGATCGGACAGCGCAGCAATCGCCCCGTAGGCATCGGGGCTGTTGAGAGTGATCTCAAAGGCCTGAATCCCGCCGGCGATCAACCCTTCGGCAATCGGCTCGACGCGGTCCGCCGGTAACCCGCGACCGATCGCGAGGACCCGCGGCCCCGCGATCTGCTCAGGCAGTGGCGACCGGCCGGTCAGTCGATCTGGCACGACGGCGAGGGTAGCGCCTTCGCCGGCGCATCGCGCGCCCGGCCTACCGGAGCGAGGCCAGGAAGTCGACCGGATCGACGTCGGGGAGGAACTGCGCCCGGCTCGCCATCGACGACTCGACGATATCCAGCTCGCGGAACCCGTTCCCTCCGACGATTCCGACGACGAGGGCGTCCGCATCGAGCAGGCCGTCTGCGGCAAGGCGGCGGACGGCCGCCACGACTCCGCCCGACGAGGGCTCGGCGAAGATTCCCTCGACCGCGGCGAGCTCCCCGAGCCCCATGATCGCCTGGTCGTCCGTGACGCTCAGAGCGATCCCATCGGAGGCGCGGATCGCGGCCAGGGCGGCGGCGCCGTCCGGCGCGTACGTGTGGGCGATCTTCACCTGGACCGTTGGCGGGCGTTCGATGAAGGCATTCGCACGGAGGTCAGCGTCGGTCGTCCAGCCATGCTCGAGCGCCGGCAGAAAGGTGTCGTATCCGGCCGGCTGGAACGAAGCGAGCCTGGGCATCCGATCCGCCCGGCCCATCGTTCGGAGCTCATCGAACCCACGCTGGATCGCCGCGAGCGTTCCTCCGCCGCCGGCCGGAATGACGATCCAATCCGGCACCCGTCCGAGCGCCTCGACGATCTCGTAGGCGATTGTCTTCGGACCCTCTGCCTGGGCCGGGTTGCCGGCCCGACGGGTCGAGACGTCGTGCAGGCCGATCGCCCGAACGGCGCGGTCGAGCAGGTCCAGCGCGTCGTCGACCGACCCTCGAACCCGGAAGACCTCCGCCCCGTACGCGGAGATGGGCAGGATCCTCCGGTCGGACGACTCCTCCCCGACGAGGACGATGCAGCGGACACCGGCTCGCGCGGCATAGGCCGCGGCCGCGAGCGCCGTGCTGCCGGCCGACGCAACGAACACGGCCTCGATCCCGATCGCGCGGGCTCGCGTGAGCGCGACGCTCATCGCACGGTCCTTCTGCGAACCCGTCGGGTTTACGGCCTCGTTCTTCCACCACGTCTCCGCGCCGACATCGAGTCGCGCCCGGATCAGCGGCGTGCGGCCTTCGCCGAGGGTCACGGGATCCACGTTGGGAGCTACCGGGAGGAGGTCCCGATACCGCCAGATCGACTGCACCTGTTCATCGAACACGGCACTCACGAGGTCGTAGCGATAGTCGAGAAGGCCGCCACAGAGGCCGCACAGGGCGCGCCCGTCGTCCGGGGATACGGCCGTGCCGCAATCGACGCACGAGATCGCGAACGTCACGTTCTCACCTCGCGCTCAGGACCCCGGCGGCCGGAGCTCGACGAGGACCGCCCCGGTCGCGTTGGCCACCGCCGTGTTGTCGGCCTGCTCCAGCAGTCTCGAGACCGACGCGGTGGTCGTGTGGCCGTGGATCCAGACGGGTGGCCGGACGAAGCCGAGGAGCCAGCGGTAGGCGGGGAACCCCTTGTGGTACGGGTCGGGCGCGTCGCCGATCCCGGCCGGCGGCACGTGGCTGATCACGACGAACGGCTCGCCATGACGGCCCAGCCGATCGCGGACGACGCGGCGCGCGATCGCTGCGGCCTGACGCCACGCGAGCCAGGGTCTGCGCCGATTGCCGGCCTCGAACAAGCCGGGCCAACCCATTCCGACAACGGCGATTCCGGCGAGGCGATCGACGCGACCGGCATCAAGCCATGCCGGGGCGCGCAGCGGGTGTTCCTCCCACTCCCCTCCCCGGTCGTGATTTCCGCGGACGTAGACGAGGGGGGCGTTGAACGCGTCGGCGAGGAACGTCAGCCATTCCGGGTCGAGATCGCCACAACCCAGGATGCCGTCCAGCGTGCCCAGTGACTCGCGGTTCGCGGCATGCACCAGGGCGGGTTCCTCGATGTCGGAGGCGGCGAGGAAACGGATCGGACGCCCGTTCCGACCTGCGAACGGGCGCGAATCCGGCCATGGAACGACGAGTCGCCGAATCATCGATCCTCCGCCGGTTCCTCGGCGCGTTCACCGGCCGGGCGGCGTTCCTGTCTGACCGAGGTCCTGGTCAGGGCGGCGCGAAGGTCTCGACTGTCGTCCACCTGGGCGGCGAGCGACGCCGGCCGCTCCGATCTCGACTGGCCGGGCAGGCGGAGATCGGTGACGTTCGCGTCAATCGCGAGCTGGCCGCCGTACAGGGCCGACGCCACCCGATTGTGGCCGTCGAGGACCCAGTAGCGACCATCGAACCGGAGCACGTCGATCGGCGGCAGAAGGATCAGGCGATCGGCCGCCGACCGGAGGCGCTGCCAGCGCGCCTTCCAGTTCCCCGACCGGAACGGCTTGAGCGGGAGGAAGTCTCCCCCTCGCTGCCCCGCCCCGCCAATCGCGGTGCCTGCGATGTCGCCGACATCGATCGTCTGGAGCCCAAGCTCGCGTGGCGTCGCCCGGCGCGCCTCGGGATGATCCTCGTACAGCATGGGCAGCGGGTGATGCCCGCGTCGGCGAACCGCTCGCACCCGCGCGCCCGGTCGCTCCTGCCAGCGCCTCGAGGTCGCATCGATCGCGCCGCCGGCGACACCCTCGACCGTGTCGACCGCCCCGTGGAGAGCGTCGTCAATCGCCGAAACGACGCGACGAACGACCGGCCTGGCGTTCGCATCGGGTTCATGCTGGTTGGCCATCTGGCCATGTTCACCCGGATTGCGACTCCCGTCGAGCGCGGGTGATGGACCAGGTCGCGTGGATGTCGATCGCCCGACGATCCAGGCGTCGACAACGGTTGCCCGATCGGGCACGTTGATCTGCCCTGGTTGTCCGGCCGATCTCGACGCCCAGGAGGCAGACTTGAGGTGAAACGGCGCGTCATCGACCGTGCCCGTGCACGACCAACGCGCCAGAGGAGCCAACGGGTGCAGGTCCTCGTCAACAGGGGTTCAGAGGTGATCCCCCGGCCGGTGCGGCCGTCGGCGACACCGCGGCTACTGGACGCGTCGCGGCTTCCGTTCGGTCGCGCCGAGCTCGCGGACACGGGCACCCGTGCTCGGATGATGTTCGACCTCCAGCGCCATGCCGGCAACGTGGCGGTTCAGGCGTTGCTGGCGGGCGGCACCCGCCACCCGGTCGTCCAGCGCTGCGGGCCGACGCCGTGCGACTGTCCCGCGGACCAGAAGGCTGCAGCCGAGCAGGCAGGAGGCGCGGTCGCCGCGGGACCCTCCGTTCAGGAGGAGCCGGCGGTCCAGCGCCTCGCCGCGTTCAGCCCGGCCAGGATCGAGGTCGCCGACCGGTCACGTTAGGCGGTCGTTTCGTCGATGCGCCGGGAGGCCGGCCACCGGCCTCCCGGCAGAGAATCAGCGCTCGATCGGCACCCCGATCATCGAGCCCCACTCGGTCCACGACCCGTCGTAGTTGCGGACGTTCGGATACCCGAGCAGCTCATGGAGCACGAACCACGTGTGGGCGCTGCGCTCCCCGATCCGGCAGTAGGCCACCACCTCGAGATCGGGCGTCAGGCCCTGGCCCTCATACAGGCTTCGGAGCTGGTCCTCGGGCAGGAATGCCCCCGTCTGCTGGTCGACTGCCTTGGCCCACGGGATGTTCCGGGCGCCGGGAATGTGGCCCGGCTTCTGGGCCTGCTCCTGGGGGAGGTGCGGCGGCGCGAGCAGCTCACCGCGGTATTCCTCTGGCGACCGGACGTCGACCAACCCGAAGCCGGGCTTCGAGACGACCTCGGTCTCGACGAATCCGCGAAGGGCACGGATCGCGGCATCCGCTGACGCAACCGTGTAACCGGTGGTCTGGGAGGGCTTGGTCACCTCTGTCGTGAGCGGCCTGGCCTCCAGTTCCCACTTCTTCCGGCCGCCGTCCATCAGCCGGACGTTGGCGTGGCCGTAGTAGCGGAAGTACCAGTAGGCGTAGGCGGCGAACCAGTTGTTGGTGCCGCCGTAGAGGATCACCTCGGTATCCCTCTTGATCCCCAGGCGGTCCATGAGGCCGGCAAAGGCCTCCGGGCCGATGAAGTCCCGGCGCACCGGGTCCTGGAGATCGTTCTTCCAGTGAATCCCGAGCGCGCCCGGCAGGTGACCGCGGCTGAACGCCTCCGTGTCCTCGTCGACCTCGAGAATCCGGATGCCGGCGTCCGTCAAGCGTCCCGCCACCTCATCGGTGCCCGCAAGGACGCCCTTTGTCATGATCGCCATGACGTTGTCCTCCTGTTCCAGTTGTGGCACGTCGGCCACCTCAGAGAGGACGCTACCGACGGTCCTGTTCCCCGCCCGTGCCCTGGCTGTTCCCCGCTGGGCGCACGTGCGAGAGAATGCCGTCCGGAGGTGGGCGTGGGGATCGCGGGCAGCCTGCAGATCTGGCTCCTCGGCGGCTTCAGGGTGGAGCTGGATGGGCAGCCGGTGAGCGACGAGACGTGGCGCCGCAATCGGGCACGCGCGCTTGTCAAGCTGTTGGCGCTCGCGCCCGATCATCGCCTCCATCGCGAGCAGCTCATGGACGCGCTGTGGCCGGAGCTCGACGCCGACGCGGAGGCTGCCAACCTCCGCAAGGCGATGCACTTCGCCCGCCAGGCCCTGGGGCCCGAGCATATCCGCGTGCGGGGCGGGGTCGTCACGCTCGAGGCTGGGACGTTGTGGGTCGACGTCGACGCCTGTGAAGCGCTCGCGCGATCCGGCGACGCGGCGGCCGCGCTCGATCTGTATCGCGGCGAGCTCCTGCCCGAAGACCGTTTCGAGCCGTGGACGGTCGACGCCAGGGACCGGCTGCGAGTCGACCTGGCACGGACTCCTGCTCCAGGTGGCCGAGGAACGTGAGCGAGCGGGCGATCTCGATGGCGCCTCGACCCTTCTCGAGAGACTCGTGTCCAGCGACCCACTCCACGAAGAAGGCGCCATGGCACTGATGCGAGTCCAGGCACTCGGCGGTGCTCGCCACATGGCACTGCGCCGGTACCGCCTGCTCGAGGAGAGCCTCCGGGAGGACCTGGGGATCGACCCCGGCGAACCGATTCGGAGCCTCCACGAGGCGATCCTTGCCGGGCGGTATCCGGCCGCGGCCGCGCTGCCCGGTTCGATCGACGGCCTCCACTCGAACGGAACACTCCAGTCGGCGGAGCCACCTCCTGCAGCGGAGGAACGGAGGCTCGTGACGGTGCTCTGGGCGGAACCGGTGGTCCCCACTGGCGATCCGGAGCTCGCGCGAGGACGGCTGATGGCATGGACAGAGCTCGTCGCCGAGGTCCTCGAGGGATGGGGGGCAAGCGCCGACCCGCAAGCCGGCGGTTCTGTCGTCGCGGTCTTCGGCGTCCCGAAGGCGCACGAGGACGACGCTGCTCGCGCGCTCCGGGCTGGACTCGAGATCGTCGAGCGAGCTCCACTTCCGACTCATGCGGGCGTCGCGACCGGCGAGGTCATCGCCGAGGTCGGGGAACGCTCGGGGCCGCGGACCGTTGCCGGTGACGTCGTCGTCGTCGCGGGCCGGCTCCGCGAGGCCGCGGAGATCGGGGCCGTGCTCGTGGCGGATCGGACCCGACGAGCCGCGGGCGAGGCCTTCCGCTACGCAGAGGATGGAACGCGCCAGGCCGGGCAGCGACCGCTCCGGAGCGCATCGCCTGCTCGAGGAGGAGCGTGTCCCACGCGCGCGCCCGCGCGACGAGCCACCGCTCATCGGCCGCGAGTCCGAGCTCCTCGGGGTTCTCGGTCTCTTCGACGAGACCGTCCAGACCCGGCGGCCACGCCTGGTCGTCCTGGTCGGGCCGGCGGAGTCGGCAAGTCGCGCCTCGTCGCGGAGGTCGCGGCGGCGCTACCCGGCCGGCATCCGGGCGCCAGGGTCATGCGAGGGCGCTGTCTGTCGGGTGGGCGCGGATCCGTCTACTGGCCCCTCGGGGAGATCCTGCGCCACGCCTGCGACATCTCGCTTGACGACAGCGCCAAGCGGGTCCAGGCGAAGCTCCGTCGACGGCTCGCCGCGCACCTGGAAGGCGATGATCCCGCGGAGATCGAGGCGACGACGTTCGCCCTCGCGATGAGTGCCGGGATCAGCCTGCCGGGCAACCCGCTCGACACGCTGTCACCCGACGATGTCGCCCAGCGGCTCGGTCTCGCGTGGCCACGCTGCGCGACGGCGTTCGCGTCCGGCTCGCCGTCCCTCGTCGTGCTCGAGGACATGCACTGGGCGGCCCCGGAGCTGCTCGACATGGCCGAACAGATCGTGCTGCGCTCGACCGGCCCGCTCCTCGTCCTCGCGACCGCGCGGCCGGAGTTGCGAGACGCTCGACCGAGCTTCGGGATGGGCGCGGACGACTCCACGATCGCGATCCGGCCTCTCGGCGAGGAGCCGAGCGAGGCGCTGCTCGAAAGCCTCCAGGCCGGCGTTCCCCTCGACGCCCGCGTGCGCGATCAGGTCCTCGCCCGGGCCGAGGGCAACCCCTTCTACCTCGAGCAGCTGACTCTCCACGTCAGGGACGAGGGCGGAGCGGCACTGCCGGACACCCTCCAGTCGCTCCTGGCTGCCCGCCTCGATTCACTGGCGCTGCCGGAGCGGCGGGTCCTCCAGGAGGCGGCGGTCGTTGGCCGGGTGTTCTGGGCGATGCCGTTGCGCCGTGCTCTCGCCGATGAGCGCGCCGATGCCCGCCTCGCGGCCCTCGAGCGGGCGGGATTCGTCCTTCGCCGCCCATCGTCAAGCCTCACTGGCCAGGCCGAGTACATGTTCCGCCACGCCCTCCTCCATGACGTCGCGTACGAATCGCTGCCTCGGGGCCGGCGTGCCCGCGCCCACGCGGCCGTCGGAGCGTGGCTGGAGGAAATCGCAGGCGATCGGGTCGACGAGGTCGCCGACCTCCTCGCCCACCACTACGCGTCCGCGGTGAGTCCAGGACTTGCCGAGCTCGCCTGGGAGGATCCCGCGGACCGGGAGTCGGCGCGCCGGAAGGCCGTCGAGTACCTGCTCCGGGCGGGCGACGCCGCCCGCCAGCGGTTCGCGATCGACCGCGCGGTCTGGCTCCACAGCCGCCTGCTCGAGCTCTCGGTCGGGCGGGACGAGCGGCTGCAGGCATTGGAAGCGCTGGCGGTCGACCACGAGTCCAACTACCACGGGGACGACGCTGCCGCGATGTTCCGGGATGCGATCGAGCTGGCCCGCGAGACAGCCAGCTCGCCCGGACGACGTGGCGCGGCTGTGCCGAAGGCTCGGCTGGATGATGGCCTGGAATCCGGGGGCCTTCCGGGCCAGCCCTGATCCCGCCGACGTCGAGGCGCTCGTCGCCGAGGGGAGCCGGGCCGCGCGGGACCCGGCCGAACAGGCATGGTTCAAGCTCGTCGACGGCGCAACGGCGCGGCTGTATCGCGGCAGCGAACCATTCGGCCAGGGGGCACGACCCGACTCCCGCCCGATCGACGAGCGGATCGCGTCCGTCGAAGAGGCAAGGGCCATGGGTCGCGCTCTCGGCCGCGACGATCTGGTCCTCGGCGGAGATCAGGCGCTCGGCATGCTGTACGGGGTTGCCGGGCGCTATTCCGACATGGTCGAGCTCTCGCGCAGCCAGGTGGCAGCCCTTCGGCCACAGGATTCACGCCTCGACCGCGCCGACGCGATTCGCAAGCTCGCCGTCCACGTGATCAACGTCAACGCCGATTTCGAGCAGGGCCTGGCGCTGGGACTCCAGAGCCGCGAGCTGACGCGCAGCGGATCCGGCCCACACCAGATCATGCACGCGAGCTGGCCCATTCTCGTCGCGCTCTTCCACCTCGGCCGGCTGCCCGAGCTGCTCCCGATCCTCGACGAGCACGTGGCCGCATTCCGGACGGATCCGGCCATCGAGTGCCAGTTCGTCCGTGACGGTCCGGCCATCGGCGCGGCGGCACTGACGGTGCTCGGACGTGACGGCGATGCCCGCGAGATCGCCGGCTTGCTCGGCGATCCTCTCGCCGATCGTCCGAGCGCGAGTGCCTGGCAGTCCCGCTACGCCACGCTCAGCGGCGACCCGGCGACCGCACGCACGATCTCGGAGGACAAGGCCCGCGAAGGACGGACCTACGGGCCGCAGCACACGTTCGCACTGCTCGAAGCGCTTGCCGCCCTCGAGGACTGGGAAGCCGCAGTCGCGTTCCTGCCCGAAGCGCGCGCCGCGGTCGCCGGGAATGCGCTGCTCGCGCCGATGGCCGATCGAGTAGAGGGCCAGGCGGCCATCGCCGCCGGCGACCGCGACCGCGGGGACCAGACTCCTGCGCCTGGCCTCCGCCGCGTTCCAGCGGCTTCACGCCACCTTCGAGGCGTCGCGGACGGACGCGCAGGAGCGGGACGCGGCTCCTAGGTAGTCTCGGACGCTACCTGTCGCCCCGACCTGGACAGGACGCCGGTCCTCGGCCCGAATGCGAGCGCGACCAGGAAGAAGAGCGTCTCGACCAGGACGATCGACGCTCCGGATGCGAGATTGAGATAGAAGCTCGCGTACAGCCCGATGACCGCCGAAACGGCCGCCAGGGCGGCGCCGAGGGCCATCATCTGGCCGAACCGGACAACCATGAGCTGCGCGGTCGCCGCGGGCGTGACCAGCATCGCCACGACCATGATGATTCCGACCGCCTGGATGCTCACGACGATCGTCACGCCGAGCAGGGCGAGGAGCAGGTACTCGAGCCCGGCGACCGGCAACCCCGACGCCGCCGCCCCGAGCGGATCGAACGTCGAGAACAGCAGTTCCTTCCGCAGGAGCAGAACGACGACCAGCACGATCGTCCCGAGAACGGCCACCTGGATCAGATCGCCGAGCCCGATCCCGAGCACGTTCCCGAGCAGGTACCCGAGCAGGTCCGCCACGTAGTTCTCGATCGTGCTGAACAGCAGGATCCCGAACGCGAACGACCCGGCGAACAGCACCCCGACCGCCGTATCGAACCGAAGCCGGCCCCGGCGCGAGACCCAGCCGATCGCCAGCGAGACCCCGACTGCCGCAATCGCGCCGCCGATGTAGAGCGGAGCGCCGACCATGTATGCGATGACGAGCCCGGGAAACGTCGCGTGGCTCACCGCGTCGCCGATGAAGGCGAGCCCCTTGAGGACCACGAACGTCCCCATGACCGCGCACAGGATGCCGACGAGCACGGCCGCGACGAGGCCGTACTGCATGAAGTGGTAGGCGAGCGGGTCGACGAAGAAGGCGATCGGGTCCATCAGCGCGCGTCGTCGTGAAAGTGGCGCTCGCGCGTCGGCGCCTCGTCGTGATGGTGAGCGTCGTCGAGAACGAGCCTCCCGCCGTCGCCGGGCAGAACGAGAACGTGGCCGCCATATGTCTCGGCGAGGAGCCGCTGATCGAGAACAAGATCCGCGGGTCCGTGGGCGACGAGCCGGCCGTTGAGCAGCGCGGCTTCGTGGAATCGCTGGGCAGCACAGATCAGGTCATGGGTCGTCGCGATGACGGTCTTGCCTGATCGCGCCTCGGCCTCGAGGACATCCATCAGGTCCTCCTGGGTCCGGACATCGACGCCGGTGACGGGCTCGTCGAGGAGGTAGAGCTCCGGCTCGGCGGCGAGGGCCCGCGCGAGGAAGACTCGGCGCCGCTGTCCGCCCGACAGCGCACCGATCTGGCGGGTCGCCGCATCGGCCATGCCGACGGTCTCGAGCGCCTCCGCGACCCGCGCGCGATCGAGCGCCCGTGGCTCCCGCCCGAACCCGAGACGGGCGTAGCGGCCCATCATCACGACCTCTCCGACGGTCACCGGGAACTCCCAGTCGACGGCCTCCGCCTGCGGCAGGTAGGCGACGGACCGGGCGGCGGCGCCCGGTGGCCCACCGAGGACGGTCAGCGTGCCCGTCGACGGCCGAATGAGGCCCGCGATGAGCTTGAGGAGCGTGCTCTTGCCGGCCCCGTTCGGGCCGATGACCGCCAGCAGCGAGCCCGAGTGGATCTCGAGCGACACGTCGGTCAGGGCCGGCCGGCGGCCGTACCCGGCGCTGGCCCGATCGATGACCACGCTGATCGCGCCGGTCGCGCCGCCCGCGCGTGTCGGACGTCTGGCGACCTCGCTCGTCCCGCCGGTGTCGACGGCGGTCATCGCAGCGCTGCCACGACCTGCTCGACGTCCCAGCGAAGCAGGCCGGTGTATGTGTCGGCCGGCGTGGGGCCAAGCGAATCTCGTGTACAACGTCGTGACGACGGTCGTGATGCCTGCCTCCCTCGCAAGCGTCTCGGCGAGCTCGGGGCTGAACTGGGCCTCGCTGAACACGGCCTTGACACCCGCGGCCTTCACCTCATCGACGAGAGCTGCCAGCTCGGCCGCGGTCGGTTCCTGCCCGACGTTCTGGAGTATGACGCCGACGAGCTCGAAGCCGTAGTGGCGGGCGAAGTATGGGAAGGCGTCGTGGAACGTGACGAGCTTGCGGGCGGCATCCGGGAGCTCCGCGACCGTCGCTGTCAACTCGGCATCGAGGGAATCCAGCCGGCTGCTGTAGGCGGCGGCGTTCGCGTCGAACGTCGCCTTGCCGGCCGGGTCGATCTCTGCGAGTTTTGCCGCGATCTTCGGCAGGTAGTGCTCCTTCACGAGGGTCGGGTCGAGCCAGAAGTGGGGGTTCTCCTCGCCGTCCTCAGTGAGGGTCGGGATGCCTTCGCCGAGAACCAGCTGCGGCGTCGTCCCGCCGCTTCCCGACGCGAGCAGATCGTCGAGGAAGTCGTCAAGTCCCACGCCGTTCGAGACCACGAGCTGCGCGTCGCTGAGCCGTTTCGCGTCGTTCGGCTTGGGCTCGAAGTCCTCCGGCCCGACACCGGCCGGAATGATCGAGCTCACCGTGACCCGCGCTCCCCCGACGTTCGCGACGAGGTCGGCGAAGACGGTCGTGGTCGTGACGACGTTCGTGCCCCCCGCTGGAGCCGTCGCGCCGCCAGACTGCGGAGACTGGCAACCGGCAATCGCCAGGACGAGGGCCGTGGCTGCGGCCACTGCCGTCATCCTGCGACTCAGTCTCATTGCGCTCCACACGTCGATCGACCTCACTGGAATGGTTGCGAATCCCGCTCAGGCGTCGGGCGTGGTTCTTGCCTGGCAGTGGCGGCAGAGCCCGAACAGCTCCAGCCGGTGCGACTCGATCCGGTACCCGGTCCGGCGGGCGATCTCCCCGACGGCCTCGGCCACGCCGCAATCCTCCGCCTCGGCCGTGCGCCCGCACCGCGAACAGATGACGTGGTGGTGATGGGCACGGGCACAAGGGACGTATGCGTGCTCGCCGGTCGGCAGGTCAAGCCGTTCGACGACCCCCAGCTCGGTCAGCAGATCGAGCGCCCGGAAGAGGGTCGCCCGGCTGATGCCGAGCCGACGGTCACGGACGACACCCTCGAGCTCGGAGGCCGTGAAATGGCCGGTCTGCTCGGCGATCAGGTCCGCCACGGCGCGCCGCGGAGCGGTAACCCGGTAGCCGGCAAGGTCCAGGGCGTTGACGATCGGATTCGGGTCGACCATGGACCGCATCGTAGCCGGAAACCCACCATCTGTCGAGACTCAATCTCAACTGCCACCCTGATCAAGCTCGGGAAGCCGCCATATCGCGATGGGCTCTCAACACGGCTGAAGGGGTTGGCTCCCGCGCCTCAGCCGTGGGACCATCTAGTGGCCAGCTCACCACGCCCAGCTCGGAGGACTGCCGGATGGACAAGAAGGCGAAGACCCCAAAGAAGCCGAAGCAGCCCAAGAAGGACAAAGTGAAATAGGACGTCAGCGCCGGACGCTTCGCCGGACACGCAGATCCCGCTGACGGTCTGCCGTCGCAGGCCGCCAGCGGGGCGGGGTATCGGTGCCTCAGGCGTCCGAGCTGGACGCGTCAGGCGAGGAATCGGGCGAAGCATCCGGCGAGGCGTCGGGCGATTCGCCCGAGCCGCGCCGTCCCGAACCGTCGTTCGGGCAGTCGCCCTTTGGCCGGGCCGTCGACGACGGCTCGTCCGTTGACGGGTTCGACGGCTCGGTGGTCGTCGCGCTCGGCGACGGCGAAACCGACGGATCCGCAGCGGACACGGCGGCGACGCCTCCGAGGGCGAGAAGACCCAGCGCCATCGTCCCGACGATGATGCCTCGGCGGACGCCGCCGACCTTCGTCGTGGATGGCGGCGGCTGAGCGGGCTGACCCGGCTCTACGGGCTCAGCAGGCTGGTCATACCAGTTCATGCAGCTTCTCCAGGTACGGAATCTGGCTGGGTTGCCTCGATCGAGGCCGGCTCGCGATCGATTGGCTCAGTGGCGCTTCTCCCTATGGCGATTTCGTTCCCGCGGACCGTCCGCGGCCGTGACGTCGGACCGGATCCGCCCTCACGGGAATCGGTTGAACCAGTGGGCGGCAAGCCCTGCCCCGGCGAGGACGAAGAGCAGGCCCGCAGCCGCGAACAGCTGGGTGACTTCTCGTTGCTCTTCGGTGAACCCCACCCTCGAGCCGAGGTTCTCGTAGATCGCGGCAAGGTCCTCGGCGGTCGGCGCGTCGAAGAACCGTGCCCCCGTCGTCTCCGCGATCGCGGCGAGGGTCTCGGTATCCGGCGGGACCTCGAGCGTCTGGAGCTGGCCCAGCCGGTCCGGGACCTGGACGGTCCCGTCCTGGGTTCCGAGGGCGATCGTGTAGACCGGAACACCCGCGGCGGCCGCGCGCTCCGCCGCATCGAGCGGTTCGAGCTGGCCGGTCGAGTTCGCCCCATCGGACAGGAGCACCGTCGCCACGAGTGGCGGTTCGCCGGAGTCGGGCGCCGCTGACGGCGAGGCGGACGGGCGACGCCGACGGAGAACCGGACGGCGACGCCGACGGGTCCGCGGACGGGACGGGCGACGGGTCGGCGGGGTTGGCGTCGGCTGCCACATCGAGCGACGCCACGATCGCGTCGCCCAGGGCGGTCCCGCCGTCGGCGACGAGCGAATCGAGGGCTTCGTGGATCGCACCTCGATCCGTCGTCGGCGTCACCACGACCCTGGGAGCCGTTGAGAAGGTGACGAGACCGACCTGGAAGGCGGCCGGCAGCTGGTCGACGAAGTCGGCGGCCGCCCGCTGGGCCGCGGCGAGACGGCTCGGTGCGACATCGGTTGCCCGCATCGAGCCGGAGACGTCCATCGTCAGGATGATCGTCGCCTCCTCGCGCGGCACCGGGACGATCATCGACGGCCGGGCCAGGGCGAAGACAAGTGCTCCGATCGCGGCCAGGTAGAGGACCGGCGGTACGTGCCGGCGCCAGGCGGGCGTCTTCGGGACGAGGTTCGAGAGGAGGTCGACGTTCGTGAAGGCGACCGCATAGCGGGCGCGACGCCGCTGGACGAAGAGATACGTGGCGACGGCGAGCGGGACGAGGAGGAGCCCGATGAGGAGCTCCGGAGATGCGAAGGTCATGATGCGATCCTCAGGAGACGGAGCTGGGAGGCGAGCGACCGCAGCCAGCTGCCTGAGGTCGAGAGGACGACGTGGCCGACCGCCAGGCGGCGGAGATCGCGTCCGACCTCCGCCCGATCGTCCGCGGCGGCGGCGGCAAAGCGTTCACGAAGTGCCCGCGATGACGTGTCGACCCGGACCTCGCGACCGGTTTCGGTGTCCAGGAGGGTGAGGTCACCGACGTCGGGCAGCTCGTCCTCCCGGCGATCGCGGATCTCGACGACGAGCACCTGCGACCTGGCTGCGACGGACGCCAGGGAAGTGAGCCAGTCGCGTGGCCCGCGGAAGTCGGATACGAGGACGACCAGCCCGCCGCGCGGAGCGACCCGGGCGAGGAACTGCAGCGCCGATGCGGGCGAGCGGGCCCCGATCGGGCCCACGTCGCCGGGCAGCGCGTCATTGCGAGCGGCGAGCAAAGCCGAGAGCAGGCCCTGGCGGCCGCCCCTTGCGGGCGTCCGCCGGTCAGACCGGCCGCCGAACGTGATCGTTCCGAGCCGGTTTCCGCGCTGGGTCGCCACGTGGCCGAGAGCAAGCGCGACTCCCTCGGCGACATCCGCCTTCCGACGATCCGCCGTCCCGAAGGTCATCGACGGCGAGACGTCCAGCGCGAGCCAGCTCGTGAGCGCCCGCTCCGGGACGTGGACCCGGACGTGCGGCACCGTCATCCTGGCCGTCACGTTCCAATCGATCGTCCGGACGTCGTCGCCGGGTTCGTACGGCCTGACCTGGGCAAGCTCTGTGCCGCCGCCGCGGTCGTGCGCCCTGAACTCACCGGACAGCAGTCCGTGGATCCGCCGCCCGACCGTCACGTCGAGCGATCGCAGCAACGACTCCGGCGTCGGGCCCGGACCCGGACGGGACTTCGGCCGGGTGGTCGCCCCCGTTGCGAGGGCGAACGGTCCCGTCATGCGGACAGCTCCACCCGCGTCACCTGTGGGACCGGCACGGCCGGGATCAGGCGGTCGAGGATCATGTCGGCCGTGACTTCCTCGGCGAGCGCCGTGAAGCTCGGCACGATCCGATGGCGGAGCACGTCGCGAGCCAATTCCGTGACATCCGATGCCAGGACGTATCGCCGTCCGCGGGCAACTGCCAGGGCCCGCGCCGCATGGATGAGGTTGATCGAGCCACGCGGGCTCGCCCCGAACGCGATGTACTCCTTGACCTTCGGCAGGCCGACGGCATCCGGGGCGCGGCTGGCTCCGGTCAGGGCGACGGCGTAGTCGATGATCGTCGGGTCGACGTAGACGTCGACGGTGAGCCGCTGGAGCTCCTCGAGGCCGGCCGCGGTCAGGATCGGCGTCACCTCGGGAGCCGGACGGAGGGATCGCTCGACGACGATTGCCTCCTCACCGGCACTCGGATAGCCGACGACGACTTTCATCATGAATCTGTCGACCTGGGCTTCCGGAAGCGGGTAGGTCCCCTCGGACTCGATCGGGTTCTGGGTGGCCATCACGAGGAACGGCCGGGGCACCGGGTAGCTCTCGGGCCCGATCGTGACCTGTCGCTCCTGCATCACCTCCAGGAGTGCCGACTGGACCTTCGCCGGGGCGCGGTTGATCTCGTCGGCCAGCAGGAAGTTGCAGAAGACGGGCCCCAGCTCGGTGTCGAACGTGCCCCGATCAGGGCGGTAGATGCGGGTCCCGACGAGGTCTGCCGGCACCAGGTCCGGCGTGAACTGGATCCGACGGAACGAGGCGTCGAGGACGTCGGCGAGCGTCTTGATCGTCAGCGTCTTGGCGAGGCCGGGCACGCCCTCGAGCAGCAGGTGTCCGCCGGCGAGGACCGCGACGAGCACGCGTTCGAGCATCGCGTCCTGGCCGACGATGACTCGGCGGATCTCGTAGAGGAGCGCCTCGCTCGTCGTTCGTCCGTCGATGGCCTCGGGGGCAGGGTGAAGCTCACGGGTGGGGTCGGTCATCTGTACCTCCGGGGCCCGTGGGCTCGGGCGTCATCTGGAAATCGGTGCGGCTACTCCCTCAACGTCGGGCCGTGATGGGGATGCTGGGCGCCATCCATGAGAAGTTTCTGAGGCTGCGCGGGGCGGTCCTACGCCGTTTGATGCAGTACTTCCGGGACCATCACGCTAGGTTCGAGAGCGAGCCGCGGGCCTATGGTGGCAACGATGTCAGCCTCGCAACGGACCGCGCATCGGGTCCGCGTATCAGTACCCACCTCGTCCGTACAGCGCATGCGCCAGCGCGTCCTGTCCGACGAGCACGTCCTGCTCGCGGTGTCGCTCACAGTCGGTGCCGCGGTCATCGGCCTCGTCGGCGGAGAGACCACGGTTCCGTCGATCCTGGTTGCGGGCGTGGGGCTCGTCCTCGTCCAGGCGTGGATCGCCCTGACGAAGGGCCGTGTCCGACGGAAGAGCGTCGGGTCATTGCTGCCGCTCGTCCGGTTCGTCCTCGCGGTTGCGTACGTCACGTTGGCAAACTGGTTCATCGGCGACGCCGGCTTCCGACCTGCGGCGATCCTCTACATTCCGATCGTCGCCCTCGCAGCCGCCTTCAGTGCGCGTGACGCGATCGTCGTCGGCTGCCTCGAGGTCGCCATCTATCTCCTCGTCGTCCTGTTTTCAACCCCGGACCACACGACCACCGCCGCCCAGCGGGCCATTGGGCTCACCGTCACGGCCGTCGTCCTGTCGATCGGCATCCGCCGGACCGTGGCTGCCATGACACTGGCGATGTCCAGATCGCGAACCGCCCGGGCGAGGGACCGACGCCACAGTCGCCAGGTCTCCGCGGTCGAAGAGGTCGGGCGCCTCCTGGCGATGACCGGGCCGACCGACGAGACGCTGGACCGGGTCGTCGGACTCCTCGAGATCGACCTCGGCTACCGGTTCGTCTCGGTCTACCTCGGCAAGGCGGGCTCCATGAAGCTGGTTGCCCATCGGGGATACGACGCGGTGATCGAGACGTTCGATGGCTCCGCCGGGATCATGGGCCGCGTCATGCGAACCGGGGAGACGGCGTTCGTACCCGATGTGAGCCTCGATCCCGACTATCTCGGCGCCAACGACGCCGTTCACGCGGAGATCTCCGCACCGTTGAAGGTTGGGACGGAGCTCATCGGCGTCGTCAACGTCGAGGCACCCAATGTCAACGACCTCGATCGGAGCGACCTGAAGACGGTCCTCCTGGTCGCCGACAGGCTGGCCTCGGCTCTCGCCCTTGCTCGGGAGCGCGGGCGCCTCGAGAAGCGCGCCGAGCTCTTTCGGCGGCTGGCGATCTTCTCGTCGGTCGTCAACGGAACGCTGAACACCGAGTCTCTCTACGAGCAGATCGTCGGCGCGATCCCCGATGTCATCGATGCCGGCATCGTCGTCCTGACCGTCCTCGATCGAACGACCGGCACCTACTGGACGCGCGCCGCGTTCGGCACGGACGACAAGTACGTCGGCCTGGAGGTGACGATCGGTGAGGGCCTCGCCGGCCGTGCAATCGGCGAGCGGTCGATCGTCGTTGACAACGGTTTCGCGCGCGATCGCTACCCGCGGGTCGCCGGGCGCGACGATGGTCCGGATGTCGTCGCCGGCCTCGCGGTCCCGCTCGTCCGCGACGAGGCCATCGTCGGGGCTCTGACCCTCGTCAGGGAGGCGGGCCGCCCGTTCGAGCCGGCAGAGCTCGAGGTCCTGCCTGTCCTGGCCGGACTGACGGCCCTGTCAGTCACCAACACGCTGCTGTACGGAGACGTGACGGAGTCGTCGATCCGGGATCCCCTGAGCGGCCTGTTCAACCGGCGCCACCTCGACGCAGTGCTCTCCCAGATGGACGCTTCCCGCGGGCGCCAGGCACCCGACGACCGGCGCCGGATGTCGGTCATCCTGTTCGATCTGGACCGCTTCGGCTCGTTCAACAAGCGGTTCGGCCACCAGACCGGCGACGCAGTCCTCCGCCGGTTCGCCGACGTCCTGCTCAAGCGGATGCGGACGGCCGATCTCGTTGCGCGCTTCGGTGGTGAGGAGTTCGTCGTCGTCCTCGACGGCGCGTCTCTCGTGGAGGCGAGCCGGGTCGCCGAAGAGATTCGCGGCCGGTTCGCCGCGACCGCCGTCGAAGCCCCCGACGGATCACGAGTCTCGGCGACTGTCTCGGCAGGCTGTGCGGCGATGGGTGCCGATCTCGGTACGTTCGCTGACCTGCTTGCGCGGGCCGACATGGCTCTCGCGATCGCCAAGCACGCCGGCCGCAACCGGGTCGTGACGGCCTAACGCTCAGCCTGGCGGGCGCTTGCCGAGTCGCGCGGCTGCCTCCTCGATCCGCATCCGCGATCTGACGGCCCCGACCAGCGCCATCGCGGCGTCCCAATGTTCGGCCCGGACGAAGACGCTCGTCGCATTCCGATCCCACCTGATCACGAGGCTGCCTGCCCCCTGGCGGACGAGGCCGGCACGTACGGTCAGGCCGCCGCCCAATGCCCAGTCGCGGACACCCGTCTTCGGGCGAAACGCCGAGCCCTCGCGAACGACGAGCAGCCGGCGAGGGGTCAGGGCGACGACGCATCCGATTGCCGGAACCAGGTGGGTGATGGCTTCGCCCTCGTCGAGGGCCGCCTGCAGCCGATCGCTTGCGGTGTCCGGCTGAGCATCAGCAGCTCGCGTTGCTCGATCCATGCCGTTCAGTGTGGCGACTGGCACGTCGAGAATCAACTAATAGTTGATATTCGTGCCCGCTCGCGAATCGGAAACGCCCTTGGCGGGCCAGGCGGATGCGGCGACGTCAGACCAGCCCGAGTGCCTCGCGACTGAGTTCGTACGCTCGCTGGAGGTCCCCCGACTCAGCGAGGAGCTCGCTCCATTCCGTGAGGATCTCCCGCAGGCGGGGCTTCGGACCGCTTCTTGCAAGGTCCACCGCGACTCCCAGGACCACGGCGGCGCGGGCCGCGTCCCCACGGGCCCGCGCCGCGCGCGCCTCAGTAAGCAAAGCGCTGATCTCGGCCTTCTGATTGCCGGTCTTTCTCGCAAGCTGTGCCGCGCTGGTCGCCTTGGTGGTCGCCTCGTCGAGACTTCCCTTGGCAAGGGCGACTTGCGCCTCTGTCTCGGCGACATGGGCGAGCCAGAACTGATCGCCAGCCGCTTCGAACGCTGCGCGCGCGGCGGCGACGTGTTTGGCAGCCTCGCGCGTGTTCCCCATCCCGAGGTAGATGAGGGCGAGCTCGTTCTCGACCGACGCCGACTCCGCGGTCGCCTCGCTGGCTCGATAGAGCGCGAGGCCCTGAAGACCCGTCCGGATCGCCGCTTCCATGTCACCTGTTGCCCTGTAGCCCATCGCAAGCGAGGCCAGCAATGACGCGCGCCGCCGATCGTCGAGGTCGGCGCCGATTCCGCGGGCTTCCTCCAGGAACAGCAACGCTCGCTTGGGTTCGCCTGCGTGACTGAGCACAGAAGCCAACGAAACGAGGATGCGGACGCGGAAGTCCGGCTGGAGTGGCATTCCATCACCATCCGCGGCCAGCAATTTCTCGAGAAGCAGTCGCGCTTCAGCCGGGTTGTCCGACTGATGGTGCGCCGACGCGAGCCAGTACCGAGCCTGCCGGGCCGGATCCGTCAGGTTGGCGGCCGACAGGCGCTCTTCGGCTTCGGCCGCGACCCGAACCGCTTCCGCGGGCCGGCCGAGCCTGCACATGGCCTCGGCGAGGCCGAGGAGCAGTTTCCCCCGCTCCACGGCCGGCGGATCGTTGTCGAGTATCGATCGGAAGGCGTCCTCAGCCGTCGCCCAATCGCCCGATGCCAGCCTGAGCTCGGCCTCCATTCGCGTCCAGCGGCCATCAGCGTCGGCGAGTAGGTCACTTGCGGTTGTTCCCAGCCGCTCGGCCAGGAATCGCAAGGCGGCCATGGACGGTTTGATCAAGCCGTTCTCGAGAGCGCTCACATATGCCTTGGTATAGCGGCCCTCCGCTACCTCGCGCTGAGTCAGGCCGGCACGAAGACGCGCGGCCCGAAGACGAACCCCGATCTGTTCCGCAAGATCCCGGTCTTCGGCGGCGAGACTGCGGCGCTCAACGGTCTTCATGGGCGTCAGGATACTCCAGACTCAACGTCCGATTGACCGATCTGAGAATTTCGTCAGCGGATGTGCCCAGGCGTTCCGCCAGGACGATGAGGGCCGGAATCGAGGGCAGGATCCTTCCTGACTCGACCTGTGAGATGTAGGCGCGGGTCAATGGAGCGCTCACATTCGCCTGGGAAAGATTGGCCTCCAGGCGACGCCGACGCAGCTCGAGACCGATGCTCGCACGCAGGTGCGTTGCTCGATCCGCCGCCAGAAGGTTAGTAATACTTGCCTTGCCCACCGCTCACCGCCTATTATCTGGACTGTTCTCGTGCCCTTCCCATGGCGGGAAGGAGTTCCCCATATGCGACTACCGGTTCGTGCGCGAATCGTTCTCGCGTCCATCAGTCTCGCAGCGGCAACCATCCTCTCCCTGGCAGCCACCGTGCTCGCGGATTCAGGACCCATTCCGTTTCCGCAATAGGCGATCGAATCACCGTCACCGTCACCGTCTCCGACTAGCCCCCACCAATCGTTCGCCTCGAGAAGGGCGCGAGGACATCCTCCTGATCGCTCAGCGCAGGCTTCAGCCGGCGACGAAGCATCCTTCTCGCGGTCATCGGAGACGAAGATTCCCCCCTGCAAGGCCGAGCTCCGGCCATCGGCCGACGCCCGTGTCCCGTATGGTGCGACGATCTTCGCACGACGGTCAAGTATTTGTAACCAATTGACGGAAGCGGACCGCCTCCTCGGCGGCGCAATCCGAGCCGCCCAGCGTGGTATGGTGAGCATCTGTTCATTCCTGAGCGAATGATCATGAGAGGGCTCACCTTGATGGCTGAAGAACTCAGCTGGGACGACCACGAGCTGCTCGCGCGAATCGCACACCGCTCGTATGTCGATGGCCGAACCCAGGAAGAGATCGCCCAGGAGTTCAGCCTGTCGCGGCCCAAGGTCCAGCGGCTTCTCGAACGAGCCCGGCTCGCCGGTGTCGTAGACATCCACATCCAGGGACCGCCCGGTCTGAACCTTGACCTGGAGGTTCAGCTCAAGACCACGTTCGCCCTCTCCGACGCGATCGTCAGCCCGGACCGGCCGGATCCTGACTCCCAACGCGAAGGAGTCGCCAGAAGTGCGGCGAGCTATCTCGAGCGACGGCTCGGCGACGAGACTGTTGTTGCTGTCAGCCACGGCCGCGACACCGGCGAGCTACCTCGCTTCTTTCGACCGACCCGTCGCCTGGCCTGCATCTTCGCCAGCGCCATGGGTGGCTCCCCCCTGGTCGACAACCCGACCAACCCGAATGAGATCTGTCGGGCGTTGGCGGAGAAGTGCGGCGGTCGTGCCGAAAGCCTGTACGCGCCGGCGTACGTGGAGAGCGCCGAGATGCGAGATCGCCTCCTCGAACAGGAAGCGGTTGCCCGGACACTCGACCTGGCCGCTCGGGCCAGCGTCGCCCTCGTCGGCATTGGCGGGACGGACGATGGTTGCACGATGGTCCGGAGCGGCTGCCTGTCGCTGGGCGAGATCGCGCGCCTTCGCGAACAAGGGGCCGTGGGCGACGTGCTCGGCAACTTCGTCGACGTACAGGGCAACCTCATCGCGTCACCGCACAGCAGTCGGCTGATTGCGCTCTCGATGAGCGACCTGCGTCGGATCGACACCGTCATCGCCATCGTCAGCGAGGCCGAGAAGCCCCTGGCGATCCTTGGCGTCCTCCGAGCCCATGTCATCGACGTTCTTGTCCTCGACGAGAGAAACGCTCGGGCCGTTCTCGATCTCGCGAGTGAAACCGCTCTCGTCGTGAACCCAACGACATCGTCGCGCAACGGCGGCAACCCGCGCTAGTCGTGTCCAGGGAGGAGGTGGGCCATGCCCGTCGTCCCAACCAAAGAGATTGTCGATCGAGCGTTCGAGGGGCGCTACGGTGTCGCTGCGATCAACGTTGTCAATGACCTGACGATGGCGGCCGTCCTGGCCGCGGCCGACGAGATCCGCGCTCCGGTGATCGTCCAGACGTCGGTGAAGACGGTGACGTCGATCGGCGCCGACGTGCTGTTCGGCATGTGGCAGCCGATGGCCGCCGCCGTGACGGTGCCGGTCGCGCTCCATCTCGACCATTGCCCGGATCGCGACGTTATCAGCCTCTGCCTTCGAAGCGGTTGGGACTCGGTGCTCTTCGACGGATCGAATCTCAGCGTCGAGGAGAACAAGCGCCAAACGCTGGAGGTGGTCGAGGAGGCGCGTGCGTTCGGCGCCCTGGTCGAGGGCGAGATCGAGGGGTTCAAGCGGGTCGAGGACGTGGCGGACGACGAGCGATCAAATGAGCAATCGCTCGAGACCGCGATCGACTTCATCACTTCGACCGGCGTCGACGTGTTCGCCCCGGCGATCGGCAACGCTCATGGGATGTACAAGGCCGCACCCAAGCTCGACAGCCAGCGCGTCACCGCGATCGTCGAGGCGACGGGCATCCCGGTCGCGCTCCACGGCGGCACCGGCATGACGCCGGAGCAGTTCACGGATCTGATCGCGCGTGGCTGCGCCAAGGTGAACATCTCGACCGCCCTGAAGATCCAGTTCATGCAGTCCGGCTACGACTACATGACCGAACGGCCGAGCGAGTACGACCCGCCGAAGCTCTTCGTCCGACAGCGGGCGGCGGTCATCGAGATGACGAAGGACCACATCCGGCTCTTCGGCAGTGACGGCAAGGCGTGGTGACAGCCCTCATCTTCGACTGCGATGGCGTGCTCGCGGATACCGAGCGCGATGGGCACCGGCTGGCCTTCAACCAGACGTTCCGCGAGTTCGGGCTACCGATCGAGTGGTCCGAGGAGACCTACGCGGCAAAGCTCCAGATCGCCGGCGGCAAGGAACGCATGGCGAGCGAGCTCACACCCGAGTTCGTCGAGGCAAACGGCCTGCCCGTCGACGCCGACGGCCAGGCAGCGGAGCTGGCGAAGTGGCACGCGCGCAAGACGCAGATCTACACGGACATGGTCGCGGCCGGCCGGCTGCCGACGCGTCCGGGCATCCGACGGATCATCACTGCCGCCCAGGACGCCGGCTGGAAGCTCGGCGTCGCCTCGACGTCCGCGGCCCCATCGGTGCAGGCCATCCTCGAGCAGGCCGTCGGGCCCGACCGGGCGGACCGATTCGACGTCGTTCTCGCCGGCGACGTCGTGGCGAGAAAGAAGCCGGCCCCGGACATCTATCAGCTCGCTCTGCAGCAGCTCGGTGTTCCCGCCGAGGAAACGCTCGTCGTCGAGGACTCTCGCAATGGCCTCCTGGCCGCTCACGACGCCGGGCTGCGCTGCGTGATGACCGTCAACGGCTACACGGAGGAGGAGGACAACACCGAAGCATTGCTCGTTGTGACATCGCTCGGCGACCCGGGCGGCGAACGAACTCGCGTCATCGCGAACCGGTGCGCCGCCAGACCCGCCGATTACATCACCCTGGCCGATCTGGAGCTCTGCCTCGCAACCCTGACCTGAGGCCTCCACGACCGCGACCGGTCCACCGAGGAGGGTTCGTATGGCACAAACGGTGCTCGACGACGTCGATCTCGTCCTCAAGACGATGGCCCAGACGATCGTCGACAACGCGGAATATTTCGCCCAGCTCGATTCCGTCGCCGGCGACGGCGATTTCGGCTTCTCGCTCCGCAACGGATTCGAGGTCGTGGTCGCCGACTACGACACGTTCGATCACTCGACGACCGGAGCGCTGCTCAAGAAGGTCGGCATGGTGATCGCCGGCAAGGTCGGCGGCGTGAGCGGGCCGATCTGGGGCACCGCATTCCTGCGGGCCGCTGCCGTGGCCGGGGACCGGACTGAGCTCGCGCCCGACGACGTCATCGCGATGCTCCGGGCGTCGATCGCCGGGATCATGCAACGCGGCGAGGCGTCACTCGGGGACAAGACGCTGCTCGACGCGCTCGTCCCGGCCGTCGACAGCCTCGAAGCCAGCCTCGCCGATCCAGCAACCCTCGCGGACCACGGCGTCGCCGCGATCCAGACCGCGGCCGACGTGGCCGTGAAAGCCGCCGAAGACACGAAGCCGCTGATCGCCAAGCGCGGTCGGGCCGCCTACACCGGCGAACGGAGCATCGGCTCCGTCGATGCCGGGGCGACGGCCATCGGCGTGATCCTCCAGGCAATCAGCGCCGCCTGGCGCGACAAGCACGGTCAGTGATAGGAGAAATCGAAGATGAAGAAGTTCGTCAACGACCCGCGGCAGTTCGTACCTGAGTTCCTGACGGGGATCCAGCTGGCCAGTGGCGGCGCCCTCAAGTACGAGCCGAAGTACAACCTCATCTACCGGTCGGACATGCCGCGGGCCGACAAGGTCTCGATCATCCAGGGCTCGGGCTCGGGACACGAACCGGCCCATACGATGATCGTCGGCAAGGGGATGCTCGACGGCGCCTGCCCGGGCGACGTGTTTGCGGGTCCGCCCGTCGAGTTCGTCTACGAGACCTCGAAGCTCCTCTACTCGGACAAGGGCATCCTCCACATCGTCAACAACTACACCGGCGACCGGACGGCGTGGGAGATGGGCAAGGAGCTCTGCGAGGCCGACGGGATGAAGGTCGGGGTCCTGCTCGTCAACGACGACGTGGCGGTCAAGGACTCCACCTGGACCGTCGGCCGGCGCGGCGTGGCCGGCAACTTCTTCGTCATCAAGGCAACGGGCGCCGCGTCGGAGAACGGCGCGAGCCTGGAAGACCTCGTCATGATCGGCGAGAAGGTCATCGCGAACGTCCGGACGATGGGCATTGCGCTCAGCTCCTGCACGCCCCCGGTCCGCGGCACGCCGCTCTTCGAGATCGGGGACGACGAGATGGAGGTCGGGATCGGCATCCACGGCGAACCGGGCCGGCAGCGGACCAAGATCGTTCCCGCGAACGACATCGTCGACATCCTCCTCGACGCGATCGTGCCCGACCTGCCGTTCTCGAGCGGCGATGAGGTTGCACTGATGATCAACGGGCTCGGTGGCACGCCGATCAGCGAGCTCTACCTCCTGTACGGAATCGCCCACCAGAAGCTCGAGGCAAAGGGCATCAAGGTCTTCCGCAGCTACGTGAACGAGTACTGCACCTCGCTCGAGATGGCAGGCGCGTCGCTCACGCTGCTCAAGGTGGACGACGGGCTGAAGGGTCTCCTCGAGGCGCCCGCCGAGATCTCGTATCGCGTGTTCTAGGCGACGCAGTTGCGGACGGGTGGCCCGGTCGCCGCCCGTCCGCATCATCTCTGCATTTCGGCGCAGAACTTCTAGACATGGCGCCCTCCTGAGCTGATACTTCGTCGGTATGACGAAGAACGTTGATCCACCGGTCGGACGCGTCCGGGTCGGCCAGGCCGCCGAGATGCTCGGTGTCACGGTCGAGACCCTGCGCCGCTGGGAGACCGACGGGCGCCTCCGGATGACGCGATCCGACGGTGGCCAGCGGCTCGTCGACATCGAGGAGATCGCCCGGCTGCTCGGCGAGCGCCGGCGGGCGGCAACAGACCGCCCGATCGTTGCCCAGTCGGCGCGCAACCGATTCCCGGGCGTCATCACGCGGGTCGAACGCGATGGCGTGGCGGCCGTCGTCGAAGTCATCGCCGGTCCGCACCGCCTGGTGAGCCTGATGACCGCCGAGGCCGTCGAGGAACTCGACCTCAAGGTCGGCGACGAGGCGATCTGCGTCGTCAAGGCGACGAACGTCATCGTCGAGGTGCCGTCGTCGAAAGAGTCGCGCGGATGAAGCCTCGCCGTACGTTCCTCGTCGTGATCCTCGCCGCGGCATTCGCTGCCTGTTCGAGCGGATCGTCGGTACCGGTGGGTGCCACCCCGTCGGGTGCGGCCGGATCGCCGACCGCCGGGCCGCAGCGTCGATCTGACCATCTACGGCGCTGCCTCGCTCAAGGCCGCGCTCGAACTGACCAAGACCGCCTATGAGGCTGCGGTTCCCGGCACGACGATCACGCTCTCGACCGATTCCTCGGCAGCGCTCGAAACACAGATCGAGCAGGGCGCACCAGCCGACGTCTTCCTGTCGGCTGACACCGCGAACCCGGAGAAGCTCGTCGCTGCCGGATTGGCCGATGGCGACGCCGTCATCTTCGCCGGCAATGAGTTGACCCTCATCGTTCCAGCCGACAACCCGGCCGGAATCACCACCCCTGCCGACCTGGCCAGGGCCGGAGTCAAGGTGATCGCCGCAGGCGACGAGGTCCCGATCACCAAGTACGCGACCCAGCTCGTCGGGAACCTGGCCGGCGAGGCAGGCTATCCGGGCGACTTCGTTGCCGCCTACTCCGCAAACATCGTGTCCAGGGAGGACAACGTGAAGGCGGTGGTCGCGAAGATCGAGCTCGGCGAAGGCGATGCCGGCATCGTCTACGTCACCGACGCCATGGCATCGACCGGTGTCGGGATCGTCGAGGTGCCGGCCTCGGCGAATGTCCCGGCAAGCTACGCCGGCGTCGTCGTCAAGGCATCCGCGAATGCGGACGCTGCGAGGGCCTTCCTCGACTGGTTCGCCGGGCCCGACGGCCAGGCCATCCTGAGCGGTTTCGGATTCCTTCCTCCGTCGTGATCGAGGAGGCCGCGAGGCGTTCTGGCGGGACACCGGCCTCGGTCGGGCGTTCGCGTGGTGACGAACGCCGGCGGGGTCGGCTAGGCGAGGGTTCGCTCGTCGCGGCCGCGGCACTCATGGCGATCTTCCTGGGGCTTCCGGTCCTGACGCTCGTGGCACGAGCCATTCTCGATGGTTCGATTGCCGACGCGATCGCCTCGCCGGTGGTGGTTGACGCGCTCGCGTTGAGCCTCGTCACGACGGCGGTCAGCCTGATCATCACCGTGACCCTTGGATTGCCGCTCGCCTTCGTCCTCGCGCGCCGGCAGTTCCGCGGCAAGGGCTGGCTCGAGGCCGTCGTCGATCTTCCGATCGTCCTGCCGCCGTCGGTCGCAGGCCTCGCGCTGCTCCTGGTCTTCGGCCGGCGGGGACTGCTCGCGACGCCGATCGAGTTCCTCGGCATCTCCGTGCCGTTCACGACGATTGCCGTGATCCTGGCCCAGACCTTCGTCTCGGCGCCGTTCTTCATCCGCTCGGCGCGGACCGGGATCGCCGCCGTCGACCGCGACCTCGAGGATGCGGCGCGGGTCGATGGAGCGTCGGAGTCACAGGTGTTCCGAACGATCACGGTGCCCCTCGCCGGTGCCGCCCTTGCCGCCGGACTGATCATGAGCTGGGCGCGCGCGCTCGGCGAGTTCGGGGCGACGATCATGTTTGCTGGCAACGTCGAGGGGCGGACGCAGACGCTGCCGCTCGTCGTCTACAGCGAGTTCCAGGGCGGTGACCTCGACGCGTCGATTGCGGCCGCCGCGATCCTCGTGCTCGCTGCCTTCGGCGTCCTCCTCGCCGTCCGCGTGTTCCGCTGGGGCCGCCTGATGGACGTCCGAGGCATCGCGTAGCCGGTCCGGGTCGATGCCGCTCCGGACAACCCGTGTACTTTTCTCTCGTGACAAAACTCCACGAGCCCGCCTCCGAGCAGGGAGAGGCGGTCGGTGCATGGTCGCCGGCGACATCGCAGCTGATCATCGACATCGCGAGCGCCGCGGCCGGCGAGCGCGAGCTGGACCAGATCCTCCACGAGACGCTCGACCGGCTGCGGACCGTGATCCCGCTGACCGGCGGCTCGATCGCCCTGGTCCAGGGCGAAGACCTCGTCATCCGGGCTGCCGTCGGGCCGTTCGCCGACGAAGCGCTCGGCCAGCGCCTTCGACGCGGGACGAGCCTGAGCTGGCAGGTGGTCGAGACGCTCGAGCCCCGCCTGCTCCCCGATATGCGCACGGCCGCGGCCGTCAGCCTTGGGCCGAAGGCGCGGGAGGCAATGCGATCGTGGCTCGCCGTACCAATCGTCCGGCGCGGACACGGGATCGGCCTCGTCGAGATCGATTCGACGCTGCCCGACGCATTCTCTCCCGCCGACGTGCGGCTGCTCGAGACGATCGTCAGGGTCCTGTCCGGCCCGGTTGAGCTGGCGGCGCACTACGAGGCTGAGCAGCGGGCCGCGGAGCTGCGCGAGGCATTCATCGGGGTGATCAGCCACGAGCTGCGAACGCCGATCACGACGATCTACGGGCTGTCGAAGATGCTTCGCCAGCGCGGCGCGAGCCTCGACCCGGAGGTCATGGTCAGCACGATCGAGGACGTCGAGGTGGAGGCGGACCGGCTGCGGCGGCTCGTCGAGGATCTGCTCGTGCTGTCGCGGGCGGAGCGGGGTGCGGTCGACGTCGACGGCGAGCCGATCACGCTCGCCCGGGTCCTCGGCCGTGTCGTCGACGCTGAGCGGGCCCGTCTACCTGGTCGGGTCATCGAGCTCGACGTGGAAAACGGGCTGCCCCTCGTTCTCGGCGAGGAGACGTATGTGGAGCAGGTCGTTCGGAACCTCCTGACCAACGCGGCGAAATACGCGGATCCGGTGACGCCGATCCAGGTCGTCGTCGGCGCGGCAGACGATGAGGTCAGCGTCAGGGTGCTCGATGCGGGAATCGGCATCCCCGTCGAGGACACGGACCGGGTGTTCGAGCTCTTCTACCGGTCCTCGTCGGCGACCCGGATGGCCGGTGGGGCCGGCATCGGGCTCTTTGTCTGCCGCCAGCTCGTCGAGGCGATGGGAGGTCGGATCTGGGCGGCGCCTCGATCGCCCGTCGGCACGGAGGTGGGCTTCGCCCTGCCGGTCCATCGTTCTGTGGAGGGCGATGCCTGAGCGCCCGCCGTTGTGATCGAGTTGTCACACGAGCGGACTAGAATTCGGGCATGCAGTTCTTCAGACGCTCCTCGTCCATGGTCTCCCCCACCGATGCCCTGCCCGGCCGAAGCGAACCGATCAAGGTGCCGGACCGCCACTTCGTCAACGGTGAGTCGCTCCGCGGCCCGTGGCCGGACGGAACGAAGACCGCGATCTTCGCGCTCGGCTGCTTCTGGGGCGCCGAGAAGGACTTCTGGCAGACCCCAGGTGTGATCAGCACCGCCGTCGGATATGCCGGCGGCTTCACCCCGAACCCGACGTACGAGGAGGTCTGCTCCGAGCGGACCGGGCACGCAGAGTCGGTCCTCGTCGCCTACGACCCCTCGCGGGTCAGCTACGAGGAACTCCTCAAGGTCTTCTGGGAGCACCACGACCCCACCCAGGGAATGCGCCAGGGCAACGACACGGGCACGTCGTACCGGTCGGCGATCTACGCCACCGACGACGAGCAGCTGAAGGCCGCCGAGGCGTCACGCGACGTCTACCAGGAGCGGCTCACGGCTGCCGGCTTCGGCGAGATCACGACGGAGATCGCCCCGGCGCCGACGTTCTATTACGCCGAGGACTACCACCAGCAATACCTTGCCAAGAATCCGCGCGGCTACTGCCCCGACCACTCGACCGGCGTCTCGTGCCCGGTCGGGTTGGGGGTCAAGGCCACCGAGTCGCCGATCTCGTTCGTCGGCTAGTCCTCGGACCCGCGCAGACCGAGGCGGGCTCTGCTGCGCGCGCCGTAGGACCCGTGCGCGGCGCTGATCAGCCTGCAGCTGAAGAGGTGCAGCGCCAGAGGTTTCGCTGCGGGAAGTCACCGCGGACACGGTCCGCGCGATCTGCAATCTCGACCCGGGTCCGGGAGGAGACCAGTTCGTCGCGCCCAACGCCGTGTCGATCGCGCAGGCCTACTTCGAGCCTGCGGCCTGGTTCCGGGCGATCTATGCCGGCGACGAACCCGTCGGCTTCATCATGCTCGAGGACGACGTCGACAACCACGAGTACAGCCTCTGGCGGCTCATGATCGACCACCGCCATCAGCGGAACGGCTATGGACGTCGAGCTGTTGAGCTCCTGATCGAGTACGTCAGGACACGTCCGGGCGCCACGGCAGCTGCTCACAAGCTACGTCCCCGGCGAGCAGGGACCCGCCGACTTCTACCGAGGGCTGGGATTCACGGCCACGGGCAACGTCGACGAGGACGGCGAGATCGAGGTGCGCCTCGCCCTTGCCTAGGTCTGGTCGACGGCGAGATACGCATCCCACCAGCCAGCCTGAGGCTCGATCTGCTCCACGACGTCGACCCACATCCCGGCCGGATCGATGATCCCGAAGCGGCGCTGGCCCCATGGCTCGTCGGTGAGCTCCAGGTCGCATCGCAAGCCACGTGCCACGAGACGGTCGTATTCCGCTCGAGCATCCTGGACCTGGAACGTGATGAACGAGCCGTTGCCGTCATAGCGCCCCGGTGACGGCGGCGATGACGGGTGGTCGCCCGCCATGAATGCCAGGCTGACCGGCCTGGCGGCGTCGTTGGTCAGCAGGACGAACCAGCTCGCCTCGAACGCGACCTCGAAGCCGAACGTCGAGCGGTAGAAGTCTCGGCACTCACGGAGCCTGTCTGTGACCACGACCGGATAGGCGTCGACAAAGTCCACGGCGATACCTCCAAAACGAACGCGCGACGAGACCGGCCCGCCCGAAGGCGAGGCCGGTCTGCAGGTCGCGGGGCTGGTCCGTCAGCTCTTGGCGAGCAAGGCCGCAAGACGGTCCCAGGACTCGAGCGCGCCGCCGGTCATACCGGTTGAAAGGGCGCCCTCGAGGTCCTCGACTGACGGGAACCGGGTCTGGGAGACGAGTTTCGTCTGGTTGCCCAGCGCCTCGAGCGTCAACGTGGTGATCGCCGCCCGGTCATCGAAACCCGGGACGTCGAAGATCTCCGTCTGGACCATCCGCTCGGGCGCCACGATCTCGAGGTACTCGCCCTTGAAGGGCGCGTCGCCGCCAGGGCCGTGGCCGATCCAGCGCCACTTGCCGCCGACTCGGACGTCCATCTCCTCGACGGTCGCCGTGTGGCCGTGCGGTCCCCACCAATTGGTGACGGCTTCGGGATCCGTCAGGACCTTCCAGACGAGCTCGCGTGGCGCATCGAAGGTGCGTTCCATCACGAGGTTCTGGCCCTCGGTGTAGACGTTGGTGGTCGCAGTGCTACCCCGGTCGGTTCGTGTCGCTGGCATCGTCGTCTCCTCTCTGTTGCTGCTTGGCCTGTAGTTCGCGGAGATAGGCGTCCATCCGTTCGAAGCTCTCCTCCCACTGTCGGCGGTACTGGCCGACCCAATCGGCGATGTCCCTGAGCGGCTCCGGCTTGAGCCGGCACGGCCGCCACTGCGCCTGGCGGCCCTGCTCGATCAGACCGGCCCGCTGGAGCACCTTCAGGTGCTTCGAAATGCCGGGCAGGCTCATCTCGAACGGTTCTGCCAGTTCGGTCACCGTGGCTTCGCCGAGGGCAAGGCGGGCGAGGATTGCGCGCCTGGTGGGATCGGCGAGGGCGGCGAACGTCACGCTGAGTGGGTCGTTGTCCATTGGTCTGCATTTCGCTCTACGGTTAATTAACCTGTTGGCATAATACATACCCCTGCCGAAGATGTCAAGGGGTCGAACCCGACAGGTTTCAGTTGGTCAGGGTGACCTTCCGGATCCAGCGCGGGGCCTCAGGGTCGATGCCGCGGGCCAGCGCGAGGTGGAGGGCGAGGAGCTGACCGGGGACGATGGCGACGATCGGCATCAGCCAGTCCGGGAGGCCCGAAGGGAGGCGGATCGCAAGACTGGCGGCGGCAATGGCTTCGGGGCGGTCGGAGATGACGATGTGCTCGACGCCGAGCTCGCCAAGGCGGCCGAGGAGGGCGTCCATGTCGGATGCCGTGGGGCCGGACGGCGCGATGGCGATCACCGGGTAGCCCGGCTCGACGAGGGCGAGCGGGCCATGGAGGAAGTCGGCGGCCGAATACGGATCGGCCGCGAGGCGGGCCAATTCCTTGAGCTTGAGCGCCAGTTCCCTGGCCGTCGCGTATTCGAAGCCCCGCGCGACGACGATCAGCCGGTCGCGGTCCGCGAGCCGGCCGGCAACCGCAGTGGCCTCGGACTCCGACGCCAGCGCCGCGGCGAGCGCGTCGGGGACGGCAGCCAGCGTCGACTCCCGGTTCTCGGACGACCCGAGCCGCGACTCGATGGCCGTGACGAGCATCGCGAGCGCGAGCAGCTCGGCGGTATAGGTCTTCGTCGCGGCGACCGCCAGTTCCGGCCCGGCCCGCAGGTCGACGTGGTGGTCCGCGGCGGCCACCAGGTCCGAGTCCGCGTCGTTCGTCAGCGCGATCGTCGGCGCCCCCTGGCGGCGGGCGGCCGCGAGAACGCCCACGATATCGGGCGACTGCCCCGACTGCGAGATGCCGATCACGAGCGAGCGATCGAGACTGCGGCTCGGTGCCGTAGAGCGAGATGAGCGACGGCGTTGCAAGGGCGACGGGAAGACGGAGCAGCGCGCCGAACAGGTACTGGCCGTAGATCGCGGCGTGGTCGCTTGAGCCTCGAGCGGCGATCACGACGTGGTCGGTCGCCCGATCCGCCAGGCGCGGCGCGATCGCGTCGGCGATCCGCTCGACCTCCGTGCGGCCCTCGCGCAGGAGCCGCTCCGCGACTGCCGGCTGCTGGCCGATCTCCTCGCGCAGGGTCACCGACCGAGGCCGTGGCCGGTCGGATGGATCCCCGGGACGGCCGCCGGCAGCCGGCCCGGGAAGCCGGCCGCGCCGAACAGCGCATCGGCGAGGGCGTCGAGCGACGGCTGGAGGATGCCATAGCTCGAGACGTGGATCCTCGACGCCGGATAGGCCGCCAGGTCGAACGGAGTCCGCAACGCCGCCGTGACGACGGGCCGGCCGGCATCGAGCAGCGCCTCGACGAGCGCCGCCTGAGCCGGCTCGAGGAGCGCAGCCGTCGTGCCGACGACCACGAGGTCGCTCCCGGCGGCGGCCTCGCGAGCGGCGCGGATCTCGTCGGGCGATGGCGCGTGGGCGACGACGACCTCCTTGACGGTCGGATGGTGGCGCCGGAGCGCGGCCGCGAGACCGGGCTCGACGGTCGAGGAGGTGTCGGCCGGCGTCTGGTCGGTCGCGGCCGGCATGATGGCGAGCACCTGCGCCGCCGGGTCGAGCCGCAGCGGGAGACGGCCGTCGTCGCGGAGAAGGGTGATCGAGCGGGCGGCCAGCTCCTGCGCAAGGGCGCGATGCTCGTCGCAGCCGACGACCGCCAGATCGGGCTGGTCGAAGCCGACCAGCCAGTCGGTCAATTTCCGGACCCGATCCCTGGAGCGCCGCACCCGGTCGATGTCGAGAACACCCCGCGCAGCCGCCTCCGCCAGGCCTCGTTCGATCCGCGCCCGGGCCTCCGGATCGGGCGCGGTCAGCAACAGGTCGACGCCCGCGTCGAGCGCCGCGAGCACCGCGTCGACCTGGCCGGAGCCCTGTGGGATCGCCTCCATGTTCAGGGCATCCGTGATCGAGACACCATCGAACCCGAGCCGGCCGCGGAGCAGGTCGGTCATGACGGCGCGCGAAAGCGTGGACGGAATGCCCGGGTCACCGGTCACCTGCGGGATGGCCAGGTGCGCGGACATCACGACCTTCGCGCCCGACTCGATCCCGGCCCGGAACGGGACGAGCTCCCCATCCTGCAGCTCCGCCAGTGACGCGTCGAGAACCGCGAGCCGATGATGCGTGTCGTCGACGACACCGCCGAGGCCGGGGAAGTGCTTGAGCCCGGCGGCCACGCCGACCGACTGCAGGCCGCGAACGAACGCGGCAACGTGCTCGCCGACCCGCGCCGGCTCGTCGCCGAACGACCGGATCCCGACCGCGGGGTTCCGCGGGTTCGTGGCCAGGTCGCAGACCGGGGCGTAGTCGATCGTCACGCCCATCGCACGAAGTTCCAGGCCGGTCGCCCGGGCGACCCGCTCGGTCAGCGCCGGATCGCCGGCTGCGCCGAGCGCCATGTTGCCAGCGAACGGCGTGACGCCGTCGCCGAGGGCATTCAGCTGCCCGCCTTCCTGGTCCGCCGCGATCAGCAGCGGCGCGACCCGCTCCCGTGATTGCCTGCAACTCGGCCGTCAGCGCCCGGACCTGGGCTGGGGTCTCCACGTTCGAGAACCGGAAGAGGGTGACCCCGGCAGCCGGCGCCCCGAGGAGCCGCTCGGCAACGTCCGCCGGGACGGCAAGGCCGTCGAACGCCAGCATCACCGAGCCGAGGGCGAGCTCGGCCGGCGAGCGCTCGGCGGTCGACGCCTCGGTCACCCCTTCACCGCGCCGGCGAGCCCGCGGACGAACTGGCGCTGGAAGGCGATGAAGAAGATGAGGATCGGGATGATCGTCATCGTCACCCCGGCCGCGATGGACCGGAAGTCGGACGAGAAGAGCCCCTGGAGCGCGGCCAGGCCGACCGGCAGCGTCATCCCTTCGCGGGTGTGGAGCATCAGCGACGGCCAGAGGAAGTCGTTCCAGGACAGGACGAAGGTGAAGATCGCGACGGTCGCGAGGGTCGGCCGGACGATCGGCAGGAGGACGCTCCACCAGATCCGGATCTCGCGGGCTCCGTCGATCCGGGCCGCCTCGATGAGATCGTTCGGGACTCCCTTGAATGCCTGCCGCATGAGGAAGATGTTGAACGCACTGGCGAGGTTCGGAAGGATGAGGGCGAACAGCGTGTCGTCGTAGTGGAAGACGTTGACCGCGAGGACGAAGCTCGGGATGTAGGTCAGCTGGACCGGCACGATCAGCGTCCCAAGCAGCAGGTAGAAGATCGCCTCGCGGCCTCGGAAGCGCATCTTCGCCAGCGGGTACGCGGCGAGCGCGGTCACCAGCACGCTGAGGACCGTTACCGACAGTGCGACGACGATGCTGTTCCGGAAGAAGCTCAGGATCGGCAGCGTGTCGAGGACCTTGACGTAGTTGTCGAGTGTCGGGTGGGCCGGGAAGAACTGCGGTGGGACGGAGAAGATCGGATCCTGGGGGCCCTTCAGCGAGGTCAGGAGCATCCACACAAACGGCAGGATCGTGACGAGGCTGATCGAGATCAGGACGACGTACCAGAGCGCCGCGGTCAGGGCGCGACGCGGCCGCGCCGGACGCGATCGGACACGGGTGTCCGTGGTCAGGGTGATGCCCTCGGCCGCGGTGACATCGACGGCCATCAGTCCGCCTCCGCCCGCCGGTCGAGCAGCCGGATGTTGACGATCGAGAAGATCAGGGTGATCAGCAGCAGGACGATGGCGATCGCCGATGCATAGCCGGCGTGGGTCAGGCGGAACGCCTGCTCCCAGAGGTAGAAGACGATCGTCGTCCCACTGTCGAGGATGCCGCCGGTCTTGTTCGTCAGGACGTAGATCTCGTCGAAGACCTTGAGCGCGGCCAGGCTCGAGATGACTGCCACGAAGACGATCTGCGGCCTGAGGCCCGGCACGCTGATGTGGCGGTGCTTCTGCAGGTCGTTGCAACCGTCGATTCGGGCCGCATCGTAGAGGTCCTCGGAGATGTTCTGAAGGCCCGCGAGGAAGATCACCGAGTAGTAGCCAACGCCGGCCCAGATCGTGAGCATCATCGCAATCGGCAGGACCGCGGCGGGCTCCGACAGCCATTGAATCGGCTCGCTGATGATGCCGAGCGACAGCAGCATGCTGTTGATGAGGCCGTTCGTGTCGAACAGCCAGCGCCACGAAATACCGATCGCGATGCTGCCGCTGATCGCGGGGATGTAGTAGAGCGCCCGGAAGAGGTGAATGCCGCGGAGCCGCCGATTGACGATGATCGCCAGGCCGATCGAGAGGACGATCAGGATCGGGGTGACGATCAGGTAGACGATCGAATGCGTCAGGGCGAGCCAGAACGTCGGGTCAACGACCAGCTTCTCGTAGTTCTCGAGCCCGATCCAGACCGGCGGACGCGAGATATCGAACTCGGTGAAGCTGTAGTAGACGACGCTGATGATCGGATAGAGGACGAATATCCCGATCAGGATGAGTGCCGGCGCGAGGAACAAGTAGGGAGTGGCTGAGAACTTCTGGTCATCGAGTCTTCCGCAGCGGTTCGCTGGGTTGCCGGCATCGTGGCGAGATCGTATGCCCGGTTGCGCCGTGGGGGATCGACACAACCGGGCACCTGGGTCCTGCTACGGGAGCAGCGCGTTGGCCTGAGTGACGGCGTCAGTCAGGGCCTGCTGTGCTGGGACATTGTTGAACACTGCGGACTCGACCGCCTTGGCGACGATCGCGTTGACGTCGGCCTTCTTCGGGATCGACGGCATGATGTTCTTCTGCTTGGAGATGATGTCCTCGGCGAGCGGGCGAGCGCTGTCCTCGATCAGCTCCGGCTCCTCGCTGAAGAACGGGTCGTCATAGGCTGCGAGCGTCGACGGGTAGACCGCGACGATCTTGCTGAACTCGACTTCGCTGGTCGGGTTGGTGAAGAAGACGGCGAGGGCCTGGGCGGCCTTCGGGAACTCCGTGTCCGCCTTGACCGAGATCGCCATCGAGGTCGGCTGGATGACGCCCGACTTCCCGACCGGGAACGGCGCGATCGCGAGCTTGCTGTAGAGGTCCGGGTTGCTGGTCTTGACTTCGCGGATCAGCTGCGGGCCCGTGTTGTAGAACGGGCGCGTTGCCGCTCGTGAAGAGCTCGAGCGCGGTCCGGTCGTCGGCCGTCACGAGCTGGGCCTTGTCGACGGTGCCCGCCTTGACCATGTCGACGTAGGTCTGGACCCAGGCGACGCCTTCGGCGTTATCGAAGGTGAACGCGGTGCCGTCGGCGTTGATGACGTCGACGCCGCCCTCGTAGACCATCTGGGCGAGGTAGTCGTTGACCGTCAGCCGGATGTCGCACAGCTTGCCGGTCTTGTCCTTGATCGTCTGGCAGAGGGCCGGGATCCCGTCGAACGTCTCCGGGAAGTCCTCGACCGTCAGGCCGGCCGCGGTGAAGATCTCGGTGTTGACCAGCTCGACCGGCACGGCCTGGTACCACGGCACCTGGAAGCTCTTGCCGTCGACGAGCGAATCGTTGAAAAGATCGGGGAAGTAGTCGTCGATGACGTCGGCCGGCAGGCTGTCGCTCATGTTGAGCAGCAGGTCCTTCTCGCCGAACTCGCGGACCCAGCCCTCGTTGTTCGAGAGGTTCGCGACGTCGGGGGCATTGCCGGCGGCGAACGAGTTCCGATAGTCGTCGAGGAACGTGGCCTGGTGGTCTTCCCAATTGACGGTGACGCCCGGGTAGGTTTCCTCGAACCGGGCGATCGTGTCCTTGATGTAGTCGTCGAAGTCGGCGACAGGTAGTAGGTCCAGAACGAGATCTCGGCGCCGTCCTCGACGCCCTCGATGACCGCTTCGGGATTCGTCGGCTCGGCCGACGCACTCGGCTCGGCCGCTGTCGACGGGGCGACCGACGGTGCTGCCGTCGAGGCCGACGGCGCGGCGCCGGTAGTGCAGGCACTGATGGCGAACATCGCCATCAACCCGATGCCTAGAAATCGCTTGATTCTCACTTCTGCTCCTCCTCTGAATGTCTCTGCCGCACCGCGAGCGACGTGCCCACGGGTGCGTCCGGATCCGTCAGGCGTTGGCTTCGCGTGCGACCACCTCCTCGATTCGCTTGGTCCCGAGGGCCCGCGCGACGCTGATGCCACCCCAGCTCCCTGCCTCGCCGCCGTCCGGCGAGATGGCGACGACGTCGGCCGGGAGCATTTCGGCGGCAAGCTCGGAGGCGGCGCGCATCGCGTCGAGCTCGCGAAGGATCGGGTTGAGGAATGCGGCGCCAGCGCGGCTGACGCCGCCGCCGAGCACGATCCGCTCGACGTCGTAGGTCATGACGAGCGCGTGGATCGCCCTCGCCAGCGATTCGCCGGCCCGGCCGACGATGTCCGCGGCCAGCGAGTCGCCACCAGCCGCAGCCTCGTAGACGTCGGCGGCGCTCACGGCGTTCCCGGCTGACAGCGCGCTGGGCCGTCCCGCCGCGATCGCATCGGTCGCCGCGGCGGCGATCGCCGGGCCGGACGCGATCGTCTCGAGACATCCGGCCAGGCCGCACGCGCATCGCGGGCCACCGGCGTCGACGACGATGTGCCCGACCTCGCCGGCGAGGCCGCGGGTGCCGCGATGCAGCCGCCCGCCGAGGACGACTCCCGCGCTGATGCCCGTCCCGACACTCAGGTAGACGAAGTCCTCGACGTCGCCGAGGAGCCGGCGGTCGAGGATCCCGGCCGCGGCGGCGCGGACGTCGTTCTCGATCGCGCAGGGAACGCCGAGGACGGCCTCGAGCCTGTCGCGCAGCGGCAGCCAGTGCCATCCGAGGTTGACGGCCAGCGATACGACGCCGGTCAGGGTGTCGACGCGGCCGGGAACGCCAACGCCGACGGCCGCCACGTCCTCGAGCGTCGCACCGGCCGATGCGAGTGCGGCGGTGATTGCCGCGGCGATGTGATCGGCCGCCTCGTCGGGCTCCCCGACCGCGGTCGGGATCGTGTGCCGAGCGACGACGCGGTGTGCGGAATCGACGACGAGGACGGCGACCTTGCTCCCGCCGACATCGACGCCGACGAGCAGGTCTGGCGCTTCCCCATCGCCCGCCGGTGTCCGAAGGCGCGTCATCGACGTGGGAGCGGCCAGGACGTCACGGGTGTCGGTCATCGAGCGAGGCTCAGGCCGAGCTCTCGCGTGATCAGCAGGGCGGACGCACCAAGGACCACGACGTTGGGCGCCAGCCGTCCGAACTCGATCTCGGTGTCCGCGCTCAGCAGCCCGAGCGAGCGGCGGCGCGCCTCGTCGGCGATCGTCGCGAGCCAGTCGTCGCCGAACGCGGTGACCGGTCCGTCGAGGACGATCCGGCTGATGTTCAACGCGCCGATCAGCCCCGCGATCGCCTGGCCAAGGTATCGCGCGGCCTCGAGAGCGGCGGTCCGCGCGGCCCGATCGCCGGCTGCGAAGGCCTGGACGACCTCGTCGAAGGCCAGGTCGCCGGCCCCCGATCGCGCCGCGAGCGGCGTCCCAAGCTCAACTGCGAGGGCGGCCGCTCGGGCCGCAATGGCTGGGCTGCTCGCGACGGTCTCCAGGCATCCGAACCGGCCACAGTGGCAGGCAGCGCCATCGTCAACGACCGCGACGTGGCCGATCTCGCCGGCGCCGAAGCCATCTCCCTGGAAGAGCGAGCCGTTGAGGACCAGGCCGGCGCCGATCCCCCGCCCCACCTTGATCGTGATGAGGTTGGGAAGGCGCCGCCCGTCGGTGCCGAACGTGTACTCGGCGAGGGCGGCGGCCTGGCTGTCGTTGGCCACGTTGGCCGGCAGGCCGTACCGCTCGGTGAGGAGGCCACCGAGCGGCAGGTCCTGCCAGTCGAGATTGACGGCCCAGAGGATCGTGCCCGTTCGCGTGTCGACGAGGCCCGGAGTCCCGACACCGATCCCGAGGGGCGGACTGACCGCCTCAGCGATGAGCTCGTCGACGAGCCGGAAGACGATCGCGAGCGCATCGTCGCCGTTGCGTCCGTCGACCGGCAGCTCGATTACGCGTCGAATCTCGCCTCGAAGGTTGACGAGGGCACCTGCGAACGTGCCCTCGCCGAGGTCCAGCCCGATGACGTGGCGCGCGTCGCCGACGATGCTCAGCAGGATCGGTGCCTTGCCACCGCTCGACGGGCCTCGACCGACCTCTTCCACGATCCCCTCGCCCAGCAGGTCGCCGACGACGTCGCTGACGGTGGTCCGGGTCAGACCCGTGCTGCGGGCGACCTCCGCCCGGCTGATCGGACCGAAGTCGTAGACGGTCCGCAGGACGAGCCGATGGTTGTGCTGGCGGGTCTGGGCGTGGGTCGCCTTGGCCGGGAGTCGCACGCGAACCTCGACTTTGCCAATGGAATGGACAAAGCGCAGGATGCGAGATCGTCAGGACAATGTCAAGGGTCTGGACAAAGTTCGCGGGATGGCCGACGCGCTACGGTCGCCAGCTCCGCATCGCCGCGCTCAACCGGTGCCGCGCGCTTTCGTGAGCTCCGACGCGCGCCAGGCCCTCGAGCGCCGCTCCCGCGACCGGCGGCACGTCGAGACGGACGAGCCGCGCATCTCGGACGACCGCCCGGACGCCGGCCTCGATCCGAGCGAAGAACGGCTCGTCGGTCGTGGCGAAGACTCCGCCGGCCAGGACGACCTCGACGGGTCGCCGGGTCATCGCCGTCCGGCGGGCGAGCGCGACCGCCATCGTCGCAAGTTCGTCGGCGAGGCGGTCGACGATCGCGCGGGCGACGGGGTCGCCGTCCCCCGCCGCCTCGAACACGACGGGCGATAGCTCCCCGATCCGCGTCCCGTCGATCCGGCCGTCGTAGAACGCTCGCGTCACCGCCGACGGTCGGCGCAGGCCGAAGTGCGCCGGCACGAGCCGCTCAAGCGATGTGCGCGGCCCTCGACCGTCTCGTGCGCGGACCGCGGCGGCCAGCCCCTCCGATCCCGACCGACGTCCCGCCGCCCCAGTCGCCCGAGATGTCCCCGACTCCGTCGAACCGAGCCGTCCGCCCGTCCGGCGCGATCGCGGCCGCATTGATCCCCTGGCCGCAGATGAGGGCGATCCCCCAGCCCTCGCTCGCTCCTGCCCACAACGCGCCGATGCAGTCGTTGACGACGACATCGCGCTCGCTCAGCCCCGCCCGATCGAGCGCCCGCTCGAGCATCCGGATGTCCGCGGCGAAGTCGGCGCCGGCGATCGCATGGACGCCGATCGTCGAGAGCCGGTCGAGCGGTCGGATCGAGCCCGGCCGTTCGAGCGACGTCCTCGACGAGTTCGACGAGCCGGGCCATGCCGGCTTCGAGCCCGACGGCCTGGTGCGACGTCGTCGGTCCGCGAACCGCCGCGAGCACGGTGCCATCGATGGCAACCAGCGCGACGTCCGTCTTCGAATTGCCTCCGTCGACGGCGAGAACGAGGGTCGTCACCCCGGATGCTGCGCCGGCAGGCTGGCGAGCGCGTCGACCGCGACGAACGACGCGGCCCGCTCGCGGAGAGCCGGCGACGATCAGCGGCAACGCTTCAAGGGTCTGGTTCGGCCACGTGTGCTGGAGGATGACGGCACCGTCGCCGCGGTCGATGGCGCCGGAGATCACGGCTAGTCGCGACGTCGACCGCGGAGCGGGACGGCTCCCAGTCCTCGGCGCTCGACGTCCCAGCGGACGTCGCGATATCCGAGCGACTCGATCCGCCCGATCAGCCGCCGATCGTCACCACCGGCTCCGAACGGGCAGCGGAACCACGGCCGCGGATCGACCCCGGCGTGCTCGAGGATCGCCGCCTCCGCGTCGCGGATGTCGGTCGCGAACCCCGCCGCTGACAGCAGCGGCATACGGACGTGGTAGTACGAGTGGTTGCCGACCACGTGGCCGTCGTCGGCGGATCCGCCGCGCGGTCGCCGGGTACGCCTCGGCCCAACGGCCCTGGACGAAGAACGTGGCGCGAACGTCGACGGCGGCGAGCGCATCGAGCAGCCGGTCGGCATTGCCGTCGTCGGCCGGTCGGTCGGGATGCTCGGCGTCGAACGTGAGGGCGACCCGGAACGTCACTACTTCTCGACTCCCGTGATGACGATGCCGCGGATGAAGATCCGCTGGAACGCGATGAAGAGGAGCACCGGCACGATCAACGTCATCATCGTGCCGGCCTGGATGTAGGCCGGATTCTGGTAGTAGACGCCATTGAAGCTGGCCAGGCCGACCTGGAGCGGATACAGCTCGGGATGACCGGTCAGGTAGATCAGCGGACCGAAGAAGTCGTTCCAGCTGTAGACGAAGTGGAAGATCGCGACGGCGACGATGACCGGCCAGGCCTGCGGCAGCACGACGGATCGGAGGATCCGGAGCGGCCCAGCTCCGTCGATCGCCGCCGCCTCGTCGAGGTCACGCGGGATCGTCAGGAAATACTGGCGCAGCAGGAACACGTCATACGCGTTCGCGAAGAACGTCGGAACGAGCAACGGCAGCCACGTCCCCACCCAGCCGAGCTTGACGAAGATCGTGTAGGTCGGGATGAGCGTGACGGCTGTCGGCAGGAATACTGTCGCGATGAGCAAGGTGAAGAGCACCCGTCGCCCCCGGAAAGCGGAAACGGGCGAAGCCGTAGGCGACGAGCGTGCATGAGACGACGGTTCCGATGACGCCGATGACCGCGATCGCGACCGTGTTGAAGAGCAGCCGCGGAAACTTGATGAGCTCCCATACGTCGGCGTAGTTCTGCCACTTAGGCGCCACGGTCCAGCTTGGCTCGAGGATCCGCCACGACCCCTGCCACGTGATCAACCCCGCAGCGGGATCGGCTGGATCCAGGAACTGGCTCTCCTGGCGCCCTTTGTCGACGAGCGCAAGCTGCCGCACGCTGCCGTCGATCGGCACCTGGTAGACGTCGTAGACCTCGCCTTCGTACTCGAACGTTACGGGATCCGAGGGAAGGAATTGCGTGTGGAGCTGGGCGGTCTGCTGCGGGCTGCGGAGCGACGCGATCGCCGTCTGAAGGAGCGGGGACAGGAACGCCACCACGATCCCGAGCATCGCGAGGGTGAGGATTAACGTCCGCGTCGTGCTGGCCACGTCGCGCTGGCGAACCGACCGGCGGGTGATGATGCCGGTTGGGGTGCCGAGCTCTTCGAGCGCCTTCATCGCGGCCCGTTACCGCTCGCCGGCGTAGTAAACCCAGCGCCGCGACAGCCGGAATAGGACGAGCGTGATCAGCAGCGCGATGATGAAGAGGACCCAGGCGAGCGTCGACCCGTACGACATCTGCTGGAAGGTGAAGAAGGTCTTGTAGAGGTACAGGTTGTAGAACGAGGTCTCGCCGCCCGGCTCGCCGGTCCCGTTGAACAGGACGAGCGGAACGAGGAAGTACTGGAGAACCCCGATCATCGCCAGGATCAGGGTGTAGAAGATGACGGGAGACATCATCGGGATCGTCACGTTGCGGAGTTGCGCCCACCAGCCGGCCCCATCGATCCTGGCCGCGTCGTACAGCTCGGTCGGGATGCCGCGCAGCCCGGCCAGGTTGACGATGATCCCGGCCCCGATTCCCCAGATTCCGACCACCACTAGAGCCGGCGTGACCCAGCCCGGATTGAACAGCCAGCTGGGCGGCTCCTCGATGCCCAGGAACATCAGGAACTGGTTGATCCAGCCCGTGTCGCCGAGCATGTTCTGCCAGATCAGGACGCCTGCCACGAACGGCACGACGTACGGCATGAAGAGCAGGACCCGGAAGATCGAGCTGCCGCGGAGATGCCGGCTGTTGAGGGCGAGTGCCAGCAGGAACGGAACGATGATGACAACGGGCAGCCAGAGAAGTGCGAACCGAAGGGTGATCGCCAGTGACGTCCACGCCTGGCGGTCCTGCAACATCCGCGCGTAGTTCTCGAGCCCGACGAAGCGTAGCGGCTCCTCCTGCGCCAAGGTCGCATTGAGGAACGTCAGGACGAACGTCGCGACCATCGGGATCGCCGTGAAGGCGACGAACCCGACGAGCCAGGGCGAGATGAAGAGAAGCCCCTGGCGCTCCTCGCGGAGCGCCAGGGTCCTCGGGCGGGCACGGAACCGGAGGGGGATCGCGGTCATCGTGCCTCCTGTGGCGATTCGCTGGTCGGTCGGGCCGGTCTAGCCGCCGCCCCAGGTTGCCTGGAGCTCCTTCGTCAACGCCTCGATCTCGGCATCGATGTTGAGGCCGGCGGTACCGACCCACTTGGTGTTGTACTTGGTCAGGATGTCGAGCGACTCGTTGTACTTCGGCATGAAGGCTTCGAAGTTCGGGTTGTCGGCGAATTCGACGCTGTCCTTGGCGACCTGCCAGTCGACGCCCTGCGGGAACTTGATCTTGCCGGCGTCGTCCGTCTGCTTGTCGAGTCCCTCGAAGAATGCGTCCTGGTCGGCCGTCCGGGCGGGCATTCCGCCGTAGATCCCGAGCAGCTTCTCGGAACCTTCGCCGAGCAGGTACTGGAGGACCTCGAAGGCCTCATCCGGGTGCTTCGAATCCTTGAGGATCCGGAACGTATCGGCGTTCAACGGTGATGTGGCCTTGCCGTCGTGCGACGGGATCGCGGCGAGATCCCAGTCGTCGCCGGCATTGTGCGACGCCGTATGTCGTCCACAGGAAGTTGTTGCTCATCGCCACCCGACCGGAGAAGAACGCGTACTCGCCCGCGCCGAACTCCTCGCTCTCGAAGACCGGGCCGGTCATGACCGTGTGGTTCGTCCACATCCCGTCGTACCAGTCCTTCCACGCGTCCGCCCAGGGATCCGGGACCTGTGCGGTCGTGCCGTCCGCAGCGGCGAGGTTGCCGGCTCCGTAGTAGGCGCCGAGGCCGCGGATGTCGTCGCGCTGCGGCTCGAAGCCGTACTGGACGATGCTCTTCGGGTCGAAGCCCTGCCTCTGTCGCGTCCTTGCCGTTCTTGTCGACCGTGAGCTTGAGTGCAATCTCCTTGACCGTGTCGTAGTTCCAGTCGACCTCGGTCCCGTCGGGCATCTTGTACTTCTCGCCGTACTTGTGCGGCGGCTCGTTGAGGCCCGCCTCGTCGAACAGGTCGGCCTTGTAGAACATCATCGATGGGTAGATCGCGAACGGAAGCGCGTCCTGGACGTCGCCGATCTTGTAGAAGTCGACAGCCCCTGGTCCAACTGCGAGAGGTCGTAGCCAGTCTTCTCGATGAGCGGACCGAGGTCGAGCCATTGGCCGTGGAATGCCTCGGAGCCACCTACCCCGACCGGGCCGACGATGTCGGGCCCGTTGCCGGACGCAATCTGGGTCGCCAGGGTGTTGCGAGCCGCGTCGTAGGTGACGACCTCGAACGACAGCTTGATGTTCGGGTGGCTGGCGTTGAAGGCGTCGATCACCTCCTGCTCGACCGGCAGCTGCTCCGGGTTCTCGCCGGTGCCGAGGCAGCAATACCAGCGGATCTCGACGACGCCTGCCGGCGCGGCCGATTGCGAGGCTGCCGGAGCGCTCGCCGCGGGCGGGCCGGATGCGGCACTGGACGGATTGGTGGTCGCCGGGCCGCACGCGGCCACGATGAGCACGAGCGTCGCCAACAGCGCGCCGGCTCGGAGCACGTCTGTAGTCCTCATGCTCCTCCTCAGGGTGCTCGGACCTCGACGCTGGACCTGGATCTCGCTGACGCTGATCGCGGGCCTCCTCTCGCTCAGCCGACCGCGTCGGGCACGGCTCCCCCGACCGATCGGCGTTCGCCGACCGGTGCAGTTACTGGGTCGTCGCCCGGCGGCTGAGCGCGGACGACGACCCGTTCGACGTAGTAGCGAGTTCGGTCGCCGCGGACATAGCTCCGGGCGAACTCGATCGGGACGCCGTCGGCCGAGAAGGCGATCCCCTCGACGAGCAGCGCCGGCCGGCCTGCGGCCTGCCCGAGAAGCGCCGCCTCGCGCCCGCGCAGGAGGATCGGCTCGATGGCCTCTCGCGCGCGCACGACCCGCGTTCCGTAGCGCTCCGTCATGAGCGCATACAGGGACTGATGCTCGAGATCCGAGGCCAGGAGCCCCGGGAACCGCTCCGCCGGAAGATGAACCTGCTCGAGGAGCAGCGGTTCGCCACCGGCGAGCCGGAGACGTTCCAGGTAGAGCGTCGGCGAACCCAGCTCGAGGCCGAGCGCAGTTCGCGACGGCCTCGACGGCAGCCTCCGGTCGGGCCGCCACGAGCCTGGTCTCGGGGTCGAGCCCGCGGCTCTGCATCTCGCTCGTAAAGCTCTGGCTGCCGCCGAAGTCGATCTCGAGTCGCGGACGCAGGACGAACGTGCCGCGGCCGCGGGTTCGCTCCAGCCGCTGCTCTCGGGCGAGCTCCGAGAGCGCCCGTCGAACGGTGATGAGGCTGCACCCGTAGCGTTCGGCGAGCTCACGCTCGGGCGGCAATCGATCACCAGGCCGCCACTCGTCGGCATCGAGCGCGGCGGTCAGGTCGAGATAGACCTGGTGGTGCAGCGGGATGGGACCGAGCTCGAGACGGAAGCGAGCCATCGTCGGGGTATCGATCCTCTTGCGCGCCGCCCGATTGATGATAACGTTATAAGCAATCATTCCGGTCCGACGCGCAAATGTCAAGATGGAAACGACAGCACGGAGGAATGGGTGGGCGTCAAGATCGCGGTCGTCGGCGGCGGCAGCACCTACACCCCGGAACTGATCGAGGGAATCACGGTCCGCAGCGATCGCCTGCCGGTCGACGAACTGGTCCTTCTCGACCCGGATCCCGAGCGTGCCGAGGTGGTCGGCGGTCTCGCCCGGCGGATGCTGACCCGGCTCGACTGGCCCGGGCGGCTGATCCTGACGCCCGATACCGACGCAGCCCTGGACGGCGCGGATTTCGTCGTCGTCCAGCTCCGGGTCGGAGGACAGGCCGCCCGCCTCATCGATGAGACGCTGCCGACGCGGTTCGGGACCATCGGCCAGGAAACGACCGGAGCCGGCGGGTTCGCCAAGGCACTCCGAACGGTGCCGGTCGTCCTGGACATCGCCGAACGCGCATCTCGGCGAGCCGCTCCCGGCCATTGGATCGTCGACTTCACGAACCCTGTCGGGATCGTGAGCCAGGCACTCCTCGATGACGGGCACCGTGCGATCGGTCTGTGCAACGTCGCGATCGGGTTTCAGCGTCGGTTCGCGGAGCGCTTCGGTGTGACCCCGGAGCGCGTCGAGCTGGAGCACGTCGGCCTCAACCACCTGACCTGGGAGCGAGCAATCCGGGTCGACGGCGTCGATCGGCTGCCCGAGCTCCTCGAAACCGACGGCGCGGAGCTCGCAGCCGACCTCCGGATGCCACTCGAACTCCTGCGCGCGCTGCGCGCCGTCCCGTCCTACTACCTTCGCTACTACTACCTGTTCGACACCGTCCTCGCCGACCAACTCAGCGACGGGCACGGGACCCGAGCGGAGGAGGTCATCGATATCGAGCTGCGCCTCCTGGACATGTATCGCGACCCGGCCCTCGACGAGAAGCCGGCGCTGCTCGCCGAGCGCGGCGGAGCGTTCTACAGCGAGGCCGCGGCGGCGCTCATCGCGTCACTCCACGACGGTGCTGGCGATGTCCAGATCGTCAACGTCCGGAACGAGGGCTGCCTGCCGGACCTGCCGAGCAACGCGGTCGTCGAGATACCGGCCCGAATCGACCGCGATGGGGCTCATCCGCTTCCGCTCGCACCGCTCGAGCCCGGCATGCGCGGCCTCGTCCTGGCGATGAACGCCTACGAGGAGCTCGCGATCGCAGCCGCCCGGAGCGGCGATCGCGCCGATCGCCCTGCGCGCCCTGCTGGCGAATCCGCTCGTCCGGAACTGGGAGGTCGCCCGACCGTTGCTCGACGAGCTGCTGGCGGCCAATCGAGCGCACCTGCCCCGGTTCGCCCTCGGCTGACCCGGCCCCGGGGCGCGCCCGATGGCGGGTGTGCCGTCGCCTGACGCTACATCTCGAGTCGTCACGTCGTCGTAACCACGACCGACCCTGCCTGTCGCGCACTCGAACCGGCGCGGGATGGCATCCTTGCGCCCGACGTATCCCCCACGGATTCGGAGTCTCTGTGTACGAAACCCCGCGCGCCACTCGCCGCGCCCCGGCCGACGAACGGACGCGCCCTACGACGGGCGGCATGTTCGCCCTCGCTATCTGGTTCCTCTTTTCGATCGTCGCCCTGCTCATCGTCGTCTCGACGGTGTCCGCCTTCTCGGGCCTGACCGAGGACCTGCCCTCGCTTGACGAACTGGACAACATCGCGTTCCAGGAGGAGTCGATCGTCTACGACCGGACCGGCCAGATCGAGCTGGCACGCTTCGGCGAGTCCAAGCGAGAGGTTGTCGCCTTCGAGGACGTCCCGGCGATCGTCGTCGACGCCCAGACCGCGGTCGAGGACAAGACGTTCTGGGAAAACACCGGCTTCGATCCGGTGGCAATCATTTCCGCCGGGCTCGACAGCCTCCGCGGTCGAAGTCGAGGGGCCTCGACGATCACCCAGCAGCTCGTCCGCCAGCGACTGCTCGACTCCGATCTCGTCCAGGATCCGGACCGTCAGGTCGAGCGGAAGCTCAAGGAGATCATCCAGTCCATCCGCCTGACCGCGGCCTATCCGGGCGAGCCGGGCAAGCAGCAGATCATCACCGCTTATCTCAACCAGAACTACTACGGCAATCAGAGCTACGGGATCAAGGCTGCCGCCGCGTCGTACTTCGGCAAGGAGCTCGCGGAGCTGACCGTCGCCGAGGCGGCGATCCTCGCCGGCCTGCCGAAGTCGCCGTCGAACTACGACCTCGTCCTGAACGCGATCGAGGAATGCGATGTCCCCGTCGCAGAGGACGGGACGTGCCCCGGCAATGCGACCCTCGTCGTTCCGGAGGACACAGAGATCGTCGAGCGCCGCAACCAGATTCTCGATCTGCTCGCCGAAGGTGACCGGACACCGCTATCGGGCAAGGAATACACGGCCGCCGACTTCCGCGCGGCCAAGGACGAGAAGGTCGTCCTGGCCCGACAGCAGGCAACCAGGTGGACCGCCCCGCACTTCGTGTGGGCTGTCCAGCGGGAGCTCGCCACGAAGCTATGCGGCGTGGATGTTCCGACCTGCGACGCCCTCGAAAACGGCGGTCTCCGGATCACGACGACGCTCGACGTCAATCTCCAGAAGATCGCCGAAAAGTGGGTCAAGGCGGCCACGTACGTCCCGAACGCCAGGGACGGCGCCGCAGCCGCAGAGAGCCTGGGCCTCGACTACGAGGACTGGATGCGGAACCTCCGGGACAAGAACGTCGGCAATGGTGCGCTCGTGGCCCTGGACTACCAGACCGGCGAGCTCGTCGCCTATGTCGGCAGTGCGGAGTACTACGCGACGAACAGCTCGCCGGTGTTCCAGCCGAAGTACGACGTCGTCGGCAGCGGCTGGCGCCAGCCCGGGTCGGCGTTCAAGCCGTTCAACTACCTGGTCGGGATCGACGATCGGACCCTCACGGCGGCCACGATGTTCATGGACTCGGCCGTTGACTTCGGGGGCGGCTACACGCCGTCTGACGCCGACAACCTCGAGCGTGGCCCGGTCCGCGTTCGAACTGCCCTCCAGTTCTCGCTCAACCTGCCGTCTGTCAGGGCGGCGGCGGTGAACGGGGTCGAGCACGTCTTCTCCCGCGCGAGAGACTTCGGAATGACCTTCCGGACCGAGACGACGCAGGCCGGGCTGTCGCTGGCCCTCGGCGTCCAGGAGGTCCTGCCGATCGATCTCGTGTCGGCCTACGGAACGCTCGGCAATGCCGGGCGCTACATTCCGCACACGACGATCCTGACCGTCAAGGACGCGGGCGGGACGGATGTCGTCGATCCCTACGTGACGCCGGAGGGCACCCCGGCGGCGAGCCCGCAGTCGGCGTTCATCGTGACCGACATCCTCGCCGGCAATACGGATCCGAACGTCAACCCGTTCTGGGGCGAGTTCGCGATCACGAACGAGAGCGGAGATCGCCGGCCGGCCACGCTCAAGACCGGTACGAACAACGACGCCAAGGACCTCAATTCCTACGGCTTCATTGCCGCGCCGACGGCGGACGGACGGGCTGCCGGCGAGTACGCCCTCGCGGTCGGCGCCTGGAACGGCAACAGCGACAACACCGAGGTCTCCAGCCCCAGCGAGCCGGTCTTTTCGATCGACGTGACGACCTACGTCTGGCAGGGCTTCCTCGCCGAAGCATCGAAGAGCTGGGCGATCAACGACTTCGTCGTTCCCGACGGCCTCGTCCAGGCCAAGGTCGATCCGTGGACGGGCCTGCAGCCGGCCGCCGGCGGGCAGTCCGTCGATGAATGGTTCATCAACGACACCCAGCCGACGGCGCCTCTTCCCGACGGCCTCTGCGGCTCTGTGGTCCTCGAGTACACCGGCTTCGAGAAGAACTTCGAGAACTGGATGCGCGCCGACCGCGACTGGCTGGCTCGAGCTCGTCGTGGCGCAGGCACCGCCGGAGGCGTCAACGGGACGCGGGTCGCGTACTTCTACAACGGGAGGTTCACGCCGTACGGCAAGTCCTGGGGCCCGTTCGTCGAGGGCCGCGGCTGCTCGGCCGTGACACCGGAGCCGTCGTGCTACCTCCTCCCGACCCCGGACGCGAGCGGCGTGGTCCCGTCCTTTGTGCCACCGACACCGGATCCATCGGCGTCCGGCGGTGGGGCGGCCCTGGTCCCATGCCCGACGGTCGTGCCCTCGCCGACGGAGTCGGCGTCCGCCGAGCCAACTCCGACACCGGAGATAACGCCAGAACCGACGCCACCGCCGACCCCTGAGCCAACACCCGAACCGACGCCCGAAATCACCCCGGAACCGACCCCCGAACCCTCTGCGGAGGGGTCGGCGGCGGCCGCCCCGAACCCCTAGCTCGCCAGGCGGCCGACGGTCGTGAGGGTCGATCTCAACGCCGACGTCGGCGAGAGCTTCGGGCCGTGGCCGATGGGCGACGACGAGCGGTTGATCCCGCTCGTCACGAGCGTGAACGTCGCCTGCGGCGCCCATGCCGGCGATCCATTGACGATTGATCGGACGATCCGGACGGCGTTGGCGCACGGCGTCGCCGTCGGCGCCCATCCCGGGTATCCGGACCTCGCCGGCTTCGGACGACGCGATCTCGACATGGCGCCCGACGAGCTCGAAGCATCGGTCGTCTATCAGGTCGGCGCGGTCGCGGCCCTCGCCCGTGCCGCCGGGACGAGGTTGCGGCATGTCAAGCCGCACGGGGCCCTGTACAACCTCGCCGCCCGCGACCCGGCGGTCGCCGCCACGATCGCCCGAGCCGTCGCCCGGGTATCCGAAGAACTGATCCTCGTCGGCCTCGCGGGATCGGCCATGCTCGGCGCTGCCAGCGGAGCGGGCCTCGCCTCGGCGGCGGAGGCCTTCGCCGACCGTGCCTACGAGGCGGACGGAACGCTTCGCTCGCGACGGCTGCCGGGCGCCCTTCTCGAGTCGCCGGCACTCGCGGCGGCCCAGGCGGTATCGATCGCCCGCGACGGCCTCGTCCGGAGTCACGACGGCGGGGTGGTCGATGTTCGCGCCGACACGATCTGCATCCACGGCGACAACCCGGCCGCCACCGAGTTCGCGACGGCGATCCGGGCGGCGCTCGAGGGCAGCGGCGTGACGATCGCAGCGCTCGGGTCATGAGCGGGGGTCTGCCCCGGATCGAGCTGCTTGGCGATGCCGCCCTGCTCGTCACGTTCGGCGAGGCGCTCGATCTCGAGCTGAACGAGCGGGCCCACGGCTTCGCCACGGCCGTGGACAAGCTGCGGCGAAGGGACGCGGACGCCCGGTTCGGGCGGCCCGTCCCGGGCTATGCGAGCGTCCTCGTGCCGTTTGACCCGCTCGCGGTCGATCCCGATGAAGCCCGAGCCAGGATCGCCGGGCTGTTCGGAGAGCCACAGCAAGCCGGCACACCCGAGGAACGCGGTGTGATCGAGATCCCGGTCCAGTACGGCGGCAACGCCGGGCCCGACCTCGCCGACGTCGCCGCCCTCAATGACATGAGCACGAGCGATGTCGTCGATCTCCACCGCGAGGCGGAGTACCGGGTGTTCTTTCTTGGGTTCGCACCGGGGTTCGCCTACCTGGGGCCGCTGCCCGAGCAGATCGCGACGCCCCGCCTGGCGACGCCGAGAGAGCGCATCCCCGCCGGCAGCGTCGGCATCGCCGGCGCCCAGACCGCCGTGTATCCGTTCGCGATGCCCGGTGGCTGGCGCATCATCGGCCGGACGGACGCCCCGATGTGGGATCTCGCCAGGGAATCCCCCTCGCTCCTCCGGCCGGGCGATCGCGTCCGGTTCGTCCCGATCGGCTGATGCTCGAGGTCATCGAGCCGGGGTTGCTGACGAGCATCCAGGACGCAGGGCGTCCCGACTGGACCCACCTCGGCGTGCCGATCGGGGGTGCATGCGATCGCTGGTCGCTCGCCGTCGCCAACCTGCTCGTCGGCAACGAGCCCGGTGCGGCGGCCGTCGAGATGACCCTCGTCGGGGCAACATTTGCCGTCCGCGCCCCGATCACGATCGGCCTTGGCGGGGCCGACCTCGGCGGGATCGTCCGCGAGACGGGACGGCGCCTCGTGCCCGGCCGGTCGTACCGGCTCGACGGCGACACGACGGTGTCGTTCGACGGTGACGCCTCGCGCGATGCAGGAGCCCGTGCCTACGTCGCGCTGCCCGGCAGCATCGACGTTCCGCTCGTTCTCGGGTCGGCGTCGACGCTGCTCGGCGCCGGCTTCGGCGGTGTCGAGGGCCGGAGGCTTCAGGCGGGGGACGTCCTGCGGTCCGCCGGCGCGAGCCACGGTGCGGCCGACCTCGATGGCCTGCCTCCCCCTGGCGCAGCCTGGCCCGAATCGCCCGAGGCACCGTTCGGCGACGACGCGGCAATGACGGCCCCGATCCGGCTGCTGCCGGGGCCCGCCAGCGGGCTGGAATCGATCGTCGCCGCGGAGTGGCGAGTCGGCCCCGGCAGCGACCGCGTCGGTCTCCGGCTGGAGGGCCCGGCCGTGGACACGGGAGAAACCCTGGAGCTGCTCTCCCACGGTGTCGTATGGGGCGCGATCCAGGTGCCGGCCGGCGGGGCGCCGATCGTCCTCCTGGCCGACCACCAGACGACCGGCGGCTACCCGATCGCCGCCGTGGCAATCTCCGCCGACCATCCCCGGCTCGGTCAGCTCCGGCCCGGCGCGACCGTGCGGTTCGCGGCGACGACGATCGACGTTGCTCGCCTCGCGCTGGCCCGCCAGCGGGCGGCTCTCGCGCACGGTGCCGCCTCGCTCCGCGACGATGCCGGCTGGGACGAGCTCTGGCAGTCGGCCGGCGGGTAGCATTCCCCGGATGATCCTGCGCCTCTCGGGCGTCACCGTGCGGCGAGCCGGCCGGACGCTGATCGGGCCGGTCGACTGGTCGATTTCCGCGGGCGAGCGATGGGTTGTCCTCGGGCCGAACGGTTCCGGCAAGACGACGCTCGTCCATATCGCCAGCACGTATCTCTGGCCGACGACCGGAACGGTCGAAGTGCTGGGTGAGACGATCGGGCGAGTCGACGCGCGCGAGCTGCGACGGCGCGTCGGCTACGCGGGCGCGGGACTCGAAGCCTCGATCGATCCCAGCCTGACCGCCCTCGATGTCGTCGTGACGGCACGGCACGCCGCGCTGGGCCCGTGGTGGCACGAGTACTCCGACATCGACCGCGATCGCGCCCGACGACTCATGGCCGAGATCGGCGTCGGCGACCTGGTCGATCGATCGTTCGGCCAGCTGTCGACCGGCGAGCGGCGGCGAGTCCAGATCGCCAGGGCGCTCATGCCCGCTCCCGAGCTCCTCATCCTCGATGAACCGGGAGCGAGCCTCGATCTCGGTGCGCGCGAGGCACTGGTCCGGGATCTCGCCTCACTTGCCAGCGCCCCGACGCCACGTGCCATGGTCCTCGTCACCCACCATGTCGAGGAGATCCCGGCCGGTTTCGGGCATGCGCTCGTGCTCTCGGCCGGCCGGGTGGTCGCGGCCGGCCGGATCGACGAGACGATGACGGGCCCCGTCATCAGCGAGGCGTTCGGGCTGCCGATCGCCGTCGAACGGTCGAACGGCCGATTCCGCGCCTGGCTCCAGGAGTAGAGCGAGCCAACCGATGCCTGTCATGCAATCGTCGCCCGGCGGGAGGACGATGGCGCCATGACGATGATCGCCGGCCGATCCAGGTCTCAGGCCGCCGTTGCGGGCGCGGTCGCGACGATGGCGGCCATCGGCCTGTCCGAGCTGGCGGCCGCGCTGCTCTCCGCGCAATCGCTCGTCGCGGCGATCGGCGGGGCCGTCATCGACCTCCAGCCGGCAGGTGCCAAGGACTTCGTCGTCGGCCTCTTCGGCCAGAACGACAAGATTGCACTCGAGCTGTTCATCGTGGTGGTGGCGATCGGTGTCGGAGCGGTCCTCGGACTCGTCGCGCGGCGGTCGTTCATGGTCGGCGCAGCGGGTTTCGTGATCTTCGCCGTGATCGGCTTCGTCGCGGCGCTCTCGGACCCGTCGGCGGCAGCCGCACCGACCGCCATCGTGGCTGCGGTGGCCGCGATCGTCGGGATCCAGGTGCTGTCGTGGCTGCTCGGCCCCCCACAGCCAGTGACGACCACGGGCCCGGCCGACGACCCGAGCGGGGTTCGCGCCACGATGCCCGACTGGTCGCGCCGGAACTTCCTGCTCAAGAGCGGATCGGTCGCGGTGGCGTCCGTGGTCGCGGGCGTTGCCGGCCGCCGGTTGCTCGAGGGCGCGCAAGCCACGCCGTCGACCGGCGACGCCACGATCCCGCCGGCCGGCGAGATTGCGACGTTGCCGTCCGGCTCGTCGCTCGAGGTCCCCGGCCTCACCCCGATTGTCGTCCCGAACGCCGACTTCTACCGAATTGACACGGCACTCATCACCCCGAGTGTCGATGCGGCGACGTGGAACCTCCGAGTCCACGGCCTTGTCGACCGCGAGACGACCCTCAGCTACGGGGAGCTCGTCGACCTGCCGATGATCGAGCAGTTCGTGACGATCGCATGCGTCTCCAACGAGGTCGGCGGCCAGCTTGTCGGCAATGCGAAGTGGACCGGGGTCCGCCTCCGGGACGTGCTCGACATGGCAGGCGTTCAGGCGAGCGCGACCCAGCTCGTCGGTCGCTCGGTCGACGGCTGGACTGCGGGCATGCCGACGAGCTGGGTCATGGACCCGGCGCGCGAGCCGATGATCGCCGTGAAAATGAACGACGAGGTCCTGCCGCGGACCCACGGCTTCCCGGCGCGGCTGATCGTGCCCGGCCTGTTCGGCTACGTATCTGCGACGAAGTGGCTCTCGGACCTCGAGCTGACCACGTGGGAATCGTTCGACGGCTACTGGGTCCCGCTCGGATGGGCCAAGGATGGACCGATTCTGACCCAGGCCCGGATCGACGTTCCGCGGGGAGGGCAATCCGTACCCGCCGGGCGAGTCGCGATCGCCGGCGTTGCGTGGGCGCCGGACCGCGGCATCTCAAAGGTCGAGGTCGCGATCGACGGCGAGTGGCGGGAGTGCTCCCTGGCCCGACCGATCTCCGACGCGACGTGGATCCAGTGGACGTACGCCTGGGATGCCTCGGCCGCCCCGGGCGATCACACCATCGAAGTCCGGGCGACAGACGGCAACGGCGAGGTCCAGACAGCGGCCAGCTCGCCGCCCGCTCCCGATGGCGCACGTGGGCATCACACGATCTCGGTTCGCGTCGCGTAGCGGCGCGTCGGGGTAGATTCCTCGCATGCCCCGACGAATGTTCTACTTCGATCCGCCTGACCGCTTCGTTGCCGGGACGGTCGGCGAGCCCGGTCAGCGGACGTTCTTCCTCCAGGCCCGGAAGGCCAGCCAGGTCGTCAGCGTCGTCCTCGAAAAGGTCCAGGTCCAGGTGCTCGCCGAGCGCCTCGACCAGCTTCTCGACGAACTCGAGGAGCGCGGCGTCACGGAGGCAGCGGCCGGGTCCGCAGCCGACCGATACCGAACCCCTCGACGAGCCGCTCGTCGAGGCCTTCCGGGCGACAACGCTGACGCTCGGCTGGGACGCGGACGCGGGACTGGTCCTCGTCGAAGCTCGCGCCGAGCCGATCGAGGTCGAGCTCGAGGCGGTCGACGACGATGAAGACGAGGATGACGAGGAGGCGGACGAGGAGGCCGTTCCCGGGCTCGACGCGTCGCTCGCGGCATCGATCCTCGCCGCGTTCGAGACGTCAACGCCGATGACGAGGACGGTCCGGACGTCCTCCGGGTCCGGGTGACTGCCGCGGCGGCGCGATCGTTCGTCCAGCGGGCTGCCCAGGTCGTCGCCTCGGGCAGGCCGCCATGCCCGCTCTGCGGCCAGCCGCTCGACGCACAGGGGCACATCTGCCCCCGCCGCAACGGCCACTACATCAACTAACTTGCCGCCTTCACCGGCTGTCGCGCCTGGACGCCCATGCGAGCGTTGAACCCTGCGCTCCTCGCTCACGCACCTTGGGGTGCGCTCGCTGCGGTGCTCGGCTTCGCCTTCGCCTGGCCGCCCAATCGCGACGATCGTGGATGACGGGAACGCGGGCGTGATTGATTTCGCGGCGGCGGTCGACGTTCTGCGGGATGGGGACATCCAGCTTGTTGGGCGGCTGCTCGGGTCGACTAATCACGCGATGCTCGGGCGGGTGACCAGGGTCTGCCCGCCACCCGAACCGTCGGTCTCACTGGAGGCCGTCTACAAGCCAACGGCCGGCGAGCGGCCGCTCGATGACTTCCCGGACGGCACGCTGGCGAGGCGCGAGGTCGCCGCGTTTCTCGTCTCCGAAGCGACCGGCTGGGGGATCGTCCCGCCGACGGTGCTGCGCGATGGGCCCTTCGGCGAGGGCGCCGTCCAGCTCTGGATCGACGTGGACGCGGCCGTCGACATCGTCGGCATGGTGATCGGCGACGACCCGCGGCTCCGGCGGATCGCCGTATTCGACGCGGCCGTCAACAACACGGACCGCAAAGGCGGCCACCTCCTGCCCATTGACGGCGGTACCCGGATCTTCGGCGTCGATCACGGCGTCACGTTCTCCACGTACCCGAAGCTTCGGACGGTCCTGTGGGGCTGGCGCGGCATGCCGTTCGAGGCGGACGAGCGCGAGGGCCTCGGGCGGATCGCCGAGGGGCTTCGGGGCGACCTCGCCCGGCAGCTGGCCCCGCTGCTGTCGCGCGCCGAGATCGCGGCCACGCGGCGTCGGGTCGACGAGCTGCTGGCTGCGGGTCGGTTCCCCTACCCCGGCGCCGACTGGCCGGCCATCCCGTGGCCACCGTTCTAGCGTCTCCTAGGCCCCCTCCGGCGGCCTCATCCGGCGACGCGTGGTGACGTCGACGCGTCCGTCCGATCCCTCCTGGGCGGGATGCTCCACGAGCGCAATCAGCCGGCTCGCCATGAAGCGGCCGGTCCGAACCGGCGTGCCACCGCGGGTGACCTCCGTCACCTCGACGACGCCACGAGCGGTGGTCACCTCGAGGCGCCGACCGTTCTTCGTGGCCGCGATCTCGAACGTCTGGACGCCCTGCCCGGTATCGACCACGACTTCTACGCGATCGCCTCTCATGTGCGGACGATACCGCGCCTGTCGATGCGGCAGGATGGTCGCGACAGGAGGTGTCTGTGCGGCGATGGAATGGCTGGGGCGACGAGGACGCCCAGGCGACCCTGCCGGCCGAGGTGCTGCGGCTCCTCCAGGCTGAAGTCGGCGTCGCTTCGCCGCAGGCCGACGCCGCTCTCAAGGACGTCGTCGCCGACGTCGGACCCTCGCGACTGCCGGATCACCCGCTGATCTCGCACGACCCAGAGGATCGCGTCCGTCACGCCAGGGGCCAGAGTCTCCCCGATTGGATCGCGCTCCGAAGCGGGCGCCTCGAGGCAGTGCCGGACGGGGTCGCCCGCCCGTCGGACGGCGGCGAGGTCCGCGAGCTCCTTGCGTTCGCCGTCGCAACAGGCGCGAACGTCATCCCGTTCGGAGGCGGGACGAGTGTCGTCGGCGGAGTCACGGCGCAGGCGGGCCCCACGCCCACGCTGACGATCGCACTCGATCGACTCACGGGCCTGACTGAGCTCGACGAGCGGAGCGGCCTCGCGACGTTCGGCGCCGGCACGGCCGGGCGGGATCTCGAGGCGGCGCTCGCTCCGCGAGGCCTGACCCTCGGCCACTTTCCGCAGTCCTTCGAGCGGTCGACCCTCGGTGGCTGGGTAGCTGCGCGGTCGGCGGGCCAGCAGTCGATCGGGTTTGGACGGATCGAAGACCTCTTCGCCGGCGGGCGCGTCGAGGCGCCGGCCGGATCGCTGGAGCTGCCGGCGCATCCCGCATCGGCCGCCGGCCCCGACCTCCGCCAGCTCGTCCTGGGCTCCGAGGGGCGGCTCGGAATCGTGACCGAGGCGGTCGTCCGGGTCGTCCCGCGCCCCCGCCGCGAGGCGTTCCCGGCCTGGTTCCTGCCGGACTGGCCGCGTGCCCTCGAGGCGGCCCGCGCGATCGCGAGAGCGTGCCTCCCGCTGTCGATGGTCCGGGCGTCAACCCCGCTCGAGACCGCGTCGCTGCTCGCGCTGGCCGGCCGTTCGCGGTCGATCTGGCTCCTGCGGCGATACCTGCGCCTACGGAGCGCCGGGCCAGAGCCGTCCCTCCTGCTCGTCGGCGCGAGTGGGGCCGAGCGTGTTGTGGAGGCCGCCGTTCGCGAGGTTGGCGGCCACGTCCGCCGCCACGGCGGGATCGCCGTCGGTGGATCGCTCGGGCGCCGCTGGGTTGCGTCACGCTTCCGGACACCGGACCTCCGCGACGCGCTCTGGGACTCGGGCTACGCCCTCGACACGGTCGAAACCGCCGTGGACTGGACGCGGCTCCCCGATCTCGCCGCGGCGGTCGGTCGCGCGCTCCGCCATGGCCTCGACGACCGCGGCGAGCGCGTCCACGCCTTCAGCCACGTCTCGCATGTCTATCCGAGCGGCTCGAGCCTCTATGCAACCTACATCTTCCGCCGGGTCGCCGATCCGGACGAGACGCTCGCTCGGTGGCGGCAGCTGAAGGACGCGGCGAGCCGGGCGATCGTCGACCATGGCGGCACGATCAGCCATCAACACGGCGTCGGGCGGGATCATGCGAGGTATCTTCCCGCCGAGAAGGGAGAACTCGGAATGGCGGTCCTCGCCGATGTCGCCAGGCGGTTCGATCCCGACGGGATCATGAACCCGGGTGTCCTCCTGGGGGATGTCCGATGACGCGGGCGGATGGGGCAGACCACGTCCTTGCTCTCGACGCTGGAACGCAGAGCGTCCGGGCCCTCGTCTTCAATCCGTCCGGCCGGCTCGTCGCGAGCGCCCGGATCCCGATCGAGCCGTACGTCTCCCCGCAGCCTGGCTGGGCAGAGCAGGACGCCGAGCTGTACTGGCGTTCGATCGGCGAGGCATGCGCGGCGCTCTGGGCCGGGGGCGTGATCGGGCCGGAGGCGATCGCCGGGGTCGCGCTGACGACCCAGCGGGGCACGGTCGTGGTCACCGACGAGGACGGCAACCCCCTCCGGCCCGCCATGGTCTGGCTGGACCAGCGCCGGACGGAGGGCCTACCGCCGATCGGAGGGATCAACGGCGTCGCCTTCCGGGCGCTTGGTGTCCGCGACACGATCGCTGCCTTCCAGGCCGACTGCGAGGCGAACTGGATTCACGCCAACGAGCCGACGACCTGGCGGGCGATTCGCCGGTACCTACTGCTTTCGGGCTTTCTTACCCACCGCCTGACCGGGCGGTTCGTCGACTCGGTTGCCAGCCAGGTCGGCTACGTCCCGTTCGACTACAAGCGATTCCAATGGGCTCGCGCCGGCGATTGGCGGTGGCGGCTCGCGCCGATCGATCCCGACTGGCTGCCCGAGCTCGTACCGCCGACCGCGTCGCTCGGCGATCTCACCACGAGCGCGGCATCGGTGCTCGGGCTGCCTCCCGGCACGCCGGTCATCGCGGCGGCGGCCGACAAGGCCTGCGAGGTGCTCGGCTCCGGCGCGCTCGAGCCCCACATCGGGGCAATCTCCTACGGCACGACGGCGACGATCAACACCACCCAGCGCCGGTACGTCGAGGCGGTGCCGCTCGTGCCGCCCTACCCGGCAGCGATCCCCGGTTCGTGGTCGCTCGAGGTCCAGGTCTACCGCGGCTACTGGATGGTCGAGTGGTTCAAGCGCCAGTTCGGGAGCCGCGAGGTCCAGCTCGCCGAGGAGCTCGGGGTGACGCCTGAGGCGCTCTTCGACGACCTCCTCCGCGAGACGCCGGCTGGCTCGATGGGCCTCGTCCTGCAACCCACGTGGTCGCCTGGCGTCAGGGTCCCCGGTCCGGAGGCGAAGGGCGCGATCATCGGCTTCGGCGACGTCCATACCCGGGCCCACCTCTACCGGGCGATCCTCGAGGGCCTCGCGTACGCCCTTCGGGATGGCGGCGAGCGGGCCGCACGCCGGGCGAAGGTTCCGTTGCGGGAGCTGCGCGTCTCCGGCGGCGGAGCGCAGTCGCCGGCCGCGGTCCAGCTGACGGCCGACATCTTCGGCTTGCCGACCGCCCGGCCGCACACCCACGAGACGTCGGGGCTCGGCGCGGCGATCGACGCGGCCGTCGGGCTGGGGATCCACCCCGATATCGAGACGGCCGTCCGAGAGATGACCCACGTTGCCGAGGTGCTCGAACCGCATCCCGACCGTCACGCCCTCTACGACGATCTGTACGAGCGGGTCTACCGCCGGATCTACCAGCAGCTGAAGCCGCTCTACAAGGAGATCCGCGAGATCACCGGCTATCCGAGCTGAGGATTCGGCCCGCGTCAGGCCGGGTGGCGATCGTAGACGAAGACCTGCCAGAACAAGCTGGAGCGCTGGAGGCGCGGCGAGAAGCCGGCAGTCGCGACGATCGCGTCGACCGCGGCAGTCCGGTGGATGTAGATGCGGATGGCCTGACGAGTGAGCCGGTAGAAGCCGTTGAGAACCACCCCTGCGGCCCGCGCCCACCACGTGTCGCGCGGAAAGACGAGCCCGTACCGGCGCCGGGCGCGGGCGACCGACAGGCTGACAAGCGCCTCCATGTCGGGATAGCAGCAGATCACCCGGTCGAGGGCAACGATGTCGGCAGCCTCGATCCGATCGGCCAGCTGGACGAAATCGCCGATCTCGTGGCGGACCCGGTCCGACGTCCCTCGCCGCGCCGCTTCCTCGCGGGCGACCGCGACGTAGGCCGGCGACCCGTCGACGTCGGTTGCCGTGCTGGCGCCGCTCGCCAGGAGCTCCTGGTGGACGGCTCCGACTCCGGCGCCGATATCGAGGACGGTCAGGCCCTCGACGCCGCCGGCTCGGAGGCCGTCGATGAGCCAGGCGGTCGTCCGGTCCGGCCCGGTCCGGCGGTACTGCTTGAGATCCTTTCGTGCATCGCGCTCGCTGAACTCGTTGCCGGCCCTGCAGCCACACGAGGGATCGCAGCCGGGCGGCCCGCCCATCGTCAGGCGCGAACCTCCTGGCGCATGAACCGGACGTACGCGATCGCGAAACAGGCGACGGTCAGGGCCACCAGTGCCACGACCTGCGGCCAGACGAGGACGAAGCTCTGATCGAGTGAGAGCAACGACGGGATACGCTCCTGGGCCTGCTGGTAGGCGCCGACAGTCGCCGGAGTCGAGACGTCCGTGACCTGCGGATTCAGCAGGACGAGCGACGCTTCACGGTAGAGCGTGTCGGGCAGCAGGCGGCTGATCGTCTGCTGGAGGCCGGCGTTTCGCAGGACCTCGTCGGTTGAGCCCGAGAGCGGGGCCACGAAACCGCCGATCAGCGACGTGATGAGCCCGCCGAAGAACGTCAGCAGCAGCCACGCGCCAAATCCGATCAACGCGGACGTCGCCGCCCGCCGGACAAGAACGGACAGGAGCATCCCGAACGCCAGCCAGAACGCGACATAGATGAACGTCAGCAGGACCCACAGGATGATCCGCAGGAGCTCCGAAGCCGCCGGGACGAGTCCGAGGCGGAGCAAGCCGAACGCCGAGATGATCCCGACGACCGCGACCAGGACGAGACCGATGATCGCCAGACCGGCCGCGAACTTGCCGTTGATCACGTCGTCGCGGTGGATCGGCTGCGACAGGAGGCGAGGCAATGTCCCCTCGGACCGCTCGCCATTGACCGCGTCGAAGGCGAACGCCAGCCCGAGGAGCGGCGCGACGTACGCCAGGAATCCCGAGGCCGCCGGGAGCGTGACCTGGTCGCCGCCGACCTGCGGCGCGAGCCAGAACAGGGCGATGAAGATCGCCTGCCCACCGCTCACCTCGGAGGCCACCGATCGGATCGTGTCCGCCGCGAAATAGAGCGGGATCGCGGCGGCGAGGCCAAGGACGATCAGAAGAACGATGAAGCGCGCGGACAGGAGATGGTCGGCGAACTCCTTGCGGGCCACGACCATCCAGCCTGCGCGGGGTACCGACCGCTGACGCCGCACGGGGGCGGTCCCGGCTTCAGCAGTCATGCGACCGACCCCGTGGCAGCGGCGCCGGTCCGTTCCACCGCGACGCGGTAGATCTGTTGCAGTGACGCGGTCACGCGGCTGAAGTGCTCGATGCCGATGCCACTTGTCACGAGCTGTTCCACGATCCTCTGTGCCACCTCATGCTCCCGAGCCGGATCGACCGACACGATCCAGGCCGCCTTCAGCGCACCGGCCTGGACCGCCGCGATGTCCGCCTCTCGCGCATCCGATTGGCGGCCCTCGCGTGCGGTGCCGTCCGTCGCTGCATCGCCGGCATCCGTGACTCCCTGCACGCCCTGGTCCACCGACGTGACGCCGTCGACGGCAGCGAGCACCGCGCGAACCTTTCCTTCATCCGCGGCGGAGTCGACGACGATCTCGATTCGGTTTGTTCCGAAGCCGTAGCGCGCCGCGAGCTCGGGGACCGTTCCACGGCCCACGAGCCGCCCGCGATGGAAGATGCCGACGCGATCGCAGATCAGCTGCGCCTGGTCCAGCAGGTGCGACGAGAGGAGTACCGCCAGCCCTCGGTCATCTGCAAGGGACCGGATGAGATCGAGGATCTCGACGACGCCGAGCGGGTCGATGGCGGTCGTTGGCTCGTCGAGGATGAGGATGTCCGGGTCCTTGACGAGCGCATCCGCGATGCCGAGCCGCTGGAGCATGCCGCGCGAATAGGTGTCGACCAGGTCATCGGCGCGGTCGGTCAGTCCGACCTGCTCGAGCACCTCGTCGATCGTCGTCTCCGCGTCGGCTGCCAGGATGCGATTGAGGCGTGTCGTGTAGCGCAGGTTCTCCCGCCCGGTCAGGTCCGTGTAGAAGCCCACGCTGTCCGGCATGTAGCCGACACGCCGCTTGACCTCCAGCGGGTTGCGCACCGGGTCAAGGCCAACGACGAGAGCCTCGCCGGCGGTCGGCTCCGTCAGGCCGAGGAGCATCAGGATCGTCGTGGTCTTGCCTGCACCGTTCTGGCCGAGCAGCCCGAAGATCTCGCCGGCGTGGACCTCGAGGTCGAGCCGATCGACGGCGACAAGATCGCCGTACTGCTTCGTCAGCCCTCGTGTTCGGATCGGGATGGTCTCCCCCGGCCGATCGATCGGCGCGGGGGCAGTGCCGTCACCGCTGCCACGGCGCCGCGCGATCTTGCGCTTGGCGGTCAGGCGCGGCCCCGACGTCATCGTCGCCCGTATGTGCGGAAGACGTAGAACAGTCCGGCGAGGATCAGGGCAATGATGCCGATCCCGATCAATGCCCAGAGCGGCGACGTCTCGACCGTGAACCGGACCTGGGCGGTTTCCGTCGCCTGGTCGCTCGCCGCCGTGAACGTGATGACGTAGTCGCCGGCGACCGCTTCGCCGGCCGGGGTGATCGTCGCGGTCACCGTGACCGGCGTGTTCACCTCGACGTTGACGGTCGGCTGGTCGAATTCCACGTTCCAGCCGGCCGGCGGGGTCGCCGTGAGGGCGACGCCCTCGAGCGTCGCCGTGCCGGTGTTCGTGATCACGAACTGCTGCGTCGTCGGGCTTCCGGCGCCACCGTGGGCCGACAGCAGGTCATTCGGCGTTGCGAACGTCATCGAATAGGAGCCCGTCAGCTCGATCCCGAAGTCGCCCGGGATCGTCTGCTCGCCGGCCCTGACTTCGACGTGGACGCTGTAGCTGCCGGCGGCGGCGTTCTCCGGCGGGGTCGCGGTCACGTTGATGCTCGTCGTGCTGCCGGCCTCGACCACGGTTGAGGCGGCCTGCTCCTGGCCGGCGATCTGGGCCGTGACCTCCCAATCGGGATGATCCGTGACGGCGGCCGTGGCCGAGACCGTGACGTCCTGGGCCGTGTCGTTGTGGAGGGTCAGGGCGAACGGGAAGTTGCCGTTGGACGGGCCGCTGAGAGTCGGCGTCGTCGTGGTGATCGAGATGTCGCCGGCGGCCTGCGCATCGACGCGGATCGAGATCGGCAGGACATCCTGGGCGCCGCCGCCGGTCGCGGTGACCTGCAGCGTCTGCGTTGCGGCGGCGGCTTCACCGGGAACGCTCACGTCCAGTCGGATCGTGCCGTTCGCCCCCGGGCCGGCCGCTACGCCGTCGACGACGAAGCCGCCCCCGTGAAGCGTGGCGGTCCAGCCCTCGGGAACGCCGGACAGCGCCAGCCCAACGTTCGCGGTCCGGATCGAGGCGACCGTCAGGTCAAAGCTCACCTTCGAGCCGGGGGCGACCGCGACGGCCGGATACGGGGTGGTGACCTCGAGTCCGTCGTCGGCGGCGACCGATGGCGCGAGCGCACCGAGCATGAGGCCTCCGACGACGAGCACCGTCGTCAATCGGGTCAGGGCGGCGCGTGAGATCCGCGCAGCAGTGATAGTGGGCAAGGGACCCTCCTGGTCTCTCGGGGATGGCATCGGACGGGGCCGAGTCTGCCAAGGTTGGTGGGATTCGCGCAACTAACGTTCGATTCGCGCTCGGTTGCGATTTCTCAATCGACCCCTCAGTCGCGCAGCTCCTCAGCGAGCAACTCCATGAGGAGTCCATCCTGCCACGTCCCGTCGGGAAAGGCCTGATAGCGGCGAAGCAGCCCTACCCTGCGGAACCCGACCTTCTCGTACGCGCGGATTGCTCGCTCGTTGGCGGCCGCCGGATCGATCGTGAGGCGGTGGTGACCGCGATCGTCGATGAGGTGGCGGGCAAGCGTCCTGATCGCGTCCGGCCCGAGACCGGCGCCCTGGTGATCCGGAGACAGGAACAGGTCGATCCCGGCGTGACGGTATTCCGGGTCGCTTTCCTCGTGGGACTGGATGGCCCCGACGATCCGGCCGTCAACGATGATCGCGTAGACCTCGACGTCCTCGTCGCGACCCGTCAGCTCCTTCTCCACCCGTGCGAGGTCGAACGACGGCCACCATCGAGCGACCTCCGGCGTTGCGAGGATCGCGCTCAGTTCCGGTGCGTCCGCAGGCTCCGTCGGTCGCAGGACGACCCGCTTGCCGCGCAGCTCCATCGGCTGAGCGTAGCGCGCCCACCCGACTCGCGGCCACGGCCCGCCGGGCGTCGAATTCTGGCCACGTATTCGCCCGAGGACTCGTAGGCCGGTTGGAGCCCGCCTCGGATGGGCGAACCGTCATTCGGAGGCGCTCCCCACGTTCGGTTGCTTCTCGTCGCGCCGACCCGTGGCCTCGGGATCGGGCCGAGTAGTCTCCTGATGAATGGCTGGCCAGCTGCGAGACGCGCCGCGGTGGGGCCCGATCGTCGTGGGCCGGCTATCAGTCCGGCGTCGCCGCCTCGCCCTCGTTGACGACCGTGACCGGAACCGTGACCGCGCCCCGCAGGCGGCTCGGTACATCGCGACCCAGCCACCGCGAGATACCCGGTGGCAGCGTCGAGAGCACGATCTCGTCGACCTCGCGGCCGCGGAGGGCATCGCGAACGGCCGCGACCGGATCGCGATCGCCGACCTCGCCGGCCGCCTCGACGCCGAGGGTTCGCAGGCGTTCGAGAAACGCTTCCAGGCGTTCGCCCGCCTCGCGACGGCTCTCGTCCTCGTCCCATGTGAAGCCGCTCGCGGCCGGCGTTGCGGGAACGACGACATGAAACACGGTGACTCCGGACCGGATCCGCTCGGCGATGGCATCGGCGAGGGCCGAGCTCGGCAGGGTCTGGTTGGCGACGATGAGGGCTGTGCTCATCGAACGTCTCTCCGTCTTCGTCGCTGCGGCGGCGCATGGAATCGTACCGCTCGCGTCCAGCGATACGACGAAACCGACCCTCGCGGATCCCTCGCGCTCAGGAATTCGGCGGCACCGTGCGGCGAGGCGTCCATCGGGTCCTGCCGATCGCCCGCCGAATGGGTGGTTTGACGAATCGACCCCGATCGACCATGATTCAAAGGTCCGCAGAGGCGAACCGCCGGTAGAGCCCAACCCGCTCCCGCCATCGCTCCGGACATGGAAACCACGAACCGCTCCGGTCCTTGATTTGGTTTGGACCGTGGAGCAGAACCGGTCGCGATGCCGCGCCGAGCGCCTGAAGCGCCCGCGAGACGCGCGACCAGAAGGAACAGGAATGCATCCGAGAACCACGACCACGTCGGTCGCGGGCCGCTCCGTCGCAATGCGCCGACTTCGGCGCCGAACCGCCACCGCCGCCCGACCCTATTGCAGCACGAACGGCTGCACGAGCTATCTCACCGTCGATCCCGCTACCGGGACCGCTCGCTGCGAGATCTGCGGCTTCACCCGCCGCGTTCACTGAACCGGCGACCCCGCCAACCCCAATCCGCGGACGGTACTCAGTCCCAGATTCCCGCAGTGCGGGCAATAGCCCACGGATTCGGGTCGCCAAGCGCTGAATTCCTGCGGCAGTTTGCCGAATCCGGCTAATTCGCTAGGCTCGGACGGGTCGTTCGCGGCGAATCCGGGTCCTGCCGTTGCGTTGTGCCCGTACGGCGGGAATCTGGGGATGAATGGAGCGAGCGGCCCAGTTCCGCGAACGGTCCGCCCGCCCACCGACCTCCCTCAGTCGACGTCAAGGTCGAGGCTCGAACTTCACCTGCTGGTCCGGCTTGTCCAATTCACCGACCTGGAGTGTCGCGGTCGGCGCATCGGCCGGGACCGAAAACACGAGCATCACGTCCGAGACCGTCTCCGCGCTCATGATCGCGCTCGTGCTTGCGTTTGCGGTCGCGCTGATCGGCAGGTCGTCAACGAACAGGCGCACGTTGTTCGCCTGATCCCGGATTCCGCCCTTGCAACCGCACGTCCCGACCTGGACACGGGCGACGATCCCGAGCCAGCGATGACCCTCCTCGGCGCGCGTGGCGGGAGGAAGCGTTCCGCCCTTGAAGCCGAGCGCGAGTGGCCAGTCGAGGCCGGTGATCTGGTCGACGATCGTCCAGTTCATCGCCACGTTCGGGATCGGCATCTTGAGCGTCTTGTTGAGCGCGACCGTCTTGTTCTCCTGCAGTGGCTGGACCGGGCCGCTCAGTGACAGCTCGAGTGAAGACTCGCGGCCCGGGTCGGCCATGGACAACACCAACCCGTCGAAGCCCGTTCCGGCGGGGACCTCGAATGCGTAGCGTCCCTCAGCCGATGACACTGGGGGAACACTCTCTCGGGCGATGTTCACGCCGGTCACGACTGACCCATCCGGGAGCTCGAGCAGGAAGCGAACATTGTCCGCGACGACGTGGACGACGACGTTGTCATTCCGCTCGTCCAGATCGACGATCAGCCAGGTCTTGGCGGCCGGCCGGGCCGCAACACCGGGCGCATATCGCTTGGGATCCTGGTTCGTGATCACGGCATCGGTCACGGTCCACCGCACGATCCCGTAGGCGAGCGGTCGAGGGAGGATGCCGGCGGGGATCGTGACGACCGAAGCGACCGGCTCGTCGGTGGTGGCTGCGGTGGGTGTGGCGGTGGCGCCGGCGACCGAGCCCGCGGGTGACGCCGACGCCGGTGGCGTGGACCCGCCTCCCGGCCCGTCCCGGCCAGGGGCCGCCGAGCTGCAGGCTGCGATCGCGAGCGCGACGGCGATGACGACGGATAGGCGAAACAGCTGTCTGGTCATTTCCTGAGTTCCCCCTGAGGCGCGACATGCGATGCGCCACGCTTAGGGCGACGCTATGACTGTAGCTACGGAGAATGCTGGAACCTGGGTTCCTCAGGCCTGTCAACCAGCCGACGCGGTGTGTGTCGGCCTGCCCTGGGGTCGGTCAGGCGCCGCCGTGGGCCCTCGCCAGGGCTGCCAGCTCTCGATCGAGATCGAGTAGGCGCCGGTGCTGGCGCTCGGTCGGGGCTTCGTGGTTGAGCCGGAAGATCGCGTCGTTGGTCGCTTTCACGATCGTCGTGAGCTCCGCCCGGTCCCGCCCGCGCCCGATCGCGGATGCGCGTGGAGCGCGAGCAAGCACGGCGTCGCGCCGCGCGAGCAGGTCCCGGACCTCCTTGTCGGTCTCGATCCATGGCGGCGCGAAGTTGGAACCCTTGAGCATCCGGTAGGCCAGCGCCCAGTCGCCGGCGGCCGAATCATCGACCAGGGGAATCCGCTCACCCTGGTACGGCAGGTCGTCGAAGGCGCCCGCTTCCTGGGCCTCGCGGATCTGCTTGTCAATCAGCTTCTCGCGGGACGGCGGAAGCCACGGGTTCCACGAGTCGGAGCGCTTGTCGGCCATCGCGAGCATCGTAGCGCTGCCCGTGACTGACTAGCTGGCACGGGTCGCGGGTAAGGTTTGCGCGTGCAGCTCGTCGACGGAACGATCATCGTCAGTGCCACGGATCTCGTCGGCTACCTCGCCTGCGACCACCTCGTAACCCTTGAGCTCGAGGCGGCGAGCGGTCGGATCGAGCGGCCGATCCGGCACGACCCAGAGCTGGAGCTCATCCAGCGGCGCGGCTTCGAGCACGAGGCGGCGCATCTCGCCGCGCTCCAGGCGGAGGGTCGCTCCGTCCACGAGATCGAGACTCGCGACGCGAAGACGCCGGCCGAGCTCCGGGCGGCCGAGGAAGAGACAGTTGCGGCGATGCGCGCCGGTCGCGACGTGATCTTCCAGGCAACCTTCTTCGATGGCCGATGGCGTGGCCACGCGGACTTCCTCCTCCGAGTCGACCGCCCCAGCAATCTCGGCGACTGGAGCTATGAGGTCGCCGACACGAAGCTCGCCCGGCGGGTCAAGGCGGCGGCCCTCCTCCAGATGTGCTCGTATGCGGATCGCCTGGAGCAGCTCCAGGGCGTCGCGCCGGAGACGATGTACGTCGTCACCGGCGACGGCGTCCGCCATCCCCACCGGATCGCCGACTACGCGGCCTACTACCGGTCGATCAAGGCGGGCTTCGAGGCCCGGGTCTTCGGCGGCACGCCGGCCCCGATCACGTATCCGGATCCGGTGGAGCACTGCAAGGTCTGCCGCTGGTACGGCGTCTGCGCGGACAAGCGTCGGGCGGACGATCACCTGTCCCTCGTGGCGGGGATCACCCGGGCCCAGCGTGGCCACCTTGTCGAGGCGCGTGTGCCGACGCGGCGCGCCCTGGGGACGAGCACGCCAGGTACGCCGGTCAAGGCGATCGGCCAGTCGGCCCTCGAGAAGATCCGGAACCAGGCTCGGATCCAGTTGGCCGGCGAGGCGGCCGGTCAGGTCCTGTTCGAGCTCGTCGATCCGGAGCCGCCGGACCCCGAGGCGAGCGGTCCCGTACGTCGGGGACTCGCCCTGCTCCCGGAACCGTCCTCGGGTGACCTCTTCTTCGACATCGAGTCGGACCCATGGGCGCTCGAGGACGGGCTCGAGTACCTCTTCGGGGTCGTCGACGAGGTCGACGGCGCCCCGAACTTCAGCGCCCTCTGGGGGCACGACCGGGCCGGCGAGAAGGCGACGTTCGAGGCGTTCATCGACCGGGTCATCGCCCGCCTCGATGCTGATCCCAGCATGCACGTCTACCACTACGCGCCATACGAGCCGACGGCGATCAAGCGGCTCATGGGTCGCCACGCGACGCGCGAGGACGAGGTCGACCGGCTCCTCCGCGGCGGCGTTTTCGTCGACCTCTACCGGGTCGTCAAACAGGGTGTCCGCGTGTCCACGGAGTCCTATTCGATCAAGTCGGTCGAGAAGCTCTACATGCCGGTCCGCGAGGGGCCCGTGACGGACGCCGGCTTCTCGGTTGTCGCCTACGAGCGCTGGATGGAGAGTCGCGAGCAGGCGATCCTCGACGGGATCGAGGCATACAACCGCGACGACTGCGTCTCGACGTGGATGCTCCGCGACTGGCTCGAGCAGCGCCGGCGCGAGGCGATCGATGCCTACCCGGACGCGGACTGGAGCCGGCCGCCGATCGTCGACGGCGCGCCGAGCGAAGAGATCGCGACGACGCAGGCCGAGACCGCAGAACGAGTGCGCCGCCTGATGGAGGGCGTGCCGGCCGACGCGACGGAGCGAACGGAGGAGCAAGGGGCTCGCTGGCTCCTCGCCGCCCTCCTCGATTGGCACCGCCGCGAGGCCAAGCCGCAGTGGTGGGCATGGTTCACGCTCCAGCGCGCGTCGCCCGAGGAGCTCTACGACTCGCCGGACGCGCTCGCCGGCCTCGAGTTCGTCGCCAACAAGCAGACGATCAAGCAGTCGACCGTCACCCAGTATCGATTCGACCCCGTCCAGGAGTACAAGCTCAAGGTCGGCGACTCGCCCATCGATCCGGCGACCGGCGCGTCGGCCGGAGTCGTGCACGAGATCGACGACGCTGCAGGGACGATCGACCTCCTCCGCGGTCCGTCACGCCAGGGGACGCATCCGGCGGCCCTCATCCCCTCGCAGCCGTTCGACACGAGGCTCCAGCGCGAGGCACTCGGCGCGGTCGCCGACCGCGTCCTCGAGAGCGGGATCGACGGACCCGGTCCGTTCCGGGCAGTGAGGGAGCTGATCCTTCGGCGCCCGCCGCGGATCGTCGGCGTCCCGGAAGGCGGCGTGCTGGCCGGCGACACTGAGGACGTGGTCGCGGCCGCCAGGCGCATTGCACTGGCAATCGATCAATCCGTCCTGCCGATCCAGGGCCCACCCGGGTCGGGCAAGACCTACACCGGGGCGCGGATGATCGTCGAGCTCGTGCGCGCGGGCAAGCGTGTCGGGATCACGTCGACCGCCCACAAGGCGATCTCGAACCTCGTCGACGCGGCGGTCGCGGCAGCGGCGCTCGAAGACGTCGACCTGCGGATCATCCAGCGCGGTTCGATCGAAGGCGCGTCGCGTGCGCCCGGCGTCACACTGACCGCGGAGTCCGGTGCCGTTGCCCCCGCCCTGGCCGCCGGCACACACCAGGTCGCCGCTGGAACGAGCTGGCTCTTCGCGCGTCCTGACATGGCAGGCGCCCTCGACGTCCTGTTCGTCGACGAGGCCGGACAGATGTCGCTGGCCGACGTCGTCGCCGTCGGCGGCTCGGCCCGTTCCATCGTCCTGCTCGGGGACCCCAACCAGCTGCCGCAGGTCTCCCAGGGCAGCCACCCCGACGGGGCTGAGGCATCGGCGCTCGAGCACCTCCTCGGCGATGCACGAACGGTTCCGCAGGATCGCGGCCTCTTCCTCGCGACGACGAGGCGCCTCCATCCGGATATCTGCGACTTCATCTCCGAGGCGTTCTACGAGGGTCGTCTCGAGCCGCACCCGGAAACGGCCCGCCAGCGGGTCGGTCCGGGTGGCTTCGTCCAGGGAACGGGGATCCGTTTCATCCCGGTCGCGCACGAGGACAACCAGGCGCGGTCGCGCGAGGAGGCGGATCTCGTCGCGGAGGCAGTTCGCGGTCTCGTGGGAAAGCACTGGACGGACCAGCGTGGAGTGGCCCGCGACCTCGGCATCGACGACCTCCTCGTCGTCGCGCCGTACAACGCACAGGTCGCGGAGATCATCCGGCGGGTCGGAACTGAGTTCGGCCGGCCACGGGTCGGCACCGTCGACAAGTTCCAGGGCCAGGAGGCGCCGATCGCGATCTACTCGATGGCGACCTCGACGCCGGAGGATGCCCCGCGCCAGATGGAATTCCTCTATTCCGGCAACCGATTGAACGTGGCCATCTCGCGGGCGCAGGGAGTCGCGATCCTCGTCTGCAGCCCGGCCCTCCTGCGCGTCCGTTGTCACACGCCGGCCCAGATGCGTCTCGCCAATGCGCTCTGCCGCTACGTCGAAATGGCGGCGGCGGCGGACGGACGCCGCGACCCCGCCGAAAACGGCGATGGAATCGACGACCCTGCGGCCGCGCCCAGTACCACATCGAGTGGCCCGCGTGAGGTGCTGACGCTCGGTCTCTGAGCGGCGCGCCGCTGGTATCCTCGTTGCGACTGCAACAAGGACCTCGCGCGTGCCCGACGAGCCCGCCACGACGCCCCTCCTCCCGACGGATGATCCCGGCATGCTCGCCTGGCAGACGTTCCTGACAGCCCACGCGACGGTCATCCGCCGCCTCGAGGCCGAGCTCGAGGAACAGGAGTCGCTCGCGTTGTCCGACTTCGACGTGCTGGCCCAGCTTCATTTCGCCGGCGGCACGCTCCGGATGCGCGACCTCGCGGAGAGCGTCGTCCTGTCGCGAAGCGGGATGACCCGCCGGGTCGACCGACTCGAGGCGGCGGGCTACGTTTCGCGCGTGGCGTGCGAGACCGACAGGCGAGGGTCGTTCGCCCATCTCACCGACCGCGGGCGGGAGCGGCTTCGAACGGCGATTCCGGTCCACGTCCAGGGCATCGCCGACCACTTCCTGGCACCCCTCGCGACCGACGAGCTCGCCTCGATCCGAACGTCGCTCGCCAAGCTCGTCCCTCCCGAGCGCCGGCCACGATGACCGCCCGCCCGAGCGAGGGCGAGCGCGTTCGACGGCGCCAGAAGGTACTCCGGACCCTGGTTGTCGGGGTCGCCCTCGGATCGACCGGCCACATCGCCGCAGCGACAGTCGCCTCGATTGCAGCCGACGAGATCGCCGGCACCTCGTCGCTGAGCGGCGCCCCCGGGGCGGCCGTCGTCCTCGGCGCGGCGCTCGGGGCGAGCCTGCTGTCCGCGGTCATGGTCCGCCGCGGTCGACGACCCGGGCTGGCCCTGGGCTATGCGATCGGCGTCGTCGGTGCGACGGTCGCCATCGTGGGGATCGTCGACCGGTCCCTGCCCCTGCTCATGATCGGAACGCTGTTCGTCGGGTTCGGCAACAGCTCGAACCAGCTGTCGCGGTATGCGGCAGCCGACATGTACCCGGACCACCGGCGCGCGTCCGCGATCGGGACGGTGGTCTGGGCGGCGACGGTCGGAGCCGTCCTCGGTCCGAACCTGATCGGGCCGGCCGGAATCGTCGCCGAATGGATCGGCTTGCCCCGGCTCGCCGGGGCGTACCTGGTCCCAATCGCCTTCGTGGGCCTGGCCTCGATCCTCTCCTTCGCCTTTCTGCGCCCGGACCCGATGGAGCTCGCCGACCGCCCGGAGGTGCCGCGCCGACCCGGCGGCGTCGAAGGCGACGATTCGGGAGATCGTTCGACGCCCCGGGGTGGCTGCAGCCCTCGTGGCTCTGCTCGCCAGCCAGACGGTCATGGTCCTGATCATGACGATGACGCCGGTCCACATGACCGCCCACGGCCATCACGTCGAGACCGTCGGGTTGGTCATCAGCGCCCACACGTTCGGGATGTTCGCCCTGGCGCCTCTATCGGGGCGCCTGACCGACCGATTCGGGAGCGGTCGGGTGATCGCGGCAGGGCTAGCCGTCCTCGCGGCGGCCTCGATCCTGGCCGCAATTGCACCGCCCGATGGCGGCGCGGTGTTGTTCGTTGCGCTCTTCCTGCTCGGGTACGGCTGGAACCTTGGGTTCGTCGCCGGAAGCACGATGCTGACTCGCGGCGTCGATGTCGCCGACCGGACTCGCCTCGAGGGCATGGCCGACTCGCTCATCTGGAGCAGCGCGGCCGTCGCGAGCCTCGGGTCGGGCGTGGTGCTGGCGGCGGCAAGCTACACAGCCCTGGCCCTCCTCGGCGTCGCTCTCACGATCGTCCCGCTCTGGCTGTTCATCACCCGGAGTCGCGGCGTCGCGACCGCGTCCTAGCCGCCGGCCACATCCAGCTCGCGGACGACCCACGCCGCGAGGACCCGGGCACAGTCGGCGACCTCGGCAAGTGACACGTGCTCGTCGGCGCTGTGGGCGACGCGAACGTCGCCCGGTCCGTAGATCACCGTCGGCGTCGAACCCTCGTTGACGAGGAGGCGCATGTCGGCGCCGTACGGCTCACCGATCAGCATCGGCAGGCGACCGAGCGTCGCCTCTGCCGCCGCCGCGACCGAGACCGGCAGCGGGTGGTCGGCCGGGACGCGAGACGACGAGAACCTGCCGCCGGTGATCTCGAGGCGCCGACTGCGTGGTCGCGCAGGAACGCGTCGGCTGCGCAGGCCGCGTCGATGCATGCCCGCAGGTCCGCCTCCGCGTCCCGCCATGTCTGACCGAGCTTGACGCCGTAGCGTCCCTCGGCGACGACCTGGTCGAGGACCGTCGAGGCCCATTCGCCGCCCTGGACCTTGCCAATGATGGTCGGGTACGGCAGCCCGAGGACCGTCATGAGCGGATCGGTCTCGGCGGCGTTGCGCGAGGCCTCGTCGGCCTCGAGGGCGCGGATCAGCGTGTAGAGGTTGTCGAGCGCCGAGACACCCTCCCGACGCATCGACGCGTGAGCCGCCCGACCGGGAACGGTCAACCGGAACGTGATCGCGCCGGCGTGGGCGATGACGACGTCGAGCCCGGTGGGTTCCGTGATCACTGCGGCATCACCGGTACAGCCTGCCCGGATCGCCGCCAGCATTCCCTGGCCGCCGTCCTCCTCCGAGGGCACGGAGACCGCGAGCACCTCGCCGGCCAACCCATCTGCGGCACCGGTTGCGACGAGCGCCCGGACGGCCGCGAGGATCGCGACCACGCCGCCCTTCATGTCGCAGGCGCCTCGGCCGTACATCGCGCCGTCGCGGACCTCGCCACCCCACGGGTCGGCGGTCCAGGTCGCGGGATCGCCGGGCGGCACGACGTCGACGTGTCCGACGAGGAGCAGGCGCTTCCCGCCCGCCCGGCCGAACCGACCGGTGACGACCGGCAGCGACGTGCGCGGCATCTCGGCGCCCGGGAAGTCCGGGTCCGACGCAAAGGCGATTGGGTCGGTCTCGATTCGCGCGGTCTCGAGCCCGATCTCCCGGAACAGCCGCTCGATCTCGGTTTGGATGGCCTCCTCCGACCCGGTGATCGAGGGGATGCGGATCAGCGTCCGGAGATCGGATTCGATTCGGGCGAGATCGATGGCGCCCGCAACGCCTGTCATCCGCGGAGGATCGGCCGGGTCAGGCAGGTCGGACCGCCCGAGCCGTTCTCGCCCACTTCGCCGAGCGGGGTCGCGTGGACGTCGCAGCCCGCCTCCTCCAGCCGCCGCCTGGTGACGGGATTGCCGTCGGCGACGATGACGACGCCCGGCCGGACGGCGAGCACGTTGCAGGCGAGCGTCGGGTACTCATCCTCGGGCACCTCGACGAGCCGAACCCCGAGCTCCCTGAGCAATTCCCACAACCCGACCGGGAAGGAGCGGAAGGAAGACGACCGCGAGATCGTCGGCGATCGGCGAGATGACCGACAGGAGATGCACGAGCTCGGCCGGACCCCGCCAGTAGGGCACGTCGAAGATCCTGACATCGCCCCCGACGATCTCCGCGAGCTGTCGGGCGCCCGCGTCGTTCGTCCGCAGCGTCCGCCCGATACAGAAGAGGTCCGGCCGAAGCCAGAAGGTGTCGCCGCCCTCGATCGTCCCCGGTGCCTCGATCCGGCCGGCCGTCGGGATACCCGCGGCTCGGGTCCACGCCTCGATGACGTCGGGCTCGCCCGCGCGGTTCGGCTTGCCCGGCCGGAGCGGGATCGCCCCCACGTCGCCGATGAGGAGCGGGTCGAAGGTATAGACGAGATCCGGATCGGTGGTTTCCTCGTCGAGGACATGGACGGTGACCCCAAGGTGATCGAGGGTCTCGACGAGGGCGTCGTGCTCCCGTTGGGCGCGGGCGAGGTCGACCGGCCGGAGGAAGCCGTGGGCGATCGTCGTCGAAGGCATGCGCGAAGGCCCTGCCCGGACGTTTCACGAGCACGTCGCGCAGGTCGGCCGTCATGCTCTGGGCGCCGAAACGCCGCTCGGTCAGGGTCATCGGCGCAGGATACGCTCGGTGGCCGGGTTCCCTGGCCTTGTCTCGCGGCGTACGCTGAGACCAATGAGTTCGTACGCGGCGAGCGAACGGATCGCGCGGGTCGCTCCACGCCTCGTGATCGGCCGGGCCGAGAACGGCGACATCGACGCGAGCGCGCCGCTCCCGGCGGGAGCTGACGACCCGTTCCTTGATCTCGCTGCTTCAGCAGTTGACGACCCGCTCCTCGAGCTCCTGACAGCCGCCCGAGAGCGCTGGTCCCAGTTGACGTTCTACGTGTTCCACGCCGAAGTCTGGCGCTGAGGGTCGCGCCCGGACCTAGCCGATCCGGCCGAATCGCGCGGGGTCAAAGGCAGCCGGGATCGCGCCGCCCTGGCCGAGGACCAGGTCCGCGATCAGCCGCGCCGTTGCCGGTCCGGTGGAGATCCCCCACGGCCCGTTGCCCGCCGCAACGAACGCCCGGGTCAAGCCCGGGACGGCGCCGACCAGCGGGCGCCCATCGATCGCCAGCGGACGCGCGCAGGCCCTGAGGCCGCGAACCGGGACTCCGGCGAGCTCCGGGACGTAGCGCGCGCCGCGCTTGCGAAAGGGCTCTGCGAAACGATCCGGGTCCGGCTCCGTTGTCAGGAACGCGGAGCCGAGGCTGCTTGCCCCGCCCGCCGTCACGAGGCTGAAGGCGACCTCGCCCGTCCCGGCGCCGGGCGTCGTCATTGGCCGGCTCGATGTCGATCACGAGTTCCTCGAGGACGTGGCGCGGCGGTGCCGCGAGCCGGACGTCGGCCACGACGCCCCAGACGCTGCGAATCGGGCGCCAGGTGCCGGACGGGTCGACGATCGACGGCGTCCACGGGCCTGCGGCGACGACGACCGAGCCGGCCGGCTCTGTTCGGCCATCGAGCTCGACCCCGACCGCGACGCCGCCGCGGAGGGCAAGGCCCACCTCGAGACCGATCCGGATTCGCGCCCCGGCTGCCTCAGCCAGTGCCGAGAAGGCCCGCGTCGCCGCCGCCGGGACGACGGGATAGCCGATCGCGAGGCGGCAGGCGGTGACGTCGGGGGCGAGCGCAGGCTCGACGGCGCGGAGGGATGCGCCGGTCAGCACCTCTGGCCGCGTCTCCGGATACGCGGCTCCCCACTCGGCGGCAGAGCCTGCCGCCTCGCGCTCCTCCCAGCCGACAGCGAGCAGGCCTGCCGGCTCGGCAGGCATTTGGAACGCCGTCCCTGACTCCGCTGCGAGTGCTCGGTAGAGGGCGAGCGATTCCCGATAGAGACCGACCAGCACCGGGTCGAACGGATGCTGGATGACGCCGGAATTCCGGCCAGAAGCGGCAGCCGCGATCGCGGTGCGCTCGAAGAGCGTGACCGTCGCGCCGCGGGCGGCAAGAAACGCAGCCGTCGCCGCGCCGACGATCCCGCCGCCGACGATCGCGACGTCCGGCGCGGACGAGCCGCCGGTCACGCGACCGCCACGCCCTCGGCGATCCTGGCGAGCGCGCCTGCGACGCGGTCGACCTCATCGGCGGTGTTGTAGTGCGTGAGCCCGATCCGGACGACCCCACCCGTCTCGGCCAGGCCCAGCCGTTCGATCAGGCCGGTCGCGTAGAAGTCACCATCCCAGGTCGCGATGCCGTCGCGGCCGAGCGCCTCCGAGATCGCCCGCGGGGCGTTGCCTTCAAGCGTCAACGCCGCCGTCGGCGTCCGGTCACCGAACCGGGCACGGTCGGTGATGCCGTAGAGGCGGATTCCTGGGATCGCCTCGAGGCCGTCGGCAAGTCTCCGGTAGAGGTCCATTTCGTAGGCCCGGATCGCGGTCATCGCGGCGTGCACCCGATCGCCACGCGAGTCCTGAGCCGCAGCCGCGCCGTATGTCGAACCGATCGCGGCCAGGTATTCGACCGCTGCGATCACCCCGGCGAGGCCCTCATGGTTCTGGGTGCCGGTCTCGAAGCGGTCGTCCGCGGGCTCGAGCTTGTAGGTCGGGAGGGCGTCGAGGATCGCGGCCTTGCCGTACAGAACGCCGGCGTGTGGACCGAAGAACTTGTACGTCGAGCAGGCCAGGAAGTCCGTATCGATTGCCCGAACGTCGATCGGCAGGTGTGGCGCGGCGTGGACCGCGTCGATGTACGTCCAGGCCCCGGCAGCATGAGCCCGCCGGACGATCTCGGCGACCGGGTTGATCGTCCCGACCGCGTTCGACGCCCAGCCGATCGCGACGAGCTTCGTCCGCGGGCCGAGAAGCGCGTCGAGGTCGGACAGGTCGAGGGTGCAATCGTCGAGCCTCGGCTCCCAGACACGGACGATCAGGCCCCGATCGCGCGCCGCTCCCAGCCACGGGTCGACATTGCCGTGATGGTCGAGCCCGGTGACGACGATCTCGTCGCCGGGCGACATTCGCGGCGGTGATCGATCGGCTGATATGGAACGTCAGCGTGGTCATGTTCGGGCCGAACTTGATCTCGCCGGGGTCGGCCGCTCCGAGCATGTCGGCCATCGCCTGGTGGGCGTCGGCGATGATCTCGTCGCTGCGTCGGCTCGTCAGAAACGAGCCGTGGGTGTTGGCGTTGGACTCCCGGTAGTAGCGAGCGACGGCGTCGATGACCGTGTCGGGGACCTGGGTCCCGCCCGGGCCGTCGAAGAAGGCGATCGGCCGGCCGTCCTGTTCGATCGACAGGGCCGGAAAGCGCTGACGGAGCGCGGTGACGTCAAAAGCGGTCATTGAGATCCTCGCCGGTGCTGATCGCCCGATGCTAGCCGAGTGCGACGCCCATGGGGCGTCCGGGGTGGTTGCACTGTCAACGTTTGGGTATCATGACTTCATGACGACTCCGCGGATCGGCCGCGCCATTTCGCCGCGTGACCCTCGTATCGCGACCTGGCGCGACTTCCTGATCGCCCATGCCCGCCTCGAGCGGCTCCTCGACGAGGACCTCCGCGCCGAACATGACCTGTCGCTCGCCGAGTATGACGCGCTCCTCCAGCTCGCCGAGGCGCCCGGCCGCCGGCTCCGGATGCACCAGCTCGCCGATCAGGTCCTGTTGAGCCGGAGCGGTGTGACGAGGCTGATCGACCGCCTCGTCGCGGACGGATCGGTTGAGCGAGACTCGTGCCTGACCGATGCCCGCGGGGCGGAGGCCGTTCTCACCCCGGCCGGTCTCGACCGGTTGCGCGATGCCGCCCCTACCCATCTCCGTGGCATCTCACAACACTTCCTTGGCACGATCGCGGCCGCTGACCTGGCGGCCGTCGGACGAGCGATGCGCGCCGTAGTCGCCGGGCTCCAGACCGAGATTCCCCTGGAGGATCGCCGGACCGGCTCATGACCGGGACCGTCCGCGTGGGGACAAGCGGGTTCTCGTATCCGAGTTGGGCTCCCCGCTTCTACCCGGCCGGGCTCCGCGGGGACGCGCTCCTTCGTCACTACGCGTCGCACCTGTCGGCGTGCGAGCTGAACAACACGTTCTACCAGCAACCGACTCCGGCCAAGGTCGCGGCCTGGGTGGGTGCGACGCCGCCGGACTTCCGCTTCGCGGTCAAGGCCCAGCGAGGTGGGTCCTTCCGCTCGCTCCAGGTCGACCCAGTCGCGAGCGTTCCATGGCTCACGAATCCCTTGCGGCCGTTTGGTGAGCGGCTCGGGACGATCCTGTTTCGCGTCCCTGACGGCGTCGGACGCGACGATGCACGACTCGCGGCGTTCCTCGCGGCTTGGCCGTCGGACCTGCCGCTCACCGTCGAGTTCCAGGATGCCTCGTGGCACGTCGACGAAGTGTTCGCGATGCTCCGCGAGGCCGGGGCGGCGGTCTGTGCCACGGAGCTACCAGAGGACACGGAGCCACCGGTCCTCCGTCGAACCGGTCCGTTCCTCTACCTCAGGCTCCGCCGGCACGACTACACGTCAGACGAGCTCGCCGGCTGGGCTGCACGGATCGAACCGTTCGTGGCCGACGGTCTCGACGCGTTCGTGTTCTTCCGCCATGACGAGGTCGGACGAGGCGGAGAGCTCGCCCTGGAATTCGCCGCGCTCACCGGCCGGGGCGAGGCTCCGCCGGTCGTCTAGCCTCGCGACCCCTCCGCCGGGCCGAATGCGACGAACAGGGTGAGATCGTCGGTGATGTCGTGAAACCGGTGGGGCACCTTCGCCGCGACGAAGACGATCGACCCTGGCCGCACCTCGCGGACCTCGTCGCCGACCGTGATCCGTCCGGCGCCGGAAACGACGTAGTAGACCTCGTCTTCGGCGTGGGGCTGCTGGAGGTCCGGTTGACCGGCGGCCAGGACGTACAGGCCGACGCTCAGGTCGGGCACCGTGATGAACTCGAGGTAGGGCCGGCCGGACCGCTCACGGCTGGCTTCGACATCGGCGAGCTCAAAGGCGTCCATGCGATTCAGCGTAGCAGCCGGGAACCGACCCGGACGACCGGACGTACGATGACAAGATGATCCCTAACGTCCGCCGCTCGTTCCGCCTGCTCGTCCTCGCCGCGTTCGTCGGCGCCTGCGGTTCACCCGCCGCCACCTCCAGTCCGGGATCAGGCTCTCCCGGCGCGTCCGCGCCGGCGTCGGAGGCGCCGACCTCGGCTCCGTCCCCCACCCCCCTGGGATCCCCGACGGCCCCCACCGCGTTCGACCCCGCCGCCGTCGCCCTCACGCTCGAGCCGGTCGTCGACGGCCTGAGCGCACCGCTGGCGGTGACCCACGCAGGCGACGGAAGCGGCCGCCTGTTCGTTGTCGAACAGCAGGGCGCGATCCGAATCGTCCGCGACGGCAGCCTTGTCGACGAACCGTTCCTGGAGATCTCGGAGCGGATCTCCGCCGGCGGTGAGCGCGGTCTACTCGGACTGGCGTTCCATCCGAACTTCCCGACGGACCCGCGATTCTTCGTCTATTACACGGACACCGAGGGCGACGACCAGGTGTCATCGTTCGCCCTTGACGCGTCGAATCCGGATCGGGCCGACCCGGCGTCGGAGGCGAAACTGGTCTTCGTTGATGACCCGTACGGCAACCACAACGGCGGGGCCCTCGCGTTCGGGCCGGACGGGTTCCTCTACATCGCAACCGGCGACGGGGGCAGCGGCGGCGACCCGCATGGCAACGGCCAGTCACTCGAGACGCTCCTCGGCAAGATCCTCCGGATCGACATCGACAACACGGATGGCGATCGCGCCTATGCGATCCCGCCCGACAACCCGTTCGCGACCCAGGCAGGAGCGATGCCCGAGATCTTCGTCTTCGGGATGCGGAATCCCTGGCGAATGAGCTTCGACCGCGCGAACGGCGACCTCTGGATCGGTGACGTGGGCCAGGGCGCATGGGAGGAGATCGACGTCGTGAGATCCGGGACGTCGGGCCAGAACTTCGGCTGGAATCGGATGGAGGGTGCTCACTGCTTCCGGCCAGCGGAGGGCTGCGAGGATCCATCGCTCGTGCCGCCCGTCACCGAATACTCGCGGGACCTCGGCAGCACGGTGATCGGGGGCGGGGTCTACCGCGGGACGGCACAGCCGCAGTTCGTGGGTGGCTACGTCTTCGCCGACTACGGGTCCGGGAACGTGTTCCTGATCGACGCCTCGGTCGACGGGCCCACGGACCCGGTCCTGGCCCTCGAGAGCGACGCGACGATCAGTTCGTTCGGGGAGGACGAGGCGGGCGAGATCTACGCGACGGACCTGCAGTCCGGGGACCTTCTCCGGGTGGTTGCCACCGCGCGCTGACTCCGCGGCGCGATCGCGAAGCGACCGTCAGTCGCCGCCGTCCTCACCGATGAGGAAGGTGGCGACGATCGAGACCACGACCTCCTGCGTACCGGCCTCGATCGGCGTATCGGTGGCGGCCTTGAGGGCCATCCCCGAGATGCCGCCATGCTCGAACAACGGCACGGGCTGGCCGCCCTCGACGATCCCGATAATCGACCCGAGCGTGACCCCGGCTGCATCGGCCAGCGTCGTCGCGCGATTCCGCGCGTCCTCGACCGCCGCGCGCCGCGCCTGGTCATGGGCGGCCGACGGATCGTCGAGCCGGAAGTCCAGGCCGTCAAGGCTGGACGCGCCGGCGCTCAGCCCGGCGTCGATCACCCCGCCGGCCGATGCGAGGTCCCGGACGGTCACCTCGACCGTGTTCGTCAGCTGGTAGCCGGTCACCTGTGGCCCCCGTTCAGACGAGTAGTCGGTGATCGGGCCGAGACTGACGAGCGACGTCCGCAGGTCGCCTCGATTGACGCCGGCGTTCGCCACCGCATCCAGGACGGCGGCCATCGTCGCGGCCGCTGCCTCGCGAGCAGCCGACGCGGTCGGCCGTGTGATTGCCACACCGAGCCGGATCGTCACGACGTCCGGCTGGACGGTCAGCCGGCCGACGCCCGGAGCGATGATCGTCCGATCCCGGGAGTGCCGCGCGTCCGCGCTCACCACGTTCTTGCTCCTGTCGTCTGGTGGAAGCGGCCCGTTGATCGGGGGCGATCGTAGCGGGTTTGTTGCGTTCGGTTCCTACACGCGTTTGCAACCCGGGCTCGGCGCGTCCCCACCGGGCCGTCACGGCGCGGCCACCACCATCCCGACATGACAGGAATCAGTCCCTGGATCGGACGCGGTGTCGGCATGGCAATCGGCGTCGCCCTCGTCGTCGGGACCATCGCCTTCGCCTGGGCTGCCGGCGCAGTCCTCGTCCTCATGTTCATCGCGGTGATCCTTGCTTCAGGTTTGCAGCCGATCGTCTCCTGGCTGCGGAGCCACGTACCAATCGGGCGCGGAGGTGCGCTCCTGCTCGTCTATGGTGTCTTTCTCCTGAGCGTCGTCGGCCTGGTGCTCGTCGTCCTTCCGGCGGCGATCGGCCAATTCCAGAACGCGATCGAGGCGTTGCCGCCGTTCTTCGAGCGGGCGCGCGAGTGGGCGACCGATCTCCGGCCCGCTGCCGTTTCCCGGAGCCTCGTCGCCGTCATCGATGCTGCCGCCCGAACGTTCCGCCCGGGCGAGGTCGTGCCGAACGGCGAGCAGGTCGTCGAGGTTGGAGTGACGGTCGCCGGCGCGATCATGTCCGTGCTGACGGTCCTCACGGTCGTCTACTTCTGGCTCACGGAGCATGCGCGGCTCCAGCGCTACGTCCTCGCCTTCGTCCCGCAGCATCGCCGGGAGCGGGGGCGCGACGTCTGGAACCAGGCCGAAACGCGCCTCGGAATGTGGGTCCGGGCGCAGCTGATCCTCATGGTCGCGATCGGCCTTGGAACCGGCGTCGCATATACCCTGCTCGGCGTGCCGGCGGCGATCATGCTCGCCCTCATCGCGGCCCTCACGGCGGCGATCCCCGTCATCGGACCGCTGCTCGGCGGGATTCCCGCGGTCATCATCGCAGCGACCGTCTCGCCGGAGCTCGCCCTGGTCGTCGCGGGCGTGTACGCGGTACTCCAGATCATCCAGGGCAACGTCCTCGTGCCGATCGTCATGCGGAATACGGTCGGGATCTCGCCGTTCCTCGTCATTGTCAGTGCCCTGCTCGGAGCTGCGGCCGGGGGGTTCGTCGGAGCGCTACTCGCCGTGCCGATCGCCGCCACGGGCGAAGTCCTGCTCGAGGGCCTCCAGGCGCGGGAGATCCCGGTCGCCCAGGACCCGACGACCATTCGGAACGAGGAGTCGACTGGCGATGACGCGCAGGATTCCTCCAACGCGCCGGCCGATCCGGACCGGCGGGCCCGTCGGGGCCGCCGTCGGGCAGCACGGGTCGTCGCACCGTCCGACTGAAGCTGTAATAGTTCTGCAACCCTGATTCGGGGAGATTTCGGCGGCGCGATAGCCGCCCGATGCGCTACTGAAACGCGCCGTTGCACGCAGCACGCACAAGCGAGGGGTCACTTGGTCGAGCATCTGTCCGACCGACAGACGGCGACAGTCATGACCGGCCGGCTCGCCGAGGTCCTGGACGCGGTCGACTCGGGCATTACGGTCCTGAACTCGGATCTTCGGATCGTCTACGCCAACCAGGCTGCGGCCAGCCTCAGCGGCTGGTCGACGCCGGAGGAGATGCTGGCCGCCTCTCCCGAGGAGACGCTCGCTCGATTCGAGTTGCTGGACGAGTCGGGCGCACCCGTGTCCCCGGCGGTGCTCCCCAGCCGTCGGGTGCTCGCCGGCGAGGATCCCGATCCGATGATCCTTCGCTTCCGCGTGAAGGCGACCGGTGAGGAGCGCTGGTCGATCGTCCGCGCTCGCGCGTTCGAGACGGAGCTTGGACAGCGGTTCGTTGTCACCACCTTCAACGACCTGACGGCGCAGGTGCAGGAGGGTCAGGCGAGCCTCGCGGTCGAGCGGCGGTATCGCGAGATCGTGGAGGCGCTGCCGGTCTTCGCCTGGCTGTCCGACCCGGACGGCGCGGTCGTCGCGGCCAATGCCCACTGGCTCGAATACACGGGCGCGATCGCCGAGTCGGTCGCCCTCGACAATGTCGAGCAGGTCCACCCCGACGAGCGGGATGGGCTCGCGGCGAGCTGGGGCGAGGCGCACCAGGCTGTCGAACCGCTGGAGGCGACCGTCCGCCTGAGGCGCCACGACGGTGACTACCGCTGGCACATTCTCCGGGTGGTCCCTCTCCGTGGCGAGGCGGGCACGCTCCAGGGCTGGATCGGGACCGCGACGGATATCGACGACGAGCGCCGGATGTCACAGGCCCTGTTCGAGGGCGAGCGTCAGTTCCGGCACCTGACGGACAACGCACCGATGCTCGTGTGGATGGCGGACCGGGACCACGGCCATACGTTCTTCAACCGCGGCTGGCTCGAGTTCACCGGACGACCGCTCGAGGAGGAGGTGGGCGACGGCTGGGCGGCGGCGGTCCATCCGGACGACGTCGAGCGTCGCCGCGCGACGATCGCACAGGCGTTAGACCGGCAAGAGCGCTTCGAACTGGAGTATCGCCTCCGACGCCACGACGGAGCCTATCGCTGGGTCCTCGACATCGGGGCTCCCCGACGAGGCGCCGACGGCGAGTTCATCGGGCTGGTCGGGTCGTGCGTCGATATCGAGCAGCGGAAGCGCGCGGCCGACATCGCCCGGCTTGTTGCCGACGCCGGCCTCCGGCTCGATGAGGCCCGGGACCTCGACGAGACGCTCGAGGCCGCCGCTGGCCTGCCCGTCCCGGATCTGGCCGACTGGTGCGTCGTGGACCTCATCCAGCCGGACGGCAGCCTGCTCCGCGTCGCCGCCGTGGCGAAGGATCCCGACCACCAGGTCATCCTCGACGCGATTCGCGAATTCCCGACGTCGCCGGGTTCGACACGACCTGCGGCAAGGGTAGTCGAGGAGCGCGGGCCGATCCTGATCACCGACCTTGACGACCCGGCGGTGGTTCGTCGGTATACGGCGAACAACGAGGCGCTCGGATCGATCATCCAGGCGATGGAGGCGCGGAGCGCAATCGTCCAGCCGCTGATCGCCCGCGGCGAGACGATCGGGGCGATGTTCTTCGTCGTTGGACCAGATCGTGAGTACGGTCCGGCCGATATCGAGGTCACGACGGAGCTGGCGCGGCGCGCCGCCCTCGCGATCTCCAACGGGCTGATCCATCGAGCGGAGCAGCTCGCCCGACGAGCCGCGGAGGCAGCGGCCGAACGTGTTGAGCGGCTCCAGCGGGTCACCGGCGGCCTGGCCGTCGCGTCGAGTCGTGACGCCGCGGCCGACCTCGTCGTCCGCGAGGGACGCGCCGCACTCGGCGCGAGCGGTGCCCTCATCGCGCTCGTTCAACAGGACACCCTCACGATCGTCGCGAGCGACGGCTACGAACCCGAGGCCGTAGCCGCGTTCGAGGGCATGGCCCTTGGATCGCTCAACCCGCTTGCTCGAGCCGCACGCGAGTCCGTGGCGGTCTGGATCCCCGACCTGAGTTCGGCTGAGATCGAGGTGGACGACCGAACTCGACTCGCGTTCGAAGCGACGTCCAACCGGTCCGTCTGCGCCGTGCCGCTCGCGGCGGATGGCAGCACCTTCGGGGTCCTTGGACTGTCGTTCGCGGAATTGCGATCGTTTGATCCAGATACGCGGGCGCTGATCGGCACATACGCGGACCTGTGCGCCCAGGCCCTGGCTCGCGTCGCCCTGGCGGCCATCCGGGAGCGGCTCGTCGCCGACCTCGAGTCGCAGCGGGCACGCCTGGAGGCGCTTCTCCAGCAGCTGCCGGAGGGGCTGATGATCGCCGAGGCGCCGACGGGCCGGATCGTCCTCGCCAACGACCGACTCGAGGAGATCCTCCGGATGCCGGCCAGCGAGATCCACCACATCGCCGGTGGCGAGGCGTACCAGGGCTTCGATACCGAGGGCCGGCAGCTGTTGCCGGAAGACTGGCCACTCGCTCGCGCCGTCCGCGGCGAAACGGTTCCATACACGGAGATCGAGCTGGTCCGCGCCGACGGGACGCGGACCTGGGTCGCCAAGTCGGCAGGCCCAGTGCTCGACCGCGCCGGCGCCGTGGTCGCGGGCGTCGCGACGATCATCGACATCTCGGAGGCCCGGCGGGCACGTGAGAACCGCCAATTCCTCGCCAACGCCAGCGAACTCCTCGCGTCATCGCTGGACTACGAGGACACGATGGCGCAGGTGGCCGAGCTCGCGGTTCCGCGGATCGGCGACTGGTGCGCGGTCGACATCCTCGACGAGTCTGGAACGCCGCGCCGGATCGCCGTCGCCCACACCGATCCGGCGAAGATCGCGTTCACCCGCGACATCCAGGAGCGCTTCCCGTCAGATCCGGACGCACCGCGTGGACTGCCCTACGTCCTCCGGACCGGCCAGTCGGACATGATGTCCGACATCCCCGACGAGCTGATCGAGGCCGGCGCGAAGGACGCCGAACATCTGGCGTTGCTGCGGGCCCTGCAGCTGCGCTCGTACATGTGCGTGCCGATCGTCACGGGCGGACAGACGCTTGGTGCGCTCACGTTCGTCGGGGCTGAGTCGGGTCGACTGTACGGACCAGAGGACCTCGCCTTTGCCGAGAGCCTCGCGGCACGGGCCGCGGCAGCAATCGCGAACGCCCGCTCCTTCCGCGAGGCAGTCCGCTACAAGCGCGTCCTGGACGCGACGCTCGACACCGTGCTCATGTTCGACCCGTTGACGCTCCGGCTGACGTACGTGAACCGCGGAGCGACGGACCAGCTCGGCTACAGCGCGGAGGAACTCCTGGCCGGCGATGCGACGATGCTGATCGAGGAGCTCGACGCGATCGGGATCCGGGGCCTCGTCGAGCCGCTCGTCGGCGGCACGCTCGACGCGCGAACGGCGACCCTTTCGTTCCGCCACAGCGACGGCAGGTCGATCCCCGTCGAGGTGCTGATGCAGCACGTTGCCCTACCGGGCGAGGACGGGCGCATCGTCGCCGTCGCGCGCGACATCGCCGACCGGATCGAAGCCCAGGCGAACCTGCGCCGTGTCGCCCTGTCCGAGCATGCCCGGGCAGCGGAACTGAACGCCGTGATCCGAGCGATGGGCGACGGCATCTTCGTCTGCGGCGACGACGGAAGGGTCAGTCTCTCGAACCCCGCCGCCGAGGGCATCTTTCCGGACGTCGAAGAGAGGACGTACGCCGACATCCTCTCCCAGCTCGACGACCCTGATGACGAGGCCCCGCCGCTCGGACGGGTTGGCGGCCCGATCGAGCTCCGGGCTCGCGACGCCGAGGACCGCTGGATCGAGCTGAGCACGTACCCCGTCGCGCGTGGCGAGGACGAGGCAGCAGAGCGGGGCCAGGAGACCATTGTCATGCTCCGCGACGTCACGGCGAACCGCCAGCGCCAGGCGATCAGGGACACCTTCATCGGGGTGCTGTCACACGAACTCCGCACGCCTGTGACGACGATCTTCGCCGGGTCGAAGGTCCTTGCCCGGGACGACGACCATCTGCCCGAGGAGACGCGGCGGGAGATCTTCTCAGACATCGTGGTCGAGGCCGAGCGGCTCCATCGACTCGTCGAGGACGTCATCGCGATGACGCGCTTCGGGGAGGACGAGGGCGAGGTCGGCACCGAGCCGGTGCTCATCCAGCGAGTACTCCCCGTTGTCATCCGTTCCGAGGAGGTCCGCTGGCCGGGCGTTGCGTTCGAGATGGACGTCCCGCCCGGAATTCCCACGGCGGTTGCCGACCCGACGTACATCGAACAGGTCGTTCGCAACCTGCTGTCGAACGCCGCGAAGTACGGCGGATCAGGGACGACAGTCCGGGTCCGCGTGAGGGCAGACGACAAGGAGATCACGGTCACGATCGGTGACGACGGCCCGGGCTTTCCGGCGGAGGAGGCCGACCGGCTCTTCGACCTCTTCTTCCGCTCGTCGCGGACGGCCTCGGTGGCGGCCGGAGCGGGGATCGGGCTGTTCGTCTGCGCCCGCCTCATCAAGGCCATGGGCGGGCGGATCTGGGCCACGCCCGGTCCGGGCGGCGGAGCAGAGTTCTCGTTCACGCTCCGGATCATGGACGAGGAGCCCTGAGCCCGGGCTCGGTCAGATCCAGCCGCGCCAGCGAGAAAATCCGAGGATCCCGATCGCGAGCAGTCCCATCGCGCCGAGCACGACCCAGAAGTTGTTCGGCTGATCGAAGAACCCCAGCTGGAAGTTCATTCCCATGATCCCCGCCAGCACGATCGCCGGCAGGGCGATCGCCGAGACGATCGTCAGCGTCTTCATCACGTCGTTCGAGCGCTGGGCACTCTGCCCGAGGTAGATGTCGAACGACCCGACGAGGAGTTCCCGTGCCTTGTCCACGCCGTCGATCGCACGCTCGAGGCGCTCGATCGTGCCGGGCCACGCTCGAACTAGATCCTCGTGAACTTCGAAGTCCGGGCGAACGATCGGGCCCAGGGCGTCCCGGTTCGGCGTCAGCGCCCGGCGGACGATCGCGATGCGCTGGCGTATTTCGACGACCGCCGAGAGGAAGTCGCCTCCCCGGCGGAAGGTCAGGGCGGCGTGGTCAAGTCGCTCGATCTCGTGCTCGATTCGGTCGATCTCCTGGAAATACGTTCCGAGCACGGCATCGACGAGTCCCGTCATGAAGGCGCCCGCCTCGAGCTCGCCGAGGCCGCTTTCGTCCTCGAGCTGCTCCGCGAATTCGTCGATCGCAGCCAATGGACCGTCGTGGACGGTGACGACGAGGTTGCGACCCACGAGGACGTCCAGCTCTCGCCGGCCGACCTTGTCGCCGTCCCGCTCGAGCGCCCCCAGCGTGATCAGGATGCGGTCCGGAAAGCGCATGAGACGAGCCCGCTGGCCCACGGTATGGAGCTGCTGAGCAAGGCGCGGCTCAAGCTCGAGGGCCTCGGCGAGGATCCCCAGGTCCTCGTCGGATCGCTCGTCGATGTCGACCCACAGCAGGCTTTTGATCATGGACCCGCCCAACCTCGTCGGCGGTCAGCTCGACGTCGCGATCCTCACCGTGCGCGTCGTACAGGCGCGCGCGCAGCGTCATCGGACGAAGGCGAGGACGCCGACAACGACGAACGCCACGAACGCGATCGCATACTCGATGACCCGCATCGATCGGTCCTCGAGGTCCGTCTCGTCCGCCTGGATCGACTGGATGGCGTCGTCCCGGATCATCTGGCGCTCCTGCGTCCGTATGGTGAGGCCGACACCGCGCCGGTGTGGTGGTGCGGTGTCGGCTTGGTCGGGAGAATGGCGGGCGGCCGCTCCCATCCGCACCCGTTCCGAAGTCCGTCTCCTATCACCCTCGTTTCACGGACGCGCCGCCGGCGCACGGCCTGGTGCGCCGGTGCACCTGCGAGACGACTGCAACGTCGGTCGCGAATGAGGCGACACGGGCGACGCCGCCACGCTGCTAGCGTCGGAGATGGGCACCTACGGTTGCCACGCCATTCCCCAGACCGAGCGCCGGCACCCCGTCGGCTGACGCAGCGGAGGAAATTCCATGTTCAAACGCCTATTGCTCGCCCTCGCGATGATCGCGGCCCTGGCGGGATGCAACACGCCGGCCGGGACTGCAAACCCGACGACAAACGTCGAACCATCGACACCAAGCCTCGAGAGCCCGGCCGATTCGGGTCTCGAATCGGCCGAGCCGAGCGAAGAGGCGAGCGAAGAGCCGTCACCTTCCTGACCGAACAGTCACCTCGCGAACAGACCCCCGGGCCTGATGCCCGGGGGTCTTCGTGTGTGCCGCGCGCGGATGCGGCGCCGGCTCATTTGTCTCGTCCCCGCCGACGCCGCATCCGCCGCCTCGAAGGTCCCCATCGTCGCTCCGCATCCTGAGCGCCGGCGGCGAAGGAGCCGTGCTGAGTGTCGGGATCGGAGACTTGCAGGGATCGCGCAACCCCGGCCGAAATCATTGCACTGGCGTAACACGAAGAGGGTGTCAGGGCTCGAGCCGACGCGTCTCGACAATCGAGCGAAGGAACAGGATGTGCCCGATCTGGCGGACAGTCCAGCCGCTCTTGGCGACCGGGAGGCCACTCAGGTGAGCTGTCAGGTTCGCGGCCTCGGCCAGCGACAGGCCGCACAGCTGTAGGCGCCGCGTCGTCGCCGCGATCGGCAGGTTGCGTCGTACGCGCTCGTGGTCGTCGCTCGCCCGAGCGATAACAACCATTCCCGTCGTCATTGTGATTCTCCGTCGAGCCGAACCGTCTGGGAGGTCCGGCCGCGGACTCATCCTGGGCGCCCCCCGCCCTGCGGGGTCATACCGGCGCGCCAACGTTCGGCTTGCAGGCTCGTTGCACGGGGCCGGCCCGCGTGCCCGTCCGACAACCCAGCGACCCGCTTACGCGGTCCTGGGCGGCGGTTTCCTGCGTGTCCAGCCATGACGACCTATCCACCATGGGTGTCCCGGATGACTCGGCGTGAGGATGGAATTGCCACCTCACGATCTGTGCCGCGTTCCGAGGGCGCGCGCTGTCAGGCCGTTGATACACGAATCGCCGTCGGCGTTGCTGGGCCGAATGTGGCCGACCGCGAGAGTGCAGCCGTGACCCGCTCTGGGTGACAAGCGAAGTCGAAACAAAGGGATGGAGGTTCTGATGAGCATCATTGCGTGGCTCGTGCTCGGCGCGATTGCAGGGTACCTGGCCGGCTTCTTCGTCAAGGGCGACGAGGGCCTCGGCATCATCGGGCACATCGTGCTCGGCATCGTCGGCGCGCTCGTTGGCGGATTCCTCGCCAGCGTCCTCTTCAACACGAAGCCGATCGACGGTCCGCTCGACATCAGCTCGATCGTCGTCGCCACCATCGGCGCGATCATCACCGTCGTGGTGGTGGGCGCGGTGACGCGGCACCCGATCGGGTCGCGGCGCCGTCTGACCACCCGCCGGCAAGGAGCCGGCGACAATGCCCAGCGAACGCCCACCGGGACCGGTGGGCGTTCCGATTCTGAGCACAAGCAGGTCCTCGAATGCGCGGGCGCGACACTGGCATTTCGCCGCAACGTCAAGGGGAGGACTGGTCGCTGACTGCTAACTCCAGCGTCGGGTAGGCTCGTTCCCATGACCGACATCTACATCGACCCGTCTGTCGCGGGCATGCCCGACGCGGCCAGCCACCTGGCCCATCTCCTCGACACCGGCCACCGACTCATCCTGGTCGGCGACGCTCCAGCGGCGGTCCTCGAAGCCCTGCCGAGCGCTGCCGCGGAGGCGATCCCGGCGAAGGTCACGCCCGGCTCGTGGCACGTGAGCGCCGATCCGGCGATCTGCGGTGACCGCCTGGCGGGGCTCCGGACGCTGCTCGTTGGGCCGCGGCTGGCGCCGTCCCCACGACCTGGGCCCCGCTGCGATGCCGAAGCCCGGGACCTGGCCTCCGCCGTCCTCGAGATCCTCGGCCGCGACGTGATGGGCTGAGACGGCAAGTCCCACCCGCGGCAACGCCGATGAAAGCCGGCAGCAGGTCGGAAGGGCACTGCCGTCACGGTCGCGGCGGCAGACTAGCCGCGGGCTCCCGACCACTGGGGGTCCGGGAGCCCCTTTACGTTCCTGGGTTCGCGGTCCTCGTGGTCGGGGCCTCTTGTTTTTCGGGCGGGTCGGCACGCGGGCCATCGTCGAAATGCCGTTGTAATGCCGTTTGGCCCCGACGCTAGACGAAATTAGGTCGGCCGAACCCTACTCTTCCGACAACGAACTCCACTCGAGTGGGAGCGCTTGTGACGGGGCGTTTCCCACCCCAATTCTCGCGAACGCCCGGAGCCCCCTCCTCCGGGCGTTTCGCGCGTCCTGGCCATTGCGCATCCTGGACCAGAAGTGACGTGGTCAGTTCGAACGGCGGCTGGGCGAACGCGTGCGGCTGTAGCGATCGAACAGCGTGAAGCCCATCGCGGTCGCAGGAATGAGGGCCAGGGCGACCAGAATCCGGTTCGCGCCGCCGAACAGCATTCCGATCGCCAGGCCGAGCGAGAGGGACGCGCCCACCGCCAGCATCTCGTCGGAGCCCGCCTCCATTCGACGAGCGGCCTCCTCGACAGCGTCGCGCGTCGTGGCTGCCGCTTCCGGCAGGCGCGCGGCGACGGCGTTCGCCCGGTCGACGACCTCCGTCGCGACGTCCCGGGTCGTGGATGCGATATCGCGAGCTGTCTCCTCGGCGTCATCTCGCGCTTTTGTCTGATTCGCTGCCATTGGATCATCCTCCTGTGAAGCTGGATCGAGTGTCCTGACGGTACAGGGCCGAGGCAGCGCCCGTTCGTGCGCGCGGTGCGTGGCGATTGCAGGCGCATGACAGCCGACGGACTGCAAGCGTGCTGACACTCTCAGGGTGGCTGAGGTCACGCGAGCCGCAACCAGGGCGGAGTACGTTCGGTTGGACCGGGACGAGCTGCGTCCCTTCGATTGGGAGATGACCATGGGTTACGAGGACGCCAAGGCGGATGTCAAGAAGGCGGCGCGTGAGGTCGACGAGAAGGCCAAGGAGACGTGGCGCAAAGCCGATGGCGAGGAAAGCGTGTCCGACAAGGCCGCCAACCTCGGCGACGACATCCGGAACGAGCTCGGCAACGCGGGTGACAACGTCCGCCGCGCCGCGGACGACGTCCACACGGACGTACAGGACAAGCCCGCCTGACAATCCGTCTCGCTGACGACCGCAGAAGCCTCGCCGGACTCCCGGCGGGGCTTCTCTCTGTCCGATCCTTGCGATACACCCTTAACGCGCCCCGTCCGAACGGCGGTCCGGATCGCACCATCGGACGCCGATCCTCTCTTCGGAACGTGGAAAGGAGACCGGCGCGAGATGCAACATCAGAGCCCGGCAACCACGTCTGCCCACGGAGCGAGTCGGGTCGACGGATCCGGCACTACGCCGTCGAGACACGCCCCGGGCCCTGCTCCCGAACTCCTTGCCGTGATCGACGCGATGCCCGAACCCGTTCTCGTCTGCGATCGACGCGACCGCGTCCGAGTCGCGAATCCGGCCGCCGATCGTCTCTTCGCAGGCCGCCCCGTGCAGGATGCAGGCGATCTGCTCTCGCGCTTCGAACCTGTGCCCGGAGCGAACGACCAAAATGGCGGTCCTGTAACCCTTCAGCCCCGAACAATCCCGAATCGCTGGTTCGAGCTGCGAACCATTCCGCTGGATCGTGGGGACGAAGGCGCCGAGGGATCGGAAGGCCGAGCGTCACCCGATGAGGTCGGGCAGATCATCGTCCTGAGGGACGTGACCGCGGCCCGCGAGGCGCGTGCGGAGCGCCGCGCGTTCCTTTCGATCCTCTCGCACGAGCTCCGGACGCCGATCACGACGATCTATGCAGGCAGTCGAGTCCTCGCTCGCCGCGACCCCGGCCGCGCATCGGGCGCCCGGGAGATCGCCAGGGACATCAGCGCCGAGGCTGCCCGACTGTACGACGTCGTCGAGGACCTCCTGGTCCTGACCCGGACCGAACAGGGTGTCCTCGAGCTGTCCGATGAGCCGATCCTGCTCCAGCGGGTCGTCGAGGGCGCAATTCGGGTCGCTCGCGGCCGTACGCCGGACGTGCCCATCCTCGCAACCGGAACGACCGACCCGTCCGCCGTCGAAGGCGACGCCGTGTATGTCGAGCAGGTCGTACGAAACCTCGTGACGTCGGCGGCAAGGTTCGCTGGTCCGAACGTGCCGGTCGTCATTCGCCTCGAGGAGGGTGATGCGGAGGTCTCGCTCGAGGTGCTCGATCGCGGGCCGGATCTCAGCGCAGCCGAGCTCGAGACGAGCTTCGCCCTGGTCGATGACGGGGGCGTCCGGGCGTCCGGCCTCGGGATCGCGCTGTTCGTCTGCCGTCGCCTGATCGAGGCGATGAGAGGCCGCGTCTGGGTGCGAGCCCGCGACGGGGGCGGCGCCGTATTCGGGTTCGCGCTGCCGCGCTACGAGCCGGAGTAGGCCACGGCCCGGGCGTTGCCGAGGCAGAAGTCGACGGCGTATAGTCCGCGGCGAGGGCGCGGGTCCAAGTGGCATTTCACGCTACAGCGCCCCCAACGCGGGAGGCGTGGAATGACCATCGAGGGAGTCCTTGTCGGGCTGCTGGCGATCCTGGTGGGGGCCGGCTGGGCGTTCGCCGGCCTGCAGCTGTTCACGATCATCCTGCCCATCTGGGCAGCGTTCTTCGGCCTCGTCTTCGGTGCGCAGCTGGGGGAGGACATCTTCGGGCAGGGATTCTTCGCAACGCTGCTGTCCTGGGTCATCGCCGCGGTGTTCGCGATTGGATTCGGCCTGATCTCGCTCTTCTGGTACTACTTCGCGGTGACCATGGCCGCCGGTGCCGTTGGGTATGCCCTTGGCGCTGGGCTGATGGCCACCCTCGGGATCGATGCCGGCATCCTTTCAGTCATCGTCGGGCTGGTCGTCGGCGGGATCTTCGCCGTCGGGACGTTCGCGCTGGGCGTACCGGCAATCCTGATCGTGTTCCTCTCGGCCGTTGGCGGTGCGGCGGCCGTCGTCAACGGCGTCCTGATCCTGATGGGTCGGATCAAGCTCGAGAACCTCGATAACGGTCTCGTGAGCGGGCTCCTGACCGACTCGTTCATCGGGGTCGCGGCGTGGGTGGTCATCGCTGCAGCTGCGATCTGGTTCCAGCTCCGCAACCTGGGGGGGACCGTCACGGCGGTGAATCGGTCGGCATACCGCCTCTGAGGGGCGGCGCGACCGCCCGTTGCTTTTCGAACCGGTGAACCCGGCGCATACTCGGCGCTGACAGCCCGGGTTCGCCACTCGTGGAACCCGCGGCGCACGAGAGGTGAATGCGGATGGGGACGTTCGTCGATCTGCCTGATGCCGAGACGGTCCGGGCACGTTGGAAATGGTTCGTCGGCTTCGGCGTGGTCCTGGTGATTCTCGGCGCCATCGCACTCCTGAATCTGGTTGACGCCACGCTCATCACGACCATCTACGTTGGAATCCTGCTCTTGATCGGCGGGGTCATGCAGCTCGTCGCTGCGTTCGCGCACTCGGGCGGCCTCGGGGGTCGCGTGCTGCAGGCGATCGTCGGTGTGCTCTATCTCCTGGTTGGCTTCAACCTGATCGCCGACCCGCTGGCCGGGGCAATCGCGCTGACGATCGTCATCGCGATCGTGCTGATCGCCGAGGGCGTGATACGCCTCTGGATGGCGATTACCGATCGGCCACGCCACAGGCTGTTGATCGCCGCAGTCGGTGTGATCAACATCCTGCTTGGGATCTGGCTCTGGACCGGGCTTCCGTACTCCGGCATCGCGATCGGGCTGTTCGTCGGCCTGCAGCTACTGATGGCCGGGATCATCTGGATCGCCACCGGCTGGATGGCCCGCTCGCTGACCGAAACGCCGCGCACCAGTCCGGCCTGATCAGCACGCTCCAAGGGGCCGCCGCCTGGCGGTGGCGGCCTCGATCCTTCACTCCTCGATGAAGCGAACGGCCTGGCTCGTGATCGGCGGCGGAGCTGCCGGCGTTGCGGGCGCGGCACTCGGGGCTCGTCGGCTCGGGCGGCCTCCAACTCGGGTCACATTCCCGCCTGGCGACGACGCAATCACTCCGGAGGCGGCTGCCAGGCGCGCGCAGGTCCTCATGGCACTGCCCCAGGTGCGCCGTCGTGACGAGGCGATGTCGTTCTCGCCAACCACTGTCACGAGCGTCGAGCCGCTGCTCCACGGCCATCGGTACTTCCCGCGGATGCTCGACGACATCGCGGCAGCCCGCGACCACATCCACGTCCTCATCTACGCCTTCAAGCCAGGGGCGATTGGCAGCGCGTTCGTCGATGCGTTGACGGCCAAGGCGCGGGCCGGCGTCGAGGTCCGCGTGGCCGTTGACGCCATCGGCAGCGGCGTCGACTTCGCCAGCCGACGGCTCTATCGGGAGATGCGCGATGCGGGCGTGGAGGTTGTCGCCAACGACGGCGTCGCGGTGGTCCGTGGCGGGCCTATCGGAGGTCGGCGATTACGCCTGCACGCCGAGGACGCCTTCCACTTCGACCATCGGAAGATGGCGGCCATCGACGGACAGATCGCCTACATGGGCGGCAGCGGCATCGAGGACCAATTCAACGACAGGCGTTTCACCGACATCATGTGTCGGGTCACCGGCCCGATCGTCCCGCAGATCCAGCTTGTCTTCCTGGCGAGCTGGCTGAAGGACGGCGGGATGCCGCCGCGGAATCTCGACGGGTGGTTCCCGGACGGCGCGGCGAGCGTCGACCGACCGCCGATCGACGGCCTCGCCGCCACGCTGCTCATGAATGTTCCGGGCACCGGTCATCACCCCATCCGGGACGCGCTCGAACAATCGCTTGACGAGGCGAGGACCGCGATCGACATCGTGAATCCCTACATCAGCAACCGCGGAATCCTGCAGCGGCTGCTGGCCGCGGCCGAGCGCGGCGTCGCTGTTCGTGTGATCGCCCCGGCCGATCCGAGCCCGCCGTATCCAATGGCGGCCTTCCGGTCCTGGTACCCGGCGCTGATGGCGGCCGGCGTCGAGATCCTCCTGCACCCGGGAATGGCCCACGCCAAGGTCTACCGGATCGACGACCGCCTCCTGCTGGGCAGACTGCAACCTCGACGACCTGTCCCTCTACCGCAACGATGAGGTCGACATCCTGTTCGAGGGATCCGGCGTCGGGCCACTCGCGGCGTCGAACGTGTTCGACGAGCTGGCGGCCGCCTCGTCACCGGCAACCGTCTCCGTCAGCCGTCGCAGTCGCGCCTGGGAGCGCTTCATGGCGCGCTCGTCGAGGTTCCTGTGAGAACGGTCAGCGTCCCCGTCCGCCGCGCCAGCGCTCGGCAACGGCGAGAGCCACGTCCGCCGCGGTGAGAACGAACCCGCCAGCCGCCACGACCCCCGGCAGCCAGTCCGGCAGCCCATCGCCGGTCGTCGAGCGACCGTTCCGACCCGATTTCAGGGTGTCCGGTCCGCCACCGGGAAACGACCCGCCGGGGCGGGCGCCGGCAAGGAGATCACGCTCGACCTGGAGTCGCTGGCGGTAGAGCACCTCCCATTCCTCGTGGGGGACCGCGAGCGTGGCCAGCGCCTCGTCGATCGACTGCAGCTCGGCGGCGACATCCACGCGTGCCGCGGCGCCATCACCCACCGCAGAGGCGCCGGGCTCGCCGCCCCCGACCTTGGCAGCAGCCAGGCGCTCCAGTCGCTGCTCGATTTCCTGGGCCTCGGCGGAGGTCGTCATCCATGCCTGTGTCGCGACCAACCGGCTGGCAATCGCCGCTCTCGCCCGGGCCACGCTCGCCTTGTCACCTGAGATCGAGATGTCGGACGGGTAGAGGCCCACCTCCAGGCCGGGGCCAGCAAGCTGGACCAACTGCTCCGGGACGAGCGACCGGACGGCCGAGCCCGCGATCGAACTCAGCATTCGTCCAGGTATGGCGAGAATCGCGGGCGCGGGTCGCCGATCGACCGCGAGACCGGCGTCGTCGAGGGCCCGTTCCAGGTCGGCGACGACGCGCTCGTATCCACCGGGTCGAACGACGACGGGTACGTGCGCATCCGTCCAGCGGCGCGCGAGACGATGAACGAACCGGGCAATGCCGACGAGCGCAAGGATGACCAGCGTCACCGCGAGTGCCGCGCTCAGCGGATAGCCGCGCAGGACCTGGCCAACGAGCGCGACGGCCCTTTGGGCGATTCGCCGGCTCGACGACGAAGATCGTGGCAATCCCGACGGCGGCCGGAGCGGCAAGGGCGCCGATCAGCATGCCGAGCCGCAGCCAGCTCTCCTCGATGAGACCGGGCGCCGGGACCGCCGCGACGAGGAACGCGCCGACGTACGGCAGGACGACACCGATCGCAAGAGCGCCCCAGACAACCGAGCCGAACGTGATGAGGGCGAGGATGATCTGGCGATCGGCCGGTACCCGACCGAACAGGAGGGTCGATGCCCAGCCGAGCGTCGTGGTCAGGACCTTGCCGGCAAATCGGCCGACGAATGCGAGAAGGCCCGCAACGATTGCCATCTCAGCCGGCTCTCTTGACGCGGGCGGCGTCCTCGCGCAGTTGTCGCTGAAGGAGGCTGATCACGGCCTTTTCCTCGGCCGGGGTGGTGCCCGCCGGCGCGTCGTCGGTGTCCTCCGCGGCACGCACGAGCGCGCGGCCGAGCCGGCCGTCGAGGTAGGCCTCGACGACGATCGGATGGACGTACGCCTGGCGGCAGACGGCAGGCGTGTTGCCGAGCAGATCGGCCGTGTCGCGGATCGCGCTCCGGACGTTCCGCCGGCCTTCCGCGTCGGTCGTCGGCGTTTCCAGCGCCCGCAGCGCTCGGTAGGCGAGGACGGTGCCCGCCCATGTTCGGAAGTCCTTCGCCGTGACGTCCGGCGAGATCTCGCGGAGGTAGTCGTTCACATCGTCTGATCGGACGTCGACAACCTCGCCATCCTCGTCGACGTACTGGAACAGCTCCTGACCGGGGAGGTCGCGACAGCGGCGGACCACGGCCGCCAGGCGGCGGTCGCGGAGGCTCACCTCGTGCGCCTTCCCGGACTTGCCCCGAAAGCGGAAGCGAATCGACGACCCGCGGACCTTCGCATGACGGTTCCGGAGCGTCGTCAACCCGAACGACCGGTTCAGGCGAGCATATTCGTCGTTGCCGACCCGGATCAGCGTCAGCTCGAGCAGGCGGACGACCGCTGCAAGGACCTTCTCGCGCGAGATCGCCGAGCGCGACAGATCGGCGTCGACCCGCTTGCGGATTGCCGGCAGCGCCCGCGCGAACATGGCGAGACGCTCGTACTTCGCGGCCTCCCGGCGGCTCCTGTAGCGGCTGTGATATCGGTACTGCTTCCGACCGCGGGCATCGCGGCCGGTGGCCTGGAGGTGACCGGTCGGGGACGGACAGATCCAGACGTCCGTCCAGGCCGGCGGGATCGCCAGCTTCCGGATCCGGTCGAGGGATTCCCCGTCTCGGATCGGACGGCCGTCAGGGCTGCGGTACGAAAAGCCACGCCCCGAGCGGCGCCGCCTGATTCCTGGTTCGCGGTCGCTGGAGTGGCGCAGGCCGGGTGCGGTCGTCGGCTGATCGGTCACGGGCGGAGGATGGTCGCGCACGCGTGTCGCCGGGTGTGGCCCGCAGCACGGCGGAGTCGCAGCCGTCTTGCAGTGCTCCGCCACGACCGTCACGCCGACGTAGCGCAAACGAGCCGTCGGCAAGGACCGATTGGATGACCCGGCCCCGATACTCCGGCCGCCGGGCAGCCGCCCGGACCGACCCGGGGCCCGGATCCACGACTGACAGGAGCGACGATCGATGACGGACGAGCGTCCCCGCGACGATTCCGCCGGCGATGGCGCGGCTTCAGCCCCGGCCCCCGACGACGTCGTCTTCGTCCGTGGCGTCTCGCGCGTCTTCGACGATCGCACGGTGGTCGACGACATCGACCTCGTCGTCAAACGCGGGACGATCGTCGGCGTCATCGGGCCGTCGGGCGCCGGCAAGACAACGACCATCCGGATGATCACTGGCGCCCTCGTCCCATCGACGGGCGACGTCCGCGTTCTCGGTGAGCGGCCCGCCCATTTCCGCCGCTCGACCCGCGAGCGGATCGGCTACATGCCCCAGCTCTTCACCCTCTACCCCGATCTGACGGCTCGGGAGAACGTCGACTTCGTCGCCAGCATGTTCGGCCTCCTCTGGCTACGTCGCCGACGTCGAACGAAGGACGTCCTGAAGCTCCTGGACCTCTGGGACGCAAGGGACCAGAGGGCCAGCCGGCTGTCGGGCGGGATGCAGCGGCGCCTCGAGCTCGCCTGCGCCCTCGTCCACGACCCGAGCTTCCTCGTGCTCGACGAGCCGACGGCCGGCATCGATCCCCTCCTCCGGGCAACCATCTGGTCCGAGCTGCACCGGCTTCGAGACGCTGGGCGGACGCTCCTCATCACGACCCAATACGTGAACGAGGCCGAAGAGTGCGACCAGGTCGCGCTCATCGCCCACGGACGCCTCATCGCTTTTGCGCCGCCTGACGAGCTGCGTCGCGAAGCGGACGGCGGACACGCGATCGAGATCGAGACCACGGGCCTGTTCGACGGGGCCGTTCTCGAGGGGGTCCCGGGCGTGCTCGCCGTGGAGCAGGTCGGGCCCAGAGTGCTGCGGCTTCGCGTCGAGGATGCCGCGACGGCGATGCCGACGGCCGTCGACGCCATCCGAGCGGCGGGCGGCGAGGTGGTCGCGGCACGCGAGATCCGCCTGAGCTTCGACCAGGTCTTCGCGGAGCTGGTCGAGCGGGCCGGCGCCGACGCCGCCGCGTCCGACGGCTCCACGGATGTCCCGGAGGCAGCGGCATGAACCCGTTCAAGACGATGACGCGAATCCTCGCCTTCGTCGGCAAGGAGCTCGTCGAGGTCTTCCGTCGGCCGGGGGCATTGCTGAGCCTGGTCCTCGGACCGTTCCTCATCATGGCGATCTTCGGCATCGGCTACAGCGGCTATCGCCGGCCGCTCGCGACCGTCGTCGTCGTGCCGGAAGGCTCCGGACTGCCGATGGACGTTGCGTCCTACTCGGAGATCTCAGGAGCGGGCCTCGAGGTTGTCGATGTCACGACCGATGAGAGCTCCGCCGATGCCCGCCTGAGGGAGCTGTCGATCGACGTCGTCCTCGTTGCACCCAGCGACGTCGAGACGACCTTCCGCGAGGGCAAGCAGTCTGTCATCGAGGTTCGGGTCAACGTCACCGACCCGGTCGACCAGAACTATGCCGTCTTCCTTGCCCGAGGACTTCAGAGCGAGGTCAATCGAATCATCATCGAGCGAATCGCCGAGGAGGGCCAGACCTACGCGCTCAGCGCCGGCGCCGAGCTGGCTGCCCAGATTCCTCCCAGTGTCGTGGCCGCTCCGACGATGGCAGAGCTCCAGAATGTCGCCCCGTCGCAGCCCGGGGTCGTCCAGTTCTTCGGGACGGCCGTCCTGGCCCTGATCCTTCAGCATATGGCCGCGTCGCTCGTCGCGCTGTCGGTCGTGCGCGAGCGAACGACGGGCTCTTCGAGCTGTTCCGCGTCTCACCGATCACGACGGCCGAGATGATCGTCGGCAAGCTCCTCGCGTTTGGCCTCTTCGCGAGCGCGATCGCGATTGCCACGCTGCTCATGCTCGTCGGAGCGTTCGGAGTCCCAATGCTCGGCGATCCTGCGCTGCTGGCCGGCATCGTCGGGCTGCTCGTGCTGGCGTCGCTCGGGCTCGGACTGCTGATTGCCGCTGTCTCGGACTCCGAGCGGCAGGCGGTTCAGCTATCGCTGCTCCTGCTGCTTGGCTCGGTCTTCTTCTCGGGCTTCGTGCTCGCGATCGATCAGTTCAGCGAGCCGGTCCGATCCCTGACATCGATCCTGCCGGTCACCCACGGGATCCAGCTGATCGGCGACGTCATGCTCCGAGGTGAGGTCGAAGAGCCGTGGCACGTCGCGGCGCTGGGCGGGCTCGCCGCGACGTTCATCGGAGTCTCGTGGGTGCTCCTCCGCCGGGCGATGCGGAGCGCGTAGAACGCCCTAGGACGCGGAGCCGGACCGGCGGGATGCGATCTCAACGACGGTTTCACCCTCGCCGGCACTCCGGCCGGTGGCGCCGGCACTCAGCACCCGCCGATAGAGCGCTTCGTAGCCGTCCGCCATCCTCGTCGCTGAGAAGCGATCGAGCACGGAGTCGCGGATCGCCTTCCGGTCGAGATCCGCGACGCGCGGAACATGGAACGCGAGCTCGGTGACGTCGTCGCCGAAGTAGCCGTCGACGCCGTCGCGGATGATCTCGGCGAGGCCGCCGACCCGGCGGGCGAGGATCGGCGTCCCGCAGGCCAGCGATTCGATCGCCACGAGGCCGAAGGGTTCGGGCCACGACCCGGGCATGAGGTTCGCGTAACTCTTCGCCAACAGCCGGTCCCGCTCGCGGCCCGACACCTCGCCCAGGAACTCCACCTGCGAGCCGGCCGCCTTCCGGGCGGGCTCGAAGATGTCGTCGTTGTAGGCCCGCTCGTCGGGGGTCGTTCCGATCTTGGCGGCGATCGTGAGATGGCGTCCACTCAGCTTCGCGATTTCGATCGCCTCGACGATCCCCTTCTCGGGCGCCACGCGGCCGATGAAACAGAGGTCATCGGAACGTCGCCGCTCGAATGGCGCATCGGTCAGGGTCAGGCCGTTGTAGACGACGGTCCAGTCCAGCCCGGGGTGGGGACTCGCCTGGGATTCCGAGATTGCGACCATCGCGGCCTGTGGCGGCGATGCAAACAGCTGGGTGGCCCATGGCAGGTCGAGCCGCCCGTGGAACGTGGCGACAACCGGAACCTGGCTGGCGCGCGCGAGAATCACGCTGGACCACTCGAGGTGGCTGTGGATCACGTCGAACTCGGTCTGCCGGTCGAGGACGTCGATCATCGTCGCGAGCATGTAGCCGCTGGGATCGCCACCGAAACCGTCCGGGCGCAGCGCCTTGTCCACTGTCGGCACGAGACGACCCGGCACCTCGGAATCGCCAGACGCGAACGTCGTGACCTCGTGGCCGCGCCGGACAAGCTCGATGACCAACTCGTGGATGACGCGCTCGGTTCCACCGTAGCTCGTGGGCGGGACGCGCTCGAGCGGCGGGGCTACCTGGGCGATTCGCAGGGATCGGGTCATCGAAATGGGCCTCGGATCACACTAACAGCCGGCCGGGTCCGTGTCGCCACGGGGCCCAGCCGGCACGGGTTGATTGGGCGTCGCGATCATTGCGACGCCCGCCGGGCTAGATATTCCGGGGGTCGACGTAGTCGGCCGTACCCGGCGCTTCCTCGGTCTCTTCCTCGGCCTGATCGCCGAGTCCGGCGCCACCGGCCGCGCCAACGGCGCCGCCGACAACCGCGCCGGGAGGTCCACCGACCGCGCCACCGAGGGCTGCACCGGTAAGGGCGCCGGCCACGCCACCGGCGCCTGCGCCGGCCTCATCGTCGCCCTCGGCCGCCTCACCGGCGACCGCGCCGCCGAGTGCGCCGACGGCACCGCCGACAACCGCGCCGGGAGGTCCACCGACGGCCATGCCCACGGCCGCCCCGCCGAGCGCCCCGGCACCGGCGCCGAGAGCCTCACCGCCGGCTTCCTGGTTCTCGCGAGCCGTACCGTCGGTCGTCGCCGGGTCGTCGGTGGCCATCATGTGGCGGTTCCAGGTCTCGTCATGAACGTGGCCGGGCGCACCGTGGCCCGGATCCTGATCGTGGTGTCCCATCGGGTGGTTCTCCTTCATCAAAGTGGTTGCGCCGCCATTCGGCCGGCCTCACCGACGCAACCGTCGGCCGGCTTTGACCAAGGTACGGAGCGCGCCAGAGCGCCCGCACGTCAGGAGCTCCGAGGTTCGTTTCAGGGGCATGACGGCGCGGGGCCCCGCCGCCCGCCGCCGGCGCCTCGGCCGCCGCCGGCGCCTCGGCCGCCTCGCCGAAAATCACTCCTCTGGTTCTCCGATGCCGTTGGTTGCATCACCGGGCCGGTGGCCGGACGGTCGCGCCACGAACCGGTCGCGCCACGAACCGGTCGCGCCACGAACCGGTCGCGCCAAGAACATGCAGCCAACGGCATCGCTGGGGCAGGCGGTGAATTGCCGTGGGCGCACGCGTGCGGCGATGGCCGCAGCGCCACGGCGCCGCTGCGCAGCCTAAAGAGCGACCGGGTCGAGCTTCTCCGGGTCGATGCCGAGCTCACGAATCGCGTCGGCCGCCTTCGCCGCCGGGATGGCACCGCAGCGGGCGAGCTCGACGAGCGTCGCCGCCGCAATATGCGGCGGGTCGATCTCGAACAGCGCGCGGAGGTCCTCGCGGGTCCCGCTCCGCCCGAAGCCGTCCGTCCCCAGCGCGACGTAATAGGGCGGGAGCCAGCGCGAGACCATATCCGGGAGGGCCTTCAGCCAGTCGGTGGCAGCGACGATCGGGCCGCCGTCCGGCCCGAGGACCGTGGTGACGTAGGGCACCCGCGGGGTCTCGGTCGGGTGGAGCCGGTTCCAGCGCTCGGCCGCGAGTGCGTCGCGCCGCAGGAGCGGGAACGACGGCGCCGAATAGACCTCCGCCGCGATCCCGAACTTTTCGGCGAGCAGTTCCTGGGCCGCCACCACCTGCTGGAGGATCGAGCCCGACCCGACCAGCCGCGCCTGCTGCGCCTTCCGCCCGAGGTCGGGTGCCTCGCGAAGCCGGTAGATGCCGCGAAGCAGCCCATCGTCGATGCCGTCGGGCTTCTTCGGCTGCGGGTAGTTCTCGTTATGGAGCGTGACGTAGTAGAAGACGTCCTCGCCCTTGACGTACATCCGCTCGATCCCGTCGCGGACGACAGCCGCGAGCTCATAGGCATAGGCCGGGTCGTAGGCGCGGACGTTCGGGACCGTCGACGCGAGGATGTGCGAGTGACCGTCGTCGTGCTGGAGCCCCTCGCCGGCGAGGGTCGTGCGGCCGGCCGTGGCGCCCATCATGAACCCGCGCCCGCGGGCGTCGGCCAGCGCCCAGATCTGGTCGCCGGTCCGCTGGAAGCCGAACATCGAGTAGAAGATGTAGAACGGGATCATCGGATGGGCGTGCGTCGCATACGACGTGGCAGCCGCCTGGAGGCTCGCCATCGAGCCCGCCTCGGTGATCCCCTCCTCGAGGACCTGGCCGTCGACCGCCTCGCGGTATGACAGGACGAGATCAGAATCGACCGGCTCGTAGCGCTGGCCGAGGGCGGCGTAGATGCCGACCTCCTTGAACAGCGGGTCCATGCCGAACGTCCTGGCCTCGTCGGGAATGATCGGCACGATCCGCGCGCCGAGCTCCTTGTCGCGGATCAGGTTCCGGAGGATCCGGGTGAAGACCATCGTCGTCGAGACGGCCGTGTCGGAACCGCCGGCGAACTCCTTGTCGACGTTCTCGGATGGTGACGGCAGCGGCTTGGAGCGGACGATCCGTTTCGGGATCTCACCGCCAAGCGCTCGACGTCGCTCGCGGAGGTACTGGACCTCCTCCGAATCCGGCCCCGGGTGGTAGTACGGGGCGTCCTTGATCTTCGAGTCCGGGATCGGCAGCTGGATCCGGTCGCGGAAGATCTTCAGCTCCGCCTCGGACAGCTTCTTCGCCTGGTGGGTGATGTTGCGGGCCTCGACTCCCGGTCCGAGCGTCCAGCCCTTGACCGTCTTGGCGAGGATCACCGTCGGCGCGCCCGTCGACTCGGTCGCCGCCTTGTAGGCCGCGTAGACCTTGCGATAGTCGTGGCCGCCGCGCCGGAGCCTCGCGAGGTCGTCGTCTGACAGGTGGTCGACGAGCTTGCGAAGGCGCTGGTCCGGTCCGAAGAAATGCTCACGGATGTAGGCGCCACCGGCGACCGAGAACTTCTGGAAATCGCCATCGAGTGCGTTGTTCATCTGCTCGACGAGCACCCCGTCGACGTCGCGAGCGAGGAGCTCGTCCCACTCGCGGGCCCAGATCACCTTGATCACGTTCCAGCCGGCACCACGGAATGACGACTCGAGCTCCTGGATGATCTTGCCGTTGCCGCGGACCGGGCCGTCGAGACGCTGGAGGTTGCAGTTGATGACGAACGTCAGGTTGTCGAGGCCTTCCCGGGCCGCGAGGTTGATGGCGCCGAGCGACTCGGGCTCGTCGGTCTCGCCGTCGCCGAGGAATGCCCAGACGCGCGAGCCCGACGTGTCGAGCTGGCCACGGTTCTGGAGGTAGCGGTTGAAGCGGGCCTGATAGATCGCGCTGATCGGCCCGATGCCCATCGAGACCGTCGGGTACTCCCAGAAGTCGGGCATGAGCCGCGGGTGCGGATAGGACGGCAGCCCCTCGCCCGGGACCGTCTCCCGGCGGAAGTGGTCGAGCTGATCCTCGGTCAGGCGCCCCTCGAGAAACGCTCGCGCGTAGATCCCGGGCGCGGCATGACCCTGGTAGAAGATCTGGTCCCCGGCCTGGCCGTCGTCCTTGCCCCGGAAGAAGTGGTTGAAGCCGACCTCGTACAGGCTCGCCGCCGAGGCATAGGTGGCGAGGTGCCCGCCAATCCCGGCGAACCTGCTGTTGGCACGGAGGACCATCGCCACCGCGTTCCAGCGGACGATCCGGCGGATCCGGAGCTCGAGCTGCTCGTCGCCGGGGAAGAACGGCTCCTGCTCCGGGCTGATCGTGTTGATGTACCGGGTCTGGGTCAGCGGTGGCAGCCCGACGTGGAGCTGCCGCGCGCGCTTGAGCAGCTTGTAGACGAGGAACCGCGCGCGGCTCTCGCCTTCCTGCTCGACGAGCTGGTCGAACGAGGCCAGCCATTCGCTGGTCTCCTCTGGGTCGATGTCCGGCAGCTGGTGCTTGAACTCGTCGAAGTACATCGGGGGCCTCGGTTGTCGGTCAGGTTGGCTCCAGGCGAAGCGTCGTCTCCAGGACCTCGGGACGGACCATCGCCTGGGCCGCGGGATCAGCAGCATACTTCCGCAGGAAGCCGGCACTCGTCCGTTCGACCGAATCTGGATCGGTCGCGGCGATGGCCGAGGCGGGCAGGCGCTTGTCGCCGACGTGGATCGCCACGGCCGGGTTGGCCACAACGTCGCGGTACCAGCGTGAGCCCGGGCCCTTGTAGGTGCGGACGAAGGCTTCGCCGTCGTCAACGACGACCCAGACGACGGTCCGCCGGGCTGCCTTGTCCGGGGCCTGGGTCTCGATCTCCACCTCCTGGGCGTCGTCGAGGAGGGCGAGATCCTCGGTCGAGAAGCTCATGGAACCAGCCTAGCCGATCGGGTCCAAGCACGGCGAGCAGGCGGCCGGCGACCACGTCGACGTCCCGCAATTGATATGCCCGTGAAATGGTTCTGCAATGTCCGGCCGCAGTCGCCGCGACGGACCGGCACCGACGATGCAACGCGGTCGCCCCACGGGCGACGATTCTGAAGCCCCTCGCGTCGGGCCAGCGAACGGAGATTCCTACGCATGACTGAGAATCGCGAAACGCACGAAACGGTCATCGTCGAGAAGGACACCAGCTCCAACATGGGTCCCATCCTCGCGGTCATCGCGGTGATCGTTCTCCTCGTGGCAGTCTGGTACTTCGCCCTTGGGCCGGGTGCCTCGCCGTCGACGACGACCAACACGAACAACAACACGGTGAACCCGCCGGCCGCGAGCCAGCCTGCCGACGAACCGGAAGGCTCGTAGTCGACATCAGAACGTACGCGTTTCCGCCCGGACCAACAGCGGGCTCCAACGCTTGCATTGACCGATCACTATCAGTGCCCTGAACAGAGAGGTGTGGCGTGGGTACACAGCCATTGGTGCTCGTCGCTGACGACGAGCCGCGAATCACGAAGCTCGTTTCGATCGCCCTCAGCGAGGAGGGCTTCCGCGTCGTGACCGCGACCGGCGGCGAGGACGCCCTCGCCAAGGCCGAGGAGATCCGCCCGGACATCGTCCTCCTGGACATCGTCATGCCGGACCTCGACGGGATCGAGGTCATGCGGCAGCTGCGCGAACAGCGGCCCGTGCCGGTGATCCTGCTGACGGCCAAGGGCGCGACGGCCGACAAGGCCAAGGGCCTCGACCTCGGGGCGGACGACTACATCGCCAAGCCCTTCCATCCGGACGAGCTGGCCGCCCGCGTCCGAGCGGTGATCCGGCGCTCGTCGGGTGTCGAGCCCGGCGCCGGCGTCGTCGCCTTCGACGACATCGAGATCGACCTCGAGCGGCGGATGGTCCGGCGAAACGGCGAGCTCGTCCAGCTGTCCCGGACCGAATGGCTGCTCCTCCAGCACCTCGCCACTCACCCCGGCAAGGTCGTCCTCCACACGGAGCTCCTGACGAAGGTCTGGGGTCCGGAGTACCGGGACGACCTCCAGTATCTCCGGGTCTGGATCAGCCGCGTGCGGCGCAAGCTCGGCGCGAAGCCGGGTGAGCCGGGCCGCATCAAGACGTTCCAGGGGATCGGCTACCTGCTCGACGTCGACAGCCCGGGCCAGGCGACCAGCTGGCGCCGTCGGCAACGCATCGGAGACCAACCTCGAGGCACCGGACACGGCGGCCTCCGAGCGCCCCGCCGACGAGGCCGCCCCGGTCGGCTGAGCCTCGCCTGCCCGGCCTGACCGGGTCCGAAATCCGGCCGCGTGCGGCGGCCGCAATCGTCCATCCTGCCTGGCGGCGGCGCCCTTCGGGGCGTTGCCGCCTCACCGTTTCGGCCCGCTGCGGTAGCGTTACGCGGTGCAGCGATACAACCCCCGGACGGCCCTGATCGTCGTCGACGTCCAGAACGACTTCGCCGATCCTGCCGGCAGCCTGTCAGTCACCGGCGGGGCCGAGATCATCCCGACCATCAACACCGAGATCGCAACGGCGTCGGCCGCCGGCGGCTTCGTCGCGTACACGCAGGACTGGCACCCGCCGTCGACCCCGCATTTCGAGAAGGACGGGGGCTTCTGGCCCGTCCATTGCGTCGCCGACACGTGGGGCGCGGAGCTTCACCCGGACCTGGTCCAGGTCGCCGGCGGGCGCGTTCGCAAGGGCGCCAACGGCGAGGACGGCTACTCCGGCTTCTCGATGCGGGAACCCGTGACGGGCGAGACGATCCCGACAGAGCTGGAAGGGCTGCTCCGGGCACACGATGTCGAGCGGGTCGTCGTCTGCGGGCTCGCGACCGACTATTGCGTCAAGGCGACCGCGATCGACGCCACGAAGCTGGGCTTCGAGACATACCTCCTGCTCGATGCCATGCGAGCGGTCGATCTCAGCCCTGGCGACGGCGATCGGGCCGTCGAGGAAGTGCGCGACGCCGGCGCGACGATCTGGCAAGCAAGGATGCGCTGACGACGTGCAGCTTCACCTTGTCGACGCCACGTACGAGCTCTTCCGGGCTCACTACGCCCCGCGGCCCGACGTCCGCGGCACGAACGGCACGATCCTGTCTGGCGTCTCGGGCCTGTGCGACCAGCTCCTCTACCTCCTCCGCGAGGAGGGCGCGACGCACGTCGGCGCGGCGACGGATCGCGTCATCGAGTCGTTCCGGAACGACCTGTTTCCGGGATACAAGTCGAGTGCCGGGATGCCGCCCGAGCTCCTTGCCCAGTTCCCGATCGCCGAGGAGGCGATCGAGGCCCTCGGAATCGTCCTCTGGCCGATGGTCGAGTGGGAGGCCGACGATGCGATCGCGGCGGCCGCTGATCGGTTCGCCGCCGATCCGAAGGTGGAGCGAATCGTCGTCTGCACGCCCGACAAGGACATGGCCCAGCTCGTCTCCGACGCGCGCGTGGTCCTCTGGGACAGGCGGCGCGGCCTGACGTACGACGATGCTGGCGTTCGGGCGAAGTGGGGTGTCGCGCCGACGTCGATTCCGGATTGGCTTGCGCTCGTCGGCGACTCGTCCGATGGCTACCCGGGCCTGCCGGGATGGGGCGCGAAGTCGGCGGCGGCCGTACTCGCGGTCTACGGCTCGCTCGAGGGGATCCCGCCTCGCGCCAGCCACTGGGAGGTGCCGAGCCTCCGTGGCGCGCCTGTCCTCGCGGCCACCCTGCGCGAGCAGTGGGACGACGCAATCCTCTACCGGGACCTCGCCAGGCTTCGGACGACGGCGGACGGCGTCCCGATCGCCCAGTCGGCCGCCGAGGATCTTCGATGGGACGGGGCCCCGCGAGACCAGTGGGAGGCCTTCTGCGATCAATGGGGCCTGACGCGCCTGCGGTCGCGGCCGCATCGCTGGCTGGGCGACTGAGGCTGGGCTACCGCGTCAGCTCGAGGATCCTCGGGTGATGGGCGGCCGGTGACGCGACGGCGGTGACGGTCCGCGGCGCGCGGCCGAGATCGAACCAGGGAGCTCCGGTCATGTCGGTCACGGTCGCTCCCGCCCGCTCGGCGATGAGACCGGCAGCCGCGACGTCCCAGTTCGACAGCCCGCCCTGCTGGATGAAGGCATCGAACCGGCCGTTGGCGACGTACGCGAGGGCCAGCGCCGAGGATCCCATCGAGCGCGAGATCCGGATCTCCTTCCGGATGGCGCGTGCTCGCGCGGCCACCGCCCGGCCCGACAGCGCCATCTGGATGACGAAGTCGGTCAGTTTGTCCTTGTCGGAGGCGTTGATCGGCCGGTCGTTCAGCGTCGCAGGGCCGTCGGCGGTGGCGGCGAAGACCTCGTTCCTGGTTGGGTCGACGACGACGCCAGCCGCCGGACGGCCGTCGACCGCGAGCCCGAGCGAGACACAGAAGAACGGGATGCCGTTGGCGTAGTTGATCGTGCCGTCGATCGGATCGATGATCCAGACCCGGCCGCGACCCGCCGTGGGGCCATCGCCGGTTCCGGTCGCGTGCTCGCCGGATTCCTCCGCGAGGATCGCATCACCCGGAAAGCGCGCCTTGATCGCGTCGATGATGAGCTGCTCGCTCAGGTTGTCGACCTCCGTGACGATGTCGCGCGCGCTCTTGTAATCGACCTGCTCCACCTTCTCGTAGCGGTCCATGACCAGCTTGCCGGCCGTGGTGGCGAGTGCCGTCGCGAAGAGGAGATCCTCCTCGAAAGCGCTCGGCGGCCGCGCGGGAACGGTTGGCGGGGCCGTGACGGTCACGGCGCGGAGCAGTCGACAGCGAGCGGTCGCACGGCCGTGCCGAACCCCAGGAGCTGGTGATCGAGCTCGATCGTCGCGTTCGGGGCGATCCTCGGCGTCAGGACGAAGGCTGGCTGACCGCTGCCCTGGAGCGCGGGATCGATGATCCGGCAGGTCGTCGTGCCGGTACTCGATCCCTGGTTCGTCACCCGGAACGAGACCGTCAGGGCGCCGTTGTCGGAACGGACCTCGACGACCTCGGCCTTGAACGGCCCGATGCCGGAGACCGCCCATCGGGCGAGGAGCGCGAGGGCCACGATCGCGAGGCCGACCGCCACGAAGACCGTGCCGTGGACCTGCGAGCTCGCCGAGTCCTTCAATCCGAGCGGGTTGCAGTTCTCGCACAGGCCGACCTCGATCGCAACCGGCGCGCCGCAGCGCGCGCACGGGTGGGTCAGCTCGACCGGCGTGCTGGGCGTGAGCGGATTCGAGGTCGTCGGGGACGTCATCGGTTCGTCAATCGTGCCACGAACCGGGTCGTCCGGCCGCTACCACCGATCGACGGCGTCAAGCAGGTGGTCGACGTCCGTCGTGGATCGGGCCGTGACGATGAGCTCGTCGGCGCCAGCCGCGAGCCATTTGGCCAGTTCGTCCCGCGGCGCCAGGACGAGCGGGTCCCCGGCGAGCGGATCCGCGTCCTTCCGCCGCCGACCTCCGAAGCCGAGGACGACTCGTTGGGCGGATCGCTCGCGGCCGGCCGCGGCGAGCGCCTCCCGATATCGCGGCTCGAGATCGAGGAAGGTGTCGGACTCCGCCGCCCAACCGTCGCCGATCTCGGCGGCAATCCGGATGCCGGCGGGAGTTCCGGCCCCGATGAGGATCGGCGGCGGCGGGTCCGGGATCGGGTAGGCATAGGCGTCTCGGAGCGGATAGAACGGGCTATCGCGGGTGACGGGGCCGCCCGTCCAGAGGGCCCGGATCACTGCGACTGCCTCCCGGAGGTGACGAGCCCGTTCGGCCGGCGGCGGAAACGGGATCCCGTACGCCTCGTGCTCGGCCGGATGGCCGCCGATCCCGATCCCGAGGGTGAGCCGTCCGGCGCTCGCCTCCTGCAGCGTCGCGGCCATCCGCGCGAGGACCGCAGGATGGCGGTTCATGACGTTCGCGACGAACGTCCCGATGGCGATCCGCTCCGTGACCATCGCGGCCGCGGTCACGCTGGTCCACGCTTCCACGACCGGGTCGGTCTTGGTGCCGCGGCTCATGAAGTGGTCCCAGCTCCAGACGCCCGCGTAGCCTGCCGCGTCGAGCCGCCGTGCGCTCTCCAGCCACCACGTCACATCGACGTTTATCGACCCGAGGACGACGCCGATCGGCAGCCGCTCAGTCATCGGTACGCGTCAACGGCGCCACGCCCGCCTACAGCCCCGTCTTGAACAGCCGAATGTCCTCGGCCGCCGAAACATGACCATCGCCGCGGGTGAACTCCAGCGCCCCGAGGGCTCCAAGCTCATCCAGATCGGCCGGGAAGCGGCCGATCATGTCGAGGACCACCTTCTGGATCCGCTCGGCGTTCTGCGAGAAGACCTCCAGGACCGATCGGGCGTCGACGGCCTCTGTGCCCTCGTGGACGCCGGCGTCGTAATCGGTGATCAGGGCGATGTTGACGACGGCCATCCCGAGCTCGCGGCAGAGCCACGCCTCCGGGTACTGGGTCATGTTGATCACCTCCCAGCCGGCGTCGCTGAACCACTTCGACTCGGCCTTCGTCGAGAATCGCGGCCCCTCGATCACGACGACCGTGCCGCCGTCGTGGACGTCGATACCGTGCTCCCGGCAGACCTCGACGGCGATCCTCCGAAGCTCAGGGTGGTACGTCTCGGCCGACGAGAGGTGGGTCACGATCGGGCCGTCGTAGAACGTGTGCGGCCGGCCGCTCGTCCGGTCGACGAATTGGTCGCACACGACGAAATCGCCCGGCTTGACCTTGAGCTGGAGCGATCCGGCGGCGCACGGCGAGATGACCGCCTTGACGCCGAGCGAGCGCATCGCCCAGACATTCGCCCGGTAGTTGATCTTGTGCGGCGGGATCGTGTGGCGTCGACCGTGGCGCGGCAGGAACGCGACGCGGCGCCGGCCGACCGTTGCCAGGAAGAACGAGTCGGACGGCGGGCCGTAGGGCGTGTCCACCTTGATCTCGCGAACGTCATCGAGAAGCGAGTAGAACCCGGAACCGCCGAACACACCGATCTCCGCCAGGTCCACCACGGTCGAGCCTCCTGTTCCGCCTCTCGGCCGGTCGAGTGGCCGGTCGGGACGTCCGCCGGTCGGGACGATACTAGCCGGGACCTCACCGGTCACGACCGCGCCGCCGCTACGTCGACCGGGCGTGGACTAGGATGACGACCTCGCAGAGAGGGAACAGGCCATGACGGATTCCCCCGACTCCCCCCAAGCGGATCGTCCGGTGGAATGGCGCCCGCCGCGCGAGCCCAACTCGAACGTGGCGTCGATGGTCGTCGGCCTCATCCTCCTCGTCATCGGCATCTGGTACCTGCTCGACCAGACGCTCGGCTTCCAGATGCCACGGATCGATTGGTCCGATTTCTGGCCGATCATCCTGATCGCGATCGGCGGAATCATGCTCTACCGCTCCGCGAGCCGGCGGACCTGATGTCGGCGGAGACCGACGCGGAGACCGACGTCGACCGGAGTCTCCTGGCAACCCTCGAGCTGGCCGATTGGCGTCGCAGGATCGCCGACCTCTATGGCGAGGTCCGGGTCCTCGCATCGACCGATGTCGAACGCGCCCTCGAGCTCTGGCGGACGACTCGTGAGCGCCTCTTCCGGGAGCACCCGCAGTCGCCTGTGCCGGCCGACCAGCGCTCATCGTTCCGGGCACAGCACTTTCCTCACGAGCCGTCGCTTCGATTCGAGGTCGCCGTCGTCCCGGACGAGGCACGGGCCGCCGTCGCGCCGATGGGCGGTGGCCTCCCGGGCTGGGCGCCTCGCTGGCGATGGACCTCCCGGTCAGCGCCGGCGGAACGATGTCGTTCAGCCGGATCGGTCGCGTCGAGGTCCCGTTCGCGTCCGGCACTCGAAGCCTCGGCGTCTACTGGATGGCGGGCTATGCCGGAGGGATCTTCCTGCCGTTCCGGGACGCGACGAGCGGAACCGAGACGTACGCCGCCGGCCGCTACCTCCTCGACTCGGCGAAGTCCGCCGATCTCGGCGGCGATCCGGTCCGCGGAACGCTGATCCTCGACTTCAACTTCGCGTTCCAGCCCTCGTGCGCGTTCGACCCGAAATGGGCCTGCCCACTCGCACCGCCGGAGAACCGCCTCGACATCCCGATCCGGGCGGGTGAGCGTCTGGCGTAGGTGCCCCCGGTAGTTGCGCCGGCACAGAAGTTACGAAGGTCCCACGGCTGCGCGGGACCCTTGGCGCCTCCGATCGCGCGATTGGCTAGCGCACAATGGGCACCAACCTTGCACGCTGACATGTGTGTGGACGCCCCGTCGGGATAAGCTTGGATCGCATGCGTTTCTTCTCAGTCCCCAAGGGCCCCGAAGACCAGCGACTGTTGTGGTCGCGCGACATTCGTTTCGCGCACCGCCTCGCGCAGGCGATCGAAGGGGCCCGAGTCATGGAGCTCGAGTCCGGAACCGTCGTGATCGGGCCGGCTTCCGAGCTCACGGACGCCCGGGCCAACGAGATCTCGGCCCAGGTCCACTCCCCCGCGTACGGCCTTGTCGACCTCGACGCCGCGCTGCCCGAAGGCGAACGCCACATCGCCGCGATGTCGGAGGCCGTGCTCCTGTCCGGGCTGGCCGATCGGATCGGGATGGCCCCCTCGACGCAGGTCGTCCAGACCAAGACGCTCGATTACTTCTTCAACCTGCGGAATGTCCACCAGGTTGCGTTCCAACCGATCGTCGAGCTGGCCACCGGCGAGCTCTACGAGTACGAGTGCCTCTTCCGTCCGAACATGCCGATGCTCCCGCAGTCGATCAGCTCGATCGTCCACGCCGCGATCGACACGGATCGCTCGATCGAGCTCGACTCGTTCATCGTCAAGCTCATCCTGGCCCGCGCGGGCGAGCTCGAACGGAGCCGCCGCGACAGCGGGCTCCCGTCGCTCCGGCTCGCGATCAACTTCACGCCGGCGAGCTTGCTCGACAACCAGTTCGAGGCGAAGGCGCTGGCCGCGATGGTGAACGGCGTGGGCCTCTCGCCACGCCAGATCACGCTCGAATGCACGGAGCAGCAGGCGGTGTCAGACGTCCTGCCGCTGATGAAGCAGGTCAAGGCGCTCCGCCGGCTCGGCTTCGGGTTCGCGATCGACGATGCCGGCGCGGGCTACGCGAGCTTCACCCTCATCGCTGCCCTTCACCCGTCGATCATCAAGATCGACCGCGAGATCGCCCACGGGATCGCCCGCGACGACGCGAAGCAGGCACTGGTCGAGGCATTCGTGTCGTTCGGCAGGCGGATCGGCGCACGGCTGCTGGCCGAAGGCATCGAGAAGCGCAGCGACCTCGCAATGCTGACGTCGCTCGGGGTCGACCTCGGACAGGGCTATCTCATCGGCAAGCCGGCCTACCTCCCCATGCCTCCGCGCCCGATCGAGACGCTCCGCCTCGACGCCGCCCGACGAACGGTCACGCGGAAGGTCCGCGCTGCCGTCCCGAAGCCAACCCCGAGGGTGATCCCGGCAAAGTAGCCGCCACGGCGGCTCCGTGGCACGCGCCCGGCGGACTCAACCGGGACGCCTCGCGTACCATCTGGTGGATGACCCTCCCCGCGATCACCGCCCTACCCGAACACGTGCGCCGCTTCCTCTCGGAGCCACGGTACGCAGCCGTCGGAACCATCGACGAGGACGGAGGGCCGCGCCAGGCCGTGGTCTGGTTCCTCCTCGACGGTGACACGGTCGTCATCAACAGCCTCTTTGGCCGCCGCTGGCCGACGAACCTCCGGCGGGACCCGCGGGTGTCGATCGCGATCACCGACGCCACCGTTCAGTCGTGGGTCGGGCTGACCGGCACGGTCGAGGTCATTGACGACCAGGCGCAGGCCCAGGCAGACATCGCGGCGATGGCCCGCCGCTACCACACGGACAATCCGGAGGAGGCGGAGGCCGTGATCGCGAGTCGCTTCAGCAAGCAGCGGAGGGTCAGCTTCCGGCTCCGCCCGACGAGCATCCACGACCACATCGAGGGCGACTGACGCCGATGGGCCAGATGAGATTCGGGGCGCAGCTCTGGTCGCAGCAGACCGCCTGGCCGGCGTTCCGCGATGCCGCCCTCGCGGCGGAACAGAACGGCTGGGACTCCGTCTGGACCTGGGATCACCTCCTCGCGATCTTCGGTCCGTGGGAGCAACCGATTCTCGAGGGCTGGACGACGCTCTCGGCCGTCGCCGCAGTCACCAGCCGCGTCCGGCTCGGGCTCATGGTCGGCGCCAACACGTTCCGCAAGCCCGGAATAACGGCCAAGCTCGCGACGACGCTCGACAACGTGAGCGGCGGCCGGGCGGTCCTCGGGATCGGCGGCGCCTGGTTCGAGCGCGAGCACGAGGCGTTCGGGCTTCCTGACTGGGGCTCGGGGTTCGGTGAACGCCTCGATCGGCTGGACGAATCGGTGATGCTGATGCGTCGCCTGCTCGACGGCGAGCGCGTCACCCACGAGGGCCGCTTCTACACGATGGTCGATGCGCTCTGCGAACCGCGCCCGCTCCAGGATCGGCTCCCGATCCTCATCGGCGGCTCCGGTCCGCGCAAGACGCTCCGAACGACGGCCCTCCGCGCAGACGCCTGGAACACCTCGGGGACGATCGACGAGGTCAAGGAGAAGCTTGCGATCCTGGATGGGCACTGCGCCGACGTCGGACGGGATCGGGCCGAGATCGAGCTCACGATCAGCTTCCCGATCGTCATCCGCGACGACCCGGCGGAGGCCCAGGAGGCCTACGACGCGTCGCTGGCGTTCAACGGGACCGACGACATGGGCGGGGTGCCGATCCTCCTCGGCTCGCCGGCAACGGTTGCGGATGGGCTGCGGCCATACCGAGACCTCGGTTTCCGTACGGTCATCGTCCGGCTGCCCGCACCGTATGACCAGGAGACGATCGAGCGAATCGGCGAGGTCGACGCCCTCCTCGCGGATGCCTGACCGACGCCCAAGCGGCGACCACGTGGTCGCGCTTGCCGGCGGCGTCGGAGGCGCCAAGCTCGCGCACGGGCTGCAGGCCCACCTCGGGGATCGACTGACTGTCGTCGTCAACACCGGCGACGACCTCGAGCGGCACGGGCTCCTCGTCATGCCGGATCACGACACGGTCATGTACACGCTGGCCGGCATCGCGAACCGGGAGCTCGGCTGGGGGATCGAGGGCGAGACCTTTGCCGCCGCTGCCATGCTCGAGCGATACGGCGAACCGACATGGTTCCGCTTGGGCGACCGCGATCTCGCGACCCACGTCACGCGGACGGCCCGGCTCCGTGGCGGGGCCGGCTTGACCTCCGTCTGCCTCGGGCTCCAGCGCTCGCTCGGAGTCGCGGCGACGATCCTGCCGATGTCCGACGACCCGGTCCGAACGGACGTCCGCACCGATGACGGGTGGCTCGAGTTCCAGGAGTACTTCGTCGCGAGGCACCAGGAGCCCGACGTCCACGAGGTCCGCTTCCGCGGCGCGGACCTGGCGGCTGCCGCGCCGGGCGTTGTCGAGGCGATCGAGGCCGCCCGCGCGATCGTGATCGCCCCGTCGAACCCGATCGTCTCGGTCGGACCGATCCTTGCGGTCGACGAGATCAGCGGACGCCCTCAATGCGCGCCCGCGAGCGCGGCGTCCGGATCGTCGCGGTTTCCGGGATCGTCGGCGGCAAGGCCCTCAAGGGGCCGGCCGACAGGATGCTTGTGTCGCTCGGGCACGAGTCGAGCGCCCTCGGGGTCGCCCGGATCTACGCCGACCTCGCGACCGACTTCGTGATCGACTCGGTGGACGCCGACCTCGCCCCGGCGATCGAGGCGCTCGGCCTCCGAGTCCACGTCACTGACACGATCATGACCGACGATGCCGCCCGAGCCCGATTGGCGGGCGAGATCCTGGCGCTGGTAGCCGTTTCCTAGCACGGCGCGCGCGAAACTATTCGCCTGCCTGGGCGATGCCGTTGGTTGCATGTTTCGAGGTGTGCCGAGTTGGCGGAGGTCGGCCCACTTGTGCCCCACCTCCCGCGGCTGCCACGATGCTCCATGGGTTCCGCCCTGTCCCAAGCGATGCAACCAATGGCATCGCCGGCGACCACGAATGAATCTCGACGAGCGGACGACCTCGGATTTGACGCGCATAAGCGTCATGTCTCAAAGTTCCTGCATGCTCCGAATCGAGTCGGTCTTGACCCACGGCCAGCAGCAGTCCCAGACGAGGGACGGCTCGGCCTGACGACGCGCGCCCGGGAGGGCGCCGGACACGAACGGAACGAACGCCCTCGGACAGCGCCGAGGGTGTTTTCTTATGCCCAGGAGATCGCCATGGACCCCCTTCTTTTCGCCCGGGGCCTCGTCCTCGGGTTCACGATCGCCGCCGCCGTCGGCCCGATCAGCCTGCTGACGATTCGCCGGACGCTCGCCTACGGCTGGATCTACGGCCTGGCGTCCGGGTTTGGCGTCGCCGTGGCCGACGCCACGTACGGCGGGATTGCCGCCTTCGGCCTCACGGCGGTGACGTCGGTCCTCGTCGGTGGGCGGGCCGTGCTCGGCCTGGTCGGCGGGCTCTTTCTGCTGGTCCTCGCCTGGCGAACGATGACGAGCCGACCCGACGCGGTAGCGGTTGCCGACGAACGGCCCGGTCTCGTCGGTGCGTTCGTCTCGATCTTCGCCCTGACGATGACGAACCCGATGACGATCCTGTCGTTCGCCGCGATCTTCGCCGGCCTCGGCGTCGTCGGCCGTGGCGGCGCCGACGCCGCGCTCCTGACGCTCGGGGTCTTCGGCGGTTCGATGAGCTGGTGGCTGATCCTCACCGCGGCCGTCTCCGCGCTCAGGACGCGGGTGACCGTTCGCGGGCTGACGTGGGTCAACCGCGTGTCGGGCGTCGTGCTGCTCGGCTTTGCCGTGCTCTCGATTGCGAGCGCCGTCGCCGGATGACCGATCCAGCGTGGCCGGCGGCCGCCGTCTACGATCAACCAATGGACGCAGCCCCGAGCCCCGACGCCGGCGAGCCGTCGCGCCGCATCGTCGCGATCGTCCCAGTGGGGGCGCTCGAGGGAGCCAAGTCGCGGCTCGGCGGGACACTCGACGCGGAGGAGCGGCGCGATCTCGTCGACCGGATGGTCGATCGAACCGTCCGAGCGGCTCTCGCCACGCCCGGCTTCGCCGAGACCCTCGTCGTGAGCCCGGATCGCGAAGCGCTCGGCGTCGCGGCGGGCCTCGGCGCTCGGACGCTCCTCCAGCGCAGCCAGGGATTGAATCGCGGGCTGCGCGAGGCTCGGGACGACGCGCTCGCGGCCGGCGCCGACGCCGTCGTCGTCGTTCCGATTGATCTGCCCCTCGTCTCCCCGGATGCCCTCGCGGAGCTCATCGCGCCGCTGGCGGTCGTCAGCGAACGACCGCTCGTCGTGCTTGCGCCGGACCGCCACGCCCGCGGCACGAACGCTCTCGTCGTCGCGCCGCCGGACGCCATCGAGTTCGGGTTCGGTGGCGACAGCCGGGCGGCCCATGCCGCATGCGCCGCGGAGGCCGGTGCCCGCTACGTCGAGCTCGACGGCCCGCTTTCGCTCGACATCGATACGCCCGATGACCTCCTCTTCGTCGAGGCACTCGCCACCGGGACGGCCGATGCCCGCTGACAGCGGGCGGGTGCAGGTCGTCGCTCTCGACGGGATCCCGGAGATCGTCGAGGGAGACGACCTCGCAGGGATGCTCGGCGACGCCCTGGAGCGGGAACGCGACCTGATGCCACTTCGGTCGGACGACGTCCTCGTCGTGACGCAGAAGATCGTCTCCAAGGCAGAGGGCGCCGTCGTCGACCTGACGACCGTCGAGCCGCGCCCGGAGGCCGTCGAGTTCGCCGCGCGATGGGATCGCGACCCGCGCCAGGTCGAGGTCGTCCTCCGCGAGGCCCGGCGCGTCGTCCGGATGGCGAACGGGGTCCTCATCACCGAGACACCGCATGGGTTCGTCTGCGCGAACGGCGGAGTGGACGCGTCGAACGTCGGTCCGGGCAGCGGCCAGATCGTCACGCTCCTGCCGCGCGATCCGGACGCGTCGGCGACCGGGATCCGGCGGGCGATCGAAGCCCGGTTCGGCGTCGATGTCCCGGTCATCGTCAGCGACTCGTTCGGCCGGCCCTGGCGCTGGGGGATCGTCGACGTGGCGATCGGCGTGTCCGGGATGCTGCCGCTCGAGGATCTCCGTGGAGTCGCCGACCACGACGGCCGCGTCATGCGCTCCACGGTGCGGGCCGTCGCCGACGAGATCGCGAGCGCCGCCGAGCTGGCCTTCGGCAAGACGACCGCACGACCCGTCGCGCTCGTCCGCGGCGCCAATCCCACCCGTGGCGAGGCGACGATCCGCGAGGCGTTGATTCCGTCGGAGAACGATCTGTTTCGTTGAGCGGCCGGCAGTGATTTCATGCTCACGGACCGCTGGATGGCTGCCCTACCCTGAGCCCGGGCCCTAGCCGCCGCTCGCCCTTGCTGGCCCAGAGGTGACATCAATGCGTCGATCCATCGCCGTCCTTCTCACCATCGGATTTCTGCTCATCGGCTCTCTCGGGTTTGCGACGGGTGCCGCTGCAGCAACGATCGGCACGACGACGACGTGCAGCAACGGTGTCGACAACACCCCTGGCCTCGGCCTGATCTGCGAAGTCACGGTCGTCAACACGATCACCGCGAGTGGCGGCTCCGCGACGGTCACAGTCCGTGAGTGTCACGGCGCCGCCGGCGACCCGACCGCCGCCTGCACGACCCAGACGAGCACCCTGACGGCCCCGGTCACGACGGTCAATCAATGCAACGACTCCACGAACGGCGGGGGCGGAACGCTCCGGTGCAGCGTCCGGGTCACGAACAACTTCATCGGTATCTCGTTCGGCGGATCGGCTGCCACGGTCAACCAGTGCGTCGGCTCGGGCGACGGCATCGCGAACAACTGCGACCCATTCCCAGCCACCACGACAGGAGCGACGATCACCCAGTGCAACGGGTCCGCCAACGGCGGGACACTGGTCGAGCTGAGGTGCACGGCCACAGGCAAGGCGTCGGCGGCCCTCGGCGTCACGATCAACCAGTGCAACGACTCGACAAATGGCGGTGGAGCCCTCGTCATCTGTTCCTCCAGGATCGCGAGCAACCTGGTTGGCGGCGCGCCCCACGCCGACGGCCGCACCGACGACCCCGGCGACCGATACGCCCGGAGCATCCAGCGACAACGGGTCGGGGTCGATGCCGGCCGTCCTGGCGGGAATGGTCCTCGTGGCGCTCGTCGCCGTCGCGGGTCGAGGCTCGTTGCGCAGGATCCGCGTCCGCTGACGGAAGGGCGCCAGGGGCGCCCGGCCGCTCCTGTGACCGTCCGGTGACGGGGCGCGGCAAAACCGCCGCGCGCCGTTCAGCCGTATCGTTAAGCGATGGCTCTCCAGGATTACCTCGCCGGAGAAGTAGGCGAGGACTGGGCCGACGGGTTCATCAGCCGGCGCGAGGCCTTGCGCCGGCTGGCACTTCTCGGCCTGTCAGTCGGCTCGGCAATCGCGCTTCTCGAAGCGTGTGCGCCGGCCGGCGGACCGTCGAGCTCGGGTCTGGCGAGGGGGAGCGCCGGACCCGGCTCCGGTTCGCCAGGACCCCCTTCGGCTTCGCCCGCTTCGGCTTCGCCCAGTTCGGCTTCGTCTGCGCCTCCGCCCGACGGCGAGTCGATCACGTTCGCCGGGCCGACCGTCGAGCTCATGGGCTTTTTCGCCGGGGCCGCCACGCCCGCGGGCGCGATGCTCGTCATCCACGAGAACCGCGGTCTCAACGATCACATCCGCTCGGTCGCGTCGCGGCTCGCGAGCGGACGGCTACTCCTCCCTCGCGATCGACCTCCTGTCCGAGGAGGGCGGCAGCGACGCGCTCGCCCAGGGCGACGTCCAGGCGGCACTCTCGCAGGCATCCACCGAGCGCCTCGTTGGCGACATGAAGGCCGGACTCGATGAGCTCGAGCGTCGGGCGCCCGGAGCGAAGCTCGGCGCGATCGGATTCTGCTTCGGCGGCGGCATGGTCTGGGCGCTGCTCGACGCAGGCGATCCGCGGCTCGCGGCCGCGATCCCGTTCTACGGTCCGGCACCGGCCGCGCCGGACTTCTCCGGCAACACCGCCGCGGTCCTCGGCGTCTACGCGGAGCTCGACGATCGGGTCAACGCATCACGCGCGACCGCGGACGCGGCCCTGACAGCGGCCGGGCTGGAGCACGAGATCAAGGTCTACCCGGGTGTCGATCACGCCTTCTTCAACGACACCGGCGGCCGCTACAACGAGGAGCAGGCGACAGCCGCCTACGCCGACGTCCTCGCCTGGCTCGGGCAGTACCTGGGCTGACCCGGCCGGCTCGGCGACGCTTCGTTGTCGCGATCAGCCATCGCGCTCGGAGGCGGGGAACCGACGCTTCCGCGCCTCTGTCGCCCACAGGACGATCCCCGTGCCGAGTGCCGTCCCGATGGCAGCGACTGCGAACATCCCAGGGATCGTCAGGGCCGCCGCCAGCAGACCGCCAAAGACCGAGCCAAGGATCGTGCCGATGCTCAACGCGGTCCCTGAGAACAACCCTTGTGCGGTTCCATGGACGCTCGACGGCGCGGCCCGCGAGATATACGTGACCGTCCCGACGTAGAACAGGGCGTAGCCGATCCCGCCGAGCGGCGCGATCAAGACGAACAGCAGCGGATCCGACGTGGCAGCCCAGAGGGCCGTGCGCACTGCGAACGCCACACCGCCGAGCACGAGCAGCCGCTCGGCGCCAACACGACGCGCGAGGGCCGGGAACGCGAGCATCAATGGCACTTCGACCAGCGCGCCGGGGGTCCAGACCAGCCCGACGAGGACGCTGCTCGCGCCGAGCTGGATCAGGTGGATCGACAGGAACGTGTAGACCGCCGAGACCGCGATCCACAGCAGGACCGAGCCGAGGAAGAAGAGCAGCAAGGTCGGATCGCGAATGAGTCCGGCAAGGCCGGACGCGAAGTTGGTCGTCACTCTCCGCCGGCCGGGGCCGGTCGGGCCCGGGCCGCCCAGCAGGACGTAGGCGGCAACGCCGGTGAGAACGAACCCCGGAACGAGCACAAGGAACAGCCCCTGCGGGCCGGTCTGCCCGATCAGGATCCCAACTCCGAGTGCGCCGATCGTGAAGGCGAGTGACCCGAATGCGCGCGCCCGGCCGTATCGATCGCGGTTCGAGTCGACGATCTCGATCGTCCGCGTGTCGAGCATCGGGCCAAGACCCGACGATCCTGCAGCGAGAGTGGCTACGGCAATCACGACGAGCAGGGGTTCCCGCGTGACGGCCAGCCAGCTCGCGGCGGCCGCCGACCACAGGGCCGCGACGGCGAGCGGTCCCCGGACTGTGCGGACCCGATCAACGAGCGCGCCCCAGGCCGGCGCCGCGATGACCGCAACACCTGCGTTCAGCGCCACGAGAAGGCCGATCTCCGGCAGGCCGATCCCGATCGATTGGTAGAACACCGAGATGTACGGGAAGAACGCGGCAAGCGCGCCGAACAGCGCGAAGTAGACGATGGCGGGCCGGACGATGGATGGCTGGATCGGGGGAGGAAGGGGATCTGACACGGGCCCGCGCATCGTAGCGGGGCGCCGAGTTATCCACGGGCAATGTGGATAGCAAGGCAGATGTAATGTTCCGGGCCTGCGGTGGCCGGACGTGTCACGGAGGTCGAGTACACATCAACCATGACTGAAACCCAGGACGCCGAGGAGCCTGCGGAGGAGCCCGTCGAGGAGCCTGTCGAGGCCCCGGCCCACCCGCGGATCGATGCGGCCATCGCCGCGGTCACGATCGCGGCGAAGGCGGCGACGATCGGATTCGCCATCGACGCCGTCGTCAACGCCGACTCGCCGCGGCTTCGTGGGAAGGCGATCCGGACCCGGGCCTTCGGCTACACCGCCGGCCTGTTCATCGTGCCGGTCATCTGGCGGCTCCTGCCGGATCGTGGCCGGTATCCGCGTGCACTCGACCTCGCCGTGACCGTGCCGCTCCTGCTCGATGCCGGGGGGAACGCACTCGGGCTCTACGAGGAAGCACACGTCGACGATGTCGTCCACCTGGCGAACGCGGCGATCGTCAGCGGGGTCGCCGGCGCACTGTTCGCCCCACGCGTCGACGAGCGGTGGCAGGCCGCCCTCGCGGGGGCCGGCGTGGCGATCGCGGCCGAGACCGCGTGGGAAGTGGCGGAGTACTTCGCCTGGCGCCTGGGTGCCGATGGAATGAACCTGACCTACGAGGACTCGATGGACGACATCGCGGAATCGTGGGTTGGGGCGGTGATCGGCGCGCTCTTCACGCTGACGCGAATGCCGCGCTCGAAGTCGGCCCGGACGCGGGTGGGATGGCGCGGGCCACTCGGGTTGCGGAGGACCGACGACGGCTGAGGTGGCCCGTCGCCATCCGGGTGCCAGGCGGGCCGACGGCGCCCGGATCGCCTACCTCGGCCACGCAACGCTCCTCATCGAGCTCGACGGGGTCCGCCTCCTGACCGATCCAGTGCTGGGGGATCGACTCGGCCCGCTCCGCCGCCACGGGCCGACCCCGGATCCAGACGCGCTCGGCGCACTCGATGCTGTCCTCATCTCGCATGCCCATCCCGACCATTTCGATCCGAGGTCGCTCCGGCGCGTCGGCGCCGCGTCTCGGCTCCTCGTTCCGATCGGGCTCGGTCGAGCGGCAGCCGGACTCGCACGAAAGGTCGAGGAGGTCCCGGTCGGTGAGTCGGTCGACGTCGGCAGCGTCAGGGTGACGGCGGTACCGGCGCTTCACCTCCGCTGGCCGCTGCAGCCGAAGGCTTTGACGATCGGCTTCCTCATCGAGGGCTCGATCGGGATCTACTTCGCCGGTGACACCCGGTTCTTCCCGGCGATGGCGGACCTGGCCGGGCGTGTCGACGTCGCGCTGCTGCCGGTCGGGCGCTGGGGCCCGCACCCGGGACCCGATCGTCTCGGGCCGGCAACCGCAGCCCGGGCGGCCCGCGCCGTCGGGGCGAGCGTCGTCATCCCGATCCACTGGGGCACCTTCTACCCGGCGGGCCTCTGGCGCGTCTGGCCGCGGCCTCTCCGCGAGCCCGCCGCGCGGTTCGTCGAGGAGCTGGCGGACCTCGCGCCGGAGATCGAGGTCAGGGTGCTCGAGCCTGGTGACTCGACCGAGGTCGGCCGTCATTTGACGTAGCCGGCATGGACATCCGTCCACAAGTTGTGTCGCGACGCCTGATTCAGTGAAGAAACGACCGGACCGCCCCCTCGTACCTGGTGAGCCCGGCAATCCACCGGGCCGACGGACAGGGCACCCGAGGGTGCCAGCCAGAAGGAACAACAACGATGTCAGCCCGAATCCTGGATCGAAGTGACCGATCCGCCCAGATCATCCCAATCGCCGCGATCGCGGCCGGCGTCGCCCTTGCGGCGGTCGTCGGATTGACCGTGCTCGGCGGCGGAGGCGGCGGGGGCCGCGGCAACGACGGCATTGCGGCGCCGCCGGCGAGCCCCAGCCCGTCACCGACGGTCCAGCCGACCGCCGTCCCGACCCCAGTGCCGACGGCGCCGGCCGATGCGCCGGCTCCAACCGACGGCGGCTCCGACGCGATCCCGATCAAGGTCGACCTCGAGACCGCCAATGGCGCCGATGTCTACGTCGACATCGTCGACCAGACCGGCCTGCTCGTCGATGCCGTCTCCGGGACGCCCGCGGAGGGCCAATCGGTGGGGGCGTACACGCTCCAGGTCGAGAACCTCGACGCAACGACACTGAGGCTGTCGTGGGTCGACTACCCGATCGACAACGCGCTCGCCCTCTACATCGACGAGTTCGAGGGTGGCATTCGCCTCCTGCTCGTCCAGCCCGAGCCGACCGGTCCGACGGATTCCATCGCCATGGATCGGGAACTGATCCTCTCGTTCTCGCAGCCGGTCTCAGCCGACCAGGTCGAGGCATTCCTCCAGGACGGCCTGGACACCCCCGGCTGATCGTGTCCGATCATCGCGGATCGCCCGCCTCCGGCCATCGGTCGGAGGCGGTGCTATTTCCGTCGGGATTCAGACGCTTCTCTCGGCGATGCGATTGGTTGCATCATCCGGCGCGGGTCGCTAGCGCTCGGAAACGTCCAAACTCGGGAACGTCGCAACTCGGGAAGGTCCCAATATGCAACCAACGCCATCGGGGAGGGGGTGTCTTTTCGATTTCATGGCTGGCGGGCGGGCGCTACTTCGCAGCCGCTTCTCCCTCGCCGCCGCTACCCCCCGCCGCAATGACGTAGTGCGGCAGGAGCGTCGCCCAGCCGCCGTGATTCCGGTCGCGCCAGGACTCGCCCTCCGCGCCGAGCGCCTCCCAGCCCCGATGCTCGATCTCGACGCGGGTCGTCGCATCGCCGCGATCGATGAACTGGATCTCGACCTCGGTCGCGTCGGCCCGGTCACGCCGGAGGTGCCAGAGGTAGCCGAGGCGGCTCGGCGGCTCCCAGATCGTCACCTCGCCCCATTCGTGCTCGGTGCCGCCGGACGTCCGCTCGAAGATCCGGCCGCCCGGGCGCCCCTCGAGGATCACCGTCGCGTCGTCTTCGCCAGAGACCGTGTGATCGGCCGGCCACCAACGCGCGATGTCGGCGGTCCAGACCTCGAAGGCGTGATCTGCCGGGCAGTCGACCTCGAAGCTGAGCCGGATCGGCTCGATCACCGCGGCGGTCGCGGTCGTCTCGTGTTCGACGCGACCAGCGAGAAACGGGCCGCTGCGTCGCCCCAGACCTGCTCGAGGTAGGTCCGGACGGCCTCGATCCCCTCGTCGTGGAGCCGGTAGATCCGGCGCGTCCCGACCGGCTCCTCGCGCACGAGCCCCGCTCGCTTCAGCAAGCGGAGGTGACGTGATACCGCCGGCCGGCTGATCGGCAGCGCGTCGGCTAGCTCCTGGACGGACCGGCCGCCCGAGCCGAGCAACTCGACGATCGCCCGACGGTTCGGGTCGCCGAGCGCGTCGAACGGATCGCCGGCCGGCGCCCGGAGCGCTTCCGCCACGTCCTACTTCGCCCGCATCCGATTGTTCTTCGCGTCGTGCGTGAGCTCGACGAGTCCGAGTGCCTCGAGGAGCGGCGGCATGTACACGCCGAACCGGCCGCGGAGGCCCTTCTTCAGGCCGTACCAACCGCCGAGCGGGTTGTCGGCCGAACGGCCCCACGCCTCGACACTCCCCTCTGGCGCCGGCTTCTGCTCGTCGGCACCGCCGAGCGGCACCCAGTCGCCCGCCGCCTTGAGCATCGCGTGGAGGTCGTCGATCGCCCGGGCGTCGTAGAGGAGCCGCGTCCCGCCGACCTGGCAGACGATCGCCGGCGGATCAGCCGCGTCGTCGCGCCACATCTGGTATTCGGACGTGCCGGGCGGCGTCTTGAGGACCCACGGATCGTCCTTGGTGCCGCTGCCGCTGTAGTTCGCCATCGCTCACCCTCCCCGGTCGTTGCCCCACCGTCATTGGTAACTATTTGGCTACGGTAGCAGGCCGACGGTGCCGCGAGCAAGCCCGCCGATCGGTCATCATTGGCCGATGGACGCCATCACCGATGTCGCCGACCAACTGACGGTCGTCGACAACCCGCGCGACCATCGCTACGAGGCCCTGCTCGACGGCCGGGTCGTCGGGATCTCGGTCTACGAGCTCGTCGACGATCGGATCACGTTCCTCCACACGGAGGTCGATTCCGAGGTCGAGGGCCTCGGAGTCGGGAGCCGTCTCGCGAGGGGCGCGCTCGATGACGTCCGGCGGCGCGGCCTGAAGCTCGCCGTGCGATGCCCGTTCATCGCAGCGTGGCTGAAGCGGCACCGCGACTACGCCGATCTGATCCGCGACTGACCGCCGTCGCGGCCGCGCGCGACGGGTCCCGGGTCCGTCCCCCGCGCTTGGTCCGCCTAGCGGACCAACGGACGAACGACGAGCCGGAAACGGGCGCGATCGCGCCCTTCCACCGCCGTTTGGTCCGGCTGGCGGCCCAACGGGCGGAGGAGGTGCCCAAATCGGTCGAACCAACGCCCTCCGTTGTCGGTTGGTCCGGCTGGCGGACCACAGGGCAAGATCGAGGCGGGCAGCGGGTACTTCCCTGCCAATTCTTCATGCCGTGAGACTTGGACGGCGAGGCGACTGCCAATTTCTCACGATCCGCGCGGTTGGCGAAGACAACTAGCGTGGGCGACTCGACATCGTGGGTAGGACAGCTCAGTCGGCGGGTCTGGGCGCCGTCCAGTTCTCACCGAACGACGATTTGGCAGGGAGGCAGCCGCCAAAGGCGGCGGCACGGGACCCTCAACCCTCAGCCGGCCGCGCCTCGTGGATCTCGCGCGCGGCCCGGATGCCGGACTCCAACGCGCCCTGGATCCAGGCGTGGTGGAGGGAGCAGTGCTCGCCGGCGAAGTAGACGCGACCCTCCGGCTGGACGATGTCGGCCTGGAGCTGGGTCTGCTGCTCGGGCGCGAACAGGGCGAACGCGCCGCTCGCCCAGCGGTCGTTGTACCAGGCATGCGACGCCCCGACCTCGAACACGTCGCGGACCCGGGGGTGGATCTGGGCGACGTCGTCGAGGGCCTCCTCGAGACGCGTCTCCTCGTCCATCGCGCCCCACCGTGACGCGTCCTGCGACCAGGTGTAGCTCGCGAGGAGGACGCCGCGCGACGTCGTCGGGTCGGGGGTCGGGTAGTTGAGGCGTCGGATCGGCAGGTCGGTGACGGTCGCGCCGCCGAAGATCCCGTCGTCGGCCTCCCAGACGCGCTCGGCGACCTGGAAGAGGATCTTCGTCGACGCCGAGTAGTTGAGCTGCCGGATCGCCCGCTGCTTCTCTCGCGAGAACGGCTTCACGACGTCGACGTGGCGCAGGACCGAGAACGGGATCGCGCAGATCGCGTAGTCGCCGGTCACCGAGAAGCGGCCGGCCTCGGTCTTGTAGTGGATCGTCACGGAATCCGGATGCTGGTCGATCGCCCGGACCTCGGCGCCGAACCGGATCCGGTCGCCCAGCTCCGCATAGAACGCGTTCGGCAGCCGATCCATCCCGCCGACGATCTCCTGCATGTCGACGAACGCCTTGCCGAGGTCCTCGCGCAGCTCCTCGATCACCGCGTTGTTCATGTCCGACTCGACGAAGTTCAGGACGCCGTACATCTCGATCGCGCCCTCGGAGAAGCCCTTGTAGACGAGGAACTCGCGGAGCGAGTACTGGTCGTACTGGCGGACGATCTCCGTCCAGCCCTCATCACCCCGCTCCTCGAGCAGCTGGCGGAGGTCGAGGGTCGCCGCCTCCCAGAGGTCACCGATCGTCCGGCCGCGCTCGTGCTCCGCGAGCTCGAATGGCAGCCGTTCCGGTTGTCGAGCTGCCTCCTCCGCGGTCATCCGCTGCCCACCGATGTGAACGAGCCCCTTGGGGTTGCCCATGACGAACGGCCGCAAGTCGAGCCCGAACAGGCTGCAGTACTCGAGCGTCAGGTCGTGGATCCGCGGGATCCGCATCGCACCGGCCTCGGCGTAGAGCCCGGGAGCGAACGATCGCATCGTGTAGACCCGGCCACCGACGCGGTTCTGCGCCTCCAGGACGATCGGGTCGTGGCCCTGACGAGCGAGCTCGAACGCCGCGACGAGCCCGGCCATCCCCGCCCCGATGATGATCTACCCGCTTGGACTCCTGGTAGCGAGGCTCGAGCCCGAACTGCGGGGTCGCGAGGTCGTCCGGGGCGATCGGCGCCCCCTCCGGCTCGGGCAGGCCGATGCCCGTCTGAGCGTCGGTGTCCGGTTGAAGTTCGTCGTCCATTGATCCCTCCCGGTCGCGCGGAGTATGGCCGACTCAGGATTTGACGCGCTCGATGACCACCACCGGGATCTCGCGCTTCGTCTTGCGCTGGAACGAGGCGTAGGTGCTGAATTCCTCGACAACCTTCTCCCAGAGGCGAGGCCGCTCGTCCGCATCGGCCGGGTGGGCTCGTGCCTTGAACTTCTCGGACTTGACCTGGACCTCGACCTTCGGGTCGTCGACGAGATTCAGGTACCACGCCGGGTTCTTCGACGAGCCACCGTGGGAGGCGGTCACCAGGTAGCGATCGCCATCGCGGACGTAAATCAACGCAGTCCGGCGCAACTTGCCCGACTTCCGGCCCCGGGTCGTGAGCAGCAGCGTGTCGTGGCCGGACCAGCGGTGGCCGCTCTTCCCGTCGGTCTTGACATAACGGTCGATGTGCGTTGCAACCCAGCCGATCGGGCTGTCGAACACCTCTTCCGGTTGCGGCGCCATCAGCGCTCGTCGAACCTGACGTCGCGGTCGGCGGCCTCGGGGGCGAGGAAGGCGAGGAGCCTGGCCGCCTCGTCGCCCACCGCCTCGCGGTCGCCCGTCGACCACGGCCGGGCCGGCATGACGACCAGCGTCGCGCGATCGCCGTCGCGCTCCACGCGCCAGCCGGAGTGGACGAACCCGTCGACGAGGATCGAGCCGCGGTTGAAGATCTGGTCGAACTGGCCGCCCTCGACGGCCCATTCCTTCGGGTCGCCGATGATCCGGCTGCGGTCCTTGTGCGAGAGGACGATGTTGTCGTAGGTCGGCAGGAAGCGCGGCGGAGCCGGCGTGTCGGGATCGGGCAGCAGACCGTCCGGCACGTCGAACAGCTCCTTGCCGTTCTCGTCGCGGAACGTCCGGAGCTGCGGACGGAGCCGCTCGACGATCGGCCCGAGACGTGTCAGCCAGCACCAGCTCTGGATGTCCATCACGCTCGCCGGCCCGAAGGCCGCCAGGTAGCGGAGGACCATCGCGTCGGGGGCGGAGTCCGTCCCGACCGACTGCCCGAGCCACGTCTCGGCGGTCGCCAGGACCGGCTGTCCGCTCTTGCCCCAGATGCCCCGCGGCGGGATCTGGACGAGCGGCAGCAGGTAGCGGACTGCGTAGCCGAGCGACGAGGCGTCGCGATCCGGCCAGCGCTCCTGGAGCAGCTTGCCGAGGGCGTTGCCGCTCCGCGGCTTCTCGTCGAGCAAGGCCCGGCCGGCGGCAACGACTTCGTCCATGTCGAGGCCGACGAGGTTGCGCGCGAACGGGCTGCCGGTGTAGAAGCCGCGCTCCTGCACGACCTGAAGGACCGGCCGCAGCGCCAGCCAGTCGCGCGCCGTCAGCAGGTGGATCGTCGTCCGCATCATCGCGACCGCACGCACGGCACGCCGGTCCTGGATCAGTCCGGCGAGCTCCGCCGCGCGGAAGCCCTCGAGTCTCGACCAGAGCGCGGTGTACGGGTCGAATGGCTCCTGGGCCTGCATCGCGATCAGGTGCTCGATCGCGTCCTCGGCCGGCATCGAGGCGCGCTGGAGCAGCAGCTGCCGCGCGAGCAATGCCCGGTTGAGCTGGCGGCGGGTCAGGACGGGCGCGTTCGCGGTCACCGGGGAGGTGGATGCCATGAGAGTTGATACTAGCTTCGCAAGGTTTCCTGACGCGTTCTGTCAGGTACCGTCCCGCAATGTGCGCGGCATGACAACTGAACAGATCGACATCGGCCGCCGCAGACCACTGAAGATCGGCCATCGGGTGACGACCATGCACCTTGCGATGCCTTCCTCCCCGGCAAGCGCCGGGGTCATCGTCCTTCACCCCTGGTGGGGCCTGAACGACGACGTGATCGCGTACACGAACCGCCTCGCCGAGGAGGGCTTCGCCGCAGCGGCGCCGGACCTCTACTCCGGCCAGATCGCGACGACGATCCCGGAAGCGGAAGGCCTCTCCGACTCGCTCGACGAGGACATCGCCGACGCGTTCGTCCTGTCGGCGGTGGACGAGCTGGGCGTCGCGGTCGGCGATCCGTCGGCGCGCTTCGGGGCGATCGGTTTCTCGATGGGCGCCGCCTGGGCTCTCTGGCTTCCGGCCCAGCGCCCTGAGGTCGTGGCCACGGTCGTCTACTACGGATCGATGGAGGGCCCGAGCCTCAGCCGTGCGCGGACACCCGTCCTCGGCCATTTCGCCGAGACGGACCCGTACGAGACGGAGGAGGGCCTCGCGACCTTCGAGCAGACTCTCCGGACAGCAGGGCGCGACCCGGAGATCGTTCGGTACGCCGGGACCGGCCACTGGTTCGCCGAGCCCTCGAAGGATGCGTTCGTGGCGGAGGCCGCGGACCAGGCCTTCGATCGGACGATCAAATTCCTGCGGCGACACCTGCTCGACTAGGCTGATTCGGCTGGCGTGCCGCGGTCCGTCCCGCCCACGCGACGAGCGGCAGCAGCAACATCGGGATCTCGAGTGCCGAATAGAGGATGCCGCCGCCCTGAGAGTTGACGACGGATGTCACCCAGTCGACCCACAGCGCGCCGAACGGCAGGCTGATCAGCACGAATCCGCCGAGCGCGATCCACCAGCTCCTCCGGTTGGCCCCGAACAGGGCGAACGGCGCGAGGCTCGGCTTCAGCAGGACGAAGACCGACGGCCAGTACCAGAGCGTCCCGAGCGCAAGCGCAGCGACGCACCAGATGACCGGGTTGCCGGTCCAGGTCTTGAGCAGCGTCGTCGGCCAGGCCACGCACAGGGCGAGGAGCGGCCAGACCTCGGGCCGCGGCCGGTGGCGCCAGATCGCGAACGCGGTAGCGCCGATCGGGATCGCCCACCAGAGCGGCCAGGCAAGCGCGGCGGGGAGGACGGCGAACGGCACGAACAGGAGAAGCCCGACGGGCGGATACAGCACGTCGCCGGCCTGGATGTCGTACGGCCCTGCCAGCTGATAGGGCTCGAAATACGGGCCGCCGGCAAGCCAGCGCGTGGCCACGTCGCGGTACAGGACGAAGTCGACGCCGAACGGCTGCTCCAGCGGGTCCGGTATGACCAGCGCAAACGCAACCGGAATCGCGAAGACCGCCACCGACAGAGCGATGGCGGTCGAGCGCGAATGCGGCAGGCCGATCCTCATCGGCCGATTGTCGCCGCTGGGGGCGCAGAAAACCGCCGGTCCGCGGGGACCGGCGGTTCCCAGGTTTGGGAGGGTTACGCGGCGGGAGAGGGATCCACGCGCTGGACGAGCTTGACGATGACGGCCAGCGAGGCCACGAAGAAGGCGATCGAGGCCACGACGAACAGCGGCCACACGGCGGCGAGCTGCGTCGCGAGGGCGATGTCGGACGCTGAAATGAGCGTGGGGAACGAGGGAGCGACCGCGAGGACGGCCGGGAAGGCGATGGCGAGGGAGAAGAAAACGACGCCGACCAGGGCGAGCGAGACCGCGAGGGTGAGGCCGAGCACGATCCGGCTGGCGCTCTTCGCGGGCTGCATGGGACCTGCGCTCCAGGGCTTGGCGTCGGTGTTGAGGGCGGTGGTCACGACGGAACTCCAATGATCTTGTGGGGGTTGTGAACGTCTCGGTGTTCGATGACCTGATCTTCAGTCGCACGGCGGCGCGCCGCCATCGTCATCCGGCCGTTTGGCGCGGGACAAGCGACTCGAAGCGTTCCAGCCGCCACCGCAAACCCGCGCTAGCTCTCGCGCCGTATCGTGTGATGGATGGACCAGGAGCAGCCCTCTCCGGAGCCGGGTCCCGCGGATGAGCCCGCGGTCGAGGCGCCCGCGCCCGCGGTTGAGGCGCCCGCGCCCGCGCGCACACGACGTCGCCTCCGCATCGCGGTCGTCCTGACGCTCGTCGCCGCCGTGGCGGTCCTCGGGGTCGCCCAGATCAGCGGGCTCCTGAGCCCCCGCAGCAGCGCAACCGTCACAGCACTGCCGTCGCGGATCGCGATCGTCGACGCGACCGGCGCGCTCGCGACGATGGATGACCGCGGCGGCTCGTTGTTCGGCCATCCGGTGGATGGCGTCTCGTTCCAGTTCCCGGCCTGGTCTCCGGACGGCTCGCGGATCGCGGCGATCGGCCTGGCGAGCGACGGGGGCGGGATCTACGTCTTCCAGGCCCGGGGCGAGGGCGCGGCCGACCCCGTCGCAGCGATCGATCCGACCATCATCTACGAGAGCGCCGAGGGGCCGCCCTTCTACCTCTACTGGACGCCCGACAGCCGCCAGGTGACCTTCCTCACCCAGGAACAGGCCGGCCTCGCCCTGCGCGTCGCCCCTGCCGACGGCAGCTCCCCGGCGGCGATCATCCGCCAGGGCGCCCCGCTCTACTGGGATTGGGTCGATCCGGCTCGGGTCCTGGTGAATGTCGGTGCGGGCAGCCCGGATGCGTTCCTCGGCGAGATCGGGCTCGATGGCGTGTCGGGCGAACCGACCGGCGCCGCCGGCATCTTCCGATCCCCGGCCGTGACCCGCGACGGGAGCCATCGGGCGTTCGTCATCGATAGCGGCGACGCCGAGGCGATCGTCGTCGAGACGCGCGAGGGCACCGACCGACACGAGATCCCGGTCCCGGGCCTTGCCGCGATCAGCTTCGACGGATCCGGCGCGAGCCTTGCCTTCATCGGGCCGGCGACGGCGGCTTCACAGCCGGCGGGGCTGCCGATCGGGCCGCTCCGGGTCGTGGACGTCGCGTCGGGATCCGTCCGTACACTCCTCGACGGGGCGATCGTCGCGTTCTTCTGGTCACCGGACGGCCGGACGATCGCAACGCTGCGGCTGCTCGGCCCCGACGACGACGAGATCGCATCGGTCGGGAAGGCCCCGCCGATGAGCAATGCCCCGGCGGCAGCCATCCCGGGCTACGACCTTCGGCTGGCCTTTGTCGATGTCGCGAGCGGCGACGTCCGCTCGACCCAGAACGTGCGCATCTCGGAGGTGTTCGGGCTCCAGCTCCTGCCGTACTTCGACCAGTACGCGCTCAGCCACCGCTTCTGGTCGGCCGACAGCAACGCGATCCTGCTGCCCCTGGTCAACCAGGATGGTGTCAACGGCATCGTCGTGCTGCCGGCAGACGGCTCCGCCCAGCGCCGCGTCGCCGATGGCGAGATGGGGTTCTGGAGCCCGTGAGACTTCGCACGTAGAGGAAACGACCTGTCGCTGGGGCACATTCGGGATAGTTCGAATTTGGCGAAATCATTCCGCCCGGTTGGAACCATCTCGAATCGGCTCTGGAGGGATGTCCTCGCGGCGCGAGATGCCGACGCGTCGCTCTCGGCATAACTTGACAGTGTTACGTAACACTGTTAGATTATCGGTATGTCTCCCACCGACGCGTCCCGCTACTCGCTGACCGAGCTGGCCGATCTGGCCGGGGTCACGCCGCGGACCGTCCGCTACTACATGTCACAGGGGCTGCTCCCCTCCCCGGGCGCGTCGGGTCCCGGCGCGAAGTACGACGACGCGCACCTCGGTCGGCTGCGGCTGATCCGCAAGCTCCAGCGCGAGCACCTGCCGCTCGCCGAGATCCGGCAGCGCCTCGCCGGACTCGACGATGCCGCGATCGCGACGCTCGCGGAGGAAACCGACCCGGCCCCCGATCCAGGGGACTCCGCCCTCGACTACATCCGACGGGTCCTCAGCGCACGCGAGGATCCCCGTGAAGGCAATGCGAACGTCCACCCGCCCGCCCGGATTCGGTCGTTCAAGGCGGCCGCGGCTCCACCGCCGGGCATGCCACTGGCCTCGCCAACATCCGACGCCTATCCACCGCGCGCCCGCTCGCTCCGACTTGGCGTCGAACCCACCCCGGACCGCCGCTTCGAGCGGGCCCAGTGGGAGCGCATCACCCTCGCCCCCGACATCGAACTCCACGTCCGCCGGCCGCTCCCGCGGCCGCTCGCCAAACAGGTCGATCGCCTCGTTTCGATCGCCCGCGATCTCCTCGAGGAGGACCCGTCATGACAACCCAGACCGCAATCACCGCCCGCGCCGATCGGCGCCTCATTCGGCCCCACCATCGGAGCCAGCGATTCGTCCTCGTCCAGGTCACGGCGCCACCGGCGACCCGCGAGCGTGATCGGCTGCCCGTCAACCTCGCGTTCGTGCTCGATCGCTCGGGCTCGATGTCGGGCGAGAAGATCGAGCTCGCCAAGCGGACGATCTCGGCCGCCCTCGAGCACCTCGACGGGCGCGATCGGTTCAGCATCGTCGTCTACGACGACGTCGTCGATCTCGTCGTCGAGAGCACGCCGGGATCGGCGGAGGCGCGGCGAAACGCGATGGCGCGGCTCGATGCGATCGACGCCCGCGGCAGCACGAACCTGTCCGAAGGCTGGTTCCGCGGCGCCGAGCAGGTCGCGAGCCACCTTGCCGCCGACGGCGTGAACCGCTGCCTCGTGCTGACGGACGGGCTCGCCAACAAGGGCCTGACCGATCCGGCCGTCCTCGCGAATCATGCGGCCGAGCTCCGCGCCCGCGGCGTCTCGACGACGACGTTCGGCGTCGGTACCGACTTCGACGAGGCCCTGCTGCAGGGCATGGCCGATGCCGGCGGCGGGCATTTCTACTACGTCCGCGACGCGGCGACGATCCGCGACCACATCACGAGCGAGGTCGGCGAGACGCTCGAGATCGTCGCCCGCGACGTCGAGCTCGAAGTGGTCGCGGCGGAGGACGTCCAGGTCGAGGCGATCTCGCCCCAGCCGGCGCACCCGCGCGGCAGCCGGACCGTCGTCAGCCTCGGCGACCTCGTCGCAGAGCAGGTCCTCGATGTCGTTCTTCGCATCACGTTCCCGTACGGCCAGATCGGCCACGAGACCGGGATCATCATCGGGCTGACCGACCGCGACGGCGTCTTCGCGGCGAGTGGACGAGCGACGGTTTCGGACGCGCGCCTCTCGTGGGCCTACGCCGACGACAGCGCGAACGACGCCCAGCCGCGCGACACCGACGTCGATCGGGCCGTCGCCACCCAGTTCGCCGCCCGCGCCCGACAGGAAGCGGTCCGGCTCAACCGGGCCGGCGAGTACGCCAACGCCCGCCGGGTCCTCGACGCGACCGGCCGCCGGATCCGCGCCTATGCCGGCCGCGACCCTGCGCTTCGCGGGATGGTCAAGGACCTCGAGTCGGAGGGCGACACGTTCGCCGCGCCGATGGCGCCGATGGCCCTCAAGGAGGCCCACTTCGCGAGCGCCAACATGGCCCGGACGCGCGACTCGCTGGGACGGTCCCGGCGACGGAGTTGAGGCCTAGTCGCGCGGCGGGGCCGCCAGGCGCTGCATCATGTTGCCGAGCGTGGCAATCGCGGCGCCGAAGCTGACGACCGCACCGACCGCGAACAGCCACCACATCGAGCCGAGCTGACCCGCCGTCGAGAGGTCGGCGGCGGAGAGCGTAACGGCCTGTCGGCCGGCCAGCGGGACGACGATCGGAGAGGCGATTGCCAGCCCGAGGAAGATCGTGCCGGCGACGGCGAGGCCGAAGAGGATCGCGAACTGCGCGACGACCGTCGCGACCTTGATGGCGAGTCGCGGCGCGCGCACACGGCCGAACCTCGGAACGGCCAGGGAGGGTGCGAACACGGGGGACTCCAGTCGATTGATCCGGTGTGGACGTGTGGGGCGTCCATCACGGCGATCATCGGTCCGCCCGACGACGGCGACCATCGTCATCTGGCCGTTCCTACGCGGGACAGGCGTCCCGAACGTGCGTAGCCGCGTCGACGCCGGCGTTGGAGCTGGAGCCAAGGATCGACGCGGCCGCTGCGGGTCGAACGAACGGCGCGAATGCCACCAGGGCGAGGACCAGTCCCGCGGCCGCCAGCAGCGACCGGCGGCTCACCCGAAGGCGGTCACGACGCGAGCGAACCGCCGGCGGGCGTATCACACAAGGGAGTACCGCCCGCCGGGTGCCATGGTTCAGAAAGTCGGGACTATCTCGCAATTTCGGGCCATGGCGGGCGGTCCCGACTAGCATTCGTGGCGTCGATCACGTCGCATGAGGGCAGTGCGATGCCAGTCCTCGCGGACTACACAGAATTCGAAGGGCGCCACTACGAGACCGGCAGCGTCCGGAACGTACTCGCCTACCACCATGTGGTCGCCCCGCATACCGGCCAGCCCCCGAGCGAGGCGCTCCTTCTCGGGCTGAGCGGCGGCATCGCCTTCGGCTACTTCCTCTTCGACTACGGCGCCCCTGGGCGGCTGTTGAGTCTCCTGTCGCGCAACACGTTCGATCCGATGGAGACCCTGCTCGACCGCCTTGCGGTGCCGCGCGACGTCCGCAAGACCGCCGATCCGGCCCGCGCCGAATCGACCCTCGAGGCGACGCTCGAGGCCGGCGACCCGGCGATCGTCTGGGCCGACCTGACCCTGCTCCCCTACTCCGGCATTCCGCGCGACGACGGCTGGTGGGCCGTGACGCCGATCGTCGTGTACGGCCTCGACAACGGGACGGTGTCGGTCGCCGATCGGTCGAGCCGGCCGCTGCACGTCAGTCGATCGGATCTCGCCGCCGCTCGAAGCCGCATCGCCAAGGAGCGGCACCGCCAGATGACGCTGGGTGCGCCCGACTTCGAGCGACTGCCCGACGCCGTTCGCGACGGGATCAGGCAGTCGGTCGCGTTGTTCTTCGACAAACCGCCGAAGGGGGCCCGGACGAACTTCGGCCTCGAGGGTCTTCACCACTGGGCGGCGATGCTGACCAACACCCGCAATCCGCGTGGCTGGGCACGCTTCTATCCACCCGGGGCGGACCTCTGGTCGGCGCTGGCCGGCAACGGCGTCAATCCCGGACTGGTCGGCTGGATCGGCACGTGGGGGCTCGGCGACGGGATGGAGCGGGGCGTCTACGCGCAGTTCCTCGACGAGGCGGCCGACATCCTGGGGAGGCCGGACCTGCGAGCGGCGGCCGAGGGGTTCCGCGCCAGCCGCGAGGTCTGGCTCGAGCTGATGAGGGCCGCGACTCCCGACCACGTCCCGGCCCTGCGCGAGGCCCGCGAGCTCGCCCTTCGGCGTCGCGAACTGTTCGTCGAGCGCGGTGACGATGCCCTCGACGAGATCGGGCGCATCGACGCGCGCCGCCGTGAGCTGCGCGACGCTGCGGCCAGGGAATTCCCACTGGATGAAGCCGGTGTCGCGGCCATCCGCCAGGAGATGAGCGTGCTCGTCACGCGAATCGCCGACCTCGAGGGCGAGGCGTTCACGGTCATGCGCGAGGTCGTCGGCTGACCGATCGAGGGGTTCAGCGCCGCCGTCGCACCGCGCTCCGTCGTTCGCTCCGCCACCACCGGAGGGGATCGTCGAGCCACTCGTCCGGATCGATCGGGGCGAGCCCGAACGCCAATCCGATCCGCTTGTCCCGACGATGGATCACGAGTCCGCGGCCCGCCCAGACCTGCTGCTTGTAGCTCGATCCGAGGCCAGATTCCAGGACCAGGTCGGGCTTCCCGAGGGCCTTCAACGATCCCGCGTTCGGTTCCGGATCCCGGATCTCGACCCCGACGACGACATCGTCCAGGAGCCAGCACGTGATGCCCATCGGCGCCGCCTCCGTCGGCGGATAGAGACGGTACTCAGCCGGCTCCCCGCCGAATTGGCCACCGAGCAGCTCATCGTCGAGCGGCGGTCCCAGCTGGGCGTCGGCCTCCGCGAGGCTGCACTCGCGCAAGGCCATGGAAGCGATCCCAGCGGCCATCGGCGAGTTCCGACAATTCGTTCACGAGCGCACCGGGATGAGGACCCACTCGCCGGCCTTGGGCTGCCGGTGGTTCAGGTTGGGATTCGCGCGTTGGATCGTGTGCTCGAGGAGGCCGTGCTGCTGGGCGATATCCGCCTTCGTCTCCGTCACGCTGCGGCCGGCGCGATCGGTCACCTTCAGCGTCCGGTGCTGGGTGGTCCCCGGCACCTTCAGGCCGGTGGTGTGCGCGTCGGCCGGGAGCGGGTCGGTCGCCGTGAGCCCCGAGTTGGCGGAGAGGATGTCCGCCTCCGGCGCCCCCGTCAGGATGCTCACCGCGGTCACCGACCGAACGGTCGCCGGGATCACGACCCGCTCCGGGGCGAGGAACTTGGCGGCGTCGGGGGCGCTCGTGTCGATCATCTCGCCATTCGGCTTCAGGCCGATGTGCTCGACATGCCCGAGGAAGAACGCCGCCCGCGTGGCGTCCGCGCCGACCTGGGCCCGGATCTTCTCGGCATGCTCGAGATAGCCCGCGTACTCACCGGGATTGTAGTCCGGAACAAACTTCGGGATCGAAGTCGGGCACGTCGCTTCCCTCGATGTCGATCCGCATGGCCGGATCGACATCGCTTCTGGGCGGCGGCGATCTGCCCGCCGTGCTCGAGCACGTCCTTCGTGAACAGTTCGCAGAAGCCCTCGGACAGGATCCGGTTGTCGCCCTTGTTCGCCTTCCCGAAGTTGGGGTGCTCGAGCGTGTGGATGTACTCGTGCACGAGGACCTCCCACGTGGTCCAGCGTTGCAGGCGCTCTGCGTCGGAGATGCCGCCGTGAGCCGGCGTGCTCGTTGAAAACCCTGGCGTGCCCACGAGGGCAATCTGCGAGAACACCCGCGGTCCCTCCTCGGCGACGGAGAAGCCGAATTGGTCGTAGCGCCTCAGGTCGTCCTTGTTGTCGCCCGGCGCGGATGAAGCGCGCCCTGACTCCCTTTGCGAAGGCCTTTTCGCCCTGACCGTCCCGCTTCTCGTTGAAGCCGTGGTCCGTCTGGGCCTTGACGGAGTCCTCGTCGGTGTCGAAGATCCAGTCGGCCATGTCCTCCGGATCCGGTTTCAGGACACGCGGATCGCTCGCATCGAGGAGGTTCTTGTCCGCCTTGAAGGCGAAGCTTGCGCGGCCGCGCTCCTGGCCCCGCGTCAGGGTCGCCGCGGAGGCGATGCCGCCGAAGACCGCATCGACCACCTTCTTGGCCTGCCGACCGGCGCCTTCCTGTTCCTTGGTCGAGACGACACTACCCGCCGCCTTCGCGTCCTCCTTCTCCTTCATGTCCGGCGTGACGCCGTCCAGGTGGGCCTGCATGGCGTCGGTGATCTTCGTATCGAGCTCGGCCTTCTTGGCTGCATCCGTGCGGCCGTCCCAGTCCTTGGCGGTCCCGCCCGGGCCGGCTGATGTCGGGTTGAGCTCAGACTCGATCGCGTCGATCTCGGCCTGGGTCGGCGCGTCGGCGGTTCGCCGGTGACGTCTGTTCCCGCGGTCACGGTTTCCGCGGTCGTTTCCGTTTTCCGGTCGAGCGCTTCGTACGTCAGCGGCCCCACGATCCCGTCGGCGTCGAGCCCGTTCTCGGTCTGGAACGCGTCCACGGCGACCCGCGTGGCGGCGTCGTAGCGACCGGTCACCGCGAGTGGGGTGCCGCCGGATCCGATCGTGTTGAGCTTGTTCTGGAGGTCCGTGACCAGCTGGCCGCGGTCGCCGGGCCGGACCCAGGGCTGGGCTCCCTCACCCATCGCGGCCGACGCGCGCTGGAGCGTGGGCGGTCGCCGGGCGGGCGGCGCTCGCTGGACGGACCGGCTCAGGAGGTTTGCGACCGCCCGATTGCCGGCCGACGCCTGCAGCATCGCCACGCTGCCGACCGGGAGCCGATGGCCGAGCTGCCCTCCGGGGAATGCGGGTGCCGCGGCGTCCGGCATCGGCCGAGTCCTGTCCGCGTCCGGTGCCGGGCTCGCCTGATCAGCGGTCGCGGGGCTCGCCGTCCTGGTCAGGGTCATTTGATGACGATTGTCCGTGCTCGACGGGGCTCCGGCGTTGCCCCTTCAGGCCAAGTTGCTTCCCGTCTGGCCAGCCGGTGGTCGCCGCGGGCCGGGCCGGGCGCCCGCCGGGGGGTGTGCCGGGCGAGGCGCGGACGCGTAGGGATCGCTTCGCCTGAGGCCCCGGACCGGCTCTCGTCGTCAAGAACGCCAACGAAGGCCGTGCGGCGGGCGTGCGTCGGTCCTGCGGGGTTGTGGATGGACCTGGATCCCGACCGAGGCTCCGGGCCCTGGGCGCAGTTAGTTCCGCCTGATTGGAACTAAGTCCGGGTCGGCCGTGCCATGCCGGCTGCAGTCGGCGTGTCAGCTGTCGAACACAAACCAGCACAACTCGTTGCGGAGCCGCTGGTCGTCGAGCACAAGTTCTCGGATCTCGTGGGGGAGTTGGGCGCGCTGCCACTGGCACTCCAACCGGCCAGCCGCCACGCGGTCGTCTTCAGCCGCTGCCGCCTGCGCGGCCCTGATCGCGTAGGCCGCAGCACCGAGTTCGTGGGCCGCCACATGGCCCACCGCCGCGGCCTGGCCGGCAGCGTACGCGGCATGCCGTGCTGCCCCACTCAGGTCTCTGGCCGCGGCGTTTGCATGGCCGCCCGCCGTGCGGGCCTCTCGCCACGTGATCTCACCCCGCGCCCAGGCACGCCCGAGGTCGATCGCCCGACGTGGACGGTCGTCCTTCGGCCGTGCCTGCTCGAATTGGTGCAGCACGTGCTCCGCGCAGTCAGCCGCCCAGATTGCGAGAAGACGATGATCGTCGTCCTGGAGGGTCCCGCCGCGACGCACGGTGATGAACCGCGGATCCCGGATCTTGGGGAGGATCACCAGTTTGCCCTGATTCGCTCCTGTGCCGCGGACGAGCAATCCTGACATCATCTGTCGCGTATGCGCCGATACTCGCGACATGCGCAAGGCCGACGTGATGCATCTCCTCGACTACATGTACTGGGTCAACTGGCGGCTGCTCGACGCCGGCGAGCAGCTCGCGACCGACCAGTTCACGGCGCCGACGGCCGTCACCGGCCGCGACCTTCGAGCGACGCTCGTCCACGAACTCGATGTCGAGTGGAGCTGGCGCCTCAACCTCCAGGGCCGTTTGACCGAGGACGAGGCGGAGCTCGACCCGAAGGACTATCCGGACGTCGGGGCCATCCGCGATCACTGGCGCCGCGATGAGGCCGAGATGCGGGCATGGCTCGAGCCGATGACCGACGACGACATCGCAGCGCCGGTCCATTCCGACCTCAGCAAGGACGACCGGCCGCTCTGGGTGTACCTCCTGCACATCATCTTCCACGCCTCGCAGCAGCAGGCCGACGCGGCGACCCTGCTGACGCTCGCCGGCCAGTCGCCCGGCGACATCGGCTACCTCGAGTGGGCTCGGACCTGAGGCTCAGGGGTCGGTTAGTTCCAATGAGACGGAACGAACTCGACCGACCGGGCACATCGAGAGACCGAATCTAGAGCCTCCCACAAGCCTCTGAAACGGTCGGAGCGCCCGACGGACGACCGTCGACGTCGCCGGCGAAGCCGCGCCCTTCCGGCGGCCTCCTGGTGAGCGATCCCTATTCCAGCCCCTAGCGAGCGGGCACCGCCGCGCCGGCGAGCACCCGCGCCCGCTCCCGCGCTCGCTCGAAGCCAACCAGGCCGCGTTCGACCATCTCGTCGCCCGCGGTCAGCGAAATCCGGAACCAGCCCGGCAGCTCGACGATCGTGCCCGGCAGGATCAGCACGTCCTCCTCGGCGAGGATCTCGCCGAACGCGATGTCGTCGTCGATCGGACTCTGGGCCATCGCGTAGAACGTGCCCTCGGGCACGGTGGTTTCGTAGCCCAGCCCTCGCAGTCCCTCGACCATGCGATCCCTGCGCCGCTCGAGAACGCCGACATCGATCGACAGCCGCTCCAGGTCCTCGATCGCGTGCTGGAGCAGCGCGTTCGGGAACGCGAATCCGGTGGCCAGCTGGGCCAGCATGACCCGCTCGCGGAAGGCCTCTCGGTCGGCCATCGTCGGCGGGACCGTCAGGTAGCCGATCCGCATGCCCGGGGCCAGCAGCGTCTTCCCGTACGAGTACGTGATGATCGTGTCCGGGTAGACCTCGGCCGGGCTGTGGAACTGGCGCCCGTCGAAGATGATCCGGTTGTAGGGCTCGTCGGAAACGAGGAAGACCTGCCGCCCGATCCGCCCCGCCGCCTCGTCGAGCGCCGCGGCCAGCGCGCGGAGATCGGCCAGCGGATAGACGCGACCGCTCGGGTTGTGCGGCGTGTTGAGGATCACCGCCCGGGTCCGGGGCGTGATCGCCGCGGCGATCGCCGAAGGGTCGAGATCGAACCGTGGCGGCGCCAGGGCAACGCGAACCGGCACTCCCCCCGCGGCGCGGATGAGCAATTCGTAGAAGAACCACGGCGGCGACAGGAAGACGACCTCGTCGCCCGGCTCGAGGATCGCCCGGAAGGCGACGGCAAGGGCCGCGAACCCGCCGTTCGTCATCGCGACGTCGGCCGGATCCCAGTCGAGGCCCGTCCGCGCGGTCAGGCTGCGCGCGACCGTCGCCTGGGACTTCGGCTCGCTGAACTTGTAGGCGAACCAATCGGGCGACTGCGGCTCGAGCGCAGCATGCAGCGCGTCCGCGTAGCCGGGGATGGGCATCTCCGTCGGGTTCCCGACGGCGAAGTTGGCGACTCCCGGTTCACCGTTCCGGGCCCAGATGGACCCGTTCAGGAAGCCCAGAAAGGGCGCGATCGACTCGCGCAGGACACCCATCGTCGTCGTGGGATCGGTCATCGGCTTGGTCCTCCTCAGTCCGACCAGCATATCGGCCGGGGTCCCGCAAGGCTCGCGGGCGCGTCCCGCTGGTATCGTGTCGGGACCGGTGTGAACTGCATGAGCGGAGGAGGCCACGCAATGGCTGTCGCACGAGTCACCGAGATCAGCTCCACCTCGCCGACGAGCTTCGACGACGCGATCCAGAAGGGCATCAGCCGGGCGACGAAGACGCTCCGCAATGTCCGCAGCGCCTGGGTCAAGGAGCAGCGGGTCGACATCAAGAACGACCAGATCGCCGAGTACCAGGTCAACCTGATGGTGACGTTCGTCCTCGACGACTGACTGGTCGGGGTACTCGACACATGGCTTCGTACAAGGTCAACAAGCGCGCGGTCGCACACGCGCGGAAGCTCATCGACGCCCACCGCTACGTCCTCGACAGCGACTGGGGCGATGTCGCGCCGACCGCGGACGACGAGAACGCGTACCTGAAGTCCCATTCCTGGGACGACTACGCCCAATGGCACCTCGGGCTGACCGACGGCGCCACGGACGAGACCAAGGGTCGCTACGCGTTCGTGTTCGGCGACCTTCAAAAGGTCCACCGGACGGCGCTCATCGCCTGCGTCTATCGGGCCGCCGAATGGCGCCACAAGCAGGTCGAGCTCGCCGCCCACAGGCTCCTGCAACACCTCGACAAGACGAGCGGCTGACCTCGGCCGCGCGGCCCGAAGCCGTCGGCCGCGCCTACCTCGCAACCCAGCTCGCCCGGCTCGGCGACCTCAAGCGGAAGTACGACCCCGAGAACGTCTTCCACCTGAACCAGAACATCCGGCCCTAGGCCGCATCCCAGGTCAGATCGTGATCGGGAGTAATCGGGAGGCGAGCACGAGGGAAACGGCAACCGTGACGGCGACCCTGACCACGGGACCGCCCGGGAGGCTGCGGCGCGCCCGGGCCGGCTGGGCGCCTCGGGCGATGCTGGCGAGACGCTCGTTGTCCGCCCCCGCCAACAGTTCGGCCATGTGGGTCCGCGCTAGATCGCTGCCGATGCTGTTCATGTCCGTATCCCCTTCCGTTCTGCCTGGTTCCTCTGAGGAAGAACTTAGGCATCGAAGGGTTGCGTGGCTTCCGTACCGGCACGCGAAATCAATTGGGCGCGGACAGGCGATCTGTCGAAGGTTTGGCGGCCGACACGTAGATGCGCTGTCGGCCCGCGTCGGCGTGCACGTTCCTAGTTCGGTCCCTTCTTCAGGCTCGATCGGACGGCGTAGGACGCCGCGGCAGCCCGAGACGACGACCGGCCCTCGAACCCCAGCTTGATGTAGATGTTCGACACGTGGCGCTCAACGGTCCTGGGGCTGAGCACAAGCCGTTCGGCGATCGCCTGGTTGCTGATCCCTTCGCCGATCAGCGCCAGGATCTCGCGCTCTCGCTCGGTGAGCGGCGGATCGCCCGGCTGGACCTCGGGGCTCGCGGCCGTGTCGGGCTCCCCCGCCGGCGCCCGGTCGCCCATCAGCGATTCGGCCGTTGCGATCGCGTCGGCAAGCATGGCGTCGCCATCGGGCAGCGCGTTCGCGAGCAGCGTCTTGGTTCGGGCGATCTCATAAGGGACGCGGAGCCGTTCGAAGCCAGCGAGCGCCCGCCGGAGCAACTCGATGGCACGGTCGGGATCACCGTCCGCCATCGCAACCACTCCCTCCGCCCGGTCGCAGACGGGGCCGAGGATCGCGAGCGAAGCGCTGCGGCGCCGGGCATCCGGCAGGAATGCCCGCAACCGATCCCATTCGCCCAGCGCCTGCAACCCCTCGACGAGGGCGACCGCCTCGTGGTCGTTCTCCTCCAGGCTCGCGAGTCTCGACTCGCTGTCGATCATGCCCTGGGCGACCGCGACTCCGCGCTCAGCCTCGCCGAGTGCGACGAGGACCCGCGCGTGCAGCGCCTCCGGCAAACCCGGCGCGTCGTCGCTCAGCTCGACCAGGCCGAGCAGCTCGTTGGCGCGGTCGAACTCGCCGAGGTGAGCCGCGATCAATGCCCCGACCAGTGGTCCGGATCGCATGTACGGGCAAACGAAGACGTCGGTGCCGCGTACGGCCACGAGGTGCTCCTCAACGAGCGCTTGCGTCTCCGCCCAGTCGCCCAGGTGGTACAGGCACCAGAGGACCGCAGACGTCCCGTGGGCATGCTCGTGCGGGCTGAGATTTCGACCCACCTCGAGCACGTCTCGAGACACGACCAGCGCGTCCGCGTAGGCACCCTCGATGTCCGACAGGGCAACGGCCACGTACATGCCGGTGAGCGCTCGCTGATACACGGATCCGAGGACGTCGAGGGGGGCGATCAGCGAGCGGAACGCCGCCGCGCTTTCTCCGTATCGGCCGGCGGCATATTCCAGCTGACCCGAAAGACGTCCTGCGACCACGGCGAGTTCGTTGAGCCCGAGCTGCTGAGCGCCGGTCAGCGCGGCGGCCACGGACCTCTCGCGGTCCGCAATGAACACTGGATCCGACAGATGGGCCGCGTCCCAGCGCATCCCCGCGCCACCCCGCATGGCCAGTAACCACAGGCGGGTCTCCGCGTCCTCGGCGAGCCCGAGACCTTCGTCGACGAACTCGTCGATCTCGGCGGGGTCCGGCCGTTCGGGAAACGCGCCCCACCTGAGCGCCATCATTCGCGCGGCGCCGAGCCGGATTTGCGCTCGCTCGTCGGCCGGTAGCCCCGCCCGATCGGCCGCCTCGATCGCCCGGCGGTAGCCCTCGATCGCCGGCGGGCCGACGAGTCCCGATTCGTGGTCCAGGCCGACCTGGGCCGCGGCCCGCGCACGCTCCGCGTCTGACGCTGCGTGCCGGAATGCCGCTTCATGGAGCTCAACCGCCTTGTCGATTGCATAGCGCTGGCGGGCGCTCGAGCCAGCAAGCATCAGGTACCGAACCGCCCGCGCGCGAACTTGCTCGCGGTCGGCAGCGTCCGGCCATGCCGTCCTGTCGGCGTCCTGTTCGATCGCCTGGTGGAAGTGCTCGGCGATCAACCCGGCCAGTTCGGCCTTCGGATCGTCCGCAATCCCCTCCAGCCAGGAACCGACGGACGCGTGCGACCGTGCCCGGTGCGCCGCCGTCATCGTCCCGTACGCGGCGTCGCGAAGAAGGGCGTGCTTGAAAGTCAGCTCGACTTCCCCGGAGAGACTGGACGTCGGGCGCGTGTCGACCAGGCCGCGTTCGGCGAGGCGGCGCAGCGCGTCACCGACGTCGGACGCACCCAGCGCCTGCCGGATCGGGCCCTCCCAGAAGACGCGTCCAACCACGGCCGCCTCCTGCAGGACGCGACGCTCGGCGAGCGGCAGGCTCTTGATCCGCGCGACGAGCACCGCCTGGATCGAGTCCGGGATCGCGGCCGTGCCCTCCTCCGCGAGGTGGTGGACGGCTTCCTCCAGGAAGTACGGGTTCCCTTCGGACCTCGCGACCACGGTTGACCGCAGGTCGCCCGGCAGGGCCCCGGCCGGCAGCAGCGCATCGACCATGCCGGCAGCGTCGTCCGCTCCGAGCGGCGGAACGTCGACCTTGATCAACCCGTGCGCCGCCATGAAGTCGGGTTCGCGGCCGAGGAACGCCGGGCGCGCCGTCGCGACCAGGAGGAACGGGCCGTCGAGCGTCGACGCGATCGCCGGCAGCGCCGAGACCAGTGCGGATCCTGCCCAGTGGAGGTCCTCGATGACGAGGATCGTGCCGCCGCGCCGCGTGTATCCGCCGAAGAATTGGCCCCAGGCACGGGTGATCGCCATTCCGACGAGCCGGGGCTCGGTGCGGTCGATGGGATTGCCGGGAATGACGATCCCGGCAGACGTGGCGAGGGCGTTGAGCGTCTCCTCGACCTGGCTCTTCGTCAGTCCCAGCGGTGCCAGGATGCGCTCAACGCCGGACCGAAGTCGCTGTTCCGCGTCCTCGGCCCGATCGTCGAGCCCGATGCCGCATGCTCGTCGGAGCACTTCGCCGAGCGCCCAGTAGCTGAGCCCTCGCCCCGTCGCGAGGCAGCGGCCCTGGAGGATTGCCGCGGACGGCGCGCGCTCGCGGGCGGCCCCAAGGAACTCCCGGACGAGCCGGCTCTTGCCGATCCCGGCCGCCCCGTCGACGAGGACGTACCGTGGCTGACCCTCGCGAAGGGCATCGTCGAGAGCGCCGACCAGCATGTCGAGCTGGGCGGTGCGGCCCATGAAGGGCGTCTCGTGGGACGGAGTCCCGACGACCGGCTGCCCAGCCGGCCGCATGGAGGTGCTCATGGCCCACTGAGTCTATTCGCCCGGGCGCTTCCGGCTATCTCGGACCGACCCCGCGATACGTGCTTTCGGAACGTCGGGCGACCTTGAGGACGATAACAACACCTGCGGGATCATCGACCATATAGATCACGCGGAGATCGCCGACCCGCAACCGCCAGAAGTCCGTGCCCGCGATCTTGACCGTGCCTGGGGGACGCGGCTCGATTGCCAGTGAAAGAATGGGGCCCCGCAACCGTGCGGCATCACCCGGCGGCAGCCGTCGAAGTTGACGCTGAGCTGCAGGCGCGAGCTCGACTCGGCGACCCGCCTCGCTCACCCCTCGCCAGGGCCGTAGGTGGCCTTGGTCTCGGCGGCCAGTGATCCGAAGAACGACTCAGCGGCTTCTCCGCCGTCACGCCGATACTCGGCGAGGGCGGCCTCGGCCGAGGCGCGGTCCTCCTTGGTCTCAGCCGCCTCGAGCCAGGCCTCAAGGGCCTCGTCCACGATGTCCCGCACACTGCGATCGGCCCGGGCCGCTTCCACTTTCACGGCGCGATACAGGTCTGAACCGATGTCGATCGTTACCTTCATCGTCCCAGCATACCAGGTTTCCTTGCTTACTGTAAAGCAAGGCGTTTGACTCATACGGATGAGTCAATTAGGCTCATGCACATGACCAAGCGCCTCCAGGTCCTGCTCGACGACGAGGAGCTGGCCGAATTCCAGCGGCTCGCGCGACGGCGACGGATGACGACCGCCGAGTGGGTCCGCCGTTCCCTGCGGGCCGCGCACGAGGCTGAGGCGGGCGCGGACGTCGGTCAGAAGCTGACGGCCGTCCGTCGCGCCGCCGCCTTCTCGTTTCCGACCGGCGACATTGACACGATGCTCGACGAGATCGAACAGGGCTACGGCGAGCTCGACGGGTCGTGATCTTCGTTGACTCGAACATCCCCATGTACCTCGTGGGAGCCAATCATCCAAACAAGGACGCTGCGCGCCGGCTGCTTGAGCGGGCGATCGTGGACAACGAGCCCCTGGCGACCGACGCGGAGGTTCTCCAGGAAATCCTTCACCGGTTTACCGCGATCAAGCGGCGCGACGCGATCGAAGCGGCCTTCGATGCCCTCCTCGGCGTCGTTGACGTCGTCCACCAAATCGAGCTCGAGGACGTCCAGCGGGCGCGCCGCCTGCTCGGCCGCAACGATCGACTGTCGGCCCGGGATGCGATCCATGTTGCTGTCATGAAGCGGCACAACATGAAACGGATCCTCACCTTCGACTCCGGATTCGACGGCGTCGCCGGCATCGATCGGATTCGGGCCTAGCGAGCTTCCATCGTCACCATTTGCGTCAGCGTCGCGCGGGCGATGGCGCCGGTCTCGGGGCCTGCCCGGGCGACCTCGACGCCATCGGGCGACCAGATGCCGGAACAGCCCGCGGCCTGGTCGTAGCCACCGCCGGTTGAGCCGGCGAAGCTGGCCGTCGCGACCCAGACGTGGTGGTCGACGGCGACGCGCCGGGCGCGCGTTTCCGGGACAGCAACGTCGTCGGCCGACTCGAGGACGCCGGCCACGTAGGCATCGATCCCGAGGGCCGCCGTGTCGGCCGCATGCTGGGGAATGCCCGTGTCCTTGCAGATCGCGAGACCGAGCCGCCAGCCGTCGACCTCGAGCACGGTCGGCGCGCTTCCCGGGCTGAACCGCTCCGGCTCCGCCCCGCCCAACCACATCTTGCGATAGGCAACGGTGGCACCCGCGCCGTCGATGGCCAGCATCCCGATGTGCACGCGGCCCGCCTCGCCCAGGACCGGGGCGCCCACCAGGGCCAGCGACCCCGCCTCGCCACAGGCCTCGACGATCGGCGCCAGTCGCGGGTCGTCGGCGGTGATCGCCGGGGCGTCCAGCTCGTAGCCCGTCAGGGAGAGTTCCGGAAAGACCACGACCCGGGCGCCCGCCGATCGAACGGTCGCCGCGTGCGTCGCCGCGTTCGCCGCTACGTCGTACGGGACGCACAGCGGCTGGGCAACGGCGATCGTGAGGGGCTCACGCATGGCGCAACGATAGCCAGTAGTTCCAATGACGCGGAACGATTTGGTCGATCGGCCTCACCCGAGCAACCGAATCCACGTCACTCCACGACGCTCCAGGAGCGACGGACTGACGTCGAACGACGATCGATGTCGCCAGAAACGCGAAAGCCCGTCAGGCGACCTCCTGATGAGCGATCCCTATTGCAATCGACCAGACAGCCCGACGCCAATGCGCTTCGGCCGCGCCTCTTCTCGTCGTGTCCGATTGACGTGTCAATTCGACGTGTCACGTTGCACGGCCTGACGTCGCGTCGTACCGTCCGCGCGTGGGTGGCGACTACTCAAGGCTTCGCTTCCAGCCCGGCAAGCGCTTCGCGGGCGTGCTGCTTCAGCAGGGTCGCGTCCTGACCGACAGCGACTGGAACGAAGCGGAGGCGATCCGCGACCACCGACAGCGGACACTCATCCGGGATCTGTTCGGGCCGTGCGCGTTCGTCGGCGACGGGTTCGCCCTGTCGGCCGACGGCGAGCGGCTGACGATCGGGGCCGGGCACGCGTGGATCGACGGGCTGCTCTGTGAGCTCGCGACCGACACGGACGCGGGGGTGCAGCCGGACCTGCCGCCGACCCGCCTCCCGACCGACGCCGGCTCCTACCTCGCCTACCTCGACGTCTGGCAGCGCGAGGTGACCGCAACCGAGGACGAGACCCTCCGAGACCCGGCGCTCGGCGGTCCGGACACGACGGTCCGCTTGGTCACCGTCGCACAGGTCCGGTTCCATCGGGTCCCCGGCGATGTCCGACGCCGCCAGCCGGACTGGGAGGTCCCGACAGAAACAACAGACGCGACGCTCGCCGTCCGCGGCCGATACCAGGGCTTGGACAACCGGCTCTATCGGATCGAGATCCACGACGGTGGCGACGAGCCGACGTTCAAGTGGTCCCGCGACAACGGCTCGACGACTGCGGCAGTGCGATCGGCGACCGCAACTGAGGTCGTCCTCGCGAAGAGCAATGAGCCTGAGTTCAGGGAGGGCGATCATCTCGAGGTGGTCGACCGCGTCACGATCCTGGAGCGCCGGCCGGGATGGTTCGTTCGGGTGGAGCGCACCGACGGTGATCGGCTCGCGGTGTCGCCGTTGGCGGAACCTGCTCCTGATGACCTCCTCGACCCGATCGTCCGCCGCTGGGACGACCGCCCGATCCCGGCCCGACCGGGCGGGCCCGGCCCGATCACCCTCGACGCCGGCCTCGAGGTCCACTTCGAGGGCTCGCGCTTCCGCAGCGGCGACTACTGGCTGATCGCCGCCCGCACGGCCGACGGCAGCGTGACCTGGCCCGACGCGTCGGCCGCCGCCGAGCGACAGCCGCCCCACGGCGTCGAGGTCCACCGATGGCCGGTCGCTGCATTGCGTCGCGACAAGACCGGCTGGACCGTCCTCCGCGACCTGCGGGCCCAACGGGCCGACAGCCCGAAGAGCGAGACAGGTCGATGACACCAGAGGAATACCGTCCGACGATGCCGAGCTCGTGCCATGGCCGGTAGCCGCCGCGCCCTGATCGTCGCCACCGACGAATACGTCGATCCCGGGCTGCGCAGACTTCGCGCCCCGGGCGCCGACGCCGAGGCGCTGGCCGGCGTCCTCGCTGATCCGGAGCTCGGCGACTTCGAAGTCGAGGTCCTGCGAAACGGAACGAGCTCAGCGATTGCAGAGCGGGTCGAGACGCTCCTGACCGGCGGCAAGGCCAGCGATCTCATCGTTCTCCATTTCTCCTGCCACGGGCTCAAGGACGACAGCGGCGAGCTGTATCTCGCGGCCACCAACACCCGCCCGGCGTTGCTCGCCTCGACGGCCGTCGATGCGTCGCTCGTGAATCGGCTCATGCGACGGAGCCGCGCGGAGCGCGCCGTCCTGCTCCTGGACTGCTGCTTCGGCGGAGCGTTCGAGCGCGGCGTGGTTCCGCGAGCCGCCGGTGTGATCGACGTCGCCGACCAGTTCCAGCAGAGAGGCGACGAACTGGGTGGAGGCCGCGGCCGGGCCGTGATCACCGCGTCGAACGCCATGGAGTTCGCGTTCGAGGGGTCGGACCTCGCCGACTCCGTTACCACGCAGCCGTCGATCTTCACGGGCGCCCTCGTCGAGGGACTGACGACCGGTGCGGCCGACCGAGATCAGGACGGGATGGTGTCCCTCGGCGAGCTCTACGACTACGTCTTCGAGCGGGTGCGCGAGGAGTCCCCGAACCAGACGCCCGGCAAGTGGGAGTTCGGTGTCCAGGGCGAATTGGTCCTGGCGAAGAACCCGCAGCGCGTCATCGTTCCTGCCGCGTTGCCGCCTGACCTCCTCGAGCTCGTCGACCACCCGTTCCCGCCAACGCGGCTCGGCAGCGTCGACATCCTCGCCCGACTGGCGGAGAGCACCAACCTGCCCGTTGCCGCCGGTGCACGGGCAGGTCCTCGAACGGCTGGCGAACGACGACAGCCGGGCTGTCGCGACCGCGGCCACGGAGGCAGTGTCGCGGACGAGTCTCCGCGTCTCGGTTGGTGCTGTCGACCTCGGAACGCTAGCCGTTGGGGACCTAGCCGCGGGTGACGTCCTCATCGAAGGGGTCCCGCTTGCGACCGCCTCGCGGGTGGAGTCGTCCATCCCCGCTCTGCACGTCCGGCGCCTGGACCGAACGATCCGCATCGATGCGGACACATCAGTTCCCGGTCCGCTCGATGGCATCGTCACCGTTACCGGACCAGCCGGGAATGCCGAGATCCATGTCGTCGGCGAGGTCGCGGATCCCAGTGTCAGGCGCCGCAGGACCGAACGCGTCGCACAAACCGCACGACCCGTCGACGCACCCGCCCAGGCGCCGGTCGAGCCGGTAGCCGAACCTGTGCCCGCCGCCGCCTCCGCGACACCGCCGGAACCGGCGATCGCCGGGACGGCGCCCCCTGCTTCATCCGCCAACCCCATCCGTCGGCTGATCGATCGCGGGTGGCAGACCGGCCACATTCAGACGCTGATCGGCGCCGAGATCGGCGCGCTGGCGATCGTGGCGCTGGACCTGACCGACACGCTCCAGAAGGCGGTGCCCGGGTTGGAATGGGAGCAGGCTAAGTATGTGGAGTTTGCGGTGACGTATGCCGCCGCCGTGGTGGGCGCCGCGCTGTTCCTTCGCCTCGCGGGTCCGCCTGGCTATCGTCGGACGGTGATTGCCCTTGCCCTGCTGTTCCCGGTCTATCTCCTTCTGGGGTTTGTATCGCCCGACGCGAATGTCCAGTACTTCGCGATCACCGCCATCGTTGCCGCGGTGTTCGCGCTCACCGCCAGCAGCCTCGCGCTCCTGAAGCGGACGCAGCCTGCCTGACCGTCAGGCCGATGTGTGCGCTGAGTCGTCCCTCAGCCGTGAAGGAACCGCTTCAAGAAGGTCCGCGTGCGTTCGTCTTTCGGGGCGGAGATCACCTGCTCCGGTGGCCCGATCTCGACGAACAGCCCATCGTCCATGAAGTAGACGCGATCGGCCGCCTCGCGGGCGAAGGCCATTTCGTGGGTGACGACGATCATCGTCCGGCCTTCGTGCGCCAGGCTCTCCATGACCTTGAGCACCTCACCGACGAGCGACGGATCCAGCGCGCTCGTCGGCTCGTCGAAAAGCAGGACCTCCGGCTCCATCGTGAGCGCCCGGGCGATCGCCACGCGCTGCCGCTGACCGCCCGACAGCCGCGACGGGTACTCGTCGCGCTTGTCGCTGAGCCCGACCTTCGCGAGGTAGGTCTCGGCCAGCTCGGTTGCCTCGGTCTTAGCCATGCCCTTGACGTGGACGGGTGCCTCGATGAGGTTGCCGAGCACCGACAGGTGCGGGAAGAGATTGAACTCCTGGAACAGCATTCCGGCCCTCAATCGGAGCTGGCGGATCCGTGCCGAGCCCGCTCGATCCCGGCCCTTCAGCGGCTCCGCCACGACAACCACGCCGCCGATGTCGACCATGCCGGCGGTCGGCTCCTCGAGGAAGTTCAGACAGCGCAGGAACGTGCTCTTGCCCGACCCGGAGCGACCGAGGATGGTCACGGTCTCACCGGGATAGACGGTCATCGAGCAGCCCTTCAGGACGTGATGCGCGTCGAAGTTCTTCTCGATCGCGGTCGCCCGGACGATGGGTTCGGCGCCGGGCTTGACCATGTGCCCGGGTGTCTCGGCCGGGTCGATGACGTGCGTGAGCGTCATGGTCGTCGTCCCTGCGTCCGATCGCCGGTCGCCATTCGGCGCTCGAGCCGGTCCTGGAACAGCGAGAAGAGGATCGTCAGCACCCAGTAGACGAGGGCCGCGACGAGCAGGGTCTGCATCGACTGGAACGTGGGCCGGCCGGCCGTCTGCGCCCGCCACAGGAGCTCCTGAACGCCGACCACGGAGGCGAGCGAGGAGTCCTTGATCATGGCGATGAAGTCGTTGCCAACGGCCGGTGTCACGATCCGGAACGCCTGCGGAGCGATGATCCGGCGGAACGTCGTCCGCGACGTCATCCCGAGCGACTGGGCAGCCTCCGTCTGGCCGTGGGGAACTGCCTGGATGCCCGACCGGAAGACCTCCGTCATGTACGCGCCGTAGTTGAGGCTCAACGCCACGATGGCCGTCGGGATGGCGGGCAGGACGATCCCGGCCTGCGGGAGCGCAAGGTAGATGAAGAGGATCTGGAGAAGCAGCGGCGTCCCGCGAAAGAACGAGACATAGAAGCTGGCGATCGCGTTGAGGAACGGGTTCCGCGAGAGCCGCCCAAGGGCCCCGAGCCCCGCGAGGATCGTCGCGAAGAAGATCGACGTGACTGCCAGGAAGAGCGTGATCGGGACGCCCGCGAGGATGAACGGGATCCACTTCTGGAGAAACGTGGAGTCGACCGTGACCGTGATCAGGATGAAGGCGACAGGGCGGCGACGATGACCGCCCACATCGCGTAAAACTTGGTTCGCCAGCGTCGATTTCGCCGTTCGCGGGCCTGAGCGATCGCCGCCACGAGCTGGTCGTTCGTCCCCTGGATGACGGTCATTTCAACACCACTCACCCTCCTCGAAAAGCAAGAAGCGCGCCCGACGACGATCGCCGGGCGCGCACCTGGAACAACTGGGCGGATCGATCAGGTCGGCTTCTGGCTCACGTCCTTCTCGAGCCACTCCGTGGACAGCTCCGAGAGCGTGCCGTCCTCGTGCATCTCGGCGACGATTTCGTTGAGCAGCGCCAGAAGGGCCGTCGTGTCGGGCCCGCTCTTGTCGAGGGCGAACGCCACCGACACGGTGAAGATCGGCGGGCCTTCCAGCACGCGGATCGGGGCGGTCTTGGCGGCGTCGGCCAAGCCGTTTGCATTGGCGACGATCGCGTCGAACGTGCGACCGGCGGCGACGGCCTGGATGCACTCGTTGTCCGTCGGCAGCGCCGTGACCTGCGGGTTCGTCGGCGCCGCGACGATGTTCGGATCGACGATCTCGAGCGTGCCGTTGAGCCACTGCTCGTACGTCGTGGCGGTCCCAACGCAGAACGTCTTGCCGTCATTGAGCTCGGAAAGGGACTGGATCGGCGAATCCTTCGGAACGGCAACCGCGCCGGAGTCGTAGTAGTACGGATCGGCGAAGTCGACGACCTTGGCGCGACCGACGGTGACGCTCATCGAGCCGATCGAGAGATCCCATCGGCCGCCCCAGCTGCCGGCCGTGATCAGGTCCCAACCGGGGGTCTGCCAGTCGATCGCGATCTCCTTGCCAACCTTCGCGCTGAGTCGCTTGACGACCTCCTCGGCGGTCGATGTGTCGAAGCCCTCGTACGTGCCGTCGGGGTTGGCGAACGAGAATGGCTTGTAGTTGGGATCGGTCGAGATCCGGATCTTGCCGGACGACAGCACGATCCCGAGCAGCGACGACGGGTCGACTGACGCGGGCGCCGACGGGGCGTCCGACCCGGCCGGAGACGACGCCGAGGATGGCGCTGCGGATGACGCGCTCGAAGCGGTCGGCGCCCCGCCACTCGTGCTACAGGCGGCGACGACAACGACGACCCCGGTCAGGAGCGCCATGAATCTGGTCGGCTTGTTCATCGGTTCCTCCACGGTGCCTTCGGGCGGCTCACCGGCTGCGCCCCACGACGACCGACGGCGCTCGGGCCGCCCGGTCGACGGTGGCAGCCCGTACGATGACGCGGTGGATGACGCAGCCATCGAGATCCGCCGCGGAACGCCGGACGACTCTCGCCCGACCCACCAGCTCCTCTACGCCACGATCACCGAGTACGAGGCGCAGCACGGGGCGCCGCTCGAGGGGTCGGAGGAGGAGTGGTGGGCCAGCATCGAGCCGTTCTACCGCTACCTTGCCGCCGACGCCGCGGAGTGGTGGGTCGCCCATGATCGGGCGTCGGGCGAGCTGATCGGGGTCGCCCGATCGATCGAGGCCGACGGCCTCTTCGAGCTGACCGAGTTCTTCGTCCGGCCCGGCCACCAGGCCCGCGGCCTTGGGCGCGAGCTCCTGGCCCGCGCATTTCCGCTGGGCCGCGGATCGATCCGGGCGATCATCGCGACGCGTGACGTGCGGGCGCTCGCCCGCTACTACGCGGCCGGGGTGGCTGTGCGCTTTCCGATATTCGGCCTGAGCGGCCCCCCGAAGCCAGCTGATCCGACACCCGGCCTGACCGCACACCTGGTCGATGGCGAGGCTGACGTTGCCGCCATCCGTGCGATCGAGCGATCGATCCTCGGGTTCGAGCGGAGCGAGGGCGCCCTGCAGGCGCTGCTCGACAGCCGCGAGACGTACCTCTACCGGCGAGGCGACGCCGCGGTCGGCTTCGCGTTCATGTCGCCGGCCGACGCCGGCCCGATCGGTGCGCTCGACCCGGCCGACCTGCCCGACATCCTGCTGCACGTCGAGAACCGGGCCCACGCGCTCGGCATGAACGAACTGAGCCTCGAGGTCCCGGCTCCGAACGAGGTCGCCACTCGCCACCTCCTGAGCCGCGGCTTCAAGTTCGACCCGTTCATCAGCTTCCTGATGTCCGATCGCGAGTTCGGCCGCTTCGACCGCTGGATCGGACTCAGCCCGCCACTGTTCCTCTGAGCGACAGGTTGACTGAGCGCGCCAGAATCGCTACTCTGACGCTACAGAACGGGGTACACGCATGAATGCGGCCGCAGCCTACGCAGCAGAAGTGAATCGGGTGAAGGCGCTCGGCGTCGATGCTGGCGACATCGCCAGGGCCACCGGCGCAGAGGTCGGCACCGTCGCGTCATGGGCGCGTGCGAAGCGCCAGCCGTCGGCCGAGTTTCGGGCACGTCTGCTGGAACTCATCGCGATCGTCGACCGACTATCACGAACGATGGACGCGGGCTATGTTCCGCTCTGGCTCAACAAGCCGCTGCCGGCGTTGGGTGACGAGCGGCCATTGGCGGCCCTGGGCGACGGGCGCTACAAGGAAGTCTCGAGGCTCGTCGCCGAACTCGAGAACGACTCCTTCTCCTGAGCGGACTGGCCGCCTCCAGGATCTCCATCAGCGGCGTTTGGTGGCGGATCATTCAAGGCGGCGGTGATCCGTTCCTCTGGACGACTCGACCCAGCCGATGGCCGGTGGCAGACGGGCGCGGTCGTCCGCGGCTACTACCTCGCCGATAGTGAGGACACCGCTTGGGCCGAGTGGTATCGCCACACTTCGGAGCAGGGCGCGCCGCCGGCAAGCCGAATGCCGCGAGACACGTGGCGAATCGCCGTCGACGTGACCGAGATCGCGGACCTCAGACCCGACACGATCCTGGCGAGACATGGGATCGCCGAACTACACCCGACCAGGCGGCAATGGCCCCAGACACAGCCTGTCGGCGAGGCCTACTACCACGCTGGCTGCCGCGGGATCGTGACCCCGTCGGCGGCTCATGTGGGCGGCCAGGTCCTCACGATCTTCCGTCCGCTTCCGGCCATGCCGGGCCTGACGCTGCGACCACCACCCAACCAGCTACGACGAGCTGCCCCCGCTACCGACCGGACTTCGCACGTAGGTCGAATCGCGCTCATCACACGGTGCCTTCTGATCACTCGAGACGCTCCGGAGATGCCCGCGAGAGACCATGGGCGCCGACTGACCCTCGAGGGCGCTTGATCCATGAGTAGGTTCGACCCGAACGACGAGGTCACGTTTCACGTCATCGGCGGTCCGTACGCGGGCGTGGAAATCCCAATTCCGGAAGACGGGCTGCTCCTTGGTCGAGAAGTGGCTGGACCGGGCGCGCTGCCCAAGGACCCGATCGCATCGCGAAGGCACGCCGAGGTCCGATGGACTCGCACCGGAGGCCTCTCGGTCCGGGACCTCCAATCTACCCACGGCACCTCGGTGAACGGACGTCACGAGTCGGTCGCAGAACTCAACGAGGGAGACATGCTCGAGATCGGCGGGACGACCCTTGAGGTCCGTGTCCTCCGCGGACCTGGCTCGCGCCAACGAACGGCCTCGGGCGGCGGCTCATATGTCGAGGGCGGACAAAGAGCGCACGGTGGCGGAGTGGTGGTCGGCGGCAGTGTCGGCGGGTCGGTGACGCAGGACAACAGGAAGTACAAGAAGACAACGAAGATCAAGCAACCGATCTACATCGACGACGAGATCGGCTGGTGGGCTCGGGCGCGTGGGCCCGCGAAATTGGTCGTCATTCTGGGCATGGCGGTCGCATTGATCGGGTTCGGGATTTTCGGCTACCCCATCCTGGCCGCGGCCACTGACCAAGGAGGCCTGCAGCAGGCGCAGAAAGCTTGCTATGCGAAGTATCCGCAGCCCGGCTTCGAGCAGAACGAGTGCCTTATCAAGGCCGCCCAGACCGCGGATGCCAATCGACCCGACCGCAGTCAGTTCTTCCAACTCGGCGGCGCACTGCTCTTCGCCGGCCTCGTCCTGACCATCGTCGCCAGATTGCTACCCGGCGCGTCCCCACGGCGCGAGGAACCCGGATCCTGGTGACTCCTATCCCCTTTTAGTGACGTTCCCGCCAACCGAGCCACCAATGATCAAACCGCCATCGCTCGCCTGCTGACCGCCGATCACGACGCTGCCGCCGTCGGTCGCCGTGATCGCACCCGACGGGCGTGTCGCGAGAATGGCCTCAAGGTCTCGCCGAAGCCCTTCGTCCCGTGTGAGCATCGACTCGAGCTGAAGTTCCAACGCCCCGGTCGCCCGCGGATCGTCTGGTCGATCGGCGACCTTCTCTGCCGCATCCTTCGCGACGGCGTTCCCCATGATCGAGTCTCGGAGGCGGTCCCACAGCTTCTTCGCCATGCGTCCTGCGTCGGATCCCAGCTCATCGCCCAGCTGCTCGCCAGCTCTTCCGAGGAAGGCTGGGAGGAATCGGGCGAGCGCGGCGACGACGACGGCGGGCTCCATGGACAAAGCTCACCACAGCGGCGTCTTGCGAGCGTCTCCAGGGCCCAATCACCCGCCGATAGTTCGAATGACACGGAACTATTCGATCGAATTCGGGAAGATCGAGTGTCCGAATCCAGGTCCCTCCACGGGGCTCCCAGACGGACGGAGTGACGACGCACGACGATCGATGACGTCGCGAACTCGAAGGCTCGGCCGGCGACCTCCTGCTGAGCGATCCCTATTCGGTCAGACCAAGAATGGCGCCGCGCGCAACTCAGGCGCTCAGCGCACGCCGCCGCGTGACCACCCGTCGGATCGCGATCGAAGCGGGCCCCGCGACCGCACCCAGGACGCACGCATTCGCGATCGCGCTGGCCGGCAGCCCGGCAACGAACCCAACCGTCGCCGCCGCAACGATGCCCAGCCCCAGGGCTTGAACCAACCCGACATCGGCGAGCGTCCGCCCTCGCTCGAGGATCGTCACGACGCCGCCGAAAACAATCCCAGCGGGCAGCCCGAGCGGGCCCAGGATCAACGCGATGTCGACCGGGCCCTCGCCAGGACCGATGACCTCAGGCTGGACGACGAGAGCGAAGAGCGCGATCGAGATGCCGATCGCGGCCCACAGGATCGCCCACAGGACGCCGATGGCCAGCACGACGAGCGCGCTTCGGAGGCGGTTGTCCATCAGCCGAAATCATAGCCCGAGGGGTCGGCGCAATCGCCCGACTTGACCCATGGGGTCTAATGGACGTGAACCCCCAGCGCCCCAGCGCCTTCAGACGCCCCGGCGACCCACCCACCCCGTTCCCCGTGGAGGTCACGCGCGATGAGCAGACTGGTTCGACGTTCCCTGATTCTCGCGACCCTCTTGGCACTCCTGCTCGGGGTAGCCGGCCCGGCAGCGCAGTTCACCGCCGCGGCGGACCCGGCCGCAGAACAGCCGACCGCGACGACCACCCACGGCCACGACATCGACTCCCTCACGATCCCGCAGCTCCAGCGGCTGATGAACCGCCACCGGCTGACATCGGTCCAGCTCACCGCGTTCTACCTCCACCGAATCAAGCGGCTCAACCCCAAGCTCAACGCGGTCATCACCGTCAACAAGAGCGTCCTTCACGACGCCTGGCGCGCCGACCGGGCCCGCCGCCACGGCGACCACCGCCCGCTGCTCGGGCATCCCGGTGATGCTCAAGGACAACATCAACTCGACCGGCATGCCCACCACCGCCGGCTCGTATGCGCTCGAGGGCAGCAGCCCGCGCGACGCGTTCATCGTCAAGAGGCTGCGTGACGCGGGCGCGATCATCATCGGCAAGGCGAACCTGTCCGAGTGGGCGAACTTCCGGTCCATCCCGTCGTCGAGCGGCTGGAGCGGGATCGGCGGCCAGACCAACATGGCCCATGTTCTCGATCGAAACCCGTGCGGTTCGAGCTCCGGCTCGGGCGTCGTCGCGGCGGCCAACCTGGCAACCGTGACCATCGGCACCGAGACGGACGGTTCCATCGTCTGCCCGTCCGGTGCGAACGGCATCGTCGGGATCAAGCCGACCATCGGGTTGGCGAGCCGAGCGGGCGTCATCCCGATCACGGCCGACCAGGACACCGCGGGCCCGATGACCCGCAACGTGACCGACGCCGCGGTGGTCCTCGGCGCCATGACCGGCGTCGACCGGGACGATCCGGCGACCCGTGACTCGCGCGGCCACGTCTACCGCGACTACACCAAGTTCCTCGACAAGCGCGCGCTCCGCGGCGCCCGGATCGGCGTCTGGCGCGAGGGCACCTACGAGTCCGAGCGGCGAGTCGTCGACGCGGACGTCATCCGCGGTCATCGACGATGACGGTCGATGCGCTCGAGGACCAGGGCGCGACGTCATCGACAACACGAACATCCCGATCGACGACGCCTACGGACCGGAGTTCGAGGCGCTGCTCTGCGAGTTCAAGGACGACATCGCGGGCTACCTCGAGACGTACACCCGCAACAAGTACCCGAAGACGCTCCAGGACCTGATCGACTTCAACAACGCCCATCCCGAGCTGGAGGGCCCTGGAACTCGGCGATCTTCGACCTTGCCCAGGCGACCGGCGGCCGGGACAGCGACGGCGTGCATCGCCGCCCGGGAGACGGCGGACTCGATCGCCGAGGCGGCGATCACCGACACCATGAAGGCGAACGACCTCGACGCGATCATCGCCCGACGAACGGCCCGGCCTGGGTGACGATTCGAACCCGGACGAGGGCGACATCGACGTCGACTTCTCGGCCTTCGTCGGCTCGTCGACCCCGTCGGCGATCACGGGCTGGGCGAACATCACGGTGCCCGCGGGGCTACGTCGGCCCGCTGCCCATCGGCGTGTCGTTCATCGGCCTCCGCTGGGACGAGCCGGAGCTCATCGGCTTCGCCTACGACTTCGAGCAGGCGACGCAGGTCCGGCAGCCGCCGGAGTTCATCCCGTCGATCGGCCCGGACGCCGCGGCGGATCGCCAGCCCGCGGCGACTGGCGACAAGCGGACACACGTGCCGCTG